>NZ_JACTAG010000001.1 GCF_014763045.1 Sulfitobacter aestuariivivens
TATTCCCGCAGCAACATCGCCTGATATCGATCCACACCCTCGATAAACTGCCCCATGGAACGCCTCCGCAGCGAATCCAGAAATCATACCATCTCTATGGCAACAACGGCAGTTTCCACACAGACTCTCCGCATAGCTGACCTACGGCCAATATGTGCGGCGGTGGTTGCAAGAGGACTGCTTTGCCAAGCTGGGACGACCTAGCCGAAACCTCGGATTGAACCAACCACACGGAATCAAGGGCGGAGCCCGCCTTGCAGCGCCAGACCAAGGTCTGACGCGGCATAGTTACGGGAGAGCGCTGTCGCAAACAGCTCGCAGTTCGCACTCTCTCGGGTCCGGACGGACCTTGCCGGGGTCCGATGCCAGCCCGCAGTAATGTGGTGAACGGGTTCACGAATCGGTGTTCTGACTACCGGTATGAAATCAAGGCGGATAGCCTGAAGGCTGGGGCTTTCGCCGTGATCCCGGAAAAAACCCGCCAATACAGGGTGTTCTGAGCGCAAAAAGGGTGAGGATTGCACGCTGCATACCTTCACGGTTGCGTGCTTTGGCCCTATAGTCGGGTGCAGACCTTTGCAAATAGACACATCTCGGGGGGGATATCGCGATGATCCGATCGGAACTGATCCAGAAGATTGCGGACGACAATCCACATTTGTATCAACGGGATGTAGAGCGGATCGTGAATACCATCTTTGACGAGATTACGGGCGCGATGGCCAAAGGGGACCGGGTGGAGCTGCGCGGATTTGGCGCATTTTCTGTCAAGAAGCGTGATGCGAGGGTTGGACGGAACCCACGGACGGGTGAAACCGTTCATGTAGAAGAGAAGCATGTCCCTTTCTTCAAGACCGGCAAGCTGCTCAGGGATCGTCTGAACGGGAAAGCCTGAATGCGCTACATTCGCTATATCTGCATTGCCATTTTTGCCTTGGCGCTGATTTCGGTCGCGCTGGCCAATCGCGATATGGTCGAGCTTGAGGTTCTGCCTCAGGAAGTGGCCGGTTGGTTTGCAGTGACACCTTCTGTTCAGCTTCCTTTGTTTCTGGTGATTTTGGGCAGCATTGTTGCCGGCCTGTTGGTCGGGTTCGTCTGGGAATGGATCCGGGAGCACGGCGAGAGGGCCGAAAAGGCGCGTCTTGCGCGGGAGACCCGACGGCTTGAGCGTGAAGTGGCGCGGCTGAAGGGCGAAAAGCACAAAGGCAAGGATGAGGTGCTGGCGCTTTTGGACGAGGCCAGCTAAGTCCTGGGCCATGTCGGGTATAAATATCAAGATTTGCGGATTGAAGGACGCGGCTGCCTGCAAGGCGGCGGCAGATGCAGGCGCGCGATATCTCGGGTTCAATTTCTTTCCAAAATCCCCACGGTATGTGAGCCCCACGCAGGCTGCCGCGCTGGCCGTAGACGTGCCCATCGGCGTGTGCAAGGTCGGGCTTGTGGTCGATATGGAAGATGATGTGCTGGAGGCCCTGCTGAACGAGGTCCCGTTGGACATGATCCAGCTTCACGGCCACGAAAGCCCTGAAAGGGTTCTGGAGGTGAAAGCCCGCTTTGGCCTGCCAGTGATGAAGGCGGTTGGCGTGCGGGATGCAGATGACCTGCCGTCCCTCGAGGCCTACGCGCGTGTTGCTGATCAGATCCTCGTTGACGCCAAGCCCCCCCGTGGTGCGGTATTGCCTGGTGGTAATGGTTTGCCCTTTGACTGGCGACTGATCGCAGGCCGACGCTGGGATGTGCCCTGGATGCTGGCCGGTGGTCTGACACCCGACAACGTCGGTCAGGCGATTGCCATGACCGGCGCGCGTCAGGTGGATTTGTCCTCTGGTGTTGAAACGTCTCCGGGGGTTAAGGATGCCGCATTGATGTCGGCGTTTTGTCAGGCCGTGCTGTCGGAGTGAGCGGGCAAGCCCGCGCGCTATTTTATTGAATTTTCTCCGACAATTCGGTTGCGAGACGCTGTCTCGCGCTCTGGGAATGTTTTGGCCAGAGAAAGGTCAGATGGTCTGGTCGTAGTCGCCGATGCCCGGTTCCGAGCGGATGATCGCATCCAGATCTTTGAAGATGGCGCGCATTTCAATCTCTGAATGGGGGCTTTCACAGACCACCACCAGATTGGGCGTATTGGAAGAGGCGCGCACCAGACCCCAAGCACCATTTTCCAGAATAACGCGCGCGCCGTTGACAGTGATGATGTCGGTCACGGCCCGCCCTGCGAGGCTGCGGGTGGATTTCAGCTTGGCCACGATGCGCGAGAGGATGTCATATTTTTCGGTGTCGTCGGCGTAGGGAGACATGGTGGGAGTGGCCCAGGTCTGGGGCAAGGCACGGCGCAGGTCGGACATGGATCTGCCCGGATTGCGGTCCATCAGCTTGCAGATTTCCGCCGCCACACGCAGCCCGCAATCGTAGCCGCGCCCGATAGGGTGGGCGAAAAAGTAATGGCCTGATTTTTCGAACCCGGCCAGCGCGCCAAGTTCCTTGACGCGGCGCTTCATGTGGCTGTGGCCAGTTTTCCAGTAGTCGGCCTTGATGCCGTGCCTTTGCAGTTCCGGGTCGGATGCGAACAGGCCGGTGGATTTGACATCCGCGACGAAGGTGGCGCCGGGATGTTGCTTGGCCAGATCGCGGGCCAGGATGACGCCGACCTTGTCGGCAAAAATCTCGTGGCCCTCATCGTCCACCACACCGCAGCGATCGCCATCACCGTCAAAGCCAAGGGCGAGGTCCGCGCCCGAGGCGACCACTGCCGCCGACATGTCGTGCAGCATTTCCATGGCTTCGGGGTTTGGGTTGTAGTGCGGGAAGGTGTAATCCAGCGTTGTGTGGCTCTCGACGACGTCGGCGCCGAGGCGTTCAAACAATCGCGGTGCGAAATGCGAGGCTGTGCCATTGCCTGTGGCGCAAACGACCTTGAGGGGACGGGTCATCGTAAAGTCACCCACAAGGTCATCCAGATAGGCGTCGACCACGTTGTCGACAAACGTATATGCGCCGCCGGGTTGGGGTTTAAATGCACCGTTCAGCACGATATCGCGCAGCTCTGCCATCTCCTCCGGTCCATGGGTCAGGGGACGCTCAAACCCCATCTTCACACCGGTCCACCCGTTTGGATTATGGCTGGCGGTGACCATGGCGACTGCTGGCGCATCAAGGTGAAACTGCGAGAAATAGGCCATTGGGCTGAGCGCGGGGCCGATGTCTTTGACGTGAATGCCAGCTTGCATCAGACCCAGCATCAGGGCGTTTTTGATCGATAGCGAATAGTCGCGGTAATCGTTGCCGACGGCGATCTCGGGCCTGATCCCGCGTTGCTGCATTTGCGTGCCAAGGCCCAGTCCCAGGGCCGTCATGCCGGGCAGGTTAATGCCCTCGGGATATTGCCAGCGCGCGTCATATTCGCGGAATCCGGTCGGGGCGATCATCGGATCGCGCAGGAAACCCCATGTGTTTGGCGTGACTGTGGTGTTCGCTTTTTTCATCTATCAGAAGGTCAGCGGATGCTCTTTGGCAAGCGCGTCGAATTTCATCAAGGTGCTGACCAATGCGGGCATGTCGCTGAGGTAGATCATATTAGGGCCATCGCTTGGCGCGGTGTCGGGATCCTCATGTGTTTCCATGAAGACGGCGGCCACACCGATGGCAACAGCCGCACGCGCCAGCACGGGGGCGAATTCGCGCTGCCCGCCAGACGAGGTGCCTTTGCCGCCGGGTGAGGCGACAGCATGGGTGGCATCCATCACCACAGGGTATCCCGTTTGCGCCATCTGCGGCAGGCCGCGCATGTCCGCGACCAACGCATTGTATCCAAAGGAGGTCCCGCGTTCCGTCAGCAGGATCTTTTCGTTGCCGGTTGATTTGATTTTGTCGACGATATTGCCCATTTCCCACGGGGCAAGCCATTGACCCTTTTTGACGTTCACCGCTTTGCCGGTCTTGCCCGCGGCCAGTAGCATGTCGGTCTGACGACAGAGAAAAGCAGGGATCTGCAGGATGTCGACGACATCACCTGCAAGACCGCATTGTTCTTCGGTATGCACGTCTGTGAGAACGGGCACATCGTTTGCTTGTGCCACAGAGGCCAGCACCCTGAGGCCTTCGTCAATGCCAAGACCGCGCTTGCCGTGCAGCGATGTGCGGTTGGCCTTGTCGTAACTGGCCTTGAACACGTACTGCGCGCCTGCGGCTGCACAGGCTTCTTTCATTGTGCCTGCGATCATCTGCGCGTGGTCTTCGCTTTCCAATTGACAGGGGCCAGCGATCACGGTCAGGGGGCGATCATTGCCGATCAGGAGGCGCCCGACGGGGACTTGTGTCATGAGGTTACCTGCTCTCTGAGAATGGATGCGGTCAGGGACAGCATCAGGTAGATACCGGCAAAGATCAGGAAGGCAAGGATCGTGTTTTCAAACTTACGCGGATAGGTGGGTTCTTCCGGGGCGACAGGCTCGACCGCGACGGTGAGATAGCGGACCTGCCTGTTGGCCTCGGTCCTGGCCTGATCCATGGCTGTTTGTGCAGACTGCAACACCATATCGGCAGCTGCGAGGTCGGCCTGGGCCAACTGCAGTTCTACCGCGCGTTGGGCCAGAGAATCCTCGCCCTGTGTCGCGGAATTCAGGCGCTCATTCAATTTCGTCAGCTGTTCCTCCAGCCGCCGCACGTCCCCTTGAGCGCCGTCCACCTTGGCACGGTTAGGGCGGGTGTTGTCGAGAAGGGCGGCAAGGGCCAGCTGCTTGTCGATCAGCAAACTCTCATAGGTGGTAATCTGGGTGCGGATCGCGGCGATTTCGGCCTGAGGATCGACGCCGTTTTTGACCTGAAGCTGGATCAACTGTTCTTGTACATCGCGGCGCTTTTGCTGCGCCTCTTCAAAAGCAATGCCTGCGTCGCGCATGCTGTCCGCGCGCTTTTGTTTGGACAGGTCGTTCACACGTTCTTCAGCATAATCGATCAGGCTTTGAGAGAACGCGGAGGAGACCTGCGGATCAGCTGCAACAACTTCCATCCGGATGACGCCTTCGGTCGGATCAAAGCCGATTTTCACGTTCTTTTTATAGATCTTGTAAGCTTCTTCGTTAGTTGGGTCGGCTTCAAGCCGCTGAACGGGATCGATACTGGGGTCGGAAAAATGCTGTTTGAATCCCGCATCCCGATCCAGACGCTGCATGGCATCCTTGGACTGCAGAAAAGCCTGCGTCGCAATGCTGTCTTGGCTGGTTGCAAACTGGGTCGGCAGCAGGCCGCCCAGCGGGCTTGTTCCCCCGCCACCCTCGCTTTGGATGATCAGGAACTGGCTGGTGGTTGCGTACATCGGGGTGGCGATCTTGTAGAAATAATATCCCGCCGCAAAGGTCGGCAGGAACACGAAGAATGCCAGTCGAACCATCAAGAGGCCCATCTTGCGGCGACGGCGGCGCGAGATGTCGCGTTGGATATCGCCAATTTCGCGATGGCGCCGCTCTGCGGGGCTCAGCTCAGTTGAGGGAAGGTTGGCACCGCCCGCAGGCAGGGTCTGGGGAAGTTGTACGCGGCCCTTCTGGTGACCTTGTGGTTGGGTTTCCGCAACATCCTTTCCGGCGTCGTCACTTTTTTGAGGGACCACCAGTTCCAGCATGTTGGAGCGTTGGAAAGGATCAATGCCTTTCGCGCGGAGCAGGCGAACCGCATCAAAGTCTGATGTGGGGGCCATGCCGTATTTCTGGGCGACCCGCCGGGCCATGCGCAACTGGCGGCCTGTCAGCCCTTCGCGGCGGATGGCGTCGATGTCGAGCTCTCCACCCACCTGCTTTGGCGAAGACACCTCGCCTGCGCGGGCCTTGGGGGTGTCCTGCGCGGTTGGCACGGGGCGCGGGCCCTCGGCCGCGTCAGCGACTGGCCGTGCCGGGTTCGCGGGCGCAGCGGTTGACGGTGCGCTCCGTTTGATCCGGAATTTTCTAGCCTTGGGTTTCGTAGTCATAAAGCTGTTTTGCCTCTTCCAAGGTGTCAAACATGTACAGTTGTCCGCCCAGAAGGACAGCAGCGGAACGTGCGAATTTTTCAAGTGTCTCGGCCTGGTGCGAGACGATGATGATGGTGGTGGTGCGCAAACGCTCTCGCAGGATCTCGCCTGCCTTGCGGTTGAATTCCACATCTGTGGTCGCTGGCATGCCCTCGTCGATGAGGTACATATCAAAATCAAGCGCCAGCATCAGCGCAAAGGAAAAGCGTGAGCGCATACCGGCTGAGTAGGTGCCCAGCGGTTGATCGAAGTATTCGCCAAGATTGCATAACCAGCGGCAGAAACTTTCCACATAGTCAGGGTCCAGCCCATAAAGCCGCGCGATATAGCGGGCATTTTCCATGGCCGAAACCTTGGAAACGACACCGCCCATGAAACCCAGTGGAAATGATATATTGCAGCCGCGCCTGATTTCACCCTCATCAGGTTTTTCGAGGCCGGCCATCATGTTGATCAGCGTGGTTTTGCCCGTGCCGTTGGGGGCGAGAATGCCCAGAGAATTACCCAACTCCACACTGAAAGAGACCCGATCAAGGATGACCTTGTGTTGGGATCCCGTCCAGAAGGACTTGGATACATTCTCGAATTCCAGCATCGCCTGCTCCGGTCTTTGCTGTCGGGTCTTGTTTGCCTGTCCTCTTTTAGCAGAGGTTTCTTAAGGGTCTATGCGCCGATCTTGGCTACATTATGTCTTAAATTGCCCAATAAGTACAATGTCCATTGGGCGGAGAGCCGGGTCGCGTGATGTATGTTGCGACAAAAGCAAAAGGTGCGGCATGCCGCACCTTTTGAAGTTTTGATCTGGGGGGAATTCAGACTATCGCTTGCCACAGACCACCTGCGATGACCGCACCGGTGATTGCAAAACCAAGGTAGGCCATGAAAACGCGGGGCTTGACCAGCGCCCAGACCGCGATTGCTGCTGGAATGCAGCTGACGCCGCCGGCAATCACAAAGGACATGGCAGCCCCCTGCGTCATGCCCTGCGCAAGCAGCGCGTCGACCAGAGGCACCGCCGCATAGCCGTTCAGATAGGCCGGCGCCCCCACCAGTGCGCCCAGCAGGATAGGCATTGCACCATCTCCGCCAAGAATGCCCGCAATCAGATCGGCCGGGACATAATGCAGCATCAGCGCTTCGATCACATAGGCCAGTGTGAGCCATTTCAGTAGGAAAAGTGCGTTTTCCATTCCGGTATCCCGGAAGGTTTCTCGGCGTGCCGGTTCTTTCCAGAAGGCCCAGACGGGTGCCCCCGAAAATGGCTTTTGAACGCCGCAACAGCCACCAATGGCTGGACGTTCACGCAAGGGGTCAACGAAGACTGGTGTCCGCGCCGCCAACATCACGCCAAAGCCTCCGAAAAGCCCAAGGCCGACCGCGGCCACGGTCTTGGCCACCGCAAATTCCCACCCCAACGTGCCCGAAGTGATCGCGAACATGGCCGGATCCATAAGGGGTGATGCAAGCCAGAAAGCCATGACCGCGCCCAGGGGTGCCCCAACCGCCAGCAGCGCCGCGATAAAGGGGATCACTTCGCACGAACAAAATGGGGATAGCCCGCCTAAAAGGGCCGCCATCACGATCATCCTCGCCGGGTTTCCCTCAAAGGCGCGCGCAAGGAGCGTTTCAGCCCCGCTTGCCTTGAGATAGGCCACTGCCAAGACCGCGAAGGCAATGAACGGCGCAGTATGTAGAATTGCGTTGACCGAAAAGGACAGGGTCGGCCAGAACTGAGGCCCGTCCAGGAGGGCAACGAGCGCAAGAAGCGCTATCGTGGCGTGCCAGGCATTTGGTCTGAAAGACCTTGAGCGCACGTCGGTTTGCGTTGCATCAGCCATGGTCGTGATCCTTGTCAGGGTGTTCTGCATCCGCACAGCATTCGGTCAGCAGGAAATGCGCGAGCGCCTCTACCTCTTGATACGCGACGGCTGCGCATATGATGCTGCGGCCCTGACGTTCCTGTTTGACCAGACCGGCAGCGGCCAGAAGTTTCAAGTGATGGGTGAGGGTAGAGCCTGTGACGCCCGTGCGGTCGCCCAGCGCACCGATGCTCAACCCGTCAGGGCCGGCACGGACCAACGCGCGCAGAACTGACAAACGTTGCTCCGAACCAAGCGCAGCAAAGCTGGTAGCGGCAAGGGTCAGCTCAGGTGTAAGGGATGTTTCTTGTTTCATATTTCTAGAAATATCGAAATGAATCCTCGCGCGCAACCTTTATTTCGATGATTCACGAAATGAGTGCACGGTGTTGGCAATTCCGCGTCGCGACGTATCTTGCCAAGGATGACCGACATACGAGACGACTTGCGCGCCTGCACCTTATGTACAGAGCGGTTTGCAGCCACGGCCACGCGCCATAGGCCGAACCCGATCGTGTGGTTTGCGCCGGGTGCGAAACTGCTGATCGCCAGCCAGGCACCAGGGCTTCGCGTCCACGAGGCTGGCACACCCTTCTGGGACCAGTCGGGCAAACGCCTGCGCGACTGGCTGGGGTTGGATGAACCCACGTTCTATGACCGTTCCAAGGTAGCGATCGTGCCCATGGGCTTTTGCTTCCCGGGCTATGACGCAAAGGGCAGTGACCTGCCGCCGCCCCGTGTCTGTGCACGGACCTGGCGGGAGGACGCCCTTGCCATGCTTCCAGATGTCCGTCTGACGGTGCTGATCGGCGGGTATGCGATGCGCTGGCATTTGCCGGAATTCCGCACGGTTACGTCTGCGGTGGCAGATTGGCGTGATCACCCCGATGGCGTCTTTGCCTTGCCACATCCGTCGTGGCGCAATACCGGATGGCTGAGGAAGAACCCGTGGTTCGAGGCGCAGGTGCTACCGCGCCTGCGAGCCGCCGTGTCGGAGGTGTTGGATGACTGAAACGACCCCGCTGGATGAAGCCCACGCCGCGATGATGGCGGATGAGGCTGATGATGCTGCGCGTTTGCGGTTTTACGAACGGATCGCGGACGCGGAACTGTACATGCTGCTTGAGGCCGAGCCCGACGCAGACCAGGTAACACCGGTCCTCTATGAGGACAGCTATGTCATGGTGTTTGACCGTGCATCCCGTCTGGCAGCGCACGTGGGCGACAATGCACCTTTTGTGGCCTTGTCGGGCCGTGCAGTTGCCGGGATGCTGCAAGACCAGCCGCTAGGCATGGCGATAAATATCGGGGTAGCACCCTCGGAGATCCTTCTGCCGGCGGGGGCTGTGGCGTGGTTGCGCGATACGCTCGCGCATGCGCCGGGTGAGGTAGAAGCGGACATCGACACGCTGTTGCCCCCAAAAGGGTTGCCCGAGGCGCTGATCACTGCCATCGACGCCAAGTTGGCGACGGCGACCGGCATGGCGGCTGGGGCCTACTTGGTCGGTGTGCAGTACAAGGGCGGCGGCACGGGGCATCTTCTGGCATTTGTCGGGGCCATTGCGCGCGCGCAGGATGCGCTGGTGCGCGCGGCCTCCGAGGCGCTGACGTTTTCAGGAATAGAAGCCGGTGCAATGGACGTGGGATTTTTTGCGCCGAACGACCCCATTGTCGAAAAACTGGCAAAGGTCGGCCTGCGCTTCGATCTACCACAAGGCGAGGGGCTGCAACACACCCCGCGCATGCCGCCCGGCACTGATCCGGCCAAGCCGCCGATCCTGAAATGACCATTGCCGGAACTGACGCCCTTTCACGCAGCCGTCACATCCTTGCGAGGAACGGTTGGGCAGGGATGCATTGCCGCTTGCGTCGCCCTAGATTGCGGTCACGCATCATCAAAGGAATATCCGTATGAACCGCTTTGCCCTGACAATCGCCGCCGCAGCCACCGCCATCAGCTTTGCCGGAGCCGCCTTTGCGGGGGAACAATATGTCGACGATACCGGCTATGCCGCCTCAGGTTACGATGTTGTTGCCTATTTTGACTTGCCGCAAAGCCCCGTCGGTTCGGCGCAGCCTGCGGCCGTACCCGGCAATGCGGACTACGTCGCTGAATACAATGGCGCGACCTTCGCCTTCTCAAGTGCCGACAACAAGGCAAGGTTCGAGGCCAATCCCGCGCAGTACGCCCCTCAGTACGACGGACATTGTGCATACGGAGTGTCAAAAGGGGGTAAGGTGCCCGGCAACCCGACCCTTTGGCGCGTGGTTGACAACAAGCTTTATCTCAACATCACCAAGAACGTCGTTGGCTTTTGGGAAGAGGATATTCCCGGCAACATTACCTTGGCTGAAAACAATTGGGTCAATATTGAACCGACAGAGGCGTCAGACCGTGCGATCCCCAAATTCAGCAGCACCGCGCCGGTAAAATGACACAGCCTTCGCGCTCTCCCTTTCAACAAGGGCAAAAAGCCCCGTCGCGCCTGTCGCGGCGGGGTTTCGTCCTGGGTGGTGTTCTTATTGCTGGCGGGGGCGTCCTCGCCGCGCGCTGGTTCAATGTCGCAGCCAGTACGGGAGATGCGGCGCTTACCGCGCCCCAAGCTCATGCTGCAGCACTCTCCGGAGAGATCACGTTGATCGATATCCGCAGGCCGGACGAATGGGCCAGCACTGGCGTGCCCGAGGGCGGTGTGGCGCTTGATATGCGGCGCAAGGATTTTGTAGAGGCGCTGGCGGCGGAGGTTGCGGGGCGGCTGGATGCTCCCATTGCTCTGATTTGTGCACGCGGAGTGCGGTCCAATCGGCTGGCCACGCGGATGACACAGGCCGGGTTTACTCGGATATTAGATGTTCCAGAGGGGATGCTGGGATCTGGCGCGGGGCCCGGATGGGTCAAACGCGGGCTGCCCGTAGTGACAATTGATACATAGGCTCAAGCCCAGCGCATCGCGCGTGTTTAGTCAGGCGCGATTACTCTGCGGGAACGTCCCGCGACCCTGCCAACGCCCCTTTGATCAAGGCGCGCTCTGCCTTGGCGCGTGTCACGATCCCCGGCTCCCGCAAGGTATGCGGGCTGTCCATCCGCAGGCCTTCCGGCGCGCGCTGGGCAAGGTTCAGTGACGAGCACGCCGACAAGGGCACAGCCAACACCAGACTGAACACAATCGGCACCAGCCAGAGCGAAATAAGTCCGGCCGCCAACCCTGATAGCAGCAAAAGCCCCAGCAGGGTTTCGACCCAATGAAACTTGACCAGCGTGGTCCAGGGATAGGACCGTACGCCGCGGGTTTGGGGCGCCCATGGCTCGGACCGGGTAAAGATTGCCCGCAGCACGGCCTTGGTTTGCTGGATCATCAGAATGGGCGCATAGGCCACCGACAGCAGCACTTCGACCGCGAAGGCCGACAGGAACGACAGATGGCCGCCGTAGACACGCGTGGCCTTTGGTGTGGCGGCGATGATGGCGGCACCCGCGATCTTGGGGGTTAGCAGCATCGCGTACATGATGATCAGAAAAACCGCGCTATCGATATGGCTCATGGCAGGGGGCCAGTCGGGGAAAAGCGGATTTGCTTCGTTGAAATAGCGGATCACATTCGTTTCGGAATCCTTGCCCAGCAGTGACCAGAATATCAGCAGCAAGAACCACGCCGGCGACAACAAATACGCCACCGCGCCATGAAAAAGATGGAAACGACTGACCGGGTGCAGCCCTGCGGTGCGCAGCAGGCGCAAGTGCTGCAAGTTGCCCCGACACCAGCGACGGTCACGCAGGACATAGTCGACCAGCGTGCCGGGCGTCTCTTCATAGCTGCCCGAGACGCGCGGCAGGAACCGCACGCCCCACCCTGCGCGGCGCAGCAGACCGGCTTCGACAAAGTCGTGGCTCAGGATCAGGTCCTCGCGCCCTTTGCGGCTTGGCAGCGCGGGCAGGCCTGCGTTCTGCGCAAAAGCGCGGGTACGGATGATGGCGTTATGCCCCCAATAATTGCCCTCGCGCCGAGCCCAAAGCGCAAGACCCTCAGCCAGCAACCAGCCGTAAGCGATGTTGGAAAACTGTTGCAGGCGGGCAAAGAGCGTGTCCGCCCCAATCAGCATGGGAAAGGTCTGGATAAGACCCGCATCGGGATCACCTGACAGTTCCGATGCCAGCCGTTCGATCGCGCGGCCTGTCATCAGGCTGTCGGCATCCAGCACCACCATGCCTTCATAATCCGCACCCCAGCCACTAATCCAGTCCACTAGGTTGCCGACCTTCTTTCCCGTGTTGGCAGTTCGGCGGCGATAAAAGACCCGCATGCCATCCGGGGCGGTCGCCTGCAGGGTCTGGAAGGCCTGCCATTCCTGTGCGGCGATCTCTGGGTCGTGCGTGTCTGAAAGGATGAAAAGCGTGTATCTGTGCGGCCCTTTCCGGCGTGTGAGGTCCTGCAACATGGCGGTTGCATTGCCGAAAACGTCCCACGGAACCTCATTATAGATGGGCACCAGGAGGGCCACATCGATCGGGTTCACCTCTGACGGGCTGCGTGTCACCGCATTTTCCCGCGCCAGAAGGCCCGTCACGGCAACGCCGACGGTGCTGACTGACAGGGTCACCCAAACGAACGTCGCGCCAATCATGCTCAGCAGTACCCATTCAAGGCCGGTCATTCCGCTGCCCGCCAGCCAGCCGTAAATGCCGTAAAGCAGAAGGGAAGTGCCGATCAGGGCCGGGCCAAAAACAGCCAGCCGCCAGCCCAGTGACTTGCGCGGGTGTTGGCGGTTTGCGCGTCGGGCAGGGGCGGCAGCCAAGTCCTGCGCCTGCATCGACAGCGGAGCGCGGGGCGGCATGGCCTGGAGGGTGGGGCGGTGATCACTCATGGCTTGGTCCACCGATAAAGCCAGACCTCGCTCAAAGGTTCCCCACCAAGGCGCAGTTGAGCGCGAAATTCGGCCAATGTCGCGTCGCCGGGGGTGAATGTAAACGCAAGGCGCGGACCACCTGTTTCAGGATTGCGTTGCAGGATGCCCGGCGTGACGTTTCCGGCGTTGCTGCGGACCAGCAATTCAACGTCGCCGAGGTCAGCGGGCACATTCGGGCCATCCGCAAAGTCGATGACGATGATATCCCCACCTTCGGGGCGTCCACCCTTGGCCGTATTCAGCACCTTGACCGGCACATCCGCCGTTGCCGCCACCGGATCCGCGCCCCAGTGCAGCGTGTAGGTCATCTTGTGGGCGTCGCCGGGGGCCATCCGTGCGGACGGGCGCCAATAGGCGACGATGTTGTCGTAAATCTCAAGGTCTGCGGGGATTTCGACCAGGGTGACAGACCCGCGCCCCCAGCCTTCCCCGGGGGTGATCCAGACAGAGGGACGGTTGTGATACAGCGATTCCAGATCTGTGAAATCAGAGTATTCGCGCTTGCGCTGCAACAGGCCAAAGCCGCGCGGATTATTGTCGCTGAAGGCGCTGATCTGCAGGCGCGTTGGGTTGTGCAGGGGCCGCCAGATGATCTCGCCCGCGCCATTGTGAATGAGCAGACCGTCACTGTCGTGCACCGCGGGACGGAAATCAGAAAAACGCTGCCGCATGGTATCGTCGAAAAGGAACATGGAAGTCAGGGGCGCAACACCCATATGGGTCACATCTTCGCGGGCGAAGAGCTGGGCGCTGACCTTCATTTCCAGCACCGGGCCATGTGTGATCTCAAAGGTGTAAGCACCGGTGATCGAAGGACTGTCGAGCAGGGCGTGAAGCACTTGCGTGGCACTTTCCGGGTTGGGCGCTTCTAGCCAGAAGGCGGTGAAATCCGGGAATTCTTCGCCCATCGGATCGCCGGTTTTCAGTGCCAGCCCGCGGGCCGAGATGCCGTACGTCTCGCCGGTACCAATGCCCCGGAAATAGCTGGCGCCCTGAAAGACAGCGTATTCCTGAAAGATGCCCTTCTTTTCAAGCTCCGCCCGCAGGCGAAGGCCCGAGTAGCCCAGTGTATCGTCGATCTCGACATCGGGAAATTTGTCCGTGGTGTCAAAGACATCCATATCAAACCCAACGGCGCGGGCCTGACCGTTTTCGACCACGTTCAGGGCCACGGCCTGCGGGAAATAGAGACCTGGGGGAAAGACGTCGACGCGTTGGGGACGGTCGGTATCTTCCCACAATGCATTGCGCGCGTCGAACCAGATTTTGCGATACTGGTCATAGGTCAGATCACGCCAGCTGGCCGGAATCTGGGGCCGGGGTACATAGGACTGGGTGGCCATGATGCGCGCACGCTCGACAAGAATGCCGGCGCTGAAGGGGGTCACCTCATCACCTAGGCTCAGGCCGGGTTCTTGGGCGTAGCTGGCGGTGGGCACGACGGCCAGCGCCATGAGGGATTTGAGGACATCGCGGCGCAGCATTACGAGGCCCCCTTCCTGGCGCGCCAAGGCTGGGACTTGAACCAGCCCGCGACATAGGCCGTCGCCACCAGCACGCAGGCGCCTGCGAGGTTGACCATCAGCGATGTCACTGTGTCACGGCCGAGCACGTCCATGGCAAATCCCATAATGCGGGCGGTGAACATCGATACGACAAAGACAGCCAGCGATTGCTGACCAACCTTGAGGATGATGGCGAGGATCTGGTCCCAAATTCGGGACAAAACACCTGTGCCCTGTGCCAGCAGCCGCGCGCCCTTGTCGCCTGCGGCGACCCAGGCAAGGTAGGCGAGGCTGAGGAAATGCACATACCGCAGGATGCCGAAATCAGATTTGCTGATCAGTGCCTTGTAGTCGCTGCGCCACTCGCGGGCCCAGTCAAATCCGAACTCTCGGATTCCGATGTTGCTGAGCGGGATGTTGGCAATCACGATCACGGTCGCCAGCACGATCAGCCATGTGGTCACGGGCGGTTTGGGCAACCAGCCGCGCATGAAGGCAAAGCCGGTGAAAAAGATCAATTGCCAGCCAAAGGGATTGAAGAACCACTGGCGGTCTGTCCAGGGTTCTGCTGGAAATTCAAGATGATAGGCCCCCAGACCGAGCGCGATCATCAGCGCGTTCTGGGCCATCAGCCAGACAATCCCGACAAAAGCGGCCACGAACCAAAGGCTGTACCGGCTGAGCCACATGATTACCGGCATGCCGATCAGCACGACCATATACATCGGCAGGATGTCGAAGTAATTGGGCACATAGCGCAGGGTCATGAAGCTGAGCAGGATATCTGGATTGTCCCATTTGTCACTTTCGACAAACATCATCCAAAGGTTCAGCTGGCCCCAGTAATTGCGGCCCGTGATGTCCAGATCGGTCAGGAAGACCGTGAGTGCGAGGGTGGCAAAGAACAGACCCACGTGGGCCCAGTAAACCTGCCAGACGCGGAAAGCCACGCGTGCCGAGCCCAGCACCCAACCCATGCGGTCAAACGCCCCGCCAAAAGCGATGGCACTGGCCATGCCCGAGCAGAAAACAAAGATTTCGGTCGCGTCCGAAAAGCCCCAGCGGGCGGGGATCCAGGAGGTCAGGAAATTGCCCGGTGTATGGGCAATCAGGATGATGAACATCGCGATGCCGCGAAAGAAATCCAGCCGCAGATCGCGCACGCGCGCACCTGACGACGCGCCAAGGGCGGTCACCGGACGGGACGGGATGGCGTGGGTGTCGGCAGCGGTCATAGAGGGCCTGGAATCGGGGTCGGTGTCACGTCGGTATTACGTCGGTATTGCGTCGGTGGCAAAGTCGGTGTGCCTTACTGTGCGGGGATGCGGCGCACTTCGGCAAGACGGGCAAAGCGGCTGGCGGCAAATTGGTCCTCGTGACCGCCGCGCAGGGCAAGGCGTTCTAGCAGAATTGTTTCGGTTTCATCGAAGTGGCCCGCCCGCAGGCCCGCGTCTATGGTAATCCGTTCGAAAACGTCGCGCTGGGCGTGGCTGCCGCCGATGCACTGCATGCGGGGTCGGGCGGCGGCAAGTTTCAGGAAGGCATCGCGATATCTGCCTTCGGCAAAGGCGTTCAGACCGGCGAGCGCCGTTACACCGGGGTTGATCACACGTTCGGCCATGTCACCGGTTTGCCGGGCGTCACGGGCAAAGCGAGCTGTCATGGCGGAGAGAGCGGCGCGGTTTTCGGCCCCTGCGAGCGCCAGTTGGTAATGCAGGTCGGCAAAGACGACGCAGCCATCGTCGATGCGGTTCGCGGCCAGCGCGCCAAGCTCCGCCCAGCGGGAACCCACATCCCAGCCGTCAAGTTCAAGTCGCATCAGCAGAGAGGTAGCATTGGCGATGTCGCGGTAGTCATCCGTCTTATCGGCGCGGATCTGGCTGTCATAGAGGGCCAGCGCGGTCTCGTGCTCGCCCCGGTCGAGATGCAACAGGGCCTTGTGCCACCACACGTGGTAGCGGAAGTTGTTTGATCCGTCCCATGCGCTTTTGTGTTCTTCGATCAGCCTGATCCCTGCGTCGGGTTCGGCGCGCATGTCATGGACATGTGCCACGGCATGCAGGCCCCAGGCATCGTCGGGCGCGTGGATCAATCCGGTGCGGCCCGTTCTTTCGGCGGCGGCATAGTCGCCGGTTTCCTCAAGGGTGAACGCGTGGCAACCCATCATGTAGCCACGCAGGGGATGGTCAGGCCCATGAGCAGGCAGAATGCGTTCGATCGACTGGCGCATGCCTACCCCATCGCCAAGAATGAAGCGGATGGCGTGGCTGACTTTGGCTGAGAGCGAATCCTGTGGATGCTCTGCCAGAACAGTTTCCATGGCGGCAACAGCCCCTGTGGGGCTATCGGCAAGCCAGCGATCGAGGGCTGTGATCCAAAGTTCTTCGCGCGGTGTGATCGGACCGGCCTCGCGTGCCTTGTGGGCGGCGGTGCGTGCTGCTTCGGCGACGTCCCAAAGCTCTGCCCGGCCCATCATCAAAGAGAACAGACCGCGTGCCGCGTGGCCCATGGCGAACTCAGGCTCTGCCTCAAGCACGGCACCCAGGTGTGTCGGGGTCGCGGGCGTGTGTGCCAGAAAGGCACGCACCATGTCATTCCATTGTGACAGGGCCGCCGCCGATTTCAGGCTTAGCGGTGCGTTGCAGATATCACTCTTCATTAGGTTGGCCCTTTGCGGTCTCGTCGGTTCAGACATCAGTAACTGCTAAATGGGCACCGATGAACGCTACATGGGCGTGTCACACGTCAACGTGAAGGGCTGCGCTGCTTTCGTGAGCATTTATGTCAGTTCCCGCGCAAATTGAGCCCGGATTGCGCGAAAATCCGCGTAGATTCGGGGGTTTGACTGACGAAACAGGGTCTCGCGCTGTTGTACGGTCAGCTTTGATCAAACGTGGCGGCGTATCGCGGCGCGAAGAATTTGACGAAGGTTTTGACCTCGGGTCGGCGATACGCGTCGGGAGAGATCAGCAGCATGTGCGATCGCGACAGGGCATCGATGGGGCCAAAACAGGCCATGAGCGCGGCATCAAACTGGGCTTGTCGGATATTGACCAGGCCCAGCCCCTGTCCTGACCGGATGGCCGCCTGCATCAGGTCAACGTCCCTGAAGGATTGGACGATCTGATCGGCGGTAACACGGTCTGTGAGCCAGCGGTGCAGGTAATCGGGGACGTCGGCGTGTTCAAAGGTCACAAAGCGGTGGCCGCGGAAATCATCCTCGGACTTTGGGAAGCCGCGTTCGTCTGCATAGCGCTGACTGCCAAAAAGTGCCCATTTTGCGGTGCGGATCTTGCGGCAGATCAGGCTGCCGTCCGAAACATCCGCGGTCACGCGGACGGCGATGTCTGCCTCGCCTTTAGACAGGTCCAGCACCCGGATGCTGGGGACGAAGTCGAATGCGATGTTGGGGTTAGCGGCGGAAAAGTCACTGAATAGGTCCAGCACGCAGTCTGCGAAAGTGCCCGGCGCGGTGATGCGGATCGTTCGGGGTTCAGTCAGGGCCTGTGCGCTTTTGGCAAAGGCCGCTGTTGCCGCTTCGATCTCTTGGGCCAGCGGAAAAAGATCGCGGGCGGCGTGTGTGGGTTTGAAGCCGCGCGTGTCGCGCTCAAAGAGGGTCAGGTTTGTGGCGGCCTCAAGCGCGTCGATGCGGCGGGCGACGGTGGGCTGAGCAATGCCCAAAATGCGAGAGGCAGCAAGGGTGGAGCCCTGCCGAAAGACCGCAAGGAAGATGCGGACGTCTGACCAATTGGAGAAATCGCTCTTCATTTTTGTAGAACAACACAAAATCTTGAGCGATACCAGCGTGCCGCTTCAGGGCGTAGTTTTGAGAGGTCAAAACCTATGGCGGAGGGCCTTGAGATGCTTTTGGAAACACTTCGGCTGCGGCCATTCTGGCGTCTCTTCCGGGCCTTTGGTGGTCTTGGTCATTCGGGGGCAAAGCCCGCGTGTTCAGATCAGCAAGACCGCGCGCGGCGCGCCTTTGTGCTGGAAATGATGGAGGCACATCCGGAGGCTTTTCAGCACGAACAGGACGTTCAATGCATGATGCACTACTATCCGTCGCGGTTCTGATCTTTGGGAATGGCCCATTCCCTTAGCACGTCGTCGGTATCCTGCCCGATGTGGGGGGGCGGGCGGTCATAGCGCACCGGTGTGGCAGAGAGCTTGAGAGGGTTGGCCAGCAGGCGCAGGTCATCGCCGTCGGCGCGGGGCATGTCGACCACGGCGCCGCGCGCGCGCGCCTGATCCGAGGTCAGCGCTTCGCCAATCGTGTGGATCGGGCCGCAGGGCACCTTAACCCCGCGCAGCCGGGTCATCACGTCGTCCCGTGTCAGCCGTTTCATCGCGGGTCGGATCAGCGGCATCAGGGCTTCGCGGTTTTCGATGCGGCTTTGGTTGGTGGTGAAACGCGGATCTGCGGCGACATCCGCGATCTCCAGCACATCGCAAAAGCGGGCGAATTGCGCGTCATTGCCGACGGCCAGCAGAAAGTGGCCGTCACTGCATTCAAAGGTGTCGTAGGGCACGATGTTGGGGTGGGCGTTGCCGCGCCGCTCAGGTTCTTGACCCGAGACGAGGTAGTTGCAGCCTTCGTTAATCAACCATGCCATTTGTGCGTCGACAAGGGCCAGATCGATATGTTGCCCTTCGCCCGTCGCATCACGGTGGCGCAGGGCGGCGAGAATGCCGATGGTGGCGTACATCCCGCACATCACGTCTGCGATGCCCACGCCAACCTTGGTCGGCACCCCCTTAGGGTCGCCGGTGATTGCCATGATGCCGCCAAAGCCTTGCGCCATCAGGTCATACCCCGGCTGGCTGCGGTTCGGTCCGGTTTGTCCGTACCCGGAGATGGAGCAGTAGACGAGCGCGGGATGTTTGCTGAGAAGGCTCTCGTGATCCAGCCCATATTTCTTGAGCCCGTCGGGTTTGAAGTTTTCGATGACCACATCGGCTCGGGCGGCGAGCTGATGGATGATTTGCTGGCCGTCTTCTGTGGCGATATCGACCGCGATCGAGCGCTTGTTGCGATTGGCGGCCATGAAATAGGCGGAAAGGTCAGTGCGCTTGCCCTCAGCGTCCAGGGCATAGTTCGGTCCCCAACCGCGCGTGTCATCGCCCCCGGTTTTGGGGTTTTCGACCTTGATGACGGTCGCACCGAGATCGCCCAGCAATTGAGTGCAGGTCGGACCTGCCAGAATGCGGGAGAGGTCGAGGATAAACAGGCCCTCAAGCGCGCCTTTAGATGCGGCCATCATAGGCCCCCCGATCAATCATGGCGGCGATCACGGTGAACGTTTCTGCCTGCCGTGCGGCTTGAAGGGCTGCGGTCAGTTCCGCGCGGGTCCGTACCGTGGAACCCGCGCCCCCGAATGCGCGGCCCATGGCGGCGAAATCATGTTCAGCAAAGTCCACGCCGTGATTGGTCAACTGTCGCTCGCGCTGCTTCTTCTCGATCAGTGCAAGGGAGGCATCGACAAAGACCACGAAGATGGGTGCGACCTTGAGTTCGGCTGCAGTGGCAAGCTCGCCCGCGACCATCAGAAAACCGGCATCGCCCGTGAAACAGACCACATCGCGGTCGGGGGCGGCCATCTTGGCCCCGATGGCCAGCGGTAGGGCGCAGCCCATGGTGCAAAGCGCCGAAGATTGCATCATGCCGCGCGGCTCATAGCATTCCCACATCTGGCTCAGCAGGATGCGATGTGCGCCACTGTCCGCACTGGCAAGCGCGTCGCGCGGCAGCACCGTGCGGCAGGTACCGATGATGGCGGCGGGACCCCAGTCTTCGTCTTTGGGGAACGCCTTGAGCAGGTCGGCCCGGGCCTGCGCGATCTCATTGCCCTGCCATGTTTCGACAGGTTGAATTCCGTCGCTGAGGGCAGCGAGCGTCGCGGCGCTATCGGTCACAAAGTTGAGCGTCGCCTGATGCATGTAGTGGTGGTTAGGTACGGGCTGGATGTCGATCACTTTGTGGGTGTCGGGCTGCCAGATGTCGCGCCAGCCGGGGCGCATTTCCACCGGGTCGTACCCCACGCACAGGATCAGATCCGCCGATTGCACGAAAGGGACCAGCGTCTGGTCAGCCAGCGGGGACAGCCCCGCGCCGCCCAGTGCCAGCGCGTGATCTTCCGGGATGATGCCTTTGGCTTTGTACGAGGTGATGACCGGTACGCCATGTTTTTCGGCAAAGTGCAGGACCGCGTGATCCGCATGCTGATTAAGTGCGCCGACGCCTGCGATGATCACGGGGCGCCGGGCGGCGGCAAGCCATCCGCGCGCCGTTTCCAGATCAGCGCCATGCGGGGCAGAGGGCGACCCCGGTGCGCGGGCAGGGGGCGCTGTGGCGGAGACCTGCGTGTTTGCCACGCTGATGGGCACGTCGATATGAACCGGTCCGTGGGCCCCTTCCGTCGCAATGGTGACGGCCTTGTCTGCGATCACATGCGCGGCATCCGCGGTCAGCGAAAAGCTGGCCTTGGTGAGCGGGCGAAAGACCGCCTGCTGGTCGACCACCTGGTGGGTATATGTCTGCGCCTCTGCCGCATCCACGCAGCCCGACAGCACGATCAGAGGCACCTGATCCTGCAACGCGTTGGCGACGGTGTTCACACCGTTCAGGGTGCCCGGACCGATGGTCCCGACCAGTATTGCGGGGGCGTGATCGCGGTGATGCACGCCCTCGGCCAGAAAGCCGGCAGCGTTTTCGTGTTTGGCCAGAATGAACCGGATACCAGCCTGTTCCAGCGCGTCGAGTAGCGTCAGCACTTCGCCGCCGGGCATGCCAAAAGCGGTGCGGCATCCCGCAGCATAAAGGCGGCGGGCAAGGGCGTCGGCGGCGCGGATGGTGTCGGGCATGTGTCAGGCCTTTGCTGGTACGATATCACGGTATCAACCATGCAGGCCTGTAATTGGCAACTCACTGCTGTGTGGGGTTTGTTGCAGGCGCGCCTGACACGTTTCGGAAAAAGGGGCTTGAACGGCACCCGGACCCAGCACATTATTTGCCGATTGAGTTAATGCATTGATGTTCAAGGCCCTTGTCGGTGTATGGAGGCGCGACGCGGGCCGCATTACTGAGTGGTAGATTTGATCGCAGGAGACCCAGGACATGAATTATCTCGGCCTTAGCCGTCATCATGATTATCGCAACAAGGTGCCGGTCTATTATGAGATGCCCAAGCTCATGCTGGCGATGGTTGTCATATCGCTTGTCGCGATGACGCTAATCGGTCTGTTCCTGTGCTTTATCGGTCTTTTTCTGGAAGGGCGCTTTGGTCTTGACGTGCTTCTCGGGCTTGGTCTGATCGGAGTATCCTATCTGACGGCGCGCGCGGTGCTGCTGCAGCCATTGCGGCTTTATCCGGATCATCTTGTGGTTCGAAAGTTCTCGACGCGCGATCTCAAGATCCGGTTCGATGAGCTCAGCCGGTTTGACCTTCGCCTTAGGCGTGTCACGCACCGGGATGCCGACGGCATGCGGATGGGCCCCGATACAATCGCCGAGATCCTTGTGCCAATCTACAAAGAGGGCGGCGAAAGACGTTTCCACAAAGTCAAGCTGCCGCAAAGCCAGGGGGGCAACACAGCCTTTCTGACGGCATTGAGGCAAGAGAGCGACGTTGAAATCAGGCGCATCCCGGGTGTGCCGGAGCGCACGTGGTGGCAGCGACTGCTCAGGTAACGCGCCTGCGCCGTCGGACTTTTACCGCCGACGGTCCCGGCGCGCAGACATTGGCTGGAACGCCACGCCCACATGCGCCTCGCAATAGGGCTTGCCCTGTTGCACAGGCAGTCCGCAGAACCAGAATTTTTCAGTCGCGGGATCACCGACAGGCCACTTGCAGGTCCGTTCGGTCAGTTCCATCAGGCTGATCTTCTTGGCCTTTTTCTCAACTTCATTGACCTTGGCCAATGCCTCCGGACTGATCTCGTTGGCGGATGGCTGCGGGGGCAGCGGTTGCCCGGCGGGAATGATCTGCTTGCGCGCGGGCAGCGTCGATCTGGGCGGTGCTGCCGCTTCGGTCTTGGGCTCGGCACTTTCGGTCTTGGGCTCTGCCTTGGCCTTGGGCGCCGCTTTGGCCGCAGCCTTTGGCTTGGCTTCGGCCTTGGCGCTGCCACCGGACGTGGCGCGGTTCGACAGGCCCAGACGGTGCACCTTGCCGATCACGGCATTGCGGGTCACGCCGCCAAGTTCCTTGGCGATCTGGCTGGCGGATTGGCCTTCGCCCCACATCTTTTTCAGCGTCTCAACGCGGTCGTCAGTCCAGGACATGCAGGTTCCCTACTCAAAAAGCGGCCCTGAGGATGCGCAAGGCCGCTTTGTCAAAAATCATCTCTCATTCTAGCCCGTCCACGTCTGGGCGCAAGCACGGGGTCGGCAGATTGGCTAAATGGACGTTTCGATGTGCTTTTGCAACCTTGCCATGGCTATCGCAAGCAAATTGGCATCGCGACTGGGGTGTCTGGCTGCACATCTGGCATCGGAGCGGCACTTTACCCCTTTACGACGCGGGCTTTGTGCGCCTATGAATTGCCTATGATCACGAACGCCACATACGCTGTCCGACGACGCCGTCGCTAAAGCCCTGTCGCGGCCTGACCCTTCTGTCAGGTTGATCATCGTGCCACGGTTGCTGGCACATCTCTTCAAACCCCATTGACGTAAATCGCCGCTTCGTGCCCCATGGGCGCTCTGTCGCGGCCTCTCATTCAGGATGATACGCATGATCCCCACCGTTCTGCCGACCTATGCGCGTGCTCCCCTCAGCTTTGTCAAAGGCGAAGGCGCCTGGCTGATCGAGGCAGATGGCCGACGTTTTCTGGATCTTGGGGCCGGGATCGCCGTGAATGCGCTGGGTCATGCAAACCCTGCCCTTGTGGCAGCACTCACCGAACAGGCGGGCGCGTTGTGGCATACCTCCAACCTCTACGAGATCCCGCAGCAAAAGCGGCTGGCGGATTTACTGGTGGAACACACCTTTGCTGATACGGTCTTTTTCACCAATTCCGGCACGGAGGCCTGCGAGCTGGCCGTCAAGATGGCCCGCAAGCATTTCTACGACAAGGGACAGCCTGACCGGGTCGAGATCATCACCTTTGACGGCTCGTTTCACGGCCGCTCTGCCGCGGGCATCGCCGCGGCAGGGTCCGAGAAAATGACAAAGGGTTTCGGCCCGCTGTTGCCGGGTTTCGTGCATTTGCCGTTTGGAGATCACGACGCGCTTGGTGCCGCGATCACGGACAGGACCTGCGCGGTGATGGTCGAACCGGTGCAGGGTGAAGGCGGCATCCGCCCGCTGCCTGATGCCTGCCTCAAAGGGCTGCGGGACCTTTGCGACGAAAAAGGTATCCTGATGATCCTTGACGAAGTGCAATGTGGCGTGGGCCGCACAGGCAAGCTCTTTGCCCATGAATGGGCCGGAATCGCCCCCGATATCATGATGGTAGCCAAAGGCATCGGTGGCGGATTTCCCCTCGGTGCGGTGCTGGCAAGTGAAGACGCGGCTTCGGGCATGACTGCCGGGACGCATGGATCCACCTATGGTGGCAACCCGCTGGGCTGTGCGGTGGGCTGCGCAGTGATGGAAACCGTCGCAGACCCGGAATTCCTTGCCGAGGTGAACCGCAAAGCAGGCCTGTTGCGCCAGAAACTGGAAGGGCTGATGGCCGCTCACGCGGATGTCTTTGACAGCGTGCGCGGCGCGGGGCTGATGCTTGGTCTAAAATGCAAGGCAACCAACATGGACGTGGTCAATGCCGGGTATGACAATCAGGTCATTACGGTGCCTGCCGCCAATAACGTGATCCGCCTGCTGCCGCCCCTCAACATCACCGACGACGAAATTACTGAGGCCGTCCGACGTCTGGATGCCGCCGCCGCATCACTCGCCACCTAGGTCTTTTTCTGGCTAAAACATTCCTCGGGGGTCCGGGGGCAGACAGCCCCCGGGTCTCCCCAAATCAGAGCATCACATGACCCATTTTCTCGACATTGACCAAACACCGCAAGCCGATCTGCGGCACATCATCGACGACGCGCTGACAATGAAAAAAGCCCGCGCTGGCCGCCCGAAGGGGGCGCCGGATGATATCCAGCCTCTCAAGGACCATATGGTCGCGCTGATCTTTGAAAAACCCTCCACCCGGACCCGCGTCAGTTTCGACGTGGGCGTGCGCCAGATGGGCGGACAGACCATGGTGCTGTCGGGCGCCGATATGCAGCTGGGCCACGGTGAAACCATTGCAGATACCGCCCGTGTACTCAGCCGCTACGTGGATCTGATCATGATCCGCACATTTGAGGAACAGACGCTGCTGGATATGGCGGAATACGCGACCGTTCCGGTGATCAACGGGCTTACCAACCGCACTCATCCCTGCCAGATCATGGCGGACGTCATGACGTTCGAAGAAGTCAGCGGCCCCATCAAAGGCCGCAAGGTGGTCTGGTCCGGAGATGGCAACAACGTCTTTGCCAGCTTTGCGCATGCGGCCAAACAGTTCGACTTTGATCTCACCTTCACCGGCCCGCCGCCGCTTGATCCCGAGCCCGCGCTTGATGGTCTTTACGCAATCGAACGCGACCCGCATAAGGCGGTGGAAGGTGCGGATCTGGTGGTCACCGATACCTGGGTCAGCATGCATGATCCGCAATCGGCCCGTGAACGGCGCCATAACCAGCTGCGCGGCTATCAGGTCAATGACGCGTTGATGGCGCAGGCCAAGAAAGAGGCGCTCTTTATGCATTGCCTGCCCGCACATCGCGATGACGAGGCGACAAGTGCTGTGATGGACGGCCCCCGTTCAGTGATCTTTGACGAGGCCGAAAACCGACTGCACGCGCAAAAGGCCATCATGCGGTACTGCCTTGGCGCCTGAGCCCCATATCGTTGTCGCCGGCGCGGGGGCCATAGGATGCTTTGTGGGCGGCCTGCTTGCCGCGGGCGGGCATCGGGTCACCCTTCTGGTGCGCCCGCGCGTACGGGCCGAGATCCGCGCGCATGGGCTAACCCTGACCGACTTTTCCGGGTTGGACCGCAAGATGGATGCGGATGCTTTTGACCTGCGTGACGATCCTGGGTGCATGGGCACCGCAGACATTGTGCTGGTCACTGTCAAATCAGGTGCCACGGCGGAAATGGGGCGCTTGATTGCCGCCCATACGGATGCGCAAACCCGGGTCATCAGTCTGCAAAACGGCACGGAGAATGCGCAGACCCTGACACGCATTTTGCCAGATCATGATGTGCGCGCCGGGATGGTGCCTTTCAATGTGGTCCCCTTGGGGCAGGGGTGTTTTCACCGCGCGACAAGCGGCGATATCGTGATTGGGGCAGGGCCCGGCGATCTGGCGAAGTTGCTTAGCGTGCCGCATCTGGCGCTGGCCCAAAGTGATGACATCATCGCCCTGCAATGGGGCAAGTTTCTGATCAACCTCAACAACGCTGTAAATGCGCTTAGCGGTCTGACACTGCGCGAACAGTTGCAGGATCGCCGGTGGCGGCGGCTGATGGCCGATCAGATGCAAGAGGCACTCGGCATTTTGCGTGCAAGCGGGATCAGTCCTGCGTCGACCACGCCGGTGCCGGTCGGGCTGGTGCCGTGGGTTTTACGCCTGCCAACACCGCTTTTCACGCGGGTGGCCGCCCAGATGCTGACAATCGACGCGCAGGCACGCACGTCGATGGCCCATGATCTGATGGCCGGGCGCAAGACTGAGATCGACGTGTTGCAGGGGCAGGTGGTTGCGATGGGCAAGGCGGCAGGCAAACCGACCCCAATCAACGCGCGGGTGCATGAATTGGTGAAACGCGCGGAAACGGCCGCAGAAGGTGTACCGCATCTGCCCGTAGAGGTGATCCGCAAGGCGGACTGACAGGCCGGCCCTCGGCGTTCATGATTTGCGACGTCAATCCGTGTCACGCGGGCTTGCGCTGACATGCGGGGCAGACCAAGCTGCCCAGAATCGTGACATCGGAGGGCACATGAACACATCCAGTACCGGGGCCGACATCGGCGTCTATGGGTTGGGCACGATGGGCTCTGCCCTGGCGCTCAATTTCGCGGACAAGGGCTTTGACGTGGCCGTATCAAACCGCGAACCGGAGTGGATCAAGGCATTCCTCACGGAGGCCGGACCGCTGTCCGAGCGATTGACCGCAGAGGCGGAGCTTGCGGATTTTGTGGCCGCCATCGCGCGTCCGCGCAGCATACTTTTCATGATCCCCTCGGGCGCGCCGATGGATGCCATGATCAAGGCGATCCGCCCGCACTTGGATGAGGGTGATACCATCATTGATGGCGGTAATGCCGATTTCAACGCGACGCGCCGCCGTTCGGCTGATTTCGAGGGCACGGGGCTGCATTACGTCGGCATGGGCGTGTCCGGCGGCGAAGAGGGCGCACGTCACGGGCCGTCAATGATGGTGGGCGGGACAGACCATTCCTGGACCCAGCTGCGCCCCATGGTCGAGGCAATTGCGGCCAAATTCGAAGGCGACGCCTGTGTGGCCCACCTGGGCCCGGATGGGGCAGGGCATTTCGTCAAGACTGTGCACAACGGCATCGAATACGCAGATATGCAAATGATTGCAGAAGTTTACGGAATGCTGCGTGACGGAGGCGGGCAGGACGCCGGGCAGATCGGCGCCTTGTTCGAGCGCTGGCAGGACGGCCCGCTGAGCTCTTATCTGATCGAAGTGTCGGCCGCTGCGCTGCAATCGACGGACAGCAAGACCGGCAAGCCGATGGTGGATGTGATCCTGGATCAGGCCGGTCAGAAAGGCACCGGGCGCTGGACAGTGATTGAGGCGCTAAAGATGGGGCAATCGGCAAATACGATCGAGGCAGCGGTGGGCGCACGCGGCTGGTCTGCTGAAAAGGATGCCCGCGAATGCGCCGCACCATTGCTCGAGGCGCAGGCGCTGGACGCGAGCCTGCCTGCGGAAGATGACCTCGAAATGGCCCTGTTGGCGGGGCGGATTCTGGCCCATGCGCAAGGGTTCCGGATACTGGCGTCCGCATCTGAGGAATTCGACTGGTCGCTGGACTATGCCCGGATTTCAGAGATCTGGCGGGCGGGCTGTATCATTAGATCGGCCCTGCTGGATGATCTTTCGGATGCCTTTCGCAAGGAATTGCCCGCAGATCATCTGATCCTTGCACCGGCCATGCGAGCACGGTTGCGTGAGAGCATTCCGGCGCTGCGCCGGGTGGTGTCCGCAGGGGTGTCTATGGGGGTGGCCATGCCCGCGCTTTCAGGTGCATTGGCGTGGTACGACAGCATGCGCCGCGCGCGCGGGACGGCAAATCTGATCCAGGCGCAGCGCGATTTCTTTGGCAACCACGGGTTCGCGCGGGTCGATGATGCGGTGGGCACGGATCATCATGGGGACTGGAAGCCGCCAGCTTGAGAGTGCGTTTTCTTTGAAAGAAAACGGGCGAAAACTTTGAAAGTTTTCGAACCGCGATTTTCGTAAAATCGCGCCCGGTCAGGCGAAAGGGTCTATTGGATAGCAGACCTGCGCCAGATAGAGACCCTGTGGCGGGCAGACCGGGCCGCAGGCCGCGCGGTCGCGGGCATCCAGCGCTGTTTTCATGTCTTCGGGTGCCCATGAACCGGTGCCGACGCGTTCAAGAGACCCGACAAAGCTACGCACCTGATTGTGCAGAAAGCTGCGCGCCCGCACGTCGAAATGATACTCTGGTCCGCCGGGTGTTTCGACACGTGAAATGCTCAGGTGGTCCAGCGTTTTGACCGGGCTGTCGGCCTGACAAATGGTCGAGCGGAAGGTTGTAAAATCGTGCTTTCCGATGAGGTGACCCGCCGCCTTTTGCATCGCGTCCAGATCGAGCGCATGTTTGATCTGCCAGACAAGTCCGGCCTGATGTGTGGCAGGCGCGCGCCGGGACAGGATGCGAAAAAGATAGCGCCGCTCCAGCGCGGAAAATCGTGCGTGAAAGTCCTCTGGGACCGCCCTGCAGGCGGTGATCGCGACGGGCTGGGGTTTGAGGTGGTAATTCAGCGCCTCTGACAGCCGGAACGGATCCCAGTCGCTGGCCATGTTGCAATGGGCCACCTGGCCGTAGGCGTGCACGCCGGTGTCCGTTCGGCCGGCCGCGGCGATGGTATGGGCACGCGGCTCAATCTTGGCCAGTGCGGCCTCAACCGCACCCTGAACAGAAGGCAGATCGGTCTGGCGTTGCCAGCCGACGAAAGGCGCGCCGTGGTATTCGATTTTCAGGGCATAGCGGGGCATGGGGGCGCTGTAACGCGGTGGTGGCATTCTGGCAATCCCCGAGGGGCGGCCCTATGTTGCGAGGTGAATGTGAACACGGGAGCCGCGTGCTTTGGTCATCTCAAGAATTGCCGACGGCATCTGGCGTCAGGTCGAAAATGTCGGCGATACGGTGTCGGAGACGTTTTTCGAACCGGTGATCCGGCTGGGCGTGACCGGGCTTGCGCGGTCGGGCAAGACGGTTTTCATCACGTCGCTGGTGGCCAACATGCTCGATCGCGGGCGGATGCCTGGCTTGCTTGCGGCATCCGAGGGGCGGATCGAGGCGGCGTTTTTGCAGCCACAGCCCGACGATACGGTGCCACGGTTCGAGTACGAGGCGCATTTGGCGGCGATGACGGGCAAGGACCCTCATTGGCCAGAGAGCACGCGCACGATTTCAGAGCTGCGTCTGTCGCTCAAAGTGCGGCCAAACGGGATGCTGGCCGGGTTGCAGGGGCCGCGCACGATCCACCTGGATATTGTCGATTACCCCGGTGAATGGCTGCTTGATCTTGGGTTGATGGAGCAAAGTTTCGAAGACTGGTCAGCCGCCACCCTTGCGCGGATCGGTGAGCGGTCTTCGGCACGGGATTTTATGGATCTCGCACGCGAGACCGATCCTGCGCAGGAGCACGACGAGGTAAAGGCGCAGACGCTTGCCAGCCAATTTGCAAGCTATCTCAAGGCCGCGCGGGCCGCTGGGTATTCTGATTGTACACCGGGGCGCTTTCTGTTGCCCGGCGATCTGGCGGGTAGCCCGGTGCTGACCTTTGCGCCGATCCCGACAGACGGGCCGTCGCAACGCAAGTCGCTGCACCGCGAGATGGCGCGGCGTTATGAGGCCTACAAGCGGCAGGTGGTACAGCCGTTTTTCCGCGACCACTTTGCCCGTATCGACCGGCAGATCGTCCTGGTGGATGCGTTGGGCGCGATCAATGCGGGCCCGCGCGCGGTGGAGGACCTGCGCGGTGCGATGGGCGATATCCTGAGCGCATTCCGCCCGGGCAAGAACGGGTTTCTGACCAATTTGCTCAGCGGCAAGCGGGTTGAGAAAATCCTTTTTGCCGCGACCAAGGCCGATCACTTGCACCACGCCCAACACCCGCGTCTGACCGCGATCATGGAGGCGCTCACGCGGGACGCACGGGATCGGGCGCAATATGCAGGCGCGGGCACGGCAGCGATGGCGATTGCGTCGCTCAGGGCCACGACCGAGGCAACGATGGCCCATGAAGGGGCCCAGCTTGAGGTTGTGCGCGGCACATTGCTGGAGAGTGGCAAGGAGGCGGCGTTTTATCCCGGTGATCTGCCGCAGGACCCGGCGCATCTGCTGAATCCCGCGCGGCAAGGGGCAAAGAAATGGCTGGATCAGGATTATCAGGTGATGCGGTTTGCACCCGCCCCCCTGAACCTGCGCCCCGGGGACGGCCCGCCCCACATTCGGCTGGACCGGGCGGCTGAGTTTCTGATCGGGGACCGGTTGTGATGGACTTGCGTACAGCACGATCGACCGACGCAGGCGCCGTAGGCGCAATCTTGTCGGAATTCATTGATACGACTGACTGGATGCCTCGCGTGCACTCCCGCGCCGAAGACCTTGCCCATGCAGGTACCATGATTGAACGCGGCTGGGTGACGGTTGCCGAGACCGCCTCGGGCGTGGTGGGCTTTGCCGCCTGCAATGGCGAGGACTTGAACGCGCTTTATGTGCAGCGGGCGGCGCGCGATCAGGGCGTGGGCTCTGCGCTGGTTAGGCATTTGCAATCATGCGAGCCCTTTCTGCAGCTGTGGACGTTTGTGGCCAATGAGGGGGCGCACCGGTTTTACGCGCGGCACGGATTTGCCGAGGTGACCCGTACCGATGGGGCAGGAAACGATGAGAAGCTGCCAGATATCCGGTTTGAATGGCGAAAGGGGGCCGTGTAATGGCCAAAGGTCCGGTTCTGTTCGAAATCGAGGACGACGCCCCCGGGCAGATCGATGTGTCTCAGGCGCCGCCGGTGCCCGATCTGGTGGATCCTGCGCCCAGAGGGCAGGCGATGCAGGTCGCGGCGCGTCTGGCGGCGCATAAGCCGTCGATACTGGTTCGGGCCTTTTGGTGGTTGTCGGCGGCATTGGTCGGGGCCGTCATTTCCATAGCGGCCTGGACCTTTGTGACGGACTTGATGGCCCGCTATCCGCTGGTGGGCCTGGGGATGACCGTGCTGATGGCGGCCTTCCTGCTGGTGCTGGCCCTTTTGTCGCTGCGCGAGATGGCAGCCTTCGGGCGGCTGGCACGGCTTGATGGGTTGCGTCATGACGCGGGCGAGGCGCTGGCGCAGGGCGATCTGAAGGCCGCGCGGGCGGTCACCGACCGGCTTGTGGGCCTTTACAAGGGGCGCGAGGATACCCGGTGGGGGCGGGACCGTCTGGCTGATCTGCGCCGCGACCAGCTGGATGCGGTTGGATTGCTGGGGCTGGCGGAGACGGAACTGCTGGGCCCGCTTGATGTCGCGGCCAGCCGCGAGGTCGAGGCCGCAGCCCGTCAGGTGGCTGCGGTGACGGCGCTGGTGCCACTGGCCCTTGCCGATGTCGCGGCGGCCCTTACCTCGAACCTGAGGATGATCCGGCGGGTGGCTGAAGTTTACGGTGGGCGCTCTGGTTTTTTCGGGTCCTGGCGGCTGACGCGGGCGGTGCTGTCGCATCTGGTGGCGACGGGGGCTGTCGCGGTCGGAGATGATATGCTGGAGCCTGTGCTGGGCGGATCTCTGCTGGGCAAGCTGAGCCGCCGCTTTGGCGAAGGCATGGTGAATGGCGCCCTGACCGCACGCGTGGGTGTCGCGGCCATGGAAGTGTGTCGCCCGTTGCCGTTCTCTGATGGCAAGCGGCCGTCGGTTCGTGGCATTGTCGGGCGCAGCCTGACCGGGCTCTTTGGTCAGGAAAAGGAAAGCTGAATGGAAAATTTTGCCGCTGATCTGGCCACGATGGTGCGCACACCGCTGGAGGACCGGCATGTGGAGGCGCTGAAAGCGCGCGGTCATATCGATACGTTTGCACCCGGAGACGTGGTGCAGGAACCCGGCCAGCGGATGGAAGCGTTTCATTACGTGCTGGAAGGCGAAATCGAGGCAGTCGATCCGCGCACCGGTGCGCGCATGGGCAATGCCACGTTAGGGCCGGGCCAGTTCTTTGGGGATTTGCAGTTTCTGTCCGGCGGCGTTTCGCTCTCAGGGGCGCGCGCCGTGGCCGAAAGCCGCGTGCTGTGTACGCCGCGCGATGATGTCCTGCGGCTGATGAGCGAGATGCCGGAAATGTCGGATATCATCGTCACCGTCTTTGCGGCCCGCAGGCGGCGGGCATTGGAGGCGCGTGACAGTGCGCTGACCTTGCTGGGTGGCGAGGAAAGTGCCGATATCCGCCGTGTGGCCAGCTTTGCAGCGCGAAATCGAATCCCCTTCCGCGAGGTTGAGATTACGTCCGCGGAGGGGCAGGATCTGGCAGACCGGTGCAATGTGTCGCGCGCCGCGCCCGCCGTGATCTTCGGGCAGGACATGAAGGTTGAGCCGCCCACCCCCGAAAGGGTGGCCGAGGTAATCGGGCTTGATATGGCCGTGGCCTCGGACGATTTGTTTGATCTGCTTGTGGTGGGCGGCGGCCCGGCAGGCGTTGCGGCGGCGGTCTACGCCGGGGCCGAGGGGCTGAAGGCGCTTGTGGTCGAAGATCTGGCCATTGGCGGGCAGGCGGGCACCTCAAGCCGGATTGAGAACTACATGGGGTTCCCGACGGGCATTTCAGGCGGCGATCTCGTCGGACGCGGCGAAGTACAGGCGATGAAATTCGGTACGCGCTTTGCGGTGCCGCGCCGGGCGGCAGGGCTGACCCAGTGTGAAAAGAAGCGGTTTCACGTGGCGCTTGAAAATGGTCAGTCGGTGAGCGCGCGCAGTCTGGTGATTGCAACCGGCGTACAATATCGCAGGCTGCCCATTGACAGGCTGGAGGACTTTGAAGGGTCCGGGATCTACTATGCCGCCACGGAGGTGGAGGCGCGCTGGTGCCGCGATGCGCAAGTCGCGATTATTGGCGGAGGCAATTCGGCGGGTCAGGCGGCGATGTATCTGGCGCGCGAGGCGACCTGCGTACATCTGCTGGTGCGCGGAGACAGTCTGGCGGCCTCGATGTCTGATTATCTGCTGGGCAGGCTGGAAGCGCATCCGGCGATCGAGATACATTATTGTTCGGAAGTGGACGCCCTGCACGGCGACGACACTCTGGAAGAAATCACGATCCGCAACAACGAAGATGGCAGCACGCGCCGGATGACCTGTCCGGCGGTGTTTGTGATGGTGGGTGCAGCACCCAACACCGCGTGGTTGTCGGGATTGATCGATCTCAACGACAGAGGCTTTGTGCCGACCGGCCCTGCCTGTGGCGGACGCACGCAATACGAGACATCCTGTCCAGGGGTCTTTGCCGTCGGGGATGTGCGGGCGGGATCGGTCAAGCGGGTGGCATCGGCAGTGGGCGAAGGATCAGTGGTCATGTCTGCTGTATGGGATCACGTGAACGGCTGATCTGAACGGAGCGGGGCAGGCCCCGCAATTGATTTTATGGATTTGTCTGCGACAAATCGTTTTGCGAGACGCTGTCTCGCGCTCTGGGAATATTCGGGCCAGAGAAAGAGGGGCCTTGTTCGCCTTTGTCGGGGTTACTATAAGCGCCGCATGACCCGCCCCTTCGCGATCATCATTCGAATTATATCCCCGGCGCTCTGAGCTTTCCCAGACGCCGGGCCTGAAGGTGTTTGAGACCCCTCGCACCGCACTTTCCGCCATTCCCAGATGTTTGTTCAAAGGACGCCACCCATGTGCGCCGAGACCACCCCGAGACCTGACTACAAATCCACCCTGAACCTGCCCAAGACGGAGTTTCCCATGCGCGCGGGTCTGCCCCGGCGCGAGCCTGAGTGGCTGGCGCGCTGGGCACAGATCGGCGTTTATGACCGGCTGCGTCAGAAAAAGGGGCGGGAGCCCTTCACGCTGCATGACGGGCCGCCCTATGCCAACGGGCATCTGCACATCGGGCATGCGTTGAACAAGACCATCAAGGACATGATTGTGCGCAGCCATCAGATGATGGGGTTTGACGCGCGTTACATCCCGGGCTGGGATTGTCATGGCCTGCCCATCGAGTGGAAGATCGAAGAACAGTACCGCAAGAAGGGGCGCGACAAGGATCAGGTGCCGATCAATGAGTTTCGCGGCGAGTGCAGGGCGTTCGCGGCGGAGTGGGTTGACGTTCAGCGCGAGGAATTCAAGCGACTGGGGATCACGGGCAACTGGGACGACCCTTATCTGACGATGGATTTCCACGCCGAGCGGGTGATTGCCGAGGAATTCATGAAGTTCCTGATGAATGGCACGCTTTATCAGGGCAGCAAGCCTGTGATGTGGTCTCCGGTTGAGCAGACGGCGCTGGCCGAGGCGGAAGTGGAGTACCACGACAAGGAGAGCTTTACCGTCTGGGTGAAATTTCGCGTTGTGACGCCGGGCGATCTGGAGGGCGCGCAGGTGGTGATCTGGACCACGACGCCGTGGACGATGCCCTCGAACAAGGCGGTGGTTTATGGGGACGATATTTCCTACGGGCTTTATGAGGTGACGGCGACGCCCGAGGAATGCTGGGCGTCTGTCGGGGACCGCTATCTGCTGGCGGACAACCTGGCGGCGGATGTGCTGGGCCGTGCGCGACTGGAAGACGGCATGTGGACGCGCGTGCGCGATGTTCCCGCGTCCGAGTTGGCAGGCCTTGAGCTGGCGCATCCGTTGAAGGGGGCTGATGGATCTGACGGGGAGTGGGATGATAACCGTGATTTCCGCGCCGCTGATTTTGTCAATGATGACGAGGGCACGGGGTTTGTGCATTGCGCCCCCAGCCACGGGATGGAGGAATTCGAGCTTTACCGGGATCTGGGCATGCTGGAGCAGGTGATCACCTATAATGTGAACCCTGACGGGCGATTCCGCGATGATCTGCCGTTCTTTGGGGGTACTGCGATCCTCAAGCCGAACGGCAAGGAAGGCAATGCCAACAAAGTCATTATCGACAAGCTGGCCGAGGTCGGCGGGCTGCTGGCGCGCGGCAAGATCAAGCACAGCTATCCGCATTCGTGGCGTTCCAAAGCGCCGGTGATCTATCGCAACACGCCGCAGTGGTTTGCGGCGATCGACAAGCCTGTGGGTGACGGGCAGGACCAGCACGGAAAGACGATCCGTGAGCGCGCGCTGACGGAGATCGACAATGTGAACTGGGTGCCCAAATCAGGGCGCAACAGGCTGCATTCGATGATGGAAGTGCGGCCCGATTGGGTGTTGTCGCGCCAGCGGGCATGGGGGGTGCCGCTCACGTGCTTTACCAAAAAGGGCGCGTTGCCGACGGATGAGGATTTCCTGTTGCGCAACCCCCAGGTCAATCGGCGGATCACTTCTGCCTTTGAGGGAGAAGGGGCGGATGCCTGGTACGAGGACGGCGCCAAGAAGCGGTTCCTTGAGGGGATCGTGAATCCGGAAGACTACGATCAGGTGACCGATATTCTGGATGTCTGGTTCGATTCCGGATCGACCCACGCCTTTACCCTGCGTGACCGGCCCGACGGGACCGAAGACGGCATTGCGGACGTATACATGGAAGGCACCGATCAGCACCGCGGGTGGTTCCATTCGTCACTGCTGCAATCGGTCGGCACCACGGGCCGTGCGCCCTACCGAAATGTGGTGACCCACGGCATGACGCTTGATGAGAAGGGTTTCAAGCAATCTAAATCGCTTGGCAACATCACGCCGCCCAAGGACGTGATCAACCAATATGGCGCCGATATCCTGCGTCTTTGGGTGGCCCAGACCGATTACACTGCCGATCAGCGGATCGGGCCGGAAATCCTGAAAGGTGTGGCCGACAGCTATCGCCGGCTGCGCAATACCATGCGATATATGCTGGGCGCGTTGAATGATTTCAGCGAGAGCGACCGGGTCGAGCCGGCTGATATGCCGGAGCTGGAGCGTTGGGTGCTGCACCGGTTGACCGAGCTTGATGATGTTGTGCGCGATGGCTATGCGAAGTTCGACTTTCAAGGCGTTTTTCAGGCGGTCTTTACCTTTGCGACGCTGGATCTTTCTGCGTTCTATTTCGACATCCGCAAGGATGCGCTTTATTGCGATGGGGATACGCTGCGCCGTCGGTCCGCGCGGACGGTGCTGGATATCTTGTTCCACCGGCTGACGACCTGGCTTGCGCCCGTGCTGGTCTTCACCATGGAAGAGGTTTGGCTGGAGCGGTTTCCGGGCGAAGACAGCTCAGTACATCTGGTGGACATCCCTCAGACGCCCGACGCATGGCGCGATCCTGATTTGGCTGCCAAATGGGCCAAGGTGCGGGCCGCCCGGCGGGTGGTGACGGCGGCGCTTGAGGTGCAGCGGGTCGAGAAGGTGATTGGTGCCTCGCTTGAGGCGGCACCGATTGTGTATGTTGAGGACGCGGATCAGCGCGCGGCGCTTGAGAGTGTGTCGTTTGAGGATGTAAGCATCACCTCCGACATCACGGTCACTGGTGATCCTGCGCCCGACGACGCGTTTCGCATGGCTGAGACGCCGGGCGTTGCGGTCGTGTTTGCCAAGGCGGCGGGTGCGAAATGTGAACGTTGCTGGAAAGTGTTGCCGGATGTGGGGACACATGCGCATCCCGGCATCTGCAAACGCTGTGATGAGGCGGTCGGCGACGCGGCATGACCTCTGCTCAAGGTCTGTGACAGGCCTGTGTGATGTTCGGCATCTCTTGAGGTGGGCGTCTGCCGACCTGTCGGATTGAGTTTATTGGAAAGATGAAGCGACGACGTCCATGCTTCATCTTTCCGAAAAACTCAATTGCGACCGGTGAAGGAATGCGGAACGCTGTTGGGGCGCGCCTTCGGTAATGCCACATGTTGTCAGCACTTAGTGCAGGAATCGGATTGAGCGGTACGGGTTGTCGCGCCATGATGCCCTCATGAAACGCCGCAGTGTCGAGACTCAGTTTGGTCAATTGACCCTCACCGAAGAGGCGGGGGCAATTGTGGCTGTGGATTGGACGCGGGCGGAGCATTTGGATGCCTCTGAACTGCTGGACGAGGCTGCGCGGCAATTGGTGGCATACGACGCCGGGACATTGGAAGCTTTTGACTTACCGCTCAGCGTCAGGGGCAGCGCGTTTCAGCGCGATGTCTGTGCTGCCATGTCCGCGATCCGGTTCGGCTACACACGCACATACGGTGAGATTGCCAGTGAACTGGGCGTCCCGGCGCAAGCGGTGGGTCAGGCCTGCGGGGGTAACCCTATTCCGGTGATCATTCCCTGTCACCGGGTGATGGGGGCGAAGGGGCTTACGGGGTTTTCAGGGCGTGGCGGCGTTGAGACGAAGGTGGCGCTGCTCAGGCATGAAAGGGCGGCGGGGCTGTTGATCTGAGGATCATAGCGTGGCGTCGTAGGGGTGTTTGCGCACAAGTCCGACCATCGCGCCAAGGGCCAGCAAGGCCAGAGGCAGACAGCTTAGAAACAGCAGTTGCGCCACACGGGCCGCATCCTGTGCGGTGTCCATTTCAAGAAACCCTGTGGCATTGGCGATGATCCCGACAAAGGCAGCGCCCAAGGCATAGCCGATCCGTTGGACCGTGGGCATCGCGCCTGAGACGCGCTGCACTTCGTGCGCTGGAACAAGGGCTGTTACACGACGCAGGATGAAGGTCCAGGCCATGCCGAACCCGGCGCCTTCGACAAACGAGGCCACCGCGATCAGCCCGACCGGACCCGCGGGGACCGCATATGTGAAGCCGGCGATGCTGAGCGTTGTCAGGCTCATGCCCGCAATGATCCAATATCTGTCTTCGCGTTCTGGCCTGCCACTGATTGCGACGGCGGCAACGGTCCATCCGACGGATGAGGCGGCTACGATGTAACCGGCTGTCAAGGCTGACATATCGTGAACCACGGTCATCAGCAGAGGGCCGTAGGCCAACAGCGCGATGGTGGCCATCGAGATGAAGAACAACATCGACAAGGTGCCGCCGGTCGGGGTGGTCAGGTTCCAGGGTGCTGCGGGCAACATGCGGGTGGGCCCCGCGCGTCCGTCGCGCCACACGAACCAGATCAGGCAGGCCAGTCCGGCAAGGATCAGCACGGTTGTCCGTGCAAGTTCGACCCGCGCACCTCCAGCCGAAATCAGCACCACGGCGAGGCAGAGGACCAGCAGCCTGGCAAGCGGAAATCGGTTGGGTGTTTCTGCGTTTTGCGGTGCGACGGCCTCGGGACAGGACAGGATCCAGAGCGCCAGCAAACCGGCCTGCACCGTGAAAAACCAGAACCCGATGCGCCAGGTGGCGAACTCCACGAAAAGCCCGCCCAGCAGGGGGCCCAGGAACGCGGACATGCCCCAAAAGGCCGAAACCACCGCCATGACCCGCGCCCGGTAGCGGCGGTCAAAAAGCACACCTGCGGCCACGAAACCCAGCGCGACAAGACCACCACCCCCCAAACCCTGCAGGGCGCGGCCCAGCAAAACACCCTCCATCACCGGGCTGAGGGCACTGGTGGCGCAGCCCAGAGCAAAGAATGCGGCAGCCCCGGCCATCGGGCGGCGCAGGCCATAGCGCATCGATAAAAGCGCACTGGCAGCACCGGCCACGACCGATCCGATCTCGTATATGGAGACCGTCCAGCTGACCAGTGCCGCACCGCCAATGTCAGCCACCATGGCGGGCAGCATCGTGGCCACCACGAGGCTGTCGGCGGCATGCAGCCAGACCGCAAGGCACACCAGGAGAAGGGCGGCAGTGTTGCCGCTGCGCAGAAATTCCCGCCAGGAGACATGTTCGGGAAGGGGAGAAGGGACAGTGTTTTCCATCGGGCCATCGCGTTGTTTTGACCCTTGATGCAGGCTCAACCCCGGTTGAGGTCAAGCGCAATTTTCTCAGCCATCCGGACCGTAGAGCAATTGCTGAATTCCGCCGGCCAACACCAGATAGACGCTGGTGATCATCAGGCCCCAGTGCGCCCAGCTTTGGGGATGGAAATCGACCCAGGCCGCCCAGCCCGCAAAGGCCGTCCAGGCCAATGCTGCGGGCAATGTCACACTGCGCCAGCGTTCGGTACGGACCGGATGCACGAATTTGATCGGCACGAACATGGCGGCGGACAACACCATCACCACCAGCAGGCAGACCCACCAAGCGGGCGACAAGGCAAAGAGCACCAGCACCAGCATATTAAAGCAGCCCGGGAACCCGGAGAAGGAATTATCCTGTGTTTTCATGCGCGTATCCGCGAAATAGAGCGCGGAGGCGAAGGTCACGATGATGATCATGAGCCACCCGCTCCACCCGTCCATCAGACCTGACGTGAAGAGCGCGAAGGCGGGTATGAAGACATAGGTGAGGTAGTCGATGATAAGATCAAGCAGCACACCGTCGAATTCAGGCGCGTTCGTCTTGACGTCGTATTTGCGCGCCAGCGGTCCGTCGATGCCATCGACAAAGAAGGCCACGACCAGCCACAGAAACATCAGATCGTATTCGCCATCGACCGCAGCGAGCATTGCCAGCATGGCGAAAACGGCGCCTGTGGCAGTGAAGAGATGGACGAGCAAGGCTTTGAGACGAATAGACATGACCGCCTGTTTCGCAAATTGGCGAAAGGGAGGAAAGGGAAAAGTCGGGGAGTGTATGGCGAATGAGACGGAGGTTCAGCGCGGTGTTCGTGTTGCCGGGGCGAAAGACGCGGGTGGAGAGTTCAATGGGATCCGGTCTGTCGAAATCAGCGCCGTTGCGTGCCGGGGCGATGCAACGCGCGGTGGGGGCGTTCCGGGAAATTGTCTAGAATCACTTTGTTAAACCTTATTTATATGGAAATCGGGGCATCGGTTTCACGTCGGTATAAGGTCGGCATTGCGTCGGTGCCAGGTCGGTAAAGTGGGGTGATTTACGGACCGGGCGGTGCGTTGAGGTTTATTGGAGGTCCGGTTTGAGGCCATACGTACCATATCTTGACTCAGCCCTAAACCTCCGGTCATTTTCTGCAGAGGGGTGGTAGGATGCAGTTGGAATTCGAAAGTGAAAGGCTTTGTTTTCGCCCGCTTAGAGCAGATGACATTGATTTGGAAATTGCACTTTGGACGGACTTCGAAGTTGCCAGGTACATCACTGGCAAGGTTTCCACGGTTGAGGAAGTCAGAGGGTTAATGCCCCTCGTGACACAAAGGGCTGGCAGGGGCTGCATCGGCATTTGGTGTCTCACTGACAAATCAACGCAGGAGAAGATTGGGCACGCTTCGCTCCTCCCCATGCCAGTCGAAGCGGAAGACACCGAATTCGAACTCCTTGACAGCGAAGACTGGCCTGATCGGAACATAGAGATTGGATTTGTGCTCAGGCCGGTTTTCTGGGGGGTAGGGTATGCCACAGAAGCGTGTACTCGGTTGCTTGAGTTCGCATTTAGCGAGACCATGCTGAACGCCGTATTTGCAACAACGGATGATGAAAACCACGCGTCTCAAAACGTTCTCACGAAATCTGGTATGCGTGCAGTCGGACCAGTTCGCGCTTTTGCCGGTGAGTATCCTGGCTATAAGGTAATGCGAGAAGACTGGGTATCTGAAAAAGGCCTAAACAGCCCCAAAGTATGACGGCCAAGAAGTTTGCTGGTTCCACCTGGCTGACCTTGAACTGAACATGCAGAACGGTCGTTTCGTCCGCCAAGCCGCCTTTTAGGGCATCTTAGTTGCCTGCAAACCTGATCGAAAGCGTCGGATGGCCGCAATGGGCCCGAGGCTGACACCCTTACATGCTCTTGTTCGAAACAGCTTCCCGTGCCCCATTTGACTGTGCCAACTACGTTGTTCGCTTGTAGTGCTTGCGATAACGCAAGGGTGGAAGTTCAATCAAACGGAAACTGATAAAGGCGAATGGCACAAAGCACAGGAAGCATATGAGGGATGCAGCAAAAACCATAGGAAATGAAGAGAGCGCAATAACATCCGAGTTGATTTGGTTCGCAAACCGAAAGACTACGAAAAAGTGTAAAAGGTAGATTGAGTATGAACAGGCCCCGATCTTTGCGATGACTCCCGACAATCCCTTATCTTTCATTTTAAACGAGGTATCGTACCACGCGATAAGAGCGGCGAAAGTGAGACCAATGATCGACGGATGAATAATCCATATAGGGTTTTCCGAGGGGTACACACCCATTCGATAAAACCCTCCTAGACTATCGAAACCCCACATATAGACCAGTAAGCCAATCCCGATGAGAGCGGCATTTAAGTGGCGCCCTGCCATCCATTCCCGCGTCTTGAACGCGAAAATACCAAGAACGAACTGATCAATTCCTCCAACGATGGTCCAGTAGGCAAAAGACTGAACAGTTCCCGCTTCCCACCACCAGAGTATGCGAAATCCCATCGAAACAACCAAAACGAGCAAGATGTTCGCTGGTCGTTTGGAAGAGATTGCGAGCAACAAAGGTAGGATTAGATAGAAATGAAGCTCAACCGCGATTGACCATCCTCCATTTGGCCAACTCGGAAGCACAAAACCTCTGGCCAACTGAATCAGGTAGCCGCCAGCAGAGTTCGCGTCGTGTTTCATCAATCCGACGACAGCAAAAGCGACGATAAGAAGAGGGAAAAGTCTGAGAACCCTGTTCCATAGGAATGGGATGTATCTAATTTGCTGACCGTCGAGCAGCTTGGCAAATAGGTACCCACTCAAAGTCATAAACATCGCGACGCCCACGTGCCCTTCGGCGAGGATCGAAAACGGAAAAGCTTCCGGTCCATTCAGATGACCGTCGTTCACATGGTTGAAGTGCCATGTAAAAACGACAAAAGCCGCTAACGCTCGAACGTGATCCAATCCGACGAAATACTCTCCTTGAGTTGCTTTCACTGCGAGTGCTCTTGCAATTGGTGCTACTCGTGGTTTTTCTCTGATGTACGGACGTAATGCTTAGAAATCCTGAGATTCCCGAAAGTAAGGTTGGGATTGTTGCAAAAATGTACCCGACAGATATGACCTGCGGGTCTGCGACCGAAAATGCCGAGCGAAGGCTTCGTCCGCAAAATAGCCCTTCCCACCATCCCGTGTCGGGATGGGCCAAGGTGGGGGCACCGTTGAATGGCGGCTGGATCGCGTGGTACGGTGCTGGATGCCCGGGGGATCGCCTGGAAAACGCCCGGGCAGGGTGGCAAACCGCGCTTGACGGCTTTGGCGATTCCCCTTAAAGCCACCAGACAAGTTTCCGGGCAGCCCAGCGCTGCCCCTTTTACGTGGTGCGCCGCCCCGGGCTGGCCCCAGAACCAAGAGGATGAACCGATGAGCCGCGTTTGCGAATTGACCGGAAAAGGCCCGATGTCGGGCAACAACGTGAGCCACGCCAACAACAAGACCAAGCGTCGCTTTTTGCCCAACCTAAACGACACCACGCTGCAATCCGAAGCATTGGGCCGGTCGTTCAAGCTGCGTATCTCTGCGGCGGCCCTGCGGTCGGTTGACCACCGTGGTGGGCTGGACAAGTTCCTGGCCAAAGCGAAGGACAGCGAACTGAGCGCCAATGCGCAGAAGATCAAGAAGGCGATCAAGAAATCCGGCATGGAAGCTGACGCGCTGACATAAAGCCGTCCTTATTGGCCGAAAGATATGCGACCCCGGTGCAGAGATGCGTCGGGGTCGCGTCGTTTTGTCCCTCGCAGCCCGGCGCGAAGAGGCATAAACAGACCGCATGATGCGTCACCTCACCACCCTGCTGCTGGCCCTAATGCTGGCGATTACCAGCCAGTCGATGGCAGTGGCGCGCGGTGCGTCTGCGGCGTCGGGGCAGATGGTTATCTGCACGGGCACCGGACCCGTGGCGGTTTTTGTCGATGCGCAAGGGCAGCCGACACAGGCACCGCATCTGTGCCCCGATGCGACGCTGCAGGTGCTGACGGATCTGGACATGTCCGGGCCGCACTGGATCGGCGTTGATCTGGGGGCTGATCTGTCTGGGGTTCATCCCGAGCGACTTTACCTGTCTCAGGGGTGGCGTGGCCCACCCAGCCGGGGGCCGCCTTTGGACGTCTGACCATTGCTCTCAGACGAAACCAAAGGATCAAACACATGCTATTGAAACGACCTTTCGCTGCGGCTGCCGTCGCACTTTTGTCCCTGTCCGCGCCTTTGCTGGCTGACGGGATCATGATCAAGGACGCCTATGTGCGGTCCTCGACACCGTCATCGCCCACGGGCGCGGCATTTATGGTGCTGATGAACAATGGGGATGTGGCGGATCGCCTGATCAGCGCCACTTCGGATGTGGCAAAACGGGTGGAGCTGCATACCCACATGTCAGACGACAATGGCGTGATGACAATGATGGAGATCGAAGACGGAATTCTGCTGGAAGCCGGTGGCACGCACACGCTCAGGCGCGGTGGCGATCATGTGATGTTCATGGGGCTTGCCGCGCCCTTGGTGCAGGGTGAGGAAATCACGGTGACACTGACGTTCGAGACTGCGGGCGAGATTGAAGTCACGATCCCGGTTGACCACGCACGCAAGCCCGATCACGGCGCGATGAACCACGGGGATGACAGCTAAACGGGCAAGGCCCTATAGAACGCCGATTTCGGCAAGCGCCCTGTTCAGTTCTGTGGGCAGGGCGGTTTCGCCCGTCCGGTCGGCGCGCAGATCGGGTGGGGCGTCGGTCGCTTCAAGATAGCGCCAGCCCTGAAAGGGGCGGCGCAGGGCCGGGGAGACGCGGATGATGTCGGGGGCCAGCACGATGGCGCAGCGGCGGATGCCATCCGCGCCGATGACCTCGTCCAGGCGCAGGACATTCTGGCGGCACAGGACCTCGCCCTTGATGACCCAATAGATGGACCCGCCGTTGAGGATTTCCGCCGCGCGTTTCGGCCACATGCGGGTGACATGACGGGGCAGGCCGTCTTTGGTTTGGGCGCGTTTGTTGGCGTGCCAGGCTTGCAGGCCTTCGACGCTTTCGGTGCCGACGCTCAGCTTGATCAGGTTGACGGCTTTGCCCACAGGCTTACCCACTTTCTTGTCCACAGACTCACCCCTGAGCCACGATATAGGGTAGTGGATTGCCGCGATAATGCAAACTGTGGTAGGTTGTCGCTTCCCCCGTTGCAAACCGAAAGAATCGATCATGTCTGCCTTTGCTGCCCCCATTGCCGAACAGATCTGGGACATGAAGTATCGGTTCAAAGATGCGGGTGGCACCCCAAAGGATGCCACAGTCGAAGACACTTGGCGGCGCATTGCGCGGGATCTGGCACAGGTGGAGCAGGATCCGAAAGCTTGGGAAGAGCAGTTTTATGAGGCGCTGGAGGGGTTCAAGTATCTGCCAGCAGGCCGCATCACGGCCGGGGCAGGCACAGCGCGGCGGGTGACGTTGTTCAACTGTTTTGTCATGGGCACGATCCCCGACGACATGGGCGGCATTTTCGACATGCTGAAAGAGGCAGCACTCACCATGCAGCAGGGCGGTGGCATCGGGTATGATTTCTCGACCATCCGGCCCAAGGGCGCGGATGTGAAGGGCGTGAGTGCGGATGCCTCTGGCCCGCTGTCGTTCATGGACGTCTGGGATGCGATGTGCCGCACGATCATGTCGGCGGGGTCGCGCCGGGGTGCGATGATGGCGACGATGCGGTGCGATCATCCGGACATCGAGGATTTCATCGGTGCAAAGTCAGACCCCGCGCGTCTGCGGATGTTCAACATGTCCGTATTGGTCTCGGATGCGTTCATGGAGGCGGTCAAGGCCGATGCGGCCTGGGAGCTGATTTTTGACGACAAGGTCTACCGCACGGTTCAGGCACGCGATCTGTGGAACCGGATCATGCAGGCGACCTTCGATTTTGCTGAACCGGGGGTGATCTTTATCGACCGGATCAATCAGGCGAATAATCTGAATTATTGCGAGACGATTTCGGCGACGAACCCGTGCGGCGAACAGCCGCTGCCGCCCTATGGGGCCTGTTTGCTGGGGTCGGTCAATCTGGCCCGGTTGGTGTCCGAACCCTTCAGTGACGCGGCCGGGTTGGATGAAGACGCGCTGGTCCGGCTGGTCACGACCGCGGTGCGGATGATGGACAATGTGGTGGATGTGTCGAAGTTCCCGCTGGAGGCGCAGGCGCAGGAGGCGCAGGCCAAGCGGCGGATCGGGCTGGGAGTGACCGGGTTGGCGGATGCGCTGCTGATGACCGGTCTGCGTTATGGCAGCGACGCGGCCGCCGCACAGACCGAAGCTTGGATGAAGAAGATCGCCCGTGCGGCCTATCTGGCGAGTGTTGATTTGGCGAAGGAGAAGGGGGCGTTCCCCCTGTTCGATGCCGAAAAGTTTCTGGCTTCGGGCACCATGCAGCAGATGGATGAGGATGTGCGCGACGCGATCGCGGCGCACGGTATTCGCAATGCCTTGCTGACCTCCATCGCGCCCACCGGGACGATCAGCCTTTATGCTGGCAATGTCTCAAGCGGGATCGAGCCGGTCTTTGCCTATGCCTATACCCGCAAGGTGCTGCAAAAGGATGGATCCCGCACCGAAGAAGAAGTTGTGGATTACGCCGTGCAGATGTGGCGCGATCTGAAGGGGGATGCCGCACTGCCGGATTACTTCGTCAACGCCCAGACGCTGGCCCCGCTGGATCACGTCAAGATGCAGGCCGCAGCGCAAAAGTGGATCGACAGCTCTATCTCCAAGACGATCAATTGCCCTGAAGATATCTCTTTCGAGGATTTCAAGGACGTCTACATGGCGGCATGGGATCAGGGGTGCAAGGGCTGCACGACGTATCGGCCCAATGATGTGACGGGGTCGGTTTTGAGTGTGGCGGAGGACAAACCGGTGCTGGCAAGCAGTGCTGAGCGATTGCAGAGCGCGTTCGGGCAGTCTGGGTTCGGCAGTCAAAAGGAGCTTGCCGACGCAAGTGGTGTCGATCCCACTTCACTTGGGAAGTACCTCAAGGGGGGAGAGCCTTCCAAAGAGAACGCAAAGAAATTGGCCAAAACCCTGGGGGTGAGTGCTGGATGGTTGCTTTTTGGTGATACATCCGAAACCGTCTCGCCCGGCCCAGAGGCCGGGCAGCCCCCGACCGCCCCCATGGGCGGGGGCTTTGCCCCCACCCGCGGTCGGGGGCTGCCCTCGGAGCAGGAGGTGGTGGAAGATGCGAACGCGGGCGACGTCATCTACATGTCCGAACCTTTGGATCGTCCCAACGAGCTGGAAGGCAATACCTACAAGGTCAAGTGGCCGGACAGCGAGCACGCGCTTTATATCACCATCAATGACATTGTGCTGAACGGGCATCGTCGGCCCTTCGAGGTGTTCATCAATTCAAAGAACATGGAGCATTTCGCCTGGACCGTCGCGTTGACCCGGATGATTTCTGCGGTGTTCCGGCGTGGCGGGGATGTGTCGTTTGTGGTCGAGGAACTGAAGGCCGTGTTCGATCCGCGTGGTGGCGCGTGGATGAAGGGCAAATACATTCCGTCGATCCTTGCGGCGATCGGCGGGGTGATCGAACAGCACATGATCGTTACCGGTTTCATCGCCGGCGAGGGGCTGGGTCTGAAAACCGATCCGCAGGCGCAGGTGGTTGGCCTTGAGGCGCCGCGCGGCAAGGCCTGTCCGTCATGTGGTCAGTATGATTTGCGCATGGTCGAGGGCTGCATGACCTGCGGAGCCTGCGGCCATTCCAAGTGCGGATGATCTGACGCGCAGCGCAGGGGCGGCTAGAGATCCTTGTGTATCTCGGGAACAAAGGTCTGATCTGCCATTGGCGGACGGACATAGCCGCGTTGTGCGGGCCTTTCTTCCAGCACCACAGGCTCGTGCTGAACTTCTTCGTAGGGGATCAGGGACAGCAGGTGGCTGATGCAGTTGAGGCGCGCGTGTTTCTTGATGTCGGATTCCACCACGTACCACGGGGCCTGCTTGATATCCGTGTGCGCGAACATGTCGTCCTTGGCCTTGGAATAATCGACCCAGCGCTTGCGGCTTTCCAGATCCATTGGGCTGAGCTTCCACTGTTTTGTGGGATCGGTCAGGCGCTTTTGAAAGCGGCGTTCCTGTTCTTCGTCACTGACGGAGAACCAGTATTTGATCAGCTGAATGCCGGATCTGACCAGCATGCGCTCGAATTCGGGACAGCTGCGCATGAATTCCTTGTATTCTTCGTCGGTGCAGAAGCCCATGACGCGTTCAACGCCGGCCCGGTTGTACCATGAGCGGTCGAAGATGATGATCTCTCCGGCTGCGGGAAGGTGGGCGACATAGCGTTGGAAGTACCACTGGGTTTTCTCGCGCTCTGTCGGGGCGGGCAGGGCCACGACCTGGCAAATCCGCGGGTTCATCGCCTCAGTGATGCGCTTGATCGTGCCACCCTTACCTGCGGCATCTCTGCCCTCAAAGATGATGGCGACCTTGTGGCCGGACACCTTGACCCACTCTTGCAGTTTCACAAGTTCGATCTGCATCTGCGCGAGTTCCGCCTCATAGGCGGCGTTTGAGATTTTGGACATGGTCGTTCCCTATCGTCTGGCCCCGGTGTTGAAACCGGATGATGCACTATTGCGGCGTTAAACGCGAATTTTCTGCTGTGCGGCTGGAATTTGCGGTGGCGTGCGCAGAGCCGGGATCGGGCTAGCGCAGTGCTTTTCAGGGGCCCGCAGTCAGCCCCACCCAACAGAGCGCCGTAATTCGGCGAACCAATTAACACATTCTTGACAAGATACGCGCACATTTGAGGCAAATATTCAGATTACTTCACGTCGACGCCACACTTCGAATCTGCTGCACAAGGACGTCCCGCGACAATGCGCAAGTTATTCCCCTCGCCCGCCAACAGAAATCCCTTTGCCTTTCCCGAAAACCTTCCCGCTGCCTCTGACGAGGCCCTCCCGGACATCGTGGCAGAGGCGATGCCGGTGGTTGAAAGCATGGACATTGGGAGCTTGGCGAAGGAAGGCGAAGCGCCCGATGAGGCGCCTGCGCCTGTCGACATGGCGGCAACGGTTCTTGACGACCCCGATCACGGGCATGAACACGACCATGAGCATGAACATGAAGAAGAGGATCATGCACATGTCTCCGGCCCGGGATCAGACAAGGCAGCGCACCGGGCGGCTGATTTCCATACCGCGGCTGAGGCGATCGAGGCGCATATGCCCGACCACGCGGCAGGTGCGGCGCACGGGCATGGCGTGACGGCCCTTTCGCATCACGAAGATGATTTGCATCCCGGACACATCCACGTGCGGGACGAGGGCAACGAAGGGTATGTACCTGGGGCTGATCCTGCGACCGAAGATGGCGGCGGGACGACAAGTGACGGATCCGCGGCCATTCTGGGCGATATGGCGGATTATCTGTCCAGTGGGTACTGGACGCGCAACGGCAGCACGATTGAAACGCGCTTTCACAACGTCGGCACCACGGGCAATGACCCCAATGATGGGGTGCTCTATTTCAACGTGTCAGGCTATGTGGATGATCTGGACGGGCTGACCTCAGCACGCGCCTTCCTTGTCCGGGAGGCTTTCAATCTCTTTGGGGCGACCCTTGGCATTGAGTTTCGCGAGACCACGTCGACGGACACAAGCGTCGTAGATTTCTTTTTCTCCGATGACGAAAGCGGGGCCTATGCCGGGTCAAGCTATTGGAGCAACGGGGAGATCAACTATTCCTATCTGAACATCGCGGCGGGATGGTCAGGTGGCACGTCGACCTATGACGACTATACGTTCCAGACGATCCTGCACGAGATCGGGCATGCGCTGGGCCTGGGCCATCAGGGCCCCTACAACGGGTCGGCGTCTTACGGGACAGACAACACGTTTGAGAACGACAGCTGGCAGGCGTCGATGATGTCCTATTTCAGCCAGACCGAGAACACGTCGATCAACGCATCCTATGAATTCCTTCAGACGCCCATGGCGGTGGACTGGATGGCGCTGAACGATCTTTATGGCTCACAGGGGTACGGCACCTTCAACGCGTTTACCGAGAACACGGTCTGGGGGTTCAACACGACGATCACCTCTGAAGTGTCGGATGTCTGGGCGAACTTTGCCAGTTTCGGCAACCGGACCGCGTCGACCATCGTGGATGGCGGTGGGATCGATACGCTTGATCTGTCGGGCTATGCCAACAACACACTGATCAATCTGGCCCCGACGGACCGTGCTGATACGACACCGTCGCTGTCCAACATCGGCGGACGCATCGGCAACCTTGCCATGGCCGAGGGAACGATCATTGAAAACGCTATTGGCGGTGCGGGGAACGAGACGTTCATCGGCAATGCGGCGGACAACACGATGACCGGGAACGGCGGCAATGATACATTCGAGGACAGTGCCGGTGCGGATACCTATCTGGGGGGCGCGGGCGTTGATACGGTGTCATTCGGCCAGGCATTCGGGACCTATACGTTCAACGTTTCCGGGGTGTTCCTGCAGGTCATCAACGTCGTTATGGATATCGTTGAGAACACGGTCGAATGGCTGACATTCACCGATGCAACCTATTCCTGGGCAGAGATTGCCGGTGGGGTTTCACCCAACACCGCGCCCGTCGCAACGGCCGATGGTGCCAATGTTGACGAAGACGGCACCGTATCCGGCAATGTGTTGTCGAATGACAGCGATGCGGACGGTGGTGTGCTGAGCGTTGTTGCCGTGAACGGGCAGGCGGGCAACGTAGGTCAGCAAATCACGCTGGCATCCGGGGCGCTTGTGACGCTGAATGCGAACGGCACGTACAGCTATGTTACGAATGGCGCGTTTGATGCGCTGAACGACGGTGAGACGGCGCAGGACAGCTTTACCTATCAGATCAGCGATGGGCAGGGCGGGAGCGATCAGGCGACCGTGACCATTACCGTTGACGGGGCCACGGGCAATGTCGCCCCGGTGGCGGTGAACGACACCGCCGGTGTGGCCGAAGACGCGACGGTCTCTGGCAATGTGCTGAGCAATGACAGCGATGCAGACGGTGGTGTGCTGAGCGTTGTTGCCGTGAACGGGCAAGCGGGCAACGTTGGTCAGCAGATCACGCTGGCATCCGGGGCGCTGGTGACGCTGAATGCGAACGGCACGTACAGCTATGATACGAACGGCGCGTTTGATGCGCTGAACGACGGCGAGACGGCGCAGGACAGCTTTACCTATCAGATCAGCGACGGGCAGGGCGGGAGCGATCAGGCCACCGTGACCATCACCGTTGACGGCGCCACAGGCAATGTCGCACCGGTGGCGGTCAATGACACCGCGACCGTGGCCGAAGACGGCACGATTGCCGGGAATGTCCTGTCGAATGATACTGACGGCAATGGCGATGGGTTGAGTGTTGTGTCCGTGAACGGTCAGGCAGCATTTGTGGGTCAGCAGATCACGTTGGCATCCGGGGCGCTTGTGACGCTGAACGCGGACGGCAGCTATGACTATGACCCCAACGGCGCGTTCGAGACGCTTAACACTGGCGAGACCGCGTTGGACGGCTTTACCTATGGCGTTTCAGACGGAAATGGCGGGACAGATACTGCCAGTGTTGCCATCACTGTCGAGGGGGTCTCTCCGCCTATGGTTGCGACACCTGTTCTGGTCGATTTCGAAACCGCACCGCTGGGCGATTTCGCCGGGTTGGACGGCGTCGATGCGACGGGCCTTGTGGTCGCCGCTGGTACGGCCATAACCGGTGCACGATATGCCCAATCGGACGGGTTCACTCTGGTTGCCACCGATGAAGACTTTGATCTGAACAGCCTCACGCTGCAGTCAATCGATGGTCGGGTGCGGATCAGTATCGAGGCCTGGGATGATGGCATCCTTGTGGCCACTCAGAACGTGAATGTGAGGCCGGGACGGACTGTCGAAGTGTCCTTTGGCCCCAGCTTTGACAGCATTGACGAAGTGCGGGTGTCTGCCAACGGGACGTTCAATATCGATGATATTGGTTTGACAATTCTGTCACCGGTCGGACCAGGTGATGTCGTGAATCCGATCGCGGTCAACGACAGTTTTGAGACCAGCGAAGCGGACGTCGTCAGTGGCAATGTTCTGGCAAATGATGACGATCCCGACGGCGGCACGCTGTCTCTGGTTTCGGTTGAAGGGGATGATTCCGGCACGGTTACGTTGGTTTCGGGCGCGCAGGTCAGCTTTGCCAGCGATGGCACCATAAGCTATGACCCCAACGGCGCGTTTGACGCACTTTACGATGGCCAGACCGCGCAGGACAGCTTTTCCTATGCGATATCGGACGGACAGGGGGGCACCGCACAGGCCATTGCTACGATCAATATCGCAGGCGCCGGCGATCCGCCGGTTCCGCCCACAGCGATCAGCCTTGGGTTTGAGGGAACGGTGATTGGCGGGATGATTGAGGAAGACGGATTCATCTTCAACGACGTCACGACGAGCACAGCCAGTCCCGGCGTGGCCTCAGGTGCGCAGGCCGTGCAGAGCATCGGCAACAGCATCACGTTTGCGCAGGCCGATGGCGAAAATTTCGATCTGGAACAAGCGGTTCTGACGGCTGTTTCGGGGCGCAACATCCGTGTTCAGGTCGAGGCTTATGATGACGGCATCCTTGTCGCGATGGACAGTATCCGTATTCGTGACAACCGTGACACGACGATCAATTTCAACGATGCCGAGTTTGGTAACGTCGATCAGATCGTTTTCACGGCGGAGGGGGGGCTGATCCTGGATGATGTGCTGGTCTTTGCCTGATTGCCACCGCGGATGCGCCGGTCGCGCGGTCAGGTCAGGCCCGTGCGCCCGGTTTGTGCCATGGCGGAAGAGAGTTCATCGCTGAAGACATCCCAAAGCTGGTTCAGACCGGCTTCACCTCCGGCGGCCATCGCAAATTGCAGCGCGCGCCCGAAGAAGGTGAAATCTGCCCCTGCATTCAAGGCTTTGAGCACGTCTTCGCCGGATCGCAGACCGCTGTCATAAAACAGGGGAAAGTCAGCGCCGACCGCTTTGCGGATCTGCGCCAGTGCGGTAATGGGGGCCGGTGCGCTTTCCAGTTGGCGTGACCCGTGGCTGGAGACCTGAATGGCATCCACAGCGGCGTTCTTTAGCGACAGGGCATCGTCAGCATTGAGCACGCCCTTGACCACCAGCTGGCCGGGCCACATATCCCGAAGCTTTGCCAGGGTGTCCCAGTCAGCCCGCGCACGGCTTTCCGTGCGGTCAAACGAATAGCCGCTCATCTGGAAATTCGCCATCTGCGGTTTGCCAGCGGCCAGTTGGGTCAATGACCACTGCGGGTGCAGGGCAAAGTCGACAAATTGGCGGGGGCCGATGGAAAAGGGCATCTTGAAGCCATGGCGCAACTCGCGCGGGCGGCGGCCGACCTCTGGCACGTCCACGGTCAGGACCAGGGTTTCATAGCCCGCTGCTTTGGCCCGGTCGACCAGTTTGAACGTGCCTTCGCCGTCGCCTGAAAAATAGAGCTGGAACCAGGCATGACCCTGCGCCACCTCAATGATCTTTTCGAGGGGTGTCGACGCCACGGTGCTGACGCCGTGGGGCACCTGATACTTTGCGGCAAGCCGCGCCAGCATCAGGTCGGCCCCGGGCCATGACAGGTTGCACATGCCCATGGGCGCGATGCCGAAGGGCCGCTGGGCCGCCGCTCCGAAGATGTTGGTGGCAAGGCTGCGATCCGAGACATTGCGCAAAATGCGCGGCTCCAGCGTCAGGGCGTCAAGGGCCGCACGGTTACGCGCGGCCCCGGTTTCGTTTCCCGCCGCCCCGTCGATGTAATCAAACACCATCCAGGGCAAGCGCCGTTTTGCCAGCCGCCGCGCATCCTGTGCGGAATGGATATGCGCGGCGTTTGATATCATGTCAGGAAGCGACCGCTTCCATGAAGCGATGGCGGATGACAACCGGATCGAGCGTGATCACCGGCAGCTTGATGTTGCCGCTGTCGCATTTGCAGACGATGATGGTCATCTCATCGCTGTCGATGGCGTCCTGCAAAACGGGACCAAGATCCTTGTCCTGCACTTCGATCACATTGTCACACCCGCACGCCTTTGCAACCGCCGTCAGCGAGGTCTTTTTGCCCGCGTAGGTCGGCTGATCGCCGGTGGAGCCGTAAGAGCCGTTGTCGATGATCAACAGCGTGTAGTTGCCCGTCGCGTTGTTGGCGATTGTTGGCAGGGTGCCGAGGTTGGTCAGCACAGAGCCGTCGCCGTCGATCGAGATCACCGGCTTGTCCTGCGCCAGCGCCAGACCAAAGCCGATGGAAGACGACAGGCCCATCGTGCCGAGCATGTAGAAGTTGCGTTCGTTGTCGTCGATCATGTGCAATTCCTGGCTTGGCAAGCCGATGTTGCAGACAACAAGGTGCGGGTTCAGGATGGGTGCGATTTCTTTGAGAATTTCAGAACGGATCATTGGTCGCCGTAGCCTCCCCAGAAGTTGGCATCGGTCAGGATGGCAACGGGTTTGTTGGACATGAAGGTGTACTTTAGGATGTTGTCGAATTCCTCGACATCCTTTTGCCAGTGAAAGTGGTAGGTCGGGATGTTGAGCTGTGCCAGCAGCGCCTTGGTATGCACGGCCATCTCGACCTGACAGGCGACAGGTTCGCGCAGTTCGCCGCGATACGAAATCAGCATCGGCAGGGGCATGCGGTAGAACTGGGTCAGCGTTGCCAGTGTGTTCAGCGTCACACCAAGTGCTGTGTTCTGCATGATGATCATCGGGCGTTTGCCACCCATGAAGGCGCCGGCGCACAGGCCCATACCTTCGTCTTCCTTGTTGGAGGGAATGTGGAAGATTTCATCGCGGTTTTCGACTTCGTCAATGACACCGGCCAGTTGCTTGCAGGGCACGGTGGTCACAAAGGAGACGTCGTTGGCGACAAGATCGTCTACGATCTTCTTGTCGATGTTCATGTCTGTGATTGCCTTTCGAGGGAGCGCGGGTGCGCGTTGGTGAGACTTAGGAGCTTCGGTAAACGTGGACGGCGCAGGGCGCATGGCGCACCACACGCGCCGCGGTGGAGCCCAGCAGGTAATCGCTGAAACCCGGTTTGTGCGAACCCATCACGATACAGTCCACCTGATGGTCGGCAGCATAATCGATGATCGAGCGATAGGTGTGGCCCACAACCATTTCGGCAGTGACACCATCAAGATGTTCGGTTTTTGAGGCCAGATCGGCCCGCGCCCGGGCCATGGCTTCCTTTTTGACCTCTTCATCCACATAGGCCTGAACGGAGCCCTGCGGTGCCTCATAGACATGCAGCGCAATGATCTGGCCAGTACCGCCTGTCAGGGCTTTCGCGACCTCAAGCGTGTTCGGGGACACGCCGTGATCAAGCGCCATGGGAACGAGTATCTTCTTATACATGATCTATCTCCTTAATATGCGCGTCTGATATCAGGCCCAGGGGTCCAAGATGATTTTCGGTGCGGCAACCGCTCCGGCCCGCAGCTGCTTGAACGCTTCAGCGCCGTCGGCGAGGGAACGGTGATCGGTCCAGTCAAGCGGGCCCAGCCGTCCATCAAAGATTGCGGCGGCGGTGTCGCGAAAGTCTTGGGCGGTATAGGTGTAGGTGCCGATGAAGGTCACTTCCTGAAGGGTATAGCGGCGCACGTCCACCCCGCCGTCGTCCTGTCCCAGACCGACATGGGCGATCACACCGCCGGGCTGCACATTCTTTGACGCCGTCGCGCGGGTTGCGGCATATCCGACAGCGTCGATGATCATCGGGTAGGTGTCTGTCACGGATGCCACGGCGCTTTGCCCGCATGTCTCAATGAGCAGGGCGCGACGGGCCTCGTTTGGCTCGGCGATGGTGACGTCGTCCAACCCCATGGCCCGAAGAGCCAGCGCCGCGGCAAGGCCGATGGCACCGCCGCCCAGAACCAGAGCCCGGCGGTCCATTGACGGATGCAGGGCCTCAAGGGCAAGGCGTACCGTGTGCCAACTGACAGCGAGCGGTTCGGCAAGCGACGCCTTGGTCAGCGGCACGTCCTGCGGCACCTCGACCAAATTGCGGTCGGGCATGGCGATGTATTGTGCAAAAGCGCCCTCGCGCGGCTGCATTGAGATGATCTGGCGGTCGGGGCACAGGTTTTCGCGCCCGCCCAGACAGGCAGGGCAGGCCATGCAGGTCACCAGCGGGTTCACGGTGACGCGGGCACCGTCGCGGGGGCCGCCCTGAATGACGCCCGCTGCTTCGTGCCCAAGGATCAGCGGGGCCGGGCGGCGCGCGTCATGGCCCAGATAGGCATGCATGTCGGAGCCGCAGATGCCCACGGCGGCGACCTTGATCAGATGCTCGCCCGGCAGGGGCACCGCATCAGGCACGTCCCGGTATCCAAGCGTTTCCACACCGTCATACACCAAAGCCTTCATTTCGCGGTGAACCCCCCGTCAACCATCAGCACCTGCCCGGTGACATAGCTTGACGCCTCAGAGCATAAAAAGAGCACGGGGCCGTCGATGTCTTCAAGTCGTCCGTTGCGCCCCATACAGGTTTGCGCCGCATTGCGGCTGGCGCGGTCAGGATCATCAAAAACAGCTGCGGTCAGCTCTGTCGGGAAGAACCCCGGACCGATGGCGTTTGCGGTAATGCCGAAGGGGGACCAGGCCTCTGCCATGGCGCGGGTCAGCTGGCCGATACCGGCCTTGGTCGCACCGTAAGCGATGCCGCCCGGAAAAGCCCGGGTGGTCTGCAGGGAGGCGAAGTTCACGATCCGGCCCCAGCCCTTTTCCTTCATGGCCGGGACAAGGGCCTGACTGAGAAAAAACGGCGCAGAGAGGTTGAGGGCCAGCGTCTGGTCCCAGCGCTCTGGTGTGACGTCATCGGCCGCTTGGCGCGTGTTGATGCCCGCCGCGTGGATGACAATGTCAGGTGCACCAAAAGGGGCCGCGATCCTGCGAGCGAGTTCCGGGATATTTGCCCTGTCTGCAACATCCGCCGCAAGACCGGCGGCACCCGGGCCGATCTCATCGCACAAGCTATCGAGGGCATCGGATCGCCGGGCAACGCCGACAACTTTTGCCCCGGCGCCCGCCAGTGCAATGGCCGCGCGGCGGCCAAGACCCGAGCTGGCGCCTGTGACACAGGCCACCTTGCCGCTCAGGTCAAAGAGGGTGCTTTGCTCAGCCATCCGCCGTCAGATCAAAGGTTTCATCGGGGAAATACTTGGCCAGACGCACATCAGCGGCGCGGGCGTGGCCTTCCATCCCTTCAAGGCGTGAGATCCGCGCTGTCGCAATCGCGACGTTCTTGGAGGCTTCTTGCGTGGCACGCTGCCATGTCACGATCTTCATGTACTTGTGCACGGACAGACCTCCCGTGTAGCCCGCGGCACCGGAGGTGGGCAGCACGTGGTTGGTGCCTGACGCCTTGTCACCGTATGACACGGTGGTTTCCTCGCCCAGAAACAGAGAGCCATAGCAGGTCAGGTTTTCCAGCCACCAGTCCAGATCGTCGGCCATCACCGTCAGGTGCTCTGGTGCGTATTCGTCGCTGCATTTCGCCATATCGACGCGGTCGGCACAGACGATAACTTCGGCATAGTCGCGCCATGCGGCAAACGCGTTGTCACGGTTGAGTTCTGGCAGATCTTCGATCAACTCGGGCACGCGTTTCATCACGTCTTCGGCCAGCGCGCGGTCATCGGTTACAAGCCAGACGGGCGAGTTGTATCCGTGTTCGGCCTGCGAGACGAGGTCGGTCGCCACGATGTGCGCATCAGCGGTTTTATCCGCAAGAATCAGGCTGTCGGTGGGTCCGGCGATCATGTCGATCCCGACGCTGCCAAAGAGGATGCGCTTGGCTTCGGCGACGAATTGATTGCCGGGCCCGACGAGGATGTTGGCCTGGGGCAGATCAAAGAGGCCATAGGTCATGGCCGCGACACCCTGCACCCCGCCCATGGCAAGGATCTTGTCCGCGCCGCAGATGTGCGCGGCATAGACGATGGCCGGGGCCACGCCTGTCTCAGGACGCGGCGGAGAGCAGGCGGTGATGTGCTTGCAGCCCGCGACCTTGGCGGTGGTGACGGTCATGATGGCGCTGGCGATGTGGCTGTAGCGCCCGCCGGGCACATAACAGCCCGCCGCATCGACAGGAATTGCCTTTTGACCTGCGACATAGCCCGGCTGGATCTCCATCTCGACATCCGCGACGGTGCTTTTCTGCAGTTCGGCAAACCGCTTGACGTTGTCATGCGCAAACCGAATGTCGGCCTTGAGTTTTTCCGGTACCAACGCGCAGGCGGCGTCGATTTCGTCGGCCGTCAGCAGGACGTTGCCTTCGTATTTGTCGAACTTGGCGGCATACTCCCTGGCCTTTGCGTCGCCTCCGGCCTTGATATCGTCAAGGATCGAAACAACGGTTTCATGCACATCCGACGCGCCGGAGGCGGACGTCAGCGTTGCTTTCTTGAGATAGTCGCGAGTCATGTAGGGGGTGTCCTATTTATAGATATCTGGAAGAAGGGTTGTCGACACAGCCGGAACGTAAGCGATGAACAACACGATCACAAACATACACAGCACGAAGGGAACCGCGCGCACCGCAATTTTGAGGATCGATTCACCGGTGATGCCCGACACGACGAAGAGGTTGAGCCCAAGGGGCGGTGTAATGAAGCCCACGCCCAGGGCGGTGATCATCATGATGCAGAACTGGATCTCGTTCATCCCGATGTTTTCGGCCAGGGGCTGAAGGATCGGTGCAAGGATCACGATATTGGGCGTTGTTTCCATCACGCAGCCCGCTGCAACGAGGATCCCGATCATCAGGAGGATAAGGACCCAGGGTTCGTTCGTCAGGCCTGTGACAGAGGTCACGAAACCTTGCGGTACCCCCATGATCGCGAGTGCTTCGGCCAGGGGGGCCGAAAAGGCGATGATGGGGAGGATCACACCGTTGACCTTGGCCGAACTGACCAGCATCGCCGGGAAATCCGCCCACTTGAGCGTGCGCAGGATGAACCCCATGCCGATCGTGACGACAACGGCTGTCGCGCCGGCCTCTGTCGGGGTCAATCGGCCCGAGAAGATGCCGTAAAAGATGATGCCGGGCACGATAAAGGCATACCAACCGGATTTCAGAGAACGGCCCAGATTGCCCAACCACTCGCCCATGGTCAGATTGCCGCCGCCCTCATAGGCATAGATGCGGTTCACGACGAGGTTTGTGATCAGGATTGCAAAAAGAATGCACAGGCCCGGGATCAGCGCGGCCAGAAACAGTGTCGAGGCGGATATGCCCAGCACAAGGCCAATAATGATGTAGGCAATGGACGGTGGGATCAGGATGCCGGTACAGGCACCAGCAGCCACAAGGGCGCAGGCGTAGGGCCGGGGGTAGCCCGCCTCTACCAGACGCGCGATGGTCATGCGGCCCACGGCAGCAGCACCCGCCGCGTCCGATCCTGAAATGGCCGCGAACATGCCGCACACCAGTACGGTGGCAGAGCCAAAGCCGCCCTTGGTAAAGCAGGTTAGCGCCTCGGCCACGTCCAGAAACTTGCGACTGAGACCGGTTCGGACCAGCACGTCACCGGTGAGGATGAAGAGCGGGATCGCGGTCAGAGCGAAGGCGTCGATGCCGGTGAAGAGCCGTTCACCAACCAGCGACAGCGGCAGATCGCCCGACATGAGAAGCATCAGGATCGCGGAGGATCCGATGGCGGCCCAGACAGGAACGGCCAGGGCGATGAGGCCGATGAAGATGAGCACCGGCAGGTAGAAATCCCACCCAAGCTCAACCGTTTGCGCGACAGTATTCCAAAGCATAACTCGCGCTCCCTAGTCGAACAGAGTGTCACCCTCGTAGACGGGCTTGCCCGTCCGGAGGGAAGTGAAATCACGGCGCATTGATTGCAGCAGGCGCCATATCATGAGACCGAACCCGGTTGGCACGGCCATCAGGAACCACACCTTGGAGATGCGCAGACCATCGGTGACAGAGCCGAACTTGGCCGAGACATGCACGGATTCGTATGACCAATAGAGCGCGATCACAGCAACGAGCATCATCACGACGTCGCCGAAGATGTAGAGCAGCGCCTTGGGCCGTGGTGGCAGGTAATGCATGATCACGTCGATGCGGATATGCGCGCGTTCCTTGACGGCGGCAGCAGCACCGATCCAGGCAAGGTAGATGAACGCATAGCGCACGATCTCTTCACCCCAGATAGAGGAGTAGGCGAATATCTCGCGGCGCAGCACTTCGACGGCCATCGTGATGACCAGCATCACGTAAAAGGTCAAAAGCAGCCAGCGCTCGGCGTTTTGGTCAAGTTTGCGTAGCAATGTCATGACGGGGCCCGTTTGGCTTGCACAACTAAAGAGGGCGCTTGCCGCGCGCGGTCCTTGGTCGTGTTCAAAAGAGAATGTCGGGCGCCCCCGGAAAGGGAACGCCCCAAAAGTTATATTTAGGCGTCGTGGACGTAGTACTTGCCCTGGGTGCCCGCGGCCTCTTCCATCTGGGCGAAGGCATCCATGGAGCCCGCAAGTTCGACCTTGAACTCGTCCCATTCGGAGCGCTGGAAGCCGCCTGCGTCTTTCCACTCTGCCAGCTGATCGTCGCTGAGGCTGTGGAATTCGACGCCTGCCTTGGTCAACTCTGCCATAGCGTAGGCACGTGCGGACGGTACTTTGGCCAGGTTCTGGTGCGCCGTCATTTCGGAGCCCCACATGATGCCTTCCTGAACGTCGGCGGGCATGGAGTTGAACCATTCGAGGTTGCACGAGTAGACTTGGCTGTCCGGGACGGCCTGCGTGAAGGTCACATGGGACAGGATGTCCTTGAAACCGAACACATAAAGCGCGCCGACGGAGGGGTCGAGCGCATCGGCCACACCCTGCTGGATCGCCGAAGGTGTTTCACCCCAGGCGACCGGCGTCGGGTTGGCACCGACCAGGCGGTAGTATTGTTGCAGCATCGCCGAACCCGGCACGCGGAACTTGACTCCGCTCAGATCGCCGGGCGTGATAACAGCACCTGCGCCGCCCTTGCGGACCGCGACAACGCGCGGGTCGATGTTGACGTAGAACAGAGGTTTGAAACCATTTTCCTCGATCTTGGGCGTCACGTTGCTGTTCCAGAAGTCGGAATTCACAAGGTTGGTGAACCGCTGGTTTGAACCACACAGATACGGCATGTTGATCAGGTCAACGGTGGAGGCAAAGGGGGCGAAGTTGGACAGCGAATGCTGAGCCGCCTGAATTGTGCCGCCTTGTACAGCCTGCACCAGCGCGCCGCCGGCACCAAGCTGACCACCGGGGGCCAGTTTTACGTAGACTTTACCGTTGGTGGCGTTCTGGATGTTTTCCTTGAGGTCCAGCTGCATGATCGGATAGCTGCGCGATGCACCCAGCACATAAGCTGTGGCAAGCGTCATCGTGTGCTCTGCTGCTTTTTCGCGCTCGCGCTCTTCGTTTGCGGATTGAGCTGCGGCTTCCGTGGACCACAGCGTGCCAGCAGCACCGGCCACGACCGCGGCTGTAAAGCCAGCTGTCGATGCGATCTTCAGGAAATTCCGGCGTTCTGCCGACGCAATTTCATTGCGGTCTTTATTATCCATGTGGTGTTCCTCCCGTTAGGACTTTAGTTGCTGTCGTCGTTTTTCGAGCGATCAGCTTCTTTCTTCAGAATGGCGACGACGAACAACACCGACGCTAAAAACAGAACCAACATTTCTCCGACATCCCCAAGGAATGCGCTGTTTGCGAACGCCCCCAAAGCGACGTTGAGAAAGAAAACCGCAAAAACAATGAATGAGCTGATGAGGAACATGGAGCCTCCACGGTGACTGGTTCACTTACCTGTGTAAGCGCTTACAGTTGATTCGTGCAAGCCCTTACATTTTTTCAATGCGATTTTTTGAAATGGCCGTATGATGCAAGGCAACCAAACAAACACGGGTTTGCCACATTCATGTCCGACACGACCCATATTCCAACGCTGGACGATGTTGCGCGCGTGGCAGGGGTGTCGACCGCAACGGTTTCACGGTGTCTGAACGAACAGCAAAAGGTCTCTGCCAAGACCCTTGAGCGGGTCATGAAGACCATCAACGATCTTGGATACACGCCAAACTTCAACGCACGCGCTATGGCGGCCAAGCGGACGCATACGATCGGTGCGATCATTCCGACGATGGAAAACGCGATCTTTGCGCGGGGCCTGCAGGCGTTTCAGGAAACCCTTCATGCGTCGGGGTATAACCTGTTGGTCTCAAGCAGTGCATATCAACCCGACCTGGAGGCTGAACAGATCCGCGCGCTGGTTGCACGCGGCGCGGATGGGCTGCTGCTGATCGGGTACGAGCGCGGTCAGGACATCTATGATTACCTCCAGCGCCGTGGCGTTCCGACGGTGCTTGCATGGACCTCTCATCCTGATGGGGGCCATGCGTCGGTGGGGTTCGATAACTGCGCAGCGATGCGCATGCTCGCGGACCGCGTGCTTGCGATGGGGCACAGAAGAATTGCCGTCATTTCGGGGATCGTGGAGGGGAATGACCGTGCAGAGGGCCGTTTGCGGGGGATTAGGGAAAGCCTCGTGGCACACGGTCAGGATCCGGACGCGCTGCCTGTCATCCAAACGGCCTATGAGATTGAAAACGGGGCAGCCGCCTTTGAAACGCTGATGGCGCAGGACCCCAGACCGACGGTGGTGATGTGCGGCAACGATGTTCTTGCGGCAGGCGCGATCAGTCGCGCGAAACACCTTGGTCTGGCTGTCCCTGAGGACGTGTCGATCACCGGTTTTGACGACATTGAATTGGCCAGCATCCTGCATCCCACCCTCACGACGGTGCATGTTCCGCATCGGGACATGGGCTGTATTGCTGCGCAAGAATTGATCGACATGGTCGAAAAGCGCAGCATGGGGGCCACGCGCAAACTCGAAGTCTCGCTTGCGATGCGCGAGTCACTGAGGCCGGTCGTCGAGCCCTAGGATCAGATCGCCAATGGGAGGGCAGGGGGAGTGAGCGCTGAGCGCGGTCTTGTCGCTCTGTATGGTTCACCCGCGCAAAAGTTGATCCCGTCTCGCGCAATGTTTGGTCCGGATTGTCGTGAATTGGCTTTCCCGGATGACTGTCGACAGACATGATGCGTGTTGATGCCAAATCGCCGCGGATGTCCGACCGGAATTCAAGCCGCGCCTGCGCCTCCCCCTTTGAAGTGGGCCGCCTACAATCTGCTTGGGATAGCGCGGGTAACACATGCTGTGTTGCCCGGGCGGTCCGCAGTGAGCGCTCAGTATCCAATTCTGCGACGAGTACGAACGGCGGCTTTGCAACTCGATCCATCCCGGATAACTTAGGTAGATGATTGAGTTTCGCAACGCTAAACCTCCCGACGCAACGCGCTGCTTTGAAATAGAGATTGATGCCTACCAAGGCGACGAGGCAGCAACGCTCGAAAAGATTTCCAAAAGGATTGAGGTCTATCCTGATGGCTTCCTAATTCTATTGATGGAAGGCGAGATAGTTGGCTTTATAAATTGCGGATGTGCTCATGAGGTCGAAATGTCTGACGAAGAGTTCAAAGAGCTCGTCGGCCATGACCCCGACGCCCCAAATGTTGTAATACTGTCTGTTGTTGTCGATCCCGCGCATCAGGGCAAGGGCCTATCCCGGGCATTGATGACCGAGTTCGTGGGACGCATGAAAAGGTTGGGTAAATCCACAATCCATCTCATGTGCAAAGAGCATCACGTCCCACTCTACGAGAGATTTGGATACAGCTACTTACAGCCATCCGCTTCCAACCACGGTGGAATGACTTGGCAGGAAATGTCCATGAAACTTTGAACTGCCCGATTAGGGTCAGGACCCATTAATCTTGCACCTCTGGTTTGACAGATTTTTCTCGTGACAAGAAGCATCTGCGCAGGAACTCTCGTTGAATTTCAAGCAGATACGCCGCAGCTCACGGGGAAAATCTGTCAAATCCGAAGGACGACAAAACCGCTTCATTTCAACGGCTTGAGCCATTTGCAATTAACCCGTTAGTCGCTGCATGTCTCAAACCGCTGAACTTTCGCGGTTTTGTCGCCAGCGGCGCAAGATTAATGGGTCCTGACCCTAGCTTAGCCGTGCAGACAGCCACCCGGCAATTAGATAGCCGCAGGCGATGGCCCGGCGCAGGTCGGGATGGTTTGCACGGGCATCAGAACGTTGATTTGTGCATCACGCGCTTGCCAGGGCGGAATTGCCTACGCAATTGTCACTGGGCGCAACGACAGTCGCTCCCCGACCGAGCGTGAAGTTCAGTCGATTGACGTAAAAACTACACCAAGGGCGGCAAGTGGAAGTCCGCGGCGGAGTGGCAGTATACCCGTCCGCATCCCCATAGCTGACGCTCAGCCCCATCAACGTGTGCGTTACTTTCTGAGCTTTGGGGGCTGACCGCCCTCCGCCTTTTGGCACTAAACCGGCTTACTCCATTGGGGATACAAGCAGTTTATGCCTGTTTCCGCCCTGCCTTAGGCGGTCGGGCCTTAAAGGCTGCGCAGGTGATCCGGTGCCTCGGATTCCCAGGTGCGGCCGGTCTCGGCGGTGACACGGCGCATGGTAATCTCGAACCGATAAAGTTCAGGTCGATATAGGACGCGGATCATTTCGACTGGGCGGTTGTCCGCGTCACGCACAAGCCTGTTCACCTCGATCAGGGGAGACCCCGCAGGGACAGTGAGCGCGTGGGCGACTTCGGCATCGGCGACTGTCGCACTGATTGTTTGCGTGGCAGATGCCACCTGAACGCCTGCTTCTTCAAGCAACAGCAGGAGGGGCGTCCGCGACAGATCCTGTCCCTCAATTTGTGTGGCGATTTGTTTAGGTACAATGGTGACTAGGTATGACATCGGCGCATCGGCCAATGCCCGCACCCGCACCGCGCGTTGCACGACTGCGCCCTCTTCAAGCTCCAGCATTTCCGCAACCTCAGCCGTCGCAGGAATGTTGCGTGTCTCCAGGACCTTTACCGTCGTGACGCGCCCCATGTGTCCGACGTTCTCCAACAAACCGTCAAGCGACGCTTTCATCGCAGCAGGTGAGGCTTCGAACGGAAGCACGCGCGTGCCTTTGCCGCGCTCTCTGACAACACGACCCATCGCCGCCAATTCATTCAGCGCCCGCCGTGCCGTGATCCGAGAGACACCGAATTCAGCGCAGACGGCCGCCTCGCCGGGGACCACATCTCCGGGGCGCAGGGTGCCTGCGTTCAGTCGGTTGGTCAGGATGACAACGATCTGCCGGTAAAGCGGCATGCCGCTGGTGGTATCAAGCGGCATCGGCGTGGTTTGGGGCATCGACATCGGTTACATCGCCAGCTTGGGACAAAGTCTATTGCTATAATGATATACTATAATAACATTATGGGACACCGAAAGGGGATCGCAGGGTGAATGTGACGCGGGAGCCGCTATTGATTGTCGGCGCAGGGCCGGTTGGGCTGGCCCTTGCGTGGCGGCTTTCGCAGGCGGGCTTTTCGGTTCAAGTCTTTGAAGCGGAAGACACAATTCCCGATCAGTTGCGGGCGTCGACGTTTCATCCGCCAACGCTTGATTACTTCGACGAAGGCGGGATCACCGCCGAACTGATCGCTGCCGGCCGGATCACGCCGACTTGGCAGATTCGCATGCATACGACCGGAGAGCGTGCCGAGTTTGACCTGGCCGTACTGAGCGAGGACACGGGTCATCCCTATCGCTTGCAATGTCCACAGGCGATGCTGAGCCGTGCGTTGGCGGCGCGTTTGCCACAGGGGACAGTCCATTTCGGCGCTGCGGTCACGGCAGTGGCGCAAGATGATGCCGGTGTGTCTGTCACGGTAGACGGAGAGACCATTCGCGGCAGTCTGTTGATCGGCTGCGATGGCGCGCGCAGTCTGGTGCGCAAGGCGATTGGGGCAGAGTTCGAAGGGGCCACCTATCCCGAGAACACGATCCTTGTGACCACTCAGTTTCCATTCGAAGAGCATCTGAGTGGGCTTTCCGGGGTGAATTACATCTGGAAACCCGGAGGGACCTATTCGTTATTGCGCCTGCCTGATCTTTGGCGGATCTCGCTGCATCCGACAGAAGGGCAGACACCAGAAGACGCCTTGGAAGATACGTCTATCCGCGATCAGACAAGGGAGGTTCTGCCGCAGGCCGGTGACATCAACATCGTTGAAAAGCGCATCTACCGCATTCATCGGCGGGTCGCGACGCGGTATCGCAAGGATCGCATGTTCATCGCAGGGGATGCGGCGCATCTTAACAGTCCGAAAGGTGGGATGGGCATGAACGGGGGCATTCATGATGCCTGGTGTCTGGCCGACCTGCTGATTGAGGTGGCAAATGGGGGTGATCCTGCACGGCTTGAGCGCTATGAGGCGCAGCGCAGGCCGATTGCGCGGGATGACATCGTGGCGCAAGCAGACAAGAACCGCGCGCGCATGAACACCACGGACGAGGCCGAGCGTCACGCTTATCTGAAAAGCCTGCAGGAGATCGCAGCGGACCCCGTCAAGGCGCGGGAGTTCCTGTTGCGCTCTTCGATGATCGAAGGACTGCGGCGGGCGGAGGCTTTGGCATGAGTGGCACTTTGGCCATCCTTGGCGGGTGCGGCGGCATCGGGCGCGTTCTGGTGGCTGAGGCCGCTGGCGCAGGCTACGACGTGCAGGTGATTGACCTGCCGCAGTCAATCGAGGCGCATCCGCCCGATGTGCCTGCGCTGGCCGCAGATGCGACGTCGGTCGCGGACCTTGAGCGCGCCGCACGTGCGTTGCCGGATGGTCTGGTGGGTCTGGTCAATTTGTCGGGCTTTATGGCTGATAACCGGCCGGTAATAGAGACAGATTCGGATACGTGGAACGACGTGTTGACGGGCAACCTGACGGCAAGCTACAACGCGGCGCGCATTTTCCGTGCCAAGTTGGGCAAGGGGGCGTCAATGGTCATGACAGGATCGGGCCTGGGCCATTTTGCGCGTCCTGGCTATGGGCCCTATGCCATTGCAAAGGCGGGGATCGCGGCGCTGACGCGACAGTTGGCGCTGGAATGGGCACCCGATGTCCGTGTGAACGCGGTGGCGCCTTCGGCTGTGGATACGGCCTTTCTGCGTGGTGGCACCGGGCGGTCGGATGAGAACGGCGACGTGCGGTTGGATCTTGAGGCTTATGCCCAGGCCATCCCCCTTGGCCGGATCGCGGAACCGAGGGACGTGACCGGCCCCATCCTTTTCCTTTTGTCGGCGGCGTCCCGGTACATGACCGGGCAGGTTCTGCACGTGAACGGAGGCACGTACATGCCATGACCGAGATACCCCGTTTTGAACTGCCCATTGTCCCGCCTGAACGGGTTACCGGCTGGGCCGGTGACAGCGCCACGCCGGGCGGTGGGCCAGAATTGCCGGTGTTCTATCCGGCGACGGGGCAGCAGGTATCGGTGCTGGTCGAGGATAACGCGGCGGCGGTGGATGTGGCCGTGCAGGCGGCGCGCCGGGCGTTTGACGACGGACCATGGCCCCATCTTTCCACGCCCGAGCGGATCGCGGTGCTGGAACGCTGCGGTCAGGTGATCCGGGAGAATGCGGATGAACTTGCGCGGCTGGAATGTGCGGCCACGGGCCTGCTGCTACGCGAATTGAAAGAGCGGCACATGGCGCGTGCCACCCATAATTTCCGTTTCTTTGCCGACTACATTAGTCAGCGCCGCGGCGAACGCTATGACCAGATGCCGGGATATCTGACCACGGTCGTACGCGAACCTGTGGGCGTTGCGGCCCTGATCGCGCCGTGGAACGCGCCTGTTGCGCTGGCGACAATGAAGCTGTCTGCGGCACTGGCGTTCGGGAACGCATGCGTTCTCAAACCGTCGGAGCAGACGCCGCTGGCGCTGGCCCGGCTGGTTGGATTGTTACAGGAGGTTCTGCCCGAGGGCGTGCTGAACCTCGTGAACGGGCGCGGGCCGGTGACGGGGGCGGCACTGGTCGCGCATCCGGGGGTCGATCTGGTCAGCTTTACCGGGGGGACGGAAACCGGGCGCGCGATCATGTCGGCTGCAGGCCAGCGGCTGGTGCCATGCACGATGGAACTGGGTGGCAAATCGGCGAACGTGATTTTCGCCAGCGCCGATCCTGAACGCGCGCTTGATGGCGCGCTCTTGGGGATCTTTTCTAACAATGGGCAGCAGTGCCTTGCCGGATCTCGCATTCTGGTCGAAAGGCCGATTTTCGACGATTTCGTGGATCGCTTCGTCGATCGCGCGCAACGCATTCGCGTGGGCGATCCGATGCTGGCGGAAACGGAGCTTGGGCCGCTGGCCTCGCATCCACACATGCAGCGTGTTCTGGCGTTTGTCGAGACCGCGCGTGCCGATGGCGGATCGCTTTTGACCGGTGGCGTTCGGCGGGAGGATTTGGGCAAAGGCTATTTCGTGGCGCCGACTGCAGTCAGCGTGCCGGGCAACGACGCGCGCACGGCGCAAGATGAAATTTTCGGGCCTTTTGCGACCTTCCTGCCTTTCGACTCCGCAGAAGAGGCCGCCGCAATTGCCAATGACACGCAGTTCGGGCTGGTCTCTTATGTCTGGTCCGATCACCTGCCCACGGTCATGACAATGACCGAGCGCCTGCGCTCAGGCGTCGTTTGGGTCAACACGCCGATGGTGCGCGAACTGCGCGCGCCCTTTGGCGGATACAAGAACTCGGGAGTGGGCCGCGAAGGCGGCGCGGCCTGCGAAGCATTCTATACCGAGGAAAAAACCGTCACCCTGCCCAAAGTCCCTCCGCCGCTGCGGCGGCTTGGGGACACCGGCGGATAACCCGACAAGGAGTATGAAATGAAACACTTCAAGACCCTATTGGCCGCGACAGCGGTTGCCCTCGCGGGGCTGCCGGCAAGTGCGCAGGACCTTGTGAAGATCGGCACCTTTGTGCCTGAGAAATCGGTGGGCGTGGCCCGCGTGATCAAACCCTGGATGGAGGCCGTCAGCGGTGAGACCGACAGCGTCACGCTGCAGGGTTTCTGGGGCGGTACGCTGGGCAAATCGCCGTTCAAGCAGTTCGAACTGGTGCAAAACGGCGTGATGGATGTCAGCTGGGTCTTGCCCAGTTACACCGCCGGACAGTTCCCCGAGATGGGTGTGTTTGAGTTGCCGTTCCTGTTTCGCACTGCCGATGAGGCCAGTATTGTTGGCTGGAAACTGCACGAACAGGGACTGCTGACCGGATTTGATGGTGTGCATGTTCTCGGTTTTTTCGCCGCCGAGCCAAACGCGCTGTTCATGAAAACCAAGGTTGATGATCTTTCCGGGCTACAGAACATGAAAATCCGGGCGGTGGGCGGCATCCATGCCTCCTGGCTCGAAAGCCTTGGCGCTGCCTCAGAGACGCTCAGCTCTGCCGAGATGAACGAAGCCCTGAACCGCGGCACGCTTGATGGTGCTGTGCAGGGCTGGACGGGCATGCGGACCTTCAAATCCCTTCCGCTGGTTGATCAGGCGCATGCTGTTCCTGCGGGTGCGATCCCGTTCCTGCTGCTGATGAACAAGGGCAAGTGGGATGCCCTCCCGGCTGAGGCGCAGGAAAAGATGATGGCGCATGGCGGCATGGCGATGGCCGAGATGGGCGGCGGTGCCTATACCGCCGTGGGCGAGGAGATCCGCGCCGGTGTGGTTGATGAGGGCCGGATTGAGATCATCGACTATTCGGATGAGCAATTGGCGCAGTGGGCCGAAGCCGCACAAGGCGTGCATCAGGCCTGGATCGAAGCGACGCCAAATGGGCAGGCCGTTTATGACGCGGCTGTCGCGGCGCTGGCTGAGCTGCGCGGCTGAACGTGACGGAACCCACGGCCACGGCCCGGCGGCTTGACCGCATAACTCAAGCAGTGGCTCTGATCGGCTTTGCCGGGTTGGTGGTCGTGGCGTTCCTCATCTTTTATGACGGCGGGGCGCGCTATCTTAACGCGCCCCGTATACACGGGCTCAAGGACTACGGAGAGGTGGTCTATCCGCTGGTCATCGCCAGTTGCTTTCCGGCAGTCCTGCTGCGCCAGACCAACGTGACCGTGCGCGTCTTTGGCAAGGTTGGGGGCGGTCGGCTGAACGCATGGCTTGAGACGTTCGCCGCCCTTGTGGTGCTGGCTTTCTTTGCCATCCTCGCCTGGCAGTTCGTCAATCTGACCGGCAAATACGCCGACGCGGGCCGAACAACCCGCACCATCGGTATTGCCTTGGCACCGTGGTGGTGGATCACGACGGCGATCATGGCCATCTGCGTACCGGTTCAGTTCTATGTCTTTGTCAGCTGGCTTCGCGCCGCGCTGTCGAACAGCCCTGCTGATCACGAAGGGCTGTCACAGGCCGAAATCGACACATTGGGCGGGGCAAGCTGATGGTCGCCGATCCTCTGACGACTGGACTCCTGGGTCTGGCGGCGATGTTTGTGCTTATTGTCCTGCAGGTCCCTGTCGGCATTGCGATGGGCGTTGTTGGTGTGGCGGGCACGGGGTTGATTATCGGGTTTGAGCCGGCTTTGACGCTGTTGGCGACCGAGCCCTCCTCGGCCATGTCCGCCGAAGGACTTGCGGTGATTGCGCTTTTCCTGCTGATGGGCAATCTGGCGCATGCAGGCGGATTGTCGGATGAACTTTACCGGCTTGCCAATGCCTTTCTGGGCCATCGCAAGGGCGGTCTGATCTTTGCCACCATTGGGGCCTGCGCGGGCTTTGGTGCCATCTGCGGATCATCAGTGGCGACGGCGGCGACCATGGCGCGGATCGCTCTGCCGCAGATGATCGAACGCGGCTATGCGACATCGCTGGCGGCGGGGGCCATCGCGTCGGGCGGCACGCTGGGCATGATCATCCCGCCTTCGGTCGTGATGATCCTATATGCGATCCTGACCGAAAACTCGATCATCACCCTGTTTCTGGCAGCCGTTGTGCCGGGGCTGCTGGCGGTTGTCTTTTACTTTGTCGCCATCGCAATCGTCGTTCGGATTTTTCCCGAAACCGCCCCCCAGGGAGAGCGGACAAGCTGGCCGGAGCGTCGCCGCGAGGTCCGTGCGAGTTGGGCTGTCGTGTTGCTGGCGGTGTCCGTGTCGGGCGGTATCTACACGGGCATTTTCACCGTCACCGAGGCCGCTGCGGTAGGTGCGTCGATGGCCCTCATCATCTCGCTGGTACGCCGCCGCCTGACCGGGCGGAGCTTTCTTGCAAGCCTTGGCGACACGGCCTCAAATACCGGGCTGATCTTTGTCATCATCATTGGCGCATCGGTGTTTTCCTATTTCGCCACGCTCTCCGGTCTGCCGGCCGCCATCGTGGCCTGGATCGAAGCGCTGGGCCTGCCGCCGCTGGCGGTCATCGCCTTGCTGATGGTGTTCTTTATAATCCTCGGATCGATCTTCGACACAATTGCCGCGATGGTGCTGACGCTGCCCTTTGTCTATCCGCTGGTGATCGGGCTTGGCTATGATCCGATCTGGTGGGGTGTCGTCAATATCGTGGTGATCGAACTGGGCATGATCACGCCCCCCATCGGGATCAACGTCTTCGTGCTGCATGGCATGGCGCGCGATCTGCCGCTGCGGACGATCTTTCGCGGGGTCACGCCCTTTCTTCTGGCCGACCTGGTGCGGCTCATCGTATTGATCCTCTTTCCGGCGCTCAGCCTCTGGCTACCGGGCGTGCTTGGGTGGCTGTGATGGCGGTGGAATATGGACCGAACGGGCTTTGGGGGGTGCTGACGCCGCAGGCCAACACCACCGTCGAGCCAGAGCTTTGGGCATTGCTGCCCCCGGGGCAGTCGCTGATCAACGCGCGGCTGGTTTCAGAGCAAGATACCATCGAGGAGCGATTGGTCGACTACACCACGCGGTTTGGCGAGACAGCCGCGCGGTTTGCGAATGCCCCGGTCAGTTGCATCGCGGCGGCCTGCACCGGAGCATCCTATCTGATTGGTGCCAGACGCGAGGCTGAGATCGTGGAGGAGATGCAGGCGCGTTTTGGCGTCCCCTTTCTGACCGCAGCATTGGCAACAGTCGCGGCGTTGCGCGCGCTGGGCGCAGCGCGGATCGCACTGCTGACCCCTTATCCCGAGACGCTAAACAAAGCCTGCACACCCTATTGGGAGAGCTTTGGGTTTGAGGTCGTGGCCAAGGCCGGTCCCGCGCTGGAGGACACCGCCTTTCACCCGATCTATGCGATGGCGGGGTCAGGTGTTCTGGCCTCCTACCGCGAGTTATCAGCCACAAGCGCAGATGCGGTCTTGATGCTGGGCACGGGGATGGCGACGCTTGAGCCGATCCTGACCGGGTTGGAAGAGGGCCTGAAGCCGGCGGTGTCGTGCAATCTAGCACTGGCCTGGGCGGCATCGCAGGCGGTGCCCTGGGATGCTTTGAATGAGACGACATTCGAAGACTGGCGACAGGCGACACATTGGAAGCGGCGGTACAACGCGCTGTTTGGCAGCTAGGGTCAGGGCCCATTGATTTCCGCTTGGCTGCTTGATTCACGGCTCGAAAACCGAGCGGTGACCATGTCTGATCTTTTCTGGTTGACCACTGCCCGGCAGTGCAATGCGCAGCAATGTCACGGGAGGGGATGCGCAGATGGCGCGTCATGAGCCCTTCTTCCCCAAGTCCCACGGCAAGCCACGCGTTGATGATCGACGCCACCTACCTGAAGGCCCACCTCGATCAGTTTGGGCGTCAAAAAGGGGGCCGTGGACGCCTGATTGGCCGGACCAAGGGCGGCATGAACACCAAGCTGCACGCCATCTGCGAAAGCCAAGGACGCCCGTTGAGCTTGTTCGTGACCGCAGGACAGGCCAGTGATCACATCGGTGCCCGTGCATTGATGAGCAGTTTGCCCAAAATGGACTGGTCCCTTGGAGATCGTGGCTATGACGCCGATTGGTTCCGGGAAGCATTGAAAGACAAAGGGATGCGCGCCTGCATCCATGACCGGAAACAGCGTTAGAAGCCGGTGAAGTACCACAAGCGTCGCTACAAACGGCGCAACCGGATTGAGATGATGTTCGGCAGATTGAAGGATTGGCGGCGTGTGGCAACCCGTCACGATAGATGCCCGAAAGTCTTCCTCTGTGCCATCGCCCTCGCAGCACTCGTCATTTATTGGCTATGAGTCCTGACCCTAGCGTCGCGCCAGGGTTGAAAGTGGTCGTTCAGAGTTTTCTTGGCGAACTCGGCGTTTCTGATAAACGGTTGAGCGGTGTCGATCTCGTCCTGACCGTGCCCGAACTGATGCCACGTCAGCTGCACACAAAAACGCTGTTTTCTGATCGCTACATCGTCACAATGCGGCGCGATCACCCGCTTGCGGGAAATCGCGTGCCGCTCGATGATTTCTGCACAGCGGAACACCTGTTGGTATATCCCCACGAGGCGGTTAGTTTTGGAGTGACGGACGCGGCACTGGCCACACTTGGCCGATCCAGAAGAGTGCGGCTGGTTGTGCCGACGTTTTCGCTAGTGCCCAAAGTCCTTTTGGAAACCGATTTGGTCGCGGTCTTGCCAGAGCGGTTGGTTCAGGATTACCCCGAAACGCTCGTCGTTCAAGAACCGCTCCTCGACCTCGATCCCTTTGAAATTGCAGCTGGCTGGCCTGACCGTTTGAATCAATCGGACATGCACAGATGGATCCGCGAAATCCGTCGCGTAAACGTTGGGGACCGCTAAACAGAGTTGCGTTGTGGCGGGCGTGTCCGGTGTCCAGACAGACACCGATGCCCAAAGCGAGCAGGTGCGACGAACGACAGCGATGAGGGCTGCGATTGCAGCATTCGACAATCTCGCCAACCTCTGGTCAGGGGGGTGTGAGCAATGGCCGAAATATCCTGTTACGATCGCACACAGCACTCAGCATCGAGCTCGACCAGTCATTGTGGTCAATCACCTGTGTCAGACTTTCTATTGATGCGCTGCGCCCATTGCCCCATAGAGACAGAGCGCAGGGTGCTTGTCGGGCCACGCGTCGAGAGGCCGGGCAGCAATAAGCCCAACTAGTAATCCTCGTGAACATCCCCCGGCAGACAGCATTTGCGACGGGGAACCATGTCACTTCAACCTCTGAGCGGACGGGCCGCTCCAGCGGCCATCGACCCGGCTTTCCGGCGCACCAAAAAGCGCGCCGTGCTGTTTGTGCTGGGACCTTTCTATTTCCTCTACATAGCGTTTGTGCCCCTGTTTTGTGGTAAACGGCAGGGGTTTCGCGGCTGGTACTGGCCGCTGATCAAACAGGCCTGTTCGCGCCTGCTGTGGCTGCTGAGCATACGAACAGAAATGACAAATGCCGACAGGACCACGCTGGCCGCTGACACGGGCAGTATCATCGTCATCAACCATCGCAGTCATCTGGATGGCTTTGCTCTGATGGACGTGATGCCTGACGCCAAGTGGATCACCTTCGCCGCCAAGAAGGAGCTGTGCGACGCGGCGCTATTGCGAAGCGGGTTCAAGGCTGCAGGCCTGGTTGAGATTGACCGCAAGAGCGGCACGGTTGCGCTTGAGACCATTACCGCTGCTGTTCAGGCAATGCCGGCGCGCCGCTCCGTCGTGCTTTTTCCCGAAGGGACGCGCACCGGATCCGAAAGCCTTGGCGCGTTCAAGGCAGGTGCGGTCATTGTCGCCCGGACTACCGGCCGGACAATACGGCCCATCGTCATTCACGCCTCTGACAGCCTGCTGCCGCGCGGCAAGTATCTTCCTAAAAGCGGAACGATCCTGGTCGAGGTATTGCCGTCCTTCGAGTGCGATCTTTCCGCATCTGTTGACAACGATGTTGCCCGCCTGAGAGGCGCCATGATGGCTGTTTTTGATGAACAGGCAGATCGGTAAGTCGGGAAGACACATGTTGAGCCATACGAGAAGGCGGGCTGGAGCAATTCCCCCATTTTCCAATCCATCTGTGCTGTGTGATTTCGAGCGGCTTCAGATTTTGAATGCGCGGCAACTTCTCAGGCAAAAACCGTCACATCCTCTGCGTAATTGTATCAGCATTGCAGCTGAAGTCGCTGAGGCTGTCGTTGAACCCCACCAGAAGATATCAAACCTAAATCGCTCTCACACTGCGGTCGGTTTTTGCCATTAAGACGTGGAAAATGCTGACATTCTGGTTTCCTGCGTGTATCCTAACAGCGTCGAACGGGGAGGCTTCGAGATGACTGATCAAAAGCAAGTCGCGCACCATTATCATTCCGGACAATTGCTCAGGAGGATCGCCGATGGTTGCGCCGCACTAGACTTGACCCCACCAATCTCTCACGACGCTTTAGCACCTGTTGATGAGTTTCATATCGGCGGGCGGCTCGCGACCGAACCTTTTGTAAAGGCTCTCGGGCTCTCGCCTGAAAGCCGGGTTGTTGATTTTGGATGCGGCCTCGGCGGGCCAGCTCGGTATGTCGCGTCAGCCACCGGCGCGCACGTGACTGGCGTCGATTTGACTGCCGAGTTTGTGGAAACTGGGCGCGCCCTTACCGAATGGACAGGTTTGTCGGATCGGGTTCAACTCATCGAAGGCAGCGTGCTCGATTTGCCGCTGGAAGCTGGTTCTATGGACGCCGCGTATATGATCCACGTTGGCATGAACGTCGCGGACAAGCTCGGCATTGCTCGTGAGGCAAAGCGGGTGCTCAGGCCAGGGGGCATCTTTGCAATTTACGATGTGATGCAAGTCGGAGAAGGGCACATGGACTATCCGGCACCTTGGGCTTCTACTTCAGATCAGAGCGCGCTTGAAACGCCGCAGACATATGAAGCGGCGCTGAGATCCGCGGGTTTCGAGGTGAGTGATCGGATAGACCGTACTGAATTTGCTAAGCAGTTCTTTGCAGATCTGGCCGCTGCACAAAGCCGTGCGGAAGGTCCCCCACCATTGGGTCTGCATCTGGTCATGGGCGATGACACGGCGCTGAAGGTACGACACATGGTTCAAAATGTCGAAAAAGGGTTGATTGCCCCGATTGAAATCCACGCCCGTCTCGCAGTTTAGCTTTGCATAGGTTTCCGGTTGCCCCAAGGCGACCTGATTGGTTTTGATGAGCTGAACCAACACGGATCAGCACTAGCATAATACGCATTTTTTGTATCACCGTCGACACGGCGCTTGTGAGAAGTATAGGGTTCGCTGAGGTCACCTCGCTTTCGATCAAGGGCCACGATGACGGGATCTCCGTTCACTATTCCTACGTCAAAGGACCTTTAGAAACCGCCATTTCCGTCTCAGCTTGGTTCGTTTGGAAGTCGCTCTACTCGAAGGTCTCCGCCACTGCGAACCGATTGTAGGCGTATCGCAACGCTACAGTCGTCAGCATCCCGATGATCGCCATCGTCATCCAACTGATTATCCCAGAATGAAACCAGCTGTTCGTAATCTTGGCAAATGTGAAAATTCCTGCGCCAATCGCGGCCAGTGAAGCACCCAGAATGATCACCGTCTTGACTATGAATTCGACGATCGCACGACCGAGAAATTCAAAATCCGCCCGCCCCATGGGAACGAGTTTTGTTGGAAAAAGCAGAAAGATCGTATTCTCGACCGTGTAGATCAGGACGCTAATCGGAAGCGCAAAGATCGCCAGGATCAGCGCGATGTCGGCGGTGACGCCATCTGCAAAGAACAAAATGCTGGCAATCATCGTCAATGCGATGACATAGGCCAGACCCACTTGAACCAAGAGTTGGCTGACGCAAATGCGCCATGGCGCAATGGGGAGAGTCTTGTAGATTTCCATCCGGCTCAGGTCGCCGCGAAAGTCGCAAATCAGCGTGCGCGGCACGATGAAAGTGAAGAAGAAATATATGACCGCCAATACTCTGGTGTCTGTAACCGTTAACTCAAGTATTGAATAAAGCGGCCCGGTGCATGCGGCGATTACAACGAAAACGGCAACGACCTTGGCGGCGTTGCGCCTCGCGTTAATGACCTGTCGCCAGGCAATGGGCCCCAGGCCGCCGAGCACCGGCGGATGACGGAGCGAGCGGACCTCGTTCCGCTCCGTTGCCCAGAACGAACCGTCCTGCTTCATCCGGTCCCAGCGGGCGTTTTGTCGACTGTTTTCCGCCAGAGAGCTGTCGGTTGTACGACCGTCGAGCTTGATAATGGCCTGCAACAGCGCAGCATTGATCACGACTGCGAGCGTTGCCCAAGCGATCATGTTTGGGAATAAAGGGTGCGGCACAAAAAGCTGAGCAAACACGATGTAGGGTGCCAAGATGACGGTACCGATCCAGGAATGGCGGAAATCAGCGAGACTGTCGAAAATGCTGTGGCCAGCTACTACCCAGACGGAGAACGCTATGGCGACGGCCAACGTGAATAGCATCGCAACGGCGAGCCGTCGCATCCGGGCTCGTCTGTTTCCGCCAAATGCCTGCCATGCCATCCCTGCGGCTGCGCTGTTCAGTTGAATGAACACCAGCATCAGAAAAGTGGCGACAAAAGCCGACAGCGCCGTACCCGTTTGCTCAAGCGCAAAGGGAGTGACGATTGCCGCGGTCAGAAAGGCGCCTGCGAGGTAGGCAGTAAATTTGTAGACCATCAAATCTCGGCGGCTGAACGGCCCGACAAAAAGAAAATTGATCTCGTTTGGCGAGAAATGGAACGAGGGGCCCGTCGTCAACAATACTGTAAACAATGTCATCCCGAGGAGCCCGAGAGGCATGAATGTGTCGACATTTTCGCGAACGGTCTGCGCGTCAAAGATTGCGTCGCCAAACAGGGCAAGGTCCGGGGATGACCTGCCTCCGACGACCAGCAGCCAAATGATCCCGCCGATGGCGAGCAGAAAAAGCGCGCCACGCAGGCTTGCCAGCTGCGTCAGCCGCAGGCGAACGCCGCCGCGCAGTCGCAGGATAAGCAAGCGAACCAGAGCTGCATCCATCGTTCAGGCCTCACCCTGCGCATCATCTTTGGTCATCGTGAAGTAAGCCGCTTCAAGGGACGAGTTCCCGTCAGTATGGCCAACGTCACCGAGCACCTCGCTCATCGTGCCAAAGCGGCGGCACTCGCCGAGGTTCAGCACCAGCAGATGCGTGCACAAGGCCTCGACGAGGCTCAAAAGGTGCGAACTAATGATGATCGCAGCACCGGCGCGTGCGCGCTCGCGTATCGCCTGTTGGATGTTGCGGATGCCCTGCGGATCAAGACCGGTCAGCGGTTCATCAAACAGGATCACCGTCGGATCATGCAGGAAGGCGCATGCGATCGCTACCTTCTGGCGCATGCCGCGTGACAAATTATGCGCGAGCGTGTCGCGCTTGTTTGTTAGGTCGAACGCCTCAAGAAGTGCTTCGGCGCTGCGCTCGAAATCTGAGACCCTGTAGGCGGCGGCGGTAAACGCCAGATGTTCCCAAACCGTCATCGTGTCGAAGAGCCGCGGATCATCGGGAATATAGCCAAGGCTTCGTTTGGCGGCGATCGGTGCCTTCACGATGTCATGGGTCGCGATAGACAGCTGCCCCGAGGACGGAGGAATGATGCCGCATAGTGTACGCAAGGTTGTCGTCTTGCCCGCGCCATTCGGCCCGACCAGCCCAAGGATTTGCCCAGGCGCAACCGTGAAGCTGAGATCCCTCACGGCCGTGAAATCGTTGTAGCGTTTGGTGAAATTCGTGACTGTGATCATGTGGAGTTTGCCTGAAGACTTATCGGGCTTGTAAGGTTCGCCCTCATTGCGGTTTCCGTGATGTCTAGCACGTCGTGAATGCCAATAGCTGAGGTGCCCCTTATTTCCCAGACACCTTGCCCCATTCAGTTTCTGCTGTCTTACTGCGAAGTCAACCATTGCCAGCTACACATGCAAAGCATGTGTAAGAGGGGCGACAGCATTCCGTTGTTCATGTGCTTGCGCCTTTGGTTGTGGAACAGCTCGATGTGTTCCAACACATCCTGTCTGGCGGCATCGCGGGTCGGATAGGGCCGAGGCCGAATGCGCTCGCGCTTGAGTTGTGGGAAGAAGCTCTGAGCCACGGCATTGTCATGGTAGGTGTCGCGCCGGCTCATGCTGGGTTTGAGGGTGTGTTGGCGCAGGAATGTCTGCCACTCACGGCTGGTGAAATGCGAACCCTGATCGGAATGCATCTTGATCTGGCCAACGGGCTTTCGTGACCAAACGGCCATCAACAGGGCCTGCAGGGCTAGGTTCGTGGTCATGCGGTATTTTGTTGACCAACCAACCACGCGGCGCGAGAACAAGTCGATGACGACGCAAGGGCACAGCCAGCCTTCATAGGTCTTGATACTCGTGATGTCGGTCACCAAGACCTGGTCGGGCTGAGACGTCTCGAACCGCTGCTCCAGCCTATTCTCGGCCACCACGGCGGGCTTGCGACCATATCGGTCAGGACGGCGCCTGTAGCCCATCTGCAGCGATCCCGACCAGCGAAGGTCGCCGGGCAACACGGTTTTTAGAAACGCATTCGCCTTGATCGCGTAAATCGTTCGTTAGCTTGCGATACCCATAGATCCTGCCGCTCTCGGACCAGGCCAGGACAATCTTGATCTTCTTCTCGGGTGAGTAGTGATTGCGGGTCTTGCGTTTGATGCCTCTGACCAACTTGTCAGCGGCGTCTTTCGATGTTCCGGGTTTCTTGCGCGCCTTTGCTCCATATTGGCTTCGATGAACCAGAAACCCTTCGTTACTCAAACCCTTAAATCTGTCCGCTAGGCGCTGGCGTCAGACAACACCTGCGATTTACCGCTCAATCCCAACACGCGCGCGGCGGGCAGTCAGACCAGGCGTGACATTTCCTTGGCGGCGCGCACGAAGTCCTTGAACAGGGGATGGGGCGCGAAGGGTTTGGATTTAAGTTCGGGGTGAAACTGCACGCCGATGAACCACGGGTGGTCTGTCCATTCGACAATTTCGGGCAGCTTGCCATCCGGTGACATGCCGGAAAAGCGCAACCCTGCTTCTTCCAGCTTGTCGCGGTATTTTATGTCGACCTCATAACGGTGACGGTGCCGTTCATCGATTGTGGTGGTGCCATAGGCCTCTGCCACCTTGGAACCGGGGGTGAGCGTGGCGTCATAGGCGCCAAGCCGCATGGTGCCGCCCTTGTCGTCGCCCACCTTGCGCTCGACCTTGTGATTGCCCTGTACCCATTCCTTGAGGTGGTAGACCACCGGTTCGAAGCGCTTTCTTCCTGCTTCGTGGTCGAATTCCTCTGATCCGGCGGCTTTGACGCCTGCGACGTTGCGCGCGGCCTCGATCACGGCCATCTGCATGCCCAGACAAATGCCCAGATAGGGTACTTTGTGTTCGCGGGCGTATTGCGCGGCCTTGATCTTGCCCTCGGTGCCGCGTTCGCCAAAGCCGCCGGGCACGAGGATCGCATGGAAGCCTTCGAGATGCGGGCCGACATCATCGGCGGTATCGAAGATTTCTGCATCGACCCAGTCGACGTTGACCTTGACCCGGTTGGCCATACCGCCGTGGGTCAGCGCCTCTTTGATGGACTTATAGGCGTCTTCAAGCTGGGTGTACTTGCCGACGATGGCGACAGATACCTCGCCTTCGGGGTTATGGATGCGGTCATAGACATCGCGCCAGACGCTGAGATCGGGTTTGGGGGCCGGCGAGATGTCAAAGGCATCCAGAACGGCCTGATCGAGACCCTGCTTGTGATAGGCCAGCGGGGCCTCGTAAATGGATTTGAGGTCATAGGCGGCGACAACGGCCTCTTTGCGGACGTTGCAGAAGAGCGCGATCTTTGCACGTTCCTTTTCGGGGATCTCATGTTCGGAGCGGCAGACCAGAATGTCGGGCGCGATGCCGATGCTTTGGAGTTCCTTGACGGAGTGTTGGGTGGGTTTGGTTTTTAATTCGCCTGATGCCGCCAGATAGGGCAGGAGCGTCAGGTGCATGAAGATACACTGGCCGCGCGGTTTATCGTGGCTGAACTGGCGGATGGCCTCGAAAAACGGGAGGCCTTCGATGTCGCCCACGGTGCCGCCGATTTCACAGAGCATGAAATCGACCTCGTCTTCGCCGATGTGCAGGAAGTCCTTGATTTCATTGGTCACGTGGGGGACGACCTGGATCGTTTTTCCCAGATAATCGCCGCGCCGTTCTTTTTCGAGCACGTTGGAATAGACGCGGCCTGATGAGACAGAGTCGGTCATGCGCGCAGGCACGCCGGTGAAACGTTCGTAATGGCCCAGATCAAGGTCGGTTTCCGCGCCGTCGTCGGTGACGAAGACCTCGCCGTGTTCAAAGGGGGACATCGTGCCGGGATCGACATTGAGGTAGGGATCAAGCTTGCGCAGGCGCACCGAAAAGCCGCGCGCCTGCAACAGCGCGCCAAGAGCGGCAGATGCCAGGCCCTTGCCAAGGCTGGAAACCACACCGCCGGTGATAAAAATATAACGCGCCATATGTGTCGAAAGACCCCCGTGAATTCCTATGCAGCCAAAGCAGACTCAGCCAAACGCGCAGTGGAAAACCACAGCACCACGGGATTTAAGCCTATCAGGATTCGGCGCGCCAAGGCAAGGTTCCACCGCAACATGATGTTGCAAAAAAGCGCCTGCCCTCAAAGTTTAGTGTTATTACGTCCTTAGTCCGCCGCAGGCACCAGTGGTGCGTTGTCATCTGCGGTGGGTGGCAACAGGTTGTCGCCCAGTGGGGCATCATCGCTTGCCGGTGCAGATCGTGTCGCGGGTGCATCTGTCAGGCGGTCCAGTACGGAGGCACCTGCCGATTGCTGGGCCACGATGATGGTCAGCGTGATCGAGGTGATCAGAAACCCGACGCCCAGGATCCAGGTCAGTTTACCCAGTGCGGTCGCAGCCGAGCGGCCTGACACGGCGCCGCCGCCACCGCCCATGCCCAGACCACCCCCTTCGGAGCGCTGCATCAGCACCACGGCGATCAGGGCCAGAGCCAGAATCAGGTGGATGATCAGTACGACGTTTTCCATGGGGCAGGTCCGTTTGGGCTTTTGATTGGGGGTATCTAGGCATCTTTGCGCGTCGGGGCAAGGGAGGATTGCAGACCGCCTTCAAGCACGAACCGCCGCGTAATTGCGACGGTTCGAGGTGCAAACGGTACTCTACCACGCCATGTAAGAGGGCTATCCTGGAATTGAGGTGGATCAGACTCGTTTCGCGTCTTGAGTGTACCACAAAAAGGGGCAGATTTCGCGCCCTTTGTTTTCAGTGTTTCGAGGGGGTTGGCGGGGAATGGACATGGCGGGCTGGCTGAGGCAGTCTGCGGTCATGCCTCATGATCATTCAGACCACGACCATCCCCACAGCCTGCTGCCGCCCGAGCCTGCGCTGCGCCTGAAGGCGCTTGAGACCTTGCTGGTGCGCAAGGGGCTGGTCGACCCGGCGGCGATGGATGCCATCATCGACACCTATGAAAACCGCATCGGGCCGCGCAACGGGGCGCGGGTGGTGGCCAAGGCGTGGGTGGACCCGGCGTTTCATGCGGCCCTGATGGAGGATGCGACGGCGGCGGTGTCTGAGCTGGGATACTATGGGCGGCAGGGCGAACATATGGTCGCGGTGGAGAATACCGCCAAGGTGCACAACATGGTCGTGTGTACCCTGTGCAGTTGTTACCCTTGGCCGCTTTTGGGGATACCGCCCGGCTGGTACAAATCCGATGCCTACCGCGCCCGTGCGGTGCGGGAGCCGCGCAAGGTATTGGCCGACTTTGGTGTCATCCTGCCGCAGGACACGGCTGTGCGGGTTTGGGATTCGACCGCCGAGGTGCGGTACTTGGTCATTCCGCAACGACCCGATGGGACGGAAGGTCTGGACGAAGAGACACTGGCCGCACTGGTCACCCGCGACAGTATGATCGGCACCGGGTTGGTGGTGAGCGCATGATGCAGCACGCAAACTCAACCAGGGCCGAACGCGCAAGGCAGACATGCGCTGCCTCGGCCGCGCCGCTGATGACGGAGCGTTTGACATGAGCCGGGTGCATGACATGGGCGGGCGGTTTGGCGACGGGCGCGTGGTGCCTGAACCGGAGGCGGAGGTGTTCCACGAAGAGTGGCACGGGCGGGCTTTGGCGGTGGTGCTGGCGGCGGGATTTCTGGGCAAGTGGAACATCGATGTGTCGCGCCATGCGCGCGAGTGTCTGGCACCGACGGATTATGCGCGGTTTTCCTATTATGAAAAGTGGATGGCAGGACTGGCTGATCTGCTGGTCGCCAAGGGTATCGTGACGCCTGCTGAACTGGCGGGCCACGCGGATGCGGGCCTGAGCGCGCTGGCAGAGAAAAAGCGCGGTGCAGCAGAGGTGCCGGGCGTTCTGGCCACGGGCGGGCCCTCAGAGCGCGACAGCACCATCGCGCCGCGGTTTGGCCCCGGTGATGAAGTTGTGACACGCGCGATTGCCGAAAATACCCTCGTTGAGGGGGGGCATACGCGTTTGCCACAATATGCTGCTGGCGCGCGGGGGCGCATTTTGCGGCTGCACGGGAGCCACGTCTTGCCCGACAGCAGCGCGCATGGGCTGGGCGACGCGGCAGAGCCGCTTTATGCGGTGGTCTTTCCGGCCGCCGCGCTGTGGGCACATCCTGAGCATCCCGGCGACGAGGTGGTGCTGGATCTGTGGCAAAGCTATCTGTCGCCCGCATGAGTGCCGCGCCCGAACCCGTTTTTGAGGCGCCCTGGCACGCGCAGGTCTTTGCCATGACCGTGCACCTTAATGAGACCGGGCTTTTTGCTTGGGATCAGTGGGCGCAACGGTTCGGAGCGACGCTGGCCCGGCACAGGGTCGACCGGGATCTAGACGGAGGCGAGGATTACTTTGTCGCCTGGCTTGAGACGCTGGAGGGGTTTCTGGCGGAGCTTTCGGTGGCCGATGCGGCCCAAGTGGAAAAGCTGCGCGCGGCCTGGGAAGAGGCCTATCTGTCTACGCCGCATGGGGCGCCTGTGCGGCTGGCGGACGGCGCTGTTGGCTGACGCCAAGGCGTCCCGCCCACCATCCCGTTAAGATCTGGAATAAAGACCGGCCTTGCGCAGGAAACGTCTTGTTGCGCCTTTGCGCGGGAGCCAGCCGGTGACCAGACGAGAGGCCCCCGCAAGGCGGTTGAATTCGTGCGTGTCGATGATCCGTTCGGCACAGCCGCAGCCTTCACCGGTGGCGACCTTGTCGAAGTAGAATTTCTGGAAGTCTTCTGGTTTTTTGATCCCTCGGGGCATGGCCGTCCTTTCCTATTCGTCGACGTCATCCATGTCGGACTGGCCCGAGAGGGCGCGGCGGACATGGCTCCAGCTGAGGCCGATGCCCAGCACGAAGCTGAGGGCGGCAAGGCCCAGCCAGACATTGAAGCTGGTATTCTCGAGCCTCAATACACCAAAATCGTAGAGAACCCAAAGCAGCGCGGCCACGACTGCCCCTACCAGCAGCATGCCGAAAGGGCCGATCGAGCGCAGGGTGGCGCGCAGGTAGATGATGTAGCCGATCAGCAGGACAAGACCTGCGAGAACGGCGATCGACATGTTGTTGCCACCGTAGGTGCGCACCCAGTCCGTGTAATTGTATTGGGTCGGGTTGAATGTGGCGGCGAGCAGCAAGAAGGCGAAAAGCCAGCGCATGACAAATCCCATGTGCAGTCTCCGTGAATTTTTACCAACGCTAGCGGCTGGGTCGGGGCAGGTAAATGGGGGGCCGGCCCCCCAGACCCCCCGGGATATTTGGGCCAGAAGATGAACGTGCGCGGTTTTCGTGGTTTCCTGTGCCGCGCGGGACCGTTAAGAGGGGCGCGGTTCAATCTCTGAAAGGAAGCGCGTCATGGCCAATGTCGTTGTTGTCGGGGCTCAGTGGGGTGACGAGGGAAAAGGCAAGATTGTCGACTGGCTTTCGGAGCGGGCGGATGTAATTGCGCGGTTCCAGGGCGGGCACAATGCCGGTCATACGCTGGTGATCGACGGCAAGGTCTACAAGCTGAATGCGCTGCCGTCCGGTGTTGTGCGAGGCGGCAAGTTGTCGGTCATCGGCAATGGCGTGGTGCTGGACCCTTGGCATCTGCTGGGCGAGATCGAGACGATTCGCGCGCAGGGGGTCGAGATTAGCCCCGATGTGCTGATGATCGCCGAGAACACGCCGTTGATCCTGCCCATTCACGGAGAGCTGGACCGCGCACGCGAGGAAGCGGCCAGCAAGGGAACCAAGATTGGCACCACCGGGCGTGGCATTGGGCCGGCCTATGAGGACAAGGTGGGCCGCCGGTCTGTCCGGGTTGCTGATCTTGCAGATGAGGCGACGCTTGAAGCGCGCGTGGATCGCGCTTTGCAGCACCACGATCCGTTGCGCCGGGGGCTGGGGATCGAACCGATTGACCGGGATGAACTGCTGGCGAAGCTGCGTGCCATTGCGCCGGGGATCCTGGCCTATGCGGCGCCGGTGTGGAAGGTGCTGAACGAAAAGCGCAAGGCGGGCAAGCGGATCCTGTTTGAGGGCGCGCAGGGCGCGCTGCTGGACATTGATTTTGGCACCTATCCGTTTGTGACGTCATCCAACGTGATTGCGGGGCAGGCCGCGACCGGCGTCGGGATCGGGCCGGGGTCGATTGATTATGTGCTGGGCATTGTGAAGGCCTATACAACGCGCGTTGGCGAGGGACCGTTTCCGGCAGAGCTGGAGGATGAGGATGGTCAGCGGCTGGGAGAGCGCGGCCATGAATTTGGCACCGTGACCGGGCGCAAGCGGCGATGCGGCTGGTTTGACGCGGTGCTGGTGCGACAGACCTGCGCGACGTCGGGGATGAATGGGATCGCCTTTACCAAGCTTGATGTGCTGGACGGGTTCGAGACGCTGAAGATCTGTGTTGCCTACGATCTGGATGGGGAGCGTTTGGAGTATCTGCCGACAGCGGCCGACAGCCAGGCGCGCTGTACGCCCATTTACGAAGAGATGCCGGGCTGGTCGCAGTCTACCGAAGGCGCGCGCAGCTGGGCGGATCTGCCGGCCGAGGCGATCAAGTATGTGCGGCGTGTGGAAGAGTTGATCGATTGCCCTGTGGCGCTACTTTCCACATCACCGGAGCGGGAGGATACCATTCTGGTCACCGACCCGTTTGCCGACTGAGGAGAATATATGGCGCTGAGTTACAAGGCACGCCGGCGATGGGCACTGGTGATCCTGCTGGTGGGATTGCCGCTGTATATCATTCTGGCTGTCAATTTGGTTGCGCTGATCGACCGGCCCTCGATCCTGGTTGAGCTGGCGATTTACATCGGGCTTGGCATTGTCTGGGCTATTCCTTTCAAGGCAGTTTTCAAGGGTGTCGGACAGGCGGATCCTGACGCCGAAGACTGAACGTGCCTGCGGGCCGGGCTGGCCGCGCGGACGCGAAAAAGGCGACGCGGGGCACACGTCGCCTTTTCCTTCCGGGCAGTGTTAATCTTTTTAGCCGGCGGCGCGGGCGTCGGGGCGAAAGCCGATGTCGTCCGAGACGGTAAAGCGACCGCCTTTGATCTTTTCGATTTTCCCGGCACGCAAAAGCTGGCCAAAGGAGCGCAGGCCGTCTTCGCGGCTGAAGCCTTCGGGGCCGACCTGGCGCACCTTGGTCATCAGCTGCGGACGGGAGAACTGTTCGCGGCCTTCGACAAAGGACATGTAGGCGGCGGCCGCTTCAAGCAGTTCGGGCAGCTTGGTCGCGCCCATTTCTGCGGCGAATTCGGCAAAGCTTTCGGCGTCCGAGTTTGGGGCAGGCGTGTCATCGTCAAGGGCTGCGACACGGCGCGGCTGAACCGGGACGCTGGGGCGTTCCACATCGATGCGCTGTTCTGCGACCAGTTTCAGAGGGGCAGGGCGCCCTTCGCCGGGGCGTTGGGTGCGGGTGCTGCCTGAAACGGGACGGCGCGGGCGCACCACGTCGGCCAGATCGCTGCGGTAAGCGTCATCTGCGACTTCGTCGTCGGCATCGCTGCCAAGGGCCTCGTCCGCCTTTTTGGCGGCGACGGCGGCGCGCAGGTGGGCAAAGGCATCGCGGCGGGTCGCGCTTTCGGGTTCATCCATCTGCTGCTCTGCTTCGGCCAGCAGACGGTCCACGTCATCGCTGCTGTCCTCGCCCAGTGGCTGAAGCTTGGCGCGGCGCGGGGCGTCGGCGTCTTCCGGCATGTCTTCGGCTGCGTCGGATTCGTCTGCGGTGACAGAGATCTCATCCTGGCTGATTTCTTCGATCTGGGGGTCTTCCTGGGCTTCGTCCAGTGCGGTCTCGGCCTGCGCCAGCTCTTCGGTCGCCGTCGCGAGGTGCTCTTGCGCGTCTTCAAGGGGATCCGATGTCGGGTCGGCGACTTCTGAATCCGCGCTCTGGTCGGCGTCTTGCGGTTCATCCCGGCTGGCGTCGTCGTGATCTTGTGCAATATCTGCTTCGAGATCGGCCAGTTCACGGGCGAGGTCGGCCTCTTCCTCGGCTGAAAGCGAGGACGTCGCGACCCGGGCCGGGGCCAGATCGTCAAGTGCGGGGGTGCTGGCGGCGGTGTCGTCGTCAGCGTCGTCGTCATCGTATTCCTCAAGTTCGCCACGTTCGATTGCGGCTTCGAGGTCGGCGCGTTTGACCTTGATCACCCGGGCGCGTGGCATTTGCGGCTGAATGGCGTCCTCGTCCTCGTCCATGTCCGCATCGTCGGATGCTTCGCTGGGGTCGACAGACAGATCTTCGGATGCGTCGGTTTCCGCCATGCCGGCGAAGTCGTCGGCGTCTGCGTCGGTTGGCGCATCATCCTCTTGCGCCATCACGGCGGCGATGTCCGCGATTTCGGGCGCGTCCTGGTCAAAGAGGTTTTCGACCGCGGCGGCGTCCTGCTCTTCGATCATCTCGGCAGCGGCGATATCTGCGATCAGGGTTTCGGCGTCTTGCTGTTCGGCCTCGGCTTCAGCTTCGACTGTTTCTGACGCATCAAGGCGGGACAGGATATCGGTGATATCGTCTGCTTCGGCCTCTGCGTCAGCTTCAGACATATCATCGAGGGCCGCTGCGTCATCGGCGGAAAGCGCCTCTTCGAGGTCTGTGCGGGCTTCGGCGATGACGTCGGATGGCGCCATGACGGGGGCCGGCGTGTGCTCTGCAAAGGTGTCCTCAGCGGGCATGTCGGACATGTCGTCGTCAAATGACACATCATCGACCAGGGCATCGTGAAGGTCCTGAGAAGGCTCGGACGATTCTGCGTGTTCGTCTTCGGTGTAATCAGTTTCGGCAGCTTCCGCATCGTCATGTTGTGCCACAACGGCACGGATACGCTGGAGCTTTGCGGCGATGCTGTCTGCGGCGATCTGAGCGGGCTGCGGGATGGGGTCTGTCGCGACCTCGTAGTCGGCCACGTATTCAGATCCATACTCGGCGACGTCATCGTATGTGTCGGCTTCGGCAGATTCGGGGATTGCGAAGAAGGCCTCGACCTCGGCATCGGGTTGGCCGGGGACGATGTCGTTTTCGTCTTCGGCCATCAGGGGCTGGTCCGCGACGGCCTGTGCCAGTGCGTCGGCGGTGCCTTCGACCACTTCCGCAGCAACGGCGTCGGCGTCGTCAGTCGGTGCTGTGTCCTCGGCGTGGTCTTCGTCGTGCTGGATTTCCTGCTGAGTGGACGTGTCTGTTGTCTGGTGGTCGGCCTGCAGGCCGATCTCCGCTTTGGCAACGTCTTCCATGTCCTGTGCAGGAACCTCCGCATTGTCGGCGGGCTCTTGCAGGGTTTCGGTTGCGGCAACGGCGGCCACGGCTGCGCCGGGCGCGTCCAGTGCGCGGGGTGTTTCGGCCTGTTCGTTTGTGGCACTGAGCACGATCTTGCCTTCGTGTTCGCGCGCCTCGACCCGGCGGGAAATTTCGTTCTGCGCAATCCGGGCGAGCATTTCGGCATCCGGCTGCGGGGGTTCTGCACCGAAGTAACGGTCATCTGCGGCCAGATCGCGGAAATACTCCGCAATTGCCTTCATTGTACCGAAGGAATCATCAAAGCCTTCCAGCGTGCACGAAAATGTGCCGTAGGAAACGGTCAGGATCTTGTTATTATTCATCATCGGATGCTCGTCCTCTGCGATTTTGTGATCTACCGTTTACCATGATGTCCGAGACCAAAGCGGCCCGAATCTGTGAAATCCACCGTATCATTTCAAGGCGAAGTTGTGATCCGTTTCCGGAATGGGCACTAATTGGCCATGATTGAAAGCATTGTTGATTGTCTGGAACCAGTAACGTTGATTGGTGGGGGGCAGGCTACCCCAGAGGATTTGGAGATTGCGTTAACGCTGGCGCCGACCTGTATCGCGGCAGACAGCGGTGCCCATTTTGCCCGGGAGGCCGGGGTGTCGCTGGCGGCTGTGATCGGAGATTTCGATTCCGTCTCGCCCGATGTGCTGGCCGGGATCGCGGCGCACCGGCAACATCGCATCGCGGAACAGGACAGCACCGATTTTGAAAAGGCCTTAACGCGGATCACGGCGCCGGTGGTTGTAGGCGTTGGGTTCACCGGTGGGCGGGTGGATCACCAGCTGGCGGCGTTCCATACGTTGGCGGCCTATCCCGCACGGCGCTGCGTGTTGTTGGGACCAAGCGAAATTGTGTTGCTGTCGCCGCCAAGGCTGGCCCTGCCAACGCAAGCGGGGGATGTAATATCGCTTTTTCCGCTGGGGCCGGTGCAGGGGGGCAGCACGGGTCTGGAGTGGCCCATTGACGGGCTGGCGTTTGATCCGCTGCGTCAGATCGGCACGTCCAATCGGGCGACGGGCGCTTGCGAGATTACCATGCAGACCCCGGACATGCTGATGATCTTGCCGCGGCGCCTTATTCAGCCGGTTGTGGCGCAGTTGTTGCGGCCAGATGCTGCGCAGTGGTCCGCTCGCGCAGGATGATGTAGAGGCCGGCGCCCATGGTGACCCCGATGCCAAGCGTGGCCAACGGATCGGGCAGGTCGCGGAAGACGACAAAGCCAAGGGCGGTTGCAAAGGGGATTTCGAGATATTGCATGGGGGCCAATGTGGTCGAAGGGGCGTAGCGCAACGACCAGGTCATCAGCAGGTGTGCCACTGTGCCCAAGAGGCCGATCGCCAGCAACAGCGACCAGTCCTGGGCCGTGGGCGTGATCAGCTCAAGCGCCGCGATCTGGGTCGTGCTGCCCCACCACAGGATCGGGGCCATCAGGACAACGGCCATCACGCCGCTGACCGCCTGCAGGCCGATGGGGTCGGTTTCCTTTGCGATCTGGCGTGTGACCAGCATGAAGACCGAGAAATTCGCGGCGACAAAGACCGGCAACAGCGCAGGCCAGCCGACGGTGGCGAAGCTGGGCTGGACGATCATCAGCGTGCCCAGAAATCCGACAGAACACGCGATGAGGCGGCGCGGGCCGACCTCCTCGTGCAGGACATAGTGGCCCAGTACCAGCATGAAGAAGGGCATGACAAATACGATGGCCACCGCGTCGGCAAGGGGCAGGAATTTGAGCGCTGTGAACATGGCGGCAATGCCAAGGACATGCAGGACCGTGCGCAGGGCCGTCAGCGCCAGCACCCGCCCGCGCATGCGCCACATCCGGCCCGACCACCACACCAGCGGGATCAGCACGATGGCCTGGACGGCAAAGCGGATGGCGACCACCATACCCAGGGGCACAGACGCGCCCAGCACCTTTGCCACGGCGTCGCCGATAGGGGCGACGATGCAAAAGCCAAGCATCAGGGCGATGCCAAGAATGGGACGGTCCAGGGTCATGGATGGACGTTAATCTGGGCCTCTGAAGATTGCAACCAAGGGTTGCGATGGATCAGTGGTTTTTTGCTGTTAGGGCGGAGCGTCACGTAAGCCTGAGTCAAACCGCCAAAAGTTTGACTTGTTCTTTGGTGCGCCCTCGCTTTTTTCGTTGGAAGTTAGGGTGCCATGCGCCCCGAACCTGTCAGCGCGTCACACAACTTTAGCGAGTATCATGCGGCGGGACGGCTGAAGGTGACACGGTTACGGCCGCGCATCTTGGCCGAATACAGCGCCTTGTCGGCCTGATCCATCAACTTGGCCCCTTGTTCCATCGCCGTGGTGTCGCGTGGGGTCGCGGTGTCGCCGATTGCCATGCCGATGCTGATGGTCATTTGCACAGGCGATGCGCCGCCCGCTAGTTCGAACGGCTTTAGGGCGATATCGTTGCACAGCCGCACGGCGGCTTCCCGGGCTTCTGCCGGGGTGGTGCCGGGCATGACGATCATGAATTCTTCGCCCCCGATCCGCGCCACGACGTCGGACGCGCGGACGGCGGCGCGCAGGCGGCTGGCAACCTCAACCAGGACCGCATCGCCAGAGGCATGACCATAGAGATCGTTAATTCGTTTGAAGTGGTCCAGATCGGCAACCATGACCGCAAACGGGCGGCCCGAGGCCTGTGCGTGCTGTGCCACGCGGTTGAGATACGGGATGGCGTAGCGTCTGTTGTGCAGCCCGGTCAGCGGATCGCGCACCGAGGCTTTCACGCCCGACCGGATGCTGTCGCGCAGCCGCGCATCCATCCGCTTGCGGCGCATCAGCATAGTGAGGCGCAGGGTCAGTTCGGCGGCGTCAAAGCCGTCAGTCATCAGGTCATCTGCGCCAAGATCGAGGGCGTCTGCGGCAAGACCGGCGTCGGGGCGTGTCTGCAGCACCAGCACACCGGCGTGGCGCGTCAGCGCGTCGGCCCGCAGGGCGCAGATCAGCCGCAGGGTCGGGATTGCCGCAACCCGGTCTTCGGGCAGGATCAACACAAAGACATCGGCCGCCTTGCCACCCGGTGCGTCACGCATGACGTTGGTGACATTTGCCAGCGTCAGGCGGGACCGCAGCAAGGGGCGCAGTTCCATGATCCAGAGCTGGGCGCGGCCGCTGTCGGTGCTGACCAGCATGCAATGGCTGGCGGGCACAAATTCAAGCGCCGGTTCGGCAAGGCCCAAAGCCTGACTTGTGTCCTCGCGCATGCGCCATTCCGCCGTTGCATTCTGGGCCCGGATCAGGCTGCGCACCCGCCCCAAAAGCAGCTGGTCATCCACAGGTTTCATCAGCACGTCCTGTACCCCCGCCTCAAGCGCGGCCATGCGGGCCTGAGCGTCGGGACGGCATCCGATGGCCATCAGCGGCGTGTGGCGGGTTTCCGGGGTGGATTTCAGGGCGGCACATAGTTCTGACGCGTCCATATCCGGTAGCGTAAGGGCGCAGACGATCAGGTCCGGCGCTTCTTGGCGGGCGAGGGCTGCGGCCTGTGCGCCCGTGGCGGCCTGCACCACCTGATAATAGGCCGAGGCCAGCTTGACCTTCAGCACGATACGGTTGGTTGCAATGGCATCCACGATGAGGATCTTGCCAGTCACGGTCAGACGGGCTCCGTTCTTGTTTTTGATTTCTCCTCCTCGTTTTTGCGCCTATTGGTTAACAAAGCGTTTCCAGGTTTTCTAAAAGAGTGGGTATCGATGGGCTTTACGCAAGAAACCGCCGAGGTCATCGCGCTCAAGGCGTTGGCGTGGCTGGCGGGCAACGATGATCTGCTGCCCGCGTTTCTGGGCAGCACAGGCGCGTCCGAGGGCGATCTGAAAGCGCGCGCAGCCGATCCGGTGTTTCTGGGTGCTGTTCTTGATTTCCTGATGATGGATGACGCGTGGGTGGTTTCCTTTTGTGATGCCAATGCGCTGCCCTATGACCAGATCATGCCGGCCCGTGCCGCATTACCGGGCGGGCAGGAGGTAAGTTGGACATGACACCTGCGCGCGACATTAAGGCGTTGATCTTTGATAAGGATGGGACCCTTTTCGATTTCGCCGCGACTTGGGAGGCCTGGGCGCAGGCATTCTTATTGCGGCTTTGTGATCAGGACCGGGCCAAGGCCGTGCGCATGGGCGCGCAGATTGGATTTGATCTGGAGGCGGCAAAGTTTGCGCGCGACAGTGTCGTCATCGCCGGAACGCCCTTTGCCATTGCAGAGACGCTGCATCCTTTCTTTCCCGAGATGTCCCTGGCGGACCTCATGCGGGTTCTGAATGACGAGGCGGAACAGGCGCCCCAGCAAGAAGCGGTGCCGCTTGTGCCGTTCCTGACAGACTTGCGGGCGCGGCATTACAGGGTCGGCGTTGCCACCAATGATGCCGAAGCCCCGGCGCGCGCGCATCTGGGGCAGGCGGGGGTGACGCACCTTTTTGACTTTATTGCAGGCTTTGACAGCGGCCATGGTGGGAAACCCGAACCGGGGCAGTTGCTGGCCTTTGCGGCCAAGACCGGGGTGGCGCCTGCGCAGACGGTCATGGTGGGCGATAGTCTGCATGATCTGCACGCGGGGCGCGCGGCAGGGATGGCGACTGTGGGTGTGCTGACGGGGATGGCCACACAAGACGAACTGGCCCCCCATGCCGACATTGTTCTGCCCGATATCGGGCATATTCCGGCTTGGCTCGGGCACAGCTAACGACTTTCCTGCAAGGAAAACGACATAGATCGTCGCGAACGGGACGGATGCGGCGCGCCGGCTGAGGCCTTCTTCTTGCAACATCAAGGGGAGAGTCTCACATGGCACGATCATCCACACGCAGAACCCGAAGTGGTGGACGTGCAGGCGCACAGGACCGCCGCGGGTCGGCTGTTATTGAGCAGATGCCGTGGAAGCCGCCGGTCAACATTGACCGCCCGACAGAGCCCCTGGGGCCTGAAGGGGTAGAGGCGATCCACGACGGGGCCATGCGCATTCTCGAAGAGATCGGCATCGAGTTTCTTAATGATGAGGCGTGCACCATCCTCAAGAAGGCGGGCTGTACCGTGGACGGGCAAAACGTGCGCATGGGCCGCGATTTTGTGATGGAGTGGATCGGCAAGGCCCCGTCGGAATTCACGCTGACCCCGCGCAACCCCGATCGCAAGATCGAGATCGGCGGCAAGAACCTTGTCTTTGGCAATGTCTCTTCGCCGCCCAACTATTTTGACATGGCGATTGGCAAGAAAGTCCCCGGTACGCGCGAGATGTGCAAGGACCTGCTGCGGCTGACGCAGTACTTCAACTGTATCCATTTCGCGGGCGGCTATCCGGTGGAGCCGGTGGATATACACGCCTCTGTGCGGCATCTGGACGTGCTTTATGACAAGCTGACGCTGACGGACAAGGTCATGCACGCCTATAGCCTTGGCAAGGAACGGGTCGAGGACGTGATGGAGATGGTGCGGATCAGCCAGGGGATCTCTCACGAGGAATTTGACGCCTCGCCGCGCATGTACACCAACATCAATTCGACCTCGCCGCTGAAGCATGACCATCCAATGATGGATGGCTGGATGCGGATGGCCAAGCGGGGGCAGGGGCTGGTGGTGACCCCGTTCACGCTGGCCGGGGCGATGGCACCTGTCACCATGTCGGGTGCTGTGGCCCAATCGCTGGCCGAGGCGCTGTGCGCCGTGGTGCTGGCGCAGATCATCCGGCCCGGCTGCCCGGTGGCGATCGGGACTTTTACATCGAACGTGGACATGAAATCGGGCGCGCCCGCGTTTGGCACGCCGGAATACATGCGGGCCACACAGATGACAGGGCAGATGGCGCGGTATTACAAACTGCCGATGCGGTCGTCGGGCGTTTGCGCGGCCAATGTGCCGGACGGGCAGGCAATGTGGGAGACGTCCAATTCGCTTTGGGCGGCGGTGCAATCGGGCACCAACATGGTCTATCACGCGGCGGGCTGGCTGGAGGGCGGGCTGATCGCGAGCCCTGAGAAATTTATCATGGATTGCGAGGTGCTTCAGCAGATCCAGCGGTATATGGAGCCAGAGATTTGCGCGACCGGCCCCGATGAGATCGCGCTGGACGCGATCAAGTCGGTGGGCAATCAGGGGCACTTCTTTGGCATTCAGCATACGCAGGACCGCTATACCACCGCGTTTTACCAGCCTTTCCTAAGCGACTGGCGCAATTTCGAAGGCTGGGAGGTCGCGGGCGGCATCTGGACGGCGGAGCGGGCGCATCACATGTTCAAGGAGATCGTCAGCAGCTTTGAGCCGCCCGCGATGGATGACGCGATCCGCGAGGAACTGGCGGATTTCGTGGCACGTCGCAAAAGCGAGGGCGGCGCGCCGACGGATTTCTGAACCCGGTGCCCGCGCTGTGGCTGATCAACGCGCCGGAATATCCGTAAAATCCTATATGTCAGCACGGCATTAACCTGTCGTCAGGCAAGGTATGCCGAACCGCAAGGCAGTGAGGGACCCATGCACGGGCTGATCAATCGCAGTATCCAGCGCTTTGTTTGCGATGGATACGGCACCGAAACCTGGGAAGAAGTTGCCGCGCGCGCGGACCTTGGATTGTCCGGGTTTGAATCGATGCTGACCTATGAGGACGCCCTGACCCCACGGGTTCTGGATGCGATGGCGCAGGTGGTGGGGCGCCCGCGCGAAGAGCTGATGGAGGACTTGGGCACCTATCTGGTAACCAATCCCGACTTTGAAGCCGTGCGCCGATTGCTGCGCTTTGGGGGGGTGGATTTTCAGGATTTTCTGTTTTCGCTCGACGATCTGCCGGATCGCGCACGGCTTGCGGTGTCGGACCTGCATCTGCCCGGGATCGAACTGCGTGAACATGCAGCAGCGCGGTTCAGCCTGATTTGTGAGGCGCCCGTTGTCGGGTTCGGCCACGTGATGATGGGTGTATTGCGGGTGATGGCGGATGACTATGGCACCCTCGCGCTGTTGGAACATACCGGCAGCGGGCAGGGTTTCGAGACGCTGACTATTCAGCTCGTGATGACCGACTTTGCTGAGGGGCGCCATTTTGAGTTGGGCGCGCAGGTGGGGTGATGGACAACGCCATTGTGGATGTACTGGATGTGTTGTGCCCGATGCACCTGCTCGTAGGGCCGACGGGCCATATCACCCACGCGGGTCCGACGATTGCGAAACTGCGCGCGGAGCAATCTTTGATAGGGCAGCGGTTTCTTGAGGTGTTTGCGATCAACCGCCCCCGCGCGGTCGCCTCGATGCAGGATCTGGCAGCAAACGTCCGCAAAAAGCTGCATCTTGAGTTGCGCGATGCGCGGCGGACGTCGCTTAAGGGGATCATGGTGCCCCTTCCGGAAGACCCGGACAGCATGATCCTCAACCTGTCTTTCGGCATCTCCATCGTAGACGCGGTGCGCGATTACTCCCTGACCAATGCAGATTTTGCCGCCACCGATCTTGCCATTGAAATGCTCTATCTGGTGGAGGCGAAAACCGCGGCCATGGCGGCCTCGCGCCGTTTGAACATGTCGCTGCAGGGGGCCAAGATCGCGGCGGAGGAACAGGCCTTTACCGACACGCTGACCGGGCTCAAGAACCGGCGTGCGATGGATACCGTGCTGGCGCGGATGATCGCTGGCGGGGGAAGTTTTGCGGTGATGCATATCGATCTTGACTACTTCAAGGCGGTCAATGACACGCTTGGCCATGCCGCAGGTGACCACGTGCTGCAGGAAGTGGCGCGCATCATGGTCGACGAGACCCGCGAGAGTGACACGGTCGCCCGCGTGGGCGGCGACGAATTCACGGTGATCCTGCCAAACATCGCTGGATACCAGACCCTGCAGCGCGTGGGCGAGCGGATCATCGAACGGCTTGAAGTGCCAGTGCCGTTCCAGGGGCAGGAATGCCGTATCTCGGCCAGTATCGGCACTGTCTGGATCCGGGCCGGCACCCCGGCACAGGCCGAAGAGGTCCTCGCGGATGCGGATGTCGCGCTTTACGCGTCAAAGCGTGCCGGGCGGGCGCAGCAGACCTTTTATGCGCCGGAATTGCGGCGTGCGGCTAACGCAGAGGGTCCGCCGGCGGGACGGGACAGCCGGGCCGGCTGACGCCGCGGGAAATAATTGTACACAAATTGTATTCAATGCTAAAGCTGCGGATGACCGTGAGGGAATCGTTTCGGAGCACAGCATCATGGCGGGCACGTCAAAACCGACCAAGACGGACGTTCTGGACGCGCTGCGGCATCTGATCCTGGTTCAGGAGCTGGCACCGGGTGCCGATCTGGACGAGGCATCGCTGGCGGCGCGCTACCAGTTGTCCCGCACACCGCTGCGCGATGTGCTGCGGCAACTGGCGGGGGAAGGCTATGTCGAGATCCGCGAAAACCGTGGCGCCCGCGTCGCCGCAATGAGCCATACCACGTTGCGGGACTTTTTCCTCGCGGCACCAATGGTTTATGGCGCGATCCTGCGGCTGGCCGCACGCAACGCGCGGCCCTTGCAGATCGCTGCATTGAAAGAGGCGCAAAAAACCTTCCGGGCCAGCCTGCGCAGCGGAGATATCGCGGCGCGGGCACTGGCCAACAACCATTTTCACGATGTCACCGGCCAGATGGCCGCCAACATCTATCTGCAGCCGAGTTTTCAGCGGCTTTTGATCGACCACGCGCGGATTTCGATGACCTTTTTCCGGCCCGCTGACCCCGAAATGGCAGAAAATCTGGACAAGGCCAGCCAACAGCATGACGCCATCATCGCGGCCATCGAGGCCGGTGACGAAGCCGCCGCCGCAGCACTGGCAATTGATCACTGGAACCTGTCGCGCGACCGGATCGAGCAATTTGTCATGCCTGCCGCACTTGACATGACCCTGGGCGACGCCGCCCCGCAGACGAGGACCCTATGACCCCTATTTTCACCTTCGAGGGGATCTACACCCCCATTGTCACGCCGCTGCGCCTTGACGGCAGTTTCAACCGTGATGCGCTTGCCGATCAGGTGGAACATCTGGTCGACGCAGGTGTGCATGGCATCATATCCGGCGGGTCGACGGGCGAAAACTATGCCCAGACGGTCGAGGAACGTCTGTCGCTTGCGACATTTACCAAAGAGTGCCTGAAAGGCCGTCTGCCGCTGATCGTCGGGACGGGCACGATGCGCACGCCGGATTCCATTGCCCTAGCTAGTGGCGCGCGCGAGATGAAGGCGGATGCGATTTTGTTGGGCACACCGCCCTATGCGGTGCCGACGGCGCGCGAAAATGCCTTGAATGCGCTGGCCATTGACCGGGCGGCAAATCTGCCGGTCATTCTGTACAACTATCCCGGTCGCATGGGTGTTTCGATGGATGAGGAATTCCTCGACCGGGTGGGGCGGTCGCGGAATTTCTGCGCGATCAAGGAATCATCGGGGGATATCAACCGTGTGCATCTGCTGGCGCGGGACTATCCGCATATCCAGATGTCATGTGGCATGGACGATCAGGCGCTGGAGTTCTTTGCCTGGGGCGCGCGCAGCTGGGTCTGTGCGGGGTCGAATTTTCTGCCCCGTGAACACGTCGCCCTTTACGAGGCATGCGCCGTTGAGGGCAATTTTGACAAGGGTCGCCGGATCATGTCAGCGATGATGCCGCTGATGCGTGTGCTGGAGCAGGGCGGCAAATTCGTGGCTTGCGTCAAACACGGCACGACGATGGCGGGCATTGACACGGGCGGCATGATGCCGCCGCTCAAACCGCTGAACAAGGATGACAAGCGTGCGCTTGAGCAGGTCATTCGCGTGCTCAAGACCACCATCAGCAACATTCAGGCAGAAGGGTAAGATTATGGGATTGCTTACAAAAGAAGAATACGCCGCGATTGCCGCAGAGCTTGAGTTGCCCACCGCCGCCTTTATTGACGGCAGCTATCGCCCGGCGGCGTCCGGCAAGACGTTTGCGACTGTGAACCCCGCCACCGACACACCGCTGGCCGAGATTGCCGCCTGTGGCTCGGAGGATGTTGATTTCGCCGTCGCCAAGGCGCGGGATGCGTTCGAGGATGGGCGGTGGTCGCGGTTGCATCCCAGCGCGCGCAAGGACGTGTTGATCCGGCTGGCCAAGCTGCTGACCCGCAACGCCCGCGAACTGGCCGTGATGGAGAGCATCGACAGCGGCAAGACCATTTTCGATTGCGAGACGGTGGATATTCCGGAGGCGATCAACTGCATCAAGTGGCACGCGGAAGCCATTGACAAGATTTACGATTATACCGCACCAGCATCGGATGATCACATCGCCATGGTGGTTCGGGAACCGGTTGGTGTGGTCGGGCTGGTGCTGCCGTGGAACTTTCCGTTGCTGATGCTGGCGTGGAAGATTGCGCCGGCGCTGGCGTCGGGGTGTTCGGTGATCGTGAAACCCGCCGAAGAGACATCGCTGACCGCGCTGCGGGTGGCCGAGCTGGCGCATGAAGCGGGCGTGCCGCGCGGGGTGTTCAATGTGCTGCCGGGGTCGGGACCTGAGGTTGGCGAACCCCTGGGACGGCACATGGATGTAGACATGGTCAGCTTCACCGGCTCGACCGTGACGGGCAAACGGTTCTTGACCTATGCGGGCGAAAGCAATGCCAAGGAGGTGGTCCTTGAGATGGGTGGCAAAAATCCCTGCGTGGTGATGGACGATGCCGAAAACCTCGACCGGGTTGCGGCGCATGTGGTCAACGGGGCGTTTTGGAACATGGGGGAAAACTGTTCAGCCATCAGTCGGTTGATCGTGCACAAGGCGGTCAAAGCCGAGCTGTTGGACAAGATCGAAGCGCATGTGCGCGAATGGCCGCTTGGCGACCCGCTGGATCCCGAGACACGGCTGGGGGCAATGGTGTCGAAAGCGCATTTTGCGAAGGTTTCCGGGTATTTGAAAGATGCGCCTAACGTCCGGGTTGGCGGCGGTGCCGAGGGCGGGTTTGTTGAAGCGACCGTGTTGGAACTACCTGACAATGCCCACAGGCTGGCGCGCGATGAAATCTTTGGCCCGGTCCTGAGCGTGATCGATGTGTCGAGCTTTGATGAGGCGATTTCAGTGGCGAACGACACGGATTACGGTCTGTGCGCGTCGCTTTTCACCAGCCATGCCAAACGCGCAATGCGCGGCGCGCGGATGCTGCGCGCGGGTACGGTCACGGTGAACAGCTATGGGGAGGGCGATATCACGACACCCTTTGGCGGGTACAAGCAATCCGGGTTCGGAGGGCGCGATAACGGCATCTTTGCCCATGACCAATATACCCAGCTCAAGACCATATGGCTGGATCTGGCGGATGATGCGGATGAGGCGGTGGTCTGATGCGCATTGGCTTTATCGGGACCGGAGAGATTGCCGGTTACATGGTGCGCGGCCTTGCCGGGCGGGGGCATCAGATCCGGGTGTCTGCCCGCAACGCGCAAAAGGCGGCCGCGCTGGCAAAGGAAGTCGCGGGTGTCGAGGTGGCCGAGAATGCGGAGATTGTGGCCCGTTCGGACGTGGTGTTCTTGTGCCTGATGGCGGGCGTGGCGCGCGATGTCCTGCCAACGTTACCGTTTCGCGCGGATCAGGCCGTGGTGTCGGTGATGACGGACATGCCGCTGGCCGCACTGCACGAGCTTTGTGCGCCGGCGGTGGACATTGCCTGCACAATCCCGCTGTCGGCGATTGCGACGGGGGGGGGGTCGATGTTGCCGGTTTATCCGCAATCGGCCGCGCTGGAGGCGCTTTTTGGTCAAACCGACACCCTGGTGCCGGTGGCATCCGAGGCAGCGCTTAACGCGCATTTCGGAGGCTCGGCGCTGTCTGCGCCATTGATCGCGTTGATGCAGACGGGGGCCGCGTGGCTGGCCCGGCAGACCGGTGACAAGCAGGCTGCCGAATCCTATGTGGCGGGTGTGTTTGCGGGGTTCCTGCGACAGATGCAGGAGACCGGCGCAGATTTCGAGACGCTTTTGCAAGGGTTGGCCACGGAAGGCGGTCTTAATGCCTCGCTCAAGGCGCATATGGCGCAAGCGGGGGCGCATGACGCGCTGACGGACGGGCTGGATGCGCTCAAACTGCGGCTTGGCCTTTGATGTACCGCGCGGCGTGCACGCCTCATTTCGATACGCCTGCGGCCTGGGCGGAAATTCTTGGGCCCTACCCGGCGGTGCAATCGCTTGAGGCGGACGCCACGGCGGATGTCACGGTGATCGGTGCGGGGTTTGCCGGGCTGTCTGCGGCGTGGCGGTTGCATCAGCTTGATCCCACCCTTGATATCATCGTGCTGGACGCCCAGCGGATTGCCGAAGGGTCGGCGGGGCGCAATTCGGGGTTCATGATTGATCTGCCGCATGATCTGGCCTCGGATGATTATGCGGGGTCGGGGGATGATCGGGCGCTGACGGCTCTTAATCGTGGGGCGATCCGGTTTGCGCGCGACGCGGTCGAGGCTTTGGAGATAGATGCGGCCTATGCCGATCCGGCGGGCAAGGTGAACGGGGCGGCGTCTGCGGCGGGGGATGCGCACAACCAAAGCTATGCGCGGCATCTGGCGGGCCTTGGTGAGGCTTTCGAGATGCTGGATGCGCGGGCGATGCGGGAGCTTACCGGCAGCGCATATTATACCTCGGGTCTTTACACGCCGGGCACGATGATCCTGCAACCGGCGGGCTATGTGCGCGGGCTTGCCGCAGGGCTGCGACGCAACGGCGTGCGGGTTCTTGAGCGCACGCCTGTGCGCGCGTTTGACCGGGCGGGAGATGGCTGGCAGATCACGACGCCCGGGGGCAGGATCAGCACCAACCGGATCATTCTGGCCAATAACGGCCATCTGGAAAGCTTTGGCGTGGCCAAGGGCCGGTTGATGCAGCTTTTCCTCTATGCCTCGATGACGCCGGAGCTGTCGGCGGATCAGATAAAGGCGCTGGGGGGCGCGCCGCGCTGGGGTGTGACCCCGGCTGATCCGATGGGCACGACCATGCGGCGGATTGATACCGCACAGGGGGGCAACCGGATCATCACGCGCACCTGTGCGACGCTGCGACCGGGGATGCGCGCGTCGGCGCGGGATGTGGCCCGGGCGGCGGCCACCCAACAAAGAAAGTTTGACGCGCGTTTTCCGCAGTTTGCTGGGATGTCGATGGCATATGCCTGGGCCGGCCACCTGTGCCTGAGCCTGAATGGCGTGTCGGTCACGCGGCAGATTGATCACAACCTGCGCGCGGCCTGCGTACAGAACGGGTTGGGCACCGCGCGGGGCACGCTGAGCGGGATTGCCGCGGCTGAGGCGACGCTGGGTCGCAGCAGCGATATCACCCGCTTTTTCGAAGCGCAGGACGCGCCCCGGCGGCTGCCGCCGCAGCCCTTTGCCACCTGGGGCGCAAATGCCTATCTGCGCTGGAAAGAGTGGCGCGCCGGGGCAGAATAGTGGACGTGCCCAGACCGCTGGCGTACACCGCAGCGCATGAAAGACCCGGTTCATATCATCCGTCGCCTGTGGCAGCGCAGCAAAGAGCATCGCCGCCGCGCCCGATTTGCCGCGTCGCTAAGGCATGTTCATGGTGCGGAGACGCTTGAGACCGGCCCGGATGATGTGATCGCCATCGTTCTGGTGCGCAATGGAAGCTACTATTTGGATGCGTTTCTGGATTATTACCGCGCTATGGGGATCCGGCATTTTGCGGTGATGGATAATGGATCGACCGACGACACGATCGCGCGCCTGTCGCGCGAACCGGGGGTTGTGATCGACCAGTGCAGCTTGCCCCTGGCTGGTTATGAGCATTTGTTGCGCGCATACCCTGCACAGACCTACGGGCGCGACCGATGGTGTCTCTATGTCGACATGGACGAGATGCTGGATTTCGAGGGCCGCAAGACCCACGGGATATCTGCGTTGACCAGCTATATGCAGGCGCAGGGCCACACCGCGCTGGTGGCGCAGATGCTGGAAATGTTTCCCAAGGGTCCGCTGTCACAGGCGGCAGGGATGACGTTTCAGAAGGCGCTGGACTCCTTCCTCTATTACGATATCTCTGCGCTTGAGCGGTTTGGCTACCACAGCCAAGCCATTGAATTTTCGGCCCTGCTGGCGGCAAATGAAACCGCAAATCCGGATATTCCGTTTCTGTTTGGCGGTGTGCGCGGCAAGGTTTTCGGAGAAGCCTGCTGTCTGACGAAACATCCGCTGATATTCAACGGCGACGGGGTGCAGCCGGCCCCGCATCCGCATCTGTCGATGGGTGTTGTGTGTTCAGACGCCACGGCGGTGCTCAAGCACTACAAGTTTGCCAATGATACCTTGGCGCGCGATGCGGCAAGCCTGAGGAGCGGTGCGGTTGCGCATGGCGAAGATGAGGCGCGGGCGAAAGTCATGCAGGTGCGCCCCGATGTTTCGCTGTTTTCGCTTGATGCGCAACGGTGGGGTCGGGTGGAGCAATTGTACAAGGCTGATTTTTTGCAACGCGCGCCCACCTACACGGCACATCTTGAGGCGACAGCGCGATGAAACCTGCCGCAGTTGTCATTGGTCGCAATGAAGGGGCCCGGCTTGTCGCCTGTCTGGCATCGCTGGAAGGCGAGGTGGGGCAGGTGATCTATGTCGATTCAGGGTCCACCGATGGGTCCATCGCGGCCGCACGCGCGCACGGGGCCCGGGTTGTTCTGTTGGATCAGGACGCTCCTTTCACTGCCGCGCGGGCGCGCAATGCGGGCTTTGCCGCCATCGATCCGGGCACCGAATATGTTCAGTTTCTGGACGGAGACTGTGCCTTGCGCGCAGGCTGGATTAGCAAGGCTGCAGCGTTTCTGGACGCGCATGCGGATGTGGCCGTGGTGTGTGGGCGGCGGCGCGAGCGCGCACCAGGGGCATCGATCTACAACGCGTTGATTGATCGGGAATGGGATACGCCCATGGGCGCGGCTTTGGCCTGTGGCGGGGATGCCTTGGTGCGGGTTGACGCACTTGCGGATGTGGGCGGGTACCGCGATGACCTGATCGCGGGGGAAGAGCCCGAGCTTTGTGTGCGGTTGCGCGCGGCGGGGTGGCGCATCTGGCGGCTGGATGCAGAAATGACCTGGCACGATGCTGCGCTGACGCGGTTTGATCAATGGTGGCAGCGCTGCCGTCGTGCAGGGCATGCCTTTGCCGAAGGTGCCGCTCTGCACGGTGCGCCGCCGGAACGCCACTGGGTGACAGAGACACGCCGCGCAATTGTCTGGGGGGCGGTCTTGCCACTTGCGATTATTCTGGCCGCGCTGCTGTTCGGCCCCTGGGCGTTGGTCGGGTTGGGGGTCTATCCGGCGCAGGTTGTGCGGTTGTCATCGCGCATGGGGTGGATGCAGGCTTTCTTCACAACGTTGGGGCGGTTTCCGGAAGCCTTGGGTGCGCTTGGATATTGGAAAAACCGGCTTTTGGGCAGGCGTAGACACTTGATCGAGTATAAGTGAAGAAGATCTGTTAATGCTTTGATTTCAAATCCTATGGGGCTTTCAGCCAATCCGCTGCCGCAGGGCCTGTGCTACAAGCCGGGGCAGGATCGCAAAGCATTTGGCGTAGCGCGGCACCATCCGGCGGGGGTTTTCCGCGGCGCGCCATAACCATTCAAGCGCGAGAACGCGCAGGATCTTCGGCGCGCGGACCTGATGGCCCGATAAGAAATCGAGACCCGCCCCGATGGAGGCAAACCCGACCCGGGGCGCCTTGTCGCGGCCAAAGGCTGCAAAGATTTCCTGCTTTGGCGCCCCCAACGCAATGAAGCACAGGCCAGCGCCACTGGCGGCAAGTTCGGAGAGGATGGCGGTTGCCTCGGCCCCTTCGGGATCAAATCCATAGGGCGGGGCAGAGACATAGGCGACGGCCAGACCCGGAACCCGCGTCGTCAGCGCCTTAGACGCGCCGGCCAGCGCCGCGTCACTGCTGCCGACAAGTGCCACGGGCACCTGCAGTTCTGCACAAAGCGCGCACAGCGGGACGATCAGTTCAGAGCCCGGCATCAGGTCGACCGGCGTGCCTGCCAGCCGTGCCAGCCAGACGATGGGGCGTCCGTCAGCCACTACCAGATTATGCGCCTTGTAGGCCTTCAGAAACGCGGGATCGACGGGCAGTTTGGTCAAGTGATCCAGATTGATAGTGGCCAGCGCGAATCCGTCGCGGCGGTTCAGCCTGTCGCGCAGGGTGTGAAACAATGCCGAACGGGTGGGAACATTGACCGCAATTTCACTGGAACCCGTGCCAAATTTCACACGGCACCTGTGCAAGTCAGGGGCAGCATCGCCGTCTCGAGAGAGGTCTTGCGGTGTGGTATTTGCAGTAATTCTCGCATCTTACAGGAAAGACTTCACCCATCACGCCGCCATCTGGGGAAAATCTAGCGGGATGACAGCGCCAGTACCAGATGATAATTTCCGGCCACCGCCCGGTGCCATCCAAAAGGACGTCCATGCCCAACGGTATCGCATATCTGATGCTGCTCTTGTGGCCGCTGGTCTGCCTGATCCTGTTTCGCACCCAGAAGCTGGAGCGCGCGCTGATCTGGTCGATCCTTGGGGGGTATCTTTTCCTGCCGCCCCTGACGGAGTTTAACCTGCCGCTGGTTCCCGCGATGGACAAGGTATCCATACCGAACCTGAGCGTGCTGCTGATCCTGCTATTCGCAATGAAGGAGAAAGTCAGGCTGATCCCGGCGTCGCGTCTGGCGATTTGGCTGGCGGTCGGGCTTATTCTGTCTGCGGTTCCGACGGTGTTGACCAACGGCGATCCGATCATTTTCGAGGTCTTGCGCGATGCGGACCCGATTGTGTTCATGATTGATGCGCTGCCCGGCCAGTCGGTGCGCGATATCGGGTCGGTGCTGATTGCGCAGGTGCTGACGCTGGTGCCCTTCCTGCTGGCGCGGCAGTTCCTGAGCTCTGAAGACGGGTTGCGGGAAATTCTGCTGGCGCTGGTGGTTGGCGGGCTGATCTATTCGATCCCGTCACTGATTGAAATCCGGTTCAGCCCGCAGATCAACATCTGGGTCTACGGGTTCTTCCAGCATTCCTTTGAGCAGATGATGCGGGGGGGCGGGTTCCGGCCGATCGTGTTCCTGCCGCATGGGCTGTGGCTGGCGTTGTTCATGTGCACGGCGCTGTTGGCGGCGGCGGCCCTGACGCGGACGGTGTCGTTGGTCGACCGCTGGAAGATGGTCCTGATCGTGGGCTATCTGGCGGTGGTGCTGGTGCTGTGCAAGAGCCTCGCGTCGCTGGCCTACGGGATCGTGCTGACACCGCTTGTTCTTTTTGTACCCGCGCGCTGGCAGATCCGTCTGGCCGTGGTGTTTGCGGTTGTTGCGGTTGGCTACCCAATGCTGCGCAATGCGGGTGTCATTCCAACTGATGACATTGTGGCCTGGGTTGCCTCGTTCAATCCCGAGCGGGCCCAATCGCTGGGATATCGGTTCAACAACGAAGAGCAACTTCTTGTTCGCGCGGCAGAAAAGCCTCTGTTTGGCTGGGGGGGCTGGGGCCGCAGCCTGATCCGGCATACAGAGACCGGTGAAATCCTGTCGATCCCGGATGGCCGCTGGATCATCGTCTTCGGGACGTTTGGCTGGTTGGGCTACGTCTGCGAGTTCGGACTGCTGGCGCTGCCGCTGGTGCTGATGGGGCTCTATGTGTTTCGGCAGGGGGATCGGCATCTGTCGCCCTATGTTGCGCCGCTGACGCTGATCCTGGGGATCACCATGATGGACATGCTGCTGAATGCGACGCTGACGCCGATGACATGGCTGACTGCGGGGGCTATTCTGGGGCATGCGGAGAAACTGATGCCGCGCAAGGTGGCCATGCCGCATCGCCTTGAGATGCAGGCGGCGATGGGCGGGCAGGACGGTGCCAAGGGCAAGCGAACGGTGATGTGACGCGCGCCCGTGGCCGGGGCCACAGCACGGCAATTCAGGCAAAAGTGTTGCGACAGAGGGAAAAGTCCCCGCAAAAACACCGTTGTGATGTGTTAGAATACTCTTTGAAAGGTTGCCGGATACGCAACAATCGGCTGCAAACCAGCCCATTTGGCGATCTTCTACCTGGGGTTAGGCGGGATTCCATCTTTTCGTCATAGTTGACACATATGAAAAGCTGCAAGTGACCACCCTTTGACGAGTAGAATAGTAAGAAGACGTTGATGCAATGAACGAAACAGGCAAAGCAGCACCCTCGGGCGATATCGCCATTGTCGGCATGTCCGTGGATGTCCCGGGCGCGCGTGGCGTTGAGGCCTATTGGGCCAATTTGCGCGACGGTGTTGAGTCTATTCGGCGTCTTTCCCAAGACGAGCTGCTGGCCCAGGGCGAAAAGCTCGAGACGATCGCCCGCAAGAACTATGTGCCTGCCGCTGCCGATCTGGCCGGGTTCGCCGATTTCGATGCCGACTTCTTTGGTTTTTCGCCCAAAGACGCCGCCATTCTGGACCCGCAGCATCGCAAGTTCCTTGAAGTGTGCTGGACCGCGATGGAGCAGGCGGGCCATCCGCCGGAAAGCATCGCCGGCCCTGTGGGCGTCTATGGAGGCTGCGGGATGGGCAGCTATTTCTATTTCAACATCTGCTCCAATCCCGATCTGGTTGACGATGTGGGCATGTTCCTGCTGCGCCATACCGGAAACGACAAGGATTTTCTGACCACGCGGGTCAGTCACGTTTTTGATCTGCAGGGGCCTTCGGTTAGTGTTCAGACCGCCTGTTCGACATCGCTGGTGGCGATCCATTATGCCTGCGAAGCGCTGCGCAGGGGCGAGATCGATATGGGCCTTGCCGGGGGGGTGACGATCGAACTGCCGCAGGGTCGGGGGTATCTTTTCAAGGAAAACGAGATCCTTTCGCCTGATGGTCATTGCCATGCATTTGATCACCGGGCGCAGGGCACTGTCTTTGGGTCGGGGGCAGGGGTTGTTGCGCTGCGCCGTCTGGAAGATGCCATCGCGGATGGGGATCATATCTGGGCCGTGATAAAGGGCTCGGCCATCAACAACGACGGGGCTGCCAAAGCGGGCTATCTGGCGCCCTCTGTCGACGGGCAGACCGATGCCATCGCAAAGGCGCTGGATGCCGCAGGGGTCGCGGCACAAAGCATCGGCATGGTTGAATGCCATGGCACCGGCACCTATCTGGGCGATCCGATCGAGGTTGCGGCGCTGACAGAGGCTTACCGGTCGGAGACGGAGGCGACGGATTTTTGCCGCATCGGTTCGGTGAAGACCAACATCGGGCATCTGGATACGGCGGCTGGTGTGGCGGGCTTTGCCAAGGCCGCGCTGGCGCTGCATCATGGCCAGATACCGCCTTCGCTGGGGTTTGAGGCGCCGAACCCCGCGATCCCGTTTAAGGGCAGCCCGTTTCGGGTGAATGACGCACTGCATGACTGGGTGTCGGACACCCCGCGCCGGGCTGCGGTCAATGCGCTTGGTGTAGGGGGGACGAACGCGCATATCATCCTCGAAGAGGCGCCCGCGCGTGCCGCATCGGACGAGAGTGACTGGCCGTTTCAGCCGCTGGTGATCTCGGCCCATTCCAAGGCCGCCCTTGAGGCCAACACTGCGGCCCTTGCGGCCCATTTGCGGGCCCATCCGGAGCAACCCCTGGCCGATGTCGCCTATACACTGAAGGAAGGCCGCCGGGCCTTTGCCCACCGCAGGGTTGTCGTGGCCGAAAGCCATGCAGAAGCTGCCGATCTGCTGGAGGCGGCGGACACCCGCCGTGTCTTTACACACGAGGCTTTGGGCGCCGACCCCGACGTGGTCTTTATGTTCCCGGGCGGTGGGGCGCAATATGCGGGCATGGCGCGGGACCTCTATACAACCGAGCCGGTGTTTGCCGACTGGATGGACCGGGGCATTGCGCATCTGCAGCCGCAGCTTACCTATGACATTCGCGCGCTCTGGCTGCCTGAGGCCGGGCAAAGCGGCGCTGCGGACGCGGCCCTCAAGCAGCCGTCGGTTCAGTTGCCGCTGATTGCAATTACAGAATACGCGCTGGCCCGGTTATGGCTGAGCTGGGGTGTCACACCTGCTGCCATGGTGGGGCATTCGATGGGGGAAAACGTTGCGGCCTGCCTTGCGGGTGTGATGCGTTTTGAAGATCTGATCGACCTGGTGCTGCTGCGGGGGCAATTGTTCGATGAAGTTCCCGCAGGGGGCATGCTGTCGATTTCTGCCAGCATGGACCAGATCGCGCCACTTTTGGGTGACGATCTGGACATTGCCAGCATCAACGCGCCCGAGCTGATTGCCGTGTCCGGCCCGCAAGCCGCGCTGGATGCAATGCAGCGCCGGTTGGAAGCCGCCGAAATTGACAGCCAGCGCGTTGCGATCGACATCGCTGCCCATTCGCGGATGCTGGAAGGTATTCTGGACCGCTATCGCGCCTTCCTTGCCACGCTGGATTTGCAGGCGCCGAAGATGACATTTGTATCCAACCGATCTGGCGCGACGATCACGGCCGAAGAGGCCACGGATCCTGACTATTGGGTGGGGCAGTTGCGCAACACGGTGCATTTTGCCGAGTGCATCAAGACGCTGAGCGCGGCGAGCCCACGGGTTTTCCTTGAGGTCGGGCCGGGCAAGGCGTTGTCGGCCCTTGCGTCGATGAACCCAGGCGTGCGGCCGGGGCAGGTGATGTCCACCTTGCGCCACCCCGAGCAGGACGTGGCCGATGATGTCTATTTCATGAGCGTGATCGCGCGCCTCTGGGCCTGTGGCTGCGCGGCGGACTGGTCTCAGATCTGGGGGACTGCGCGCCGCAACCGCGTGCTGCTGCCTAGCTATCAATTCCAGCGCAACACCTATTTCATTGAGCCGGGCAAGGCAGCAGCGCAGGGTGATGCCCCTGCACTGGCGCGGCGCGACGACATGGCAGACTGGGGATATGCGCCCACGTGGAAGCCCGCTTTTGCCGATACCGACGCCGATGCGCTTGCCACGTTGGCGGACCGCCCGCAGACCTGGCTGATTTTTGCGGACGACGCGGGCCTTGCCGCTCCGGTCAAGCAGCGGTTGCGGGTTGCGGGCCACAGGGTGATTGCAGTGCGCGCGGGCGATGCCTTTGCGCAGATTGATGAGGATCGCTACACGATTGCTGCCGAACAGGGGCGCGCAGGTTATGACCAGTTGATCGCGGCCCTTGGCGCGCGCGGGGTGATGCCGGACCGGATTGCGCATTTCTGGCTGACCGATGATCATGTGGCCCCGCGCCCCGGCTCATCTGTTTTTGATCGTAACATCGAACAGGGGTTCTGGAGCCTGACGTGGCTTGCACAGGCATTGACCGAAGCGGGGCTGGAAGGTGACCTGCATCTGGATGTCTTCACAACCGGCGCAGCACAGGTGGCGGAAGAGGCGTTGACCCATCCTGAAAAGGCGCTGATAGCCGGGCCTGTTGGTGTGTTTGCGCGCGAGATGCCCGGTGTGAGCGCTGCGCAGATCGACGTTGAGGAATGGGTGGAACCACCTGCGGAACGCAGGCTGTTTGCACGGGCTGCCCCGGCACCACAACGACCTGACATCACGGACCGGTTGCTGGAGGATATGCTGGCCACGCCCGCCAATACGGTCGCTGCGCATCGCGGCGATCGGCGTTATGTTCTGGGCTACAAGTCCATTGATCTGCCATCTGATACCGATCCTGCGTTTCGCGACGGAGGTATCTATCTGATCACGGGAGGTTTCGGCGGGATCGGTCTGACGCTGGCGGCTGACATCCTGCAGCGCCATGACGCCACGGTCGTTCTGCTGACCCGGGACGGGCTGCCGGACCGCAAGACCTGGAAAGCCTACCTTGACCGCAATGGCACCACCGACCCCATCGCGCGGCGCATTCAGGCGGCCATACGACTGGAAGACCTGGGCCGTGTCGAGGTGGCCGGGGCCGATGTGGCCAACCTTGCCAAGATGCGACGCGTTGTGCAGGACCTGACCGACCGCCATGGGAGGATCACGGGCGTGATCCATGCGGCTGGCGTGCTGGACGATGGTCCGCTGCTGGGCAAGACAGACGCCCAGATGGATGCGGTGCTGTCCCCCAAGGTGCAGGGGCTGCGCGTGCTGGATCATCTGTTGCCCGATGGCACCTGCGAGATGATGGTTCTGTTTTCATCGACCTCAACCGCGACCCGGGCGGCGGGGCAGGTGGATTATGTCGCCGCGAACGCCTGGCTCAACGCGTTTGCCGCGTCACGGAAGGGCGGCAAGACCCGTGTGACAGCTGTCAACTGGGGGATATGGGCGGATGTCGGCATGGCCACCAAGGCGCTGCCGGGAGCGGCGAGTGACGTGATGCCCGCCCGCCCGCTGGATGCCGCCCTGTTGGAAACTGCGGGGGTGGATGATGGCGGGGACCCGATCTTTGCCACGACGCTCAGCACGGATGACTGGGTACTTGATCAGCATCGCACGAAGAACAATCAGGCGCTGATGCCCGGCACGGGCTACCTTGAATTGCTTGCCGAAGCGGCGGCGACGCAAGGTCTGGCGCAATTTGAGATCAAAGACCTGTATTTCCTGCGTGCGATGCCGGTGGCTGATGGCGCCAGGCGCCAGGTTCAGCTGACCCTCAAGAGGGACGGCACAGGCTATGCCGCAGAGGTGCGCAGTGATTGCATGTTGGATGGCCGGACGGGGTGGCAGTTGCACGCCCAGGCCACGCTAAGCGGGCATGTTGAGACACCCGTATCGCTGGATCTGCGTGCGATTGGCGCAGACTGCAGCCCCCCGACAAAATCTGCCGAGGGCCGCCTGCGGTCGTCACAGGAAACACACCTGAATTTTGGTCCCGAATGGCACGTTCTGCGGGAAACCGCCTTTGGCAAGCGGCAGGGCATAGCAACGCTGCGCCTGCCTGAAGACCATGTTCTTGGCACTGTCCTGCATCCTGGGCTGATGGATCTTGCGACAGGCTGGGCGATGGAACTGATCCCTGAATACGGGGCTGCGCATCTTTGGGTGCCGGTGTCCTATGGTCGCGTGCGTGTGCATGAGGCCTTGCCCGCCGATATCCGGTCTGTTGTGAGGCTGGTAAGCCATGGCGATGGCTTTGCCGAATTTGACGTTACTCTTTGTGCACCCGATGGCTGCGTGCTGGTCGAGGTCAGCCGATTTGCGATGAAGCGGCTGGAGGGTGGGTTTGCCAACCCCGCGCCGCTGGACGTGCGCGAAGTCCGCTTTGATGAAGATGCTGAGCAGGTGGTGCTGAGCCCTGCCGAAGAGCGCTTTGCCTATCTGGTCTCGCAGGGCATTCGCGCGGCCGAAGGGCCCGAGGCCTTGCGGCGCGCGCTTGGGTCGGATCGTGCGCAGGTGCTGGTGTCTTCGATGCCGCTGGAGGCGCTGATCGCGCAGGCCGATACGGCGGTGGTTGAACAGGCCAGTGGCGGTCAAAGTTTCGAACGGACGGATCTGGAAGGTTTCGTCGCTCCGGAGGGGCCTGTCCAGACACGGCTTGCTGAAATGTGGGAAAACCTGCTGGGCGTGAGCCCGGTCGGTGCCGAGGACAGCTTTTTCGATCTGGGGGGTCATTCGCTTATTGCGGTGCGCCTTTTTGCGACAGTGAAGCGTGAATTCAAGGTCGAATTTCCAATATCTGTCCTGTTCGAGGCACCGACGATCGCCAAGTGCGCGGCCCTGATCGCGGCAGAGGTGGGTGAGAGTGATGCGGATGCCGAGAGCAGCGCGGCACCAGCCCGAAAATTCGACTATTTGGTACCGCTCAATCAGTCAGACCAGAAGGACGCACCACCACTCTTTGTGATTGCGGGCATGTTTGGCAATGTGCTGAACCTGCGCCATCTGGCGCTGCCGTTTTCGTGTGAAAGGCGCGTCTTTGGCGTGCAGGCGCGCGGGCTGATCGGCGACACCGCGCCGCACACCGATGTGGCGACGGCGGCGGCTGACTATCTGGCTGAGATTCGCGCGGTCCAGCCGCATGGGCCCTATCTGCTGTCTGGTTATTCCGGCGGCGGCATCACGGCCTATGAAATGGCGCAACAGTTGCGCGCGGCAGATGAAGAAGTGGCTGTGCTGGCGATGCTTGATACCCCGTTGCCCGTCAGGCCCACCTTAACGCGGGCCGACAAGACCTTGATAAAAATGGCTGAGTTGCGGTCAAAGGGTCCGGCATATCTGGTTGAGTGGGCGCGCAATCGCTGGGCATGGGAAAAGGAAAAGCGCGCAGGACTGCATATGGATGGTGGCAATGCGCCGGGTGCGGAATTCAACAATCAGAAGATTCAGCAGGCGTTCCTGACAGCTGTCGGTGCCTATGATACCCCCCCCTGGGACGGCCCGCTGACCCTGTTCCGCCCCGCCCTTGACCGGCACTGGAAAGTTTCTGACGGGCGCTGGGTGTCTTCGGAACGCGAATATGTTTTCGAAGACAATGACTGGCGGAAATATGCGCCCGACATGGAGGTGGTCGAGGTGCCGGGCGATCATGTATCGATGGTGCTGGCCCCCAATGTGACCGCGCTGGCGCAGGAACTGCGCGAAGTGATCGCAGCGGCGCTTGACGACAACAGCATGGGATGGCCGCGGGCCACGGCGGCGGAATGAGCATGTCGGACACCCCCCGCCTGCTGGTGATTATCCTCAATTACCGCACCGCAGAGATGACGCTGCGCGCGGCAGAAGCGGCATTGGCCGACATGCCCGAAGGCGCGGAACTGGTGCTTATCGACAATGCGTCGGGTGACGGGTCAGCGCGCGTGTTGCAAGAGGCACTTAGTGCGCGGGGTTGGGATGCTGAGGGCCGAGTGCGCCTGATCTTGTCGAATGAAAATGGTGGCTTTGGGGCGGGCAACAACCTGGGCCTGCGGGCTGCGATGTCAGATGGCACCCGGCCCGATTACTTTTATGTCCTGAATTCAGATGCCTTTCCGGATCGCGGTTGTATCGGGACATTGCTGGACCACCTGCAAGTCCATCCCACAGCGGGCTTTGCCGCCTCGCATGTGCGGGGAGAGGACGGGGTCGATCACACCACGGCGTTTCGGTTTCCCAGTATCGCGGGAGAATTTGAAGGCGCGGCCCGCATCGGCCCGATCTCAAAGCTGCTGTCGAAAGCTGTGGTGGCGCCCCCCTTGCCAACGACACCGACGCAGGTCGACTGGGCTGCCGGGGCCAGCATTCTGATCCGTGCAGAAACACTGCGTGATGTCGGACTTTTTGACGAAACCTTCTTTCTCTACTTTGAGGAAACAGATCTGATCCTGCGTGCCGCCCGCACAGGCTGGACCTGCTGGTTCGTGCCGGATGCGCGTGTGGTTCATGTGGGCTCTGTGTCGACGGGCATGCGGGAATGGGCGCGGATGCCGGACTATTGGTTCGCCTCACGTCGGCATTACTTTGTGAAAAACCACGGGCGTGTCTATGCAGCCCTTGCGTGGTGTGCCCGGATTTCAGGGGCCACGATCCATGCTGTGCGATGCCGTGTCACGGGTCAGCCGTCACAGGATGCGCCGCATTTCCTGCCAGATTTGTTCCGATTTGGTTTGGGCCTTGGCCCTGCCGGACGCCGCCAGATCACCCCCCGCTCCCCTTCGGAGGATACCTTATGACCGCCGCTTTCAGACCTGCGCCCGTTTCAGCCATCTTGATCGGAGACGAGAGCCTGACGATAGCCTGTGGGGACACGATGATAGCGGGCGGCCATGCGATTGTGGCCGTGGTGACCCGCGACGAGGCGGTGCGCGACTGGGCCGCAGATCGAAAGCTGCGCGTCTTTGCAGCACCTGGTGATCTGCCGGGGGCTGGCGTGCAGGCCGATTGGTTGCTGAGCATTGCCAACCTGCGGATCATTCCGGATGCGGTTCTGGCGATCCCTGCCAAGGGCGCGATCAATTTCCATGATGGTCCGTTGCCACGGTACGCGGGCTTGAATACGCCAGCCTGGGCGATCATCAATGGTGAGACGACCCATGGCGTCAGCTGGCATCTGATCGAAGGCGGCGTGGACGAGGGCGATCTGCTGGCGCAAAAGCTGGTGGAGGTGTCGCCGGATGAAACGGCATTCAGCCTGAACGCCAAATGCTATGCCGCCGGGCTGGAAAGCTTTGCCGGCGTATTGGCGCAACTGGAAGCCGGGACCCTCAACCGTCGCCCGCAGGACCTTTCGCAGCGCAGCTATTTCGCCCGAGATGACAGGCCTGCACACATGGGCGTCCTGGACTTTGATCACGAGGCCGAAGTGCTTTCGGCGCTGGTGCGCGGACTGGAGTTTGGCGGGTACTGGAACCCTCTGGGCATCGCGAAAGTGCAGGCTGGGGATAAGCTTTTCCACCTGTCCGGGCTTGAGCTGTCGGCGGCGGCGTCGGGCGAACCGGGGCTGATCATCGAGGTCACTGCGGATGCGGTGACAGTGGGCACCAGAACCAGTGACGTCATCCTGCGCGGTGTGACAGACCTTGGCGGGACAGCGGTCGATCTGACCACGATTTTCACGGTGGGCGAGACATTGCCGTGTCCGGATATCGCAGCTTTGCCCGTGTCGGATGAGGCTCGGTGGCGCGGTGCCTTGCGGCAAGACATGCTTGCGCTGCCGCTGTTGAAGGCATCGGATCGCGCGCCGGCAACTCTTACCTTGCCCATTGATATCAATGGCTTGAAGCTTGAGGCTCAGGCCGTTGCAGCGGCTTTGGTGCTTTGTCGTTCCGCAGATCCTGAGGCGGGATGCCGTATCGCCCTGGCGAAGGTGACCGATCATCCGCTTGCTGCTGACACCGTTCCGTTGCTCTTGCCGGAAGGACCGCTTGATACCGTTCTGGCCGGGATGGGCAAGGCGATTGACGCGGCCAATGCCTCCGCTGGGATGGCCCGCGATTTGCCGTTGCGCGACCCGCTGATCAACGCGGGCGCGGTCGAGTGTGCGATCAGCCTGGATGGATCGATCCCTCAGGAGGCCGCGATCACCGTTGCGCTGGCTGAAAATGGTGCCGCGCTCCACTATGATGCTGCGCGCCTGACCCTTTCTGCGGCGAAACTGCTGCAAGTACGCCTGAATGCGGCGTTTGCGGCCTATCCCAATGCGAAGACACGTGACGACATTGCTGCCCTGCCGCAAACCGAAGAACATATGTTGCGTGAAACCTGGAATGACACGCAGCGCGGGTACGAGCGGGTTACCATCCATGCAGCCTTTGAAGCGCAGGTTGCAGCAACGCCTGACGCGGTGGCGTTGGTCTTTGAAAACCAGTCGCTGAGCTATGCGCAGCTTAATGCCAGGGCCAATCGTGTGGCGCATACCCTGCGCGGCATGGGCGCGGGGCCCGACACGCCCATTGGCCTCTACACTGCGCGCGGTATCGACCTTTTGGTGGCCACATTGGGCATTCTCAAGGCGGGCGGGGCCTATGTGCCGCTTGATCCGGCGTATCCTGCGGACCGCATTGCACACTACATCGCCGACAGTGATGCGCCGATTATCGTCACGCAAGCTGCACTGCGCGCGCATCTGCCGCCACACGCAGCCGAGGTGCTTGAGATCGACAGCGATCCGCGCTGTGCACAGGCCCCGGAGACCAATCCAGAACCCTCGGCGGGCATGGATGATCTGGCCTATCTGATCTACACTTCAGGTTCCACGGGGACGCCGAAGGGTGTGATGGTTACCCATGGCAATGTGGCGAATTTCTTTGCCGGGATGGACGACCGGATCGATTTTGAGGCGGGCGCGGTCTGGCTTGCGGTGACCTCGCTCAGCTTTGATATCTCGGTGTTGGAGCTTTTCTGGACGCTATCGCGCGGTTTCAAGCTGGTGCTGGCGGGCGACGAGAGCCGCACGATGATGTCCAATGGCCCTGTTACGTCGGACCGGGCCATTGATTTCAATCTGTTTTACTGGGGCAATGACGACGGTGTTGGCCCCAAGAAGTACGAGCTTTTGCTGGAAGGGGCCAAGTTTGCTGACGCGCATGGGTTCAATGCGGTCTGGACGCCCGAGCGGCACTTTCACGCCTTTGGTGGGCCCTATCCAAATCCATCGGTGACCGGGGCTGCCGTAGCAGCGGTGACGCAGAACCTCGATATTCGCGCCGGATCCTGTGTGGCGCCGCTGCACCATCCTGCGCGCATCGCCGAAGAATGGGCGGTTATCGACAACCTGACGAACGGGCGTGTGGGGCTTGCGATTGCCAGTGGCTGGCAGCCCGATGACTTTGTGTTGCGGCCTGAAAACACACCGCCTGAGAACAAGCCGGCGATGTATGCGACAATTGATCAACTGCGCCAGCTTTGGGCGGGAGAGGCTGTGGCGTTTCCCAAAAAGGACGGCACGCCCCATGCGGTTCTGACCCAGCCACGCCCAGTTTCAAAGGAATTGCCCATTTGGGTGACGACCGCCGGCAATCCGCAAACCTGGAAAGAAGCCGGGGAGATCGGGGCGAATGTGCTGACGCATCTTCTGGGACAAACGGTCGAGGAGGTCGCGGGCAAGATCGAGATCTACCATGCGGCCCTGCGTGAGGCGGGTCATGATCCGGCGGACTTTAAGGTGACTGTGATGCTGCACACCTATCTGGCCGGGACCCGGGAAGAGGCGGAAGAGATCGCGCGCGCCCCGATGAAGGATTACCTTCGGTCTGCGGCGGGTCTGATCAAACAATATGCCTGGGCGTTTCCTGCCTTCAAGAAACCTCACGGGGCGACCAACCCGTTCGAGATCGATCTGGAGGGTCTGTCGGCCGAGGAAATGGACGCGATTCTGGAGTTTGCGTTTCAGCGGTATTTCAATGACAGCGGTCTTTTTGGCACCATCGATGATGGCGTGGCGCGCACGGAAGAGCTGAAGGCGATCGGGGTGGATGAGGTTGCCTGTCTGATCGATTATGGCATCGCGCCGGATGTCGTGATGGAAGGTCTCAAACCTCTGGCCGAGGTGTTGCGCCTTGCAAATGAGGGGGCGGTTGTGGCGCAGGATGATTTTTCGCTTGCCGCGCAGCTGATCCGCCATGATGTGACCCATCTGCAGTGCACGCCGTCGATGGCGCAGATGCTGGTGACGAACGATGACGCGCGCCGCGCGCTGGGCGGGCTGTCGCACCTGATGGTGGGCGGCGAGTCATTGCCGGGATCGCTGGTTGCCGCAATGCGCGACGCGACGCAGGCGCAGATACACAATATGTATGGCCCGACCGAGACGACGATCTGGTCCACGACGCAGCCCGTTATGAAAACGCCAGCGGCGACCGCCCCACTGGGCACCCCCATTGCCAATACGAAGGTCTTCATCCTGGATGAGAAGAAATCGCTGCAACCTGTTGGTGTTGCAGGGGAGTTGTGGATTGGCGGCGCGGGAGTCACGCGCGGCTATTGGCGGCGCGAAACATTGACCGCAGAGCGGTATATCGACAACCCCTATGGGCCGGGACGACTGTATCAGACCGGGGATCTGGCGGCCTGGGGCGCGGACGGCACCTTGCATTTCATGGGGCGCGCTGACGCGCAGGTCAAGATACGTGGCCACCGGATTGAGCTGGGCGAGATCGAGGCGTGCCTGTCGGCGCTGCCCGGCGTGACGCAGGCAGTTGTCATCGCGCGCGATGCACCGGGCGGGGCGCAGTTGGTCGGCTATGTCACGGCTAGTACGGCGTTTGACCCGGATGCGGCGCGCCGAGCATTGGCTGCCGATCTGCCCGCCATCATGGTACCCACGGCGATTATCAGGCTGGATGCGATGCCGCTGACGCCTAACAAGAAAATTAATCGTAAGGCACTGCCCGCACCGCAGGTGGCAAGGCCCGTGCGCGCCGCTCCCAAGGTGCAGGCGGCGGCAGAGGACGCTCCGCAGGCACGCGAGGAAACGCGCGCGCGCATTTCCGAGATCTGGCAGGGGATTCTTGGGGTCGCCGACATTCAGGGCGACGATAATTTCTTTGATCTTGGGGGGCATTCGCTGCTGGCTGTGCAGGCGCATCGTGACATCAAGGCGGCGCTGGGCGCGGCGAAACTGTCGATCACGGATATCTTCCGCTTTCCGGTCCTGAATGCGCTGGCCGCACATATCGACAGCAGGCAGGGCCGTGTGGCCGTGAGACCCGCCCGACAAGAACGCGGCACGGCGATTGCGCCAACCCGGTCGGTGCGGTCGATAGATCCTGAGACCGCCGATCTGATTGAGCGTCGGCGTGCGATGCGCACCGCGCGCATGCAGGCCCATGCCTGACAATGCGCAGATTGCACAGGCGATACGGCGCCTGTTTGACGTGCCAGTGGGCGTGGTACTGACGGACCCGCGTCAGCCCCAGCCCGATCTCTGGCCGGGTGAGGATGCCGGGCAAGGGCGGGTGACCCCGAAGCGCGCGCAGGAATTCGCGGCAGGTCGAGCAGCCGCGCGTGCCGCGATGACGCAACTGGGGTGCGCCCCGGCGGCGATCCCGGCGGCGGTGTCCCGGGCGCCGGTCTGGCCCGCCGGTGTCCACGGAAGCATTTCGCACAGCGCAACGCTGTGCCTTGCTGTTGTGTGTCGGCGCCCGTGTCTGTTGGGCGTGGACATTGAACCGGCGCAACCGATGGAGTCTGCGCTTATTCCGCATGTGCTGGGCCATGACGCGCCTGTCGGCCTGAACAAGCCCGGTACCGGGTTGGTTGCCACCTACAAGTTTTCGGCCAAAGAAGCGGTTTTCAAGGCTGTCTTTCCCCAATGCGAGCAGGTGTTTGGCTTTGACGTGGTGCGGATTGCGCTGCTGGCGCAGGCGGGCCACTTTCAGGCGAGGTTTCAGTCCCGGATTGGGCCGTATGACGTTGGCGACACGCTGCGGGGACGCTATCTTGAGATTGCGGGTCATATCGTGACCGCCGTGACGGTCGATCCGACCCTATCGGGACATTGAAAAATGCAGATTTCACGCCGCATGACGCTTGCCGGATTGGCCCTGGGTGGGGCTGGTGCAGCATATTGGTGGCGCAATCGTTTGCCGGAAGGCGTGCCCAATCATGCCGTGAGCGCCCATTTCGAAACGCCGCTTACGCCGCCCGCGGCGCCGCTTAGCGTGTATCATCTGGGGCATTCGCTGGTCGGACGTGACATGCCCGCGATGCTGGCGCAACTGGCGGGGCACCCCTATAACAGCCAGTTGGGCTGGGGCACCTCGTTGCGGGATCACTGGGAGCCGGATGTGCCGATCAATGGCTTTGATGTCGAGAATGATCACCCCCGGTTCAGGCCCGCCAAAGAGGCGTTGGGGTCGGGACGCTACGATGCGGTCGTTCTGACCGAGATGGTCGAGATCCGCGACGCGATCCAATATCATGCCAGCCCGGAATACCTTGTCCGGTGGGCGGCCCTGGCGCGGGCCGCGAACCCCGACACCCGACTGTATCTTTATGAGACCTGGCACCATACCGATGATGGCAATGGCTGGTTGACCCGCATCGACCGCGATCTGGAGGCGTATTGGCAAGAGCTGGTGAAAAACCCCGCGATCACGCAACTGGGCGCGCCGGTTTACCTCATTCCGGCAGGTCAGGCGATGGCGGCCGTGGTGCGGACGGTATCAGATGGCAAGGATCCTGACATGCTTTTCTCCCGGCATGCGGATGGCAGCAGCGACACGATCCATTTCAACGATCTGGGGGCCTATGTGGTCGCCCTGACGCATTATGCGGTGCTGTATCATCGCTCGCCCCTTGGTGTTCCACATGATCTTGAGCGGGCAGACGGGACGCGGGCTGAGGGCCTGGATGCAGCACTGGCGCGTCAGATGCAGCAGGTCGTCTGGGATGTCGTTACGCGCCATCCCGAGACCGGGGTCGCGGTATGAGCGGGCTGGGCACGGTCTTTTCGATTTTGATGGTTGGCCACAGCCTGTTTGGCACTGACGGTCCCGACATGTTGCAGGAAGTTTTGCGCGCGGGCACCGGGGAAGGCACGGTGCGCGCGCAGATCATCAATGGGGCACCGCTGCGCTACAATTGGGACCACAGCGGTTCCGCCGAAGGTGTCGATGCCCGCACGGTACTTGCTGAAGGGGGCACGACCCACCTTATACTGACCGAGGCGATCCCGCTTGACGGGCATCTGCAGTGGTCCGAGACATCCCTTTTCGCACAGGCCTTTGCGGGGCTTGCGCTGTCGGCGCGCCCGGACGCACGGGTTTATGTGCAGGAAACCTGGCACAGTCTGAAAAGCGGCACAGGCGTTGCTGTTGAGCACGATCCAGGCGCGGATGTGGCGTGGCGTATCAGGTTGGATCGCGACCTGCCCAAGTGGGAGCATCTGGTCGCGCAGGTCGCGGCGGTGCGCGGGGCGAATGAAGATCGGGTCGGGCTGATCCCTGCAGGTCAGGCGATGGCGCGTCTCTACGATCAGATCGCAGCGGGCGAGGTGGCCGGGCTAACGGATATCGCGGCGCTGTTCTCTGACGACATTCACCTGAGCGACCTTGGACACTACTTCGTCGCGATGGTGCAATACGCGACCCTCACGGGGCAAAGCCCGCTGGGCCTGCCGACGGATTTCAGTGACCGGTGGGGCACGGCATTTGATGCGCCCGATCCGGATCTTGCGCGGGCATTGCAGCGCATCGCCTGGGAGGCGGTGCAGGCCTATGGCGGTGCTGTACCAGCGCCGCCACCGGTCGCAACACAGCCCGCCCGCGCAGTCACCGCACCCGCCGTGCCAACGGGACCGCCGGTTATTCCTGTGCAAGGGCAGGCAGTTGCGGTCGACGGGACGCCCGCGATAGGCATCGGCCTTGCCGCTGTGACGGATTGGAGCACGCAGCAGCCATTCATCGATGTTATGAAGACCGCGCGGCCCTGGATCGGGCACAAGCCCGGCCAGTTCGGCGGCATGGAACTGGAGGCGTTGCGGGCGGAGGGATATCTGGATGACGCTGGTTGGCCCGTCAGAATGCCACCCGAATTGTCGAGCATCGGCACCTTGATTCTGACGGATATGCCACCCGACGCCGTTTCCCTGAAGGGGCGCTATGTGCTGCGGTATGAGGGCACCGGTGTGATTGAAGTTGCCGGCCGCGCAGAGCGGGTGCGGTATGGCAAGAACGAGGTCACGTTCGATTATGCCCCCGGTGCCGGTGGGGTGGAAATACGCATCCAGCGCATCAACACCACTGATCCCCCGCGCAACATCAGCGTGGTGCATGCCGACAATCTGGACCGTTTGCGTGAAGGTGTCGTGTTCAATCCTGCGTGGACCGCGAAGGTCGGCCAATTGCGGCTGTTGCGTTTTATGGATTGGATGCAGACGAACAATTCCACCCAATCGGTCTGGGCGGATCGCCCGAGGCCCGCAGATGTGACGTATCAGGGAGGCGTGCCTGCCGAGGTCATGATTGCGCTGGCCAATGAGCTGGAAAAAGACGTCTGGTTCAACATGCCGCATCTGGCAGATGACGCATATGTCCGTGCCTTTGCCACGCTGGTGCGCGATACGCTCGATCCGGAACTGGAAGCCTATGTCGAGTTTTCAAACGAGGTCTGGAACTGGCAATTCGGGCAGGCTCGGTGGGCCGATGTCACAGCTCGTGCGCGCTGGAGTCAGAAGGACAAATGGATGCAGGCCTATGGTCTTCGGGCGGCCCGGGTCGCGCAGATCTGGTCCGAGGTTTTCGGCGACGAGGCCGAGGCCCGGCTGGTCAATGTAGTCTCTTCCCAGACTGGCTGGCCTGGGCTTGAAAGTGAGGCGCTGAACGCGCCATTGGCCGTCGCTGAGGGGGAGCCAAAGCCGGTGGAGAGCTTTGATGCCTATGCGGTGACAGGGTATTTCGGCGGCGTTCTGGGCCGCGAGGACCGCGAGGGGCTGGTCATGGGCTGGCTTGAGGAAAGCCAGCGCGATGCCGAAGCGGCGGCACAGGCGCAGGGCCTTGAGGGGCAGGCGGCCAGTGCGTACATCGCGGCGCATCGCTATGACACTGCTGTTGAATTGGCAGAACGCGAACTGCGCGACGGCGCACTGAGCGGCGACCGTTCTGATACGCTGGCCGATCTAGTGGGCCGTGTCTGGCCTTATCACGCAGGGGTGGCGCAGGCGCATGGGCTGGACCTGGTCGTATACGAGGGGGGCAGTCATATCGTTGGCATCGGCGGTCAGGTCGAGGATGAAGAGCTCACCGCGTTCTTCCAGCATTTCAATTATACGCCTCAGATGGGGGCGCTTTACCAGACGTTGCTGGAAGGCTGGACCGCCGTGGGTGGGCAGCTTTTTACGCATTACTCCGATGTCTACAATCCGACCAAATGGGGCTCATGGGGCGCGCTGCGGCATCTGGATGATACGACTGCGCGCTGGGATGCACTGGTGGGAACGCCATGAGCACGTCGGTTTTGATCCCGGCACATAATGAGGCCGCTTATCTGCCTGCTTGCCTTGGGGCCCTGTTGGCCTCGGACCCGGTTGATGGCGCGGTCGAGTTAATCGTGATCGCCAATGGCTGCAGCGATGACACGGCCCGCATCGCACGCAGTTTTGAGGAACAGGTGCTGCTGAAAGGCTGGTCGTTGACAGTGCTGGACCTGCCTGAGGGCGGCAAGTTGCGCGCCTGGAACGCAGGCGAGGCGCGGGCAACGGGGGACGTCTTGATCTATGTCGATGCGGATACCAACGTGTCGCCTGCGCTGATCGGGCAATTGGCAGAGGTGTTGCACGTGCGCGTGCCGCGCTATGCCAGCGGCACGCCGGTGGTCACGGTGGGCGCGGATGCCTTGACGCGCGCCTATACCCGCTTTTGGAAAACCACGCCCTTCATGGTTCACGGAGTGCCGGGATTTGGTGTTTTTGCCATGAACCGGGTGGGCCGGGCGCGCTGGGGAGAGTGGCCGGATATCATTTCTGACGACACCTTTGCACGGCTCAACTTCACCCCCGAAGAGCGGTTCGACGTACCGGCGACGTACGACTGGCCGATGATCGAGGGGTTTGCGCAACTGGTGCGCGTGCGCCGGCGTCAGGACATCGGCGTGGCGGAGGTGGCAGAGCAGTTTCCGCATCTGATGCAGAACGATGATCTGCACGACAAGACCGTGCCGGTCTGGCAGCGGGCGTTGCGCGACCCTGTCGCGTTTCTGGCCTTTGCCACCGTGCGCGCCGCCATTCGGCTGCCGGTTCTGCGCAGCAAGAGCCGCTGGGTGCGCGGGCGTTGATACCGCACCGCGGGCATCGGGACCGGATCTAGCCCTGCATATGCGCAGCCAGCCTGGCGGTTTCGGCGGCCACATCGTGGCGTTGCAGGACGCGCGCGCGCCCTGCAGTGCCCATGCGTGTCAACTTGGACAAGGGTGCGCGTGCAAATGCATCCATCGCTTCGGCCAGCGCATGGACATCGCCCGCCGGGACCAGCCAGCCGGTCTTGCCGTCCTGCACCAGTTCGGGCGTGCCTGCGATGTAGGTGGCGATGACAGGGCGGGCGGCGGCCATGGCTTCCATGACGACCATGGGCAGACCTTCTGCAAAGCTGGGCATCACGAGCGCATGCGCGGTTTCCAATTCCTGCATGATCCGGGTCTCGTCCACCCAACCGGTCAGGGTAACGCGCTCTTTGAGCGATCTGTGCGCTATAAGCGCTTCGATCGCGCTGCGCATCTCACCGTCGCCGATCAGGGTGAGGTGTATGTCCTCCTGAACCTCGGCCATGGCCTGCACGAGTGCCAGCTGACCCTTTTGTTCCACCAGTCGTCCGATGGCGACCAGTCGGCGCGGACCTTTAGGCAGCGGCGCGGGGGTATCAAATTTTGCGGGTTCAATGCCACAATGGACGACGTGAATGCGCCCCCAGTCGTCGGGGGCCGCCCAGCGGCAAAGCTGGCTGCGTCCGAATTGGCTGATGGCAACGGTAAAGTCGGCCGCCGCCATTTTCTGGCCCAGAGATAGCGCGCGCGGCGCGTCGAATTCTTCGGGCCCGTGCACGGTAAAGGAAAACTTTGGCCCGCCGATCCGTGCGGCCAGCAGGGCGACTGTAGCGGCATTGGTGCCGAAATGGGCATGGGCATGGGTCACCGCCTCTTCGCGGCAGCGTTCCGCGACAAACGCCGCTTCGGCCAGATAGATGAGATGCCGCAGGCGACCCACGTCAGAGACGCCCCCCATCTGCCATGCGATTTTGACCGCGCCCCACAAATCGCCCGCGTCCCGGCGCAGGCTGCGCCAGCTGGCCCCGAGCAGGGCGCGCGGACCGGCGGCCAGCACATATTCCGTCTTGTCCTTTTCCGCGCGGTCCTGAGGGTCTGTCAAAGGCAGATCGGATGCGCGCATGGCAAACCTGAGCACATCGTGCCCGTCGTCTTCCAGCGCCCGGATTTCGCGCCGGATGAAGCTGTGGCTGGGCTGTGGATAGGTATTGAGGATATACGCGATCTTCAAAACAAGCCTCCGAGGGGAGAATTACCGTCACCTTCCCATTGCCTTGTTGCGGCCCATGGGGCAATCCCGTTTGTGAAGTTTGACCATGGCATGAGTGAGGCGGTTTTTGGTGTTTGCGCGGCTATCACACGCCCTTGAAGGCAACGCGCTGGGCGCGCGGGTGATGCGCTCGGCCTCGTGGATCGTGCTGGGATACGGTGCGTCACAGGCCATTCGGTTGGCTTCGAACCTGATCCTGACGCGGCTGCTGTTCCCTGAAGCCTTTGGTCTGATGGCATTGATTTCGGTCATCACGGTGGGGCTGACATTGTTTTCGGACGTGGGCATCGCGCCATCCATCGCGCAAAGCAAACGGGGGGATGATCCGCCCTTTCTGAACACAGCCTGGACGATCCAAGTGGCGCGCGGCTTTCTGCTTTGGGGGTTGGCCTGGCTGCTGGCTGCACCTGTTGCCGCATTCTACGGGCAGGCCGATCTTGCGGTATATCTGCCAATAGCGGCGATGGCACTTGCGATACAGGGTTTCAGCCCCACGCGAATTGAGACGGCGCATCGACATTTGCTGATGGGCCGGGTGACAGCGCTTGATCTGATCAGTCAGGTGATCGGCATTGCGGTGATGATTGTTCTTGCGGTGATCTGGCAGTCGGTAGCCGCGCTCGTTGTCGGCGGTGTTGTGCAAGCGGTTGCCCGGTTGGTGCTGATGCACTTTGGCCTGCCCGGCGTGCGCAACCGGTTCGGATGGGAGCCCGCCGCGGGCCGCGAGCTGGTCAGTTTTGGCAAATGGATCTTTCTGTCGACGTTGTTCTGGTTCTTTGCAAGCCAGGGGGACAAGGCGATCCTTGGCAAGTTCCTGACGCTTGAGAGCTTGGGCATCTACAACATTGGCTATTTTCTGGCCAGCTTTCCTTTGCTGCTGGGCCTTAATGTGACCGGGCGGGTGATGATCCCGGTTTACCGTGAGGGGGCAGCACCCGCGCGGGTCAGCCGGTTGCGGTATGCGCTTTCAGCCGGGGTGATTGGCCTGCTGATGGTCATGGCGCTGCTGGGCCCTTGGCTGACGGACCTGCTTTATGATGCGCGGTATGGCCATGCGGGGGGCATCATCGTGATCCTGTCCGTGGCGCTGATCCCGCAGGTGATTGGCATGACCTATGATCAGGCCGCGCTGGCCGCAGGGGATTCGCGCCGTTTCTTTATGTCTTCAGCGGCCCGGTCGAGCCTGCAGGTGGGGTTCTTGCTGATCGGGGCCGCGCAGGCGGGCGTGTTGGGGGCGATGATCGGTATGGGGCTGGCGCTACTGATTTCGCACGCCGTGCTGATCTGGCTGGCGCGGGTGCATGGGGTCTGGGACGCACCGCATGATCTGGTCTGGGCGGTGCTTGGGCTGAGTGTCGGCATGCTGGCGCTGTGGCTGCACTGGGATGCAATTGCCGCGATGGCCGCGGCGACTGTTTGAGATCGGATAGCCCGGCACCAGGCGCCGTGATCGTTCAGCTTTTGGTCATATCCGGGCCCCGTGCCAGCCGTGCTGCACGCCCGCGTTGCCCTGACAGACGCCTGTCTTCCCAAATTTTTGCAAACCCCTTTTTGGGGCGCATCTGGCGCGGGCGCATTTCAGGGATGGAAACCACGGGCCGCAGGCCGGTTTCGCGCTCCATTTGACGGGCGGTACGCAGTACCGGGCGACGCAGTTCCAGCAGGAAGGCGATCACCAGCCCCAGAGCAAGCGCGCCTGTGGTGCCCAGAAAGACACGGCTTTTGCGGCTGGTGGTGATTGGGTAGTCGGGCAGGGAGGCTTCTTCGATGGTGATCAGGCGCTCGCCCCGCGCAGCGGTTTCGAGGGAATTGCCAACCTCGGCCTCATTTCGGCGGGTCGAGATGACGTCAAGCTGGCCCTGCAGCAGTTCCATGCGCCGCTCGAACTCAGCCAGCGTCCGCTCGACCTCGGGTGTGGTCCGGATGCTGGCGCTGAGGGTGTTGCGCCGGTCCTGCAGCAAGCTGCGCTGTGTGGTGAGGCTTTCGAGCGTTGCGTCCAGTTCGGTCTCGAGCCGGCGGACGGTGTCTGCGCGCTGGTTGGGATCGATACGGGTTCGGGCAAGTTGCGCGGCGATGATTTCGCGGTCCAGCGCCAGCAGGGCGGTGTTGAGGCTGGCGATTTCGTCGCGGCGGAAATCGAGGCTGCCTTCGATGCTGAGATCGTTTTCTGAGCGGAAGGCGGCCAATTCCACCTCAAGCGCTGCGATGTCGCGTTCCAGGTTCTCTTCTTGTTGCGTGAAGAATGCCAGGGTCTCAGCGGTTTGTTCCTGCCGCTGGGCGGCGGAAAGGGCCCGGGTGCGGTCGGCGAATTCCTGTGCGACCGCCTGGGCAAGGGCCGCTGTCTCCATCTCAGCCGAGATGGTCAGGACAGAGATGGTGCCGTCGTCGGCAAACCCTTCGCGCACCGCTGCCACACCGGCAATGCTGACCGATTGGCGCAGCAGATCGACCTTTTCAGATGGGCGCAACGCGTCGAGATGGTCGTAGAGGCCGAATTGGTCGATGATATCCGTCAGACTGTTGCGCGACATCAATTGCTGTTCAATAAGTTGCAGGCGGCGCGCCGAAGATCCGGCGACCGTGGTCGGTGCCAGCTCACTGTCGATTTTGGGCTGCTCAATCTGGATCACTTCGGCTGAGCGGTAGAGATGCGGGATCGAGAGCGCCCAGATCACTGAGGCAAAGCACCCGGAAATCACGACAAACGAAATCACCCCCACCCGACGGCGAAGCATGTCCAGAAAATCAGCAAGCGAATAGATCGGACCCATATCCGTTCTTTCCTAATCCTTCGGGCGGAGTGACGAAAGAGCTCGCCCTGTCAAATCCGGTCAAATCAGAACAATTGGGCGATTATGCGGCGTTTTTCACCGATATGACGGGACTGAGTCCTTGCGGGCACGGTTGAGAACAACGCCAAGCAGCGGCACCTGTCCGTCAAGCATGCGTTCGCATTCCACCAGTTCGCGCGCCATCGTCTGGGTGCCGTCACTGACCAGCAGAACCCCATCCAGCTGCGGCAGGAATGCCGTCAGATCATCGTTGGCAAGCATTGCCGGCATGTCATAGATGACCAGTTCGGGCCGCAAGGACGCGCGCATGCGTTCCAGCGTCAGGGCGGTTGCAGGATCCTGCAGCGTCTCTGAGGGGTTCTCGTGCACATCCTCATTCAGGGCCAATGCCAGAGTGTCGCCGACGCGCACGATCGCATCCCCTAGCGGGATGGTCCCGTCGAGATAATCGCGCATGGTGCTAGGCGCCTTCATGTCAAACGCGCGTGCGACGCCGGGGCGGCGCAGATTGAGATCCATCAGCACCGTGCGGGAGCCTGCGATGCGGCTGAGGCTGAGGGCAAGGTTCACGGCTGTGAAGGTGTTGCCGCAGCCTGAGGTCGGTGCGGTGACGGCGATATTGCGCCAGCCGTGTTCCTGTGTGGTCTGGCGCAGACGTGTGCGCAGTAGATCGAAGGCCCGCACAGACGGGGTGTCGCGGCCCGCATCGACAACCGGCATCGCAGAGCTGAGCGCGCGGCGGGTGCCGGGGTCCGCCAAGGGCAGGTCGTCCCAGCGTGATGATCCGGCATCTGCAACAACGCGGCTGTCAAAGGGGGTATCGAAGGCCTGTGCCATCGCACGTTTCTGCGCCTGCTCCACCACCGCGCGGCGGGGCCGGATCGAGTGGCGAAAACCGGTGCCGGTCTGCACTACGTCCGCATGACTGATTTGATCGGAGGAATCGTCAAAAAGATACGAATCGCGCATCACATCCCCCTTCGGTTTCTTGGGCATGGTGCGATACTATCGCTCTGCACGATTGAGGAACAGCATGTCATCATTCAGTACCCCGTGCCGCGAAGGACGACGCCGATTGTCCGGAATACGATCCGTAAGTCCGCGCCGAAACTCAGTGTGATTTCGTAGGTGGCGTCGACGGTGTTGCGATGGGAAAACCGGTTTCCATTGCGTGCCGATACCTGCCACAGCCCCGTGATCCCCGGGCGCAGGGCCTCGTAGGCCGCCATATCGCCGTAAAGCGGTGCCTGCTCGGGCATCATGGGGCGGGGTCCGACCAGGCTCATGTCGCCTTTCAAGACGTTCCAAAGCTGCGGCAGCTCATCAAGGGAGGTGACGCGCAGGACCTGTCCCACACGGGTCACCCGCGGGTCTGCCTTCAGCTTTTGCAGGGCATCCCATTCGCGACGCTTTGCAGGATCTCTGTCCAGGATATCCTTGAGCACGCTGTCGGCGTCCCGCACCATGGTGCGCAGTTTGAGGATCGAGAACCGATCCCCGCGACGGCCGATGCGCTGCTGTGTATAGAAGGGGCGGCCCCCTTCGATCCAGAGCGCCAGCGCACAAAGGGCGATGACAGGCAGGACAAACGGTGCGCTGGCAAGAACCAGCAGGATATCAAAGGCCCGTTTGACGAAAACGCGGTAGAATTGGTTGCCGATCCGTCTGGGCGCGAGATCATCGTCATCCCAGACGGACGGAGCCATTGTCACGATCGGTGCATTGCCGTTTTCGAATGCGAGCCCCAAATTTCGTTTTGGTTCCACAAGATCGAAAAGGCCGTACTCAGGCCCTTCGGCATTGAACTTCTTCATACAAACCCTCCAAGGGCCTAGAACTCGTTAAACCTGTGCCAACATGGCGCAGGGCCGTGTCGATCTCGGCCCGCGAAACCCACCGGTTTGTTGGTACGGCCGCGGCCTGAACAGGACGGACACAGCCGATGATCCTGTACCAAGCCCCGTCGCCTATCCGAACCCTGAAAAAGCGACGCAGATCATTCGTAATTATTTCCGCCATATCCCTAACAGATTTTCGCCACAGTTGAGCGAATTTTTCTGAAACAGATTGTTTCTGCATCCGAGGCGGTTATGGACCTGGGCAATTGCCAGTTTAGGGGGAAATTTTTCGAAAAAAGGAGCCGTTTTGGCGGGTTCGGGGCCTGCATATCGTGAAGCGAAGCATTTTGAACGTCACGCTTTTGCCTCATTTGGGCTGTGCCAGCGTGGAGATTCGGCCCTAGTTTCGGCGCGATCCCGCAGTTGGCACAACTGCCGCAGGTGTCGGGATATTGCACAAATCCGCTCTGAATTGCTTGTCAAATGGCAACGGCCGCTTCACAAAATGATGCTAAAACACTCAATAACAATTGAGAGCAGGTGACGATGTCAGGCAAGACCCCCAACGCGCGCACGCGAGCGGCGCCTCAACCCAATCCGTATACCGACTTGGATGACAAGGCGTTCTGGAAAACGGCAGTGGCTGGTCGATCGGCCTTTGACATTGAAGGGCTGTGGCAGCCGAAATTCCGCATTTTGCCAAAACATCGGATCGTCACGGCGGGGTCCTGTTTTGCGCAGCATATCGGGCGGGCACTTGCGGCGCGGCGGTATCATTGGGTCGATGCGGAGCCTGCGCCTTTGGCTCTTTCTGCCGAAAGCCGTAAACACTTCAACTACGGTGTATTCAGTTTTCGGACCGGCAATATCTACACCGCCACTGCGTTGCTGCAATGGGTCAGCTGGGCCTTTGGCGAGGCCACGCCGCCAACAGAGGTGTGGGAGAAAGACGGCCGCTTTTATGATCCCTTCCGTCCCGCAATCGAACCGGGCGGGTTTGAAAATGCGCAAGAGCTTTTTGCATCGCGCGAAGTGACCCTTGCGGCCATCCGGCGGGCAGTGCGGGAAAGCGACATTTTTGTCTTTACGATGGGTCTGACGGAAGCATGGTACAATCTGGCGGCGGGCCATGAATATGCCATGTGCCCCGGCACGCTGGCCGGGACCTTCGATCCGGCGGAACATGCGTTCCGTAACCAGCCGTTCAATCAAATCCGGCGTGATCTGCGGGCAGCGCTGAACATCATGCGCGGGCACAACAGGGGGTTGCGGTTCCTGTTGACGGTGTCGCCTGTGCCGCTGACGGCGACGGCGTCGGGAGAGCACGTGCTGACGGCGACGACGCTGTCAAAGTCGACCCTGCGCGCCGTTGCCGGTGACATGGTCAGCAGAAGCCGTTTCACGGACTACTTCCCCTCATACGAGATCATCACCTCATGCCCTTATCGGGGAATGTTCTACGAGCCCAATATGCGTAGCGTTTCCCCCCATGGTGTGGCGCATGTGATGAACACTTTCTTTGCGGATCAGGCCGCGAAATTCGGCGCGCAGCGTTATGCTGATAATCCGCAGACGGAGGGTCACGAGACAAGCAAAGATACCCCGCCGCCCTCGGTGGAAGATCTGGTTTGCGAAGAGGAAATGCTGAATGCCTTCCAGCGCTAGACCCCGCAGGATATGCGTTTTCGGTGACAGCCATATCGGATGCATCAAGCGTGCCGTGACGGAGGCGCTCTTTGAGCCGCCCGGTGGCATCGAGATTGAATTCTGGGGGGCGGAGGGACCACTGTTTCGCCAGTTGGCCTATAGGGATGGGAAGGTGGTGCCCAGCGACGAGGCATTGCCGTCTGTTCTGGCCGTGAACGACGCGGGGCGCCCGGCGCTGGACCCGGATGATTTTGACGTGATCCTGTTCATGGGCGCGCGCATCCGGTCGCTGAATATTTTTGAGCCCGAATTGAGGCGATTTCAGCAACCGGAGGCATTCACATCGCAGGCGGTTTTCGCGCAGACCTGTGCGGACTGGCTGCGCCGTCAGAGATTCTACGGTGTTGCGCGCGCATTTGCGAAAACGACGGGCTGTGACATTCTTGTGGCGCCCAGCACCTTCCTTGCAGAAGGGTCAGCCCCGCAGAAGGGTCCTGAGTATACGCTCGCCCAGAAACCGAACCGGGAAGGGGTGGATCGGATCTGGACAGCATTAGAGCAGGCGGCGGCAGAGGATGGCATCACGTTGATCCGCCAGCCGCCGGAAACCTGTGGTGACGGTTGTACCAGCAAACCCGAATACAGCCGCCGCGCCGCTGATGACACCATCGATCCCGTGCACCGCAATCCGGCCTACGGTGCGCTGATCCTTGAGCGCGCGCTGTGCGCGCTGGCCTCGCGGCAGGGTAGAGAGCATGTGCCCGCAGGCTAGGTCCTGCGCACGCCTGTGGCCGCATCAAAGACGTGGGACTGGCCCTTTTGCACGGCAAAGCGCATCTCGGTTTTCGGCAACGCATGAACGCCGGGCAGGCTGATGGTGAAACTGTCATGATGGCCCGGCAACTTGCCATGGAGCAGCGTATTTGCCCCTAGGGGTTCGGTCATTTGCACCGCAACCACGAGGGGGCCTGCATCATCCGGCAGCATATGTTCTGGCCGGATGCCAAACTTGACCGGGCCATCGGGACCGTTGGCCCGCGCGACCGCGACACCTTGCAGCATGACCTGTCCGTTCTCGACCACTGCATCGAGTATGTTCATCGCCGGGCTGCCGATGAACTGAGCGGCAAAAAGAGTGCGCGGTGTTTCATATACCTCAAGCGGTGTGCCGATCTGTTCGGCGATGCCCGCGTTCATCACGATCATGCGGTCGGCCATTGTCATGGCTTCGACCTGATCGTGGGTGACATAAAGCGATGTGATACCCAGCTTGGCCTGCAGTTCGCGGATCTCAAGCCGCATTTGCACGCGTAGCTTTGCGTCGAGGTTCGACAGGGGTTCGTCAAACAGGAACACCGCCGGTTCGCGCACGATGGCGCGCCCCATGGCGACACGCTGACGTTGCCCTCCGGAGAGTTGCCGGGGCTTGCGGTCCAGCAGCGGTTCAAGCTGCAACAGGCGGGCGGCCTCTTCCACCTTGGCATTGATCTCGTCTTTAGGCAGTTTGGCGATCTTCAGCCCGTAGCCCATGTTCTGGCGCACCGACATATGCGGATAGAGCGCGTAATTCTGGAAAACCATGGCGATGTCGCGGTCCATCGGTTCAAGGTCGTTGGCCCGTGTGCCGCCGATCAGCACGTCGCCCGCCGAGACGGTTTCCAACCCTGCGACCATGCGCAGCAGAGTTGACTTGCCGCAGCCCGATGGGCCAACGATCACGATGAATTCTCCATCCGCGATCGCCACGTCGATGCCATGAATGACATCGGTGGGGCCAAAGCTTTTCTTGACGCCTGCTAGCGTGACTGTCGCCATGATTATTTCTCGCTGTCTACAAGGCCGCGGATAAAGAGCCGCTGCATCCCCACCACCACGATCACCGGCGGGATCATCGCAAGGATGGAGGTCGCCATGATCGTGGGCCAATGGGCAAAGTCGTCACCGCTGGGGAACATCTGTTTGATGCCCATCACGATGGTGTTCATTTCGGGGTCCGTCGTGATCAGAAGCGGCCAGAGGTATTGGTTCCAGCCGTAGATGAAGAGGATCACAAAAAGGGCGGCGACGTTCGTGCGGCTCATCGGGACGACGATGTCCCAGAAAAACCGCATTGGCCGTGCGCCATCCACGCGGGCGGCTTCGGCCAATTCGTCCGGTATGGTGAGGAAGAACTGGCGGAAGAGAAAGGTGGCCGTGGCTGAGGCGATCAACGGGAAGATCAGCCCGGAGTAGCTGTTGAGCATGCCAAAGCCTGCGACGACTTCGTACGTGGGCACGATGCGCACTTCGACGGGCAGCATCAGGGTGAGGAAGATCATCCAGAAGAAAATCATCTTGCCCGGAAACTTGAAGTAAACGATGGCAAAGGCGCTGAGCAAAGAGATGATGATCTTGCCCACGGCAATGCCGATGGCCATGACCAGTGAATTGAAGAGCATGGTTGCCACCGGCACGTTCACACCGGAAAAGAGGGCATTCTTGTAATTGATCCAGAACTGATCGCCCGGCATCACCGGCATGGGAGGCTGGATAATATCCTGTTGGGTGACCGTGGAGGCAACGAAGGCCAGCCAGATCGGAAAGAAGATCACCAGCACGCCGATGATCATGAACGCATGCGTCAGCCACAGGCCCGCGCCGCGCTTTTCCACCATGCCATGTACTTCGCGGGCCATCAGTAGTGCACCCGCTTTTCAATGAATTTGAACTGGATCACGGTCAGCAGGCCCACGACGAACAGCAAGATCACTGACTGTGCGGAAGAGGAGCCAAGATCCTGACCGACAAAGCCGTCCGAAAAGACCTTGTAGACCAGAATGGTGGTCGATTGCTGGGGGCCACCGGCAGTGATCGTGTGGATCACACCGAATGTTTCAAAGAAGGCATAGACCACGTTCACGACCAGCAGGAAGAACGTGGTGGGCGACAGGAGCGGCAGCACGATGGTCCAGAACCGGCGCCAGAAGCGGGCACCGTCGATGGCGGCCGCTTCGATCACTGATCTGGGCACCGCCTGCAGGGCGGCAAAGAAGAACAGGAAGTTGTAGCTGATCCGCCCCCAGGCTGAGGCGACCACGACAAGCCCCATCGCCTCGCTGCCGTTGAGTACGTGGTTCCAGTCATAGCCCAGCGTGCCAAGATACCACGAGATCACGCCAACGCGGGTGTTGAACATGAAGAGCCACAGCACGCCCGCGACGGCAGGGGCCACGGCATAGGGCCAGATGAGCAGGGTGCGATAGACGCCTGAGCCCTTGATCAGGCGGTCGGCGATGACGGCAAGAAACAACGCCGGAACCATTGAGCACAATGTAACGAGGATCGAAAATACCGCCGTTGTCAGGAATGATGCGCGGTAGAATGGGTCGCTCAGCAGATAGTCGAAATTGCCAAGTCCGACATATTGAGACGACAGGCCAAAGGGATCGGGAATGAACAGAGATTGCCAGATCGCCTGTCCCGCAGGGTAAAAGAAGAAGACGGCAGATATTACGACCTGAGGTGCGATCAACAGCAGGGGCAGCATCCAGCCGCGAAACGTGACGCGCTTTTCCATCTCTCAAGCCCCCCGTCAGAAAACGGGCAGGCCACGTGGACCTGCCCGATGTCGCTTACTTGTTTGCGCTTTCAAAACGGCGCAGCAGTGCGTCACCGCGTTCCTTGGCGCTGTCCATGGCTTCCTGCGCAGACTTGTCACCCGCCCAGATCGCTTCCAGCTCTTCGTCGATGATGCCGCGGATCTGATCAAAGGAGCCCAGGCGCAGGCCTTTGGAGTTGGCCGTGGGTTCTTTGGCGGTCATCTGGATTACGGCGATATCGGTGCCGGGATTTTCATCATAGAAACCGGCTGCGCGCGTGGCGTCGCCTGCTTCGGAGGTGATTGGCAGATAGCCGGTGTCCTGGTGCCATTGGGCCTGCACGTCTGACGACGACAGGTAGGCCAGAAACTCGCCCACGCCTTTGTATTCTTCGGCTTCATGACCTTCGAGCACCCACAGCGAAGCACCGCCGATGATGGTGTTTTGCGGGCTGTTGCCGACGCCTTCCCAATAGGGCAGCGGGCGGACGTCAAAGTCGAATTGTGCCTCGGCCTTGATGCCTGCATAGCCCGCAGAGCTTTCGGTAAAGAGCGCGCATTCGCCTGAGCGGAAGTTGGCGCCGCCTTCGTTGCGGCGGCCGGTATAGATGAACTTGCCGTCCTGCGCCCACTGACCCATCGCCGTCAGATGCGCGACCTGCGCCTCGCCGTTCAGCATCAGTTCGGTGTCGGTCCCGGCAAAGCCGTTGTCCTTGGAGGCAAAGGGCACGTCATGATAGGCCGAGAAGTTTTCAAGGTGGATCCAGCTTTGCCATGCGGTCACCAGCGGGCAGTCTTCGCCCCCGGCCTTGAGCGCGTCCAGCGTCTCGCCCACTTTCTGCCAAGTGGACAGATCCGTGTCGGGATCAACGCCTGCAGCCTCGAACGCATCGCGGTTCACCCAGAGAACGGGGGTGGATGAGTTGAAAGGCAGGGACAGCATTTCGCCGTCGGTGGAGGTGTAATAGCCCTTGACCGAGCCGATGTAGGCGTCCGGGTCGAAGGTGGCGCCGCTTTCGGCCATGACCTCGAAGACCGGCTTGGTCGCGCCCGTGGCGGACATCATCGTGGCTGTGCCGACTTCGAACACCATCAGGATGTGGGGTTGTTCACCCGCGCGGAACGCGGCGATGCCTGCGTTCAGGGTTTCCGAATAGTTCCCTTTATGGCTTTGCACGACGACGTAATCGTCCTGGCTGGCGTTGAAATCCTCGACCTGCGCGGCGACAAGCTCACCCAGGCGCCCGGTAAAGGCGTGCCAGAACTGAACTTCGGTTTCGGCATAAGCCGAGAGGGGCGACAGAGCCGTTCCTGAAGCCAAGATCGCGCCAAAAAGTGATTTTTTCATAGTTCCTCCCATGCACAGATGTTTGTGCTTTTCCATCGCGCGACTTAGGTCGCTTCATTTTCTTAGAAGTCAGACGATACAATTGTGTGACGGCAATGCAAGTGCCACGGGAATTCCGACTGTCCGATGGTCAGTGATGCCGATGGGGTCCATCAGATCGTTATGGATGGCAGGCTGGCGCGAAAACTTGTAATGAGGACCGTAGGGCAGATCGCTGCCATAGCTGATTTAGGGAGGACCAGCGCATGGAGTGTTGCGGACCGGGATATGCATCGCCTGCCGACGCGATCAAAGCGCCGCGCGAAAAGCTGCTTTACACGATTGCGATCTACACCGGCACCGGCATCCAAAAGCCGGATTATCTGGCGACCATCGATGTGGACCCCGACAGTCCGACCTATAGCCAGGTCATCCACCGACTGGAAATGCCCGGGATCGGGGATGAGCTGCATCACATGGGGTGGAATGCGTGTTCGTCGTGTTTCGACGATGGCTCAATGAGCCGCAAATACCTGATCCTGCCGGGGGTGCGGTCAAACAATCTGCATATCGTGGATACGGCGACAGACCCGCGCGCGCCACGCCTGCACAAGGTGATTGATGGAGCGGACATCAAGGCGAAGGCGGATCTGAGCGGGCCGCACACCGTGCATTGTCTGGGATCAGAGATCATCATTTCGTTTTTGGGCAATGCAAAGGGAGAGGCGCCGGGCGGCTATCTGCATCTCAACAAGGAATTTGAAATCCAGGGTCGCTGGGAAAGCTCAATGGGTGACATCAAGTTCGGCTATGATTTCTGGTACCAGCCCCGCCACAATGTAATGGTCAGCAGCGAATGGGCCGCGCCCAATACCTTCATGCCGGGCTTTGATCTGGAAGAGGTGGGTCACTTGAAATACGGGCGGGAACTGCATTTTTGGGATTTCGAGAAACGGGAACCGATCCAGAGCATGTACCTGGGCGAGGACGGTCTGATCCCGCTTGAGGTCAAGTTTCACCACGATCCCGACAGCACCCACGGCTTTTGTGGTGCAGCGCTGAGCGCGAATGTCATTCACTGGTGGAAGGACGATGGCGGTGAATGGCGTTGGGAAAAGATCATCGACGTGGAGAACGAACCGCACCCTGAATGGCCTATCCCGGTGCCCGGCGTCATGTCGGCCATTCTGGTGTCGATGGATGACAAGTATCTTTACCTGAACAACTGGCTGCATGGCGACATGCGCCAGTACGATATTTCAGATCCGCATCATCCGGTGCTGACCGGGCAGGTGTGGATGGGTGGGTTACTTGGCAAGGCGACGCATGTGAACGGCGTAGAGATGGCAGGCGGGCCGCAGATGTTTCAGCTCAGCCTTGATGGCAAGCGGCTTTATGTGACGACCTCGCTGTTCTCGACCTGGGACAATCAATTCTATCCGGAAATCCGCGAGAAAGGTGGGGTGATGGTGATGATCGACTGTGATCCGGTCAATGGCGGCATGAAGATCAACGAAGACTTCATTGTCGATTTCGGCAAGGAACCCAACGGGCCCAGTCGCTGCCATGAGGCGCGGTATCCGGGGGGCGATTGTACGAGTGATATCTGGTTATGACGATTTGAATTCAAAACTTGGGAGATTCTTTTATGTCTATTACTGAGACGGCACATGCCTTTTTTGATGCCTGTGAAACCGGACAGGGGTGGGAAGTTTGCGCGCAGTACTGCCACGCCGACGCCAGCTTTGCCGCACAATCCGAAGCCATCGCCGAGATCACTACGCTGGAAGGCTATTGCGACTGGATGAAAGGCCTCTTGACCATTCTCGAGGATGGATCCTATGAGCTGAAGTCCTTTGGCACAGACACAGAGCGCGCTTGCGTTGTTGCCTATGCGGTATTCACGGGGTCGCATTCCGGCGACGGCGGACCGGTGCCTCCGACGGGCAAGACCACGTCGAGCGACTATGTCTATCACATGGCGTTTCGGGACGGGAAAGTGGCGCATATGACCAAGATCTGGAATGCGCCCTGGGCCCTGCGGGAGCTTGGGTGGGGGTGAGTGCGGGCCAGACGTATACCGTGACCCTCGCCAATCGCGGGAATGAGACGTACCGCGTGGATGCGCGCCGCGCCTTGCTGGACAGTCTGCGCGATCAGGGCGTCGATCTACCCTTTGGCTGTCAGTACGGCGGCTGCATCACCTGCGCGGCCAAGTTGACGGCGGGGGCTGTGGATCAGCGCCGTCAGGTCGCCCTGAACAATCGCCAGATCAACGACGGCTATGTCATTCTGTGCGTGGCGCGCCCGGTCAGTGACATCACCTTGCAGATCGGGGTTGAGGCGCACGACAGGCTTTATCGTAACCCGTTTCTCGATCCGCTCAAAGCCCACGAACTCAAGGCAGATATCGCCACTCCGAAGGAGGTCTGACCCATGCCTGCCACCGCGCTTGATGATCTTTATGACTATAACCAGAAGTACCTTGCGGACATTCTGAAGTCCGTGAAGTCGATTGCCATGGTGGGGGCCAGCGCGGACAAGACCAAGTTCAGTTACGGGGTACTGCGGGTGCTTCACGAGACCGGATATGACATGATCCCGATCAATCCCAATCCTGCATTGAAAGAGATCCGGGGCATCAAGGTCTTTCATTCGTTGGCGGAGGTGGATCGCCCAGTCGACATGGTTGAGGTCTTTCGGCCCAAGGAAGAGTTCTACGGGTTTGCCGAACAGGCAATTGAGATAGGGGCCAAGGTCTTGTGGGGTCAGATCGGCGTTTACGACGATGCTGCCGCCAAACTGGCAGAGGATGCAGGCCTTAAAGTGGTGATGAACCGTTGCCCCAAGATCGAGCTGTTCCGGCCGTTCTGGAAGCCGCGTCTTGATCTGGAAATCTAACGTGACGAACGGATTGAAGGTCTGTGGTTGCGGCAGACTGGCGCAGCGCGCTTATTCACCAACCTTGGCTGGCTGCTTGTCCGGCTGGGGCGGTGATGCGGACGTCTTTATCTGCGTGGCTGCGAATGTCGGGACCGGGTCGGCGTAGCCTTTGAGTTCAATGGCGTCCAGTTTCTCGAACGCCACATTATCAAGGCCTGCGCAGGCGTCTTTGGTCGCGGTGTCGATCAGCACCTGATCCGGTTCGGCCTTTGAGCACAGGCGTGCTGAGAGGTTTACGGTTGACCCCAGGACGGTGTAATCCATCCGGCTGGCGGCCCCCATCGCCCCCATCACGACTGCGCCGGAGGCGACGCCGATGCCCACATGCAGGTTGTAGTCCGGAAAACGTTCAAGCAGGACGTTCATCGCGTCAGTGATGTGCACGGCGCATTCGACGGCGCGCTCTTCCATTCTGTCGCCCTCAAATACGGCCACAAGGGCGTCGCCGATGAACTTGTCAACGTCGCCCTCGTATTCTTCGACGATGCGGGTCTGTTCTTCGAAGTATTCATTCAGCGCTTCGATAACGACCTCTGGCGCAACCCTTTCAGAAAATTCAGTGTAGCCGCGGATATCGGTAAAGATGACGGATACGTTTTTGCGGATGCCCCCGCGAGACATGCCCTCATCCGCGCTTTGGATGGCTTCGACTGTGCCGTGACTGACAAATTTCATCAGTTCGATGCGTTCGCGTAACTCGTCGATCATTTCGTTGACGCGGCGGGCCAGGTGCCCGATTTCGTCGCGCGACTTGACGCCCTCAACCCTGACAGAGAGTTCGCCGGATCCGATCTGGTTGACGACGGAACTGATCTTGAGAATGGGGCCCGTCAGTTGGCGGGCGAAAAACAGCGCGCCGATGCTTGCAAGGGTGAAACCCAACCCACCGACGATCAGGATCTGCCGGGTGATCGCATTGACCACGGCATAGGCTTTGGCCTCGGTCAGCTCTGTCACGACGGCCCAGGGAAACCAGTCGGGAAAAGCCAGAGCGCCCAGAACATCTGTTCCATCCGGGCGGGTGTAGGCCTGAAGGGTGTTGGCCCGCACACCGGCAACGATCAGGGGCAGGGCGGCCTGAACGATCTCTCGTTCAATGATGAGGTCCTGTTCATCCACCAGAACCGTGCGCCCGGCAGGGTCGATGATCGTGATATTGCCGCGCTGGGCGAAGGGGTGCCGTTCGACCAGTCGCGCCAGAGAGGAAAGTTCGATCCGTGCTGCAAGGGTTACCTGCCGCCCGGCAATGGTCGTGTTCAAGGGCAAAGCAAGCGTTGCAATCCACTCTCCCGTTTGGGGAAGCTGTGAAATCAACGGCCGGCCGAATTGATCGGTCGCCTCAATTGACTGAATCAGCTCATTTGGAACGGTCAGGATCGCGACGGGATCAAGGCCAACGCTTTCCAGTTTTTGAGAAAACGCCTGGTCTGTCGCCATGATCGGCAGATTAGACCCAGCCACAGCAAGCTGCAGCGACAGGACGTCAGGAAGTTCCTGCAGCCCCAGCGTCAGCAGCGATACCTTCTGGGGCACGTCCAGCTCATCGCTGTCGATTCCGTTTCGGATGACCATCAACGGCGAGAGCCAGCGACCCTGATAGGTGGCGTCGAACTGGTTCTGGACCTGTGCGGCGACGGTGGTGAGGTCTTCGTTTGCTGCCGACTTCAGCTCATCGCGGGTCAGTTGGGTCAGATTTTGCCCGACAATGACCAAAGGGGCCACGGCCAGAAGCGTGGCAAAGAAGAAGAACTTCAGGCGCAGGGGGAACCACATGTGTAATGTTACCTTGGCATGGGTGCGTCTAGGTTCTTTCGTTTCAATTACCACGCGGTTGCGCGACGACAGTAACCGTATCCGAACTGACCCCGCTGGCCAAACCGGTTGTATCGCGTGCGGTGACGGTCACCTCGTAGGTGCCGGGGCTGCCATACGCATGGCGCACGATGCTGCCCGATGCGGTGCTGCCGTCACCGAAATTCCAGGCAAAGGTCAGGCCGTGTCCGTCTGCATCCGTCGCATTGCTGACGTCAAAGACGACCACGTCATGGGCCGCACCAACACGCACTTCCCTGTCCGGCCCTGCGTCCACCTGCGGGGTTGAGTTGACCAGCACGCTCAGTGTGTCGGTCCCTTCTGCACAGGCGGATCCGCTGTCATCGCGCACGCTTAGTGTGACGTCGACGGGTCCGCTGGTGTCGAACTGGCGTTCGACGATCGGCCCCTGAAGGGTTTCGCCGTCGCTGAATTGCCACGTGTAGGACAGGATCTCGCCGTCCAGATCGCTGGAGGCTGTCGCATCAAAGGTGACTGGCGCGCCGGGATCAACCGTGCGGCTGGGTCCTGCAATTGCCTTTGGCACTGCGTTGATGCGTGCATAAACCTCTTCCACACGCTGGCTGTTCAGCAGCCCCTTGCCGTCATCGAGCGCCACGGTGATCGGGTAGAGGCCTGCTTTGGCATAAGAGTGGCTGACAGAGGCGCCCGACGATGTGTTGCCGTCCCCGAATGTCCACGCGACCTGCGTGTCTGGTCCGACGTCCACCGACAGCGGCAGTTCAGCCCCCGTACAATACTGCTGCGCCATCTGGAGGTCCGCCTTGGGCGCGGGGTTCACCATAATCTGTTGGCTGCTTCCCGTGACGGAGTTTTCGACCCCCGCTTCATCCCTGACCGCAAGTCGGACAGTGTACGTACCTGCCGACGCATAGGTGTGCGACGCCACAACACCGCGCGCAGAATTGCCATCGCCGAAATCCCAGGTGAAACCTGTGATTGCGCCATCAGGGTCGCTGGAGGCAGAGGCATCAAAGACCACTGCCGTGCCGGCGGCCGCGACATCCGGGCCTTCGAACGCGGCCTTTGGTGGGGCATTTACGATCACCTTGCGGCGGCTCTCGATCTTGTCGAGGCCGGTTTCGGTGCCGGTCAGACGTGTCACGAGGATCGCGCTATGGACGCCGGGTTCGTCGAAGCTGTGCATCACCTCTGCACCGGTGGCGGTGCCGCCGTCCGAGAAAGTCCATTCATGACTGACCACTTCGCCGGTATCAAGATCTGTCAGCGATACTGCATAGGGGGCTTCGGTACCCGCAGCGGCCCTGTCGGCTGCGATGATATCCTGAGAGGGGCCTGCCAGCACGGTGATTGTCGCTGTGTCCGTATCTAGCGGGCTGCAACTGCCGACCGCCTCGCCCTGAATGGTCAGGGTGACCTCATAGGTGCCGGGCTTTCTGAACCGGTATTCTGGCTGCTCGCCACTGGCGGTGCCGCCGTCACCCATTGTCCAACTGAAGGCGTTGACGGCGCCGTCGGCATCGGTTGATCCCGATCCGTCAAGGCGAATGGCCTGATTGGTATACACGGTCAGGTCGGGCCCCGCGCTGGCAATGGGGCCCTCTTGTACAAGCACGGCCACCCGGTCTACATCGCGGCCCCATTCGGAGCTTTTGCCGTTGCGTACCCGCAGCGTCACCGAATAGGCACCTGGCTGTTCGTAGATCATCGTGGGGTTCACGAGGTCAGATGTAGACCCTTCCCCAAAGTCCCATTGATAGAGCAGCAGCCCGCCATCCGGATCAACGCTGTTGGATGCATCAAACAGGAGCGGGGCGCCAGAGCACACATCGCGGTTGCCGCCGGCATCCGCGACAGGGCGCGCGTTTACAACAACAACTGTTGCGTCAATGGCGCGGGCGTTGCGCAGGCCGGTGCCGTCGTCAACCCGCAGCGTGACCGGAAACGTGCCGGACTTTGGGTAGACATGCGTGATGATCTGGCCCGAGCGGGGTGGCGTGCCATCGCCAAAGTCCCAAGTGTAGATCAGCGCATCACCATCCGCATCGGCAGAGGCAGAGGCATCCAGTGTGACCTGAAGAACATCTGTTTCTATCGCGGGTCCGGCCTCGGCCACGGGGGCGGCGTTCACCCGCACCGACACCACGTCCGATACTGTGGAATTGGCCACACTCGCGTCATCCGTCACCACAAGCTGTGCCGTCCAGGTGCCCGGTGTATCGTAGCTGCGTGAAACCTGTGCCGCGCTTTGCGCGGGCAAACCGTCATCAAATTCCCACTGGTAGCTGACAATCCGGCCGTCGGGGTCATAGCTTGCGCTGGCATCCAGTTGAACGGGATCGCCCGGGGCGACCAGCAGATCAGGACCGGCCTCTGCGACCGGGGCCGCGTTTACGGTCACGAGAACATCATCGTCATCGCGCGCGGCACCGCCCCTGAAGCTGTCATAAACGCTGAGCCCGATGCGGTAGGTGCCTGGCGTGTCAAAGCTGTGTGCAAGGCGTTCACGGTCGCGAACGTCTCCGCCCGGCAAGCGCCATTCGTATCGGCCGATTGCACCATCGGGATCAACCGAGGCGCCCGCGCTTAGCACGAATTCCTCGCCGGGGGCGACTGTCACTGACGGACCCGCGTCGGCGATCGGGGCGGTGTTCACGGTCACCAGCATCGTGTCACGATGGACATTAAGAGGGGCACCACTGGCGTCCCGTACCACCAATGCGACCTCATAGACGCCCGGGCGCGCATAGGCGTGTTGCGGGCGCGGTCCGGTGGCGCTGCTGCCATCGCCAAAGGTCCATTCGTATGAGGAAATCGTGCCATCGGTATCAACGGAGCCGGTGCCGTCAAATTGCACATCCGACACGGTCACAAACTGGTCGGGACCAGCGTTGGATACCGGTGCCGCGTCCACGACGATATTGCGTGTGGTGCGCTGCACGGCAGAGGCGGTTCCGCTGTCATCGGTCACGGTCAGGGAAACGGTATAGACACCCGGTGCTGTCCAAGCGTAGCTGACGGTTTCGCCCTCGCCGATTGCGCCATCCCCGAATTCCCAGAGATAAGAGAGGATTTCGCCATCCGCGTCGGTACTGCCGCTGCCGTCAAGCTGCGCGGCCTCGGACACAGATACCGGACGTTCAGGAATCACGATCGCGGGTTCGGGTGGGGCATTTACCGCAATGGAAAGCGTGTCATTAGACCGCGCATTCGCCACGCCACTGTCGTCGGTGACGGTCAGGGTCACGGTATAGGTACCCGGTTCGGTATATTCATGCGCGACCTTCGCGCCATCAAGCACGGTGCCGTCGCCCATATTCCAGGCATAGGTCGATACGGTGCCGTCAACGTCATAGCTGGCACTGCCGTCAAGGGTCACCACCTGATCCACCTTGGCAGTCTGATCGGTTCCGGCCTCAGCCACGGGGGGGAAGTTGACCTGGACCACGCGCGTGGCCACGCCGAAGTTACAAGGATGATCGCTGTCGTCTGCCACACGCAAGGCGACGCGGTAGAGACCGGGTGCGTCGTAGGCTTTCTGAGCCTGCGGTCCATCCACGATTGTCCCGTCCCCCAGGGTCCAGCGGTGGCTGGTGATCGGACTGTCGGAAGGCTGCGAGGTTGAGCCATCAAAGGAGATTACCTCACCAGGGGCGACGACGATGTCATCGCCGGGCATTGCGATGGGTGCGCGGCGGACGTGTACGGGCACCTCTATGGCGTCTCCTGCGCCTGGGCGCGTGCCCTCTTCGCGCACTTTCAGCATCGCGGTATAGCGGCCCGGTGTGCGATAAAGGTGGGCGATGACAGGTTCGGTCGAGCTGTTGCCGTCACCGAATTCCCAGAGAAAGCTCAGCGGCTTGCCGCCCCGGCTGGTGCTGCCGTCAAAGGCGACCGACTGGCAGTTCGCCAGCGGGCGACCGGTGCCTATGGCCTCGGGTCTCGATGGGCTCGGTGCGCGGGTCGGAGGCATGTTCAGGGCAACCGGGGCACCGCTGTTGTCAAAGAGCGCCAGTGTGACGTCGTTGGGGGTCTCAAAGCCTTCTTTTAGGCGCAGGGCCAGATTGGTGTCACTGGTGTCGACCGTGTCGACGGACCAGAAATTCTGGCCTGAGGCCCGCACCGGGATATCGGCGTAATCCGTCACAACTGCAATGTCGCCGTTGGCTGCATCAAAGCTTTGAACGGTGTAGGGACCTGCCGTGCCGTCAAAGGTAAGCTGCGTCGCGGTCCCGCCGGACGTCCAGCGGATCGTCGGCTGATATGAGAACATTTCAAGCCCGTCGGGCGCGCGCGCGCGATCCCGGGCCCGGCTTACGCCAACCGAATAGCCGTTTCCGTCGTTGCCCCGGGTGCCCTCGATGTCGAGCCTGAAGTACACCCGGTCGCCGATGGGTTCCCCCTGCCGGGCGGTCAATGTGCCCAACGTGACCCAACGCCCATCCGTGGCGCGATCAGAGTCAAAGACGCGTTCATTCACCATGCGGCCCGGGCCGGTCACGGGGAAATCAGGCACGTCATCACTCGCGGCAGCCAGATCCTCGACTGCGACGGGTCTGTCTGCCGCGCTGTACGCGCCTTCGCCGCCAAACACCCGGAACGTTGTTACAGCATCTCCGGAACCCGCATAGATAAAGTCATCCGAGCCAAAGGTTTCGGGATCGAAAAGCCGCACATAAAAGCGACCTTCAGTACTGGCGGGAACGGAAAAGAAGATCTGCTCGCGATTGTCCACGTCCCCTTCACGGGTCGGGGATTGCGCGCCGTAAATGACCAAAAGTCCTTCGTCGTCAGCCGCATGCGCCTGTATCGGCGCCGCCGCAAGAGCAACCATCACGGCCAGGCACTTTTTCAAACTGGTTTGCAGAAATATCTTCATCATCACTTTTCCCCCAACGGCATGACCGCTTTACGCGGCAATTCCGGTCTTCATTATTGCAGGCTCACATTGCCCGCATAGTCTTCGACAACAACTTCGATCAATCGTAACTGCCCCGGCTCTGGCGGCAGGCTGGCACGGCAGATGCCCGCCTCTGTTTCGCAGCGCAGGAAACCTTCGCGTTCTGTATCGCCAATGCGCAGCACAAAGGATGCCGCTTGCCGCAACCCGCTTTCATCACTGGCGCGCAGTGTGATCTCAATGGGGCCGCCGTCCCCCTCGGGGCGTCCCAGATCCACAGAAAGGATCTCCGGCGGGTCCACATCATAAAGCGTCTGGACGCGCGTCTTTTGCACGTTGCCCACCGCGTCGGTCGCGACAATATCAATGATGTTCGCGCCCGGAACGATGGCTAAGGCATGGGCAAAGCTGCCATTGCTTAACACGATATCCTGTCCATTGACCGTCAGCGTTTGCGCCCCGTCAACGCTGCCCTCGAGCAAGATTTCATCAAGGTCAGTTGCGCGTGGCGGCGGTACATCAAGTGTAATCTGCGGCGGTACCTCATCGCGCACCGCAAGAAAATCAACCGTGCCCTCGACCGCGCCTGTCGGGCTAAGCACAGCAATTTTGAAGGCATGCGGTGATGTGGTGACGGGCACCGAGAAGGAGATCGCGCCATCCGCATCTACGCGCGTTTGCAGCGGTTCTTGTCCATCGGCCGATACGATTACGGTGGCACCCGGTGCTGCGGTCGACTGGGCAAAGACAGGCAATTCTTCTGATCGGGTGGCCAGCGCGTCGCCGTCTCGTGGCAGGTCAGCGTCTAGGGTAATCTCGATCTGGGCCGTCGGGCGATAGACCACTGTTTGCGTCAATGTGCTTTCGTTGCCTGCAGGATCAACCGCTTTGAGGACCAGCACGTTTTCGCCAGGCTGCAACGGGGTCTCGAAAATAAAGCTGCCGTCGTCGCCCAGCACGACAGGCGTTTCATTCAAAGCAACGGTTGCCAGCGGTTCGGAAATGCCGAAAATCTCTGTAGTTGGTGTGCTTACGATCACACCGTTTGCAGGCCCCAGAAGGGTCAGGAAGGGCGGGGCGTTGTCGGTGCGGACCTCAAAGGAACGCGCCGTGCTCCACTGACCTGGCAATCCCAGACGATCCAACGCGGCCACGCGCCAGTGATAGGTGCGCGGTGCGAGTTGTGGCGTGTCAAAGCGGGTGTCACGCAGACCCCATTCGGATATCTGCATCTGATTGAAGCCCGCGTCTGCGGCCACTTCAACCCAATAGCCTTCGGCGCCTTCGAAGGACGACCATGTAAGCGGTGCGGTGCCATCATACATGATGGAACTGGCGGTCGGTTCGATCAGACTGGGTGAATTCAGGATTTCAGATTTTTCCACCTCGCCGTTACTGAGCAAGACACCCTCGTCTTCGGCCACTTCAATAACCTGATTTCCGTCGGATACCTCTAGAACGGGCGTATCGTAGTTCACAAACCGGGCACCGGTCACATCGTTCTTGATCCAGAAATCGGATGAATTGGTCTTGGTTTCGAGGCCAGGTACTTCTACCTCGAAACTGGTTTTGTCAGAGAGCTGGTTCAGAAGCGCGTAAAAGTCGCCGTTGACCAGGCTGACCTTGGTCACCTCGTCGCCGGTCAGAGGATCGGCACGCATACGCTGGATCGTTGCGTTGGAATTGGCGTTCAGTCGTAGGCGGCTGAGATCACGGAATGTCACTTGTGTGGTGCTGCCGGACAAGGTGCGGACCCGTTCGAACTCGACAAGTACATCATTCTGATCGCGGCCCGTCCAGCGCGCCTCTTTCGGGGATCGCCCCTCAACCCGGCCATGAACGTCCGAGACGACGGCTTCGGCGGACCGGTCGCGCTGAGCGATGGAAATTTCCAGCGCTTCCAGCGCCAGCACGGTCGCAATATCGGAAAGATCGACGACCTCTACCCAACTCCCGATGCTGCGCTTTTCGACAGCCCCTTCACGATTTTCGATTGCGGCGCTGATTTGGATCGGCGCAAAGACCTGCGCGCCTTCCGCGTTTGCCTTCTGAATCGCCTCAAGCGAAGCGGCCAGAGCGGCATCAGCCGCGCGCACCTGCTTTATGGGCAATCGCAGCTCTGTGTTCGGCACCACATCTGCAGGCGATGTGATTGCGTTAAGTTCCAGCACGTAGGGCCAAAGATCGGGGTCTTTCAGGTGTGTTTCAACGACGCCCCGCAACGTGTCATTTTCCTGGAAAACGACAACTTCGAGAGGCGCATCCAAATCACTGCGCGACTGAGCATAAAGAGCAGAGGCACATAGGACAGCAAATGCAGCTATCGCTGCTGATCGCACCCGAAATAAGGCGCGTTTTGAGAGGGTCATCGGTGGTTTCCTACCGTTGAACAAAAAAAAACATCTAAAAGGACAGCTAATTCTTCCGCGCCGGACATATTATTGCAAGCCCCGTGTGTCCTTGAAAAATGGCGCTTTCAGGCGATTCAGGGCATTTTGAAGCGTTGAATGCCTGTCCTTGGGCAAGTTAAACAGTGCTTTGGTCCAGGGATGCGTCGGGTTGGTTTTTTGGGGCGGCCGCGCGACTACTAATTTGATTCAAAAGTAAAATTCTTTCTTCTGACGAAACTTCAAAACCGAATTGTCCGAGTTTTCTCGCTATTCCTGAATGCTGAGGTGGTTTGTGTCAAAATGGGAAACGGGTCGCGGCGAGACTTTGTTAACTTTTATTTCCGGAATTTACGTTTCTACCTGAGGGTAGTTGTAAATTCTACCTGAGCGCGAATATTGCGATTGAGCCCGCCGAAGTGGTGGCGGTTATTCGTTTCCGAAATTGCAACAATCGGCAATAAGTGCCCCGTTTGTCGACGAATTTGAAGGTGCCATGCAAAAACAGCTGTATTGGCGCACAACGGATCACCACAGCGTATTGTCGCACGTTCTCGAAGATCGAATGGCTTAGTTTGACGACCTTTGCGAGGTGTGGATCTGCTCCTGATCACACATCGCGTGAGCCTCGATTTGACCGGATCAGCAAGGGGTCGATCCGGCTTTAAATTCCGTATCTGTGATCACAATCTCGCCGTTCCACAAGATGTGGATTGCGGGGACGCTGGAAAAGCCGCTAAAACAGCTACATTGCACCTAAGAAAACCCGGCGCACAGACGCATTTTCAAGGGTTGTGCAGGCGGTAGAGTAAGGGGGCGCGTGTGGCGTTTTTTCAGGCACGATTTCAGTGGAAGATGGCAGGGGCTCGGGCGCTCACGGCAGCGGTTTTGAGCGTGGGCGCTGCGCTGGCCAACGCAGCGGAGTTGCGGCTGACAGGAATTGGGCCGGATGACCCGCTCTATGACACCGTGCTGGGTGGCTCCTTGCTTGCTGAGCAAACAGACGACGATGCGACGCCGACGACCCAAGAACTGGTCGCTGCTGCGCAGGCTGACTATGCCCGGCTGCTGGCCGTGCTCTACGACAATGGGTATTACGGACCGGTGGTTCGGATCACGCTGGATGGCATAGACGCCGCGCGCATTCCGCCGGTTTCGCCGCCTGCGAAAATCGACTTGGCCGTGATCAACATCGATTCCGGCCCACAGTTCCGCTTTGGGTCGACGCGCATCGATCCGGTTGCCCGCGGTACTGAATTGCCGGAAGGGTTTGCCCCCGGCCAGATCGCGGAACTTGGTGTGTTGAAGCAGACTGTTGCTGCCGGGATCACTGGATGGCGCGATCAGGGCCATGCCAAGGCGGAATTGGCTGGGCAAGACGTTACGGCCCGTCATACCGACCGCACGATCATCGCGGAATTGCAGCTGGCCCCCGGCCCACGCCTGCGGTTTGGTGCGTTGCGCGTGACCGGCAATCAAAACGTGCGCACGCAGCGGATCATCGAGATCGCGGGCTTGCCAACCGGAGAGGTCTTTTCCCCTGAAGAGCTGCGTCTGGCGCAACGTCGATTGCGCAGAACCGGGGCGTTTGAATCCGTCGCGTTGATTGAGGCTGATCAGGCGACGGGCGATACCCTGCCCATCACGGCGCAGATGTCAGAAGCAACGCCGCGTCGCTTTGGGTTTGGCGCCGAATTGTCATCGCTTGAGGGGCTGACACTGTCCACGTTCTGGTTGCACCGGAACCTCTTGGGCGGGGCGGAACGGTTGCGCCTTGAGGCCGAGGTGAGCGGGATCGGCGGCAACTCAGGGGGCGAAGACTATACGTTGGCCGCGCGGTTTGATCGTCCCGCGACCTTCAATGAAGACACGAACTTCTATGCGCTGGCAAAGCTCGAACAGCTTGATGAGGTAAACTTCTTTTCCCGCCAGCTGGATATCGAGGTCGGCATCGAGCGCTTTGCGAATGAAAACCGGACCTATGCGCTGGGCGTTGGTCTGCGCACCGCTGAAACCCGCGACGCATTCGGAGAGAACAAGTACACCCTTTTGACCCTGCCGCTGAGCGCCGAGTTCGACTATCGCAACAACTCTCTTGATGCGACGGACGGGTATTATGCCCGGGCAGGGTTCATACCGTTCGTGGCCATCGACGGGTCAGATACCGGCATGCGCAGCTATGTGGATACGCGCCTTTACCGCACGTTCGGTACAGCGCGGCCAATTACGTTGGCGCTGCGAGGGCAGATGGGATCGGTGTTTGGGCCGGAACTGAGCACGGCACCGGCTGACTATCTTTTCTATTCGGGCGGGGGCGGCACTGTGCGGGGTCAGCCCTATCAGGCGCTGGGGGTGGATCTGCCCAGCGGCGAGACCGTCGGTGGTCGGAGTTTTGTCGGTCTTTCGGCTGAGGCGCGGCTCAAGATCACCGACACGATCGGCGTCGTGGGATTTGTTGATGCAGGCTATATCGGAGCCGAGGAGTTTTATGACGGGTCCGGTGAATGGCATTCCGGCGCCGGGCTGGGGCTGAGGTACAACACCGGGATCGGGCCGATCCGGCTGGATGTTGCCGTGCCGACATCGGGGCCTGAAACAGATGAGGATGTGCAGGTCTACATCGGCATCGGGCAGTCGTTCTGATGCGTGCGCCGAGATATATCGTAACCGCCTTTTTGATCTGGCTTGCAAGTCTGGTCGGTGTCGCCGCCCAGGAAGATGACAAGGGGTTTCTGACGCGCACCATCCAGGATGCGCTGAGCGGGACAGGGCGGACCGTGTCCATCGACGGTTTTGCAGGCGCGCTGAGTTCAGAGGCGTCATTTGACCGCATGACGATTGCGGACAAGGACGGGATATGGCTGACGCTCGAGGACGTGGTGCTGGTGTGGAACAGATCGGCGTTGCTGCGCGGCCGTCTTGAAGTAGAGAGGCTGCGGGCGGGCCGACTGGATTTGCCGCGGCTGCCGGTCAGCGAAGATGACGCCTTGCCAGATGCAGAAGCCACGCCGTTCAGTCTGCCGGATTTGCCGGTCTCTATCGACATTGCCGAATTTGCCATTGATCAGATCAATCTGGGCGCACCGTTGCTGGGCGAGGACGCGCAACTGAGCATCAATGCGCAGGCGCGTTACACCGATGCCGAGGCCTTTGCCGATTTCACAGCAGAGCGTACCGACGGAAAGCGCGGCGCGTTCGAGGTCAAGGCGGATCTGAACCGCAGTGACGATGTACTCTCCCTTCTCATCAAGCTGAGCGAGGAAGAGGAGGGGCTTGCGGCACGGCTGTTGAACCTGCCCGGTCAGCCGTCGGTTGACATGACCGTCGCGGGCGACGGGCTGTTGGACGATTTCACGTCTGACGTCACCATTGCCACAGACGGCCAGGAACGTCTTGCGGGGCAGATCGTGCTTTCCACGCAGGCTCCGAGACGCGCGTCGGATCATCCGGACCGGCGGGTGCAGGCAGACATTGGCGGCGATATCACGGCGTTGCTTGCGCCCCGCTTTCGCGCGTTTTTCGGCGAGGATGTACAACTGACGCTTGATGCACTGCGCGAGGGGTCGGGTGCCTTTGAAATCAGCGATTTTGCCCTGACTGCGCAGGCCGCGCAATTGCAGGGAAAGGCGAATATCAATCAGGAGGGTTGGCCCACGCTGCTGGACATCACCGGGAGCATCCGCAACCCAGACGGCACGCCGATCTTGCTGCCTGTCGGAGGGGAGGGCACGACGGTCGAGGCCGTGCAATTGCGCGTGGATTACGACGCGGGCGACGGAGAGGTCTTTGACGCTGATTTCACCATTGATGCGCTTGCCACCCAAGGGATCACCATCACACAGACGCAGCTGGCGCTCGACGGTACATTGCAGGGCAATCTGGGATCGGTCGGACAGTTTTTGGGGGATGTCACTTTTGCCGCGGAAGGTCTTGCACTGACAGACCCCGCGCAAGCCGAAGCCATCGGTGATGCAATCACAGGGCGCGCGAACATCAACTATATCGAGGGACAGCCTACACGGATCAGCAACCTTGATCTGTCCGGTACGGATTACAGCCTTGCAGGTCAGGTTATCATCAATGGTCTGGAGCAAGGGTTCCTGACCCGGTTGGATGTCGCCTTGCAGGCAAGCGATCTGAGCCGGTTCTCGGCCCTGATCGGTCGAGAAATCGATGGCCAGACGGGGTTGGCGCTGAAGGGATCTGTGACGCCGCTTGGCGGGCTTTTTGATCTGCAGGCATCGGGGACGACGCAGGATTTACGGGTTGGCATTGCGCAGGCCGATGCAGTTCTGGCCGGTCGCACAGAGGTGTCGGTCGCGGCGCAGCGCAACGAAACCGGGACCTTCTTGCGCGATCTGGCGCTGGAAAATGACGCGATATCGCTGACCGGTTCGGCGGAATTGCGGACCGATGACAGCCGGGCGCAGGCGCGCTTTACCCTTGCAGATGTCGGGTTGGTCGTGCCGGAGTACAGCGGCCCTGTGACGGTGACGGCCACCGCCACGCAGGACAACCGCGGCTGGACAATTGATGCTGCAACTGACGGACCCTACGGCGCGCAATTGACTGCCAAGGGGCTGGCCACGGGGCCTAACGCTGCGCTGACAATTACCGCTGATGCGCCCAACGTGACTCCTTTTGCAGCGCCTTTCGATCAGGATATCAGCGGGCCTTTGCGGGCCGAGGGTGTATTGCGTAACAGTGCCGACGGGTGGTTGCTGCGGGCCGATGGGAGTGGGCCATTCGGCGGTGAAGTGTCGGTAGATGGCCAGATCACACCCAGGGTTGATATGCAGTTTGATGTCTCCCTGCCCGACATACAGCCGCTGGTGCCGCAGGTGAAAGGCCCGCTGTCTGCAGAGGGACGGGTGCGGCAGGAGCCGCAGGGATTCTTTATCGACGCGACGGCCAGTGGACCTTACCGCGGGCGCGCGGCCGTCGAAGGGCTGGCAACCGGACCAGATATGCAGTTGACCTTCGAGGTGTTACTGCCCGATGTGCGCCCGGTTGTGCCCGGCGTGTCCGGGCCGCTCAATGCCAGCGGGGTGGTGCGCCAGACACCGGACGGGATTGCCGTCGACACCAATGCCAGTGGACCTTATGGGGCGCAGGCAAACGTCGCCGGGATCGCAACCGGACCGCAAATGCGGCTGACATTCGATCTGGCCCTGCCCAATGTGAACCCCGTCGTGCCGGGCATGTCCGGTCCGCTGAATGCGACGGGCGTTGTACGGCAGACCCCGGACGGGATCGCGGTTGATACCAATGCGACCGGGCCTTACGCATCTCGCGGGTCCTTGCAGGGTGTGGTGACCGGGCCCAATGCCAACGTGGATTTCACGCTGGCAATGGCTAACATCGGGGCTTTGGTTGAAAAGGTATCTGGTCCGCTGGATGTGACCGGCTCGGCCGCGAAAAGCGGCGGGGGATGGCAGGTAAGCACCCAGGCACAGGGCCCGTCAGGCACTCAGGCAACGATCACCGGACAGGTCAGCGAGGCCGGAACAGCGGCACTAGATATTGTCGGCACGGCGCCTTTGGGTCTTAGTCGTCCGTTCATTGCCCCGCGGAACCTGCAAGGTCAGGCCCGGTTCGATTTGCGCCTGGACGGGCCGCTTGCCCTGTCATCGCTGAGCGGGACAATTCAGACAACCGGTGCAAGTCTGAGTGCGCCAAATCTGCGGGTCGCCGTCACCGGGATCAACGGAAACGTGCAACTTGCGCAAAACCGCGCGCAGGTTGATCTGACAGGCGAGGCAACCAATGGCGGGCGGGTGCGTGTCGGCGGCGGCATCACGCTGACCGGGGCCTTGCCGGCTGATTTGCGGGTTGGTCTGCAAGATGTCGTGTTGATTGATCCGCGTCTCTATCGCACGTCCGTGTCGGGAGATTTGAGGGTTGCAGGGCCGTTGACCGGGGGCGCTGTGATTGCGGGGCGTGTCAATGTTGCGGAGACGACTGTCAACGTGCCCTCGACGGGATTGACCAGTATAGGTGACATCCCCCCGATCACCCATATCGGCGCGCGCCCAGGTGTCGCGGCGACACGTCAACGGGCCGGTCTGACAGGGGCGGGCGCGGGCGATGATCCCGCGTCAGGCGGAGACGGGCCGGGCTTTGGGCTGGATGTCAGAGTCAATGCGCCCAATCGCATTTTCGTGCGGGGGCGGGGCCTTGATGCGGAGCTGGGCGGTGCATTGACCCTGACGGGCACAACCAACCGGATCATTTCGACGGGGCGGTTTGAACTGCTGCGCGGGCGGTTGGATATCTTGGGCAAGCGCTTCAATCTCGTTGAAGGGTTCATCCAGTTTCAGGGTGACCTTATACCGTTCATCCGGTTTGTATCCGTCACGGACAGCGCGACAGGCGAAGTGCGCATTATTGTCGAAGGGCCTGCAGACGCACCCGAGGTCAAGTTCGAGGCCACGCCCGAGGCACCAGAAGACGAGGTGCTGGCACAGCTCCTTTTCGGGCGCAGCATCAGCGACATCTCTGCCTTTCAGGCGCTGCAACTGGCAAGCGCGGTTGCCACGCTGGCCGGGCGCGGTGGTGGGGGGCTGATCGGGAACCTGCGCGAGGGATTTGGGCTCGACGATCTGGATGTGACGACGACCGAGGATGGCGCAACGGCGTTGCGGGTTGGGAAATACATCAGCGACAACATTTATACGGATGTGACCGCGGCCTCGGACGGGACCGGGGAAGTCTCGCTGAACCTTGATATCTCAAAGAACCTGACGGCACGGGGCACGCTGGAATCCGATGGGAACACCAGCATTGGTATCTTCTTTGAAAAAGACTATTAGCGCGCCGGGACCGGGCAAGATCGCGGATTGACCGCCGCGTCTTCTTAGGCGTCGGGTTTGAATTGCCCGAACTGACCCTCATTAAACAGCAGGGCCTTTGCCGTGCCGGGTGTCTCAGCGGCGTGTTTGACGTGACCAAGGATCAGCGAATGATCACCAGCCGGGTGCACCGCGTAGGTCGTGCAATGGAAGGTGGCAAGGCAACCGCGAAACGTTGGCACGCCATCTGGTCCTTCGATCCAGTCAAACCCGGCGAAATCATGGCCTTGCTTTGCAAAGTGCTGTGCCAGCATTAGTTGATCGGCTGCCAGCACATGGATGCAAAAGGTTGAAGCCGCCGCGAAAGCATCGTGGCGCAACGAGGATTTTGCCGGCGACCAGAGCACCAGCGGCGGATCGAGCGAGACAGAAGAGAATGAATTGGCTGTCATGCCAAGCGGCCGGTCATCAGACAGCACTGTCACGACAGTCACACCCGTGCCGAACCGTCCAAAGGCGCGGCGCAGATCGTGGGCTGTGTCCGAGCCCGGCGTGAAGGTTTTCATGTTCTGATCCATCCCGCGCAGCGGTGCCACGGCGGGTCGGGATTGTCCAGCGGTCGGCTTGAGCCTGAGATCACGCGACATGTTGAAAAGGCCGCGCTGAGATCGTGCCCCGAGTCGTGTAGTGTGGCGCGGCAGACGCATGGGCTGACGGGATTGGCTGCCTTCCGTTCCGTCACCGGAACTCGACCGTCCGCCAGAGCGTTTTGACAGTGATCGCCAGCGCGGCCCGAAACGTGGTCGGCATCACTCTTGAAACCAGAGGTACCGATGAGTGCCGGAGGAGAAAAGTATGACCAATACGCTGAAAACCACGTTTGCTGCCGCGTTTGTCTCGGGTATTGCCCTTGGAGGGATGGCGATGGCCGACGGTGAAACCGTTGACCACATAGAGGTCGGCTCATTGAGCTGTGATGTCGGGGCCGGGACAGGGTTTGTCTTTGGGTCCACCAAGACCCTCGATTGCACGTTCAATCCAACCCAAGAGGGTCTTGCGGATGAACGCTACGTTGGTCGGATCGACAAATATGGCATCGATATCGGCCGCACCGAAGGGGGTAAGCTGTCCTGGTTGGTCTGGGCGCCGACCGAGCAGGAGTTTGTTGAAGGGGGTCTGAACGGTACTTACGGCGGTCTTTCCGCCGAAGCGACTATTGTCGGCGGTCTGGGTGCGAACGTGATGACTGGCGGTTCAGAGAATACACTGGCACTGCAGCCCGTAAGCCTGAGTACGTCGGAAGGGCTGAACATTGCACTGGGCGTTGGTGCCATTACGCTCGAGCGCGTCGACGGCTAACCCTGCGACGCTAAATTGCGGAACGGGCGGCCCTCGGGGCCGCCCGTCTGTTTTTAACGGTTCATCCGGTTTTTGATGAGGTCATCCACTACCGACGGATCGGCCAGCGTAGACGTGTCCCCCAAGGCGCCATAATCGTTCTCGGCGATCTTGCGCAGGATGCGGCGCATGATCTTTCCCGAACGTGTCTTGGGCAGGCCCGGCGCCCATTGAATGAGGTCAGGTTTGGCAATGGGGCCGATCTCAGCACGGACCCATGCCTCCAGTTCCTTGCGCAACTCTTCGGAGGGCTCTTCGCCGCCCATGAGGGTGACGTAGCTATAGATACCTTGCCCCTTGATTTCATGGGGGTAGCCCACAACCGCACTTTCGGCGACCTTGGGGTGTGCGACCAGCGCGCTTTCCACCTCGGCGGTGCCCATTCTGTGGCCCGAGACATTGATCACGTCATCGACGCGGCCTGTGATCCAATAATCGGCGTCAGCGTCCCGCTTGGCGCCGTCACCGGTGAAGTAGTAACCCGGATAGTCTGCGAAATACGTCTTTTCAAAGCGTTCGTGGTCACCCCAGACGGTGCGCATCTGGCCCGGCCAGCTGTCGGCGATGCAAAGCACCCCTTCTGCCGGGTTCTCGGTGATGACTTCCGCTGTTGTCGGCTCGAGAATGACGGGCTGGATGCCAAAGAAGGGCTTCATCGCCGATCCCGGTTTCATCGCATGCGCGCCGGGCAGGGGGGTCATCAGGTGGCCGCCCGTCTCGGTTTGCCACCAGGTATCCACGATGGGGCAGGTGCCACCGCCGACAACCTCATTGTACCAGTTCCATGCTTCGGGGTTGATCGGCTCTCCCACGGTCCCCAGAACCTTGATGCTGCTCAGATCGCATTTGGTGACAAAATCCTTGCCCTGACCCATCAGCGCGCGGATGGCGGTGGGGGCGGTATAGAACTGGGTGACCTTGTGCTTTTCGCACACTTGCCAGAAGCGCGAGGCGTCCGGGTAGGTGGGGACGCCTTCGAACATCAGCGTTGTGGCCCCGTTGGCCAGCGGTCCGTAGACGATATAACTGTGGCCGGTGACCCAGCCCACATCTGCCGTGCACCAGTAGATATCCCCGTCATGGTAATCAAAGGTGATTTCATGGGTCATGGCGGCGTAGACCAGATATCCGCCCGTGGTGTGAACGACGCCCTTGGGCTGCCCGGTGGAGCCTGACGTGTAGAGGATAAAAAGCGGGTCTTCGGCGTCCATGGTTTCAGGCGGGCAGTCGTCCGAGACTTTGTCGAGTTCTTCGTGCAGCCAGAAGTCGAGATCGCCGCGCCAGGCAACCTGCTGATCTGTGTGCTTGACCACGAGGCATTTCACCTCGTCGAAGTCATTGAGCAGCGCCTGATTCACGTTGTCCTTGAGGTTGGTCACCCGTCCCCCGCGTGGGGCACCGTCTGACGTTATGACCACCTTTGCGTTGCAACCGTTGACCCGGGCACCTAGCGCGTCGGGTGAAAAGCCGGCAAAGACAATGGAATGGATCGCGCCGATGCGCGCGCAGGCCAACATAGCATAGGCGGCTTCGGGGATCATCGGCAGGTAGATGACAACACGATCCCCTTTGCCGACACCCAGCGATCGCAGCACATTGGCCATCTTGCATGTCTCGGCGTGCAACTGCGTGTAGGTAATGTGTTTCGTGTCATCGTCCGGGTTGTCGGGCTCCCAGATGATGGCGGTCTGATCGCCGCGAGTCTCAAGGTGACGATCGGTGCAATTGGCAGAAACGTTGAGTTGTCCGTCAGCGTACCAATTGATTTTCACATTGCCGAGGGTGAAGTCGACGTCTTTTACCTGTGTAAAGGGCTTGATCCAGTCCACGCGTTTGCCTTGTTCGGCCCAGAACCCGTCAGGATCATCAAGCGAAGCCTGGTACATCTTTTCGTAGGCGTCGGCGTTCACGTGGGCATTGGCGATCATATCATCGGATGGCGGATATGTTTTGGCGTCGGACATCTTTGTTCCCCCCTATCAATATTGTTGGCGCGATCATAACGCGGTCTGAAAAGAAGGGAATAAGCAACTCAATATCAAGGGCTTCAGTGTAAAGATTTTTCTCATAGCCCAAGCATTTTGTAAATTTCTGCAGGTGGACGTGATGAATCCCCACGGTTTGGAACGGATTGCCTGTCAAAGAGAAAGGCCATGGCGTTTGCAAAAGCTTTTGCGCCTGTCACTTGGGGCCAAAATCAAGGTATCCTTGCGCCGCAACCCGCACTTCACTGTGGGTTGGCGTTGCCAAAAGGATCTACTCAGTGACTGAGATACCCACCACCATGAGTGCCGTTGTCCTGCATGCCCACGGTGGCATGGAGGCCTTGCAGTACCACACCGATTGGCCTGTCCCAAAGCCCGGGCACCGGCAAGTGTTGATCCGTGTCGGGGCTTGCGGGCTGAACAATACCGATGTGAATACCCGGACAGGCTGGTATTCCAAGGCGGTGACAGGGGGCACCGACAGCAACGCCGGTGCGGCGGCAGATGACGCCGACCCTGCATGGGGCGGCGCCCCGGTGGGTTTGCCCCGGATTCAGGGAGCGGACGCCGTTGGTCTGGTCGTCGCCGCAGGGGCGGAGGCCGATCCATCGCTAGTCGGCAAGCGCGTGATGATCGACTGCTGGATGCGGAACTGGGACGATCCGCTGAACCGTGAAACGACCGGCTACTTCGGTTCCGAGATCGATGGCGGTTTTGCGCAATACACCGTCGTTGATCACCGCAACGTGGCTGCTGTTGACAGCCCGTTAAGTGATGCGGAACTGGCGACGTTCTCGTGTTCTTATTCTACCGCCGAAGGGATGTTGTGGCGTGCGGGCGTGCATGCGGATGACAGGGTGCTGATCACAGGTGCGTCCGGCGGGGTCGGGTCGGCCCTGGTGCAGCTGGCCAAGCGGCGCGGCGCCTTTGTGATCGCGCTGGCAAGCCCCGCCAAGCATGAGGTTCTGCGTGATCTGGGCGCTGACCTGGTGCTGGAGCGCGCCCCGGCCGATTTGCCTGTCGCGCTGAAGGAAAACACAGGTCACGACAAGGTCACTGTCGTCGCGGATGTAGTCGGCGGTGACTATTGGCCCCACCTGATCGACACATTGGTACGAGGCGGACGCTATGTGACGTCCGGTGCAATCGCCGGGCCGATTGTCGCGCTGGATCTGCGCACCCTTTATCTTCAGGATTTGACCCTGCACGGCTCAACCGTGATCCCGCCGCAGATATTTGCGGACCTCGTGGGCTATATCGAGAGGGGTGAGGTTAGGCCGTTATTGGCTGCGACCTACCCATTGCAGGACCTCAAACAGGCGCAAACCGCCTTTATCGAAAAACGGCATGTGGGCAACATTGTTGTCGTGCCGGAATTGCCCGTAGAACCGGAATAACTGAAGGCGGAGTTGATGGAGAGGCGTTGTCACGGTGGTCCGCCCGCAGGACCATCCTGCGTCGGCTGTGCGAAAAACCGCACAATCGCGGGCGTTACCATCTTCCTGAAATCGGCAGCGCTTTCTGGTAATCTTTTGAAGTAAAATAATAAAATGAGATGGCGTCACTTGCGGCGACATAAGGCGTTGCAACCCGCCAGAGCTTGGGTTTTCTTATGCGCAGGGGTCCGGCTGCCACTGGATCGGGAGGGGAGCAGAGCATGGCCATCCAACGCGATGCCTGTGATGTCCTGATTTCGCACGCAGCCGGATATGAACCGAAAACGAGATGCGGACCAATAACCGCAAAGGGAGAAGATCAATGACCAAGTATCTATCAGGCGCCGCAGTCTGCGCCATCAGCTTTGCCTTCGTCACTGAGGCCGCTGCAACCGAATGGAATGTCTCTGTCTGGGGCAAGCGCCGCGCGTTTACGGAGCATGTTGAGAAGATCGCTGAACTGGTGTCTGAAAAGACCGGCGGCGAATTTACAATGAACGTGAGCTACGGTGGCCTGTCAAAGAACCGCGAGAACCTTGATGGCATTTCCATCGGTGCCTTTGAAATGGCGCAGTTCTGCGCCGGGTATCACCGCGACAAGAACCGGGTGATCACGGTGCTTGAGCTGCCGTTCCTCGGGGTTGAAAACCTGGAACAGGAAGTTGCCGTATCCAAGGCCGTTTATGCGCACCCCGCTGCGGCCGAGGAAATGGCACAGTGGAACGCCAAGCTGCTGATGACCTCGCCGATGCCGCAGTACAACCTTGTTGGCACAGGCGAACCGCGCGACACGCTGGACAAGTTTGACGGCATGCGTGTGCGTGCGACCGGCGGTCTGGGACAGGCGTTTGAGGCTGTGGGTGGCGTGCCCACGTCCGTGACAGCCACCGAGGCCTATCAGGCCATGGAAAGCGGCGTGGTTGACACGGTCGCCTTTGCACAGCATGCGCACTTGTCCTTTGGCACAATCAACCAGGCGGACTGGTGGACAGCCAACCTGAACCCCGGCACAGTCAACTGCCCGGTTGTGGTCAATATCGATGCCTACGAAAGCCTCAGCGATGCCGAGCGTGAAGCGCTTGACAGTTCCGTGGACGAAGCGCTGGAGCACTATCTGGCCAACTACGGCGAGCTTCTCAAGAAATGGGACAGCGTGTTGGAGGAAAAGGGCGTGCAGAAGGTCGAGATTGCGCCCGCAGTGATCGACGAATTCCGCGCCAAGGCGGCTGATCCGATCCGGGATGCGTGGATCAAGGACATGGAAGCGCAGGGCCTGCCTGGCCAGGAGCTGTATGATCTGGTGGTCAAAACACTGGACGAAGCCAAAGGCGGCAGCTGAACCACCTAACAAGGTGCAGGCGAGGGGTGGGCGGATTGCCCACCCTACCAGCGCCCGTAGGGTGGGCAATCTGCCCACCTTTTCCATGCCGGGGGGAATATCATGGCAGGCTCTGCTGCGGTTCTGGAAGATTCCAGTCTGTTATCAAAACTTGACCGGGCTCTGCTGCCGTTGGAACGATTTTGCGCGCTTCTGTCGGGACTTGCGATCTTTTCCCTGATGTTTTTGGCGGCCTATTCGGTCACCGGGCGTAAATTTTTTGCCTCTCCGCTTGCTGGCTACGTCGATTACATCGAAGCGGCGATGCCGATCATAGCGATCATGGGCGTGTCCTACGTCCAGCGCGACGGCACACACATTCGCATGGATATGCTGGTCGGCGCGCTCAAGGGACGTTTGCTTTGGCTCTTCGAACTTGTTTCCGTCCTCTTGATGCTGCTTCTTATCGTGGCATTGACCTGGGGCGCGTGGGAGCATTTTGATCGTTCGTTTGACTGCAGTCGACCGTTTTGCAGTCGCGATAGTTCCATCGACATCGGCATTCCCATCTGGCCCTCAAAACTTGTCGTGCCCATCGCCTTTGGTGTGCTTGTCTTGCGCCTGATCCTGCAGGCTTGGGGGTATGGTCGCGCCTTGGTTCTTGGGCTGGAAAACCCTGTCGCGGTGCCACTCACCCTGTCTATCGAAGAGCAAGCCATGGCCGAAGCCGCCATCCTTGATGACGAGGAAGCACGCTGATGGAACCCATCGACATCGGCTTGTGGGTCTCGGGCGGGATGCTCGTTATGGTCGTTCTGGGCATGCGCGTGGCTTTTGCCGCCGGATTGGCAGGATTTATTGGATTGGTCTGGCTGCGGTGGAACGGCTTTGACTATGATCCCGAACGTTTTTGGAAAGCGGTGGAAATCAGCGTCAAGGTTGCAGGGCTGACGCCGCATTCAAAGGTTTCCGCCCAGGTGCTGAGCCTCATTCCTGTTTTTATCATGATCGGCTATCTGGCCTATTACGCAAAGCTGACCACAGCGCTTTTTGAGGCCGCAAAGCGCTGGATTGCCTGGGTGCCGGGAGGCCTCGCAGTCTCAACCGTTTTTGCCACCGCAGGCTTTGCCGCCGTTTCCGGCGCGTCGGTGGCTACTGCCGCCGTTTTTGCCCGCATTGCCATTCCTGAGATGCTCAAGATCGGGTACAACAAGCAGTTCGCCGCTGGTGTGGTTGCGGCGGGCGGCACGCTGGCATCGCTGATCCCGCCCTCTGCCATTCTGGTGATCTATGCGATCATCGTGGAACAGGACGTGGGCAAGCTGTTGCTGGCGGGCTTTATTCCCGGCATGTTCAGCGCCATTGTCTATGCCACCATGATCATCGGCATTGCGATGATCTGGAAGAACGTCGGGCCCCCCGTCGGTGGTTTCACCTGGCGCGAGAAATTCGAGAGCCTGCCCCCCGCATTGCCCATCGTGGCGGTGGTCGTGATCATCATCTTCTTTGTCTACAACCCCTTCGGAGATGCCTGGGGCACCCCGACAGAAGGCGGGGCAGTTGGTGCCTTTATCGTGTTCCTGATGGCGCTCTGGCGCGGGATGCGCTGGGGACAACTGAAAGAGGCGTTGCTGGAAACGGCCAAACTGACGGTGATGATCTTTACCATTATCTGGGGTGTGCTGATCTATGTGCGCTTTTTGGGTTTTGCAGAACTGCCCGATGCCTTTGCCGACTGGATCACAGCGCTTGAGATGTCGCCGTTGCTGATCCTGGTCTGCATCTTGCTGGCTTACGCGGTGCTTGGCATGTTTATGGACGCCATCGGAATGCTGCTGTTGACCCTGCCTGTGGTCTATCCGGCGGTGATGGCGCTCAACGGAGGCGAGGCGGTTGCCGCGGCTGACAGCGCGTTTGGTATGTCGGGACCGATGTGCGCGATCTGGTTCGGCATTCTGGTGGTCAAGATGGCAGAGTTTTGTCTGATCACACCGCCGATCGGTCTGAACTGTTTTGTCGTGGCGGGCGTGCGGGACGACCTGTCAGTGCAGGATGTTTTTAAGGGTGTGACCCCGTTCTTTGTTGCTGACGCAATCACAATTGCGCTTTTGGTGGCCTTTCCGGGAATTGTGCTTTGGTTGCCGTCACTGGCTGGCTGAGGCGGGCTGGGAGTCATCGTTGCCCTTCGCCTCGTTCAGGGGGCCCTCATCGCCAGAGAGGAAAAAGCCGATGGTCTTGAGCGGCTCGAAGTTTTCACAGATGACCTTGAAAACCACCAGAACCGGCACCGCGACCAAGGCACCGGGCACACCCCAAAGCCAGCCCCAGAAAACCACTGTGATAAAGACAGCAACGGTGTTCATCGCCAGGCGACGACCCACCAACCACGGCGTGACCAACTGACCTTCGATTGAGGTGATCACAAGGTAACCCAGGGGGGCAAGCAGGGCATATCCGACGCTGTCAAATTCGGTGATCGCCAATACTGACACCAGCAGGGCGCCAAAGAAGCCGCCGATGTAGGGCAGGAAATTGAGCAAAAAGGCCAGGACCCCCCAGACAAGCGCATTTGGCATTCCCAGCAGCGCCAGGTAGGTTCCGATCACAACGCCAAGGCCGGCGTTGATCACCGTGATCGTCAGAAGATAATGCGACACACGCCGTTCGATTGCGTAAACAGTCGAAAGTGCGCGCTTTTTACCTGTCATGGTCGGAAAGACCTGCACCAGTTTGCGATAGAAGAGGTCGCCTGATGCCAGCAACAGCATGGCAAGGATGAGGGTGACGGCAACGGTGGCACCGACCCGTGTCAACGTGTCAAAGGCGGAACTGACAATGCCGGGCTGCTCTACCGCGACGGTTTGCGTCTTGTTGGGGCCGTCGCCGATGGCTTCGACCTCTTCAGTGACGGACCGCACCTGTTCGACCGCATCATTCATGCCGCTCATCTTGTGCCGGATATCTGAGATGATGCGGGGGAGTTCATCGCTCCACAGAGCCAGCGTGCCAGCCGTTCCGCCTGCAACCAGCAGAATGCCAACGGCGGCGGAGGTAATCAGGATCGCTGCAGAAAGGATCGCCGGAATGCCAACGCGCGTCATCCCGCGCGAAAGGGGGCTGAGGGTCAATGCCAGCAAAAAACCAAGTATGAGGGGCAAAATGAGATCCCGGGCAAAGTACGCTGTCACAAACAGGGCAATCAGTACCAGAAACCGGAGCGAGTATTTGATAGATGTCGTGTCGTCCACGAAGTATTCCCCTTCAGGCGCGAAACAGGCCCGTCAAGCCTAACGCTCAAAAGGCTGATTGGTTCATTTGTCTGCCCGAATGAGCAAGGCTTTCGACGCACCATACGCCTTTGGGCCAGATGGGGTCCGACCATCCTGCCTGCACCCATGCTACCTTCGAATTGGCACAACTGACATGAGGATCTGTATCACTATCCCCGCTGGCGCCTCACGAGGACGACGCAAGTAAACTGGCGTTACCTCCTGCGGCCGTCGTGTCGATACACAAGTGGCGCTCAAGCACGTATCGTTCGGGCGCGATCGGATCGGTCACGAAGGGAATGATCGGCCCGTCACGTTCGGACAGGGCCACGCGCAGGTCCCGTGACCAATCCGATGCGCCAGCAGCACTGACAACTGCGATGCCATCCACTGTCTTCAGCGTGTCAGCCGACACAGTTCCATCAAGCGATACAATCGGGGCACCGACCGCAGCAAATGCCTCTGCCATTTGCGCCGCGCCCGACACAGCAACGACGGCACCGCATCCGGCGCCGAGCGCTTGGACGGCCTGGGCAATCGCAAGGTCGGGCGTCGGCCCAAGGCACAGAACATTGCCTCGTGGATACATGCGCAGCCGGTTGCTTTCGCCAGTGGGACCCGGCAACGTTTGTGGCGACATGTCGAAGGCGGCCGTTTCCGCCAGCGCTTTGCGAATGACGCCTTTGAGGCCGCTCGCGGCCGTGCGCAGAACATGCACCCGGTCCGCGCGTGCCGCCCAGTTTCTGGCATCAATCGAAGACAAGGCCTTTTCAAGCGCGGCCCCGCCCACATTGGCCCCCTCTGGTGCCGAATGATCCCCGACTTTCCCGACACGCCGAAAGCGCGTGAGATAAAGGGGCCCACCAGCCTTGGGTCCGGTGCCTGACAGACCTTCACCGCCAAAAGGCTGGCTGCCGACGATCGCGCCGATCTGATTGCGGTTCACATAAGCGTTGCCAACCTCGATACGTTCCACGATCTGTTCGACGCGGTCGTCAATCCGGGTGTGCAGGCCGAAGGTCAGGCCATAGCCGCGCGCATTGATGTCATCGACGATACTGTCGATATCGCGCGCCTTGAAGGTCGCAACGTGCAGCACCGGCCCAAAGATTTCCCGTTCCATATCGGCGATACCATCCACCTTGACGATCGCGGGCGTGACATAGGTGCCCGTGTCGGGAGCAGGCAGGGTTTTCTGGAGCGCACCTGCCCGTCGATGGGCGTCGATGTAAGCCATGATGTCTCTCTGTGCATCGGCATCGATGACCGGAGATACATCCACATCCGGTTGCCATGGATCTCCGATGACTAGCGCATCCAAGGCCCCGGAGAGCATGTGCATCAAGCGGTCGTGCACTTCCTTTTGCACATAAAGCAGGCGCAGGGCCGAACACCTTTGTCCGGCAGATTGAAATGAGGAGATCAAGATGTCGCGTACCGCCTGTTCCGGCAGCGCGGTTGAATCCACGATCATCGCGTTCAGGCCGCCCGTTTCGGCAATCAGCACGGCGTCCGGGCCCGCGTTGCGCGCCAGCGCCTTGTGGATAATCTGCGCCACCTCAGTAGAGCCGGTAAAGCAGACACCGGCGATGCGCCGGTCGCTGGTCAGCGGGCCGCCGACTGTTGGGCCGTCCCCGGGCAGTAGTTGCAGCGCGGCGTCTGGAAGACCTGCCTCGCGCATCAGTGCTACGGCACGGGCTGCAATCATCGGCGTCTGCTCAGCCGGTTTGGCGATCACGACATTGCCTACGGCCAGGGCTGCTGCGATCTGGCCAGAGAAGATGGCCAGAGGGAAATTCCAGGGGCTAATGCACACGAAGATGCCGCGCGGGGAACCTGGCTCTTCGTCTTCCAGCCGTTCAGCTTCGTTGGCATAATAGCGTAGGAAATCAACCGCTTCGCGCACTTCCGCAATCCCATCGAGCACAGTCTTGCCCGCCTCGCGGGTTGTGATTGCGGTCAGCTCTGCGATGTTGTCTTCATAAAGATCGGCAACCTTGCGCAGGATGTCGGCACGTGCCGTAACGGGGTGGGCGGACCAATCTGCAAAGCCGGTCTCTGCGGCCTTGAGGGCGGCTTCCACATCAACGGCGGACGCTTCGCGCACCTCGCCCACGACCCTGTCACTGTCGGCTGGTGAATAAAGAGTGCGCAGTTTGCCGTCGGACTGCGGGTTGCCCGATATCATCGGGCCAGCCGACCACGTTGTGTTGTGGAAGTCCTGGCGGGCCGCCAGCAGCGGCAGAATGGACGCCGGTTCATTGACACGGAAACCTTTTGAATTGCGACGTTCCGGTGCGAACAGCGCCGCCGGTTGACGGATCGTCGGGTTCGCAATGTCCGCCCCCAGCTTTTTCATCTCGGCCACCGGATCGGCAGATATATCCTCTGCCGGGATGTCGGGATCCACGATCTGGTTCACGAAAGAGGAGTTCGCGCCATTTTCCAGCAGACGTCGGACAAGATAGGCCAGCAAATCCTGATGCGCCCCGACCGGCGCATAGATGCGGCACCGAGTGCCTTCTGACTGTTTGACGATTTCGTGTAGGGATTCGCCCATTCCATGCAGTCGCTGAAATTCAAAGCTGTCCTTCTGGTTGCCTGCCATTGCCGTTACGGCCGCACAGGTATGCGCGTTGTGGGTGGCGAACTGGGGATAAATGCGGTCGCGCCGGTCCATCAGCATCTGTGCGCAGGCCATATAACTGACGTCGGTGTTGTTTTTGCGGGTGAAGACAGGGAAGCGTTCAACACCTAATTCCTGCGCGAGCTTGATTTCTGTGTCCCAGTAAGCGCCCTTGACCAGCCGGACCATGATCTTGCGATTATATCGTTTGGCCATGTCGTAGAGTGTCTCGATCACCGGTGACGCGCGGCGGCCATAAGCTTGTACCACCACGCCAAAGCCGTCCCAGCCGGCTAGTTCAGGGTCAGATAACATCGCCTCGATCACGTCGAGTGATAGATCAAGCCGGTCTTGTTCTTCAGCGTCGATGTTGAAGCCGATATTGGCTTTCGCGGCCTGCCGTACCAGTTCCTGTGCGCGCGGCAGCAGTTCGGCCATCACGGTTTCGCGGTGGGTGTATTCATAGCGCGGATGCAGGGCCGAAAGCTTGACCGAAATCCCGGGGCTGGAACGCACGTCTCCGGTTGCCTGCTTGGCAATGGCGCTGATTGCTTGGGCATAGGCCTTTTGATAGCGCACAGCGTCTTCATCTGTGCGGGCCGCTTCACCAAGCATATCGTAGGAATAGGTATATCCCTTCTTTTCAAGCTCGCGCGCGTTTTTGATGCCTTCCTCTATGGTCTGACCCAGCACGAACTGACGCCCAAGGATTTTCATCGACTGACCAACCGCAGTGCGGACCACAGGCTCGCCCAGGCGTTTGACAAGGCTGCGCAATGCGCGCGCGGGCCCTTTTGGGTCGTCATCCAGTACCTTGCCCGTCAGCATTAAAGCCCAGGTAGATGCATTGACCAGCGAAGAGGCAGAATGCCCCAGATGGGCCCCCCAGTTTGACGGTGCGACCTTGTCCTCGATCAGGTCGTCAATGGTTTCTGCATCTGGTACGCGCAACAGCGCTTCGGCCAGACACATCAGGCCCACGCCTTCTGCCGTTGAAAGACCGTATTCGGCGAGAAACGCTTCCATCATCGATGGCGAGGTCTCATCGCGCACCCGTTTGACGTATTGTGCCCCGGCGGCGGCGGCCTTCGCGCGATCGGCCTCTGACAGTTTTATCTGTTCCGCGAGGGATCTGATCAGCTCGGCCTCATCCGCGAAATAATTCTCGCGGACCCGAAGGCGCAGTGGATCGGCATGGGTCTGAAACGCTGCTGTGGCCTTGGTCATGTTGGTATTCTCCCTGGGTCGATCTTGCCCTGCGGGGCGTGTCTGCCGTGATTATCCTGCCGAATGGGTGGCGTCTATCATGCACTTGGGTTTTTCAATGTGTAAACACCGGGGGCAGGGCGCTGTACCGGGCGCCTTACCTAAGCTGATGAGTGAGCCGTAGGCCAACGGGCAATTTCACCCGGCTGACGGTATCGCACCTGCAATGCCAGACCGGGTGATCCAGAGTGGCCCGCGTCTTGGCGGTGGCGCGTGGTGCTGTCAGGACCGCGCGCCAATGCCGCATCGAAAGTCGCCGCCAAATCGTTGCAGCTCTGGACGACCATCGCGGCTCTGGAGTAAGCGTGCCTTATCCTCGATCAGGACGGCGGCATTCAATGCAGGAGAAACCCGATGCCAAACAATGCGGCTGCCCTGGCATCCCGGTTATCCGTCGCGCCCATGATGGATTGGACAGATCGGCATTGCCGCTATCTGCACCGGCTGCTTAGCACGCGAACTTTGCTTTATACTGAAATGGTGACCGCACCTGCGTTGGTGCGCGGTGGCGCCCTGCATCTGCTTGACTATAATGTGCAAGAGCATCCCGTGGCGTTGCAGCTTGGGGGGGCCGATCCAGTTGAACTGGCCGAGGCTGCGCGGATGGGCGCAGAGGCAGGCTATGATGAGATCAATCTGAACGTCGGCTGCCCGTCAGATCGGGTCCAATCGGGCACCTTTGGTGCGGTGCTCATGAAAAACCCGGCACTTGTCGCGCAATGTGTGCGCGCTATGCGCCACGCCGTCGATGTGGATGTGACGGTTAAGTGCCGCATCGGTGTGGATGATCAGGACCCGGACGTGGTCCTGCCGGAATTCCTGTCCCAGATGGTTGGTGCGGGCTGCACACGGGTCATTGTTCATGCGCGCAAGGCCTGGCTGCAAGGGCTAAGCCCTAAGGAAAATCGCGATATCCCGCCGCTGGACTACGCTTTGGTGCAGCGAATGAAAGAGATTTTTCCGAACCTGCATTTGTCGATCAACGGCGGGGTCACATCGCTTGATCAGGCCGAGGCCTTGCTGGACAGCGGGCTTGACGGCGTCATGATCGGGCGCAGCGCATATCACCAGCCTACGGATATCTTGTGCGCAGCGGATCGCAGGATGTTCGGGGCAGGGCATGACACGACGGCCGAGGAGGTGGTTCATGCGATATTGCCCTATATCGAAGCGCATGTGGCCTCTGGTGGCAAGCTGGGCCAGATCACGCGCCACATGCTGGGGCTTTTCGCTGGGCAGCCCGGTGCGCGGCTTTGGCGGCGCACCTTGTCCGAAGGCGCGCATCGCCCCGGTGCGGGCACGTCATTGGTTCTGGAGGCACTGGACGCGGTGGCCTAGGCCAAAGAAGCGACGGCGGTCGGATAACCTGATCTGGCCGGCAACACAGAGACGGGAAAGCGCTTGATGCACCACATCCCCTACATCTTGAATATCCTCATTCTTTTGCCTGTTCTGGCGCAGTTGCTGAGGCATCGGGCAGGGACGCCCTTGGTGGCCTTCGGCGGCGTGCCGGACGTGCCGGTATTGCGGATGCTGGTGGTCAGTCTTTGGGGGGGTGTCCTTATCATGTCGGTGATTGCTTTGGCCGCACCACTGACCTTCTGGCCACTGCTGCTTTTCCAGGTCATCTATAAAACCCTCTTTCTGGCCGTCTTTTGCGGACCAATCTGGCTTGGCAGGAGCAACGGGGTGATACCAGTTGGTCCGGTCGTGGTCTTTATCTTCATCATCGCGGTCTGGCCCTTTTTCATTGTGACCGCATTGCAATCGGGGCAAGTGTAGGCAAAACGCCAGAGAACCATCATGCCTGAAATGTCCTTGTTGTTGATGATGGCCGCTTTGCTTGCGGCGATCGGTGCGTTTGCGGGGGTGCTGGCCGGGCTGCTCGGAGTGGGGGGCGGCATCGTCCTGGTGCCCGCGTTCTTTTATGCCTTTCAAACGCTTGGCTATGACGGTCCGCAGTTGATGCAGATGTGTCTGGCCACGTCGCTTGCGACGATCATCATCACCTCACTGCGGTCGGTGAACGCCCATAACAAGAAGGGCGCGGTGGATTGGGACATCCTGCGCAGCTGGGCGCCGGGGATTGTCGTTGGGGCGATCATCGGCGTTGCATTGGTCTCACAGCTGCGGTCGACAACCCTGCAGGGCATTTTCGGCGTGCTGGCGTTGATCGTTGGGCTCTACATGGGGTTTGGCCGGATGGAATGGCGGCTGGGGCAGGCCATGCCTTGGGGCATTCTGCGGGCCGTCCTGTCGCCAGCCGTCGGGTTTCTGTCCGTCCTGATGGGAATTGGCGGGGGCAGCTTTGGCGTGCCGCTGATGAGTCTCTTCAACACCCCCATTCATCGCGCGGTTGCGACGGCGGCTGGATTTGGCGTGCTCATTGCGGTGCCCTCAGTAATCGGATTTCTGTTTGTCGAAATCGATGCCGGCAGGCCACCACTCACCATAGGGGCGATCAACCTTGTGGCGTTCGTGATCGTCATTGCCATGACGCTGATCACCACGCCCTGGGGTGTGAAGCTGGCCCATGCGATGGATCCCAAACCATTGAAGCGCGTCTTTGCGGTGTTTTTGGTGCTGGTGGCCCTTAACATGTTGCGCAAGGCGCTGGGGGGGTGACAGGGGCGGATGGGTTCAGGGTCTTTGAGCCTGACGCGCAGACGCTGGTATGGGCCCAATCGGCACATGCGCAAGCGCTCAGAATTTCCGCCGATCCGGGGATGCGCGCAGCGAACCTGCGTCACGGAGAAACATGGTTTGTTGGTGTCGATGCCCTGCCCAACGCGGCAGATGGCAGTATTGCAGGTGCTGCTCTGCAAGGACCATGGAGCGCACATGTTCCGACCGTGGATCACTGGCACCCTGCACAAGTGTCGATCGTCTTTCCCGGCTATCCGAAGCAGGACAGGGGCGAGAGCGATGCAAATCATCGCTACCGGATCACACGGTTTGCAGCCCACGTGGACGGGCTGTTGCCGGAAGGTCCGGCGCGCCGCCGGTACCTGCGCGAGCCGCACGCATTCATCCTGGGGCTGCCGCTGAACGTCTCAAACGCCGCGCCACTGACGGTATGGCCGCGCAGTCAACGGATAATGGGACAGGCATTTCGGGACGTGACAGCAAACAAAGACCCTAGCCAGGTCGATCTGACCCAGGCCTATCAAGCGGCGCGGCGCAGGTGTTTTGAGCAGATTGCGCCGCTGACCATCACGGCGGCACCCGGTCAGGCTATCTTGCTACACCGGCATCTTCTACACGGCGTCGCACCATGGGCTGAGGATCATACTGCCCCGCCGGAGGGGCGCATGATTGCCTATTTCCGACCGCAATACTCAGCGGCGCGTTGGCTCATTGATGATGATCTGGAAACAAGGAATTTTGGAAACGCGTAAAAATAGCCGTGATATTCCCGCTATAGTAGCAAATTTCAAACAAGGACCCTGCTCGCGCCCCATTGTTGCCACTTCAGACACAATACTGTTTCTCATCGACGTTAAGTTATCGAGGCAGAAAATGGTGATCACAGGCATCAACAGCGTAAGACAATGCGGGGGCACCGTCCTTGTCGCAAGCGCAAACGCCAATGAAGCACCATCAGGTCTAGACCGGGCAGTCAAACCTGAACAATCGCTGGTGCTTTTGCACCGGATCGTCGATTCCTCCTAACCCCTCCGGGACAACCGAGCGGCGCGGCCTCCGCGCCGCTTGGAAAACGCCCCGGAGCGGGTGGGAAGCTCTGCCATCACCGCGCGACGTTCCTCTGGTGTCATGCGGGACCAGCGACCGATTTCATCGATGGAACGCAGGCAGCCGGTGCACAACCGCGCCTCCGGATGGACGACGCAGATCTTGATACAGGGGCTTTCCACCTCTGCGCGTTTCCAGACCTCATCCGACATCGGCTTCCCTTATGACCCGCAAACGATCCAGCACGCCTTGCAGGATATACCCTGCAGCGACGTGGTCGATCACCTCTGCGCGACGTTTGCGTGACGTATCCGCCTCTAGCAAGGCCCTTTCGGCAGCGACTGTGGACAAACGTTCATCCCAGAAGGTGATCGGGAGCGCCTCCAGCCGTTCAAAGTTGCGCGCAAAGGCGCGCGTCGACTGGCAGCGCGGCCCTTCGGTGCCGTCCATGTTGCGCGGCAATCCCAGCACCAATCCGCCAATTTGTCGTTCCGCGATGATTTCTGACAGACGCGCAGCATCCAGTCCGAACTTGCGCCGCTTGATTGTCTCAAGCGGTGTTGCAACGGATAAGAAATTGTCGCTGACCGCGATGCCAATTGTCTTTTCGCCAAGATCGAGGCCCACAAGCGCGCGCAGTGGCGGCAAAGCGGCTGCGAATGCTGGGGTATCCTCAAGGATCATTCAGCCACCCCGGCCTGCTGACCCGCCCGCCGGATGATATCCACGGCGCTGGGGCTGTCCGCGAAAACCTGCATCGCATTGTCGTAGATCGCGCGTGCCTGGCCGCGCTGACCCAGCACGCCAAGCGATGTGATCAGCCGGGCCCAATCCTCGGGCGGTCCCCCGTCGGTCGCCAGCCGATCAGAAAGGCCCGCGACCATGCCACCGATCATGTCCATACGCTCTTCGGGCGTCATGTCGCCTGCGGCCTCGATGTCGTCGGCCGATGGTCCGGCAGCTGCGCGGGTGCCGGCACGGGGCAGGGTGTAGTCAACCCCAGCAAGCTGCGCAACAGCCATGATCTGTGCGCGAATGGGATCATTCCATGCCGCATCCGGATCGCCCCGGCGCAAGAGTTCGTCCCAGATGCGAAATGCAAGATCGGGTCGCCCGGTTTGCGCCATCATCAGACCAAGATAATACCGTGCCCGTCCATCTGTCGGTGTCTCTTCAAGCACTGCGCGCAAGGCGACTTCTGCCTCTGGCGACACATAGCCCCCAGCGGACAGAACCAGCAATTCGCCATAATCGCCCAGATCCTTTGGCGTCACTTCCGCGCCCTTTATCCGCAGCACGGTTTCTTGCGCGCGGGCAGCCGCTGCAAAATTGCCGACGTTGGCCTCGTTTTCCGCCAGCAGGACGTGACCCTGCAGATCGTCAGGGCGTTCTGCGACCGTGGCACGCAATTGCTCAAGCAAGCGCGCATACCGCGGCTCGATCTGTGCGGCTTCGGTGGGCGCGGGCAGGCTGTCGATGGCTGCTTGCTGACTGGGGCGGGTCTCGCGCACCTGTTGCGCAAAGGCGATCCGATCTTCCAGGGCAAGATCACCATATCCCGGCTGCCCCAACCACGCATAAAGACCAAGCGATCCTGCGCCCAAAAGTGCCACCAGCAATACAAGGGCCACGGGGCGCGGGCCGGTATCTGACGGTGAGTCGTCGCTGGCCTTGGCGTCGGCCGACAGGATACGGCGCGATATCTCTGTGCGGACACGCTTGGCATCCTCGTGTGGCACAACGCCGCGGGCGACGTCGCGGTCCACCTCTGCCAACTGGTCGCGATAGACCTGCATGTCGAGTTCCGCCGCGCCGGGCAGGGCGCTATCCGCCCCACGCCAAAGCGCACGTGCCAGCAAAAGCGTGACAATGGCGGCCATGGCGATGGTGATGATCCAGAAACTCATATCCCCCTACTTAGTCGTCCTGCCGGGTGTGCAAAAGAGGTCATATGGGCGCGTGGCCCCCGTGACTTTCGCCAATTGCGGCCCATGTCGCAAAATTGATAGAGAGTGCCGTGGGGAGTATCCTTTTTTCTGCCCATCACTCCAGAACGGACCCAACGCCGGTTGTCTGCGGCGAATCCTTGGCCAGAGGTCATAGAATGAAGAAATATTCAGTATTTGCCGTCGCGCGCGAAGCGATGCGCCATCATACCGGCTGGAACCGCGCATGGCGCGATGCGCAGCCCAAGAAGCGCTATGATGTGATCATCGTCGGCGCTGGTGGGCATGGACTGGCGACAGCCTATTATCTGGGTAAGAATTTCGGCATCACAAATGTTGCGATCATTGAAAAGGGCTGGCTGGGTGGCGGCAATACAGGCCGCAACACGACCATCATCCGGAGCAACTATCTGCAGGACCCCTCGGCGGCAATCTACGAAAAGGCCCGGAGCCTGTACGAGACAATGTCGCAGGACCTGAACTACAACGTTATGTTCTCGCCCCGTGGGGTGATCATGCTGGCACAGACAGAGCATGAGGTGCGCGGGTATAAACGAACAGCCCATGCGAACGCGTTGCAGGGGGTCACGACCGAGTTCATCGGTCCTGAGCGCGTGAAGCAGCTGGTGCCGATTATCAACCTTGATGGTCCACGCTATCCGGTGCTGGGTGGGCTTTGGCAGGCGCGCGGCGGTACCGCGCGGCATGATGCGGTGGCCTGGGGCTATGCGCGGGCGTGCTCTGACATGGGCATGGATGTCATCCAGAAATGCGAAGTCACCGGCGTGCGCTCAGAAGGCGGCAAGGTCACGGGCGTCAGCACAAACCGCGGCGATATCGATTGCGACAAGCTGGGCATTGTTGTCGCGGGCCATTCCGGACATCTGGCCGACATGGCCGGTTTCCGGCTGCCGATTGAAAGCGTTGCCCTGCAGGCTCTGGTGAGCGAGCCGATCAAGCCCTGCATGGACGTGGTTGTCATGGCCAACACGGTGCATGGCTACATGAGCCAGTCTGACAAAGGCGAAATGGTTATCGGTGGCGGCACAGATGGCTACAACAATTATACCCAGCGCGGGTCCTTTCACCATATCGAGGAAACCGTGCGGGCGCTGGTCGAAACCTTTCCGATGGTGTCGCGCCTCAAGATGCTGCGGCAGTGGGGTGGGATTGTGGATGTGACGGGAGACCGCTCTCCGATCCTGTCGAAAACACCGGTCGAGAATGTTTTTATCAATTGCGGCTGGGGTACGGGCGGGTTCAAGGCGATCCCTGGATCGGGCTGGGGCTTTGCCGAACTGATGGCGAAAGGGCAGTCACCATTGACCGATGCCTTTGGGCTGAACCGATTCCAGGAAGGCCGCTTTATCGACGAAAGCGTTGCTGCGGGTGTGGCACACTGATGCATCAGGATGATCTGATAACAGTGGAACGGCGGAACCGGCAAATGAACTCGTGCGTTGTCTGTGCAGAAATACCATGCACAGGAGATGCAACATGGCCGAATCTGATCAGACCCGTTCGGAGCATACGACGACCACAACAACAACGACCACTGGCGGTGGCGCCGGAATGGGGTTCATCATCGGTGCCCTTGTCGTTGTTGTGGCAGGAATTGCCTACTTCATGTTTGCCGGCGGCAACGTCGCGAACGAAGGAGGCGGTGATGTCAATGTCACCATCGAAGGTGCCGGCGACGCGGTCCAGGACGCTGGGGAAGCCGTTGAAGGCGCTGCCGAAGCTGTCGAACAGGAAGCGGAAAGCGCCACAGAAGGCAACTGAACTATATAAAACCACAGGGTCTGGCCCCCGGCAGGAGGCCGGGCCTTCGGGCAGTACGTCGGCTCGATTTGGCCGATTGGACGCGAATTTCGCCCCGAATTTTGAGAATCTGCGCAATCATGGCATCCTGACGTCCTCTGAGACGGAGGACAGATCATGTCAGAGGAAACCTTCCAAAGCGGCAGAGGCAGCCAACGCGGGATCATCATTGCGGTTGTCGCCCTTGCAATTTTCGTCATCGGGGTCGCCATGCTGGGCAATGGATCAACCCCAGACGACGCCGCGACGGCAACCGGTAGCGCGACCTCAACAGACTGACGGCGCGCTTACAGCCTGCGGGCCTACCGCTGGCCCCCGACGCGGGGCCGCAGGCGCGGTTGTGACCGGCGTCAGGCAAACACTTCACCCCAACCCCATACGATCTTTGCTCAAAAGCCGAACCGCAACCGCGCGATCGGTCACCTTTTTGCCCATGACTGGAGCGCATCCATGCTGGTCCTGACCTGTCACGCCTGCGGGGTCACCGCAGAGGAAACCGAATTCCACGCCGGTGGTGAGGCGCATCTCAAGCGTTTCGGACCCGGGTCGTCAGATGAAGACTTTGAAGAGTACTTGTTCATGCGCGCCAACCCAAAGGGTGTGCATTTCGAACGGTGGCGTCATGCAAACGGGTGCGGGAAATGGTTCCATGTGGCCCGCGACACCATGACCCTCGAAGTATTTGGCAGCTACAGCGCACAGGCCTTCGCCCCACCTGAGGAACTTCTTTCCCGGATCGAGGACAGGCGTCCCGGCTGGCGCGGTCAGGACTGATCCGATGCTTTCTTTTGCCCATAAAATCATTCGCCACCCCCACGCACACGAAGGCCCGCACTCATGAGCACCAGACTTGCCACAGGCGGCCGCCTGCTGAACAAAGCCAAACCGGTCAACTTCACCTTCAACGGCAAGAACCTGCGCGGCTACGAGGGCGACACCCTTGCTTCGGCGTTGTTGGCCAATGATCAGATGCTGGTTGGCCGGTCCTTCAAGTATCACCGCCCGCGCGGGATCGTTGCGGCTGGCCCGGAAGAACCGAATGCCCTTGTTAATCTTGGCGCAGAGGGTCGGTTCGAGCCCAATGCCCGCGCCACGACCACGCCGTTGTTTGACGGGTTGCAGGCGGCAAGCCAGAACCACTGGCCGAGCCTCGAATTTGACGTTGGTGCGATCAACAAACACCTCAGCCGTTTTCTGCCTGCGGGCTTTTACTACAAGATGTTCATGTATCCGCGTGCCGCCTGGAAACATGTCTACGAGCCCTTCATTCGCCAATCGGCGGGACTTGGCAAAGCGCCCAAGGCCACGGATGTGGACACGTACGAACATTTCTACGCGTTCTGTGATGTGTTGATCATCGGTGGTGGCGTTGCCGGACTGCATGCGGCGCTGACCGCCGGCAAAAGCGGTGCGCGCGTCATTGTTATGGAACAATCAGATCACTGGGGGGGACGCGCCCCTGTTGACGGTGGTACTGTCGATGGTCAGCCTGTGGATAAGTTCGTGGACGGAATGGTCACGGAACTGGAAACACTGGAAAACGTGACCCTGCGCCGAAACTGTATGGGGGCAGGAGTTTATGACCACGGCTATGTGCTGGGTTATGAGCGCCTGCGCGATGACAGCCCTCACGTGCAGGGCCCAAGGCACCGCCTGTGGCGGGTGCGGGCGGCACATATCATTACCGCCACCGGGGCCATCGAACGCCCCCTCAGCTTTGCCGGAAACGACATTCCGGGCGTGATGCTGGCGGCAGCTGTGCGCGACTACCTGGTGAACCATGGGGTTTCGGTCGGTGACCGTACTGTTGTCGTCACCAACAACGACAATGCTTACCTTACGGCAATTGCGCTCAAGCATGCTGGGCTGGACGTGCCTGCAATCGTCGACGCGCGGGTCTTGCCACAAGACAGCCAGTTGATGGAGCAAGCCAAGGCGCTGGGTATCCGCGTCATGATGGGTCATGGCATTGCAAGCGTCAAAGGCGGCAAGCGGGTCACGGGTGTCGAGATCTGCGCACAGGCCGGTGAAGGGGCCGTGCTGGAGGAAATCAGCTGTGACGCGGTCGCGATGTCCGGGGGCTGGTCTCCGGTCGTGCATTTGTGGTCTCACTGTGGTGGCAAGTTGCGATGGGATACGACCCAGGCGTGTTTCAGCCCTGATGTGGATAACCCTCCGCTGGGCGCAGATGGGATGGGCTTTGTGACACCTGCGGGTGCCGCCTCTGGGGTCTTTGCGCTGGATGACGTGCTCAACGATGCGTTTGCGGCAGCTGATGGTGTGATGACTTCGCTGGGCTTTGATGTGCCACGTGACCTGAAATCGCCCGAGGCTGAGCGACGGCAGGATGCCCCAATGATGCCGGTCTGGCTGATGCCGCAAGGCGCATCGGTCAAGCTGCGTGAAAAGGCGTGGCTGGACTATCAGAACGATGTCAAGGTGTCGGACGTGCGACTGGCGGCACAGGAGGGATTTGTCAGTGTCGAGCACGCCAAACGCTACACCACGCTAGGGATGGCGACCGATCAGGGCAAGCTGAGCAATATCAACGGTCTGGCCACGCTCGCCGGCGCATTGGATGCAGATATCCCATCGGTCGGCACGACGACCTTTCGGCCCCCCTATCATCCGATTTCGATGGCCTCGATCGCCGGCGAGGCCCGGGGTACCGTGTTCCAGCCGATCCGTCGCACGCCGATGCATGACTGGCATGACACCCACGGCGCAGAGTGGGAGCCGGTAGGCCACTGGCGGCGTCCCTATGCCTATAAGCAAGGCGGTGAGAGCACGTATGATGCCGTGATGCGTGAGGTGACCAACACGCGTGAGAAGATGGGTCTTCTGGATGCATCGACGCTGGGCAAGCTTATTGTCAAAGGTCCGGATGCGGGGCGTTTCCTAGACATGATGTACACCAACATGATGTCCACACTGAAGGTAGGGAAATGCCGCTACGGGCTGATGTGTTCGGAAAACGGCTTTCTGATTGATGATGGTGTTGTGGCCCGCTTTGATGAGGACACGTGGCTTTGTCACACGACCACCGGTGGTGCTGAACGCATTCACGGGCATATGGAAGAGTGGTTGCAGACCGAATGGTGGGACTGGCAGGTCTACGTCGCGAACGTGACAGAGCAATATGCCCAGGTGGCCGTTGTTGGCCCCAATGCGCGCAAGGCGCTGGAAAAGCTTGGCGGCATGGACGTTTCCAAAGAGGCGCTTGGGTTCATGGACTGGGCCGACGGCGAACTGGGCGGCTTCAAGGTGCGCGTATATCGCATCTCTTTCTCTGGCGAATTGTCCTATGAAATTGCTGTTGATGCCAGCCATGGGCAGGCCTTTTGGGATGCGCTGATGGTCGCGGGCCATGATCTGGGCGTGATGCCATATGGCACGGAATGTTTGCACATTCTGCGTGCTGAAAAGGGCTTTATCATGATCGGGGATGAAAGCGACGGCACGATTATCCCGCAGGATCTGGGACTGCACTGGGCGATTTCCAAGAAGAAGGAAGACTATCTGGGGAAACGTGCGCAGGAACGCTCGCATATGACTGACCCCAACCGCTGGCAGTTGGTGGGGCTCGAGACAACTGACGGCTCTGTCTTGCCAGACGGGGCCTATGCGGTGGCTGAAGGTGAGAACGAGAACGGACAACGCAATATGCAAGGCCGCGTGACCTCGACCTACCATTCTCCCACATTGGGCAAAGGGATTGCCATGGGGTTGGTCTTGAATGGGCCCGACCGGATGGGCGAGACGCTGATCTTCCCCGGAACTGACGGCAAAGAGTATCAGGCCAAGATCGTGAACCCGGTTTTTTACGACCCGAAAGGGGAGAAGCAAAATGTCTGAACCCGTGAGCGCGCTTAAAAACATCAGTGACCTTAACGGCATCGCGGCTATTCGAGAGATTGGGCCCCTTGGCATGATCACCCTGCGCGGTGATTTGTCCGATCGTGCTGTGCAGGACGCCGCAAAGACCGCTGGTGGGGCCAATGCCCCGGATCAACGGAAGATCAACGCTGAGGGAGACGGCGGTGTCGCCTGGATGTCCCCGGATGAACTGCTGATCCTTTGTCGCTATGACGAAGTGCCCTTGCGGATGACCAATCTGCAGGCGGGCCTGTCGAAGGGGCATGCGCTGGCGGCCAATGTCTCGGACGCGCGGGCAGTATTCGAAGTTTCCGGACCGCGCGCCCGGGAGGTGCTGGCAAAGCTCGCACCAGTTGATCTGACACCGGGCCAGTTTGAGCCGGGCATGATGCGGCGCACGCGCCTAGCACAGGTTCCGGCCGCTTTCTGGATGACCGATGCTGAGACGTTTCGGATCGTCTGTTTCCGCTCTGTTGCTCAGTATGTCTTTGATTTGCTGAAAATCGCAGCGCAGCCCGGATCGGAAGTCGATTTCTTCTGACCCTGTGCCATAAAGACGCAAGCTGCGTTGATGCGCTCTCGTAAGGGTTGTGGCCGTTTGGTGATGCGATATAGCATCGAATGCCAGAGAGGCGCAGCACTTAGGAGAATGTGACGTGAAGAGCAGTTTGGTTGGCCTTGTAATGGCAACGATCATTTCAGGGCATGCCCTCGTAACGCAAGCAGCGGCACAGGACGGCGTGTTTTACGAATGCGATATGAACGTGAAGCTGCCCAATGGCTGGGTCTCGCCCAAGATCGGCATCGTGATTGATGTGGCGGGCAAGGTGCGCGTGATTGACAGCGTGACGCTGAATTTCCTGAAAGCGCCGGCAAAGGCAGGTCGCATGGACAAGGGCAACAAGATGCGTCTGACGTGGTCCATACCCGCGGCGACCGACAGCAGAGGTCAACGTATCCCAACGTTTCGGTATGTCGCCAATCTTGACCGTGACACCGGGGCGATCCGTGTGATCGCCAAGCCGACAGGCGCGCCTCAAAGCTGGCGGGGCAAGGGAACCTGCAAGACCCGCTCAGGCCCGCCGCCCAAAATCCTGCGATAGCGCTGCCGTGATCCGCCATCCGAATAAGGGCGGCCAAAGCGCATATTTCATAGTCTATCGTTCCCGAATGACTTGACCTTCTGCTCTTACGGGCTTTCTTGTGCGTCATGCTCACTGAAATACAAGGAGGGCCCCAGAATGGCTTTTGAACTTCCCGATCTTCCATATGCACACGACGCGCTGGCATCCAAAGGGATGTCCAAGGAAACGCTCGAGTATCATCACGACAAGCACCACAATGCCTATGTCACAAATGGCAACAAGGCGATCGAAGGCACCGAGTGGGAAGGTAAATCCCTCGAAGAGATCATCAAGGGCACATATGATGCCGGTGCTGTTGCGCAAAGCGGCATCTTCAACAACATCTCGCAGCTGTGGAACCACAACCAGTTTTGGGAGATGATGGGCCCCGGCGATGCGGGCATGCCCGGTGAACTGGAGAAGGCGATCGTCGAAAGCTTTGGCTCTGTCGACAAGATGAAGGACGAGTTCAAGGCAGCAGGCGCGGGCCAGTTCGGCTCTGGCTGGGCGTGGCTGGTCAAGGATACCGACGGCGGTCTGAAAGTCACCAACACGGAGAACGGTGTCAATCCGGTCTGCTTTGGTCAAACGGCGCTGCTGGGCTGTGATGTATGGGAGCACTCCTATTACATCGATTTCCGTAATGCGCGGCCGGATTACCTCAGCAATTTCCTCGACAACCTGGTCAACTGGGAAAATGTCGCTTCGCGGATGTAAACCCGTATGCACGTCGCGCTCATGCGCTAGAGATTGGCCCCGCGATTAAGTCTCGCGGGGCTTTTCTGTTGGAACTGTCCTGATCCCCAAGGCGTTGATCCGGGGACGGTAGGTTGCCGGGAGGTCGATCAGGCCAAACGATCCTGCGCATGGTCTGGCCAGGCACTATGACGCGACAATCCTAAAGGCAATGACGCAGGTCAGCCAGATGGGTTCTGCGTTTCAAAGGCTCGCACCTTGAATGTGTGCGCACGAAAATCCACAGCATGGGAGAAACTGAATGACACATTTGAGAAACGGCACGTGGGTGTTGGTTGCAGACGGTGAAAAGGCCCTGTTCCTTGTGAACCAGACCGATGGCGAAAACCCGTTTCTGGATGTGATGCGCCGAGAAGAACAGGAAAATCCTCCGAACCGAGAACAGGCTGCGAATGAGCGGGGCAGGTTCAGTGATGGCCCGTCCGGGCATCGGTCGGCTGTGGAGGATACGGACTGGCATCAGCTTGCGAAAGACCGCTTTGCCAAGGATATGGCCGATATCCTTTACAAGGAAGCGCATGCGGGCAATTTCGATCATATCGTGCTGGTGGCCGACCCCGGCACGCTGGGCGAGTTGCGCGCGGAATTGCATCAGGTTGTTACTGAAAAAGTGATCGGCGAAGTGCCAAAGACCCTTACAAACCACCCAATCGACGAGATTGAAAAGATCGTTGCAAAGGACCTGCAAGTTACCTGATGTTGCGAGGGTAGGGACAAGCGGCTACGCTTTGCCGTCTGGTTCCTCTTTTCAGTACTGGTGCTTTCATGTCCGACGCGACCAAAGGCCTGATCGCGATGATCGGCGCCTGCATCATATGGGGTTTGTCTCCCATCGCTTTCCGGGCCATGACAGGCATCCCGCCGCTCGAAGTGCTTGCGCACAGAGGTATCTGGTCATTGGTCATCTTTGCCGTTGTTTTGCTTTTGCAGGGCCGGATCTTCGAGCTTTGGACAGCCCTGACGCATCGTCAAAATCTGCTGCTGATTTCGACGGCTGCCTGCCTGATCATGGGGGGGTGGTGGTTGTTTATCTGGGCCGTTCAGACCGGAAAGACCACACAGACCGCGCTGGGATTCTACATTTTCCCTCTTGTGGCAGTTTTGTTTGGCAGGGTGATCTTTGGGGAGCGTTTGTCACCGCTGAGATGGGCTGCTGTGGCCATGGTGGGGCTTGCCGCGCTATTGCTAACCTACGGAGCCGGTACTGCACCTTGGATTGCGCTGATCCTGGCGACAAATTTTGCCCTCTATGGCGTGATCAAGAAACGGCTGGACATGGGGCCTGTGGTATCTGTCACCGCCGAGGTGCTGATCATGGCGCCAGTTTTGGTGCTGATATTGTGGCAATCGAGCCACAATAGTGCGGGGCATTTTGGCGGCTGGAATAGCGATACCGCGCTGCTGATCTTTGCCGGGCCGCTCACCGCCATACCGCTTATCCTGTTTAGCTACGCCACGCGCCGACTGACAATGACGAGCACGGGGCTGATCAGCTATATCAATCCGACGCTGCAGTTTTTCTGCGCGGTCGCCTTGTTCATGGAGCCTTTCACGACCTGGCACGGGGTCGCATTCGCGCTGATCTGGGCCGCGCTGGCGCTCTATTCCTGGGCAAGCTATGGGGCGGAAAACGCGGCCACCAGGCCCGCCAGTGCTGCGTCCGCATCCGGCACAAGGTCAAGATAATCCAGCAGTGTCACGTCAGCGAATTCCTGCGTCACCACGTGGTTCATCAGGTCCATTAATGGGTCCCAATATCCGTTTGTATTCACAAGAAAAACCGGCTTTTTGTGCAGGCCAAGCTGGCGCCATGTCAGGACCTCAAAGAGCTCATCCAGTGACCCGGCGCCGCCCGGCAGCACGACCACGGCATCACTGTTCATGAACATCACTTTTTTGCGCTCGTGCATTGTTTCAGTGATGATGTAAGAGGTCAGATCGGTCTTGCCGACCTCCCAATCCACCAGATGCTTGGGGATTACGCCAAAGGTATCCGCACCGGCTTTCTGGGCGCTGCGCGCAACGCTTCCCATGAGCCCGACATCGCCTGCGCCGTAGACCAGCCGCCAGCCGTGTGCGGCAAGGCCCGCGCCCACAGCCTCGGCATCGACGGTATATGCAGGATCTGTGCCGGGTCTCGAACCGCAGTAAACGCAAACCGATTTTGCCGTCATGACAGGGCCTTTCAGGATCGAGGAAAAAATACAGGCGTGATGTGCTGTGTTTTGACCCGTGTTATCGCGCTTGTTAAAGAGGCTCAACCAGGGGGGACGCAATCGGATGAGCATATTCTCAGGCAGACTGGGAGTTTTCCTTGCTGCTGTTGCGGGCGCCGTCGTCGTGACAGCTGCCGCATATTTCGAATTTGGCCGCACGGCTGAGACGCCGCCGGCGCCGTTGGTCGCCGTAGCCCCCGAGGTCAACGCGCCGCAAAGCGCTGTCGAAGAAGAGACCACCGAGCCGGTCATCGCAACAGCCGAGCCGGAAGAAGTGGTCATAGACGACGCGACACCACCTGATAGAAAGGAAGCTGCAAGCGCAGCTGATGATGCCGCAGATCCGGCGGTTGATGAAGCCAGCATTGCGGCGCAAATCCAGCACCCCAGCTTTGACGAAGTGCGGCGCGAAGCGGATGGAATGACCGTCATCGCGGGGCAGGGCGCGCCGGGCGCGGATGTGCAGATATTGCTGGATGGCACAGAGGTGTCCCGCACACAAACTGATGGTTCGGGAAAATTTGCGACGCTCGTCATGATTGCGCCGGATGGGCAAGGTCACGTGTTGTCTTTGCGCCAGTCGGTGGACGGGGAAGAGCAAGCCTCGGTTGATCAGATCATTCTGGCACCGCTGGACCCGCCGGTGATTGTTGCCGAAGCGAGTACGGAGGACCCTGCGCAACCGGTAACGGCACAGGCTGACGCTGTGGAAGAAACGAATGCAGCTGAGCCAGTAGTGGTGGCGTCAGAGACCAAGCAGGAAGAAGCGGAAAGCGTGCAGACTGCGCAGGCAACGCAGGTACCGGCACCTGTTACCGATGAAGCAGTGCAGACGCCAGTTGATGAAGACAGGGCTGCTGCTCCGGTCCAGACCGCAGAGCCTGTCGCGGAAGAAACCGTCGCAGCAACCCAAGACACGTCCGCGCAGGTCGTGCAGACAGACGAAAACGACGAAGCGGAACCGCAATTGGCTGACGCGGAGACTTCAGCGAACCAAGAGGTTGCGGTCTTGAAGACCGGTGAGGACGGGGTGGAGTTGCTCAACACCGCCCCACCAGAAGTCATGGCCAATGTCGAGCTTGATACAATCAGCTATACTGATGTTGGCGAAGTCCAGCTATCGGGGCGGGCGCAACCGGATACGAAAACCGTCCGAGTCTACCTCGACAACGCTTCTATTGTGAACCTGGCAGTGGATAGTGCCGGACGCTGGCGGGGCGATCTGCCCGACGTGGACGAAGGCATTTATACGCTGCGGGTCGATGAAGTGGCTGCCGACGGTCGTGTCACCAGTCGCGTGGAAACACCATTCAAGCGCGAGTCGCCTGCGGTGCTGGCAAGTGCAGCAGCTGAGCAAGCAGGGCCGCTCAAGAAAATCACGGTTCAGAAGGGGGCAACCCTCTGGGCCATCGCAAACGAGCGCTATGGCGACGGGCTGCTCTATGTGCGGGTTTTTGACGCCAACAAGAGTGATATCCGCGATCCTGATCTCATCTACCCCGGGCAGGTTTTCGATTTACCGGACTGATCTATCTGTGTGGAATTCTGCGCCATCGCTGGCAAGTCCCGATTGGTCGACCTATGTAAGGGTCCAAGCGAATTGGAACATGCATGCCCGCCGATACGACCTCTGCGCAACCTGCGCAAAATCCTGAGAACAAGCAGACCCTGACCGAAGAACAGTTGGCCGACCAGGCCGAGCGCCAGTCGGCGCTGATTGTTCTGCGTAAAGTCGCGCCGTATCTGTGGCCCGCCGACATGGCGTGGGTCAAGCGCCGCGTGGTTTGGGCGATGATTGCGCTCTTGGCGTCGAAACTGATCACCGTGGCCACGCCCTTTTTCTACAAGGGCGCGGTTGATGCGCTGGCAGAGGAAGGCGTGCCCATGCTGGCCCTGGGGGCCGTAGGGCTTACGGTGGCCTACGGCGTGGCGCGTCTGATGGGCGTCGGTTTCCAGCAATTGCGTGATGCGATCTTTGCACGCGTGGGTCAGCGCGCGTTGCGCATGCTGGCGCTTGAGACGTTTGAGCATATTCACAGGCTGTCTATGCGCTATCACATTACGCGCAAAACGGGTGGCCTGAGCCGCATCATCGAGCGCGGTGTGAAGGGCGTGGATTTTCTGCTGCGGTTCTTGTTGTTCTCAATCGGGCCGCTGATACTTGAATTGTTGCTGATCGGTATCGTCCTCGCCGTGGTGTTCGACATTTGGTATCTGGCCGCCGTTGCCGTGACGATTGCCCTTTATGTCTGGTTCACGTTCGCGATCACGGAATGGCGCGTAAAGCTACGCCGTCAGATGAATGATCAGGACACCGATGCAAACCAAAAGGCGATAGACAGCCTGCTGAATTATGAGACCGTGAAATATTTCGGCGCCGAGGGCCGGGAAGCGGCGCGGTATGACGCCGCTATGGAAGGGTACGAAGCCGCCGCGATCAAAACCAACTACTCGCTTGCCTTTTTGAACTTTGGTCAGTCGTTGATCATTACTTGTGGTTTGGTGGCCGTGATGGTGATGGCGGCTTACGGTGTACAATCTGGTTCGCTGACGGTGGGTGATTTTGTCATGGTCAACGCGTACATGATCCAGATAACCGTGCCACTGAACTTTCTGGGCACTGTCTACCGTGAAATCCGGCAGGCGCTTGTCGATATGGGCCAGATGTTCGGCCTGCTGGAACAACCGGCAGAGATTGCAGACAAACCCGACGCACCCGCGCTTGAAGTGACGGGCGGGCAGGTGGTGCTTGAGAATGTGACTTTTGGTTATGATTCCGACCGCGTTATCCTTCGCGATGCCACGATCACGGCTGAGCCGGGTCAGACCGTGGCCATTGTCGGCTCTACCGGGTCTGGGAAGTCGACCATTGGGCGACTGCTGTTTCGGTTTTATGATGTTCAGGAAGGTGCCGTGAAAATCGACGGACAGGATGTGCGCGACGTCACGCAATTGAGCCTTCATCAGGCCATAGGCGTGGTGCCGCAGGACACGGTCTTGTTCAACGATACCATTGGGTACAATATTGCGTACGGGCGTGACGGGGCGACGCGGGCCGATATCGAAGCGGCCGCGCGGGATGCACAGATACATGATTTCATCATGACACTGCCGAACGGTTACGAGACAACGGTGGGCGAGCGCGGGTTGAAACTTTCGGGCGGCGAAAAGCAGCGCGTCGGTATCGCGCGCACGTTGCTCAAGGACCCACCGATCCTGTTATTGGATGAAGCCACATCGGCGCTGGATTCTGATACAGAACATGAAATTCAGGACGCTCTGAACCGGGCCGGTCAGGGACGCACGGTGCTGACCATCGCACACCGGCTCAGCACCATTGCCGATGCGGACAAGATCGTCGTGTTGGAAAAGGGCCGTATCGTCGAACAGGGCAACCATGAGACCCTGCTGGCACAGGATGGGCGTTATGCCCAGCTATGGCACCGCCAGCAGGCCGAAGAGAGCTGATGCCGCGCAAGGACTATCCGACCACCCCCGACGGTCGCTATTTTGTAGCAAAATCGCGATTGTGGCGGTGTACGGATCCGGGCCTGGGCGAGAGTGAACGACGCGCAGCCATCAAAGCGCTGATGCAGGCGCGTTTGCGCGTAAAACATGCCACGGACGAAGCCGAAACACGCGCGGCACGGTCCGCCGTAGACATCGCGAAACGCGCATTGGGCGAACGTGGGCCGGTCTGGTGGGACGATGGCGCGCCAGATGAGGGTGGTAAGCACCCCAAGAATTCGGGTTACGCGCATTGGTGGCGGTCGCTGGACAAGGCGATGCAGGCCAAGGGCGAGGGGCGAAATTAAGCCGCAGCATCCTCCAGAAACCTGCGCGTGGCCTCGTCCGTCGGGAAAAATAGCTCAATCTTCAACGCGTCCAGCAAAACATCTTCGGGCGTGCCGAACTGTGCAATTGTTCCAAAGAGTGACAGATGCTGATCGCCCAGACAAAGGATCAGGGGCACAACCGCGCCCGCAGCTTGTCCGGTTGGCTTGCCAACTTTTGCGAGATCGGCTGCGACCCTATCAAATGCCGGAATGCCACCTTGAGCGGCGCTCTCGGTGCGCAGGCGCAAGGCGCTGTGATGGGCAACCTCGGCCCAGTTCTCGACAACCTGCGGCATCACGTCTGACGTGAGCAGGTCCAGCAGGCTGTCTCCTTCTCTGAGGCCCAGAAGTCCGTATAGATGCGCCGCCGGTCAATTTAGCTGCAGAATGCGCCACGAGGCATCAAGGGCAAGGGCGGGGTAGGGCGCATGAACCTGAAGCGTATGAGAGATTGCCGCCCGTATCGGTGCCATATCGGCGTCTTCCCAAGCACGTGCGGGAAATCTCGGCGCAAACCCCGCATGTGTCAGCAGCGTATTGCGCGCAGTCAGCGGCAGATCCATCGCGTCACCAAGACGGCGGATCATATCCCGGCTGGGTTGCGCACGCCCTGTCTCCAGAAACGAGATATGCCGGGCGGAAACATCAGCCTCCAGTGATAAATCAAGCTGGCTGAAACGTCGTGACTGGCGCCAGTCACGCAGGGTCTGGGCAAACTGCGTCATGGCATCACCCTACCTGCGGAAACTCGCGTTGCCCATTACCTGCGAAGTAATTGCGAGGATGACCTTAGCCGGTCTAGGCAACGCAATGTTCATTCAAAAGAAAGTGAAGTCATGACATATCTACGCACTGGTCTGATCGCGATGTGCGCGCTATTGGCGACATACACGCTGATCGTTGTTTTCCGTGAGGGTACGGGCCTTGTCGCAGTCTTCTTCGGCGATCTGATTTCCGTCACGTGGCGTGGTCAGTTCAATCTGGACTTTGCATGCTACCTTATGCTGTCTGCGCTCTGGGTGGCATGGCGCAGCGGTTTTAAGGCCGCAGGCATTTTCACCGCCCTTATCGCATCGGTCGTGGGTATGCTGTTCTTTGCGCCCCTTGTGCTGGTCTACGCATCGCGCGCAAGCGGGGACCTGAAGAAACTCCTCTTGGGTGTTCACGCCAGTTCGTGAGGGTGGCATTGCCTGCCATGCGACTGTTTTCCAAAGGGCCTCAACGATAACGCCGACACCAGCTTTGGCCCGGTCTATCCAAACAATGGGACGATTTTGGCCCGCCGCCGCCCGGTCAGGGTTCATTCTTCCGCAATGGCCTTTGACGTCAGCTTGTCCAACGCGCCGGTCATCTTGGCGATGTATTCCGCATCCGCGGGCAGGCCATGGGCGGCAGCCAGATCAACAGGCGCGTGGTATGTCAGATGCACAACGCCCTCTCCGTCTGCGTAGGCCAGGACACGCAGCGGTAAATCAAGGCCAGCCGTCTGGTTGCCCTGCATCGCGGGGGTCCCCAGCTTGGGATTGCCAAAGATCAGAAGCTGCGTGGGCCGCAGTTCCATCTCTACCTTTGCTGCTCCGGCTGCATGATCGACGCGGGCAAAGACTGTGGCACCTGCGCCTTCAACGGCGCTTGCAAGACGGTCGATGGTCTCCGAGACAGAATGCGGGCTGACTTTCTCGATCATCTCTGCTGAGGCGGGCAGGGCAAGCGTGGCTGCGGTGACGGCGGCAACAAGGGCTGCACGTTTCATAGGTGTCTCCTTTTATCGCATGACCCAAGGATAGAGCGTTGGCGCAAAAGAACGAGGGCACGGCCCCTCACAAGCGCTTGATCAGCCCTATTCCGCCGGTTTCAGTGCGACGGGCGCAGGCCCCGCCAGGTCTTCGTCCCAGATGATTTCCTGTGCCTTGGACCGCCGGGCGTCGCGCTGCAGCGCCCAGTCACGTGCGGCCTTGCTGGCCCGTCCCATGGACATGCGTGCCAGCAGGCGCGCAAACCAGCGCACATATGTCGTGGCCCAGATCCGGATCGCCAGCATTGACGGGGTCACCATGAGCGTCAGCACCGTGGCGATGCCAAGGCCAAAAACCACTGCCGTCGCCAGCTGCTTCCACCAAAGTGCGGTGGGGCTGTCGATGGTATAGCCGCCTTCTGCGAAATTCAGCGAGAGGCCGAACATCATCGGAGCGAGCCCCGCCATTGTGGTGATCGTGGTCAACAGAACGGGTCGGATCCGCGCCTGTGCGGTGCGGATGATCGCCTCGATCCGGGGCATGTATCGCTCGTATTCCTGGTACGTATCGATCAGAATGATGTTGTTGTTCACCACAATCCCCGCAAGAGCGACGATCCCAGTTCCGGTCATAATGATCGAGAACGTCTGATCCATCACCAACATGCCTATCAGTACGCCGGTGGTGCTGAGAACCACGGCCAAAAGCACCAGGATCGCATTGTAGAAGCTGTTGAACTGGGCCAGCAGAATAATGAACATTAGCCCCAACGCTGCTGAAAAGGCGGAGGAGAGGAATGCCTGGCTTTCTGCCTGATCTTCCTGATCACCGGTCCATTCAGTCGTCACGCCAAGGTCGAAAGGCTTGGTGTCGAGCCACTTATCCAGTTCCGCGATACGTTCGTTGGCATTGACGGGAACCATGCGGATGCTTCCCTCGGTCCTGACTGCATCCCACAGATCCATCCCTTCTGCCGCCGCTTCACGATCAATGATCTTGTAGGCAATACCATCGTCCGACGTGAATTCAGCATCCGCGCCTGCGGGCCTGGCGGTGCCAAGCGTTTCAAGGGTTTCTACGCCGTCTTGGCGCGTGGCCCGAACGATCTTCATCAGGCCGGGAATCACATCTGCCTTCACGTCCAGATACCGCTTTTGATCCACGCGACTGATCTCGGCCAGTTTGGGCACTGGTGTGCGCGTGATGAAATTGCTGAGCGGTATGAGCCCGTCCGGGGTGCGGACCTTGAGCGTGTCCAGCGTGGACAACACCCGGTCTTCCTCAGGCAGGCGCACACGGATTTCGATCTCTTCGTCAGAGGTATCGACCCGCATCGTGTCAAGCAACAAACCACGTGTGACCAACTGCACCATCGCACCGACTGTCAGAACATCGGCACCGTATCGGCCCGCTTTTTCGACATCGACGTCGATCTGCCAGTCGATGCCGGGCAGGGGGCGGGTGTCTTCGATCAGGGTCAGACCCGGCGTGCGCTCAAACTGTTCGCGCGCCATACTGGCAGAGGCAACAAGGTCCTCCCAACTGTCTGATTTCAAGCGCAAATGCACGGGCTTGCCCGAGGCAGGTCCGCGCGAGAGGTTCAGGATCTCTGTGCGAATGCCGGGGATAACCTCTAACTGCTCCAACAGGTCCGCAAGAACCACATCGCCATCAAAGGCCGGGTCCTGCACGTCTCGGGTCACCTCGAAGTTTATGAACGGTATGGTAAACAGCACGCTGGATTGGTTGGGACGATCTTCCCAGGGTATCGTTTCAAGCTGTATCTGCCCCACGGTATCCTTTGGCGCCTGCGCGCCACCGGTGTTGGAGTCCAACCCGCCTTCGCCGGCAAAGGCAAAGGCTGTCTGTATACCGGGATGTGCGCGGACGATATCCTCGGCTTGCTGGAGCAGGCTATCCTTTTCCTCCAGGCTCAGGTTGCCGCGCGCCAGCACATAGACGATCGCCTGTTCGGGCTCTGATTCAACAAAGAATTCGACCCCTTTCGAATTGCTCGAAAAGTAGATAAGGACCGTGCCCACAAAAGTGAAAACCACACCAGCCAGAACCAGTGGCATCACCGGATTGCCCACAATACCTTCAATCAGCCGCCCGAAAAAGTTTCGGCGATAGCCTGCATGGATGCGGTCGGGTTCCTTGCGAAAAAGCCGCGATGCCAGCCAGCGACCACCCCGCCCAAGGCGCAGCAACTCAGCGAAAAGCGCAATAAGCAGCAACAGGAAGCCCGACAGCAGGCAGGCGATCAGGACTGCGGCCAGCAGCACCAATGCAAAAACAACGACAAAGGTCGGGATCACTGACCCAAGGATGTTGGCCGTATCCATCTGAGCGAATTGCGCGCCCATACCGCCAAACACAGGCTGCAAGAACATCATAGGCAAGATAAAGAGCACGAGCGCAGGTACAAAGATCAGCTGATGCAGATACCATTTGAGGTTTGCGAAGGCCTTCATTTGTGCGGCGATCCACTGCTCAAGACGTCCTGTCACACCCCCCAGAACAGGAAGATAAATCAGGGCCACGACCAGAGAAGCTGACAGCACGAAGATCAGCGTGACAGGAAGCATCCCCATGAATTCGCCTGGCACACCGGGCCAGAAGAGCATCGGCAGAAAGGCGCAGAGCGTCGTCGCAGTAGAGCTCACGATGGGCCAGAACATGCGCTTTGCGCTTTCGACATAGGCGTGCATGGGCCCCACGCCCTCTTGCTGCCGTGCGTCGGCGTATTCGACCACGACGATCGCGCTGTCGACCAACATCCCCACGGCAAGGATCAGTCCGAACATCACGATGTTACTGACAGAAATGCCCATCAGCGCAAGGAACGCGAAACACAACAGGAACGATGTGGGGATTGCAAAACCAACCAGCAAAGCTGCCCGGATGCCCAAGGCGGCCAGGACCACGATCATCACCAGCGCAATCGCGGTAAAGACGGATCCCAACAACTGCTGAACCATGGAATTGACCACACGGCTTTGGTCGTTCGATGTGCCAACGGTCACCGCTGCCTGCAATCCTTCCGGCCAGTCGGCTGCGCGTTCCTCGACGATTTGTTTTACCGTCTCAGCGGTGTCGATCAGGTTGAAGCCCTTGCGCTTGACCACCTGCAAAGCCAACGTTTTTTCACCGTTGAACCGCGCAGTTCCTTCGCGGTCTTCGAAGGTCAGATTGATCTCTGCCAGATCGCCCAGCGTCACAACCCGGTCGCCATTGGTCTTGACCGGTAAGGCGTAGACATCCCGCGCTTCATCAAAGGACGAGGGGATCTTTACTGCAAAGGCACCTTGCGCCGTTTCGACCACACCCGCAGCGATCAGCTGGTTGTTGTTTTGTACCACATTGATCAATTCGCCGGCGGTGACGTTGTAGGCTTCAAGCCGCAATGGATCGATCAACACCTCGAGCATTTCGTCGCGGTCACCCGCGAGGGCCGCCTCAAGCACAGCGTCCAGCCCTTCAATATCGTCCTGCAGGTCGCGGGCAACGCGTGCGATTGTGCGTTCGGGCACGGGGCCGGTCAGATTGACGATGATGATGGGAAATTCGGAAAAGTTGATTTCATTGATGGTGTAGGTTTCAGCGCCTTCTGGAAATTTCGATTCTGCTGTACCCATGGCATCGCGCACATCGGCCATGACTTTCGTCTTGTCCCAGCCGAACTCGAATTCCAAGGCAATACCGGCGTAGTTCTCGGCGGCGGTACCCGACATGGTTTTCAGCCCGTCGAGGTCGGCCAGTTCGGCTTCCATGGGTTTGACCAGAAGGGTTTCACTGTCTGCAGCAGAAATGCCCGGGAACTGGACCGATACGAAAAGTGCCGGAATCTCGATGTCCGGCTCACCTTCCTTGGGCAAGGTTGAATAGGCGTACCCGCCGACCACAAGGCTGAGCAGGATAAACGCCATGACCATCCGGGCACGGCCGGCGGCCCAATCTACAATGCCGCTCATTGAGTGACCTCACGCCAGGTCGGGGCCACGGTGACGCCAGCGGTGACGAATTCCTGTCCCACCACGATCACGTTTGCCTCAGCGGGCAAGTCTGTCACCCAGATCCCCGCGTCGGTATCGCGCATGACACCAACGGGCGCAAAGGACACAAGGTTCTTATCGCCGACCAGCCGGACGCCCAGCGCCCCGTCATCGTTCAGGGTCAGTGCAGATTGCGGTATCAGGTGCGCCGAAACCCCTGCGGAGGCGATTGCGATTTCCGCCGTCTGACCGTCCCGGATCGCGAAATCGTCGTTGGCAACCTCGATTTCGACGCGAAAAGTACGGGTCGCGGGATCGGCAGAGCGGGAAATGAAGGTGACCTTACCACCAACATCGTTGCCACCAGCCGCCAGCCGTGCCCCTGCCATGGCCCCGAGGCTGACCCGGTTCACTTCGGTCTCGGGCACAAAGGCCACTAGCTTGATCGGATTCAGCTGGATAATCGTCGCGCAAAGTGCGCCGGGCTGCAGCAGGCTGCCAAGCTCGGCCGTATCGCTTTCCAGCAGCCCAGAGAAAGGCGCCTTGATGGTCAGCCGGTCGATTTCCGTTTCCGCACCGGCGACTGCCGCTGTCGCCGCTTCAATACCGGAGCGGGCCGCGCGCAGGCCAGCGGTCGCCGATGTGACACCCGCCTTTGCGGCCTCCACAGAGGCATTCGCGCTTGCCAGGCGGGTTTGCGATGCAAAACCATCTTCGCTCAATTTTGAGGCAGCGTTTTGATTGATCTCGGCCTCTTTCAGGCGGGCCTCGGCCTCGCTGACGCGAGCCTCCGCTTCGGGAACACGCGATTCAGCCTCGGTCAGGCGCGCGCGTGCTTCTTCAAGCGCCGCGCCGCGCGTGCCCGGATCAAGCACACAAAGTGCATCGCCGTTCTCAATCTGTGCACCTTTGCGCAGCGGTTCAGAGGTCACCACAGCCGAGGTTTCGGCCCGAACATCGACCTGCCGTACTGCCGAAGTCTGACCGCGCAGGATGACGGCGCTGTCAACCTGCTGGGCTGTAAAGCGTTCAACCATCACCTTGACCAATGCGGACGTGTCTGGCGCATCCGCTGTTGCAGTTTCGCTGTCGGCATTAATGCTGCTTTGTGCGTTTTCAGGCTGGGCCGCCTCTGCGGGCGAATTCATGCCCAGAAGGGCCATCAGTTGCGGACGAGCCAAGATGGACATGGCCAATACAATCGAGACCACAACTGCGGCCAGAATGGAGAATATGCGCATGGCGCGACCTCTTCTTATTCACTTTCCGCCAAGCATGACGTGGCGGCATATGCGCAGTATATAGGGAAGGACAAGTGAACTGACCAGTTCAGATAGCACCTTTTTTCTGAACCCCGTGCGGTATGCCCAGGATTTGGACACAATACGGGGCGCATCCTGCTCTTGGCTTGGTCCGACGTGCACGCTATGAGGGGCAAAATTCATCCCCATGGGTGAGGGAGCCACCGCAATGAGCGACACCGACAGTTTTATCGACGAGGTCAATGAGGAGGTCCGCCGCGACCGCCTTTATGGCTATTTGCGGCGCTATGGATGGATTGCAATTCTCGCCATCGTGCTGATTGTCGGGGGCGCGGCTTGGTCAGAATACCAAAAGGCGCAGGCCCGGGCGCAGGCAGAAGCGCTTGGTGACGCGATGTTGGCGGCACTGGCAAACGACGAAGGCGTCTCGCGGGTGGATGCGCTGGAGGCGATTGATGCACCGGATAGGGCGACAGGGGCGGTCTTGCGGCTTTTGACGGCGGCAGAACAGGCCGATGCGGGCCGGACGGAAGACGCCGTCGCAACGCTTGACGCCATTGCGAGCGACGGAGACGTATCCGCCATCTATCGGCAAATCGCGCAATTCAAGTCTCTGACCCTGCAAAGCGACCAGACACCTGTCGAAGATCGCCTTCTTGCATTCGAATCCATGGCGCAGCCGGGTAACCCGATGCGCTTATTGGCGGAAGAGCAGATTGCCTTGATTGAGATCGCGCAGGGCAAGGATACCGAAGCGATTGCGCGGTATCAGGCAATTCAGGAGGACGCTGAGGTATCCTCGGACTTGCAACAGCGCGCGCTACAGGTGATTGTGGCGCTGGGGGGCGAACCTGAATTGGCCGATGATGAAACATCGGACGCAGGTACGGTTTCCGGGAGCGATAACTGAGGCACAGGCCAGGCTTGTGCCACACGGGCAAAAGACAAGAGTGAGCAGCGCCATGATCAAGCAAATGGGTGTCTCTTTCAGGGGATGGACCGCAGGGCTGATGACTGGTGTGTTGGTCCTCGGCGCTTGCGCCGAAGACCAGACATATCTGCCGGGCGAACGCGAAGACATCAGGTCCGTCTTGCAAAATCCCGATCTCGCGCTTCCCCTTGATGGGCCGACGCCGCAAAATCAGTCGCGCGCCATTGCACTCGGCGCAGCAACGAACAACGCGAGCTGGACCCACAGCATTGGAACGGCACAATACCGCATAGCCCATCCGGCCCTTGGCAGCGTGCCGCAGTTGGCATGGTCGGCCGATATCGGAGCAGGCGACAGCCGTCGCCAGAGGATCACGGCTGATCCCGTTGTCGCGGCGGGCCGCGTCTTTACCTTGGATGCGGATGCGCGCGTCACAGCAACATCGACCAGCGGCGCAACCTTGTGGACGCGCGATCTGACGCCAGCAAGCGACCGACAGGGCCAAAGCAGCGGCGGCGGCCTCGCGGTGGAAGGGGACACGCTTTATGTCAGCGTGGGCTACGGCGTTCTGGCGGCCCTTGATGTGGCAAGTGGAGGCGTTCGATGGGAGCAAAAGCTAGAAGCGACAGGCACTGGCACGCCCACAGTCTTCGGTGACCTGATCTATCTCACTTCGGGCGATGACACCGGCTGGGCCGTGCGAAAATCAGATGGCCGGGTTGAGTGGCAAACCGCAGCGACGGCAAGCATCAACAATGTGCTGGGAGCCCCGGCGCCCGCGATCACATCGCAGTTTGCAATCTTTGCCTTTGGGTCTGGCGAAGTGCAAGGCGTCTTTCGGCGCGGAGGCGTCAACCGGTGGAATTCCGCTGTTGTCGGGCGCAGACCGGGGCGCGCGTCTTCCTTGATATCGGACGTGACAAGCGCGCCGGTCGTATCCGGCGATCGGGTCTATGTTGGCAACCAGTCGGGACGTCTGGCTGCGCTGTCCATCGATTCCGGTGTACGGCTTTGGACCGCGCGTGATGGGGCGATGGGCCCGGTGTGGCCGGCAGGTGGCAGTATATTTGCGATGACGGACCTGAATGAACTTGTGCGGCTCGACGCCTCAGACGGTAGTCGCATCTGGGGCGCGCGTCTGCCAAATTTTGTCAAAGACAAGCCCAAGCGTCAGTCCGAAGTCTTTGCTCACTATGGACCCGTCATTGCAGGCGGTCGGGTGATCATCGCGTCGAATGACGGGCTTTTGCGCAGTTACAGCCCGGTGGACGGCACGTTGATCAGCAGTGTCGAGATCCCGGGCGGGGCCACCACGGCACCGGTTGTTGCGGGTGGCACGCTTTATGTGGTTTCCGCCAAGGGCCAATTGCACGCCTATCGCTAATGGGCTAAAGCGCGGATCTGCCTTTGGAGCCATTGTGCCATGTCCTTTACCCTCGCCATCGTGGGGCGCCCGAATGTGGGCAAGTCCACGCTGTTCAATCGCCTTGTCGGCAAACGGCTGGCGTTGGTCGATGACCAGCCCGGCGTGACGCGCGATTTGCGCGAAGGCGCCGCACGGTTGGCAGATCTCAAATTCACAGTGATCGACACGGCCGGACTGGAAGAAGTCACTGATGACAGCCTTCAGGGCCGAATGCGGCGGCTGACCGAACGGGCGGTCGACATGGCCGATGTCTGCCTCTTCATGATTGACGCGCGTGTGGGGGTGACACCCTCTGACCTGGTCTTTGCCGATATCCTGCGTAAACGGTCGGCGCATGTGATCCTTGCGGCCAACAAGGCCGAAGGGAAGGCCGCGGACGCGGGCGTGATCGAGGCCTATTCGCTGGGGCTGGGAGAGCCTATACGCATGTCAGCCGAACATGGAGAAGGTCTTAATGACCTCTACACGTCTCTGATGCCGATCTCGGACGGTTTTGCCGAAAAGGCGATGGAAGATACGCCGGAAACGGACGTTGATCTGACAGAGGAAGACGCAGCGGAAGGTGACGTCGTTCCCCAACCCACAGACGCCAAACCTCTGCAGGTAGCCGTGGTCGGGCGGCCCAATGCGGGCAAATCCACACTGATCAATCAGATAATGGGCGAAGACCGGCTTCTCACGGGGCCAGAGGCCGGCATCACCCGGGACGCGATTTCGCTGCGGATGGACTGGAATGGCGTGCCAATGCGCATCTTTGATACCGCCGGCATGCGCAAAAAAGCCAAGGTTCAGGAAAAACTCGAGAAGTTGTCGGTCTCTGACGGGCTGCGCGCTGTAAAGTTTGCTGAGGTCGTTGTGGTACTATTGGATGCCGAGATTCCGTTTGAGCAGCAGGATTTGCGCATCGCTGACCTGGCCGAGCGTGAAGGCCGCGCAGTGGTTGTGGCGGTGAATAAGTGGGACGTCGAAGACGACAGACAAGCCAAACTGAAGTCTCTGAAAGAGAGCTTTGAGCGGCTCTTGCCGCAACTGCGCGGCGCGCCGCTGATTACCGTTTCAGCCAAGACGGGCAGGGGGCTTGACCGTCTGCATGATGCAATCATGCGGGCCTATGACGTCTGGAACCGTCGCGTCAGCACGGCGCAGCTGAACCGTTGGCTGACGGGCATGCTGGAACAACATCCGCCACCTGCACCGCAAGGCAAGCGGATCAAGCTGCGTTACATGACGCAGGCCAAAACGCGTCCCCCCGGCTTTGTTGTGATGTGTAGCCATCCTGACAAGGTGCCTGACAGCTATAATCGCTATCTGGTCAACGGCCTGCGTCTGGACTTCGACATGCCGGGCACACCGATCCGGCTTTGGATGCGCGGTCAGAACGACGCCAACCCGTTCAAAGGACGCAAGAAAGCGCCCCCATCGAAACTGCGCAAACACACGTCCAAGCGACGTCGCGATTAGATCGACGGATCCGGGCTTTTGAGAAGTTCGGACCGGTTTTGTTACAAGAGAACGGCGGCTACCCGGTGCGCAGGGTGCGGAGTGTCGCAAGGGCGACGATTACGGCTCCGGCCAGCGCGACATAGGCCACGTCGCGTGCGTCGGTCCAATTGGCGACAATCACGGCGATCAACGCCCAGATCACCGCGATGCCATAGGTTGGCGTGCGCCCCAGTGCGGCCTGAACCGCCGCACCGATCAGGGCGGCGAGGGCCACAAAGATCAGTCCTGCGATGTTTTCATCCAGATACCCGTAGCCCGCGGCAAGCAGGCCCAGTGACACACAGGACGCAGCGGACAGCCAGCCTGCATAGAGCCCAACCGGGTAGGCCGCCCACGCCCGGTCCCGGACAGGCGCGACAAAAAGCGCACCGAGCGCGCTGAGCAGCATCACCCAGATCAGCACTGCCGCCCATACCGGGCTTTGTGTTGCGACCCATAACCACGTGGACCCGACGGCCAATGAAAGGCAGAGCGGCAGGCGCATGTCGTGCCATTGCCCGTCCTGTCGCGCTTTGAACAGTCCCCAGGCCGCGCCGAGGATCAACCATAGATAAATCGCTCCCCAGATCGCAAAGGCGTAGCCCGCGGGCTGTACGGGTGGATTATCCTGCGGCACCGGGAACTGGTTGGGATCAAACCCGTTGAAGCTGTCCACAAAGTAAGGAGAAGCGGCAAAGGCGATCGCCAGCAAAAGTGTGAGGATAGCAACCGCAGGGCGCAAGGGACCGGACATTCGTGGCTCCTGTTGATCGTTCATGTCACACCGCATTTGGGGCGATGGCAGGAGGGTAGCGGGATCCGGCGGGGTTTCAACCGATGGGGCCGTGATCCAATTGCCGCGCCATGCGGCGCGATCGTTCTTGCGGGTGTCCGGGTCAGCCGTGAGCCCAATATCGCGGCCCGTCAAAGAGGCCGCGCAGGTTTCCCTGATTGCCGAGAAGCGCTTGAGGGCGCATTACGTCCTCATGGCGCCTTCTCAAGGGGCAGGGCGATTCTATCTGGCCTCAGGGCCTGGTGCCTGCAGCAGTCTTGACCCCGGAGCAAATCCCCGTGGTGTCAGATCAGCGTACCGTCCGTGCTAAGTGTTGATTTCCCACGCAGATAGGGGCCGAGCGCCTTGGGCAGCGTCACGGAGCCGTCCGCCTGCTGACCATTTTCCAATACCGCGATCAGGCAACGGCCTACGGCCAACCCCGACCCGTTCAGCGTATGCAGAAACTGCGGTTTGCCCCCATCAGCGGGCTTGAACCGCGCATTCATGCGCCGCGCCTGAAAGTCACCTGTGTTCGAAACAGAAGAGATTTCGCGGTACGTATTCTGGCCTGGCACCCAGGCTTCGATATCGAAGGTGCGGCGTGCCCCAAAGCCCATGTCGCCCGTGCAAAGAATGACTGTTCTGTAAGGTATTTCAAGGCGTTCCAGCAAATCTTCGGCACACCGCAGCATGCGCTTTTGTTCCGCATCGCTGTTATCGGGATGTGTGACACTGACCATCTCGACCTTCTCGAACTGGTGCTGGCGCAGCATGCCCGCGGTGTCGCGGCCAGCGGATCCGGCCTCTGATCTGAAGCAGAGGGTATGCGCGGTGTAGCGTCGCGGCAGATAGCTTTCTTCGACGACGTGACCAGCCACGATGTAGGTCAGGGGTACCTCGGACGTTGGCACCATCCACCAGCCGTTTGTTGTCTGATAGCTGTCCTCGCCGAACTTCGGCAACTTGTCCGTGCCGTACATCGCGTCATTATTGACGAGGACAGGCGGGTTCACTTCTGTCAGGCCGTTTTCATCCACATGGGTGTCGATCATGAACTGTGCCAGCGCGCGGTGAATGCGGGCAACGGCACCCGAGAGCAGCACGAAACGGCTGCCGGACATCTTTGCGGCGGTCTCAAAGTCCATGCCATGGGCGACGCCTTTGATCTCAAAGTGTTCCTTCGGCTCGAAATCAAACGATTTGGGTTCACCCCAGCGGCTGACCTCGACGTTGTCGTTCTCATCTGCCCCATCTGGCACATCATCCGCCGGAGTGTTGGGAATGCGCGCAAGCATGTCGGTCAGTTGAGCGTCCAGCTCTTTGGCCTCGGTCTGCATCGCCGCAACTTCGGCCTTTTTCTCGCCCACCAAGGCGCGCAGGCGTTCAAATTCAGCCTCATCCCCGCTGGCCTTGGCAGCGCCGACCTGCTTGGAGGCTTTGTTTTGCTCTGCCTGGGCCGCTTCGGCGGCTGTAATGCATGCGCGTCTGGCGGTATCCAGCTTGAGGACCTGTGATGACATTGGCGCATCCCCGCGGCGCGCCAGAGCGGCGTCAAGGTGGTCGGGATTTTCGCGGATGGCGCGGATGTCGTGCATGAGAGGCATTCCTCGGCAAGAGTGAGTCGTGTGGTGGCGGTTATGCCCCAAACCTTTGAGGGAGTGTAGGGGGCGCCCAAAGGGCGAAATCGCCCCTTTGCACCTTGCGCCCCACCCCTGCCACGCATAGGTTCTGCCAAACTTTGCGGACCGGGGCCAAGGCACCCCTGAGCGCTCTCAGAAAAAGGACCCTCCCATGGAAGGCATCGGCCAATTCATTCCTCTCATCCTGATCTTTGCGATCATGTATTTCCTGCTGATCCGCCCGCAGCAGAAAAAGGTGAAAGAGCATCAGGCGATGGTTGCGGCACTGCGCCGGGGCGATCAGGTTGTCACCCAGGGCGGTGTGATCGGCAAGGTCGTCAAGGTCAAGGATGACGGCGAGGTCGAGGTCGAGATTGCTGATGGCGTCAAGGTGCGCATCGTGCAATCCACCATTGCAACGGTTGTGTCCAAGACCGAACCCGCAAAGTAAGCGCATCCGCGCACCTTCAGCATAAGGCGGACCCATGCTTCATATCGATATGTGGAAACGTATCCTGATCGTGCTCGTTTGTGCGACAGGATTGGGTCTGGCGCTGCCCAACGCGTTTTATGGACCGGTCGAGCAGCACAACGACGCCGTTGCAGCAATCGAATTGCGCGGCAGCACGGCCGAGCTGGAGGCACAAAAGGCGCTTTGGCCTGAGTGGATGCCGTCAGGGCTGGTTAATCTTGGCCTTGATTTGCGCGGTGGCGCGCATTTGCTGGCAGAAGTCCAGGTCGAAGATGTCTACGCCAGCCGGATGGAAGCCACATGGCCCGAAGTCCGCGATGCGCTGCGCAGTCTGACACCAGTACGCCGTCAGCAATCACCGGCCGATGAATTGCGCGTTCGCCTGAATGACCCCGAAAAGATGGCCGAGGCGCTGCAGATCGTCCGCGGGCTGGCCCGTCCGGTGGTGACCCTGACCGGGGCTGGTGCGGATGACATCGACGTCTCGGGCGCCGAAGGTGTGATCACCGTCACCCTGTCAGATGCTGAGCGGATGTCCACGGACGAGCGCACAATGCAGCAATCGCTGGAGATCATTCGCCGCCGGATCGACGAGGTTGGCACGCGGGAGCCGACAATTCAGCGGCAGGGCGCTGAGCGTATTCTCATTCAGGTCCCGGGCATCGGATCGGCGGCAGAACTGAAAGACATTATTGGCACCACGGCCCAGCTGACTTTCAATCCGGTTATCAGCCGGGGAGCGGATGAAAATGCGAACCCCGGTATTGGCAATATGCTGGTGCCGTCGCTCGACGAACCGGGCGCATTCTATACGATTGAAGCCGCCCCTGTGGTTACGGGTGAGGAACTGGTCGATGCGCAGCCCAGTTTTGACCAGAATGGCAACCCGGCGGTGAACTTCAGATTCAACACCACGGGCGCCCGTAAGTTCGGCGATTACACGGCTGAAAATATTGGTGCGCCCTTTGCCATTGTGCTGGATGACGAGGTCATCAGCGCGCCGACGATTCAAAGCCATATTCCCGGCGGTTCGGGGATCATCACGGGCAATTTCACGGTTGAGGAAAGCACCAATCTGGCGGTGCTGCTCCGCGCAGGTGCCTTGCCTGCAGGGCTGACGTTTGTCGAAGAACGGACCGTTGGTCCGGAACTAGGCCAAGACAGCATCGATGCCGGCAAGGTGGCCACATTGGTGGCGTTCGTCGCAGTCCTTTTCTTTATGTTCGCCAGCTATGGCCTTTTCGGGATCTTCGCCAATGTCGCGTTGATTATCAACGTCGGCTTGATCTTTGGCTTGCTCAGTCTCATTGGGGCCACGCTCACGCTTCCCGGTATTGCAGGCATTGTTCTGACCGTGGGTATGGCGGTGGATGCCAACGTGCTGATTTTCGAACGTATCCGAGAAGAGCTCAAGACGGCCAAGGGGCCTGCGCGCGCGATTGAGCTGGGTTATGAAAAAGCGCTCAGCGCCATTCTGGACGCCAATATCACCACCTTCATCACCGCCGTGATCCTTTTCGCCATGGGCTCCGGTCCGGTGCGTGGCTTTGCGATCACGCTGGGGCTGGGCATCCTCACATCCGTTTTCACCGCGATCTTTGTCACCCGTTTGTTCGTGGTGATCTGGTTCGAACGCCGTCGCCCCAAAACGATCGAGGTCTGAGCATATGCGTCTACGTCTGGTTAAGCAGGATACGAGCTTTGATTTCTTCAGCCGCTGGAAGATGTGGCTGGGCATCTCTGGCATTCTTATGGTGATCGCATTTGTCAGCTTCATGCTGCAGGGGTTGAACTTTGGCATCGATTTTCGCGGCGGCACTACGATCCGCACAGAAAGCCCGGTCGTCGTGGACGTGGCGGGGTACCGCGAGGCGCTGGCGCCGCTGGAGCTTGGTGACATTTCGATCACGGAGGTCTTTGACCCCAATTTTAGGGATGATCAGAATGTCGCGATGATCCGGATTCAGGCGCAGGAAGGGCAAGAGGCGGTGACCTCGGAAACCACCAAGGCCATCGAAGCAGCCATGAAAGGTTACGAGCCGGGGATCAAGTTCACTTCTGTTGAATCCGTCGGTCCCAAGGTGTCAGGCGAATTGATACAGACTGCTGTGATTGCGGTGGTTCTCGCCATCGGGGCGGTGCTGATCTACATCTGGTTGCGGTTTGAATGGCAGTTTGCAGCAGGCGCGGTGCTGGCACTGGTGCATGACGTGTTGCTGACCATCGGGATATTCTCGGAACTGCAGATCAAGTTCGATCTGGCGATTATCGCAGCACTTCTGACCATCGTTGGCTATTCGCTGAATGACACCGTCGTCGTCTTTGACCGGGTGCGCGAGAACCTGCGCAAGTACAAGAAACGGCCGCTGAACGAAGTGCTCAATATCTCGATTAACGAAACGCTGAGCCGGACGTTTATGACTTCGGTCACGACCTTGTTGGCGCTTATTGCACTGTTCGTTCTGGGCGGTGATGTGATCCGGGGGTTCGTCTTCGCGATGATCTGGGGCGTGATCGTGGGGACGTATTCATCGATCTTCGTGGCCAGCGCCATTCTGCTTTACCTCGGGGTCAAACGGGACTGGTCCAAACCCGACGCCAATGCGGGTAATCAATACGCAAACATCGATGCCTGATATCATCCTTGAGGCCTTCGCGATCGAGGGTCTGGGATGGCTGGTACTGGCGGTAATTGCCGCAGGCCTTGTCCGCGGATTTTCCGGATTTGGGTCGGCCATGATTATCATGCCGGTCGCCTCGTCCGTTCTGAGCCCGGTGGAAGCGGTCATCTTTCTGGTCGCGACCGAACTCTTGGGTCCGCTGCCCAACCTGCGTGGTGCGTTGCGCGAAGGTGAGGTGCGTGATGTGGGGCTTTTGATGCTGGGGGTGGTGATCGCGCTGCCGTTCGGGCTTTGGTACCTTTCAAGTGTTGATCCGGTCATTTTCGGCTGGATGGTGTCGTGTTGCGTGATCGGGCTGTTGGTGCTTGTGATGATGGGGTGGCGCTTCAAGGGGGAGTTGACCCGGGCGATGACCGTGGGCGCGGGCGCTGTCGGCGGATTCATGATGGGCATTGCAGGCATACCGGGGCCGCCGGTGATCATGCTTTATATGGCCAGCAAACTGCCCGTGTCGGTCATCCGGGCGAATTTCCTGCTTTATCTTGTCGCGATTGACCTCCTGCTTTTTCCATTGTTGTGGTTGGCGGACATGCTGGTCTGGAAGATCGTGGTGCTGGGCCTGCTGATTGGCGTGCCCAACCTGATTGCGAATTATGTCGGTGCTTTGTTGTTCAAACCGGGCGCTGAGAAAGTTTTTCGCGCCGTGGCCTACAGTGTTATCGCCGCATCCGCTATCATCGGTCTGCCGGTCTGGAAGGGATAAGCCATGCGCCTTAATGAGATTGTCTTTACCGATGCAAGTCCGATCGAAAGCTACGGGCCGGGGTTCTTTCGTGTGGGCGGCGCGGTGATCGAGGGTCCCATGATCACAAGCCCTAACGGGACGCAGCCCTGGGCGGGCTATGAGGACACCGAAAGCCTGCTGGCGCTTGCAGGCAAGGTGGATGTGATCTTCTTGGGCACCGGTGCAGATGTCGCGCACCTGCCAGATGTACTGCAATCGCAGTTGGATGACGCAGGCGTCGGGGTTGAAGCGATGGCCTCACCGGCGGCCTGCCGCACTTACAATATCCTGCTGAGCGAAGGCCGACGGATTGCGCTTGCCGCACTGCCGGTATGAGCGGTCACTCTCTGCGCCAAGGAGAAATCAAGGATGAGTTTAAGAGAAAGATGAAGGAAAACGGTGCGTGCTTCATCTTTCCAATAAACTCATTTTGACAGAGCAGACCGGGTCGAAACCTTCGTTATGGAGGTGTGCTGTGGGCCAAAGATGCTTTTGCCCGCCCTATCAATAGGCTACGGCTGACGGTATGGAACTGCACGTCGAAAATCTAAGCCTTGCGCGTGGCGGTGTGCCGGTGCTGACGGATGTCTCCTTTGTTCTGCGATCCGGACAAGCGCTGATCCTGCGCGGGCCCAACGGATCGGGTAAGACCACGCTTTTGCGTACCATTGCCGGGTTGCAACCTGCCTTGCGGGGTCAGATCATCGGGGCCGAAGATCAGATCGGATATGCGGGTCACGCGGACGGATTGAAGGCGATGCTGACCGTCGCCGAAAATCTGACATTCTGGGCGGAGGTCTTTGGACAGACTGACATTACCGCTGCACTTGATGCCTATGCGCTGCATCCTCTGGCCGACCGTCTGGCGGGCACTTTGTCTGCCGGACAGAAACGGCGGTTGGGCCTCGCACGGCTGCTTGTCACTGGTCGCCCGCTCTGGGTTCTGGATGAGCCCACCGTTTCTTTGGATACCGACGCTGTGGGTCTTTTCGCCGCAGCGGTTGAGCGACATATGGCGGAGGGTGGCGCGGCATTGATGGCCACCCATATCGATCTTGGACTAACCGCTGCCGATGTGCTGGACATTACGCCGTTCCGCGCAGTGTCAGGCACCCGTGCCGGGGCGAGTGACGAGGCCTTCCTGTGACGGCGCTGCTGATCCGCGATCTGCGTCTTGCGATGCGCGCGGGCGGAGGTTTCGGCCTGGCGCTTGCCTTCTTTCTTATTGTGGTCGTCTTGATACCTTTCAGCGTCGGCCCGGAGGCCTCGTTACTGAGCGTCATCGCGCCGGGGGTCCTTTGGTTGGGAGCACTGTTATCCTGTCTGCTGTCCTTAGACCGCTTGCTGGCAATAGATTTCGAAGACGGAACCCTTGACGTGCTTGCAACCGCGCCACTGCCATTGGAGGCCGCACTGAGCATCAAGGCGCTGGCGCACTGGCTGACGACTGGTTTGCCTTTGGTGCTGGCCGCGCCGGTTTTGGGGGTTTTGCTGAACTTACCCGGTCAGGGGTACCTTTGGTTGGTTGCATCACTCGCGCTGGGTACGCCTGCGCTGTCGGTCATCGGCACATTCGGCGCAGCGCTGACCGTAGGCATCAAGCGGGGTGGTTTGTTGCTGTCGCTGTTGGTGCTGCCTCTCTACATCCCCACTTTAATTTTCGGGGCCGAAGTCGCGCGTCGAGGCGCCCAAGGCACGGACGCGACAACACCGCTGCTGATGCTGGCCGGGATCACGCTGGCCACCATCGCGTTGCTGCCCTTTGCGTCAGCCTCGGTATTGCGGCGCGGTCTGCGATGAGTTCACGCGTTTCTGCATTGAGGTCGCCCGACGAGGAGACTAGATAGCCTGCATGTCGATCTGGACCTATGCAAACCCGGTCAAATTTCTGGCCCTCAGCACCCGCGTGCAGCCCTGGCTCTGGGCGGCTGCGTCGATTGCAATCGGCGTCGGGTTGGTCTGGGGCTTTTTCGGAACACCCGACGACTTTCGGCAGGGTTCCACGGTCAAGATCATCTATCTGCATGTGCCTTCAGCGCTGATGGCCATTAACGCGTGGTTCATGATGCTGGTCACATCGCTGATCTGGCTGATCCGCCGCCACCACGTCAGCGCACTTGCCGCCAAGGCGGCGGCACCTGTGGGTGTGGTGATGACACTGATTGCGCTTGTAACAGGCGCGATATGGGGACAGCCGATGTGGGGTACGTGGTGGGCATGGGATCCGCGCCTGACCTCCTTTTTGATCTTGTTCCTGTTTTACTTGGGCTACATCGCCCTGTGGGAAGCCATCGAGGATCCCGATACCGCCGCTGATCTGACCTCTATCCTGTGCCTTGTCGGGTCTGTCTTTGCCGTCCTCAGCCGCTATGCAGTGCAGTTTTGGAACCAGGGTTTGCATCAGGGTACCTCTGTCCCGGTTGCCACGGGAGGGCGCACAGTGGCGGACGTTTTCTGGTATCCGCTCTTATTGTCGATGATCGGCTTTGCGTTGCTTTTTGTTGCTTTGGTTTTCTATCGCACAGGCACCGAGATCCGGATCCGCCGGGCCGCGGCGTTGCGGGCCCGCGCGGGCAGAGGGCTTTAGAATGCCGGAGCTTGGCAAGTATGCAGTTGAGGTGCTGTCGGCCTATGCCGCATCGCTCGCTCTTTTGGCCGTGCTGATCCTGTTGACGCTGCGCCGTGGGCGCGCCGCACGTGCAGATCTGCGGCGTGCGGAAGCCGAAGGAAACAGCGATGCCTAAAGTCTCTCCGATGATGGTTGCGCCACCGCTTATCTTCGCAGCCTTCGTGGCCCTGGCAGCGGTTGGCATGTTTCGTGACGACCCTGACGGTTTGCCGTCGACGCTGGTCGGGCTACCCGCCCCCGGGGTGCCGGAAAAGGCGCTGGAAGGGTTTCCGCCCGCGACGGCAGAAATGCTCGCGTCGGGCGATGTGACACTTGTCAACTTCTGGGCCAGCTGGTGCCCACCCTGCCGCGCGGAACATCCTAAGTTGCTCGAGATGCAAGCCGCCGGCATCCCGATCATCGGGATCAATTTCAAGGACAAGGCATCCGCGGCAGCCGGGTATCTGATCGAAGATGACAATCCGTTCATTGGCGTCGGCTTTGACCCGCAGGGCCGCACCGCTATTGACTGGGGCGTAACAGCGCCCCCTGAGACATTCATTCTGGCAGGCGACGGCACGGTTCTTTATCGGTTTGCGGGCCCATTGGTGGGCAGTGATTATGAGCAGCGGTTTTTGCCAGAACTGAAGGCAGCGTCGGGTCAGGATTAAAGTCCTGCAGGCCGGTATCTGGCCCCTATCCTTGATAGTGTTGATCCTGCTCTGGGCTGAAGGTCGTCGTGCAAAAGCGATCTGAAATTGGCGGCAGAATATCTGAATTCTCAGGAACATGTGCGCGCACCTGGCATGGCCAGACCTTCAGCATTTGGACCTTGGCTGGACTGATGCTGGGCTTTGTGTGCGAACCATCCCTGTGGGTCTGTGTCCTATGCAGGTCAATCGGGCCCTCTCTGAGCCTTTTTGGCGTTGGATCCGGTCGCATTTAAGCGCGACATGTCGTGGACTGCCGCTGCACATGATGCAAACAGGATCAGGAGATGCAGATGAAGGTCGGATTTATTGGGCTTGGCAACGTGGGTGGAAAGCTGGCGGGGTCGTTGCTCAGGAATGGCGTGGATCTTTATGTCCATGATCTAAATGCGGATTTCGTGACCACAAAGGTCGCGGATGGCGCGAAGGACGGGCTGAGCTCTGCACACATGATGCAGACGTGTGATGCCGTGATCACCTGCCTGCCGTCGCCCGCCGCCTGTGCTGCGGTTGTCGCGGAACTGTTGCCACATGTGGGGCCGGGCAGGGTCTGGATGGAAATGTCCACGACGGATGCGGATCAGATCAAGGAACACGCGAACGCGGTGATCGCGCGCGGGGGCGAAGCCGTGGACTGCCCGGTTTCCGGTGGGTGCCATCGGGCGGATACGGGGAATATCTCGATCTACGCGGGCTGCACGCGGGATACGTTTGAAAAAGTGCTGCCGATCCTCACCCACATGGGGCGACGGATCTTGCATGTAGGGGATGTGGGGGCCTCCAGCACGCTCAAGGTGATGACCAATTATCTGGCCACCATCAATCTGCTGTCGCTTTGCGAGGCGTTGACGGTGATGAGAGCCGCGGGAATGGATCTGGGTGTCACCTATGAGGCGATTGCAGCGTCGTCAGGGAATTCCTTTGTGCATGAAACGGAAAGCCAGTTGATCCTGTCCGGGTCTCGCGATGTCAACTTCACGCTGGATCTTGTGCAAAAGGACGTCGGGCTGTTCCAGAAACTGGCGGACGATCATGGCGTGCCGCTTGAGATGTCGCCTCTGATGATCGAGATGCTGAGCGACGGGCAAAGGCGCTATGGGGACCGCGCGCAGTCCGATCGGATGATCGAACGGCTTGAGGAGGCGACGGGCCTTAGCATCACGGCACCCGGTTTCCCCACCGAACTGGTCGACGACGAACCCGAAGAGCGTGGCTATGAGGTGCCAGTACGGCGTTGAGCGTTTGGGCGAAGATGCATCGATGGCAGGCACACCTGCAGCCTCTCAAACGCCGCACCGGCCCATTGTCTGCGACTTGAGGATAGGTTTAGGGCAATTTTGGAATGGCAGGTTTGAGCCCATTGTGTTGAATGCTGCGGATTGTTCGAATGTCTGCTAAACGGTGGAGCAAAGAAGTTGTAAGGGCATGAAAGTTGCTGAGTTGGAACTCTGAAGATGGATGGCAGTTTAGCATTTTCGGCGCAGTTTTAGTCGCTGCCGTTGTCGCCTTTACAGTCTATCGCAATCGTGTCCGTCGCAAATCACTACGGAAACGCGAAGATGGAATGTACGTTTGGGTCGAGTGGCACGGAGGTGAACGAATTTCACACCGAGACCCTTCCGAACCGGGTGGCGAGTGGGACAGCGATGGCGATGGAGACGGCGGCGACTGAATAGCGGTCATTCAAAGCCCAACACTGGAAGGCGGCAATGTCCCGCGATCCAGTCCTTCAAACCGCCCCACGCTCAGCAGTTCGGTACGTTCACCGCCAATCCACCCAGCGAGGTTTCCTTGTATTTTTCGCTCATGTCCGCGCCCGTTTGACGCATGGTTTCAATACAGGCGTCGAGGGGGACAAGGTGGGTACCGTCGCCTCTGAGCGAAAGGGAAGCTGCCGAGACGGCTTTGATTGCGCCCAATCCGTTGCGCTCGATGCAAGGGACCTGCACAAGGCCTTTAACCGGGTCGCAGGTCATCCCGAGATGGTGCTCCAGCGCGATTTCAGCCGCGTTTTCCACCTGTTCCGGCGTACCGCCCATCACAGCGCAGAGACCGGCGGCGGACATCGCGGCGGCGGAGCCTACTTCGGCCTGGCAGCCTGCTTCGGCGCCTGAGATTGACGCGTTGAATTTGACCAAGCCGCCGATGGCGGCAGCGGTCAGCAGAAAATCCTCGACATGGGCCTCGGACGCGCCGGGCACGTGATCAAGATAGTAGCGCAAGGTCGCTGGCAGGACGCCAGCAGCCCCGTTGGTGGGGGCGGTCACGACCTGCCCGCCAGCAGCGTTTTCTTCGTTCACCGCCATTGCGTAGACACTCATCCAGTCGTTGATTGTGTGCGGGGCGTTCAGGTTCATGCCGCGTTCGGCTTGCAAGGCATCATGGATGCCTTTGGCGCGGCGCTTTACGTTTAGTCCGCCGGGCAGGATGCCGTCGGTCGTCAGGCCGCGGTCAATGCAGTCATTCATCACTTCCCAAAGGCGTCTGGTCCCGGTCTTGAGGCGTACCTCGCCGTTGCGGGATACTTCGTTATCGCGCTTCATGGCGGCGATGGTTTTGCCAGAGGTTTTTGCCATCGCAAGCATTTCAGCGGCGGACTTGAAGGGGAAGGGCACCGGGGCGCCCTCGTCTGTATCCTTGCCGGCGGCCAGCTCCGCTTCGGTCATCACAAAGCCACCGCCGATGGAATAATACGTCTCCCGCAGGGTCACGTCGCCTTGGGCATCTGTGGCCATCAGCATCATGCCATTGGCGTGGCCTTCCAGGCGGGTGTCATAGTCAAAGATCAGGTCGGTCTTGGGATCGAAAGACAGTGTCGGCAGACCGTCGACCGAGAGTGTCCGGTTGTCATGGATCTCTTTAAGCGTATCTTCTGCGCGTTCGGCGTCGTAGGTCTCTGGCGTAAAACCTGCCAACCCCAATATCGTTGCCCTGTCCGTGGCATGTCCGACGCCAGTGAAGGCCAGCGACCCATGCAAAGAGGCGCGCAGTCCTGAGAACTGGAAGGGTGAGGCACGCATCAGGTCGAGAAAGCGCGCGGCGGCCACCATCGGTCCCATCGTGTGGGAAGAAGAGGGGCCGATGCCCACTTTGAACATGTCGAAAACCGAGAGAAACATCAGGTTGCACTGCCTTCCGGTGGATTTGGGGGTTTGGGGGCCGTAAAGGGCGTCATGCCCAGCCCTTCAGCTTTTTGCAAGGCTGCGGTACAGGGCAAGGATTCCAGCCGCGCACATAGATCGTGGAGTGCAGGGTAATTGGTCAGGCGAAACCACCCGCGATTACGATCCTTGGGATAAAGCGCGGGCCAACGCAAGGTTCCTGCGCTGTAAAAATCCAGCACGGTCGGATGGTGCGCACCGAGAAACGGAGGGTTTTCGGCGGCGACCGCGTCAAGGGTTTTGAAGCTTTGATGCACGCCTGCCTCTGCGCCCACGCTCAGTGCTTCTTTGTGGTCGGGGGCGATGTATTTGTCCGGGTAGAACAGCATGCGCAGCGCTGGGTGAATGGTGTTTGAGAGAAAGAACAGCCACTTCAGAAAGGCGCCTCGGTCTGGGTCATGTGGGCCCGGGCCAAGCTGTCCATGTTTATCCGCCAACCACAGCAGGATCGCGCCTGTTTCAAACAGCGGGCCTTGCGGGGTTTGCAGCACCGGGATCAGCCCGTTGGGATTGAGCGCGCGATATGTGGCGCTTTCCTGCGCACGGGATGCGCGGTCAACCAGTTGGCCGGTGTAGGGGATGCCGCGATGCTCCAGCGCCAGTCGGATCACCAGCGAGGCATTGTCGGGCGCGTAATGGAGGACATACGTCATGGGGGTGTCCTAGCGCAGCGGTATGATCCTGCGTGCCTCATTGCGACCTGTTACGGTACGAAGTGGACGTGGTCTGATTGGTCGCGTTTCGCACATTGATCTGCCGCGTCATGTGCATTCGGTTCAGCATACCCTCCGCGGAAACCGGAAAAATACCATTGCGGGTATCGCCCCGTAAACGTTCGGGGGCTATAAGCGCACAACCAAAGATCAGGAGCGCGACAATGTCAGGAGATCTCTCACCCATCGACAGGGCCAAATTTGTGGCTGCCAAACGCGCGACAGATTTCGTCGATGATGGCATGCGTGTCGGGCTTGGAACCGGTTCAACCGCAGCCTGGCTGGTGCGTTGCCTTGGAGAAATGGTGCGCGATGATGGCCTGCGGATAAAGGGCGTGCCGACATCAACCCGTACCGCCGAACTGGCGCGGGACGTGGGGATCGACGTCATTTCGCTTGATGAAGCCAAGTGGCTCGACATCACCATTGATGGCGCGGATGAGTTCGATGGCGATCTCAATCTCATCAAGGGCGGAGGTGGGGCGCTCTTGCAGGAAAAAATCGTTGCGACGGCGTCGGATCAGATGATCGTTATTGCAGATGCGGCCAAGGAAGTGGAACATCTGGGCGCATTCCCTCTGCCGGTCGAGGTGATCCCATTTGGTTGGCAGACTACGCAGGCCCTGATCGAGGAAACGCTGATCAGCATGGATGTGATGGGGCGGACGTCAAGCCTTCGGATGAACGGTCAGGTGCCTTTCATCACCGATGAAGGCAATCACATTCTCGATTTGCATCTTGGCCGGATTGGCAATGCGCGACAACTGGCATTGGTGTTGAACCAGATGCCCGGCGTTGTGGAAAACGGGTTGTTCATCGATGTTTGTGACATCGTGATCATCGGCTATGGCAGTGGCAAGGTTGAAGTGCGCGATATCAACGAGGGCACCGTCTCATCCCAGCAGATAGATTTCGTGGAAAATGACAATCTTTTTGCCGATCTGGCGGATTGAGCTCCGCCAGACCCACAAATCTGCGCTGTCCTGTGGTCTTTGCGAAATCACGCCCATATAGAAGAGGGCGCAACATCAGCCGGAGCCTGTGATGAGCAACGACACTTTCGACTACGACCTTTTCGTGATTGGCGGCGGCTCAGGCGGCGTGCGTGCAGCACGCGTCGCAGCAGGAGAGCACGGTGCAAAGGTCGCGTTGGCAGAGGATGATCGCTATGGGGGGACCTGCGTCATTCGGGGCTGCGTGCCCAAGAAGCTGATGGTCTTTGCCTCCAGCTACAGCGGGATCGTGGAAGAAGCCAAGGCCTATGGCTGGGACCATTCAAAAGGTCCGTTTGACTGGCATGGATTTCGCGACCGTCTGAACAATGAACTGGACAGGCTGGAAGGCGTTTATCGCAACCTTTTGAAGGGCAGCGGGGTAGAGACCTTTGACATGCGTGCCCGTCTCAAGGATGCCCACACGGTCGAGCTCTCTGACGGAACCACAAAGACCGCCAAGCACATTCTTGTCGCAACAGGCGGACGGCCTGTGAGGCCCGATCTGCCTAATGCCGACCTTGGGATCGTGTCGGATGATATTTTCCACCTCGAACAATTGCCAAAGTCCCTGCTGATTATTGGCGGGGGGTATATCGCCTGCGAATTCGCCTGCATCATGAAAGGTCTGGGCGTCGAGGTGACGCAATATTATCGCGGCGCTCAGATCCTTCGCGGATTTGATGAAGAAGCCCGCGGGCTGGTTGCGGAAAGCATGCGTGAGAACGGCATCGATCTGCACGTCGGCACCAACATTGTCGAAATGCAGCTTGCGGGCGATCAGGAAGACGGCTCGATGCCGACGCAGTCTGATGCCGCCATGGGGGCATCGGCCCAGCAACGCGCGCAGATGCGCAAAGACAGCGACGGTGCTGCGGCAGGTCAGTCCGGCCCGATCTGGGTCAAGTCGACCAATGGCGGGCAAAAGGTCTTTGACATGGTGCTGTTCGCCACGGGCCGCGTGCCGAATACCGATGACATGGGTCTGGAAGACGCAGGTGTGAAAATCGGCCGACGGGGCGAGATAGAAGTGGACGAATTCAGCCAGACGGCAGTGCCGTCGATCTATGCCATCGGCGATGTCACAAACCGGGTAAACCTTACGCCCGTCGCAATCCGGGAGGGCATGGCCTTTGTTCAGACCGTCTTTGGCGGGGAGCCGACGCCAGTTGATCACGACCTGATTGCCAGCGCGATTTTCACGCAGCCCGAAATGGGGACTGTAGGCATGTCAGAGGAAGATGCACGCGACGCGGAAGAGGTCGAGGTGTATTGCACCTCTTTCAGACCCATGCAGACGGCCTTTGCTGACAAACCAAACCGCGTGCTGATGAAACTGGTGGTTTCAAAGAAGACACGGGTGGTACTGGGCTGTCACATTGTCGCTCCTGCGGCCGGGGAACTCATCCAGATGGCAGGTATCGCGATCAAGGCAAAGCTGACCAAGGAACAATTTGATGCCACCTGCGCGGTGCATCCCACGATGTCCGAAGAGCTTGTAACCATGCGTTCACCGATGCGGACAGCTTGATTTTCGGACCAAAGACACACATTTGAAGCACAACGGGTTCTCATGGCGGGAACCACTTAGGGGAAAGGCAATCGATGGCTGGGAATTCAGGCGGCCCATGGGGCGGCGGCGGCGGAAACAAAGGCGGGGACAGGGGGCAGGATGACGGCCCTCGTGAACCGCGCGGTCCAAATGGCGGCGGGCGTGGTCCCGGCGGTGATGGTCCACAAATTCCTGAAATCGATGAACTTGTCAAAAAGGGGCAGGAGCAGCTGCGCGTCCTGATGGGCGGCGGTGGTCGCAAACGTGATCGCCCCAATGGCGGCGGTGGCGGCGGTGGCACGGGCCCTGCGATTACCGGCGGCACGATTGGTCTTGGACTTGTTGCAGCAGCGGTGCTTTGGGGCTTTGCAAGCTTCTACACGGTTCGCACGGAACAGCAGTCCATCGAATTGTTCCTTGGCGAATTTTCCGAGATCGGCACCGAAGGTCTGAACTTTGCACCCTGGCCTTTGGTCACGGCAGAAGTGTTCGACGTGACCACCAACCGCACGGAAGAGCTCGGCATTCGTCGGGGCAATGACGGCAACGAGGGTCTGATGTTGACCACGGATGAAAACATTGTGGACATCGACTTTCAGGTGGTCTGGAACATCAAAGATGCCAAGGACTTTAAATTCTCTCTGCGTGACCCGGATGCGTCTGTACGTGCGATTGCAGAATCTGCGATGCGCGAAGTTGTGGCGCAATCTGAACTGGCTCCAATCCTGAACCGGGATCGTGGCGTGGTTGAAGAGCGCGTCAAGGAACTGACCCAGTCGACGCTGGACAAGCGCGACAGCGGTATCAACATCCTGCGTGTCAACGTGAACAAGGTCGATCCGCCATCGGAATCTGTGCAGGTCACAGATGCCTCCGGCAACACGACGACGGTGTCGGTCGTGGACGCCTTCCGCGACGTTCAGGCCGCAGAACAGGAACGTGACCGGGTGGAACGTCAGGCTGACGCCTACGCCAACCAGCGTACCGCCGAAGCGCGCGGTGAAAGCGCAAGATTGCTTGAGGCTGCGGAAGGTTACCGTGCGCGTGTGGTCAATGATGCCATCGGTGAAGCCAGCCGTTTCGAGGCGGTCCTTGAAGAGTATACCGCCGCACCGGAAGTGACTCGCAAGCGTCTTTACCTTGAAACCATGCAGAAGGTGCTGGGCGACGTGGACAAGATTATCCTTGAAAACAATACCGGCGGAAATGGCGGGCAAGGTGTCGTACCTTATCTGCCGCTGAATGAGCTTCGGCGCAATGGAGGGTCAAACTGATGCGTGCAACAAGATTCCTGATCCCCATTTTGGTGGTCGCCGTCGTCGCTGTTCTGATGGCCATTTACGTGGTCGATGAACGCGAAAAAGTGCTCGTGGTCCGTTTTGGTCAAATTGAACAGGTCCGCACGGAACCTGGTATCGGCTTTAAAGTGCCTCTTCTTGATGAGGTGCTGCGGTTCGAGGACCGGGTCCTGTCGCTTGAAACCGAAGTGATCGAAGTTACGCCAGCCGATGATCGTCGCTTGCGTATTGACGCTTTCGTTCTCTACCGGATCGACGACATCGTGCAGTATCGTCAGGCGATTGGTACCGGCGGTCAGGGGCGTGCCACGGCTGAACTGAGCGGTATTCTGGAATCCCAGATCCGCGCCGTGCTTGGTGCGCAGGGTGTCACGTCCAACACCATCCTGTCCCCGGAACGGGCTGATCTGATGGATCAGATCAGGGTGCGGTCTGACAGCCGCGCCTCGGCGCTGGGCCTTGAGGTTGTGGATGTGCGTCTGCGCCAGACCAACCTTCCCGACCAGAACTTTGACGCAACCTTGCAGAGGATGATTGCGGAACGTGAACGTGAAGCAACCGACGAACGCGCCCGGGGCCGCGAGGCCGCACAGCGTGTAACGGCGCTTGCCGACCGGACCTATGAAGAGATCCTGTCGGAAGCCAATCGGGACGCGCGCATCATCGAAGGTGAAGCGGACGCGGAGCGGAACCGCATCTTTGCCCAAGCCTATGGCAAAGATCAGGAATTCTTTGAATTCTACCGCTCGCTTTCGGCTTACGAGGAAGCGCTTCAGGGGAAGAATTCCACGATGGTGCTGTCACCGGATTCCGAATTCTTCAACTACCTGCGCTCTGATCAGGGCAGCCGGTCGGAAGAAGGCGAACTTCGTTGAGCCTGCTGCTGCTGGCCTTCGGGCTGGTCATGATACTTGAGGGGCTGGTCTATGCGCTGGCCCCTCAGCTTTTGGAGCGTATGCTGGAAGCCATGCGCGCCATGCCCGAAGCCGCCATCCGCCAGATTGGTGCGCTGGTCGTGGTAGGAGGTCTGATCCTTGTCTGGGGTGCGTTTCAGATCGGTTTGTGACCAGATCCTGCATGAGGGCACCAATTGTTGATCCCGCCGGTTTTGGAAATGCCGGGTAAGACGGGAAAGCTTGTGTTGAAAACACCGTGATAAAGCACATCTTTGATGTTGCGATAGAAGGCGCGACAGCGCACTCTTGCGCGGGAAAGCAAAGACAGGACCTTTTGTGGTCTGATTGAGGAGAAAGCGATGCAGCCAAGGGCACGCACGAAAGCCAGAAAATTTCACGAAAGCAAAACCTTCCGCGCAGGAATGGTGACGCTGCTGGCCATGGCTCTGGTTGTGGCGATGGCGCTGCAAGCCTTTGCCAAGCCCGAGAGCCTTGCCCCGCTGGCCGAGCAGATCAGCCCTTCGGTTGTCAACATCACCACCTCGACCGTGGTCGAAGGCCGCACCGGACCGCGCGGTATCGTGCCCGAAGGATCACCGTTCGAGGATTTCTTCCGCGAATTTCAGGACCGCAACAACGATGGTGAAGGCCCGCGTCCGCGCCGGTCCTCTGCGTTGGGTTCAGGCTTTGTGATTTCCGAAGATGGCTTTGTCGTGACCAACAACCACGTGATTGACGGTGCGGACGAAATCACGATCGAATTCTTCTCCGGACAGGAATTGAAGGCCAAGGTGATCGGGACCGACCCCAATACCGATATCGCGCTCTTGAAGGTCGAGGCGGAAGAGCCATTGTCCTTTGTGAACTTTGGCGACAGCAACGAGGCACGGGTGGGCGACTGGGTTATCGCCATGGGCAACCCACTGGGGCAGGGGTTTTCCGTTTCTGCGGGCATCGTGTCTGCACGTAACCGCGCGCTTAGCGGTACCTATGACGACTACATTCAGACTGATGCCGCGATCAACCGGGGCAATTCCGGGGGTCCGCTGTTCAATATGGACGGTGATGTAATTGGCGTGAATACCGCAATCCTCAGCCCCAATGGCGGCTCGATCGGGATCGGTTTTTCCATGGCCTCCAACGTTGTGACCCGGGTTGTTGATCAGCTCAAGGAATTTGGCGAAACCCGTCGCGGGTGGCTGGGCGTGCGTATTCAGGACCTGAACGAAGATCTGGCGGAAAGCATCGAAGGTCTGACAACAGCCAAGGGCGCTTTGATCACCGATGTGCCTGAAGGGCCTGCCAAAGAAGCGGGTCTTGAGACCGGAGACGTTATCCTTCAATTCGATGGCGTGGACGTAGAAGATACCCGCGGCCTGGTGCGTCAGGTGGGGAACAGTCCCGTCGGTGCCGTGATCCGTGTCACTGTTTTGCGGGACGGGAAAAGCCAGACTTTCAAGGTCACTCTGGGACGTCGCGAAGATGCGGACAGCGACGCAACGCCAGAGGCCACGGATGAAGACGAGGCAGATGAGGGCGCGCAAACCTCAGAAATGCTTGGCCTGACCCTGACCCCGCTGACCGATGCCCTGCGCGAGGAGTTGGGCGCGGACAGCAAGATGGTTGGCCTTGCCGTGACGGCGGTAGACGAGAGCAGCGAGGCTTATGAGAAGGGCTTGCGCACGGGCGATATCATCACCGAAGCCGGCCAGCAGAAGATCACCAGCTTCGACGACTTGCAAAAGCGTCTGGCCGCGGCCAAGGACGCCGGGCGCAAATCATTGTTGCTGTTGGTACGCCGGGCAGGCGATCCACGTTTTGTGGCGCTGACCTTGACCGACTGATCGTAAGGTCTGATTGGCACAGAACGGCCCCTTGCGGGGCCGTTTTGGTTTTGAGGGTGCTGATCTTAGCTGCGCGGAACGGCGACTAACCCCAGAAGGCGGGCTGTCGCAAGGGCCAAAACCGGGCTGTCAGGGCCGCCGTTCTCACGCTGATAATTGCGCATGGCAGCCCGCGTGGGTGGGTCGAATACGCCTGTCGCCGTCCCGCCATAGTAGCCGCGCGCGGCCAGTGCCCGTTGCAGTGAGGCATAAAACTCAGGCGTCAGGACGTTTCCACAGGGCGTTTCAAACCAGTTATCGACACGCGGCGTGACGATCTCTTGGCGTTCTTCGGTGCGGTATTTGGGCGGTGCGGCAACGGTGCCATCGGGATTTACCTGTGCGGGCTTCACCTGCACCTGTTTCACGACCGTCTGAACCACAGCGGGGCTAACGGTGCGTCCCCAGCACGTCCCCTCGGCTGCACCCGGCGGACCGTCGCGTGTGGCAGCCATAACGCCCGGTTCTTTGCGCGTGGGTGCGACAGGGTCGCTGACAGGATCGCATCCGGTCAGCACCACGGCAAGTGTGATGATCAGGGAGGCGGCATAGCGCTTTGAGTTCATTTTTGCCTGCGTCATGGCCCAATGCCTTTGGGTCTGGTCTTTCGCGCACCCTAGCGGCTTTCCAGCAGCAAGGATAGCAGCCTGTGGCATTTGTGATCCCGGTGAATGCGATGGGGAAAAAGGGGGGTGGCATGGCTTTGCCATCGCTACTAGATATGGCGAAGCGGATCACGGAAAGGGGCTTACGAATGGCCAAAATTACTTATGTCGAACACGGCGGTACCGAACACGTCGTAGAGGTGGCAAACGGCCTGACGGTCATGGAAGGCGCACGCGACAATAACATACCAGGCATCGAAGCCGATTGCGGCGGCGCCTGCGCCTGTTCGACATGTCATGTCTATGTTGACCCCGCCTGGGTCGACAAGCTGCCGTCCAAGGACGACATGGAAGAAGACATGCTTGATTTCGCGTACGAGCCCGATCCCGAGCGGTCCCGTTTGACCTGCCAGCTCAAGGTCACGGATGCGTTGGACGGATTGCGCGTTCAGATGCCCGAAAAGCAAATCTGATGCGGCTTGCGGCGATGCTGATTTGCCTTTTGGCAAGCAGCGCCTTCGCCGAGACAATCGTGGGCGCGCGTTTTATTGCGCCCACTCAGCACTACGCCCATGGCATTCTTGGGGACACCACCGAATACGGCGGCATGATGGTCGAACTGTCTAGCGGACAGGATTTTCTGGTGGGGTTTCCACCGCGCTCGCGTGTTTTCGAAGACATCGCACCCAGACTTTGGGACCTGACAGGCGATAGCTCCCCCGAGGTTGTGGTCATTGAGACCAACCCACCGGAAGGCGCACAATTGGCGGTTTACGGTGTCCGGGAAGGGGCGGTGTTCAAAATCGCGGCAACCCCTCACATTGGACGCACTAACCGCTGGCTCGCCCCCATAGGTGCGGCTGACCTTGACGGTGACGGACACATCGAAGTCGCCTATATCGACCGCCCGCATCTGGCCAAGACCTTGCGCGTCTGGCGTTTCAAGGACCAGATGCTGGAACCTGTTGCCGATCTTCCGGGCTTTACCAATCACCGCATTGGCGAAACTGATATTGCAGGTGGCATACGCGTCTGTGGCGGTGTGCCTGAAATGATCGTAGCCCGCAGCGATTGGGCGCGGGTGATGGCCATCACCTTTCAGAACGGTACGTTCGCCGCCCGGGACCTGGGCCCGCACAAGGGTCGCGAGAGTTTCGCGCACGCGCTAAAATGCTGAGCCGCGCCTTCGCTCTGTCAGCGCTGTGCATCTGCGCCGGGGCGGCTGTGGCACAACAGCAGATATCGCCTGAGGCATTTCTTGACCGGGCAGAAGGCAAAACGTTCACGTTCCGGCAATATCAGGGCAATGCTTACGTCGGGACAGAGCAGTTTCTGCGCCGCGATCTGTCGGTCTGGGCCACGTCAACAGGGCGCTGTACATACGGCACGATCACTGTCCGCGGGCCGCAGGTATGCTTTCTCTACGATGATTTTCCGGATCCTGAAAATTGCTGGCTCCCGTTTGAATATAACGGTGACTTGGTCGTCATGGCGCCCACGGGGGAAGTTCAGCGCGTCACGAAGATTACAGAACGCCCCATCAGCTGCGAAGGTGCGCCCGTCTCCTGAGGGAAGATCAGTCTCTGCTTGCACGTTAATCAGGATGTAAGACCTGTCGACCTAGTGTCATCCGAGGGTTCGGCATTGGGCCGTTTTCATCCCGGAGGAATGGCAAAATGGCGCGAGAGACTGCACAGTTCAGTGAGGTGCATCCACTGCGCAGTCTGTTCATTGCCTGTACACTAGTGGTCGCGTGCTGTGTCGTTGTCGTGGCATTTACCATCGAAACCAAAAGCTATCTCAACGAAGAAAGATACGTGAAGCAATCGGTGGCAGAGCGGGCCGCCGAAGTGACAAATCTGCTATCGATGCAGTTGGGCGGTTCCGTTCAATTTGAGAACAACGAAGCGCTGGACCGGATAGTTGGGAATGTGATGGCCCAGGCGGGACAGGATGCGCTGGGTGCTGTGGTCTATGACGCGCAGGCTAACAAGCTCTATCAGACACCGCTTAAGGGTAAAGATGCTGCCGTGATTGACCAAATCGCGCTGCAGGTTCTGGAGAGCGGCGCCAATGTGCTCTCTGAAAGCGGCAATGCTAAAGGCGTGCCGATCACATTCGGTGAAAACAATCAGGTCGTTGGTGTTGTCGTCACCGAATGGACGGAGCAATTCCGCCTTGAGGGAATGTTTGCGCGAAGATTGCAGTCTCTGGCCGCAGGGGCCGGTGTTCTGGCGCTCGCACTTGTCGCCGCAGCGTTGTTTTTGCGATGGCACATGTCACAGCCTTTGACACGCCTTCAGAGTGCCCTGTCGACCATTGCCAGAGGCGATTATGGTGGAACAGTGACCGAAACCCATCGCCCGGATGAAATCGGCACAATGGCGATCGGTCTGGAGCACGTCCGCATTGCGCTTGCTCAGTCGCAGGACCTTGCCCGCGAGACGGATTTCAAAAGCACGGCTTTTGTCAGCTCATCGGCCCCCATGATGATGGTGAACGAAGATTTTGAGGTGATCTTTGTCAATCCGGCTTGCGAAGCGCTGATCGGCAAAATCATGACTTCGCTTGTGGAAGTCTGGCCGGCAATTTCCCCCCAAAATCTGGTCGGATGCAACATGTCCGATCTTGATGGGATCGAGGACTGTATCGCCGCAATCAAAAGATCTGACGCGGGAAATCCGATGGGGCGGCGGTCGGTCGAAAAGGATCTGAGGCTTGACGGGCGTATCGTTCAGATCCGACTTAGCCCTGCCGTCGACAATACCGGCGAGATGATTGGCTGTGTGATCGAATGGAAGGATCGGACCGAAGACCAGCGCAACGCGGCCCTCATCGCGGCAATCAATGCCAACCAAGTGCGGATAGAATACGATCTGGACGGCAGGATCGTCGACGCAAATGACAACTTCCGGAAACTGATCAAGGGACAATTCTCTGATGCATCTCTTTGTTCGATTGCAACCATGTTTGCAGGAAACCTGGAGGGGGATGAAACAGGAGAGACGTTTGCCGCAAAAGTGATTGGCGGCGTAATTCAGCGTGGCCGGTTTACCCTCAATATCCGACAAGCCCCAGAAGGGTTTGTCATGGACGGCAGCTTTGCGCTGCTCAAAAACGAGGACGCACAAACCGAAGGCGTTATCTTCCTGGCCAACGATGTCACAGAACAGGCAACAAACATCGCCGCCGCAAAAGCGGAGCGATTGAAGAATGCGCGCGGGCAGGAGCATGTCGTCGCCATCCTGGGGCAGGCGCTAACGACACTGTCGCAGGGTGATTTGAACGCGCGCATCACCCAGGACGTGCCAGAAGCCTATGAGAAACTGCGCAGAGACTTTAACGCAACCGTCGAAGCGCTGCGCGGTGCAATCGTCGCCGTTGTTGAGAACAGCGATTCGATCCGCAATGAAACGGCTGAAATCACCTCCGCTGCGGACGACCTGTCGTTCAGGACAGAAAAGCAAGCCGCGACATTGGAAGAAACGGCGGCGGCGCTGGATGAGTTGACGGTGTCCGTCAAGTCAGCGGCAGAGGGTGCCGACGAAGCCAGCAGCATGTCTGCGGATGCGCAAAAGAACGCAGAGCAGGGCGGCGATGTGGCGCGCAAGGCTGTCGCCGCCATGGACAGCATCAAGGCGTCGTCGCTGGAAATCTCCAAAATCACGACAGTTATCGACGACATTGCCTTTCAGACAAATCTGCTCGCGCTTAACGCCGGGGTAGAGGCGGCGCGTGCGGGCGAGGCGGGGCGGGGGTTTGCCGTAGTCGCCACCGAAGTGCGCGCTTTGGCCCAGCGCTCGTCCGATGCAGCCAGGGAAATAAACGCGCTGATTTCCTGTAGCGGTGAACAGGTGCAGCAGGGCGTTGAACTGGTTGACCGCACCGGGGCGGCGCTGGCCTCAATTGTGACGTCGGTTTCGGAGATTTCCAATCGGGTTTCCGCCATCGCCGTCTCCGCACGCGAGCAATCGAGCGGACTGGCTGAAATCAACGCCGCTGTGAATGAATTGGATCATGTCACCCAACAAAACGCAGCCATGTTTCAGGAAACGACAGCCGCAAGTCACGCGTTGACATCGGAGGCCGATGCGCTTGCCAATGCCGTTTCGCGCTTCAAGCTTGATGGAATATCAGCAACACCAAAAACCGCTGCCCCGACCGCATTTTCCACGCCCGTGACGTCTGCATCAGGGCCATTCTTGGAAGGAAGTGCTGCGCTCGAACTATCGGAGTATCCTGAATCGGACGGATGGGAAGAATTCTAAACCCGGTTCGTGGATTGCGAGTACAATTCGGGTCAGGTTTTTGGTGAGAATTGCCAGCTTTTTCCGCCGGACCCCGACAAAATCACCACATGCCAGATTGGATCAATGGCACGTCAATCGCAGCGAAGGGATTAAGGTGGTCTGCTCGGTTTCTGAAACCAAAAGTTGCATCGCTAAACGAAGGGCCGCGGACGATGTTCGCCCGCGCCGGATCTCATACAGCAATGCTTGGCCTATCAGGTCCTGTCGCCAGCAAACCGTTCAGCCCATGCTTCGCGATTGTCGTCACTGATTTTGGCGAACAAGACTTCGGGCACCTCGAATTCATGGCCCGGCGAGAGGGTCGCGAGTGCCGCTTCAACGCTGTCGGGCCAGCCGGCATCGGGCACTTTCATCGCGTCCAGCATCCGCGCCGCAGCTGTCGGAATGAAAGGCGCGGACAAGACCGCGTAGAGCGGAATGAGATTGAGCGCCAGCCGCACCTGAGCGGCAGCCTTGTCGGGATCGGATTTCACCGTGGTCCAGGGCGCCTCGGCTTGCAGATATTCGTTGCCTGCAGCCCAGATCGCGCGCAGTTCAGCCGCGGATTTGCGCACTTCCATTGCGTCCATCTGGGCCTCATAGCGTGCGACCCGCTGCGCCAGATCGGCGATCAGCGCGTGTTCGGCCTCTCCGTATTCCCCCGCAGCGGGCACGGCCTCACCAAACTTGGAACGGCAGAACTTGGTAATCCGGCTGACGAAATTGCCCAACACATCCGCAAGGTCCTTGTTCACGGATGCTTGGAAGTTCTCCCAGGAAAACTCTGCGTCCTGCGTTTCCGGCGCATGGCTCAAAAGCCACCACCGCCAATAGTCGGCGGGCAGAATGTCGAGCGCCTGATCCATGAAGACCCCCCGCCTGCGGGAAGTGGAGAACTGCCCGCCATCGTAGTTCAGAAAATTGAACGACTTGATGTAGTCCACCAGCTTCCATGGCTCGCCCGAACCCATGATCGTGGAGGGAAAGCTGAGCGTGTGGAAGGGGACGTTATCCTTGCCCATGAATTGGGTATAGGTCACGTCGTCCGCCCCCTTGTCGGTGCGCCACCATCGTTCCCAATCGGTCCCCTTGCCCGCGTCCACCCACTCCTGCGCGCAGGCGATGTATTCAATCGGCGCGTCGAACCAGACATAGAACACCTTGCCTTCCATGCCCGGCCAATCAACATCGCCCCGCTTGACCGGGACACCCCAGTCAAGATCGCGGGTGATCCCACGATCCTGCAAGCCATCCCCGTCATGCAGCCATTTCTTCGCAATGGATGTGGTCAGGACCGGCCAATCGGTTTTGCTGTCGATCCATTCGTCGAGCGTGTCCTTCATCGCTGACTGGCGCAGCATCAGGTGTTTGGTCGCGCGCATCTCAAGGTCGGTGGCGCCAGAGATGGTCGAGCGCGGGTTGATCAGGTCTTCGGGATCCAGCTGCTTGGTGCAATTGTCGCACTGATCGCCGCGCGCGTCTTCAAAACCGCAGTTGGGGCACGTGCCTTCGACATAACGATCGGGCAGAAAGCGCCCATCGGTGGGCGAGTATATCTGGCGCTGGTCAACTTCATCGATCAGACCCTGATCGGCCAGCACACCCGCGAAATGCTGTGTCAGCGTGTGATTCTGCGCACTCGAAGAGCGCCCGAAATGATCAAAGCTGAGGCCAAAGCCTTCGGCGATGCGCGCCTGAACTTCGTGCATTTCGGCGCAGTATTGGGCGACAGGTTTGCCCGCCTTGGCAGCGGCCAATTCGGCGGGTGTGCCATGTTCGTCAGTGGCGCACAGAAACAGCACCTCATGCCCGCGCATGCGCAGATACCGCGCATAGAGGTCCGCAGGCAGTTGGCTGCCCACGAGATTGCCCAGGTGTTTGACCCCGTTGATGTAGGGGATCGCCGAAGTGATGAGATGTCGCGCCATGGTGCCGTCTTTGGTCTGGAATGAAGCACCGCTTTAGCAGGGGCGGGTACGGTTCACCAGTCTTTAGCGCGGCCGCTTATTCATCGCGCGACCGGCCCAGCAATCGGCCAACGATGAAACTGGTGCGCGGGGCATAGACGTAGCGGGTGCGATCGGGTCGGGTCGACCGGGCACGCATGCGTATGAGGCCAAAGACAACCAACCCGCCATGCGCCACGCTGATCATCAAGAAAAGGGCGGAGGGACCAAAATTCTCAATCAGGACGGAGGCGAGATACGGCGCAAATATTGCGCCCAAGGCAAAGTAGAACATCAGGGCTGCCGATAGTTCGACCCGTTCCTCGGAGCTGGCAAAGTCATGGGCGTGAGCGGCGGCAACAGAGTAGATCGGAAAGGTTGTCAGGCCGAAAAGGGCTGCGGTAAGCATGATCCCGGTGGTGCCCAGTCCGCTGCTCATCATTGTGATCCCGCAGCTGATCATCGCCGCAATCGACAGCCAAATCAGCACCCAGCGGCGGTCATATTTATCGGCCAGCCAACCGATTGGAAACTGGGCAACCGCCCCCCCCAGCACAAACGCAGACAAAAACCAGGCGATCTGTCCTGCGGTCAACCCGACCTCCTGACCATAGATCGGGCCCACCATGCGGAAAGAGGCGCTTGATACGGCGGCAACAACGACGCCAGCCGCGGCAAGAGGCGAGCGTTCAACCGCCAGTCTTGGGCGCAAACGAGGTGAGGCCGGCGTTTCGGGCTGGGCGACTTTGGTCAGCGTGATGGGCAGAAGGGCCGCGATGCATCCGATAGCCAGCAGGTTGTATGAGACGTAGGACGCCGGAGCGAGAATGCCGATGATCATTTGCGCGCCCAGTGATCCGGTCATGTCGACGACGCGGTAGATGCCCATGGCTCTGCCGCGCGTTTCGTTGGTGACTTTGGCTTGCAGCCAGGCCTCTATCACCGTGTAGCAACCCGCGACGCACAGACCCGAACCCACGCGCATCACCGTCCAGGCGTAGGGGTCCAATACCAGCATATGTGCCATCAGGCTGATCGCCCCCACTGCTGTGAAGGCGGCAAAGGCACGGCTATGGCCAATTGACCCCATTAGACGCGGGGCCCACCAGCACCCGATGAAAAAGCCAAAGAAATGGGCGGACCCCAACAGGCCGATCTGCTGTCGTGAAAAGCCCAGTTGGGTGCCGGAGAGCACATCGAGAGGTCCAACGCCGCCAGAGCTTAGCTGCAACAGGATGACAGAGAAAAACAGGGCGGCAAAGGAAACCAAGAGGCGCATGAGACCGCTCTACGCCTCTTTGCGGGCCGTCCCGCGCGGGAATGCGACGGCAGCAGCGTCGTTTTTGCCTCTTTGGGTTGCGGTCGTGTGCCATGCGGCTAGGTTGCCCGGAACCACCATTGGAGCCGTGCGAGATGAAAATGAAGACTCTTGGCCGTAGTGATCTAACCGTGTCCGAGTTTTGCCTCGGGTCGATGACTTGGGGCAGTCAGAACAGCTTTGCCGAAGGACATGCGCAGATTGATGCGGCTCTGCAGGCGGGAATCAACTTTGTCGATACCGCAGAGATGTATCCGGTCAACCCGGTCAGCGCAGAAACGACCGGGCGTACGGAAGAGGTGATTGGCGACTGGTTTGCTACCCGCAAGGGGCGTGACCGGATGGTGTTGGCGACAAAACATTCCGGGGAGGGCATGATGCATGTGCGAGACGGTGCGCCGATATCATCGGCAACGATCCCCGAAACCATTCAGGGGTCGCTGAGACGTTTGAAAACGGACTATATCGACCTCTACCAATTTCACTGGCCCAATCGCGGCAGCTATATGTTTCGGAAGAATTGGACCTTTGACCCTTCTGATCAAAGCCGTGCAGATACGATCGCCCATATGGAAGATGCGCTGGGCGCATTGCAGCGCGAAGTCGAAAAAGGCACGATCCGCGCCTTTGGGTTGTCCAACGAAAGCGCCTGGGGGTTGGCGCAATGGGCGGCGGTGGCGGACCGGGTTGGGGGCCCTCGACCGGTGTCCGTACAGAACGAATATTCGTTAATGTGTCGTATGGCAGATACGGATGTTTCAGAGGCTTGCATCAATGAAGACATTGATATGTTGGCATTTTCGCCGCTCGCTGCGGGATTGCTAAGTGGCAAATACCGTGGTGGGGCGATACCCGACGGATCCCGCGCGACCTATGTGGCGGATTTGGGCGGGCGCAAAACCGAACGCGCGGCAGAGGCGGTTTCGGCCTATCATGCGGTGGCCAACGAACACGGGCTTGATCCGATTCACATGGCATTGGCATGGTGCACCACCCGACCCTTTATGGGGTCGGTAATATTCGGGGCAACGTCGCAGGCGCAGCTGGAGCACATCCTTTCGGGCTGCGATCTGATCCTGAGCGATGAGGTTCTGGCGGCGCTGGATGAAACGCATCGGGCGCACCCCATGCCATACTGAGGACCGCAGGAAATCGGCGGCCAACCGGCCCCGATGATCTGTTTGCGGCATGCGCCTTCGTTTTTTGCTTGGCGCGCCGGTAATCCTCGCGCCAAGGTGCCTCGAAAGCCACAAAAGGATTCCCACCCATGCCGCTGTCCATGAACAAAGACGTCTTCATCACCTGTGCCGTCACAGGCTCCGGCGGCACGCAGGACCGCAGCCCGCTGGTGCCGCGCAGCCCTCAGCAGATCGCGGACAGCGCCATCGCGGCGGCCAAGGCAGGGGCGGCAATTGTGCATTGTCACGTGCGTGATCCTGAGACGGGCAAGCCTAGCCGGGATCCGTTGATGTTTCGTGAAGTCACCGAACGGATCCGCGACAGCGACACCGACGTTGTGCTGAACCTGACTGCGGGCATGGGAGGGGACATGGTTTTTGGCCCTACCGAAAACCCCATGGCGCTCAGTCAGGAAGGGACTGATATGGTCGGCGCCTCAGAGCGGGTACAGCATGTTGCCGAGTGCCTGCCTGAGATCTGCACGCTGGATTGCGGGACGATGAATTTTGCCGAGGCCGATTACGTCATGACCAACACGCCCGGAATGCTGACGGCCATGGGGCGGATGATGACGGATCTGGGTGTAAAGCCAGAGATCGAGGCATTTGATACAGGCCATTTATGGTATGCAAAACAATTGGTTGCCGACGGGGTGCTGGAAAGCCCAGCCTTGGTGCAGCTCTGCATGGGGGTGCCTTGGGGCGCGCCGGATGATCTGAACACCTTTATGGCGATGGTGAACAATGTGCCCAATGACTGGTGTTTTTCGGCCTTTGGGTTGGGGCGCAATCAGATGGCGTATGTGGCTGCTGCGGTGCTGGCGGGGGGAAATGTCCGTGTGGGGCTAGAGGACAACCTTTGGCTGGACAAAGGGGTTTTGGCAGAGAACTGGCAGTTGGTCGAACGGGCGCAGAACATTATTGAAAACATGGGCGCACGGGTCATTGGGCCTGGGGAAGTGCGCGCGAAACTGGGGCTGGAAAAGCGGGCCCCGAAGGGGTGAAAAGGCGGGTCGGTATCACGTCGGTATCACGTCGGTATTACGTCGGTATTTTTCTGATTTTGGCACTGGCTGCCTGCGACGCGCGCCGTGACACAGCCCAAAGTGGTGCAAGCTACCGCGACCAGGATGTTTTGATCGGCGTGACCTCGCGGTATGACGAAGCCCGGTTTTTGGGGCAATGGTATATGCGCGCGGCGTTACCGGCGAACGAACGGATCGAACGGGTCAGATTTGAAAACCGGGCCACCGGCCTGCAGATGCAGATGGCGCAATATGGGTGTGATCCGGGCGGCACCTGCGGCACAATCAGCGACACGCTGAAAGTCGAACGCGAAGGTGTGGGGCGCTATGCGATCGACATGGCCGATGGCACGACCCGGACCTTATGGGTGCTGTGGGTGGATGAGAGCTTTCGCACAGCACTTGTCGGAAATCCGGAAGGAGCCTTTGCCTGGATACTCGATCGGCAGCCCACGGGGGGCGCTGACCGGATCGCAGCGGCGCGCGAAATACTCGATTTCAACGGCTACGATGTGAGCCAACTGAGGATGAACGAATGACAAGAACGGCGGCAATCATTGGGGGTGGGATTATCGGCGGCGGCTGGGCCGCGCGGTTCCTCCTGAATGGCTGGGATGTGCGGGTCTATGACCCGGATCCAGAGGCGGAGCGCAAGATCACTGAAGTGCTTGTCAACGCGCGGCGGTCCCTGCCGGGGTTGACGGATGTTGCTTTGCCCGCGGAAGGGTGCCTGAGTTTTGGCGCAAGCCTTGCCGAGGTGGTGGCGGATGCCGAGTTGATCGTAGAGGCCGTGCCTGAGCGGCTGGATGTTAAGCGCGCGGTCTATGCAGAGATTGAGGCCGCAAATACGGATGGCATCATCGCCTCTTCCACCTCGGGCATCATGCCAAGCGATCTGCAGGCAGAGCTTGCCTATCCGGGGCGGTTGATCGTGGCGCATCCATTTAACCCGGTTTACCTGCTGCCGCTCGTTGAACTGGTGGGCGGCGCGCAAACAGATGCGGCCCATATCGAGAAAGCCAAGGGCATCTACAGCGATCTGGGCATGTATCCGTTGCATTGCCGGGTTGAGATCGAAGGGTTCCTGTCGGACCGACTGCAGGAGGCGCTGTGGCGCGAGGCCTTGTGGTTGCTCAAAGATGAGGTCGCCACGGCAGAGGAGATCGACGCGGCGGTTGCCTACGGTCCGGGCCTGCGCTGGGCGCAGATGGGCACGATGCAGACCTTTCATCTGGCGGGCGGTGAAGGCGGCATGCGCGCTATGCTGGCGATGTTTGGCCCCTGTCTGAAATGGCCCTGGACCAAGCTGATGGATGTCCCCGAGCTTACCGATGATTTTGTCGAGATGGTCGGGGATCAGTGCGACACTCAGGCCGGGGCATTAAGCCCGCGCGATCTGGAGGTCATCCGCGATGACAACCTTGTCGGGATCATCCGGTCGCTGAAGGCCCAGAACTGGGGTGCAGGGGCGGTGGCGCAGGCGCATGACCGAAGGCTGCGCGCCGGCACCGTGCAGGCCGCGCGTGCCGCCGACCTGCCTGCTGACCAGCCGGTGCTGACGGCGCGGCGTGTGGTGCCGCTGGACTGGACAGATTACAACGGACACATGACCGAAAGCCGCTATCTGCACGCCTTTGCAGACGCCACCGACAGGTTCATGGAGATTATCGGCTGCGATGCCGACTATATCGCCTCTGGCGGCAGCTATTTCACCGCTGAAACTCACATTCGGCATCTCGATGAAGTGCATGCAGGTGCCCGGATCGACATCACGACGCGTGTTATTCTTGGAGAAGGCAAGAAAATGCACCTTTGGCACGAAATGCGCGAAGGTGATCGGTTGCTGGCCAGCGGAGAGCATTTTCTGCTGCATGTCTCGCTAGAAACACGCAAGCCGACGCCGCCGTCCGAGGCCATTGCGGCCGCACTTGTGCGCTTTGCGGCGGGGCATGCGGATCTGCCTGCGCCGGAGGGGCTGGGCAGAGCCATCGGCGGGCCGAGGTGAAACGTGTTTTGATCACTGCCGGGGCAGGCGGCATTGGGCGGGCGATGGCCGAAGCCTTTGAGGTGGCTGGCTATGAGGTCTGGGTGACAGATGTAGACGCCGATGCGCTGTCGGGGTGCCCGGCAGGGTGGCAGTGTCATCAGGCAAGTGCGGCAGATGAGGATCAGATGGCAGCGGTCTTTGCGCAGATCGACCGCCTGGATGTGTTGTGTGCCAATGCGGGTGTGGCAGGGCCGACAGCACTGGTCGAAGATATTGAATTGGCAGATTGGCGCAGTTGCGTCAGCGTCAATCTTGAAGGGGCCTTTCTGGCGGCGAAATACGCGGCCCCCCTGATGAAAGAGGCGGGACGGGGCGCGATCACGCTGACGTCCTCGACTGCGGGGCTGTTCGGGTACCCGAACCGCGCGCCTTATGCGGCGGCGAAATGGGCGGTTATCGGATTGATGAAGACCCTCGCGATGGAGTTGGGGCCTTTCGGCGTGCGCGCCAATGCGATCTGCCCCGGCGCGGTGGAAGGTCCGCGCATGGAAGGCGTGCTGGCCCGCGAAGCCGATGCCAAGGGGATGACCCGTGATGAGGTGTATCGCGGCTATGCTGCCGGCACCTCGATGCGGTCTTTTGTAGAGGCCTCCGATATTGCCGATATGGCTGTCTTCCTGGCCTCGGATCAGGCGCGGATGGTATCGGGTCAGGTCATTGCCGTGGATGGGCATACGGAAAACCCCGACCCCAGGATCTGACCCGCGCCGCTTAGCGGATGAGGGCGCGCATGTCTGACAGGTAATCCGGGAAATCACGGGCGGTGCGGCTGGCTTCGACCACAAGGACGTCAAAGTCGGTCATGAGGGTATCGATCCGGTTGCGGTCGCGAAAAGCCATGTAGTGTCCGCCCGTATAAATCACGGCCAGAAGGCGGCCAAAAACCGTTACCGGTGCGGAATAGAGGCGGCGGGCGTCGAACTGGTAGATCCGCATGCGGGGATACAATTGACGACTGAGCGTGATCAGATGGTCGGTCTGGGCGATGCGCAGGGGGGCGGGCAGACCGGCGTAGTACCCTGCGCCGCGAATGAAGCAGGTGATTTCGTAAAGCGGCATGGCGATTTCATATTCGGAACCGACCTGACGCATCCAGTCCAGGCGGTCACGGCTGGCGTTGATGGCCTGTTGCGTCGTGCGGCCCAGATGCGGGCCATATTCCCACTCAAGCATCTCATCGGTTTTCAACATGTCGGGCAGGGTCGCAGGAACATGCCGGATCTTCGATCCTGCCGCTTCGCGATGCCAAGCAAAGATCTGTTCGTCCACAAGCGCGCGGGGGGCGTGGGAGACCTCGAAACTGTTGGACAGCAGATCGGCGGCGGATTCCGGTCGGTCTGACAGGCCCAGCAACCAGTCGCTGGAGACACCCAGCACCGAGGCGCATGCCCCGATCACATGCGCACCGGGCATGCGCGCGCCGCTATCCGTAAGGGCTTGGGACAGGGTCGAGCGGTCGGCCCCGATGCTGCGCGCAAGCGCACTTTGGGTCATGCCAGAGGCGTTGATCGCTTCGGCCAATCGGGTGCGGAACAGAGTTGCGCGGGCATGTTTGTCAATAAAAGAAACCATTGGTGATTTTTATCACGTTTTGGGGTGAAAGTTAATCATTATCTGAATGGGCGCACGTCCCGAGACCTGTCACGAAAGTGTCATAAAGAGGGACACACATCGTGACGGCACTACCGCCAGAGGTGCAGGGCACACCGCCGGCCAAGACAATTGGACAAACTATCATTGGGCGGATCGCCCATTGGGACTGGCCGACGCTTTGGCTTTTCGCCGGTGCGGTATTGGTCTTGGGCATTGCTTTGCTGCTGCCCGAGGGGTGGGGGGCGCTGGGCTTCGTGTTGCTGGTGCTGGGTCTTGTATTGCATTCGTCCCTAAGCCACGAAATTCTGCATGGCCATCCATTTGCGTCTGAGCGGGCGGGCACTCTGTTGGGGCTTGTTCAGCCGGGACTGGCCATTCCCTACCTGAGATTCAAACGTCTGCATCTGGATCACCATATGGATGCGCGGCTGACCGACCCTTATGATGATCCTGAATCCAATTATCTGGATCCGGCAGTCTGGGCGGGGCTGTCGCGATTTTCAAAGATCACGCTGCAGTTCAACAACACGCTGCTGGGCCGGATGCTGATTGGGCCGTTGATTGCGCAATGGGCGTTCATGCGCGGTGATCTGGCGCGGATCCTAAAGGGCGACCGGCAGGTGCTGTGGGACTGGGTCTTACATATGCCGGGCGCGGTTTTGGTGGTCTGGCTGGTCACGCTGTCTGCCGTACCGCTGTGGCTTTATCTGTTAGCGTGTTACGTGGCCCTGTCGGTTCTGAAGATCCGGACGTTTCTTGAGCATCAGGCTCATGAACATTGTGCCGGGCGTACGGTGATCATCGAAGACCGCGGATTGTTGGCGCTTTTGTTTCTGAACAATAATCTGCATGTGGTGCATCACATGCATCCGACTGTCGCATGGTACCGTCTGCCGGACCTCTACCGAAGCCAGAAACAGCGGTTTCAGGCGCGCAATGACGGGTATGTCTACCAGTCATACAGCCAGATATTTCGTCGTTTCTTTTTGCGCCGCAAGGACCCGGTGGCGCATCCACTCTGGCGGGGCCCGTCGGAGTAGGGCACAAGACGGGTCATGAGCGCCCTTTTCGAGCTTTGGATCATCGTCACGCTGCTGGCCGCTACGTTCCAGACAGTGCGGTTCATGCTGCAAAAGCAATTGGCCACGGCCACGCTGAGTGCTGCGGGGGCGACGTTTTCACGCTTTGTCTATTCGGCACCATTCATCCTTGTCTTGTTGCTTGTCTATATGGCCGCAACTGGAGTCGCACTGCCCGCGATTGCGCCATCTTTCTGGGCATATGGATTGGCAGGAGGCACGGCACAGATCACGGCGACAGTGTGCGTCGTGCTGCTGTTCAAACAGCGCAACTTTGCGGTGGGGATCACGTTCAAGAAGACCGAAGTGATCCAGACCGTGCTGGTCGGGTTTGTGGTCCTGGGCGAGGGGGTTTCGGCCATGGGATTTGTCGCGATTGCATTGGGGGTTGCAGGCCTGTTGCTGTTGTCGGGCGGGCCGGAGGCCAAGGGGCTGCATTTAAGCGACTTTCGCAATCGTGCGGCGGGCCTGGGCATCGCGTCGGGCTTTCTTTTTGCGATTTCGGCGGTCTGTTATCGCGGGGCGACCCAAGGCGTTGCGGCAGAAGATCCGATCCTGCGCGCGGGCGTGACGCTGGCGGTTGTGGTGCTGATGCAGACGCTGATCATGTTGGTCTGGCTTCGGGCACGCGAACCGGGTGAGATCGCGCGTGTCTGGGATGCCCGCAAGGTCGCGGTATGGATCGGGCTGACGTCCATGGGGGGGTCGTTTTGCTGGTTCGTGGCCTTTGCTGTTCAGAATGCGGCCTACGTCAAGGCGCTGGGACAGGTGGAACTGATCCTGAGCGTGGCCGCGTCCACCCTGTTTTTCCATGAAAAGATCAGCAACAGGGAATGGGCGGGGATCGTGGTTTTGATGGCGTCGATCGTGCTGCTGGTTTTGGTGGCGTGATGATCACTTTGGTGCGGTACGCGGCGCGCCGGGCGCGCGCATCAGCGGATTGTGCAAAAAGCTGACATTTTGATTTCAAACGGATACTATCCCGACGGGTATCCTGAATTGCGAGATGATCATGTTCAATCCTACCGCTGTCGTTGCTACAGAATTCGGCGATCATCTGGCAGAGACCTACTTGCAGTATTTTTCCGGACGGAAGGCCGAATACGCGGCTTTCATCAGCGGCAGTGCGCGCATGATACTTGAGCGGCTCGGCAATTCGGATGCGCTTTATCACAACGCCGAACATACGATGATGGTGACGCTGGTGGGTCAGCAGATCATTCGGGGCCAGTTGGTGACGCGCGCGGTCCAGCCGGAAGACTGGCTGCATTTCATTGTGTCTCTGCTGGTGCACGACATCGGGTACTCGCGCAACATCTGTGAAGGGGATTCCGATACAGAGGTTGTGATCAACGAAGCCGGAGACAAGATCTGTCCGCCGCGCGGGGCGTCAGATGCGTTTCTTGCGCCGTATCATATCGAGCGTGGGAAGATTTACGCCCGCCAACGCTTTGAGGGGTCCGGGCTGATTGACGAAGAGCGGATCGCCGATGCCATCGAATACACGCGTTTCCCGGTTCCTGATGACAAGGCCTATGCACAGACAACGACGGAGGCGGCTTTGGTGCGCGCGGCTGACCTAATCGGGCAGATCGCAGATCCGTTCTATCACAGGAAGATCACTGCGCTTTATTATGAGTTTGACGAGACCGGGTTTGCGGAGAAGCTGGGCTATGAAACGCCAATGGACCTGATGGAGCAATTTCCGCAGTTCTTCTGGCGACAGGTGCAACCCCTGATCGGCCCCGCGCTGACGCATCTGGAGCAGACGATGGAGGGCAAGCAGTGGGTGGCGCAGCTTTATAACCACGTCTTTCAGGCGTCCCATCGTGCAAGTTGTCTTGGGCCCTTTCCCGGTGCCGTGGATACCAAGTAGCCGGACCGGGTGGCGCTTAGTCGGGCTGTGGAAAGCCGCGCAGGCGCAGGAACAGGCTTTCTTCATCGTTGTTCTTGAAAAAGGGAACGGACGCAGGCGGGGCGGTGTCGCCGGCGCGTGCCTCGATTTCGGCGAGCACGACTTCGGTGATGAAGGGCATGTCAAAGGCGCGTGCCTCAGAAAGTTTCACCCATTGCAGATGCGAAAGTTCATCGCTCGCGGCTGAAAAATCATCAAGATCGCCTGCAATGTCCGCGGCATCCACCAGAAAAAAGCGCGCGTCGAACCGGCGTGGGCGACCCGGGGGTGTGAGCGCGCGAAAGACAAACTGCAGCGGCGCGGCATGGGGCAGGTGACCGGTTGCGGCATAGCTTTCCCAATCGGCGGGTGGATGTGCGGCCCATCGACCGGGATGCCCCAGCACGAGGCCGGTTTCCTCCCACAGTTCGCGGATGGCCGCAGCCGCCAGCGCGTGGGCCAGTGATGGGTCGGCATCCTCTGCAAGACGCGCAGCGCATGTCCCCGTCAGGGCGGTTGCCAGCGGGATATCGGCATCACCTGCATCGACCGCACCGCCGGGAAAGACGAATTTGTTGGGCATGAACACCGCCTTTGCGCCGCGCTGGCCCATCAATATGTGCGGTTCTTCAAATCGGTTGCGCAGCACGATGACCGTGGCTGCGTTCCGGATTTGTGATTTGTCGATACTCATGCGGCTCTCCGGTATGACGAAAAGGCGCGCCGGTCAGGTGGAAGGGGCAAACCCGCCCATACCCTTGGCCCATTGAAAGCCGATCATGGCCCCCTTCAGTCTGGGCAGAAGGTAAAGCGACAACCCGGTACAGCCAACCGCAAAAATGGTGAACAGGGTCAGCGGCTCTGGACGCCAGGTCACAAAGACCCAATGCAGCAGCGGCGCCATCAGATGGCCCACGAAAAGGATGGTCAGATAGGCAGGCCCATCGTCGGCACGATGATGATGCAATTCCTGCCTGCAAACAGCGCAGTCGTGGTTCACCTTGAGGTAGCCATTGAGCAGCGGACCACTGCCGCAGCGTGGGCATTTGCCGCGCCATCCGCGCACAATCGATCCCCACCGCGGCCGGTCTTCATCGGCGTTCTCGATCTGCTGCGCCAGGGTGATGGGGGACATAGAGTGCTCCTTTGCGTCCCGTCTCAAATGCGCTTTCTGGCGGGAAATTGGAAGGGTCTTGCGCCCCGCCGCGTCGCGATGTCGCGCAGGCGGATGCGGCTGCTGAACTTTTTTCGACGGAAGTCGGAATGTGCTGCGTTGAAAGGTGGACCGGGCCAAGAAGGAGCCGGGCAGAGCAAAGAGGAAAGATGTTATGAAACTACGGGAAAATCTGCATATCGCGACGCTGGTCAGCTTGATTGCGCTCGGGGCGGGAGCGGCGCATGCCAAATCCGGCAACCACGCGGAACGCTTTGGAGAAATCGACGCCGACGGCAACGGTGAGATCACCCAGGCTGAGCTGAAAGCCCATGCAGAGGCGCGGTTTGCCAGTGCCGATACGAATGGTGACGGCCTGCTGGACAACGCGGAAATGGCCGCTGCACGGGCAGAGCGGGGCGGAAAGCGCGCGCAGAAAATGCTGGAAAAGTTCGACGCGGACGGCAGTGGCGCACTTGATGCCGCAGAGTTGCAAGAGGCCGCCAAGGGCCGCCATGGCAAGCGTGGCGATCGGATGATGAAGCGTCTGGATGCCAACAATGACGGCAAATTGTCGATGGCAGAGATGACCGGCCGCCGCGACCCTGCAAAGATGTTCGAGCGGCTGGATGCGGATGAGAATGGCACGCTGAGTGCTGAGGAATTCGCCAAGGCGGGCGAGCGCATGCGGCATCGCCACGGCAAGAAATCCCGCGACTGAGACTGTTTGCGGGCGTGGTTGTCTTCTGCGCCCGCAGACCCTAGCCAAGACCGTGATGCATGAAAGAAACGAGCCAGACGCCGATGCCGCGCTGTTGGCGCGATATGCTGCCGGGGATCCGGCGGCGGCGGCGCTGTTGGCGCAGCGTTTGGGGCCGCGCGTCTACGCGCAGGCCAGTCGCATTCTGGGCGATGCAACCGAGGCCGAGGATGTGACCCAGGATGCAATGATGCGGCTGTGGCGCGTGGCGCCTGACTGGCAGACCGGGCAGGCAAAGGTGACGACATGGCTTTACCGTGTGGTTGCAAATCTGTGCACCGACCGCCTGCGCAAGCGGCCTGCGACGTCGCTGGACGCAATTGCTGAACCTGCCGATCCCGCGCCTTCTGCGGCGCAACACCTGCAGAACGTGGCGCGTGCAGACGCGCTTCAGACGGCGCTTGATACCTTGCCAGAGCGGCAGCGGATGGCCGTGGTTCTGCGGCATATCGAAGGCTTGGCCAATCCGGAAATTGCGGCCATTCTTGATGTTGGCGTTGAAGCGGTGGAAAGCCTGACCGCGCGTGGAAAAAAGGCTTTGAAGGGGGCGCTGGCGGGTCAGCGCGATGCATTGGGGTACGACGATGAGTGATGTGGACAAGACAATCAGCGATGACGCCCTGGAAGCCTGTTTCGAGCAGGCCCGTGTGACGCAGGCCCCTCTGCCAGAGGCTGCAATGGCGCGCATTCTGGCCGATGCCGCGGCGGTTCAGCCACGCGCCCCTCGGATGGCGTGGCGCGCTTGGGTGCGTGCATTGGGAGGGGCCCCGGGGATCGGTGGCCTGATCACGGCGACCTGCGTTGGCTTCTGGATCGGGATTGCACCGCCCCAGATGCTGCCCGATGTGGGCGGTATCGTTCTGGGGGCTGAGGTGTCTGCCTTTGATCTTGATGCCGATGGATTTGGCTGGGATCTTGAGGAAGGATGATAAAATGACAACCACGCCCCCGACCGCGCGGCCGCGCCGCCTTTTCAAGATTGCGCTTGTTGTCTCGCTTGCACTGAATCTGCTGTTTGTGGGGCTGGTGGCGGGTGCCGCGTGGCGGTTTGGGGGCGGGGGTCCATCCCGCGACCATGGCGGACCCGACTGGCAGGGGTTTGCGGCGCCATACGTTTGGGCCTTGCCCAAGGCAGAGCGGCGCGCGCTTTTTGGTGAGTTGCGCCGCGTGCATCCGCGACGCGACAGGGACGCGCGGCGCATGACGTACGATCAGATGCTTGCCGCCCTGCGGTCCGATCCCTACGACGCGGCGCGTGTCGAGGCGATCCTGACAGAGCAGCAGTCCGGGATTGTCGCGCTGCAGTCGGCGGCGCGAGATCGGTGGCTTGGCACCATCTCTGAAATGTCGGATGCGGACAGGGTTGCCTATGCAGACCGGTTGGAAAAGATCATCGAACGCGGTCCGCGCAGGCGCAACAAGGATCGGCGCTGATGCGTGCGCTTGTCAGCACATGGCCCGCAGGATAGACCCCGGCCAGCAGCATGCGGGGGCGACGTGGCAACAGAAGATCACAAAGATGAGGTGCTTGCCGTCGTTCAGGCGTCCCGGGGCAGACGCTTTCTGGGGATGACATCGCTGACGTTGCTTGGTGTTTTGCTGATTTATGTCGCCATCGCTCAGCCTCCGACGCCGGTTTGGCAAGTTTTCCTGATTGTTGTGGGGCTTGCCGCATTGTGGTGTGCGGATGCGATGCGCAAGGCGACCGCAAGTCAGGTTGTTCTTACAGAAACCGAACTGCGCGATGGTGACGGGACGCTGATTGCACCGCTGGAAGATGTGATTGGCGTCGATCGCGGCTTTTTCGCGTTCAAACCGTCGAACGGGTTTCTGCTGAAGACACGGTCCCGGGCACCGCGACGGTGGCGACCGGGATTGTGGTGGCGGATTGGCAACCGTGTGGGCGTGGGCGGCATGACGGCGGCGCATCAGGCCAAGAACATGTCCGAGATCCTGGCGATCATTCTGGCCCGCCGCGATATGTCGCCGTAGGCCACGTGGCACGAAAAAAGGCGCGCCCCGGGGGCGCGACTTTCAGAGCAAAGGCATCAAATCAGTTGCAGGCGTCAAAGCAGACCGCAGGCGCATAGCGCGGGCTGGTAAAGACATATGTCCTGATCTCGTCCGCCGTGAGACCGGTCTCGAAAGGCGTGTCGTAATTGCTCCAGGTTTCGAGAAGCACGATCCGTTCATTGTCGGGCATGACCGGCAGCTTGTCGTGCCAGTTAGACACCTGCGCGTCCGACAGGGGCGAGATCGAGCCGCGCACTTCGGACCAGTCAGCGCGGTAGCTGTCGTTGTCCTCGTCGTACCAGATCTGGCTGACACGCATGCTGGTCTGGCCCTGGCTGCGCGACAGGTATTCAAACAGATCGTGGGTGCCGTCCAGATAGTCATCGTCGATCGGCATCGTTTCGCGCGAGATTGCATCGCTGATGGTAAAGGCTGCCTTCTGGTGCACGCTGAACATCCGGTAGGCGTCATATATGGCGAACATGCACAGGTAGGCCCAGAAAATCACCGGCAGGATGATCATGGCCTCAACGGCCACAGACCCGTCTTCACGGCGCAGAAAAGAGCCGCGCATCCAGTCCTTGCCGGTTTGGAGAAGGTGTTTGATATACATTAGCTTGGCTCCTGTACAAAGGCGGCGGACGAGATCATGCGTACCCGGCCTGAGCCGTCGTCGTCGAATGCATACCCAAGGCCCGTTGTCGCAAAGACCGGCTTGAACTTGACGCAGGCGCGCAAGATCATCAGCTCGTGGGACTCCCCCAGGGTAAAGCCGCGCTCTGGCTCGACCGGTTGGCTGAGATCGATGCAATCGGGTTGAGGGTCGAATGCCGCAAAGGCACGTGGGTTCAGGGGCTGCATTTCAAGCCGCAGGGTCGTGTCGCAGTCGTCGATGAAGCCCGCGTTGCGGCAGATCATGTCCTTGAGCTGCGGATGCGTCATCGGCGTATTGGTGTTGAGCCGCACATAACGCACTGTCAGATCAAGACCACGGTCGAGGAACATGTGCCGCATGGAGTACAAACCCATTTCCACGCCCATCAGGAAACAGCCGATGATCAGCGGTGTGAAGATCACGAATTCGACCACGAGGGCGCTGCCGTCTTCGTCGCGGCGAAACTGCCGCAGGTATGATGTGAGTGTGCGTATCATTGGGTCAACCTCAGCTGATTGATTTGCCCGGCGATGGCGCCGAAGGCCTCCTTAATCTGTTCGCTTCCGGCGACGCGGAAGAAATGGCTAGGCGATGAGGCGCAATCCTCCATCACTGTGGCGCCGTGATCGAGCACCTCAAAACCGATGGTCCAGACGATGATCTCTCTGGCTTTGGCAGCGTCGCAGATGTTCTTAAGGAGCGCGTCGCCTTTGGCCTCAGTGTATTTGTTGTAGTAGTATTGCGTGTGATTACTGGAGCTTACGTTGTTCCACAGGTAATATTGCAGGTTGTACTCTTCCCAATGGGTGTAGTGTCGGGGTGTGCCGATGTCCGCGTCATTGGTGGTGTAATACGCATCATAAATGCGGTTGGCTTTTGAATTCTGGCCATCGGTCATCAGGACGACCGTCTTGAGCGTTTCATCATCGGTATAGGCGGCGGGTCTGTCACTGAAGGCGGCATCTACGTGGCCAGCGGTGGACAGATCTGCTGTCATGGACCTGAACGAGGGATCCAGCATCGAAGCCGCCCATTTCATGCCGATGAAGATTTGCGTGCCTGCGCGGGGTTTCATCGCATTGATCTGCGCCTTGAGCTGGCTGGCGTTCTGGCTGAAAGGCCGGATTTCCTCATAATCGTTACGCGGGCAGACCGTGTCGTACACCGTGTTCAGTTGCGACCCGGATTCGATGGAGTACCAGTTCCACTGATAATGCTGCATCTGAGCATAGGTCTTGTTGCGCTCGAAGTTTGCCGTCTGAAAGTCCGCATCGGTAAATTCAACGCAATGGGAATAATCATGTGTCGTCACGATGTTCGGCATCTGGTCATAGATCTTCGGGCCGGCATTGACGTGCTGGGAGTAGGGGATCAGCGAAACAGAGACCAGATCCCGGTTTTTGGGTTTCAACACTTCGTCAATGAATTCGCCAGCCGCGGCCTGCATGTCGGCCATCTTGGTGCCGTTCTTCATGGAGCCTGAAACGTCAAGCACCAGCGAGATTTCGACCTTGTTCACCTTTTCCTGCGCCTGGGAGGCCGCAGGGACGACAAGCGTATCAACACCCACCATGTTCATGAACTGGGTGTTCATTGTGGTGGTTGCGTCCACATTCACCGTTCGAAAATTGAGCCCTTCGACGACAGTGACGTTTGAGACATAGTCGCCCATGCCGGATTTGACGAAATAGTCCCGTACGACCGCTTCTGGATCGAGGGTCTGGTCGAGATCGGCTGCTGCGAGCACGGCACGGTCAGACACGGCCTGAAGGCGGGTGCGCTCCATTTCGTTGCGCATCAGGTCAACGCCGATACCACCCACCATCAACATCATGAGGATCATGAAACAGGCGAAGATGGTCATCGTCCCGTTTTCATTTCTGGCAAAGATTTTTAGGAATCTTTCTTCATCGCGAATACGATCGCGATGGCACAACGTGCCACAGTTTACCATAGTCTTACCTTTCACTCCGGTGACCGAACACTCGGCCACCGGTACAATAGTCGTCAGTACCCAATGTTTACCTCTGCGCTTGAAATCGGGCTTAATTGGGGCTTGAGCGTGGCACGCCGAAAAATTTCCTAAAATGTTCAATAACACTGAGTTTTGCCGTTTCTGGTCCACGCGCTTGACGCTGATCAATCTGACGCGGTTTGCGGCCGGGGTCGGGCATTTGCGGGTGCTGTTTATAAGATGAGAAAGCGCGCGCAAAGCACTCTTAAATATGAAAGAAAGTGGGATGGAGATGCTTTCGCCACCCCCGGTTGTGCCAGGGGATGGATGGCCGCGAAGCTTTGGTTCGCGATTGTTGGTCATCTGATTTGTCATGTCGCGCTCTCAGCAGCAGGCCCCCAAGCCAGCTCGGATCGGGCATGAACAACGATCCGTGGCGCATAATATGCGGTATAAATGCGGCCAAACTGAGGCAAATGGTTCAAAATTGAGGAAACCCATGGCTTTTTCGCGGCGGTTGGTTTCGCGTTTGGAAACGGTCGGCGCGATCCATGCGGATTGGATATCTAGCTATAAAATGAAGCGCCGAGCTAAATAAAGTCGCACGTTTGAAACATGATCGTTAGGGTGGTGTGAGTTCAACTGATTGAAGTGAGTCGTGCCCGGCAAGGGTGACCACAAATTGCCAACAGGAGAAATCTATGTCCCCAGCCAATGAACCAAGCTTTCGCGAAAGTGTGGATATCATGTTCAACAGGGCGGTTGCCCTGATGGATCTGCCGCCCGGTCTGGAAGAAAAGATCAGGGTGTGTAATGCCACCTATACCGTGCGGTTTGGGGTGCGCCTGCGCGGCAAGATCCATACGTTCACCGGCTACCGGTCCGTGCATTCGGAACATATGGAACCGGTGAAGGGCGGCATCCGCTATTCGCTTGGCGTCAATCAGGATGAGGTTGAGGCGCTCGCGGCGCTGATGACCTACAAGTGTTCATTGGTGGAGGCCCCCTTTGGCGGCTCCAAGGGCGGGTTATGCATCGACCCACGTGAATACGATGATCACGAAATGGAACTGATCACGCGCCGTTTTGCCTATGAGCTGATCAAGCGCGACCTGATCAACCCCGCGCAGAACGTGCCCGCGCCCGACATGGGCACCGGTGAGCGCGAAATGGCCTGGATCGCCGATCAGTACAAACGCATGAACACGACGGAATTGAATGGTGTGGCCTGCGTGACCGGCAAACCGATCAACGCAGGCGGCATTCAGGGCCGCACGGAGGCCACGGGCCGCGGCGTGCAATATGCCCTTCACGCGTTCTTCAACGATGAAGAGGGCATGAAGAAAGCCGGGATGACCGGGACCATGAAAGGCAAGCGCGTGGTCGTGCAGGGCCTTGGCAACGTGGGCTATCACGCGGCCAAGTTCTTGCAGGAAGAGGATGGCTGCAAAATCACGGCCATTATCGAACGAGACGGCGCGTTGCACAACGAAGACGGGCTTGATGTTGAGGCCGTACACCAGTGGATTGCCAAGCACGGGACCATCACCGGCTATCCTGACACCCATTGTGAGGAAGACGGGGCAAAATTGCTGGAAGCGGAGTGCGATATCCTGATCCCGGCGGCCCTAGAGGGGGTGATCAACCTGTCAAACGCCGCGAACGTCAAAGCACCGCTGATCATTGAGGCCGCAAATGGTCCGGTCACCGCTGGTGCGGATGAGATCCTGCGCAAGAAAGGCTGCGTGATCATCCCTGACATGTATGCCAACGCTGGTGGTGTGACTGTCTCATATTTTGAGTGGGTCAAGAACCTGAGCCACATCCGCTTTGGCCGGATGCAACGCCGCCAGGAAGAGGCCCGGCACCAATTGGTGGTGGATGAACTGGAACGGCTTGACCGCTACATGGGCGATGCCTGGTCGATGACGCCGGACTTCAAGGAGAAGTATCTGCGCGGCGCGGGAGAGCTGGAACTGGTCCGGTCGGGTCTCGATGACACGATGCAGACGGCCTATCAGTCGATGGCCCGGGTCTGGCATGACCGTGATGACGTGGATGATCTGCGCACTGCGGCCTATCTGGTGTCGATCGAAAAGGTTGCGGCCAGCTATCGCGCCAAAGGGCTGTAGCGTTAGCGGCGGGGATTTCTTTCAAGGCATCCCCGCCATCTTCATACCCTCGAAATAGCGCTTGCCGCCTTCTGAGCCGCCGTAGTTATTGGTGGCCGCCCAGTTCGCCAATGTGCGTTCCGGTTCGAGTTTGCGGTATTCTTCCAGCGCGATGCGCGCTTCATCCAGCCGACCCAGATGCGCCAGTGCGGCAGTGCGCACCATGTAGAAGGTGGGATAAAGGTCTGACAGGGCCAGACCCTTATCGACCAGCGCCAGCGCCTTCTCATCTTTGCCCAGTTGCAAGCTGGCGCTTGCGGCCCCACCCAGCGAGGCAACATAGAACGGGCCCAACCGCCCAAATTCCAGAGACTTGTGAAAGCAGTCGTAGGCGTCTTGGGTCTGCCCTGACCACAGGTTCGCCCAGCCGCAAAAGCTGAGAACGCGGGCATCGAAGGGGGCAAGGCGCAGGGTTTGTGCGATGGCCTCCTTGAGCGGGATAACTTTCTTTTCTTGGGCGTATGTGGCGACGGCAATAGCAAGGGTCAGCATGGCATGTCCGGGTGCCAGGGGGCGCGCAGCTTCGATCCAAGCAGGTATCTTGTCAAAGTATTCTTGCAAAATATCGCTACTGGTGACGGTACGCCCGGCCTGTAGCACGATAAGTGCCTCAGCATAGGCGTCAGCCATGTCGGGCTTTGCGATCATGGCGCGTTCGTGAAATTGGACTGATCGGATGTAGGAGTCTCTTCCAAAGTCGCGCCAGGTGATGATACCCATCAACAGGCACTGTTCGGCGGTCAGGTCTTCGTCAGGTAGAGCCATGATGCGGGTGGTTTCGGCCTCTAGAATCAAACCAATGCAATGATCCGCGATTTCGGCGATGACGCTATCCTGCCAGTCAAATGCTTCATCCAGCGTGGTATCAGATTTGTGGGTCCACAGTGTATCGCCCGCCGGACTGTAGAGCCGCGTTTCCAGCCGTATCCTTTCCCCGCGCGCGCGCAGGACGGGGCGCAACGCATAGGCATCGGGGATGGGTGTGCTTTTGATGTTCGCCTGCAGCCAGTTGATACTGCTGAAATAGGTGTCAAAGTCAGCCGAGAGGGCATCGGCGGTGTCGCGCAATTCTGCGCGCGGGTCGCTGTTGGCGGTCGGTTCAATCCTGAGACGCGGGAGGGCAGAGACGACGTCTTGGGCCGGCGTGCGCTGTTGTATCGCGCCGCCGCTGGGAGTGCGCACCCAGGTAATGATCGGGCGGTCGATGTTCTTGAGCTTTTGCGCGCCTGCCGCCTCGAAAGAAGGCGAGAGTGTGCCATCAAGGCTGGAGTAGACGGCGTCAGAGATGGTGATCCCGCCTTTGGGCGCAATGCTTTCCAGACGTGCGGCGATATTGATGCCGTCGCCGTAGAGGTCGTGTTCATTGTGGACAACATCACCGATGTGGATCCCGATGCGCAGGGTGATGGTGGGGTGATCTGTCAGCCTGTCTTGCACCTGCATTGCGGCATTGACGGCTGCTACCGCGCTTTCAAAGGCAACCAGCCAGCCATCGCCCATGCTTTTGACGATCGTCCCATGGTGATCGGTGAAGACGGGGCCGAAAACCTCGGCGCGCAAGGTGTCGAGGGCATCAAGCGTCGCTGTCTCGTTCGCGGCGATCATGCGCGAATAGCCCACGACATCGGCGGCAAGGATGGCGGCAAGTTTGCGGGGCATGGGGGGCGCGGGTCTCCTGTCGACGCGTTCATCTTAGGGGGGCATCACGTCCTGTGCCAGACATGAAAATCGAATAGACGCCCGATACGAGGCGGACAAGGGCGCGGGCAGCGGGTATGCCTGTGCGCATGTTACTTGACCTGCCCGACGAAGACAGCCTTTACGCCGCCTTGCTGGCGCGCGATGCGTCGTTTGACGGTCGCGCTTTTGTTGGGGTGACTTCGACCGGGGTGTTTTGCAGATTGACCTGCCCTGCACGCAAGCCAAAGCGCGAAAATTGCGTATTCTTCGACCGCATAGGGGCATGCATCGACGCTGGCTATCGTCCCTGCAAGCGCTGTCATCCGATGGCACCGGCAGCGCAGGCCGATCCGGTCATAATGCACCTGCTGAAAGCGCTTGAAGCTGATCCGGTGCGGGTGTGGCATGAGCGGGACATCATCGCGCTGGGTCTGGATGCGTCGACGGTTCGACGGGCCTTCAAGCGGCATTTTGGCACGACCTTTCTCGACATGGCGCGCCAGATGCGGCTGCGTACGGCGGCCGCTGAATTGCCGCAGGGAGCCAAGGTCATCGACGCGCAGATGGTCGCGGGATATGACAGCCCTTCGGCATTTCGCGCGGCCTTTGGGCGGATCATGGGGCTGGCGCCGGGTGCATTTGTGAAAGACGCCTTGCTGAGGGCAGATTGGATCGAGACACGGCTTGGCGCGATGATCGCGGTCAGTTCTGCCAGTCATCTGCATCTGCTGGAGTTCGTGGAGCGAAAGGCGCTGCCGGCTGAGCTACGGCGGTTGCACACCGCGGCAAAGGGGAGCCTTGGATTTGGTCGGTTTGATCCGACAGATCAGATCGAGGCGGAGATGACAGCATTTCTGCGCTTGGAGCAGGATCACTTTGCGACGCCAATCGCGCCGCATGGCACGCCCTTTTCCCAGTCTGTCTGGCGTGCACTTCGCGACATTCCCGCAGGCGAGACGCGTAGCTATTCCGATCTTGCGCGGTCTATGGGCAGACCAGATGCCACGCGCGCAGTGGCGCGCGCGAACGGGGCAAACCCCATCGCGATTGTTGTGCCATGTCACCGTGTGCTGGCTGCGGATGGCGCGCTGACGGGATATGGTGGTGGGCTTTGGCGCAAGCAGGCTTTGATTGAACTTGAACAGGGCTTTGCAGCCCGCAGACAGGAGAGTTGAGGATGGATCAGATCGGCAAGGCGAAGGCGTTCAAAGCGTTGCATGTGAAGGGGCGACCGCTGGTTCTTTACAATATCTGGGATGCCGGATCAGCAGGCGCGGTGGCCAAGGCCGGGGCACCTGCACTAGCCACTGGCAGTTGGTCGGTAGCGGCGGCGCAGGGTTTTGCCGATGGCGAGCAGTTGCCTTTGGTGGCCGCCCTGCGCACGGCACGCGAGATCGTGCAGGCCGTTGATGTGCCGGTGAGCGTGGATTTCGAAGGCGGATATGCCGAAGACCCCGCGCGCGTCGGGGAAAATGCGGTTGCTTTGATTGAAACGGGCGCCGTGGGTCTGAACATGGAGGACCGGATTGTAGGCGGCAAAGGGTTGCACGCACCGGATGTGCAGGCCGCCCGTCTTGCGGCAATCCGCGCGCGTTCAGATGCAGCGGGCGTTCCGTTTTTCATCAACGCGCGGACAGATGTCTTCTTTTCGGGGTACGAGGGCGATGCCGTCGATCTTGTGCCGGAAGCGATTGCGCGGGCCAAGGCCTATGCCGATGCCGGGGCGGATGGGGTGTTTTTGCCGGGGCTGGATGATCTGGCGTTGATCGCGCAGCTCTGCGAGGCGATTGATCTACCGGTGAATGTCATGCGCCTGAGTGAGGCGCATGACATTGAGGAGATCGCCAAAACCGGTGTGGCCCGGATCAGCCATGGCCCCGCACCTTATCGCGCGGCCATGAAAGCGCTGGGCGCTGCCGCCCAGGCGCTTTACTGAACCATACGGAAGTAGGGGGCGCGATAGGCGTTTTCCATGCCATCGCCGTTGCAAAAGCCCATGTTCATGTTGCTGGTGCCGTCGATTTGGCCATAAGACACAAATGACGCGCCCTGGATGCCATTTGCCTCCGCTGCGAATTCAATATCGCCGATGGCCAGGATCTGGCCGTTATAGACGCTGAGCGATGCAGCGGCATTAAAGCCACCCAAAGTCATCAGCGTGGCACCGCCACCTTCGGCGCAATTGTCATTGCGGCCGATCTGCAGCCCGGCAGGTGTGTTGAACGATGTGGCGCCTGTATGTGTGGTGGCGACAACAACGTCTTCAAGAACCACGCCGTTCGCGAACTTCACTTCGCAATCGCTGACGAACAGCATTTGCGAATAGACGCCCGCGTTCATGGTCATTTTGCCGGAGCCGGAGCAGGTGAGGTAGTTCACCGCATTGGGCACAAAATCAACAGGGTCAAGCGTTTTGCCGTCGGGTCCATTGCTCAGGCTGTTTGACAGATCGTACAAGCTGGAACCTGAGATGTACGGCGGCAAATGCTTTGGATCGGCGGACCAGAAGCTGTCGATCATATCGGGCAGCTTGTTGAGAAGCCGCATGCGGTATTCGCCCTGACGCAGAGCGGTCTGGAGACCTTCGTTGGTTTCAAACCCGGAGTTGGGGATATCCAGCTGGTCCAGGTTTGGCATCGAAACGACGGTGCCGGGTTCGAAGAAGTTATTCGAGTTCAGGCTCACGTAGTCGTTGGAATGGATGCAGAACCCGTTGAAGAAGTTGTTGTTCGACTGGATGTCCACAGGTTCCTGCGCCACGAACCCTTCGGTAAGACAGGGAGGATAGTATGTGGAATAGATCGATTCAGCTGTCACATCGAATGTGTCCTGGCCCACCATGCTGAGCAGGATGGTATTGGATGGATTGCTGCGGGTCTCGTTCATCTGGGCATAGACCCGCACCGCCTTGTTGGAGGTGCTGTCAGCGGTAAAGAGGTTGAGATCAAAATCCCAGGTGCCGAAGGTCACATCAGCAACCGTCACAGGATTGGCGCCGAACTGGTGTTCAGGCAGGAACCCGTCAATGGTGTTCATCGCGGCAGTTTTGGACGTCGACACGTCTTCATCTTCGCGGGTGTAGAGCGCGGCATGCGCGGCGGTGTCTGCGGCGATCTGCAGATGGGTCCGTTCGGACATCACCTTGTTAAAGTCGACAGCCAGGCCACCCATCACGAGGAAAATCATGGCGAAAAGCACAGCGAGGATTGTCGCTGAGCCATCTTCTTTTTCGATGAACCGACGTGCGGCCCGCGGGACGAGTTTGATGATCATGGTTCTCTCCTAGAACTCGATGATGTGCTGGGCGTTGACGCCGACCTGGATGCCACTAAAGGCACCGGTCATAAAATTGAGGGGCATCAGTTCTGAAGCGGCCACAGTCAGATCAGTTTCGATCAACCCGCCAGCGACAGCAGAAGTCACGTTCAGGTTGACGTCTAAATAGCTTAACTCGGTAAGGATGTATTGCTCGACCTCTGCTGCACTATCAAGGCGGCCCAGGGAAAACGCGCGATTGCCGTCCTGGACGACCCGCAGCATCTGAGATTCATTGAAGAAGACCATCGAGATATTCATGATGAAAGCGAGGAGGATCGCGAAGATCGGAAACCAGATTACCGATTCAATGGTAACGCTTCCGTTCTCGTCCTTTACAAACGCGCCAAGGCGTTTTTTTGTAAGGCTCTTTTTCATAACTCTGGGATCCATCACTCTGGGCACATTGATAGCGGCGAGGTTCCTTTTCGCACGCAATGATGGAATGACTTGGACTCGAATGTGTTGGATCAAAGGTCTTTTTCTGCACTTTTGCCACAATTGGGTAGAATTGCGGACGATTTTTGCCACAATTGAAAGCAGTCTGTGCAGATGCTTTTCCGCGCTTTGAAACATTGGGCTTGCGTCTGGTGTCCGTTGCCTGTCAGCATTGAAACTGCTTAGATGGACAGACCTGTCCAATTGGGGGAGACGATGCGTTTTTCAGGGCTGCGCATTCTGCGCGAAGGCTTGACCGGCAACAAAGGCTGGACGCCCCATTGGCGTGATCCCGAACCCAAGGCCGAATATGATGCCATCATCATCGGGGGCGGCGGGCACGGTCTGGCCACGGCGTACTATCTGGCGAAGAACCATGGACTTACCAATATTGCGGTTCTGGAAAAGGGATATCTTGGCGGGGGTAATGTGGGGCGCAATACCACCATCGTGCGCGCCAATTACATGCTGGACGGCAACAGCCAGTTCTATTCGCATTCGCTGAAGCTGTGGGAGAACCTGGAGCAGGAACTGAACTACAATGTCATGCTGTCCCAGCGTGGGCATCTGATGTTGTGTCATTCGGACGGCCAGCGCGACGCCTATGCGCGCCGGGGCAACATGATGCACAGCCAGGGCGATACGGATGCCGAACTGTTGGACCGAGACGGCGTGCGCCGCATTCTGCCCTATCTGGATTACGACAACACCCGGTTTCCGATCTATGGGGGGCTGATGCACTGGCGCGCGGGGTCGGCGCGTCACGATGCTGTCGCATGGGGATTTGCGCGCGGGGCGGATGCGCGGGGCGTGGATCTGATCCAGCAGTGTGAAGTCACGGGCATCGACATTGAGGACGGCAAGGTCACGGGTGTGCAAACCACCCGCGGGGCCATCCGGTCCCGAAAGGTCGGCATTGTGGTGGCGGGCCGGTCCGGTCAGGTGGCCGCCATGGCGGGGATGACACTGCCGATTGAAAGCCATGTGTTGCAGGCCTTTGTGACCGAGGGGCTGAAACCGGTCATCAACCATGTGGTCAGCTTTGGCATGGGGCACTTCTATATCAGCCAGTCCGACAAGGGCGGATTGGTCTTTGGCGGGGATCTCGATTTCTATGCCTCGTATGCCCAACGCGGCAACATGCCGATGATGGAACATGTGATGGAGGCGGGCATGACGCTGATGCCGATGATCGGCAAGTCGAAGGTTCTACGCAGTTGGGGCGGCATCATGGACATGACGCCCGACGGATCACCGATCATCGACAAGACAGAGACAGAGGGGCTCTTTATCAACTGCGGTTGGTGTTACGGCGGGTTCAAGGCGGTGCCTGGGTCGGGCTATTCCTTTGCGCATCTGATGGCCAGGGATGAGCATCACGCCCCGGCGGCGAAGTTCCGGATGGACCGGTTCCGAACCGGCTATGGGTTGATGGACGAGGAGGCGACCGGTGCGCAGCATAATCTTCACTAGCACTTGGCCGCAGGAGTGCGCGGGGCCTTCGCGGCATGCCTCAGCCGGGCTTTGCTTGTCTAAGGCGCTGGTGGGTGCGGCGGGATCACCGCAGAGGTATTTGAAAAAGGGTGAAACAGGGGATGCGCCCCTGCACGGAGGTGTGGCGTGAGAATTGAGTGCCCGATCTGTGGATCGCGAGAGCGGCGCGAGTTTTATTATCAGGGGGCGGACGGGATGATTGCGCGGCCCGACCCGGATGCGGGCGGAGAGGTGTGGCATGCGTATCTGCACCTGCGCGACAATCCCGCGGGAGAAACCCGTGATCTTTGGTATCACGAGGGCGGGTGCGGCGCGTGGATCGTGGTGACCCGCAATACCGTGACGCATGAGGTTCTTGGCACCAGGCTTGCTTCGGACGCCCGGGAAGCGGCGTCATGAGGGTCGCGGGAAAAGGCATCATTGACCGCAGCGCGCCTGTGACCTTTCGCTTTGATGGGGCGTCTTATCAGGGCTACGCGGGCGATACGGTGGCATCTGCGCTTTTGGCGAATAACGTGCGGCTGATGGGCCGGTCGTTCAAGTATCACCGGCCGCGCGGCGTGCTGACGGCTGGCTCTGAAGAGCCTAATGCGCTGATCACCACCGGGACGGGTGCCGGGGCTGAGCCGAATGTGCGCGCGACAGTGCAAGAGATTTTCGACGGGTTGGTGACCACGTCGCAAAACGCCTGGCCTTCGCTTGAGTTTGACGTGATGGCTGTAAATGATCTGGCGGCACCCTTTCTTGGGGCGGGGTTCTATTACAAGACCTTCATGTGGCCTAAACGCTTTTGGGAAGCGATTTACGAGCCGGTGATCCGCAATGCGGCGGGTCTGGGCGCGCTGAGCGGCCAGACCAACCCGGACACCTATGAAAAGGCCTTTGCCTTTTGCGATGTGCTGGTGATCGGCGCAGGACCTGCGGGTCTGATGGCCGCCTGGGCTGCGGCTGAGGCCGGGGCGGATGTTATCCTGGCGGACGAGGACGCGATAATGGGGGGGCGGCTTTTGGCCGAGACCCATGAGATTGACGGGCGCCCGGCGTCGGTCTGGGCGGCCGGAATGGTCGACAGGCTGGCCGAGATGGAGAATGTCCGGCTGATGACCCGCACGACCATCACGGGCGCTTATGATGGCGGGATGTTCGGGGCACTGGAACGGGTGAACCAGCATCGGGCGCCAAGCGCGGATAGTGCCCCGCTGGAGTGCTTTTGGCGTATTCATGCAAAGGCATCGGTGTTGGCTGCTGGCGCGTTGGAGCGGCCGGTGGCGTTTCAGAACAACGACCGGCCCGGGGTGATGATGGCGAGTGCGGTGCGGGCCTATCTCAATCGCTGGGGCGTTAGCCCCGGTCAGAGGGTCACGGTCTTTGGCAACAATGACGACGCGCATCGTACGGCGCGGGACTTGCACGCGGCGGGTGTGCATGTGGCCGCCCTGATCGACAGTCGGTACGACGCGGAGGTGGGCGATGTTGATTATCCGGTCTATCGCGGCGCGCAGGTCTGCAATGCGAGCGGGCGCAAGGAACTTGAGGCGATCACCATTCGATCCGCGAGCGGCGAGCAGGCGATCCAGACAGACTGTCTGGCAGTGTCAGGCGGCTGGAACCCCTCTGTGCATCTGACCTGTCATATGAACGGGCGGCCTGCGTGGCATGCGGATCTGCAGGCCTTTGTGCCCACCCCGGGGGCTATCCCGGGGATGATTGCCGCCGGTGCGTGCAACGGCAGCTTTTCGACGCAGGCCTGTCTGGAGGCAGGGGTGTCGGCGGCAAGAGAGGCACTGGATGCGCTTGGCAAGACCGTTGCGGACGTGCCGCTGCCTGAGGCCGAGGATGCGCCCTATCGCCTGACGCCGCTTTGGGCGGTGGCGGGTAAGGGGCGCGCATGGCTTGATTTTCAGAACGATGTGAGCGTGAAGGACATCAAACAGGCTGCGGTCGAAAACTTCCGCTCGGTTGAGCATATGAAGCGCTATACCACACAAGGGATGGCGACCGATCAGGGGAAGAATTCCAACGTTGCCGCCCTGGCGGTACTTGCCGACGCCACCGGACGCGGTATTCCGGAGACGGGGACAACGACGTTCCGGCCGCCCTACAGCCCTGTGGCTATTGCGGCGATGGGAGCCGGCGCACAGGGCAAGGGGTTTGCGCCGGAGCGGTTGACGACCAGCCACGCCCGGAGCCTTGCCATGGGCGCGCCGATGATCGAAGCGGGGCTTTGGTATCGGCCCAGCTATTTCCCCAAGGCTGGTGAGACAACATGGCGGCAGTCGTGCGACCGCGAAGTGGGGTATGTCCGGCAGAAGGTTGGGGTCTGTGACGTGTCCACGCTGGGCAAAATAGACATTCAGGGGCGCGACGCCGCGAAGCTGCTTGATTTCGCCTATACGAACACCTTTTCGACGCTGAAAGTCGGTCGGGTGCGGTATGGGCTGATGCTGCGCGAGGATGGGCATGTCATGGATGACGGCACCTGCGCGCGGCTTGGTGAAACGCAGTATCTGATGACGACAACGACGGCTGCGGCGGGGCTGGTAATGCGGCATCTGGAGTGGATCACTCAGGCGCTGCATCCGGAGTGGGAGGTATCGTTCACCTCTGTCACCGAACACTGGGCGCAGTTTGCCGTGGCAGGCCCGGAGGCGCGCACGCTGTTGAATGGTCTATTGGACGCGCCCATCGACAACGACAGCTGGCCCTTCATGGCCTGCGGCGCGGTGGGTGTCGCGGGCGTGCCGGGGCGGCTTTTTCGGATCTCGTTCTCGGGGGAGCACGCCTACGAGGTTGCCGTGCCCGCGCGATATGGTGCGAGCCTGTTTGATCTGCTGGTGCAGAAGGCCGAGGGGCTGGGCGGCGGGGCCTACGGCATGGAGGCGCTGAACGTGCTGCGTATCGAAAAGGGCTTTATCACGCACGCTGAGATCGACGGGCGCGTTACGGCATTTGATATTGGCATGCAGCGGATGGTGTCGGACAAGAAGGATTGCATCGGCAAGACGATGTCAGAGCGGCCCGGTCTGATGGACCCGGATCGCCCGCAACTGGTCGGCCTAAAGCCTGCGGGCGCGGTCAAGCAACTGACGGCGGGTGCGCATCTTTACGATGCGGGCGCTGAGGCCGCGCGGGCCAACATGCAGGGCTATGTTACCTCGGTCGGGTTTTCACCCGAGCACGACAGCATGCTGGCTTTGGGCTTTGTGGCGCGGGGGCCAGACCGGATGGGCGAGGTCATTCGCATGGTGGATGCCGTGCGCGGGATCGAGGCGGAGGTCGAGATTTGCAGCCCGGTCTTTGTGGATCCTGAAGGAGGGCGGGTGCGTGGTTGAATTGAAAGCACAGACGCCCTGCGCTGGACTGCTGCCGATGACGATCGGGTCGGTCACGGTGGTGGAGGCCGACCTGGGGGTGCTGACATCGCTGTCACCAGTCGGGGACGGCAAGGACTTTGCCGCTGCCCTCAAAGCCGCACATGGGCTGGGCGCACCCAAACCCGGGCGTGCGACCGGACGCGACGGCCAGCGTTGTTTGTGGTTTGCACGCTCTGAGGTGCTGCTGGCGGGGCCCGTGCCGGACAAGACGCTGGAGGCTCATGCCGCGGTGGTGGATCAGTCTGATGGCTGGGCCTGCGTCACTTTGAGCGGGGCAGGGGCGGTGGATGTTCTGGCGCGGCTGGTGCCGGTTGATTTCCGCGAAAGCATTTTCAAGCGCGGCCACACCGCGCGCACGCTGGTGCAGCACATGAGCGCATCGATCACGCGCACGGGTGCAGATACGTTTCTGATCCTTGTCTTCCGGTCGATGGCAGGCACGCTGGTGCACGAGCTAAAGGTGGCTATGGAAGCTGTTGCATCGCGCGGGTAATCTGGCGAATGAGGACCCGAATCCTCTTTTTGTGACACGCAATGGAGCACGTTCAATGTTCAGGACAACGATCATGGCAGCCGCCGCTGCCGCACTTGTGGCCACGTCGGGTCCGGGCCTTGCGGCCTCGAAAAAGGAAACCGATTGCACGCATCAGGCTGCCGTGGTGGCCGCCGTGCAAAAGGCGCGCCTTGACCGGGTGCGGGAAAGACAGGTGAAGGAAACGGTGCTGGCAGGTGAGGTCACCTGGCCCGAGCGGTACAACGCCGCGATCCCATTGTTCACCGCCGAGGTGTACAAGCTGAAGATGAAGGATGTGAAAAACACCGACATCAGCGCGCAATGGATGGACGTCTGCATGGCAAACTGAGCGGCTTTGCGGCGGGGCTCCTTGGGGGACCAGTCCCCCAATCCCCCTGGGATATTTGGGCCTGCAAAAGAAGATGGGGTGGGATGCGCTTGGAGGATTGCTGGTCTATGATGCACGCATGAGCCTGCCACCCGGATTCTTGGATGAACTGCGGACCCGTTCCAGCCTCTCGCAGGTGGTCGGGCGCAAGGTCATGTGGGACAACCGCAAGTCCAATCAGGGCAAGGGGGATATGTGGGCCCCGTGCCCGTTTCACCACGAGAAGACGGCCAGCTTTCACGTCGATGACCGCAAGGGATATTATTACTGCTTTGGATGTCACGCCAAGGGGGATGCGATTTCGTTTGTGCGTGAGACGGAGAATGTGAGCTTTATCGAAGCGGTCGAGATTCTGGCCCGTGAGGCCGGGATGGAAGTGCCCAAGCAGGACCCGCGCGCGCAGGAGAAAGCGGACAGGCGCACGCAACTGGCCGAGGTCACAGAAATGGCGGTGCGTTGGTTCCGATTGCAACTGCAGACCGGGGCGGCGGGCGAGGCACGCGATTATCTGGCGCAGCGCGGGCTGTCAGAGGCGGCATTGGAGCGATGGGAGATCGGTTTTGCGCCTGACAGTTGGCAGGGATTGTGGGATGCGCTGAAAGGCAAGGGGGTCGAGGACGATCTGATACTGGGTGCCGGGCTGGCCAAGCCGTCGGCCAAGGGCGGCAAGCCCTATGATACCTTTCGGGGGCGTATCATGTTTCCCATACGCGATGCGCGGGGCCGGGCGATTGCCTTTGGCGGCCGCGCGATGGACCCAAATGACAACGCCAAATATCTGAATTCGCCCGAGACGGAGCTTTTTGACAAAGGCCGCAGTCTTTATAATGTGCGCGAGGCGCGCACGGCGGCCGGCAAAGGGCAGCCATTGCTGGTGGCCGAAGGGTACATGGACGTCATCGCCCTGGTGGAGGCCGGGTTTGAGGCCGCTGTTGCCCCCTTGGGCACTGCCATTACCGAAAGCCAATTGCAGATGTTGTGGCGTATCGCGCCCGAGCCGATCATCACGCTTGACGGGGACACGGCCGGACAGCGCGCCGCAATGCGGCTGGTCGACCTGGCTTTGCCACAGTTGGAGGCGGGGCAAAGCCTGCGCTTTGCGGTTATGCCCGAGGGGCAGGACCCTGATGATGTGCTCAAGACGCAAGGGGCAGGCGCGGTCCAGAAGCTGCTGGATGCGGCGATGCCAATGGTCAGATTGCTTTGGCAGCGCGAGACGGAAGGAAAGGTTTTTGACAGCCCCGAACGCAAGGCGGCGCTCGACAAGGCGCTGCGCGAAAAGATCACCCTGATCAAGGACCCGTCGATCCGCGGCCATTATGGGCAAGAGATCAAGGATCTGCGGTGGCATTTGTTTCGCCCCGCAGCAAAGTCGCGCGGGCAACAAGGCGCGCGCCGTGTCTGGGGCAATGCGGCGCCACAGGCGCCGATGCCCAGCACCAAGGCCTCTGTTCTGGTGACGGATACGGAGGGGCGGTCAGCACAGCACCTGCGCGAAGCGGTGATTCTGGCGGCCTGTTTTCAATGCCCCGAGGTTGTGGAGGATTTTGAAAGCGGGCTGGAACAGATGATCTGTGCTGATCCTGCACATCGGGGCCTGCGTGATATCCTGTTGCGCCATGCCGATGACGGGGCTGCAGCGTTGCGTGAAAAAGTTTCCGCAGTTCTGGGGCCTGATGCCCTTGAAAACCTCACGGCACAGCGCCATGTCGCCATCACACCGTGCATCCGCAATCCCGGCAACCGGGAAATGGCACAAATGACGGTGGCCGAAGAGTTGGCCAAGCTGGAGGCAATGCGCGGGCTGGATGCCGAGATTGCCGAGGCGGTGGAAGACCTTAGTGGCGTGCCGGACGAGGGCGTTACCTGGCGACTGAGCGAAGCTGCACGCGCCGCAGATCGCGCCCGGCGCACCGGGCAGGAAGACAAGGCTGAATACGAGGTGGGTGACAATGGTGCCCGCATCAGCCGCGACGAACGCAGCGCACTGGACGCGCTGCTTGGAACGATTAAGTACGAAAAGAAGAAAGGCCACGGCAGATAGACGGCGTGGCATTTTCGCAGAGAATTTAGGAAAAATAAGGGTATCGCCTTTAAGAATCACTGCGGAACCCGCATGATTCGGAAAAACGAATCACTTTCGCGGGTGATTCGTTCAGGGACCCGCTTGAGGAGCATCATCATGGCTGCGAAAGACACCAACGAAGACGCCAAGCAGGAAGGCGACGGTCACTCGCTTGATATGAGCCAGGCGGCGGTCAAAAAGATGATCTCCGAGGCGCGCGAGAAGGGCTATATCACGTACGATCAGCTGAATTCGGTCCTGCCGCCGGATCAGGTGAGCTCCGAACAGATTGAAGATGTCATGTCGATGCTGTCGGAGATGGGCATCAACATCATCGAAGATGAGGAAGCCGAAGAGGAAGAGCAGAAAGGCTCGACCGAAATTGCGACCACTGACAGCGCCAAGGAAGTGGCGCTTTCCTCCGGCACCTCCGAAAAACTGGACCGTACCGATGACCCGGTGCGCATGTACCTGCGCGAGATGGGCAGTGTCGAACTGCTGAGCCGCGAAGGCGAAATCGCGATTGCCAAGCGCATCGAGGCTGGCCGCAACACGATGATTGCCGGCCTTTGTGAAAGCCCGCTGACCTTTCAGGCGATCACCATCTGGCGCGACGAATTGTTAAGCGAAGACATTCTGTTGCGCGACGTTATTGATCTGGAAGCCACCTTTGGCAACCAGCTTGGCGAGGAAGAGGAAACCACACCTGTTGTCGCCCCGGGGGGCGAGGCTAAGAAGGCCGATGGTGAGGAAAAGCAAGAGCTGGACGCAGACGGCAACCCGATCACAACCGATGATGACGACGACGACGAGGATGATCAGGCCAATATGTCGCTTGCCGCGATGGAGGCCGCGCTGAAGCCGCAGGTGCTTGAGGCGCTGGATATCATCGCAGACGATTATGCCAAGCTGAGCGACATGCAGGACAGCCGCATTTCCGCGACGTTGAATGAAGACAATTCGTTCAGCAACAAGCAGGAAGACAAGTATCAAAAGCTGCGCGCCGAGATCGTGTTGCTGGTGAATGAACTGCACCTGCACAACAACCGGATCGAAGCGTTGATCGACCAGCTTTACGGGATCAACCGCCGGATCATGCAGATCGATTCCGCGATGGTCAAACTTGCCGATCAGGCACGGATAAATCGTCGCGAATTCGTGACCGAGTATCGCGGGTATGAGCTTGACCCGAACTGGCTTGAGCGGATGGGCGAAAAGTCTGGTCGTGGATGGCAGATGTTCATCGAACGCTCGACCGACAAGGTCGAAGAACTGCGCGCCGACATGGCACAGGTAGGTCAGTACGTTGGTCTTGATATTTCTGAATTCCGCCGCATCGTGCAGCAGGTTCAGAAGGGCGAAAAGGAAGCGCGTCAGGCCAAGAAAGAAATGGTCGAGGCGAACCTGCGTCTGGTGATTTCCATCGCCAAGAAATACACGAACCGCGGCTTGCAATTCCTTGATCTTATTCAGGAAGGTAACATCGGCCTGATGAAGGCGGTGGACAAGTTCGAATATCGTCGCGGCTACAAGTTCTCGACCTATGCCACATGGTGGATCCGGCAGGCGATCACGCGGTCGATTGCGGATCAGGCGCGTACCATCCGTATTCCGGTGCACATGATCGAGACGATCAACAAGCTGGTGCGCACGGGCCGCCAGATGCTGCACGAGATCGGTCGCGAGCCGACGCCAGAAGAACTGGCCGAAAAGCTGCAAATGCCGCTGGAGAAGGTCCGCAAGGTGATGAAGATCGCCAAGGAGCCGATTTCACTGGAAACACCGATCGGCGACGAAGAAGACAGCCAGCTGGGTGATTTCATCGAGGACAAGAATGCCGTGCTGCCATTGGACAGCGCCATTCAGGAAAACCTCAAGGAGACCACGACGCGGGTACTGGCCAGCCTTACCCCGCGCGAAGAGCGGGTCCTGCGGATGCGCTTTGGCATCGGCATGAACACCGATCACACGCTCGAAGAGGTCGGACAGCAGTTTTCGGTCACGCGCGAACGCATCCGGCAGATCGAGGCGAAGGCGCTGCGCAAGCTCAAGCACCCAAGCCGCAGCCGCAAGTTGCGTAGTTTCCTCGATCAGTGATCTTTACTTATTGATGCATTCTTATAAGGCCGCCCACTGGGCGGCCTTGGCTTTTGGAAACCCTGATTTTGCTGGGGGTCCTTCGGGCTGTTGCGCGGGCAATTCATAACCTGTGCCGGCCAGCGGATTGGCGCGTCCGGCAGCGGTTCCCATCGCAGTGGAGTCACCCCAAGTGACGCGGACGTGATTTTGACGTGGGTCGGTGACGACCTATCTTGAGGGTAACTGAAAAAGTGGTCCCCAAGATGCGTTTTTTGATCCTTGCTTTGATGCTGCTGCTGTTGCCGCTGACCTCTGCGCAGGCGCAGGCCTACCGCGCGGAGAATCTGCTGATCGTGGTGCCATTGGGAGGCACAACTTTCGAAGTGATCGAAAGCCGTGGCGAAGGTCCGCGCGGCATTTGGTGTGCTGCGGCGAGTTTCGCCATCCATGCCTTGCGCACGCCGCGCGCCGAGCGGTTGTATGTCAAGACGCCGCGCGGCCCATCTGTCAGTGGTGTTGGCCGCACCTCTGTTGTCTTTACAACTGACCCTGCAGGCATTGTGGCACGTGACACCTATTCCCCGAGTTTGCGTCAGGCGGGGCAGACCCTGCCGGTGCACCACGCATACCAGTTCTGTAAGGATTACCAGTTCGAGCTTGAAGACATTTTTCCGTAGAAAGGGATTTCCATGAAACATTCAATCTTTCTGATATCAGCGCTGGCCTTGTTGGCAGCACCACTGTCGGCGCAAAGCTTGCGCGTCGAAAACCGCATCAATGTGAGCGCTGTCGCCGGCGGGTTTTCTGTTGCGACTGGCGGCGGATTTGGTGCGCGTGGCATGTGGTGTGGGGCAGGCGAATACGCGGCACGGGTCCAAGGTGCCTCTGGCACGACCCGGGTCTATGTGGCACAGCCACGCACCTCGGCCAATCGCGACGCGGTTGTCTTTACCACTGACCCGGCCGGTCTGACGCCAGTGCGGGTCTTCTCTGTCGGGGCCTCCATCCGGGATGCGGGCGCAAACCTGTCTGTGGATCACGCGCGATCGTTCTGCCACGATTTCCGACTGTCGAGCGGACGATGATGCGATTTGTCTGCGCACTGTGCTTTGGCATTCTGCCGGGTGTCCTGCCTGCCGCAACATTGGGAGAGGAAGACGGGATCACGGTCAACCGTTTGAATCAGAACGATTTTGAGGTGATTGACGGCAGCTTTTCCGGCGTGGCTGAGTATTTCTGGTGCGGTGCCGCGACCTTTGTCGAGCGTCGTAGTGGATTGCCCGGTCTGACAGAGATTTACATCAAGCAACCCATTGGCCCGAGCGTGACCACGCCGGGGCGCAAGGGAGTGGTGTATTCCTTGTCCGATGCCGGTTTGCCGCCCGGACAAGACAGTTTGACGCTGTCGCTGGATCGTGCCGGTGCGATGATGACGGCTGTGAAAGCGCGCAGTTATTGCCGTGATGCCTTTACGCGGTCGACCAAATAGCGGCCTTGCCGGACAGTCGACAGATCGGGCACCATCACACACATGCAGACGTCCTTTCGCATTCGTACCACAGGCCAGGGCCTATATGAGTTTACCCGTGACGCCGCAACGTGGGTTGGAGGGCAGGGGACCGGTCTGCTGACGCTGATGGTGCGGCATACCTCGGCGTCCTTGCTCATACAGGAGAATGCCGACCAGGATGTGCAGCGCGATTTGAAAAGCTATTTCGGGCGGCTGGTGCCGCCTGCGACGGATCCATCCATGTCGTATTTGCGGCACACGATGGAGGGGCCCGACGATATGCCTGCACACATCAAGGCCGCGATGATGCCGGTCAGCCTTTCGATACCTGTGCAGGGCGGTCAGATGCAGTTGGGTACCTGGCAGGGGATCTATCTGTTTGAGCACCGCGATGCGCCGCACACCCGTCAGGTGGCGGCGCACTTTTCAGTGGATCGGCTGTAATCGTGTGATTAGTCGTCCAGCATGAAAGTGACCATCAGGTTCACCTGATAGTGCGAGATTTTGCCGTCTTCGATCTTGCACCGCTGTTCTTTAACCCACGCGCTGGTCACATTGCGCAGGGTCTTGTTGGCCCGGTCAATGCCTTCCTTGACGGCGGCATCAAAGCTGTCGGGGGACGTTGCGGAAATCTCTGTTACACGTGCGACGCTCATGGTGGTCTCCTTTGTTGGTGGGTTATTCAGGGATGCCGTGCCGCGCCCACCGCGCGGCCTGGCGATGGGTGTTAGCCTGTGGGCATGAGATGAATCTCACGGATGCTGGCCCGGTCGGGCGCATCGAGCGCGTGCATCACAGCACTTGCGACATCTTCGGGCTGCAGCTTTTCAGGCTTGGCCTCATCGAAAAAGCCGGTGTTGACCATACCGGGCGACACGACCATGCAGCGGCCCCCCCATTCTGCCATCTCGTCCGCAAGGTTGCCGGCGAAACCGTGGATGAACCATTTGGTCGCGCCATAGATCGACCCCTTGATGTGCCGCCGCCCCGCAGCAGAGCCGGTGACGACATATTGTCCCTTGTTTTTTCGCAGGTGAGGCATTGCTGCGTGGGCCGTATAGAGCGCGCCCATGATGTTGATGTCGACCATGCCTTTCCAGTCTTCGGGGTCGCCCTTTTCCGTGCCCGGTTTGTCCGTCCCGCGCCCGGCATTGGCAAAGGCGGCATCGACGCCACCGAAGGTATCGGCCAACTGGTCGAGCGCCTTTTTCTGATCTCTGTAGTTTGTCGCGTCACCCGGCAGGACAACCGCCTGCGCACCGATATCTTTGGCAAGGCCTTCGAGGACATCCTTGCTGCGCGAGAAAAGCCCGACGTTCCAGCCTGCGGTGACGGCGGCACGTGCGGTTGCAGCGCCAATTCCGCTGGAGGCGCCGGTGATGAAAAGCGTTCTGGCCATGATCTTCCTGTCCGTTTGAGAGTGTCAAAAGGGTAACGCGCGAACAGACCGTTGGGTTCAGGTCACATTTTCACACGCAAGATGTAGAGCCGCATTTCGCCTCTACCCAAAACCTAGAGAACCCCCTATAAGTCTGCGCAAGAGGGCGGTACGCCCCACAAGCGAGGCAGGATAGAAAAGGGGAACGGCTATGCGCTGCCCATTTTGCGGAAATATTGACACCCAGGTAAAAGATAGCCGACCCGCGGAAGACCACGTGTCTATTCGCCGTCGTCGCTTTTGTCCGGCGTGTGGCGGAAGGTTTACCACCTACGAACGCGTCCAGTTGCGTGATCTGGTGGTGATCAAGACCAGCGGCAAACGCGAAGACTTTGATCGTGACAAGTTGGAGCGATCGATCCGCATCTCGATGCAAAAGCGGCCGATTGAGCCAGATCGTATCGACCAGATGATTTCGGGCATTGTCCGGCGACTTGAAAGCATGGGCGAGACGGATATCAACTCCAAGCAGATCGGTGAGATCGTGATGGAGGCTCTGGCCCGGATCGATACGGTTGCCTATGTTCGTTTTGCCAGTGTTTACAAGAACTTCCAGGCGGCTGACGATTTCGACAAGTTCGTGCAGGAACTGCGGCCCGAACAGCCCAACGAGGAGTGAGCGACAGCCGCTTCATGACGCTGGCCCTGTCTTTGGGCCAGCGCGGGCAGGGCCGCACATGGCCCAACCCGGCAGTCGGATGTGTCATTGTCAAAGAGGGTCGGATCATCGGGCGCGGCTGGACCCAGCCCGGTGGCAGGCCGCACGCGGAAACCCAGGCATTGGCGCAAGCCGGGCAAGGTGCGTATGGGGCTACGGCCTATGTCACGCTTGAACCCTGTGCCCATCACGGCCAGACCCCCCCCTGTGCAGAGGCATTGATCACCGCAGGCGTCGCGCGCGTTGTTGTGGCCCTGACGGATCCGGATCCGCGGGTCAGTGGTAAAGGGCTGACGATGTTGCGCGATGCAGGGATCGCGATCACCACCGAGGTTTGTGCGGCGCGCGCGCGCCGGGATCTGTTGGGGTTTTTGCTGCGCAACGAGGTTGGGCGGCCTGCGCTGACGCTCAAGCTCGCCGCGTCCTTTGACGGCCGGATTGCGACCGGAAGCGGAGAGAGCCAGTGGATCACAGGGCCAGAGGCCCGTCGACTAGTGCACGCCATGCGCGCCAGTCATGACGCGGTGATGGTCGGCGGAGGGACAGCGCGCAAGGACGATCCCAGCCTGACGGTTCGTGATATGGGGATCAGCCACCAGCCCGCGCGGGTTGTGATTTCTCGTCGGTTGGACTTGCCGTTGATGGGGAAACTGGCCCGCACCGCATCTGACACGCCGGTGATCCTGTGTTGTGGCCATGATGCGGACAAGACGTTGATGCGGACATGGACCGATTTGGGGGCCACCTTGCTGCCCTGTGCGGCCACGGCGGGCCAACTTGATGCAACTGATGTCATGCATCAATTGGCCAGTCACGGTTTGACACGGGTGTTTTGTGAAGGCGGTGGCGCGCTGGCGGCGTCTTTAATCGAAGCCGATCTGGTCGATCATCTTATCGGATTTACCGCAGGAGTGGTGATCGGGGCAGAGGGGCGGCCGGGGATCGGTGCGCTGGGTATCGCCAACCTGTCACAGGCGCCGCGATTTGATTTGCGCGAGACGCGAACTGTGGGCGCAGATACCCTGCACGTCTGGGACCGCCTTTAGCCACGGCGCCAGAGGTGGGCCTGACTGGCAAAGACACCCTGAAGTTTCGAAAGCAGGCGGTTGCCAGTGTCGGGGTGGGGGACATCGCCCGTTGCCAGCCGATCCACCACAACCTCTACCGGACAGGCCAGCCCGGTTCGGGGATCCAGATAGCGCGGGTAGTCGATCAGCGCTGCATGCACCAGCCCGTCGAGCGTGGGCTGAGCACGCCTGCGGGGGGGCACGTCGCCCAGATCTTCGGTCAGGCCCCATCCCGCGTAAAACGGCACGCCGAGGGTGGTGACCGAGACACCGCGCAGCAGTGCTTCAAAGCCAAGGAGCGATGTCATGGTCCAGACGGCATCGACCTTGCCTAGCAGTGCCACCGGGTCGGCCCGTTCCACCACATGATCGGCCATCTGCGTGGCATCGATGGCTCCTTTGCGCAGACCTGCCTCCACATCCGGATGGGGTTTGTAAAGGATCACAGCGTCGGGGTTGGCGGCGCGTGCCGCCTGCAGCAAGGCAAGGTTTGTCGACACCGCATCGGTGCCCTTGAGGATAGACGCATCGTCTTCAACCTGCCCGGGGACCAGAATGCGCCTGCCTGCCCGGAGTCCGTCAAGTTCAGGATCGCCGCCAAGATTGTATTTGCTGACCCCTTGGGCCGACAGCGTCTCGATCAAGTGGCGGGCGCGTCTTTGCTGGTCGGGGCGCAGGGTGGCGCGGGCTGCGATCCACTTTTCCAAACGGCTGGGCGTGCCGGGGTCGTAGTAAATGCCCAGATCGTCACACACCAGTGACAGGGGGGGGACCAGCTCTGCCCCGAGCCCTTTCGAGCGCAAAAATCCATCCTCGACACGCAGGGCATCGGCATGACCGACGTCGGCCTTGCCAGCCCAGACCATCCAGGGTTTTTCCTTTGCGCGCGCTTTTGCGGGGTGGTCCTCAAAAACGATGGGCTTCACGCTGCCAAAGAAGCGTTGCAATGGCTTGCGCTTCCAAAGCCGCATGTCAGAGGCGACCCAGCCATGGCGATCTTCGCGCCAGGCCCGGGCCTGCGCGGCGAACCCTTCGATGGCATCCTCAAGCGGGCACAATTGGTCCCGGTAGGGATCATGCCACGTAGGATAAAGGATCATTGCAGCCGCAAACAACTGCGCGCGCGTGAGCGTGCGCTGGCGGCGCTGGACGGGGAATTCATCTGCTGTCAGCCCCCATCCCGCATAAAATGGCTGCCCAAAGACCCGTGGCTTGTGGCCTGCGAAAATCGCCTCGAACCCAAGTTGAGAAGAGACAGTGTAGACACCGACGGCGCCATCAAACAATGTCCAAGGACTGATCGGATCACTGAGAAGTGAAATTCGGTCATTGACCACTTCCGCGCCTAAATGCCCGTCGCGAAAGCCCTTGGCGGTTTCGGGGTGTGTCTTGATGATAACCCGTGCGCCGGGGTGCTCTTCCTGAGCAAAGACCAGCATTTCAAGAAACCGGCCCAGATCTGCCCCCGATGCGGTGACAGACGCATCGCCCAGCGTCTGATCGATGACCAGCACATAGCCGGGCTCTGGCGCGGGCGCCAGCGTGTCGACGGCGGCGTATTTGGTCAGGTGCGCCTCAGCCATGCGCGCGATGGCGCCGCGCGCACGGTTCAGGAGGGCCGTGTCATCCAGCGGATGTTCAGCCAACAGGATTTCGAGGTCAGAGGGTTGGGCAGGGTCAAAATGGACCCCACGGTGATCAATCAGCAGACCAAGCGGTGGCGCGCCGCTGCGGCCGGGATGCAGGGAGCGCAAAAATGCGTCCTCGACGCGGACCACTGGCACCTCGCGCTGTGCGGCGACCTTCAGCCCCCGGTGTGCGGTGGGTGAGTTGCCCCAGACGGCGACGGCGTCCCCGATCTTGGGCATGCCGAGATGAAGCGAATAGCCCGCAAGCTGCAGGATCCGGCGCACGCGGCGTTGGGTCAGAAAACCGCCGTTATACGTAAAAAGCCGCCGGACCTTCTCAGGACCGGCGGCGGGGGTGTCATATATCTCAGGCCCTAAGCCCATGCGCCTATTCGGTCACCGCGGTGATGCTGGCAGCCGAGCTTGCGGTGCCGGTGATGGCAGTGATGACCTTGCTCCATTGGGTGAAGGGGGCTTCGGTCACATACAGCGTGTCGCCATCACGAATGACGAAATCGCGCGCCATGAACATGCCGTTGGGCTGCGTCAGGTCCAGCACGTAAACCATGCGCTGTGCGCCTACCAGATCGGCACGGCCGAGCACCTGATTGGCAATATCCTGCGGTTCATTGCGGAAAACAAACACGCCCGTGGGATCCGCGCTGCTGGCGCTAAGCCCGCCAACCTGTGCGATCCCCTCAATAGCGGAAAGCGTCTGGGTTTCGAACGGCACCAGGGCCTGCCCGCCTGTCGCGCCAAGGGCGGTGAAGGACCGGGTGTCTTCCTCGACCAGAATTTGATCGCCGCCGCGCAGGGCGATGTCCAATTGCGGGTTCTTGTACAGATCGTTGAACCAGATCTTGTCGCGCATGTTGCCGCGCACAACGGTGACCTGGGCGATTTCCGGCTCAATCGTTACGCCGCCCGCGCGCGCCAGCATCGTGCCAAGCGTGCGGGTGGGGCGTTCGATGGGATAGACACCGGCGGCACCTACCGACCCGATCAGCGCCACGGTTGACCCGTCACCCGCCGCGCGGCGCACTTCGACCTGAGGGTCTGGCGTTTGCTCGCCCAATTTATCGGTGATGATGCGACGGATGCCGTTTGGTGTATTGCCCGCAGCCTTGATACGGCCAGCGTAGGGGATGAAGATGAACCCGGCGCCATCGACCTGTACTTCCTCCAGGAGCGTCGCAGGCGCGCCTTCGACACCCAAAAGCGGATCATCGACATTCTCATAAACGGTGATGCCCAGCACGTCGCCGGGGCGGATCACATCCGACCCCAATTGTGCGGCATTCTTGAAGCTGTCGGAAAATCCAAGGGCGGGGACCACGGCGGTTGCGCGAGTGACCCTGTCATTGACCGAGACAACAAAAGCGTCGCCCTGCTGCTGGACCGAGCCTGAATATATCTGACGTTTGTTGGGACCCACCTGCGGCAATCCACATGAGGATATGACGGCCAACGCCGCCACTGCTGCGATGGGGCGCGCCCACCGGAAAACTAGGGATTTCACTGCCCGGTCTCCTCGACCTGTTCAACTCTGCCTCGGTATTCGCCGATTTTTCCGGCGTATTTTGTCGAACGCTATCGCAGGTTTTGTAGAAAATCCAGCGTTTTGCGCGGGCAAGCTCAGGTCACGACGCGCAACTGTTGCCTTGGGGCCGCGGTGCCTGTGGCGAAGGCATCATAGGGATCTTCCGCACTTAGCATCATGTCCACCACGTGTCGCAACAGCTGTCTGCGCCCGCGTGCGGCATAATACCCGCCGGGAAGCTGCGAGGTTTCAAGCAGATAACGGCGATAGTCTTTGTAGGCGCGATTGTCGGGACGGCTGGGGGTTGCAAAGAATTCTGCCAGGGGCTGGTCGGAGACAAATTCAGGTTGCGCATAGACGGCCCGCCCGAAAACCTTGAGCGGGATGCCGCGCCAGAGCACCTGTTGGCCTGCGGTAGAGTTCACGGTGACGGCTGTGCGCGCGTCGTTGAGAAGCTGCGCCAGCTTGCCGCCGCGCACATAATGGACCCGGTCGGCCACGCCGTGCTGGCGCGCCAGACGGCGCAGGTCACGGCGGACCGGCACGCGGCCGTCTTCCAGCGGGTGCGCCTTGACCACCAGATGGTGGTGGCGCGGGGCACCTTGTGCAAAACCCTCGATTACCACTTCCAGAAAATCGGACATCGTCTTGAACGGCGAATGCATCTGGAAAGAGCTGTCGTGCTCTAGCTGCAAAAGGGCAAGATGGTAGGGGAACCCCCCCAACCTGATGCGCAGCGTGGAAATGATACGATCCGCGGCAAGGGCGGGTCCCAAGAACAGGCGTTTGACGTAAAGCTGAAATTCCTTGCTGACGCTCAATGATCGATGCGGGCGAAAGTTGCGATAATCGCCGTTCCGGAACATCACGAACCAGTGGTAGAGCGCGCCGTAGAACACATGATGGCGCATGTCGCCCCAATGGGCCGGGGGCAGGGGCGCTTCCATATCTGATTGCGCCAGGGCGTGCTGCATCTGCGGGATGCTCATCTCCATCAGGCGCGAGTTGCCGTTGGAGCCGTCCCTTTCGTAGGTGACCCAATAGGGGCGCATGTAGCCCTCTTCGAACACATGCACAGACAATCCTTGTTCTTGTGCTTCTTTTATGGCCTCGGCATGGATCGGCCGGGTATCGCCATAAAGAACGATGTCGGTGATGCCCTTGTCGGTGATCAGGTTCAGAAAGGTTTCGCGCCACTCTGATGCCGTGCCGCGAAAGGGTATGTAGCTGCGCGGATGGAACCAGAAGGCCCGGTCGCCCGCGTTAAAGCCCACACGCCACACTTCGGCCCCTGCCAGCCGCAGCATCTTGCCCAGCCGGTTGAAGAAGGGTCCATGTGGCCCTTGCAGGAACAAAAACACCCGCTCTTCTGGGGGCCGTGTGGTCATCGGTGTCCTTTGTTGGCGTGTCTTTGCAGGTACAGGACCATAAAAGCTGGGCGAAATTGTGGCCCATGCCCCTCTTGTCAGAGGCGCGGGCGAGGGGTACGTCCCTATGAGGATAGGGGAAAAGACGCTTATGTTCACGGGGATAATCACCGATATCGGCACCGTCTTGGCGGTTGAACAGGAAGGCGATCTGCGGGCGCGTATCCGGACAGGGTATGACACGGCCAGCATCGATATGGGCGCCTCCATTGCCAGCGATGGCGTGTGTCTGACCGTCGTGGGCCTAGGCGAGGACTGGTACGAGGTCCAGATCAGCGCGGAAACGGTTGAAAAGACGAACCTGGATGGCTGGGTTGCCGGCACACGGCTAAACCTTGAGCGCGCGCTCAAAGTTGGGGACGAATTGGGCGGTCACATCGTATCGGGCCATGTCGATGGCGTGGCAGAGGTTGTGGCCATGCAGGATGAAGGCGACAGCACCCGCGTCACCTTGCGCGCGCCCGAAGCACTGGCGCGGTTTATCGCACCCAAAGGATCAGTGGCGCTGAACGGGACCTCCCTCACCGTGAACGCGGTCGAGGGCTGCGACTTTGGCATCAATTTCATTCCGCACACCAAGGAAGTCACCACATGGGGTGATGTGGCGGTAGGTGATCGGATCAATCTGGAGATTGACACGCTGGCCCGTTACGTCGCGCGTCTGGCAGAGATGTCATGACACCGGCGGTGTGGACCTGTTGGAAAGATATCTCTGGCTGCCGTTGCGATCACATTCAGGGGCGTTCTGACACCACTTCATTTCACCCTTTTGAAAATACCTGATCCGACGCGTGCGGCCGGAAAACGGCATAACTTATAGATGCGCAGCACCCGCAACCTGCGCCACTAACAGCACCCTGCCTTTGCGCTGCCCGGCAGGGGCAATCCCTATCACGAGGTCTGGCCTTCCCCCATGCCCTGCGATATCAGCGCGTCAAAGCCAAAGGGATAGGCCCCATGAACTTTGAAACGCCAGGCGCGGTCGAGACAAGCCTTTCTGACGCGATTTCACCGATTGCGGACATTATCGCGGATGCCAAGGCCGGGCGCATGTTTATTCTGGTTGATCATGAAGACCGTGAGAACGAAGGCGATCTGGTGATTGCCGCGGAATTCGCCGACGCCGATGCGATCAATTTCATGGCGACCCATGGGCGCGGTCTGATCTGTTTGCCGATGACGTCCGAGCGCATTGATCATCTGGGTCTGCCCATGATGGCTGTGAACAACTCCTCGCGGCATGAAACCGCCTTTACCGTCTCCATTGAGGCCCGCGAAGGCGTGTCCACAGGCATTTCCGCTGCGGACCGGGCGCTGACCATTGGCACGGCGATCTCAAGCCAGTCCGGACCGCAGGACATCGCGACGCCCGGCCACGTCTTTCCGCTGCGTGCGCGCGATGGCGGTGTGTTGGTCCGTGCTGGGCACACCGAGGCGGCGGTGGATATCTCGCGGCTTGCGGGCCTCCATCCGTCTGGCGTGATCTGCGAGATCATGAAGGAAGACGGCACCATGGCGCGGCTGCCCGATCTGGTGGCTTTTGGCAAAGTGCACGGCCTCAAGATCGGTACGATCAGCGATCTGATTGCCTACCGCCATAAACATGACAACCTGCTGGTGGAACGTGACAGCCGCACGGTGACATCGGCCTATGGTGGCGAGTGGCTGATGCGGATTTTCTCGGATCAGATCACGGGGACAGACCACGTTGTTCTGAGCAAGGGGGATCTGACCACCGGTGACCCTGTGCTGGTTCGCACCCACGCCATAAACGCATTGGAAGATATCCTTGGTCTGGGTCCCAGCCCGGCGGATGAGTTGCCCCGAGCGATGCAAATCGTTGCAGATGAGGGGCGCGGCGCGGTTGTGCTGTTCCGCGATCCCTTTCCCCGCCTGCGTCTCGAAGAAGATGAAGACGAGGGTCCGCGCACAATCAAGCGGACAGGACTGGGCGCGCAAATTCTGTCGTCCATGGGACTGAGCGAACTTGTGCTGCTGACGGACAATCCCGAAACCCGCTATCTGGGGCTGGACGCTTACGGTCTCGAGATCGTCGGTACCCGGCCCATCACATCGGAGTAGAGACATGGCATCAGCAGAAGCACACACCGTCCTGCCGCGCCCGACCTTTGACAAGCCTGTAAAAGTGCTGATCGTGGTTTCGCCCTATTACAGTGATATTGCTAAGGGGTTGCTGACCGGCGCCAAGGCCGAGCTTGACGCGGCTGGGGCCACCTATGATGTGGTCGAAATGCCCGGCGCGCTGGAAATCCCCACCGCTATTGGTATTTCGGACCGGCGCAGCAATTTCGATGGCTATGTGGCATTGGGCTGCGTGATCCGGGGCGAGACCACGCATTATGAGACCGTCTGCAATGACAGCAGCCGCGCACTGCAACTGCTTGGTTTGCAAGGGCTTTGTATCGGAAACGGTATCCTGACCGTTGAAAACAAGGGCCAGGCCGATGTACGCGCCGACCCGGCAGGCCAGAACAAGGGCGGAGGGGCCGCAGCGGCAGCCTTGCATCTGATCGCGCTGGCCCGTAAGTGGTCGCGCGAAACAAAGGGTATCGGTTTCATGCCACGTGGCGAAGATACGCTGATGGCAGGTAACCCGGGCGGAAACACGACCACATGAGCCTTTCCGGCAATCAAAAGCGCAAGATGAAATCCGCCGCCCGGCTTTATGCCGTGCAGGCGCTTTTTCAGATGGAGCATTCCAGTCAGACCATTGATCAGGTCCGCCTGGAATTTCTCGACCACCGCTTTGGCGCGACATATGAAGGTTCCGAAATGCAGGAGGGCGATATCGACCTCTTCAGCCGCGTGCTGGAACAGGCCGTGAATTATCAGGCCCCAATTGACCAGCAAACCGACCGCGCTTTGGTGGCGAAATGGCCGATCGCCCGCATCGATCCCACGCTGCGTGCCCTTTTCCGCGCGGCCGGGGCAGAATTTCGCGAAACCGGCACGCCGCCCAAGGTTGTGATCAGCGAATATGTTGACGTGGCACGTGCGTTCTTTCCGGAAGGGAAAGAACCCAGTTTCGTCAACGCCGTACTGGATCATATGGCGCGCGAGGCGCGGCCAGAGGCGTTTTGACCGCTTGAGTGGCGACAATAGGCTGCTATCTTGAAGGCAGGAGGGACTTATCATGCCCCGCATCGTCCGATTTTACATCATGCACTGTATCATTGGGTTCGCGATAGCGGCCGCTTTCGTCGCTGCGTTATTGTGGACCAACACCGCCAATCTTTGGCACCTTATCAGCACTTCTGATATTGGCGTCATGGCCGTCGTGGTATTCTGGGTTCTGAATGGCATCGTCTTTGCCGGCGTGCAGTCTGCCATAGCGATCATGCTACTGGCAGAGCGCAAGGACAAAGGCCCGAAAGGTGGCGCCGGGATATCAGCAGCGGTTCCTGCCAAGGCACAGGTCGCAGATATTCAAGGTTCACGGTGACCCGCGTTTAGGTCCACTGCAACCAACGGTCTGGCCTGCGCTAGTGGTTCAGGAACGACCTGCAAAATATTGTTATAAAAGAAAAATGTGTGATGGGACCGCGCTTGCCGGTCGGTTTTGATTCCCGAGGACCTGTATATACAGGTGGGCGCCGGGTAAACGAACCAGGGCTCGGACAGAGCCAGCTCCCTCGGATTTGCTTAAGGCCACTGGAATGCTACGTCACACGCGCAAGGCAGAACCCATCACACGACTCCATTTAAGACGACATGGCGCGCCCGACAATGGGCGCGCGCATGTTTGTCAGTCATTGATGTCGTCGCGCATCCGACCCAGGTGACCGTCCCACCCTTTGTCGAGCGCCATCATCAGACCGAAGGCTTCGGCGCCTTCCGGCAGACCCTCATGCTCCAGTGACAGCTGTGTGCCGCCCGGGACCTCGGTAAGGGTCCATTTTACGCGGCTTACGGTGTCCCCCATAGGTTTAATGGTAAACGTGTATTCCAGATAGCTGGGCGGCGTTGCTTTCAGCACCTCACCCCAGATCAGCAGGTCACCTGAATCGGTGCCGTACATCTCAAGCTTCTTGCCTTCCTCCAGCGGGATCTTGGGCGCATGGAACCAGACAGCCAGCTTTTCGGGCTGGGTCAGGTAGGCCCACACCTCCGCGCGCGGGGCGGCCAGCATAATGGATTTGCGCAGAATGGTCTTTGTGGTCATGTCTTGTCCTTTTCAATGGTCGTTTTGAGGGTCGACAGGCGGTCATCCCAAAATTGGTCGAAGAATTCGAGCCAGCTGAGCACGGGCGCAAAGCCCGCAGGGTTGATCCGGTTGATGCGTTCGCGTCCGCGTGCCTCGACGGTGATCAGGCCGCCATCGCTAAGGACGGTCAGATGCTTTTTGACAGCCGCGCGGGTCATGTCGAAGTGCGATGATACATCGGCGATTGTCATTTCATCCCGCGCCAGCATCCTCAGGATGTCGCGACGGGTCGGATCCGCCAGCGCGCGGAAACTGTTCTGATCAGAGCGGTTCATATGATGTAATACCTTTCGGTATCATTTATATGAAACCATATGGTACTATGTCAAGGCTAACCTGAAATGATCGAGATCGCGCGAGAAGCTCCTCAATTCTCTGGAATAAAACCGTAAGCCCTCAGTTCTTCGGGAAGCAGAATGTAGATTTCATCAGGCGGTGTGACCAGAGCGTGCTGCATGACCATTGGATCGATTCCCATGCGGTCGAGGTACTGCATGACCTGTCCCTGACGGCGCTGTATGTCCTCTACCGCGACAAAGGCGGGCAGAAGCGTGTTTTCCCCAAAGAAGTGTTGGTGCACGCCGACCGAGGCCGTTTCCGGGATGTTCCGCACGGCTCCGCCCGCCAGAATGTACGGACAGGCGGAATAGCAGATGTCGCCATCGCGCATCGTCGTTTCCATCTCTGCATCACGGATAAACCGGCCCAGATCCAGTGCGTCCTGCACGGAACCGCCGGGCGAGTTGAGGATGATGCGGCCCGGAGACGTGTTGAGACCTTCAAGTACACTCACGATCCGAGCGGCATCTCCGACGGAGATGCGACCTTCCAGCAGCGCTGACTGGCCCGCCTCCACCGGGGTGAGCACCAAACGTTCGGGTAGGGGGCTGGTGGGCATCGGTTGACCCGGTGCGGGTGCACGGTCAGTGCGAAAGCGGCGGGTCTGGTCGCCTGGGCGGATCGGTTCAGTCAGGGCTGGCGCCTTGGGCGCAAAAGACGGCAGGCGCAGACCATCGCGCAGATCACCCCAAAAGAGGAGTACCGCCAGCCCAAGCTGGAAGATCAGGACGCCCATCAGCACCCGGCCGACCGTGCCACGTTTTTGCGAGGCTGCGGTCATGAGGACTTCAACGGGGTGATTTGGGCTGGTGCTTCGGTTGGTTCGTCCGGGCTGTCTTTTGAGGGGCGCTCAAGCGCGCCGTCGATATCGCGCATGACCGCGACAGCGGCGCGCAGTTCGGCGAGGGTAAGCGTGTCTTCTATCGAGGCACCTTCGCGGCCTGACCGGATGGCGCCATGGGTGATCGCCAGAATGAAGACCAGAACACCCGGCAGAAGATCGATGGCAATCGCGCCGGCCCAGGATGGCACGAAATTGCGCGCATAGAGGATCACCGCGTCCGCGCTGGAGATCGGCGTGTAGGTTGTATCGCTTGGCGATGGCATGCCCATGACCGTCTGAGCGGCGCGCTCAAGCGTTGTCGCGCGTTGGGCAAGGACATCGAGCACGGATGTGATCGTGGCCCCCTGAGCGGTGCGGTCTGCGGCGTTGCTCGCATCCAGCTCTGGCAGGACGACGGAGGCGGCCAGGTCCTGTGCGGCGCGTTCCACAAGGGGGGCAACGGACAGTTGGCGCAATTGGGTGATCAGCCCAGCCAGACGGACGGCCTGCTCGGAAAATTCGACTGATCGTGCCTCAACCGGGCCCGGTTCCACCGTCAGGGCGCGCATTCGGCTCAGGATCTGGTTGCCTTCTGCAAACGCGGCGTTGACGAGCGGCGTTTGCGTGGCAATCTGCGCTTCCAACCCGCTGAGTTCGCTGGCTTTTTGCCGCAAGACCCGAAAGACCGCGCCGCGCCCTGCGAGGCCTGAAAGATTACCTGTGGCTTCCTGTTCACTGAGATCTTCAAAAGACTGCCGTACGCGGGCGACATCCCGCTCCAGCCCTTGCGCAGAGAGCGCAATTTCATGGGCGCGCTCAAGGGAAGATTGGTAGTCCTGCACGGTTTCTGCCAGATGCTGCTCTACCGCGGCAGAGCCCGCGAGTGCTGCGGCATTCAGCCAGCTGGACATGGCGACGATGGCCAATGAGCCCAGGCCCATCGTGCCCAGCAACCCCATGCGCGCGCGCGGCGACCGAACTGCAGGAAAGAGCCGTAACATATAGGACCAAAAGACAAATACCCCGACGGACACAGCGACAGAATAGGCAATAGCGGCAAAGGCCGACATCGCGCCGTTATCATCAAGCAACGACTGAACGCCGAGGTACGTGTAGATGCCGGAGGCCACGGCGAGCACGCCCAGGGCGGTGCCGGAAAACGTGTCGAGCCAGCCAAGGTGCCCTTCGAGCTCACGGGCATATCGCACGCCGCGTGCCTCTGCCTGGGTCAGTTTATGCGGATTGTCCATCTCGTTCCCCTTGCTCGCTTGCTTTCAAGATAGGGGTGATGCGTGTTTTCGCCAGCGGTCCGCTGTCGGGCTTGCAAATGTTCACGAAATGTTCATAAACTTTGGGATGCTTCATGATGATGTCCGATCGCCGCTCGCGGCCTTGCAGCCTGGTCAGCTTTTGGCCCGGGGTGTGGCGCGGCATCTGGCCAGCTATGGCTTCGCCTGTGTTGAAGAACTGGTGCCCAGCAGGGGTATGCGTGTCGACGTAATGGCACTTGGACCCAAGGGCGAAATCTGGGTGATTGAATGCAAATCATCGCGGGCTGATTTTACCTCGGATGCGAAGTGGCAGGGATATCTGGAGTGGGCGGACCGTTTCTTCTGGGCGGTAGACGAACATTTCCCGACAGATCTTTTGCCTGATGAGTCTGGTCTCATCATCGGCGACGCCTATGGGGCAGAGATCATCAGAATGCCGGATGAAACCAAACTGGCACCTGCGCGGCGCAAGGTGATCATACAGAAATTCGCCGTGCACGCCGCGCGCCGGCTGCATGCACTGCGTGATCCGGAAATGCTGTTGTAAGGTCAGGTCGGGTGCGATCGCCGGATCGGGCGTGGCGCCGCCGCGCTTATGGCCCTGCGGCGTTTTCTGTCAGCCGGTGCGATGGCTACTTTCGGCCCGCACGGCCGCCCCCGACGCGGTGGGCTGCCGCAGTAATCTCCTCGGCGATTTCCAGCGCTTCCTCAACTGTGAAATCCATAGGGATTTCAAAGCCTTGTCCTTCGATATAAAGGCGCACCATACCTTTGTCGGTTGGTCCGATCTGAAGGTTGGCTTCAATGTCACGTTCGTCGTTGATGCCCATGGGGGTGTCTCCGGTGTTGAGGGCTTTCGCTAACCTGCGCGGTCTTGAAAAGCAAGATGCACGGGGCGATGGTACGGTCATGGCTGATATCGAGATCAAGTCTTTCACCGCCGCTGACCGTGATTGGCTGGTGGCACAACATGAAGTGCTTTACGCGCGCGACGAGGGTTTCGACGGGACATTTGGCCCGCTGGTGGCGGGGATACTGGACGAATTCCTGGCAACCAATGATCCCGCCTGCGAGGCGGGCTGGATCGCCTGGGACGGGGAACGGCGGCTGGGCAGTATCTTTTGCGTGCGGCTGGATGAGGCGACGGCCAAGCTGCGGTTGCTCCTGCTGGTGCCAGAAGCGCGGGGCAAGGGATTGGGTCTTCGATTGCTCAGGCAGTGCATGGGCTTTGCAAAAGACCGGGGATACGAGGGCATGCAGTTGTGGACCCATCAAGAACATCGGGCGGCAGGCGCGCTTTATGCAAAGAATGGCTGGGAATGCGTGGATGAAAGACCCGTCACCTCCTTTGGCAAACACCTGATCGAACAGACCTGGGTGATCTCGTTTTGAGCGCTTCCGGGGTCTTGCATTCTGCGCGGCCCTTGGCTAAATCCCCCCCAGTGCCGCCTTAGCTCAGTTGGTTAGAGCGCTTGATTGTGGATCAAGAGGTCCCTGGTTCGAGACCAGGAGGTGGTACCACTTCTGTCAGACTGCCTTTTGCTGCAATGGTCAGCCATATGCGCGGCTGATTGGAGGCTCTGCCTCCAGATCTCCGGGATATTCTTCGCCAGAAGATAGAGGGCTATTCGATTGTGATTGTCTGGCGCACTGCGCCCGACGCGCGGTCGTAGATCAGAATGGTGTCATCGGTTGTGACGATGGCATACCAATCGCTTCCCACCGTATAGGCGGAGGCCTTGGTTCCGTCGGGAAGGGTGATGTTGGGTGGCATGACGGTTTGGGTTGGGCCCAGACGCGTGACAAAGAGACCTATGATCACTAGAAGACCGCAAATCATCACGGCGGTCAGTACCGTCACCAATCGCCGCAGGAACCGCAGGTTCGCAGGCTCTACCGGGTTTTCCATGATGCACCGCCTTGTCACATTTACCATTGCGGACGCGCCGCCATCGCGCCTTGATAAGGCGCTGGCGCGTGATGTTCCAGAGGGTGCCGCCTTGTCGCGGACACGGCTTGCCCGGTTGATTGCGGAAGGGGCGGTGTGTGTTGGGGGCAAGATTGAGAACGATCCCAAGGCGAAAGTCCCTGCTGGATGCCTGATCGAGATATCGGTCGAGGAGGCGGAGGACAGTCATATCCTGCCTGAGGATATCCCGTTGGATGTCGTGTTTGAGGACGAGGATCTGGTTGTTGTGAACAAGCCCGCGGGAATGGTTGTGCATCCGGCGCCCGGCACGCCGTCGGGGACGCTGGTCAATGCCTTGCTGCACCATTGCGGGGATACGCTGTCGGGTGTCGGAGGAAAGAAACGCCCGGGTATCGTGCACCGGATAGATAAGGAAACCAGTGGCTTACTGGTTGTTGCTAAATCTGACGCGGCGCATCATGGACTGGCAGAACAATTTGCGAAGCACAGTGTTGAGCGGTACTATCAGGCGCTGGTCTACGGCGTGCCTGATGCCAACGATCCGCGTTTGCGGGGTATCAAGGGGGCCTCGTTCGAACCAGGCAATATCCTAAAGCTGACCACCCAACTTGCGCGCCACAAGACGGATCGTCAGCGGCAGGCGGTCTTGTTTCATGGTGGGCGCCATGCCGTCACCCGTGCGCGGATCGTTGCACGGTTCGGCACGCCACCAGTGCTTGCCCTGATGGAGTGCTGGTTGGAGACGGGACGGACGCACCAGATCAGGGTGCATATGGCGCACGCCGGTCATGGGCTGGTCGGCGATCCCACCTATGGCGGGAAGCGCAAACTGGCGAAACGTGCGTTGTCTGAAGTAGCTTCCGAGGCGGTACAGCGCTTTCCGCGACAGGCGCTGCATGCCGCAGTGCTGGGATTTCGACATCCTATAAGTGCGGAAATGGTGCGTTTTGAGGCCCCGCTGCCGCAGGATATGGCGGATTTGCTGGAAAAACTGCACAGATCGGGATGAAATAAATCGCACAAAGGCGAGATATCACGGACCCGTGCCTCGCCCTTTACCGCTTGTTAGCTATTATGAACTAAACGACACCGTTTAGCTCTTGAAACGAGCGCGCTTGCTGACCATATCTATGTTAATCCCGTAAACATCGGGTGACAGGAAGGGACTTTAAGATGGCAAATTATGCAAATCTGCCGGCACCAACCCCGGAAGGCGGTCTGAACCGCTATATGCAGGAAATTCGTAAATTTCCTCTGCTTGAGCCAGAGGAAGAGTACATGCTGGCCAAGGCATGGGTTGAGCAGGAAGACACCGAGGCGGCCCATAAGATGGTCACGTCGCATCTGCGTCTGGCCGCCAAGATTGCCATGGGATACCGCGGATACGGCTTGCCGCAGGCGGAAGTGATTTCCGAGGCCAATGTGGGCCTGATGCAGGCTGTAAAACGCTTTGATCCTGAAAAGGGATTTCGCCTCGCGACCTATGCGATGTGGTGGATCCGCGCATCTATTCAGGAATACATCCTGCGCTCTTGGTCGCTGGTCAAACTGGGCACGACGTCTGGCCAGAAGAAGCTGTTTTTCAACCTGCGCAAGGCAAAGAACAAGATTGGCGCGTTGGAAGAGGGCGATCTGCGGCCGGAAAATGTCAAGACGATTGCCACGCAGCTGGGCGTGACCGAGGAGGAAGTGATTTCCATGAACCGACGTATGTCCGGTGGAGATGCGTCCTTGAATGCGCAGGTCGGCTCTGAAGGTGAAGGCACCATGCAGTGGCAGGACTGGCTGGAGGACGAGGACGCTGATCAGGCCGGGGATTACGCTGAAAAGGATGAGCTCGAAACCCGCCGGGAAATGCTGGCTGAGGCACTTGAGGTGCTGAACGACCGGGAAAAGGACATCCTGACCCAGCGCCGGTTGAGTGATGAGACAATCACGCTTGAAGATCTCAGTGGTCAGTATGATGTCAGCCGCGAACGTATCCGCCAGATCGAGGTGCGCGCGTTTGAAAAGCTGCAAAAGCGCATGCGTGAGCTGGCGAAAGAGAAGGGCATGCGGGTCGACGCCTGATCTGCAAGCGACTTGACGCAACAAAAGCCCTGCCCACATGATGGGCAGGGCTTATTTCATGCGGGAGACCCTTGATGGCTGGCGGGTGGGCAAAGGACGGCGCGGTTTCGGAACAAATCGAAGCGTCGATCAGCGACGAATTGGCGCGTATGAAGGCACGCAAGCAGCCGCAGGGCGAAAGCCTGACCAATTGTGCTGAATGTGAAGAGCCGATCCCGGAGGCACGTCGTCAGGCGCTGCCCGGCGTGAAGCTGTGCGTTGACTGTATGTCCGAGCGTGATGCCACGTTCAAAAGGCGCGGAGGGATCAATCGGCGGGGGTCAAAGGACAGTCAGCTTAAATAGATCCCAAAGCAAGAGAGCCCCGGCTGTGAGGCCGAGGCTCTGGTCTTTCGGTTCCATTCCGATCAGGGCAGCAGCACCGTGTCGATAGCGTGGATGACGCCATTGGACGCGGCCACATCGGGAATGATCACCGTTGCGCCATTCACTTTGACACCGTCAGTGCCGTCGACGTTCAGCCGGCCACCCTGTGCGGTGTTAAGCGACCCGGTCTGGCCAATAAGAGCAGAAGCAGGATAGACACCCGGTACGACGTGATATGTCAGGATGCTGATCAGCTGGTCCTTGTTCTCAGGCAGCAGCAGGCTGTCGACCGTGCCCGCTGGCAGTGCGGCAAACGCATCGTTGGTCGGGGCAAACACGGTAAACGGGCCGGGACCGGCCAGCGTGTCAACCAGACCTGCGGCAGTGACGGCGGCCACGAGTGTGGTGAAAGCGTCGTTGCCTGCAGCGACATCAACGATGGACCCACCGTTTGCTGTGGCGCAGCCGGCAAGGCCAAGTAGGCCGACGGCGGCGGTGGATTTAAGGACAAATCTGCGGTTCATGAGGAAGCTCCCTGTTAGTGATACCATGTGCAATACGCATCAGAGCTAGGGCTGGATCAGTCTTAGGCAAATTTAGTTTTATATGGGCCGCCCTTTGCACTGGAAACCGACGGCTGAGGCGCATCTACGTTTGGGGCATCACGATCAGTGCACAATGGCCTTGCCGATCTGAAGTTGCAGTGGTCTGATTGCACCCTATTCCCTAAGGAGGGTTCTGATGGCAGATACGCCCAAAAACATGCGCAAGAAGCCTTATGCGATGGAAGTGGAGGCGGGCAAGTCTTATTTCTGGTGCGCCTGTGGCAAGTCTTCGACCCAACCGCTGTGCGATGGATCACACAAGGGTACGGAGTTTGCGCCGCACAAATTCGAGGCCACCAAAGACGGCAAGATGATGTTCTGCGGGTGCAAGAAATCGACGACGCCGCCGTTGTGCGATGGAACGCACGGAAAGCTATGAGGCAAGCACCATCCGCATGATGTTTTGCGGCCCTGCGTCGCCTTTCGGCCATTCCTGCCCGGTATCCGCGAAACCGCCACCGAGGTATGCGGCATAAGCTGCCGGATTGCTCTTGTTCACTGTCAGCCAGAGTGCCTTGGCGTGCAGATAGCGGGTCGTCAGGTACGGGGGCAGGGCAAGGACGGCCTGGGTCGCAATGCCCTGGCCCTGGCAAACCAGATCAATGATGAACGCTCTGAGCCCCAAATCACCGTTTGAAGCAAAGGGATATTTGCGGCCATAGGTCGTATCGATCTTGAAGAAACCCACCGCGGTCTGCCCCCGGAAGATGCCGTGAAAATCCACGCCATCCTCTGCTGCCTCAAAAGCCTCTGCGACGGTTCCCGAGAACTTTTTCTGGTGCTCTGAAACCGTGATATGAGAGACGCGGTCAAAGTCGGCGGGGCCAATGGGGGCAAGCCGCAGGGGCGTCACCCCTCCATTGCTTCCAATTCATCGATAAAGCCTGAAATCATGCTGAGGCCCTTGTCCCAGAACGCGGGATCCGAGGCATCCAGCCCAAAGGGGGCGAGCAGTTCTTTGTGATGCTTGGAGCCACCGGCCTTGAGCATGTCGAAATACTTCTCTTCGAATCCCTCTTCGCCCTCGGCGTAGACCGCATAGAGGGCGTTCACCAGCCCGTCGCCAAAGGCATAGGCGTAGACGTAGAAGGGCGAATGCACAAAGTGCGGGATATAGGCCCAGAAGGTTTCATATCCGTCCATGAACTCAAACGCCGGGCCCAATGATTCTGCCTGTACAGACATCCACAGCGCGTTGATGTCTTCTGGTGTCAATTCTCCGCTACGGCGGGCTGCGTGCAGTTTGCATTCGAAATCGTAGAACGCGATCTGGCGGACGACGGTGTTGATCATGTCCTCGACCTTGCCGGCCAACAGTACCTTGCGTTGCGCGTCGTCTTTGGCCCCGTCCAGCATTTTGCGGAAGGTCAGCATTTCGCCGAACACGCTTGCAGTTTCAGCCAATGTGAGAGGGGTAGAGGACAGCATCTCGCCCTGTTCTGCTGCGAGAACCTGATGGACACCGTGACCCAGTTCATGAGCCAACGTCATCACGTCGCGGGGTTTGCCCAGATAGTTGAGCATCACGTAAGGATGGACGTTCGTAACCGTGGGGTGGGCGAAGGCCCCGGGCGCCTTGCCCGGTTTCACGCCCGCATCAATCCACCCTTTGGAAAAGAAGGGGGCGGCAATCTCTCCCATACGCGGATCAAACGCGTTGTAGGCATCCATCACGGTCTTTTCAGCGGCGGCCCAGTCAACGACCCGGGGGTCTTCCATGGGCAGGGGCGCATTGCGGTCCCAGACCTGCATCTTGTCCAGCCCAAGCCACTTGCGCTTGAGCTCGTAGTACCGGTGGCTGAGCTTGGGGTATGCCTTGACCACCGCGTTACGCAGCGCCTCGACCACCTCGGGCTCTACCTGATTGCTCAGATGGCGGCCGGTCTGTGCCGTTGGCATTCCCCGCCAACGGTCGATGATTTCCTTTTCCTTTGCCTGCGTGTTATGAACGCGCGCGAATGTCTTGATATTGCTCTGGAAAACCTCTGCCAGCTCACGCGCCCCCGCTTCACGGTTGTCCCGCTCCGGGTCGGTCAGCAGATTAAGCGTCCCTTCGATATTCAGCGTTTCACCGTTCACCTCAAAGCTGAGGCCGGCGATGGTTTCATCAAACATCCGTTCCCAGGCGTCACCCACCACGCCAAGGTCATGGAGGAACTTTTCCAGTTCATTGCTTAGCTGGTAGGGCTTCATCGCGCGAATACGGTCAAAGACAGGCTTGTAACGCGCCAGATCAGCATTGCGGGCAAAAAGGCCGTCCAGGTGGTCGTCTTCCAGCTGGTTCAGCTCGAGCGTGAAGAACACCAACGGCGTGGTGTAGTTGGTGATCTTTTCCTGGCAATCGGACATGAACTTGGCGCGTCCTGCGTCCGTGGTTTGCTGGTAATAGCGCAGCCCCGCAAACGACATGATCCGGCCCGCGATGTTGTTGATCTTTTCATTGCGCAGGACGCATTCGAGAAAGCCAGCCGCGTCGAGTTCTGCCAGTTTGCCTTCGTAATCGGTCGCAAAGGACCCGCAGGCCTGCTCGAGCCAATCCAGATCGCGCTTGAGTTCGGGGGCGTCCTCGCCCGTATAGAGATCATCCAGATCCCATTCAGGCAGATCGCCCAGGTCCTTGGTGCCAGACCCGGCATTGGCGTCGCGGACGGGGAAGGGGAGTTGGAACATCGCGGAACCTCTTTGCACTGTTTCGCCTTACCTATGATGCGCAGCACTTCAGGGCAAGGCGGGGGAGGCTGCCTGCCTCCCCCGAGCCCCCACCGGGGATATCTCCGGCCAGAAGAGGCAGGGACGTCAGCCGTAGATGCGAAGCATTTCGTTCAGATCTGCGAGGGTATTTGCCTCTTGCAGGGGTTTGTCCTTGCGCCAGCGGCTCATGCGGGGAAACCGCAGGGCGACACCGGATTTATGGCGGGAAGAGGCCTGAATGCCTTCGAAGGCAATCTCGAAAACGTGGTGCGGGGTGACCTGGCGCACGGGGCCAAAGCGCTGGAGCGTGTTTTTGCGGACCCAGGCGGTGATTGATTTGAATTCCGCGTCGGTCAGGCCGGAATACGCTTTGGTGAACGGCACCAGATCATTGCCGTTCCAGACCGCAAAGGTGAAGTCGGTGAAAAGGTTTGCGCGTCGTCCGGACCCTGCCTGCGCATAGATCATCACCGCGTCGATGGTCAGCGGATCGAGCTTCCATTTCCACCAGTCGCCCTTTTTCCGGCCTGCCAGATAGGGGCTGTCAGCCCGTTTGAGCATCACGCCTTCTGCCTGCACCTCGCGGGCCGCATCGCGGTAGTCGCCCAGGGCGCTCCAACTGTCGAAACGCAACTGGGGGGATAGCCTGACCGGGACATCACCCGGCAGATTGTGAAGGGCATTTTCAAGCAGGGCGCGTCTCTCTCCGAAGGGGGTGTCGCGCATGTCTTTGCCCTGCCATTCCAGCAGATCATAGGCGTGCAGAACGACGGGGGCCTCTGACAGTAGCTTTTTGGGGACGGTTTTGCGCCCGATGCGGGGTTGCAGGGCGTTAAAGCTGGAGGGGTGATCGGCCTCAGCCTGCCAGACCAGCAATTCCCCGTCGAGCACTGTCCCGGGCGGGATATGGTCAATTGCGCGTGCAAGCTCGGGAAAGCGATCCGTCATCAGCTCTTCGCCACGCGACCAGACGTAGTAGGCACCATCCCGCAGGATAAGCTGACCGCGAATGCCGTCCCACTTCCACTCCGCCCGCCAATCGTCTGGGTTATCAAGGCTTTCTGGTCCGTCCTCCAAGGCGTAGGCGAGATAGAACGGATAGGGCCGTGATGCATCGGCTGAGGCGTCTTCGGCCTCAATTAGCGCGTGCCAGCTGATGTCGTCCGGGTGCCAGTTCCCCATCAGGCGGTGAGCAAGCTCAGGCTCAGGCTTGCCGGTGGCCTTGGAAAGGGCACGTGTCATCAGTTTTTGGCTGATCCCTACACGAAAGCCACCGGTGATCAGCTTGTTGAACAAAAACCGCTCTGTGCCGCCAAGCTGTTGCCACGCATCGAGGACAAATGTCTTTCGCGCGGGCTCTTCTACATCCGATAGGGCGCGTAAGGCGTTGATCCAATGTGACAGGGTCAGATCTGACGTGGTTGTGTTCGCGGGCAGGACAAGGGCAATGGTTTCGGCCAGGTCGCCAACGATCGGATAGGCCTCTTCAAAAAGCCACAGCGGGATGCCGGCGGCTTCGGCACCCCATTCACGCAGCCGGGTCGTAGTAACCGCGCGCTTGGGTCTGCGGCCCGAAAACAGAGCGATGGTCCAAAGCTTGTCGTCTTCGTTGGCGTCGCTGAAATAGGCCGCCAGCGCCTCTACCTTGACGGTGGTCTTGTTGCTTTGGTCAATGGCGTTGAAGAGCGCGGCAAACCGTTTCATGCCGCATCTCCGGCATCGAGCGTCTCACCTTCGAATTCCGTTGGAACGACTTGCGCGTTCCACCCATTCTCATTCAGGTATCGCGTAAAGATATCCGTGTAACCATGTGTTACATAAATGTTTTCAGCACCTGTTTCGCGGATGGCCCAGAGCAACCCACCCCAGTCCGCGTGATCGGAAATCACGAAACCTCGGTCCCCCGCGCGCCGTCTGCGCACCCCGCGCAGGGCCATCCAGCCCGAGGCGAAAGCACTTTCCTGTGGACCGAAACGCCGCGCCCATTTGCTGCCCAGGGCAGACGGGGGCGACAGGACCAGCGCGCCGGAAAAGTCCTTGGGCGTAAGCTCAGCCGTTACAGGGACGGTTTCGGGCAGGGGGATGCCCTGATCACGCAGCACAGCATTGGTGTTTTCCACTGCACCATGGGTCAGGATCGGACCGATATCGGGGTCCAGCATGGTCATCAGGCGCTGCGCCTTGCCCAACGCGTATGCGCCCAGAAACGCCGTCTTTCCAGCCGCGGCGCATCCGCGCCACCACGCATTCAGGTCTGCAGCCACATCGGATTGTTCCGTCCAGCGGAATACCGGCAGTCCAAACGTGCTTTCAGTGATGAAGTGATGACATTGCACAGGCTCGAAAGGTTCAGACAGCCCATCGTCAATCACTTTGTAGTCGCCCGAGGCAACCCAGACCTCGCCCGCGACTTCGATCCTGATTTGGGCAGAACCCGGTACATGACCTGCGGGGTGAAACGAAACTTTGGCGTCGCCTATCTGGCGGATCTCTCCGAAACTTATGCCTTCGGCAGTGATATCGCCCAGGCGGTGGCGCATGACGGGCAGGGCGGCGTGAGTGGCCAGATAGCTGCCCATGCCGTCGCGGGCGTGATCCGCGTGACCATGTGTGATGAGCGCGCGCGTAACGGGCCGCCACGGATCGATGTAGAAATCGCCTGCCGGGCAGTAGATCCCTTTGTCAGTAAAGCGGAGAACCGGGTCGCGTGTCATGCGCAGAGTGTAGGGTGGCGCGCAGCCTTCTCAACCTCGGATCAGGAGATTACCGGGGCCAGAAAGAGTTTTTCCAGACCATCGAAGATCGGATCGCGCATGCTCTCAATCTCCATCAGGACTTCGTGTTCGCCGCCTTTTACGGTCTCAAGCTTGCCGCCTTTCCAGCTTTCCATGCGGGCATGGATGCGGGGCACATCTACGATGCGTTCATTGCTGCCGACCCAGGTTGCGGCAGGCAGGTTGGGGGCGGACCGGCTTGCCAGATGCTTGGTCTCTGCAATCGCTTCACGCAGCCACACAAAACTGGGGCCGCCAAGGGACAATTCCGGATGCGCGGCAAGCTGATCGCGCATCATGTCGTACATCTGGGCATCCGTGGTCAGCATGTTGTCTTCAAAAGGCTGTACTTGCACGTACGGGGTGGTCACTGACCCCGGAGGCAGCAGATGCCCACGCCCAACACGCGGCATCACCTTGGACAGCACATTGGCGACAATGCGCAGATGCGGCGCGATGTAGATGCCCCACATCGGCCCGGTGAACGCGGCGGCCTGTACCGGCAACCCCTCCATCACAGCGCGCAGCCCGATGCAGCCGCCCATGGAATGTGCCAGCAGGTAATAGGGACGCGGCAGGCCAAGTTTCCGCGCCGCACGCAGCAGCGTTGCCACGTCTTTCTGGTAATCGGTAAAATTGTCTACATGGCCTACCAGGGGGTCATCCAACAGACGGTCGGCCAGTCCTTGTCCACGCCAGTCGATGGCCATGCTGGACAGGCCGCGACGTGCCAGTTCAGCCGCCGTCACGCCGTATTTTTCAATATATTCGGTGCGGCCGGGAAAGATCAGGACCGTTCCCTTGGCCCCATCAACCGGCCAATGGCCAACCCTGATCCGCTTACCATCGGACGTCTGCGCCCAATGCGCTTCCCCCCCGGCGGGGCCGGGGTGGATGTCGGTGAAAAACGGGGCTGGCGCCAGTTGCATCAGGACAGAACAGTCGCCAATTTCATCGCGGTGCCCATGTCGCCGTCAACCTTGAGCTTGCCGCTCATGAAGGCGGCGGTTGAATTGGTCTCGCCGTCCATGATGGACTGAAAGGTGTCGACATCCGCCGTCAGGGTGACGTCGGTGTCTTCATCGCCGGCATGTGCGCCGTTGCTGTCGATGACAACACTGCCTTCGCCTTCGATGTCAAACTTGGCTGTGCCATCAAAGGATTCGCCTGCCAGTTTTTCGTTCAATGCGGCTACCGCTTCGTTCACAATATCGCTCATGATCTGTTCCTCCCTGCCGAATTCGGCAAAATGGCCCCGTCACGTCTGGAATTGCGGCGGCAGCCTGTTACATTGAGTTTTGTTATGCGTCTGATTAGCGTCAACCTCAAACGTCACCTTACGGCACTTGGGCTCACAGTGTTGCTGTGCGGCACGGCTATGGCTGAAACCGCCCCGCCTGAGATGATCGAAAAACTGCGCAGTGCAAGCGAGGGTGAAGCGCCGCGTGTCGCGCGCGAGCTTGAGCGTGTCTGGGCGCGTTCGGGATCTGCGGCGATGGATTTGCTGCTCAAGCGGGGCCGCGACGCGTTGGAGGCAAAGGAATTTGGCAAGGCGATCGAGCATCTGACGGCGCTGACCGATCATGCGCCGGATTTTGCCGAAGGGTTCCATGCCCGCGCCGAAGCTTATTTTCGAGCTGATCTTTACGGCCCGGCGCTCGACGATCTGCAAACGGCGCTTGAGCTGAACCCGCTTAATTACAACGCGATCTTTGGCCTGGGGGTTATGATGCAGGAATTTGGCGACACCCGCCGCGCCGCCGATCTGTATCGCCGTGCGCTTGCGATCCACCCGCACCACAAGGATGCGCGCACCGCGCTCGATTATCTCAAACGCGACGGCATCGGACGCGAACTTTAGGTCGGGAAAACAATCGTGACACGCAAGGGTAATGTGGTCGCCGTTCTTGGCCCCACCAATACCGGCAAGACCACTTATGCCATTGAGCGTATGCTGGCTCACCGTACAGGGGTGATCGGTCTGCCGCTGCGCCTCTTGGCGCGCGAGGTTTACGACCGGATCGTTGACTTGCGCGGGCCGTCGGTCGTGGCGCTTGTCACGGGCGAGGAACGCATCGTTCCTCCGCGCACGCAGTATTGGGTTTGCACGGTAGAGGCGATGCCGCAAGGCATGGGTGCCGACCTTGTCGCGGTCGATGAAATCCAGCTTTGCGCTGATCCGGAGCGCGGGCACGTCTTTACCGACCGGTTGCTGCGCGAGCGGGGCCAGCACGAGACGCTTTTTCTGGGCTCAGACACGATGCGGGGGACCATTGCAGCCCTTGTTCCCGAAGCCCAGTTCATGCGTCGGGAACGAATGTCCGAATTGACCTATTCTGGTCAGAAAAAGATAAGCCGAATGCGACCTCGCAGTGCAATTGTCGGTTTTTCGGTTGAAAATGTATATGCGATCGCAGAGCTTATTCGCCGCCAAAAGGGCGGGGCAGCCGTTGTCATGGGCGCATTGAGCCCCCGGACGCGGAATGCTCAGGTAGAAATGTATCAGTCGGGTGATGTGGATTTTCTGGTGGCGACGGATGCCATCGGTATGGGGCTCAATCTGGATGTGGATCACGTTGCCTTCTCCGCGCTTAGCAAGTTCGACGGTCGCCGGATGCGACCGCTTGCGCCGAATGAACTTGCGCAGATCGCCGGCCGGGCCGGGCGCGGGATGAAATCGGGCACCTTTGGCGTGACCGGAGATGCACCGCCGTTGCAAGACGATGTCGCGCGCGCGATTATGGATCATTCCTTTACGCCGCAGAATAAGATCAACTGGCGCAACCCAGCGCTGCAATTCGGCAGCATCGACAGGCTGATTGCCACGCTTGAGTTAAAGCCCGACGATGAGCGCCTTATGAAAGCGCGTGAGGCGGACGATTTACGCGCTCTCAAGGCCTTGGGTGAGATCACAGAGGTTCACGCGCGTTGCTCGGACGGCAATTCGGTGAAACTGCTGTGGGATGTGTGTCGTATTCCGGATTTTCGGGGTATCAGCCATGCCGAACATGCCAGCCTGCTGGAGGACATTTTCATTGATCTTCATCAGCATGGCGAGGTCCGCGAAGACTGGCTGGCACAGCATATTAGGCGCATAGACCGAACCGATGGCGACATTGACGCGTTATCAAAACGATTGGCGTTTATCCGCACTTGGACTTACGTTGCGCAGCGCAAAGGCTGGACACGTGACGAAAGCCATTGGCGTGGGGCGACCCGTGTCGTAGAAGACCGCCTGTCAGACGCGTTGCACGAGCGTTTGACCCAAAGATTTGTAGATCGGCGCACATCCGTGCTTTTGCGCCGGCTAGGACAGAAGGAAGCCATGGTGGCCGAAGTAAGCGAAACCGGTGAAGTCACCGTTGAGGGTGAATATGTAGGCAAGCTGGACGGTTTCCGTTTCCGCGCTGACAAGGGCGCTGGCGGGGCCGAGGAAAAGGCGATCAAGTCTGCGTCTTTGCAGGCATTGGCACCTCAGTTCCATCTGCGCGCGGATCGGTTCTATAACGCCCCCGATACCGAAATTGATTTTACGGAACAGGGCGGCTTGATGTGGGGCTCTTCTGCTGTCGGCAAACTGGTTGCAGGGGCGGATGCCCTGAAACCGAAGGTCGAGGTTTTCGTCGACGATGTGGCCGGTGCAGAGGTTGCCCAGAAGGTGGAGCGGCGGCTGCAGCATTTCATCGACCGCAAGGTTGCGGCCCTTTTTGAGCCCTTGATTGCGCTGTCGCGCGATGAAGAGCTTGGCGGCCTGGCCAAGGGCTTTGCCTTTCGCATGCTCGAAGCCTTTGGCATTCTGCCCCGCGGGGATGTGGCAGAAGAGGTGAAGGCGCTGGATCAAGATGCGCGCGGGGCCCTGCGCAAGCATGGTATTCGCTTTGGTCAGTTCACTATTTTCATGCCGCTTTTACTGAAACCTGCCCCGACACGTTTGCGGTTGGTGTTGTGGTCCCTCTCCAAGGGCCTGTCGGAATTTCCTGAATCCCCCCCCCCGGGGCTGGTGACCGTCCCCGTAGCCGCGGACGCGCCCGAAGGGGCGGACACGATGTCAGGATATCGCAACGCGGGCACCCGGGCCATTCGCATCGACATGCTGGAACGCCTTGCGGATATGCTGCGCGCGGAGGATTCGCGCGGCGGTTTCGAGGCCAAGGCGGATATGTTGTCGATCACCGGCATGACGTTGGATCAATTCGCCGATCTTCTGCAAGGTCTTGGGTACAAAGCCGAAAAAGGTGAGCGCGCCAAGGTCAAGACAGTGACTGAGGTGATGCCGGAAGCCCCAAAGGACGTCGCTGAAGACACGCCTGTCATGGATCTGGCTGACACTCCGCCAGAAGGCGGGATCATCGAAAAACCTGAACCGCCGCAAGCCGCAGACACGCCCAAAGACGTGGCTGAGATCATCGACGAGGGGCTGGCCCCGATCATCGAAGAGCCCGAAGAAGCCGCTCAGGTGCCAGAAACGATGGAAGGCATGGACCCGGCGGAAAATCCGCAAGGCACCGCGCCGGATGCCGAGATCGCCGGTGCGGAAATGGAAATCTTCTACACCTTCACCTGGGGCGGAAACCGGGGTGCGCGCGGCAAACCGCAAGGTAAGCCTTACGACCGGACAAAGGCCAAGCGCGGCCCGCGCCACGATAGTGGCAAGGGCGGCAAAGGCCCGAAGGGGAGCAAGCCACAGAACTTCTCTGCCAAGCCGCCGCGCCGCGAAAAGCAGATCGACCCCGACAATCCCTTTGCTGCCGCCCTTATGGGGCTCAAAGACAACAAATAGTGTCGGACCGGGCCGAGAAACTGCGGCTCGACAAATGGCTGTGGTATGCCCGGTTCTTTAAGACCCGCTCTTTAGCGTCGACAATTGTCGGCGACGGAAAGGTGCGTATCAACGGCACGCCCACGTCGAAACGCAGTGTCACAATCAGCGTCGGTGACGTGCTGACTTTTCCGAAAGAAGATGACATTCGCGTGATCCAGATCGATGCGCTTGCGACGCGACGAGGCCCGGCATCCGAAGCGCAGGGGCTTTACACGGACCTGCACCCCCCCGAACGCAAGCCACGCGAGAAGATCGCGCGCAATCCGGCCTTTGAGGGCAAGGGGCGGCCGACCAAGAAAGACCGTCGGGTGATGGATGAATCAAGGCAGCGCCATCTTGAATGATCCTGCCCCCTGATTTAGCTACACCTCGAACTCAAGCGCATAAAGAGCCCACATGACCTATATCGTCAACGACAGCTGCATCGCCTGCAAATACACCGACTGCGTCGAAGTCTGCCCGGTGGATTGCTTTTATGAAGGCGAGAACATGTTGGTCATCCACCCAGACGAATGCATCGACTGTGGCGTTTGCGAACCGGAATGCCCGGCTGATGCCATCCGGCCGGATACCGAACCGGACATGGAAAAATGGGTCGAGTTCAACCGTAAGTATTCCGAGCTTTGGCCCGTCATCATCACCAAGAAAGACCCGTTGCCGGATGCGGATGAACGCGATGGCGAAGCGGGAAAGATGGAAAAGTATTTCTCGGAAAATCCGGGCGAGGGGGGCTGATTCGCGCGTGTTGACCGGGCGGAACGCGGGATTTGGGCCATAAATCGCTGACCAAAAACGATTTTGGTGCGACTTACCTAGCGACAACTTTCAGCAAGGTCGTTTTTGTGATATAGTTCGCCCAAAGCTGAACCAGTCGTTGATTGAGAAATGCAAACCCGCCTTTCGGGTTTGACGTGAAAATTCAAACAGATCGCAGCCGGACGCGAGCCACCAGCGCTTCGCCCGCCTGTGATCTTTACGGTCTGGCAAAGTATCATTTTATGCGGGGCGACCCGCGCTACAGGAGCTACTCTATGTCCAAGTCGAAAAAGCTCGATTTTCGTCCCAACGAATTTGTTGTCTACCCTGCCCACGGGGTCGGGCAGATCGTATCCGTTGAGGAGCAGGAAGTCGCCGGCATCACGCTGGAGCTCTTCGTCATATCCTTTGAGAAAGACAAGATGACCTTGCGGGTCCCCACGCACAAGGCGACCGAGATCGGGATGCGTGCCCTGTCATCCCCTGATGTCATCAGCCACGCGATGAAGACGCTCAAAGGCAAAGCCAAGGTCAAGCGGGCCATGTGGTCTCGTCGCGCACAGGAATATGAGCAAAAGATCAACTCTGGTGACCTGATTGCGATTGCCGAGGTTGTGCGCGACCTGCACCGCACCGATGACCAGCGTGAACAAAGCTATTCCGAGCGCCAGCTTTATGAGGCGGCGCTGGAGCGGTTGACGCGTGAAGTCGCTGCGGTCGGCGGGGGCGATGAGATCGCTGCTGCCAAACAGGTGGGTGACGTGCTGGAAAGCCGCGTGGCAGCGTAGGCCGTGTCCCATTACTGACCGGAAAGCCGCCCCAAGGGGCGGCTTTTTTGTGTTATGGCCCGGACTCTGGGCCCTTGAACTGTTCCCCATTGAGTCCGTTGATTTCGGTTAACTCTGTTCAGGATTTGGTCTTCTTTTGATCGGTTCACATATTCAGCAGGCGTCAGGCCAGCGAGGCTTGTGTGCGGGCGGAAATGGTTAAAATCGTCGCGCCAGGCTGCGATGAGATTGCGTGCGTGATGGATGTTGTCCAACAGGTGCTCGTTCAGATATTCTTCGCTCATACGCTCATTGAAGCTTTCTACGAACCCATTTTGCAGCGGCTTGCCGGGTGCGATGTAATGCCAGTCAACCTGCCGGTCTTCCTGCCACTTCAGGATCGCATTGGACGTCAGTTCCGTGTCGTTGCCTGAGACTACCAGTTCCCCCGGTTTCGTGGCCGGTTATGGGCTTAGAGATTCCAGCCCTTCAGCGGCGGCCCTTTCGTAGTTGATTGGTGACCTATATCCCAAAGCCGAATGTCGGCGAGAGGGGTTGTACCATCCTTCGATGAACTCGAAGCAAGCGACACGGGCCTCTGCTTTCGTCGCGAACTTGCGGCGATCCAGCAACTCACATTCGAGGGTGGCAAAGAAGCTCTCAAACACGGCGTTGTCAAAGCAGTCACCAACCGATCCCATCAACGGCCGCACACCCATTTCCTTATATCGCAGACCAAAGGCCACGGATGTGTATTGGGAGCCCTGGTCGCTAGGGTGAATGACGCTTTCCGGTTTGCGATGCGTGATCGCCATATTCATCGCATCGATGACCAGTTGCGCCTGCTGATTGTTGCCCATTGCCCATCCGATGATACGGCGGCTGTAGGCGTCCAGCACGACCGCCAGATATAGAATGCCCACCCAAGTCGGCACATAAGTGATGTCTGCACCCCAGAGCACATTTGGCGCATCCATTGCCCGGCAGGCGATTTGCACAGCAATTCTGCCGAGAGGGGGCATAAAAGTTGCGGTCCACCAAATCTGTGGCCGGTCGCATGCGCGGGTCGCGCTGTGTCGTGATCACGAACTTACGGCGGCTGACGCCTCGCAAATCCTTGGCTTTCATAAGGCGCTCAACAGGCTGCGACCCACACTGACACCCTTATCAGCCAGTTCAGTGTGAATGCGGGGCGCACCATAGGTTTCTTTCGAGGCCTTGTGGATCTTGGCGATGCGGTCGCCCAAGGCTTCATCCGCAACTGATCGGGCACTGGGCGGACGGCTGTGATGGGCATAAAAACCACGACGCGATACACCCAGTGTGCGTGACATCAACTGGATGGAATAATCGGCCTCCCCTCTCGGCAGATTTGGCTTTGCCAAATCGCCTGCCGGGCAACGGTATCGCGGTCATGAACTGGAAGACCTCCGCGATGTCACGTCGAGTTGTGCAAACCAGGCGTCGCCTGTGGTTTCTCGAACCAGTGGCGCAACCACTGGCAACCCTATGACAGGATATCACGCTCCTGACGAAGCTGCTTAACCTCCCGTCGAAGATGGCGCAGCTCTTCGCGTTCCTCGCTGCTCAGGCCATCCTGGCGGTCGTCATCGTCGACCTCGACCTGCTTAACCTAGCCATAATGTTCGCGGCACAGGGCTCAAACTCCCGCGCCAAGCTTTCGACACTGCGCCCAGCTCGCGCCAGCGCAACAATCCGATCCTTGTATTCCGTCGGGTACGGGTTCCTCGTTCTCGGCATGAAAAACACTCTCCTTCATCAAGTGAAAAGTGTCCGTCAAACCGGGGGAACTCCAGTCGGTCGCATGGTCTTCATTGCTTTCGGTGCGTGATGTTGTTCTGCGCTAGTTTTTGGTCCTAACTCAGGCGATGTCTGGCATTGCGTAAAAGTCTATTCTTCCGGAATACCAAGCTTGCGCATGTAGATGGCGACGTCCTCCAACGCCGTTGACGAAAATACCATCGCCTCCTTGTAACGCTTGATGGTCAGGTCGGGGTAGGCCTCTAACATCGCAGCCTTGGAAACGTCCGCCTCGTCGGCGCGTCCAGCGGCCAATAGTACTGGGGCAAGATTGCGGTGTATCCAAAGGGCATTGGGTCGCTCCATCAAAGCGCGTAGAAACAGATCGGCAGCGGCGTCGAAGTCGCCGGAAATCTGATGCGCAGAGGCTATTCCAACAAGGTTATTGAAATTCATCGGATCAAGCGGGCTCAGGCGCATCGCATGTTCGAAATGGCCGAATGCTGCAGCAGGACGGTCTGCATAGACCTCCAGCCAACCCAATCTGCTGAGTGCCCAAGCGGAATTGGGATCAAGCGCGATTGCCCGCTCCAGCAGAATGCGTGCGGTACCGTGGTTGCGGGCAAAGGTATGCACAACACCCAGCACTGACAAGATCAGCGGATCATCCCCTGAAAGCCCCGCAGCCCGTTCCGCCATCTCTAACGCGCGGTCCCTGATCGCCACAATATCATCGGACCAATTGTAGACAGAATGCTGCGACCAGCACCAAGCGGACAATGCCAACGCCAGAGGATAATCAGGATCAATCTTTAAAGCGTTATCCAGCAAGCTCAGCGCTTTGGTCGATGCATCCTGATCTTGCATCCAGACATGTCGCATGGCTCGCATGGCATAGTCATAGGCCCCCATATCGTGGGGGCGTTTGCGTGCTGCGCGGTCTATTTCGGCGCGCTGGATTGACGGCTGCAATGCGCCGGCAACCTGTTCGATAATCCGGTCCTGCAGATCGAATAGCTCGCTATCTGCACCATCGTATTTTTCAGCCCAAAGGTGGGCACCGGTTGTCGTCTCAATCAACTGAACAGTGATCCGCAACTTGCCGCCTGCACGCTGCACCGATCCTTCAAGAACATAGCCGACGCCCAATTCACGTCCGATGTCGATGACGTTCATGTGCCGCCCTTTGTAGGCAAAGGAGGAATTACGGGCGATCACAAAAAATGATCGGATGCGCGACAGAGCAGCGGTCAGCCCTTCGACCACGCCATCCGCAAAGTATTCCTGGTCTGGATCGCTCGACATATTGTCGAACGGCAGCACCGCGATGGAGGGCTTGTCGGGCAAAACCAATCTTTGGGCACTGTCGTGGGCTTGCGTATCTGGCCATCGGAACACGCGCACCTTGCGCACAATATTTTTCAAGACCCGTTCGCCCACATCGGCAAACTCTGCATCAATCTTGCCGTTCACGTGTTCATAAGCCGTAGCACTGAGGGCCACTCCGCCGGGGGTGCAGACCTCTTGGATCCGCGTGGCAACGTTCACGCCGTCGCCAAAGATGTCTGTTCCTTCAAGGATCACATCGCCCAAATTAATCCCGATGCGCAGGGCAATTGCCTTTTCGGGCGGGACACCCTCATTAAAACTGCGCATCTGCTCCTGAATAGCAATGGCAGCACCCACCGCATCAACAACACTGGAAAAGATGATGATCGCCCCATCCCCCATCAGCTTGGCAATACGCCCTTGATGCTGCATCACCTGTGGCGAGACGATGGTTTTTTGCAGCCGCTTCAGGGTCGCCAGCGTGCCGTCCTCATCCGCCCCCATCAAACGGGAAAAGCCCACAACATCGACCGAGATGATCGCCGCGAGTTGCCGCTGCGTGCGCCGTGGGGACATCAGATTTGGCTCCTTTTCATCGACTTACTGCAGTTTCAGAAGGCGCATTGCCCAAGACATGTGTCCAAGCCGCGCGGATCGCCCCTGTTGTAATCGCGACGTCCTCATCAGAGATAGCTCCCGAGATCACGGAGATCCGCATAACCCATTCACCGCGCCAAGCAGCGCCAGCAACAAAGATGGTACCGTCTGCAACCACGCGATCCATGACAGCCGTAGCCAAGGCCTTGCGTTGCTCAGCGCTATCGGTGTCATCGCCAAACCGCAGAATGACCTGATTGAGGACCACGTCGTTCATCACCGATATGCCCGGCACCTGTGCCAAGTCCGCTGCAATCTGCCTGGCCAGCCCACAGTGCTGACGTACCATGGCCGTAACGCCACTGCGCCCCAGCGACTTCAAGGCAGCCCAGGTCGGCAACCCGCGTGCTTTGCGCGACAATTCCGGCACTAAATAAGACGGGGGCCTGTCGCTAACGCCTTGAGGGGGCAGATAGCTGGCGCAGATTGCCATACTGCGCTGAAGCGCATCTGCATCGCGGACAATCGCATAACCGGAATCAAAGGGCACCTGCAGCCATTTATGTCCGTCCACGACCCAGGAATCTGCTCTCTCGATACCTTCTGTCAGGGATCGCAGTTCAGGTACCGCCCGCGCCCAAAGTCCAAAAGCGGCATCAACATGGAGCCAGGCATCATTTTCATGGGCGATATCCGCGAGCCTCGCAAAAGGATCAAAGGCACCCGTGTTGATCTGCCCTGCCTGCGCAATGATAAGCTTTGGGCCATCGCAGCCAGCGCAATGGCGCGCGAGGTCATCCGCCAACATCCGGCCTTCGCTGTCTGTGTCCACGCGTATCACGCGGCGTTCCCCAAAGCCCAGATAGCGCAGGGCCGACAAAACCGACGCATGCAGATCGTCACTGATAAAGACATGTACCTCAGGCGCGCCAAAAAGCCCGTCAGCTTCGCAGTCCCACCCGCTCCGCCGGAGTAATGCGCCGCGCGCAGCGGCGAGCGCTGCAAAGCTGCCTGCGGTGGCCCCGGTGACAAATCCTACAGCGGCTTCACGCGGCAGATCCAAAACTTCTAGCAACCAACCTGCCGCAGTTTCTTCTACGGCTGCGGCTGTCGGCGTTGCCGAATGCATCGCTGCATTTTGTCCCCAGGCCGCAGCCAGCCAATCAGCTGCCACACTCACCGGGGCAGAGGCACCCATCACCCATCCAAAGAACCGAGGGTGGGTGATTGGCATCAGGCCTGCTTCGCCACGGTCGGCAAGTTCATTGATCACCGCACAGTCAGGAATACCCGTTTCCGGCAAGGGCTCCGCAAAGCGTGCACGCATTTGGTGATAGTCAAGCTGTGGCTTTACCGGATGATTGGCAACCTCAGATCTGTACGCCACGGCCCGCTGACAGGCGGTTTCAAAAACATCCATGATCGCTCTAGTCACCCCATCTGCGCGTCAGGTGTCGACAATGAAATGGCGACCTCTTCGGCATCCATGTCCTCAGCAATGTTCTCAAACATCGGCGTGCTCAGGTACCGCTCTCCGGTATCGGGCAACATGCACAAGATGACTGAGCCCGTTGGTGCCTTTTCGGCAAGCGCCAAAGCTACGGCAAAAGTGCTCCCGCCGGAAATACCAGTAAAAATTCCCTCTTTTTGGGCAAGATCTTGTGCGCATTTGATCCCATCAGGACCCGCTACAGGGATCAGCTCATCATAATATTCACCATCAACTGCCTCTTGCAGGACTGCCGGAATGAAGTCAGGCGTCCATCCCTGTATGGGATGTGGCTCAAATGCCGGGTGACTGACAGCAGGCGCACCGTTGGCATCACGTTCCTGCGCATGGCCACTACCCACCAGCTGCGCGTTGGCAGGCTCCGTCAGGACAATCCTGGTCTCGGGCCGTTCTTTGCGCAGCACCCGTCCGATGCCGGAAATCGTTCCACCTGAACCATAGCCAGTGACGAAATAATCCAACGCTGAACCGGCGAAGTCGGCAATAATCTCGCGGCCTGTGGTTGTTTCATGGATGTCAGCATTGGCGTCAGTCTCAAACTGTGACGCCAGAAACCAGCCATGTTGCTTGGCCAAGGCAGCGGCCTTTTTGTACATGCCAACACCCTTCAAAGCACGCGGGGTCAAGACCACTTTTGCCCCCAGCATCCGCATCAGCCGCCGCCGCTCAACGGAAAAGCTATCTGCCATGGTCACGACAAGTGGGTAGCCTTTTTGGGCGCAAACCATTGCCAACCCAATCCCGGTGTTCCCGCTGGTGGCTTCCACGACTGTTTGACCGGGTTTAAGCGCACCAGACCGCTCTGCCGCCTCAATGATGTTGACTGCCAGCCGGTCCTTGACCGACCCACCGGGATTAAAAGCTTCAGCCTTTACATAGATTGTCGCGCCTTTTGTGGGGATGTTGTTGACGCGTATCGCCGGCGTGTCGCCAATTGTGTCCAAAACGCTGTCAAAGAGTCGACCGCGTCCATGCGTTGTTCGGATACCTTGATCGTTTCCCATTAATCATTTCCCTGTTGTTGAATGGTCTGTCGTTAAATCGATGCGTTTTTTTCTTCGTGGCTCGAACCAAGAGTGAGGCAAAGAGGTGCATGATGAATGTCTGACAGATCGCTGCACACGCTGCTTGAGGAAAACTTGAGTTTTTCTTGGTGTTTCCCTCAGGCGGCATTAGTCTTTGCGGATGCGATATCACTTTGACCCTTTCACATTGGACGCCACCCGGGGTCTGCTCCAGGTTGCCGGTCAGGACATCGCAATTGAGCCGCGCGGATTTGCACTTTTGGTACTCTTGGTCACGCACCACGATAGGATGGTGACAAAGGACGAGATCGTCGAGGCGGTTTGGGACGGCCGGATCGTGTCAGATGCCGCAATTGCCACAGTGATCAAGACAACGCGAAAAGCCCTTGGTGACACTGGAGTGACGCAAAAGTACATTCGCACGGTGCGTGGACGGGGTGTGCGTTTTGTCGGGACACTTGCGCCAGTTATCCCTGCTGAGGTGGGCCGTCCTGCAACGGTAGCTGAACCCTCTTCGCTGGTAACATCCAAATCGCGCCCCTCCATCGCCATCCTGCCCTTTCGTATGGTTGGGTATTCACAAACTTTCAGCGCAATTTCTGATGCCATCCCTGCAGAGCTGATTTCATGCCTATCGCGCCTGCGCTGGCTGACGGTCGTGTCGCGCGGATCAACCTTTCGTTTTCGCGACAGTGAAACTGATCTCGAAGCGGTTCATTCCGCTCTTGGGACTAAGTACTGCCTCACGGGGTTGGTCGAGATTTTCGGCGCTGTCATCGCGGTTTCGGTCGAATTGTCAGACACCCGCAGCAAGGCTGTCGTCTGGAGTGAACGATTCTCAGGCACTGTCAGTGACGTAAATGAGACCCGAAATGACATTGTGACTCATGTGATCTCAGCACTTGAACTTCACGTTCCGCTGAACGAGGCAAAACGGGCGCGCTTGCGTCCTCCCGAAAATCTGGATGCATGGAGCATGTATCATCTGGGCCTTCAGCACATGTACCGGTTCAACAAGGCCGATAATCTGGTCGCCGCCAGCCATTTTGAACGGGCCACACACCTCGATCCTGACTTTGCCCGAGCCTACGCTGCACAGTCTTTTACCAGCTTTCAAAACGCCTTTCTTAAATACAATGCCAATGCTGTGGCGGAAATTGACAACGCGCGCCGGTTCGCTGAGAAGGCAGTTGAGCTAGACCCGATTGACCCATTTGCAAATTTCACGCTTGGCCGCGCGCACTGGCTCAAAAGCGACCCTGAAGCGGGAATGCCCTGGATCGACCGCGCAATTGAGCTTAGCCCCAATTTTGCGCAAGGTTTCTATGCGCATGGCTGGGGCGACGTCATGGCGGGGCGCGGTGCAGAGGCCTTGGAGCAGCTTCAAAAGGCCATTGCCCTCAGTCCGTTGGATCCGTTCTTGTACGCAATGCAGAGTGCCTGTGGTTTGGCCTGCCTGCAATTGGAAGACTACGATAACGCTGTGCTCTGGGCGGAAAAGGGTGCACGCGCCCCGGGTTCGCATTTTCTGATCGGAGCTATTGCCGCAGTGATCTGCAAAATCAACGGTGACGAAGAAAAGGCCGCCCATTGGGCAATGACAACGAAAACCCGCAGACCCGACGCCTCTGTGGCGATGTTTTTCGATGCCTTTCCCTTTCAAGATCAACACATGCGTTCGCAGATGACTTCTGCTTTGGTCTCAGTTGGGTTCCAAGCCGACTAAACTTTGATGATCAAAACCTTTAGCTGTTAGCAGATGCACATTGAGGGGACGGATACCATATTCTTGATCCAGACAGCCCTAAATCAAAACATCAAATCTTGAATGGAGATAGCTTCCATTGCAGGAAGTGAAGCGAAATGCCAATTGATCCGCTGACCGACGTTTAAGCGTTCAGAATGCGGAAATATGTACGAATAGGCCCGGTGCAAAAGCTGAACCGTCGCGTTCGATAGTACGTCCAAAGTCCGCTTTCGGCCGCGCGCTACGACATATTCTGAAGCTGGCGATGTGCCAGAAATCGGACAATGCTGTCACTCTGTCGCAAGTTGAAATTTGAGAAAGGTCGCCCCGTCATAATCGACTTCGCCAACCCGCCAAGCACCAAGTCTGTCGAGTGCCCGCAAGTTCGTTCGTGACGGTGGTAAAAGGAAGGTTACATACGGGATGCGTCTATCGGAAATCGCAAAGTCGATCGCCTTTCGCGCGATGCGCGGCCCGAGGCCAAACGTGTCGGGCCGCAAGACGAGTCCGAAATCCCACTCGGCCCCTTCTTTTTGAAATCCACCCCAGCCGACATATCGATCATCAGACAAAAATGCCCAATGTCCAAGTCCGTCACGGTGCCAACACTCCTCCTTTTTGGCGACAAACTGCGCCACTGTCTCGGCATTCCAAGCAAATTTCAGAAGCGGCATATGCTCGGCCACACGAGGGTCGGACATGTGCGCCAAGATTTCGGCTGGGTCGATTTCCGACAATCGGACGAATCTAATTTCAGATCTCATTGCGACGACTTTCCATGTGTTCGTCGCCCATTGTCCGCTGGGCGCGCTATTTCAACAGTTAACTCATTGTCTGGCATCGTGCTGGGACATATGCATTCAATTTGTTGCTATCCAGATCCCGGAAATACCCTCCGTAGAAACCATGATTTCCGCGTGGGCCGGGGTGGCCTCATCTGATCGGCCAAGTTCGAGGCTCCTGACGTGAAGTGTATCGAAGGCCTCTATGTTGGTCACTTTCAACTCCAAGCTCGGCTACCAAGACGCCCGGGTTACTGCGCCAGACCGCCTTGCAAGTAAGGTCGAGGCCGGACCATGGCTTGGAATTGCCCGCACTTCAAAACCGTCGAAACGCTCGATTGCCTGCATCAATCGGGGACGGGACATAAACCGACCGGTCCCGCGAAACAAAAGCGCCTGGCGCATTAGGCTGTCGGCAAGGCCGCGGGCAGGCTCATCCGCGCAAAACGCGAGACACAGCGCGCCGCCGACCCGAACAACCCTGCAAAGCTCAGTCAAGGCCAGATAGGGATCGGGGACGGTTTCCAAAGCCCAAGCACAGGTTACAAGATCGAAGGTGCCATCCTCAAAAGGCAAGGACTCCAACCGTCCGTTTACCTTTGGCACAGGGATGTCGGCGCAACGTGCAAGCATCGCTGCGGACGGGTCGAGAAGGGTCATCAAATTCGGGGGCATTCCCTCCGCAATCAATGCACGTGCCAGATTGCCGGTGCCGCAGCCAGCATCCAAAAATTTCGAATTCGGCGTCGCAAGTGCACGCACCAGGCCTTCCAGGGCGGCCTGCGCCTCGCCGCCTGCATGACGCAGCCAGCGATGATGAAGTTTGTCATAATGCGGTGCGAGTTTGTCATAAAGATCAACCGCATCGCTCACAGGCGTTTCTGCCAACATCTCTTTGGTCCTATTACTCGATGATAGTGACTGCGATGCGCGCACGTTTTTTACGAAGAACTTGCGTCGGATTGCGGCGCGGTGTGTTTGTGCTCGGGCCACCTCCATGCGGTCCAGAGAATTGCCATTAGTGCCGCGATCTCGATGATGAGGTGAAAGGTGTCATCCATGTCGGTTGGAGACGAGGAAAGGAGTGTCCCCGTCGTGACGATCGCTGCAAGAACGGTGACAGGGCGGCAGATCCTGCGTTTCAGCAGGAGCGAAAAGAGCACCATCGCAATTGGCACTTGGACGAGGAAACCGCCCAGAAGCATCAGCCCTTCGGTAATCTCGATGCCGTTGTAGTAGCCAGTCATCAGCATCTCGATATGGGACGCGAGGACAAACTGGTGAATGTCGCGAAAGATGATGTTGAGCAGTATGAACAGCCACAGGGCCGACAGAAGAATATGGGGATCGAGCTGTCTCATTTCGGTGTCTTCTTTCAGTGTTTCAGGAGTTTGCCGGTATCAGGCCGGGAGCACGGTTGGGTTCAGATCACGGCGCCTGATGTGCGCGTTGCGAAAGCGCGGCGTATCAGGAGTTCCGCAATCGCAAGGTTGATGGCCCAGGCCCCAACCATCAGGACGTCTCGCGAAAATCCCTGCAGTTCAGTGTCAAAAAGGGCCATTGCGACCAGAAAGAGCGCGGTCTGCGTTGAGGCCCCTTGGCCGATGGCATAGGCGCGCAGCATTGCAGCGCGGTGCGCGGCGACGTCTCGCGATCGGATCGCAATGATGGCCCACGCGATGAGGGCGACCATTGCAAGGCTAAGCGTGACCCTCGCCCCGTAAAGCAGTGGTCCCTGCAGGGCTTCGGGAAATGCGAAAGCTACCGTCATCCAGAGCCCGGTAAGCGCGCTGACGCATCCCGCTACCGCTACGACCCGCCCGAGAGTCCGGTGCAGGGCGGGACGGTAGCGCCTCAGGCTCGGCAGGAACTGCACAGCCCCCACAAGGCAGAAAACTGAACTGCCGAGGATATGCAATGTGATCGGGAGGGGCTCGATCACCGCACGCGGGTTCGGCGGTATGATCGCCGGAGCGCCGAAAAGTTCCGGAAGCCGGACCAGCCCGACGACTGCCGGAATGAATGAGTAGAGGAACACGAGGGCAAGGAACGCCCATTCGCGACGGCTGATAAAGTACATGCTTTGGTCTTTCAGTATAAGGTGGCGGTCTGCCTCAAGCTGGCTTGCGCGCGACGATAAAGGGGTTCAGTTGGTTCTTTCCGAAGTACCGCGTCTGCTCTATTTCGAAGCCGGCCCGGATCAGGTGCCGAGTCAATTCAGCACGGCTCAAGATGATCACATTAGGCGCGATCCGCACGGCCATGAGCACACGAACCATGGCGCGCATCCAGCGCGGCGCGTCCTTCAGACAAACCGTCTTGGATATGAAGTAACCGCCAGGTTTCACTTGGCGGAATACTGCATCCAGCACGGTGGGTATGTCATCCACCAGATGAAGCATGCTGAACGCGCAAATGACCTCGAACGGTTGGCCGGGAAGGTGTTGCGCCGCCTCCGCCTGAAGAAATTCTGGTGATACTGCGGCATCGCCGCCTGATCGTGACCGGGCGATTCGGATCATCTCGGCAGAGAGGTCGGTTGCTGTCACATGAGCGACGACAGGCGCGATCTTTCTCGCTGTGCCGCCGGTCCCGCAGCCGATTTCAAGAACGCGATCGGTCGATCGAAGAAGCGCCGTGACGCAATCCAGCTTTTCTTCGTAGGCGGTGACATCGGCGATGGGCCTTTTTGCGTACTTGGGCGCATGCCGGTCCCAGAAGGCTTGGGCAGTCATGTCGGTTTCCTTTGCGTGTTAAACGTCGTGTTTGAAGCCGCGCGGATGCGCCAGCCGTAAGAAATTGCGGAATACATTGTGTCGCTTTCGATTGCCGAGACCGGGCCGATCTCGTTTCGCAGCCGGTATCATCCATGCGCCAGTGAAAGGTCGATTGTCTAAATTTGTCCATCTGCTATACGCTCATGAATGAACTGGCAGGCCATCTCCTTCGATTGGAACCAGGTGCGCGCCTTCCTCGCGACGGCTGAGGAGGGCTCGTTCAGCGGTGCTGCGCGCGTGCTGAAGACAACACAGCCGACGATAGGGCGGCAGATTGGTGCGTTGGAGGAGGCACTTGGCGTCACGCTGGTAGAACGCAGCGTCCGTGGACTTACCTTGACGGAAGCAGGGCGCGATCTGATTGATCACATGCGCTCGATGGGCGAGGCTGCGACGCTCATCTCGATGGTGGCCGATGGTAAATCTCAGGATGTCACCGGCGAAGTCACCGTTACGGGAACGGACCTCTTGTCTGCAGCGATCCTGCCTGGTGTGCTCAAGCCGTTGCGACAGATGGCGCCAGGCATCCGCGTGCGCATTCTTGCGTCGAGCGAGATGCAGAATTTGACGCAGCGCGAGGCGGACATCGCGATACGCCACGTCCGCCCAGATCAGCCGGACCTGATCGCACGGCACTTGGGCGACTTTCGCGCCAACCTCTATGCCGCGACCGACTATCTCGATCGTGCAAGCCGCCCACGGACACCGCGCGATGTGGCCGCACTCGATTTCGTCGGCAATGCCGACCCAGAGCGGCTAATGGCCCCACTGCACAACATGGGTGTGCCCGTACGCGCAGAAAGCTTCGTGATGTCGAGCGAGAGCGGTGTCGTCGCATGGGAATTGGTGAAAGCGGGCTACGGCGTCTCGATGCAGCCCGAAACGTTGGGCGAGGCTGAACCTGGCATAGAGAAGGTCTTGCCGGATTTCCCTTCGCTTGAGTTTCCAATCTGGCTGGTCACCCATCGGGAGTTACAGACCAGCCGTCGTATCCGGATCGTATTCGACCTGCTGGCCCGAGGTCTGACTGACGTTGCGAAGCGCCGAGGTGTTGGCGACTGACAGGTCCAAAAGCGCCGAACCCGGAACAAGTGAGGTCGCGTGGCAATAATGAAGCTGCGGTTGCACGAGTTCGTTTTGCCCGATTAGTGTACGTTGATGTTGGAAATGCTGCGCAATCGATCAACGTTCTCTTTGGGGAAGCTGCAACGCGGCAAAGTATCTCGCCATGAACGTCCGGTTAGGGCCGTCCTTGCTGGCGCAGCTTTGTCCTGAAGTTCGACATGCCGCGTGCGATCTAATGACCGCGAAGAGACCAGAGTGACGGATGCTGCGTCGTTCACGAATGCTGGGTGTTATGGGGTGCCGTTCAGGCACACGAGATTTAGCAAAGAGTATAAGTGTGCGGTTGTACCGTTTTCTATCCACGACTTAGCTTAAGTGCTACGTTCAAATGAGCTTTCTGAAATTTGGGGGATTAACATGACGGCCTTTGATTTTGTGATTTGTGGCGCGGGCACGGCAGGGTGCATTTTGGCCAATAGGCTTTCGGCTGATCCTACCAACAAGGTCCTCTTGCTTGAAGCCGGGCGTGAAATGAAAGGACCGCTTTTAGAAGCGTATGGAGCGTCCGTGGATCAATGGGACACACCGCTAGATTGGGCATTTCGTTCAGAGCCTTAAAGACATTTGGACAACAGGCGCATCCTGCTAAATCGCGGCAAGGGCCTTGGAGGATCAAGCGGCATCAATTGGGGCATGTATGTACGCGGCAATCGCGGCGACTTCGACCACTGGGCGCAACTTGGAAACACGGGTTGGTCCTATGGTGACGTACTGCCGTTCATGAAACGGTCAGAGGCCAGCAGCGTATTTGACGACGATTTTCATGGCACCGATGGCGCTATCTCTATCGAGATGCCGCACAACCTGCATCCACTTCAAGAGATGTGCTTTAAAGTCTATGAAGACCTCGGAGTGCCACGAAATCCAGATTACAATGGCAGGACGCAGGAAGGATGTTTTCACTATCAATTCACGACCAAAGACGGACTACGCGTCAGTGCGGCTGATGGTTTTTTGAAACCTGTCAGACAGCGTCCCAATCTGACCGTTGTTACTGGGGCATTGATTACAGGGGTAACTTTTGATGGCAAACGCGCTCTGGGCGTGAGCTATGCCAAGGGCCGCGAAGCTGCGTTTGTGTCAGCGGGCGAAGTCATTCTTTCGATGGGAACAATTGGATCACCTCAACTGTTGATGCTGTCGGGTGTTGGACCTGAGGCGCATTTGGAAGAGCACGGCATTCAATACATTCATGACCTTGCAGGCGTCGGGCAAAACTTGCTTGATCACTTCGCCGGGCCGGGTGTCGGGTTTAGACTAAAGGAGCCTGAGAAGTTTGGGTTTCCGATCCCAGATGAGGCGGCGAGTTTGCGAGAGTTTGAGTCCAAGCGGACTGGACCGCTTGCCACCACAGGTGTGGATGCCGGAGCCTTTGTAAGATTGAGAGACAGCGATGAATACCCGAGTGCTCAGTCTATTTGTTTTGTTGCCAATACGCATTTGGACCGTGCGATGGAAACACCTCCCGGCGTGAGGTTCGGAGGTTACGTATGCAGGACAGTTTCGCGAGGGAGTGTTCGGCTTGCTTCGGCCAGCCCATTTGATCGACCTTTCGTTGATCCGAACTATTTGTCGGACCAAATAGATCTTGATACCCATGTTGAACTCATACGTTTTCATCAGCGTGTTGCGGAGCATCCGGTCTTTGAGAGCATCAGGGATCAGGTCGACGGACCCGGGTATGACAAGGACGCCATCATCGCCGCAACTCGAGCCGAGGCGAGAACCACCTGGCACCTAACCTCGACATGCCGGATGGGCTCAGATCAGACGGCCGTTGTGGGTCCAGATTTGAAAGTACGCGGGATCGAGAACCTGCGCGTGGTGGATGCATCTGTGTTTCCAACGATGACTAGCGGCAACACCAATGCCCCGACGATGATGGTCGCTGAAAAGGGTGCTTCACTAATTCTGGGTGAAACCGTCTAGGCAATTGGCAAAGCGGTTTTGTCAAATCTGATACTTTTCCGTCGCCGGTTTTAACCATCGTTCTTGGCGCAAACACTGAAAGCCGCCATTGGTTTAGCAGCAGTGAAAGGCAGCAAAGTCCCGCGACTTGATCCTTGCCTCCAATATATTCGCTGCATCCTGAACGAATGGCCGGTATCTGTGCTGCCGCGCGGCGCCGCGAAGTGAGCACATGAAGCGATTTCCGCGCTGCGAGCGCACGCAGCAAGAATATCAAATTCACAGGTTGGGCTCTCACCCGCCGTTAGATCGGTCGCAGCATATTCAAACGAAGGATCGTGTCGTGCCAGCAAGCACGGCCCAAACCAGACACTCTTCTTGGCAACTGATGCTGCGGTGCGGCTTCCCGAAAGCAGACATTAGAAATTTCCAACTTCCTTCTAGTCAATCAAATGCGACCAGGATTGTTCGTCCGCCGTTCCGCTAGCTCTCGATAGAGCGCTGGAGGCGACACTCCGATCCAATCAGCGACACGCACCCACCCGCCTAATTCCGGCGGACCGTAAAGCTCGAGATAGGCATCAAGGCGATCTGCCACCTTCCGCAAACGCATGATCTCAATGCGGGTCCGGAGGTTCTGCAGCTCTCTCGCGGTACGTTCAAAGGCTTTGACCGAAAGTCGCTTTGATGTGGCAGAGTTCTCAAGGCTCGCCTTCAACTCGGTCTTTGAAATCAGAGAGACCTTTGTCGGCATTTCGGTGACAGCATCGCAATGATAGCGATCCGCAAAGAGGGATGCTTCGGCAACTAGTTCTGTTGCCTCGGCCGTGTGCAGGGTCAAGAGCCCGCCGTCTTGCAGCGTACGCCTAAGGGAAATCTGCCCTTCACGGACCAAGAAGGCCCATTCAACTTCATCGTCCCGACGAAAAAGCGTTTCGCCTTCGTCCAGCGTGCGTTCTGGCGCGCCATCAAAACAGTTGAGCCAATGATCCGACATGATTTCTATCATGCCCTTGGAGGCGCAGATTGTGCAACAACTTCGGGCCAATCCCGGATCAATCAAGGACTTCACTCATGGAAACAAAACACGTCGCAATGTTGATGGTTCTCATCCCCACCGCAGTCTTTGCCCAAACACACGATGAAAACCATAGCACATCGCCGTCAGCTTACGCGGGTGAGGAAACACGCTTAATCAAGTCTCTTTCGGAGCAAGACTTAGAGGAAATCGCACGTGGCGGCGGATGGGGGCTTGCGCGTGCTGCCGAACTCAATGGTGTGCCGGGGCCGACGCATCTGCTTGAGCTTGCCGAAGAGATCGCTCTGACTGAGCAGCAGCGCGACGACATCGAGGCGATCCGAGCGCAGATGCAGGCAGACGCCATAACTGCCGGGGAGCGGTTCGTCGCAGCTGAACAAGCGCTGGACGCAGCCTTTCAAAACGGTGCGCCTGGTGCTGAGGCGCTTGAACGGCTGGTTACTGAAGCGGGGCAAGCGCGGGCAGCCCTCCGCCTCGTTCATCTGAATGCTCATCTGTTGACATTGCCACTGCTGACTGATGCCCAAGTCAGCCAGTACGCGGTGTTGCGTGGTTATTCAGATGATCCATGCGCCTCTGTACCAGACGGGCACGACCCGGACATGTGGCGCAGTCATAACGGATGCAACTAAGCTCGATCGCGGCGACACATCCTCGTGACTTGTCAAAGCCATATACCCCCAGTAGGTATTGGGGATGTTTCGCTTGGTTCTGTCAATCATTCTTGTTGTTGCATTCTCTGGTGCATCAGCCGCATCTGTAATGCATGGCTTGAACCATGGATCGGATCATGCAGACAACCACGCCCAAATGTCTGAAAGCGATCCTTTGACTGATACTGAGAAGGCGCTCGCGGACTGCTGCGACGCCACCAGCGGCATGGGATCAATGCCCTGTTTTGGCGATCTCGCGGCCACTTCTGTTATTTTGCAGGTCATTCCCGCGAGCAGATCGGTTGTTAGTGTTCTGTACGCTGATTTCGACTTTGCAAATCTGACGCTCGCTGTCCCAACCGGTCCTCCGAAAGTCTGAGCGGCAACGGGCGCTGGCCCGCAGTCCAATCAACTTTCAAATCAAAGGACCGACAGACATGATCACACGTCGTTACTTCATTACCCTATCCGCAACTGCTCTTGTCATGGCTGCTCTGCCTGCGCGTGCAGGCACGCCTATGCGCGTTCTCGCCTCACCGGGCTGCGGGTGCTGTCACGCCTGGGCTGACCTAGCTCGCGCACGCGGCTACGCCGTCACCGTCGAGGAACTGACCGATCCCGAGGCGCAAAAGTCAGAGCGCGGCATTCCGCTTGAGCTCGCCTCCTGCCACACCATTGAAGCGGATGGTTATGTCTTCGAAGGGCATGTGCCGTTCGAAGCATTGGAAGCAGTCTTGCAGGATCGCCCAGACATCACTGGGCTTGCTGTTCCGGGCATGCCGATGGGCTCTCCTGGCATGGGCGACGACCCGTCCGCCCGCTACGATGTCATTGCATTTGGTGGAGAGGCTGGCACCGGCACGGTATACTACCGCGCTGGCACGGCGCAGCCGTTCGACACCTGATGGTAAGTCCAAAAGCAGTTTTGCTATCCGGCGGGCTCGCGCTCGCCGGTTTCGCCGCCGCATTTGTTCTGGCTCAACCTTCTGAAGCGGTTGGTATTTTGACACCTGATGACGCCGAAGTGGTCGCCATGGGCCAAGACATCTACGCGACTCAATGCGCCGCTTGCCATGGCGCGCGCCTGGAGGGGCAGCCAAACTGGCGGATGCGTGGCGAGGATGGTTTGCTACCTGCGCCGCCGCATGACGCCACCGGGCATACCTGGCACCATGATGACGAAACGCTTTTCACCCTGACCAAATACGGACTTGCCGGTCTGATGGAGAACGCGCCACCATCTGGCATGCCTGTCTACGAGGGCGTGCTCAGCGATGATGAGGTCATTGCGGTGCTGTCCTTCATCAAGTCAACTTGGCCTGATGACCTTCGTCAGTATCACGATGAACTGAATGCCCAGTCCGAATAGAGGAAAATTCAGATGATCAAACAAACTCTTCTCGGCTTGGCCGTTGTAGTTGCTCCCGCTCTTGCCTTTGCGCATTCGAAATCTGAGGCCACAACACCCGCCAACGGTGCGACAGTCACGGAAGTGCCCGAGCTTTCAATGCGCTTCGATGATCCGATGCGCATCATTTCAGTCACGCTTACCTCTCCAGATGGCGATGTCGAAATCGAACGCGAGACAGGTATGGACCCCTCTACGGAGTTCCGGGCTTTGCCATTGGAAGAGCTTGCGCCTGGAAGCTATCGCTTCGACTGGCGCGGTATGGCGTCGGACGGTCACCCTATGCAGGGTAGCTTCTCCTTCACGGTCGCTGAGTGACCGGACTCGCCCACATCGACGGCCTTGTCGTTTTGGCCATCGTGGCCAAAGCGCTTGGCTATAGCGCGGCACTGCTCGCGATGGGGGGCGTGCTCTTTGCAGCTGTCTTTTCTCAGAGGGCTGAAGCATCGGTCCTGCGCCTTGCGAGGCAACTTGCAGTCGGTGCGGCACTTGTCGGTCTCGCCGTGCTGGCCGTACGGTTCGGCATCCGCGCGGCACGGATTTCCGGGATGGGCATTGAGGGCGCGACTGACGCAATGATGCTTGGCTTTGTATGGGAGAGCCCTCTAGGCACCGCTGCGATTTGGCGAGGGTTAGGAGAAGTCGCGATACTAGCACTTTTGATCCCCCGTTTCGGACAATGGATCGCCATGGCGGGGACCGTTGCTGTAGCAATATCCTTTGCTCAGGTGGGCCACGCTCTTGGAGAACCAAGAGCGGCGCTGGCCGTCTTGCTGGTACTGCATCTATTAGCCGCTGCTTTCTGGGTTGGTGCGCTTGTGCCATTGTACAAGGCGGCGCGTGATCCTGCGGGCGCTGAACTGTTGCACCACTTTGGAAACGTCGCCGCTTTTGGTGTCGCCATCGTGATTTTTGCAGGCACATCGCTCGCCTGGCTGCTTTCAGGCTCCGTCACTGCGCTACTCGGGACAGCCTACGGTTTGGCGCTCTTACTGAAAGTCGCGATTGTTGCAGTTCTCTTGTGCTTTGCTGCTTTCAATAAAATGAGGCTGGTTCCGGCGTTACGTACCAAGAAATCTGGAGCAATACGTGCCCTGCAACGGTCTATTTCCCTAGAGATGCTAGCCGTCACCGTGATCCTTTTAGCAACAGCAATAATCACCAGTGTAACCGCGCCACCCGTGAATCTGTGACAGCTTAGCCGCGCGCCTTGTCGAGCAATTCAAGGAGTTCGGTGAACTTCACCCGCTGGTCCTCCCGATTGCCGGATTCAAGCGCATCTTCGATGCAATGGGATGCGTGATCATCGATCACGAGCTTTTCGACACCTTTTAACGCTGCGCGTACAGCCGCAATCTGTGTCAGGACATCAACGCAATAGCGGTCCTCTTCCACCATCCGGGCGATCCCGCGGACCTGACCCTCAAGGCGTTTCAGACGTTTCAAAGTGGCTTCGCGGTTTTCGTGCATGGTCTCTTTTCGCATGGTGGCAGACAAAAAGTCGAGTGAGTGCGGAACCAAAGCTCGCACTCTTGATTATATACCCCATGGGGGTATATAGAAATGAGATATGCCCACGCAATTAAATCGTCGGAGAAGCCAATGCCCAAAGACAGACGCGACGTTGCAGACATTGATACAAACCCGGCCGACGTGGCGGTGGGCAAGACAGCTGTGCTTTACCGGATGGCTCTAACAGATCATCTGTGCCCATCCGGTCAAAAGGCGCGCTGGCTGCTGGAACGTCAGGGATATGATGTCGATGACCGGCTTTTCCGAACCCGTACTGAAGTTGACGCTTTTAAGGCCGAGCACGACGTCAAGACGACGCCCCAAGCATGGATCGAAGGCGAACGCGTTGGCGGCTATACGGACCTGCGCGAAAGGCTGACTGGCTGGGACCCGAAGGCAACCACCTACCGGCCAGTGCTTTATCTCTTCGCCGTAGCTGCGCTCACCGCCATCGCGCTCTCCATTGGGTTCCTTGGCGCAATTACATGGCAGACACTCGGTTGGTTCATCTCTGTCTCGATGATCCTTCTCGGCATGCAGAAACTACGCGATATCGAGGGCTTCTCCACGATGTTCCTCAACTACGACCTTCTCGCGCGGAAATGGGTGCCTTACGCCTACATCTATCCGTTCGTGGAAACAGGCGCAGGCATCCTCATGACCGGCATGATGCTGACCTGGGTGTCAGCTCCCGCAGCGCTTTTCATCGCGAGTATCGGAGCCATCAGCGTCTTCAAGGCCGTCTACATCGATAAACGTGAGCTCAAATGCGCCTGCGTCGGTGGAAATTCAAACGTCCCGCTTGGGTTTGTGAGCCTCACCGAAAACCTGATGATGGTCGGAATGGCGGTCGTGATGCTTTGGCTGATGGTTTGAACCAAAGCGGCTCATCTTTCTGACTGGTCATCTAGGCGCCAAGACGGGAATTGGTGTTCTATGTTATTCTTCTGTGTCAACAAAGGGTTGTCGTTTCGGGAGGGCATGGCGGATCGGAGGATCAGTCATGGAAACACCAAACCTACCAGCCATTCGCGCACTTCGCCCTGCATGGAACAAAGGTCGCATCGTCGGTCAGAAACGACCTCTAAAACCCAAGCATGTCTGGGCGATCCGTGTCCGCCTTGAATTGGCAGAAAACCATCGCGACCTCGCTCTCTTCAACATGGCGATCGACAGCAAGTTGCGCGGTTGCGATTTGGTCAAGATGAAGGTCGTCGACGTCATGGCATCTGGCCAGGTCAAAGAACGTGCATCGGTGTTGCAAAGCAAGACGAAGAAACCTGTGCGCTTTGAAATTTCCGAAGGCACCCGGGCCTCGGTCGAGAAGTGGATGGAGGACGAGCTCATGGTCGGCTCCGAATATCTATGGCCTGGCCGCTTCCACGAGCGCCTGCATATCTCGACACGCCAGTATGCACGGATCGTCCGCGATTGGGTCATATCCATCGGTTTAGAAGCGAGCGCATACGGCACGCATTCGATGAGGCGAACGAAGGTGACCCAGATCTACAAGAAGACCGGCAACCTGCGCGCCGTTCAACTTTTGCTCGGCCACACGAAGATGGACAGCACGGTGCGATACCTAGGCGTCGAGCTTGAAGATGCGCTAGCCATTGCGGAGGCCATTGAAATCTGAGCCTACCGGGCCGTCTTCACTGGCGGCCCTGAGCTGCCTTTCATTGGGTTAGGCCACGCCGCAATGCAGCGTCTCGGAACTTACCATCAGCAGCGCCAGCGAGATCGATGCTGCTGTGCAAACAGAAGCTTCCCCGTTCGGGGCTAGTTTTTTCGCACTATAGTTTCAGAGACAGTCTGGATGCGTTCGGCAATATCATGATCGCTGCCGGGTCCTTGTTCCCGAATGCGAAACAGGAAGGTCGATAATGCGATTGGAGATGGCCATCCTTAGCGCTGGCGAGAAGACGCATCTCGCAGGGTTAGGCAATCAGGTGAGGGCAGCTTCATAGAACTAGGTAAGGCCTCTGCGCCGCTGCAATCGTCATGAATCTGAAACCCGCGACGGCGCCCAACTCGGAGCGGTCAGATGTTTGCGGAAAGCCAGTGAACTTTACCCACCCCACCTTTCACAGCCCGCGGCACCAGGCGTATCTGCTCTGGCTCCAATCGTTTCACATGTAGCGCATGGGCGATCAGTGCGCCATCCACTCGAATGTCGATCCCACACCCGTCAGGACCACTAGCCAGGTCGATTGCGCGATGCAGAGCCTCGTTGTTGTCTACTTCCACTTCGATACAAATCGAGTCATGCGCATCAATTATTGCATCTATGATCGGCACATCGCTGGGCCGCTGATATTTGCCAAAATTCTTGCGAGTTTCAGGAGATGTCGCCACCGTGATTTTCAGTGGCTGCGACGGTTTAACAACAGCCACTACGATCCCAACAACAGAAATTCCTATCCAGAATGTCTGGATCATGGCTGAGGGAAGGTTAAAACTGGCGGTCAAGCTGATCAGAACCAAAGTCGCAGCAACAAGATTAATCGTGAAATGCGCTATCGAGCCACCGGTCAGCCTCCGTAGCGCGATCAAGAGATAACCCACCACATACAAAACGAATCCTAGCAAGCCGATGACTTCAAGAAACGGAAGGCTTCCCGGATTGTTAGAAAATGACTCAAGCATCTGTCTCAACCGGCTGCACGCTGTATGCAGTCTCGGTTCCTACGACTGCATGACGTAGTGGATTAACCATTGCCGCTACCTTTGAATATTCGGACTGAGTCGAATATTGCCGGATCAAGCAAATCGCTTCATGGTGCAATTGCCCTATGACCTGACTGGCGATAGCGGCCCGTCCTCTAGCCTGCTGAGCGCGAAAAGCTGGGCCTTTGTGTCCACTAGGTGACTATGCACGCGCGGATCCAACCGCGACACGCAGAGGATCCAGCCGAGTCGACAACGCTGGATCGAGAACATCGCCACCAGACTCCAGCCGCCGAAAACGCCCAATGATAACTTGGCTCTCTATCCAAGAATGCTTCAGCGCTGCGAAGTGACCTGCATTGTGGCCACAAGAGCCTTTTTGGATTTTAGGAGCCCGCAACTGTAGCAAGGGGGCAAATCTGAAACCTCTGCCCAAAGCCATCGAGACAACAAATGGCGGATCGAGAGACGGGCTGGAGCTACGGCATCAAAACCAGGCAGGTCTGCGACGGTGCTGGCAATCTTGGTGGCTGCCAAAAAGCGTTAGGTGCCAAGAGTGGACGTGAGAATTTGGCCAACATCCCGCCACCACGTCAGATTGCCCCTATTTTCCAGGACATTGAGCCGTGCCTGCGGCAAAGATTGGGCGAGCCTCTCGATGACCTGCAACCGTGTAATTTGATCCTCTTTACCATGAATGAAATGTATCGGCACATCCAATCCTGCGAGGTAGGTCTCCCACGGATGGAGCACCACACGCATATCCGCATCCAGACCGCCGATGCTTTCGCGCAAGCTCAAAGGGGGGACAGCCAGCGCGAGCCCTTGCTGTGCAGTAGACTCAACGACCGAGAGGTCTGCGGGGCAATTCTTGTAGGTTTTGTGGAGGGTTTTGATACATGTATCGATGTCATGGACCCGGGCTGCATGCAACTGCGCAATCGGTTTTGAAAGCCAAGGCGCCTTTTTGACGATGCCAGCCAACGAATGAAGGAACGACGCCGTGCGCGCCTCGGTCTGCCACTGGCTGCTGGGATGTGGCGGCGAGAACATAACCATGCTCTGCACGCGCTCGGAATAGCGACGCGCAAAGTCAGTTGCCCAAACTGCGGCGTAGTTGATACTCGCGACATGTACTCTGTCGAAGTTTAGAAATGTCAGGAGCGCGTCACATCGTTCCGACCAAACCGCCAGCATTTCCTCAGAGTTTGCTCTGCCGCGCCATTCGGGCGCGTCAAAGAAGCCTGGGCGAAACGGTACGATGACCCGGAAACCAGCCTTGATTACTTCCGCGATCGCCGTTGGAGGCAAGCCGCATGGAAATAGCATCATGTGGTGCAATAGTATCGGCTGTCCTCTCGGGTCGCCGTATTCGACCACGCGGATAGGGGGGTGCCCTGACAAGTGGATCCAGTGAAACCGGACGTCTTCACCATGTAACTCCGCGAGTTTTGAGATCCCTGCTCCGGGAGCGTCAGCTTCGCCCAAAGCCAACAAGAGCCTGTCGACCATCGTGACAAAAACGAGCCGAATAGCCTCCAACTGCGAGTGGACACCCAACTTTCCAAGAAGAGTTTCAGTCTGCCGACGACGGGTGTTGTAGGACACCCCGTCAGCATCCGAGATATCGCGCAAGCTGTGACCGTTCATAAGCCCAGCTAAAACGGTAAATTCTGCTTGGGTCAGACGGGTGGTTTCGGGGAGTACGACATGCAGATGCTCGGCATCAAGGCCCATGCACAGCTTGCACGCCATTCCCTCTAAAACGATTGGCTGGAAAAACAAAAGTTCTCCGCGCGCTCCCACGTAGGTCTTTGTCGATAAACCGCGCGGCAAGGACACATTTTCAGGAAAGCCGTCGGGGCCAAGGATACGGGAACCATTCTCATCATAAATGGCGGCCGGTAAACCGACACACTCCAAGGATTTTTTCTGGGGTACCGCAGACACCAAACTGGCTGCGTTGATCAGGTGGTCCGGATCTTGGCCATCTACGGGCATGCCCGGCATATCTGCTATGATCTCGGTCGCCTTATCCCAGATATCTGGTTTGATTTCTCGATCTACAGGCATTGGTGTACTAGCTCTAAATGGCTGATTTCGCTCGACCTGATTAAGTTCGACTAGATTCTGTCACAGAGTTTCCCTTTAGCCAAACGATAATCCTTCAGGCTTGGCATTGGAAACGATAGCGCACTGCGCCTTCCACCAACCGCTGATGCCTATGCAAGCGTGTCAATGTCCTTGATTCATTGTGATTTTTTTTTCGAGCGGGCCGACTGGCTGAACCGATTTGGCCTCGCGGCTATCTTGATTTGCCCTTGCCACAAAGGTCCGCTTCCCTGAAGAACTGAGCAAAAACAAGACAACACAAAGACCTCGGTGACGATGGTCCGTTTTCGCGACTGCTCAGATTCCCGCTGCATTGCAGCGAATTCACACTTTCCGCCGAACTTGCCGGCCCGATCAAAGCACCTACTCTTTGGTCACCGTTTGAAGTTGGCCTGTTCCCCCACTGATGAAGTAGAATTCAAATATAGCGCGCTCATTTCGCATTAAAGTGGAGCGGCTTGGTTCGGAGCCTGGAAAAAAATTTGATGGAGCGTTGGCTTTTCAAACGTCCAAAGGGAAAAATGATCTCTGAAATCGTGTACAGACTGTGGAACTGAACGAACTAAGGCAACCCATGGCAACGCTCCAGTGTGAGCTTCCTCAACTCATTGTTATAATGTGATAAATTATAAACTCTAGCAAAAACAATAGAAGACTTCTACCCGCAAGAGGAAAGTCGCAGTCTACTCAGCGCGTCTAAGATAAACGGAGGTTCACGGGAAAAAAATTCTGCGCGTGCTAGGGAGACGGGTTTGAACGTCGCGCCGTTTGAGGGATATGGCCCCCCCTCCCTTATTAAATCGCCAGAGGATCCTCCAAATGTTCGAGCAGTCTTGGCAAGGTGATCAACAACAACCCCAATCTCAACCCTGACCGAATTCGACATAGACCGATAACACGGGGTGCGAATTACCAGCATGAAGGAACGCCTTTGGAAGGACCCGAACGACAAACAAGCGAGACCAGGCTACTCAGGTGGATGCGGGCCGTTGTGAGACATCGGACGCAGTCAGAACGAGTGGCCGGTGTTGGCATAAAGCGGGCGTTGCGGCGGCGCGAGCCAATCATGAGTGACCGGTTACGCTGGCTAAGCGGTCATCTGAGAGAAACACTCAGATGTCGGCTTCGGGCCGTGCGTGTCGCCAGCCGGAGTAGGGTCTGAGCCGATGCTGCAATGCATCCAATGGCCGGAATGAGCCCATGCCGCCCTGATTGCTATTGTGCAGCGAACGTCCGCTTCTGCCAACATCCCATGCTGGCAGCAGTTCTGGGCACTGATAAGTTCACACAGGCTCCAGCAGGTTGAGCTTTACGGGCAGGCGCAAGATTGACATGCAGACGGGAGCTATGGGTCTAGTTTTCCTGTCCATCTGTCTTGGCGGCGACAAATGGCCCGACGCCATAACGCACAATCGTAAAAGCAAAGAGCGCCATAGATAGGATCGCTAAAAGTGACCCGATTTGGGCTAACAACTCTCCGCGATCCGTAATTGCAATAACGATCCCCGGCGCCAGTAATACAACTGCCGCCGTTGCTATCCAAAAATGCAACTTGGCCAATGGCCTATCCGCAGCGCGCGGCGTCAATGCATAGTAGGTGCCGAAGATGGACATTGTGACAAATCCGATGAGATTGAGATGACCGTGTGCAGGTGAAAGCGTGTAGTCGTGACTGGCGGACATTTGAATGCCCCAGATCATTCCGAAGAGCGCCGCGACTGCTGCTAGGGCAAGAAATCTTGTCGGAATTTCTTTCATATGACGTCTCCTTTTGTGTATGTATCTCCATGCCTTGTTTGATTTTGCTCGGCGGTGAGACTCCCAATCAGCGCGTCTACTAAATCTGTCTCGGAATGCTTCAGTGGATCGCCGACCGCGTCAGCCAGAGCAAACATAAGAATAACCCCAAGGACAGCAGAGTGGATTGCTACAGCTTTCTTTCGGGCACCCCTTTGGTCGCCAGACAAGCGACTGGCAAGCGCACCGTAAAGCCGGTTTGTGATCTGATGGATGCTATCATCGGGCGTAATCTTGGATCGATGTTTAAGTTTGGCACTGATGGTCTGTGGCAAAAGGTACATCATGCGGAACCGGTTCAGGTCATCGAAGTGAAACATAGCCATGCCGCTGACAAACGATGCGATAGCTTCATCGCTATTTGTGGCGTTAGAGACCGCAGCTTCAGCCGCGTCTGCTTCGGCTGAAAGCCATGGTACGAACATAGCGTTCAATAGGGCGTGTTTGTTTGGATACCAGTACAAAACGGCCTGTTTGGAGTAGCCGATCCGCCGCGCAATTGCGTCAAACGAGACTGCATCAAGCCCATCCTTTGCGAGTATCTGCCGCGCTACGGACAAGATTTGCGCTTTTGTATCCTTGTCTTGCATGCGGGCGATCCTTGACTGCTTACCATTGGTAATGGTAGATCACTTACCAATGGTAAGTAAATGGTTATCTCAAGATTTTCGCCTCGACGTTGGCGATAAGAATAAGAGCCAGTCCCAACATAAGGACAGACAATGAACCTGCTGAATTTGGATAACCCGGTCTTTGAAGTCTATGCGATTGCTGCCGCGCTCATGGTATTGAAAGTGATGCTGCAAGGCTGGATGACAGTCTACCGAATGCTGAAAATCGGCTCCGGTTGGGCCAGCCCCGAAGACTTGCGCAAAGGCCCTATCAACAAACATCCCAGTCCGGAACAACTAGACTCCAACGAATATGTCGAACGATCACGCCGGTTGCATCGCAACGACCTTGAGAACATTCCAGCGTTTCTGGCTGCTGGCTTGCTATTTGTGGTCATCGACCCGATTTTGTGGGTCGCACAAGTGCTGATGTATGGATTCGTGTTGGCACGGACAGCACATTTCATTGCCTACGCCACTCAACAATCTCATGAGCTTAGGGCTACGTTCTACTCTGTCGGCTCGCTCATTGTTATCTATATGGCCTTTCACGTCATGTGGTCGGTGATGTTTTAGCGGCAATCGCTTCACGACACGTTCTTCCCAGAGTTTGTTGGAAAGGTCGCGTTCCGAAATACTAAATGTTCCGATTTGGTCCACACGATCCGAAGACGGCGGGATTCCGGACCTTCGCCGCAAGTGCGATATCTCATGATGCAATCAGATACAGCCGACATTCAGAAGACCTCAAAAGCTCGCTTTTCTCCGCACTGCCGCAAGGCAGCTTCGAGTCATAAAGCAGCAATTGACGCCGGGACCCGTTAACAGGTCCAGAGCCTAGCGATGTGCAGCGAACAATACTTGTGCCGATTAGTGACAAGTAGCTGAGAGTACAAAATGTAGCTTAACCTTGGATCCAAGGAGCCACGACACCGGCATTGCTGGTTTCCGAGCTTCGTCCTTTTTCAATGTTGGTGAAACTTTTTCGGCGCCTACCGCGTGGCTTTCTGCGTACAAAAAGGAGAAATGTCACATGAAATACGTCATTCTTGCAGCATTAATCGGAACGATGGGTGGCGCCGCTCTTGCCGATGGGCACGCCGCGAAGCCGATGGTGCTCGCCATGGATCAATCAGTTGCAAACGGAATTGTCAGCGCGGAAATGATCGCTGCGAATGAGAACGGCTGGATGGTTGTGCACCGCACCGACGCAAATATGAAACCGGGGCCGGTTGTTGGATACGCACCGTTGCGTGCGGGCGACAATGCAGACGTGGCAGCCATCCTGATGGAAGCCGTTGCGCCGGGCGACATGCTCATGCTGATGGTCCATGGCGAAGCTGGCGGGAACTCCACCGGCGTTTTCGAATACACGCTTGGGGCCAAGGAAGACGGGCCAATCAAGATTGACGGCAAACTTGTCATGCGTGTGATCACCGCGATGTGAGGGTAACGGCGGCAAGCCTTTGTTCGCGACTGCGTCCCCGATACGATTTCCCGGGGACGCGGTACCCTTTTGTTTGACATTGGCTGGCGGCTGGCAAACTCTCGACCGAGGGGGGGGGTGGCAGAACGTGGCGACGACAAGAGCACAGATCGAAGACATGATCGCGCGCATTAAGTTGCGCGACCGAGACGCGTTTGCATTGCTCTACGACGCGACGAGCACAAAGCTCTTTGGCGTGTGCCTGCGTATCTTGAAAGACCGCGGCGAAGCCGAAGAGGTGTTGCACGACGTGTTTCTGAGGGTTTGGCACAAGGCCGACACTTACGCCATCACGGGCCACAGCCCTATGACCTGGCTCATCACGGTTGCGCGCAACATGTCCATCGACCGATTGCGCAAGCGGCGGCCCGATGGTGGGTCAGATGCTGTGATCGCACGTCTCACTGATACCGCTCCGGGGCCCGAGGCAATTGCCATTGCGCGATCTGAGCGGGCGAGGATTGACGCCTGCCTTGAAGAACTGGAGCCGGAAAAGGCGGCGTCAGTACGCGGTGCGTATCTGGATGGCGAGACCTACAAATCCTTGGCGGCGCGCCACGACGTTCCGTTGAACACCATGAGAACCTGGTTGCGGCGCAGCCTGATGAACCTGAAAGACTGTCTGACGCGATGAGCGAACCCGAAGACGCATATGATGACGACACCCGCGCCGCGGAGTATGTCTTGCGTCTGCTCGAAGACGACATGGAGCGGGCCTTTGAGGCGCGCCTGGCGAATGACCGCGATTTGCAATCCCTGGTCCAGTCCTGGGAATACTATCTTGCGGATTTGGCCGTCGACATAGAGGAGGTAGAACCGCCGAAGGCTGTCAGGTCGCGCGTGCTGGCGTCCGTCGCGGACCGTGCCGGGCATAGGTCGTGGTCCCCAATCTGGTCATGGCTCGCCGGTGGTCTGGTTGCGGCCGGTGTCATGGTCGCGGTTGTCCTGGGAGGACTGTTCGACGGGTCAGACGACCTCACGCCGTCTTTCCGCGCTGAATTGATCTCAGAAGACCGGTCGGTCATCCTGACGGCGGGGGTCATACCTGCCACGCATGAAATTGTTGTTGAACGCGTTGCAGGCGCGCCGCCGGCGGAGCAAATCCACGAATTGTGGTTGATTGCCGACGGGGCTGACGCTCCGGTGTCGCTTGGCCTGCTGCAAAATGAAGGTACGACGCGCATTCGGGTCCCCGATGAGATCGCGCCCGGCGTGCGGACAGGAACGATAGCGATATCAATTGAGCCGCCGGGCGGTTCGCCAACCGGCGCGCCCACCGGACCTGTGGTGGCTGCAGCGCAATTCTCTGACCTGTAATTTCAACGAAACTATTTGACCGTCCGCTGCGTGGTTTCTGAAAGATCAGGAGAACCCGCAATGAAGACCGGACCCAAAGCAACCTTGGCCCTCGCGGCGATACTCACATTCGCGTTTGTTCAATCGCCGCAAGCACATGAGTTCTGGATTGATGTGGGCGCGGACATTGTTGAAATCGGCGACACGCTTTCAGCACATCTTCGCGTCGGCCAGGATCTTTCCGGATCATCGATCCCGTATCTGGACTCCACAATGAAGTCGATGAAACTGCACGCGCCGGGCGGCACACAGGCGATTGAGGCCCGGTTGGGAGACCGCCCGGCAATCGCCGATCTGCCAATTGTGGATGAAGGGCTGCACATTCTGACGGTGGAAACAAACCCGTCCTACATCGAGTTTGACACGATGTATGAGTTTGAGGACTACCTTGACTATGAAGGTCTGGGCCACATCGTGGAGGCGCATGGCGAACGTGCACTGCCCGATACCGATATCGCCGAAGCGTACATTCGCAATGCCCGCGCACTCATTCAAATCGGCGCCCCCACCGCACATGAGTCGGACCGGCGGACGGGACTGCCATTCGAGATACGCGTTGACGGGTCACCATTTGATCCTGACGTCACCGAGCTCAGCGTCGTTCTCGAATGGCGCGGTGAGCCGCTCGCCGATGCGCAGATTGCCATGTTTCACGCGCCCATTGGTGCCAATGCTCCGCAAGATACGGTGCGGACATTGGCTCGAACAGGCGAACATGGTCGCGGTCGATTTCGGATCGCTGCTGCAGGGGACTACATGTTCAACGCCGTTTACATGGCACCGGTAGAGGGACCAGGCAGTGTTGTGTGGGAAAGCCACTGGGCCTCACTGACCTTTGTCAGAAACGAACCCCAAAAATAACAAGGCCCGGTTGGGGAACCGGGCCTGAGTTACTCGTTAACAACCCCCAGAATTAACGGCCGGCTTTGTCTGATGCCGGGTTATCTGCCGACGGACCTTTGCCGCCCGGCCGTTCTCCGACGGCTCCGCCAAGCGATTGGGCAGAACTCACGGTGCCCGACCCAACATTGTCAGCACCCGGAACGTCTGTGCGGCCCTGGTCGTGTTCCTTTGCAAACGCGCCACCTGCCACCAGGCACAGCGTCACACATGTCATGGTCATGAATTTCATAATCCGTCCTCCTATTGGTTCAGTTTAGGAGCCACGTAAGAAGTCGCGAAAAAGTTTCACCCAAACTTGCGCGCATTCGATTTTCTCAGCTTACAGCCGGTTCCGAGTTGTGCAACTGCAGCGAATGGCGGAATTGCGGGCTGCGACTGCGGCATCTGGACAAGCGGGTGGACGGCAACTCAGGGCCGCTCACGTCGCTGAAGAACGGCCTGATAGGGGCGATGCTGCGCTGCATCCGAGGTCGGTTGTGAGCCCTAATTGACTGATGTTGCAGACCTAACTGTCGGCGAAAAGTGACAAATTGCAGCCATCTCTCATGGGGGCACAACTTTTTGCTATGACGATAATCATAATTAAACATGCCTTCGCTTGTGGTCAAAGACGTTAGGGTACTTCCAGCCTACTTTAAGACCTACTCAACGCGCTTAAGGAGAAATAATTTGAAAACCGCACTTTGCTCACTCGCTGCCCTGCACCTGCTGTCGGGACCAATTCTGGCACAGTCGTATGACGTAGATTTCGTCGGATATGGGCAAGCGGAAAACTTCTTTGAGCCCCTGTCTGGAGACTTGATGGTGGTAAGGAGCGGTTCGACAATGGATCGCTTTGAGGGGCTGGAGGAAACTCCGCTTGAGGGCATGACAATGCGGTGTTTTGGGGCAACGACGATCCTGAATGGAATGACTGGCGGCTCTGGAAACTGTGTTTTGACGGATATCAATGGCGACAAGATTTTGCAGGCATGGACAGTAGATGAAGTCGGAACAGGCAGCGCTTATGGAACATGGCATTTTGTAGGCGGGACAGGCAGGCACGAAGGCGTTCGAGGCAGAGGACACTATTCGCAGTTGACTGTGGCGACCACAGGATCGAAGGAAATGTCTATCGTTGGCATAGCAAGCTGGCCGGAAAAGTAGTTAGATTCTCGCAAGACCACTCCCACGTCACACGGAGGCTTTGCCCGCACTGTACGAATTCGCCCATCGCAGATTTCGCAGTTGCAGCGAATTGCCGGAATGGCGTGCCGCACCGTAGCATTGGTAAGGCTTGGTCAAAGCCCGCTTAGGGCCGTCCTTGCCGGGGCGGAAATGCTTGGCGAACCGATATGCTGCGACTGATCTAATGACGGCAACGAGCCCAACCGGTGAATTTGATATTCTTGCTGCGTGCGCTCGCAGCGCGGAAATCGCTTCATGTGCTCACTTCGCGGCGCCGCGCGGCAGCACAGATACCGGCCATTCGTTCAGGATGCAGCGAATATATTGGAGGCAAGGATCAAGTCGCGGGACTTACCGGACATTCGACTGCGGGCAAGTTCAGTAAGTCGTCGTCCTGAAAGCCGTCATTGGTGGAAGGTGCAGCATTTTGGTTTGAGCGGGCGACTGCATCGCGGAACTTTCTTGCCTTTCGCTGCAACCGCATCATCCCGGATTTCGGAATTGTGTTCGCGATTAAGTGAAATCGGCCTCGGCTGATAGCGAATTGAAAACTCAAAATCGATAAAGCGGCCGTCCGAAGAGGTCATTGGCTGACACCACAGCCGAAACGCGTCGCGACTGTAATCCGTCGGCATTAGATTTACGCCGCCAATTCGGCGAGCAGTTTGCGGGCCGTTGCCTGATCTTCGGGGCAATTTCCTTCGACGATGCTGTTGTGGATGGGGTCGAGAAGGGTAATGGCCTCATTTATCCGACCCTGCTCCTGCATATGGTGAGCGAGGTCGATGGCTGCGCGCAGTTCCCAAAGTTTCGCCCCCTGTTGTCTGGCGACATCCAGGGCCGTGCCTAAGTGTCTTTCCGCAGCCTCTGTATCATCATCCGCTCTTGCTATTGCCGCGTTCAACCGGTGGAGGTCGGGCAGAGCGTAAGTCTCACCTGTTTCATTGATTAACTTTTCCGCCATCATGGCCAGTTCGGCCGCATCTTCGCGAAGGCCCATCGCTAAGGCTGACCAGCTTACACTTATGCGCATGTGGGGCACAAAGAATGTGCAGTTTATCGAGACAAGGTCTGCGTCTCTTAATTTGTATCGCTCGACGCTGTTTGTATCGCCATATTCAGCAGCGATGACCTCGCTGAACATTGCCACATATGCGAGCCAGAGCGTCAGATTATGTTCTTTAGCAATTGGCTCCAGTTCGGACATACAGCGTCGAACATCGGCCTTGTCACCACTCAAATGACTGGCAACGCCGCCTCGCATCACCTTTAAATAGCAAATTGTTGGAACGTGCCCTGATTTTTGTGCAATGCGTTCAGCCTCCTTGGCGTGCGTCCTAGCGCGTTTTGTCCGCCCTAATAGCACTGAATTACACGCCTCGAATATGTGAACCGTTACACCGATATCCTGTCCAAACTTGTTGGCGAGGCCCGCGTGCTTGACAGGGTCAAAACGACTTAGCGCAATTTCCAGATGACTCTCAGCCAACGCAAAATTTCCCATGAACCAGTGCGAAGCTGCTGCGACCCGATTGGCGACAACAAGCGAGGCAGAATCTGAGGACTTACCCGCCAGCTTGACTAGCGCCTCAGCGGTTCTCAAGGCTTCTACGTGCTGCCCCCTGATCGCCGTGCTCACCCACAACCCATAAAGAATTGAGTAACGCATCGGCGTTTCGCCAACCCTATCAGCCAAAGCCAGCGCGTATTCAAACGCAGACACAGTTTCGTCAGCACCGTAGCCCCTGCGTGTCAGCAATGCCATGCCGAGAGGTACCTGCAGAGCAAGTGCACGTTCAAACGGGGGGATGTTGTGGGTTTCCAGTTGGGGCTTGATCAGTTCAATCGCCCGGCCAAGGTGAGAGATCGCTTCATCGAACGCCGGTCGCGCAATGGCGGTTTTGCTCGCCGCTTCCCAAAGGTCGATAGCGCGGTCAGTTAGCCCGGCTGCCTCGGCATGTACGGCGAGGACTTCCGGGGCAACGTCAGCGTCGGCCTCCAGCGCCGTTTGGATTCGCGCGTGGATTGCGCGGCTCTTTTCCTTGAGCAGGCTTTCGTAGGCGGCGTCGCGCACCAGCGCGTGCTTGAACAGATAGGTCGCCTCGGGTGGCAGACCCCGGCGGTAGATCAGTTCCGCCTCGATAAGGCCTTCCAGAGCGGCGGCCAGTTCGACTTCGGGCAATAAAGAGATCTGCGCCAGCAGGCTGTGGCTGAACTCGCGTCCAATACAGGCAGCCGTCTGCGCCACTTCCTTGATCGGTTGCAGACGGTCGAGCCGCGCCATCAGGCTGTCATGCAGTGTGGTAGGGATGGCAATGGTGCTGAGCGGTCCATTCAGAACCAGCCGGTCACCGTCCTCTTTCAACGTGTCGGATTCAAGGATTGTCTTGGTTAGTTCCTCGACAAACAACGGCACACCATCCGTGCGGTGCGCGATGATCGCCATGATCTCGTCCGGCATCGCCTTGCCGCCAGTCAGCTTAGAGACGATGTCTCCGATTTGATCCTTGCCCAGCCGGTTTAGAGCAAAGCGCGTCACGATGGGATGACCGCCAAAACCATACCCAAAGCTGGGACGCGCCGTGGCCAGGATCATGATCTTCTGATTGGCAACAGTATCCAACAGCAGGTCGAGCAATTCCAGCGAGGTCGGGTCGATCCAGTGCAGGTCTTCGTAAACCAGCAGTACAGGCTTGTCCCTGCTTTGCTGAACCAGCAGCTTGGCCAGCGACTGCATCGTGTGCGCCCGTTGTTGCGCCGGCGTCAAATCAAGCGCACCGTATCGCGCTGTACCGTCGAGACCCACCATCGGCGTGATCAGCTTCAGCATCTCGGAGTCCTGACCGAGCAGCGCCTCCAGCTTGTCCAGCCGGGTATCCAGCCCGTCCGCCGATGTGAACCCGGAGGCGAAAGCGATCTGCTGAACGACCGGATAGAACGCTGAATCAGCGTGATAGGGCGAGCATTGATAGGTGATGCGGGTGTGGTCATCCTTCCCAACCTCGTCGATGACCGCTCTGGTGATGCGCGACTTTCCGATGCCGGCCTCGCCGCTCACAATGACCATCTGGCCTTGGCCGGATTTGGCAAGCGCCCAGCGTTCCAGCATAAGCTCGATCTCACGGTCGCGCCCGACGATAGGGGTCAGGGCGCCGGACTGGCGCGCCGCAAAGCGGCTCTCGACGGATGTCTCTCCTACAACAACGAACGCCTCTAGAGGCGTGCTCATGCCCTTCAGTTCCTGTTCGCCAATTGACGTCAGCTTGTACGTGCTGCCCAGCAGACGACGTGTTTCGCTGGGTAGGACAAGCTGGTTCGGCCCTGCAACGCCTTGCAGTCGCGCAGCCAAGTTGGGCGTCTCTCCGACAACGGCTGCCTCCTGAGTTGCGCCGCTGCCGATCAGGTCTCCAACGATCACGACACCCGTCGCGACACCGATGCGGGTTGCCAGCGCTGAACCGTCGGGCGCTTTTGTCGCTCTGACGCTGTCGATGATTGCCAGGCCAGCGCGAACCGCGCGTTCTGCATCGTCTTCATCTGCGCGGGGCCAGCCGAAGTAGCACATCACGCCGTCGCCCATGAACTTAGCCACAAACCCCTCATAGCGGCTCACCACACCAGCGACCGTGTTCTGGTAGCCCGTGATGACATTCCGCATATCTTCGGCATCCAGGCGGGTTGCCATCTCGGTCGAGCCCACAAGGTCGACGAACATGACTGTCAGGTGGCGGCGTTCGGCGTCGGAGGAAGGTGCCGCTGTGTCAGCGACGACCTCTTGTGGCGCGTTGTCTTTCGCTGCGCCTCCTGGGGAGGCGGGCGGGTCTCCAAGGCGTTGGATGGCGGCCCAGATTTTGCGACGCGGCCCGATGGGCAAACCCAGCTCTCTTAGGTCATCTTCGACTAAATCGGCCAAAACCTCAGAGTCGATCTCTGCCTCGGCAAAAGCTGGGGCATACTTCTCCAAGCCAAGTTCAGCGAGCCAGCTTTGAATGTCCTGCAACTTGATCCCCCACGGATGCCGGTGTCAGCAACCGACACTTCCCAAAAACCCGACAGTAACTCATTTTTGTTTTATGTCATGCTTTGATAGTACGCGATTAATCTGACCGTTTGACGGCTGATCAGCCCGTCGGCGACAAATGAATCTAGTTAATCCAGCCAGTTGGACTGACCTCTGATGGTCGGAAAAGCTGCGGATTAAATGAGCGTACGTAAAGCGAAAACGGTATAGAAAATGCAAGATGCAACTGACCGGCAGGTCTGGTCTGGCCGTGGATTTGCAGGTCGTACTGCAACCGCCAAATGAACGTATTCCTGCGCGACCGTTTTGAGCTCACAACCGCCCTTAGATCGGTTGCGGCATGTACGACAGACAGGTCATCCATTCACAGTAGGTCGGCCCAGACCCGACATTGGGCACCCAGCCTGAATGCTGCAGCTGCAGCCCCTTTCAAGACATTCGCTGCCGGCGCAAAATTCAATGCCGGTCGAAATTTCAGATAGCGGACGAAGCGGAACCAACCTTCAGAAAGTTGAATTTCCGCCAACCTACCAGCGATTCAAAGTTCCATCGATATCGCATGCCAAGTCATTCCGCCATGGTCAGAAGTCGATGGATGTAGATATCTGTACCCAAATCCCTCATAGCGCGGGACGTGATGTTCTTTGCACATTAGGTAGATTGTAGATTTCCCCATCTTTTTCATGCGTTCTACGAACTCGACCATCAACGCCCTTGATAGGCCCTTTCCTGTTGAGCCGGATCAACGACAACAGACATAATTACGACATTTGGTACGTTGGGGTCATGCCCTGCAAGCTCTTTGAACTATTCATCAGAAATTTCGACGCCCTACGCACATCCGCGATTCAAAAAAATAACGATCTCGCCTTCGACCTCAAGAATCAGGAAGCCATCAGGATAGATCTCTATCCTCTTGGAAATCCTTTCCAAGGTCGCTGCTTCATCGCCTTCACAGGCAGCCGCCTCGATCTTAAAGCATCAAACTGCGTCAGAGTGCTGGGCTTCTCGAAATTCGCTCATACACAAAAAACTATGCGTCAATGAACAATTTGCAAAAGCCAGTTGTCGAAGATGGCCGTAGCCACTGCTTAGGAAAAGAAGGCAACAGTAGCGAGGGCCAACACAACCAAGCCGATACCAGTAAACACACACATCCGAAGACTGTTTTCCATACCGTCCGCCATCTCTTCGATTGCAGGGTTGGTTGCGCTGTAGGACTTGCAGAGTTTCATTTCGTTTCCAGTTCATTCATCTAGTGGTGTGCTCCGGGTATCTCGTCGAATGCAGAGCTGATTACTTGTTGGTTACGTTTTGCCATTCCAATCAATCTTTTCCAATTGATTGAATATTCAAACTTCGGGAACACGAATACGACCAAGACCGGTGATTGCTTTAGCATTACATCTGGAAACAGTGGGCGCTCAATGTCGCATCAGATGCGATACTGTTTCCGAAGCGATAGGTAATCGCGTTTCTCAGTGATCTGAAGTGAAAGCACACTTTCGATAACGCCGCCCAGGGGTTTCAATCGATGGACGAAGAAGCCTACCGAACGAAACGCTGATTCTTTGACCAATCAATGGGCAAAATTGCCACAACCTGTGGTTTGGTTTCCTCTGGATCGATCGCGTCTATGGTAACGGATGTCACAACAACTTAACGTTGATGAGAAGTAATAATGGCCTACTGAGGGTGGGGCATAAAACCCGTCGTAAGGCCACACATTTGTTGAATGGACAGGCATGAAGCGTCTGGAATTAGTGTTGGTGGTTCTATGCTTGCTTCTGGTCGGTAGCCTCGTTGCTCTGAGCAACAAGCTTAACACAAACTATGCTGCCAGTGAATTTACCCGATTGGCTGAAGATGGCGTGCAAGGCCTCGATTCCCGAATAGAAACTTATGTCCAAAGCCTGCGCGGCACGCTGGCCTTCCTTAACGGCAATTCCAACGTCTCAAAGGAACAATTCAGCAGGTTCGTGGAAGACCTGAAGCTCGCGGAGTTTCTTCCAGGTATAAACGGCATCGGCTTTATTGAGCCGGTGATGGAAAGCGATCTGGTCGCTTATGCCGAAGAGGCGCGCGCGTCCGGGTACCCGGAATTCCAGATCAAGCCGGACACACCCTTTGAGGAAAACTTCGTTATCCGTCATGTTTTTCCAGAGGAGCCGAACGCCAAGGCGATCGGGTTGAATGTAACTTTCGAGAGCGGGCGCCGAAACGCCGCGCTGAAAGCGCGCGAGACCGGGAGCCCGCAGCTGACGCCCAAGATCAACTTGGTTCAGGACGAAATGCAGGAAGCGGGTTTCCTTCTTTTGTTGCCGCAATATGCAGAGGCCGGCGATCAGGAGGGAATGCAAGGTCAGTTCTTGAGGTGGGTCTATGCGCCGTTCGTTGCGCGGAACCTCCTTGCGGACCTGACACCAAGTCTGTCGCGGGACTACGACCTTGAAGTATTTGATGGTCGATCTGCGGTAACGGATGCCCTGATTTTTGAAAGTGCGTCGGAGCAGGATCGCACCGGAGACTACATAGCGAGTTTTACAACTGAAATGTATGGTCGGCCTTGGACCCTGCGGTTTACGAGCACGCGCAATTTCGACGTCGCATTCGCGACATTTACACCGCAGGTCATTCTGGTAGTCGGACTGATTTCCACCGCTTTTCTTGGTTACCTGCTCAAGAGCATGCGGCTGCGTGCCGAAAACCTGCGCAAGATCGCGAATACCCGCGCGCGCCAGATCGCCGAACGGGAGGACGAAACGCGGTCGCTGATCGAGAACGCGATCACGCCGGTTTTCCTGCTGGATGAAGCGGACCGTATCATTTTGGCGAACGAGGCGGCACGGAACTGCTTCGACATCGGAACGCGCAAAATCGAAGGGACCTCATTCAGCGCCTTTGTGGAGCAAGTCCCAGATACCTCGCCAAAAGATAGTAATAATGCGGTCGGGCTAACGACAGATGGTAGGCGATTGGCGCTCAACCTGCAGCGCAACGAGTGGATCACCCATGATGGCACCCGGCGCACCACTGCGATAGTGCGGGATATCTCTGCGGAAATAGCAGCCGTGCATGAGCTTTCACGGACCAAGACGCTTTACGACCAGGCACTGCAGGGGGCGCGTATCGGGGTCTTCGATATCGACATTTCGTCGGGTCAGTCGGATGTGTCCGATACTTGGTGCTCGATCATGGGCCTCAAGGCCGGATGCAATGAGATTGACACGCAGAGCAACTTCATGTCCCGCATACATCCCGAAGACAAATCGGTGCTGGAGCAGGCCGATAAGGACTGCATTAGCGGAAAAACTAGCCGTTCGATCTCGGAGTTCAGGCTGCGTTTCGGCGCCGAGGAATGGCGATGGATGCGGTCTGATGCCGTGATCGTTGAGCGGGCAAAGGACGGTACCGCGCTTCGTCTTATCGGCACGCAACAGGACATCACCGAAGAGCGGCATGCCCGCAATGCGCTGGAGGCGAGTGAAAGCCAATTCCGGCAGGTCATCTCCGCGGCGCCGATCGGCATGGCGCTGATGGACTCAAGCGGAAAGTTCGCCGTGGTAAATCATGCATTCTGCGAGCTTTGCGGCCTCAATGAAAAAGAAATTGTCGAGGAAAAGACGCTGCCAGACCTCATGCCGACGGAGGACATGAAGAACATCGTCAGAGCGGTCGATGGTATGATCAAGAATGGGGACAGTACAACCTACGAAGGAGAGCATCGGCTTCTGCGTTCGGATCGGACGACGCGGGAATGTCTGTTCCACGTGTCCTGGACCTATAACCGAAACACCGACAGTAACCTCTTTATCGCGCAGATCATCGACATCTCTGAGCAAAAGCGGGTCGATCGGATCAAGGATGAATTTGTCTCTACCGTCAGTCACGAGCTGCGCACGCCGCTGACGTCCATCAAGGGCGCACTCGGGCTGATAAAGGCAACGGCGGAGGGCAGCATGAGCGCGTCCTTCAGTCGGCTTTTGGACATTGCAAGCACCAACGCCGAGCGGTTGACAACAATCGTTAACGATATCCTCGATCTGGAAAAGATTTCCTCTGGCGAAGTCAACTTCGATTTCCAGCCGGTCGATCTGGGGTCACTCATCTCTGAAGCCATCGGCGAGCTGACGCCATTTGCCCTGCAGCACCAGAACGAACTGAGAACCTCGCTTGCGGAAGAGGCCCTTGTCGTCGACGCGGACCCGACGCGCCTGCGACAAGTACTTGCAAACCTGATTTCGAATGCTTGCAAGTACTCCACCCCGAACACTGAGGTAAACCTCCTTGTAGAACGGATCGACGATGTCGCCATCGTCTATGTCCAGAACGTCGGGCCTGGCGTGCCTGAGGCGTTCCGGCCACACATCTTCGAGGCCTTCTCGCAAGCCGATGCTTCAGATACCCGCGCGCGGGGTGGTACAGGCCTTGGGCTAAATATTTCGAGGCAGATCGTTAAACGGCACAATGGCAAGATCGGGTTCGAAAGCGTGGCGGACGGAGTTACTGTGTTCTGGTTCACTTGTCCAATGTCGGTTCGCGCCAGCCAACCATCCGATCGGACAGCCGACGAAGGCACGGAACATCCCAAGCGCAGAAAGACTGTTCTGCACGTAGAGAACGATCTGGATTTTGCGGAGGTCATCGCATCGGGGCTGGTAAGCAAGGCGAGAGTTCTTCAGGCCACGACAGTCGCAGAGGCACGAAAACTCATCGCAAGCAAGAACATAGACGTCGTGCTTTTGGATTGGCTGCTACCTGATGGAGACGGCCTGGAACTGATTGGCGAGATCACGGCAAAGCTGCCCGAAGCACGCATCGTCAGTTTGTCGGCAGACAGTGATCGTAAGCCCGATCCTAGAGTGGCAGTAAACCTCATCAAGTCACGCTCCGCGATCAGCACTATCGCCGAAAAAGTTTTGGGAATTGGGCATAACGATCCAAAAATGCGACACTATCAGAATAATCTGACCTAGAGGCGCACGACATAATTTGGCCAGAATACTCAGGCATGCATAGTAAATCGAAGCAGCGCCAAGATCGAAAAACAAGGATACATCTGAATATCCACCGGATCCTGGCTTGAAGGAACTGAATGTGAGGAAAGGGCGGTCATTGACCAGTGCAGGCACGTCGTTCGCTATTGGATCAATTTTTTCCGGCGTAACCTACGCAACGTTGGCACAGTTGCTTGGCGGTACCGGCATAGTTCCCGTGGCTGGCGCAATTGCTGTTGCAGGCCTCGCCCCTTTACTGCTGTCTGCAAGGATATTCCCTGCGCGTCCGTCGAGCGTGCAATTCGAGACCGCGCAGCGCCTCGTTGCGCTGGACCAGCACGCGATGGTCAATATCGTCGATAAGAACAACATACTGACCGAAGTGAACCAGCAGTTTCTCGATCTGACGGGGTATGCCCGCGAAGATGTGATTGGGAAGCCTGTTGCGGTCCTCTATGACGACAACAGCAAATCGCTGGCTTTGGACATTCGCGGCCATCTTGCCCGAGGGGAAACCTGGCAAGGGGAAACGCCGTTGCGGCATGCGGATGGTAGCATGTTCTACACTCAGGCCACCATCATGCCGCTCTACGATGAGCAGGGGAACTGGTCGGGGTCCATCAGCGCAAGAACAGATGTTACCCATACGAATGAGCTTGTAGCCCAACGGGATACCGCACAGACGTTGCACGAACTGCGCGACGACATCTGGATTGTTGACGCTCGGTCAGAGCAACTTGTCTACATGAACAAGGCGGCGAAATCCCGATTTGGCTGGAGGCCCGAGGACATCGCCGGGAAGTTCGCAAAAGACATTGGCGAGGCTGCGGAAGGAAGCATGATCCTCGAGGCCTGCCGCAATCTCATTGAAAAAGGCGAGAGCTTTTCGAGTTTTGAGATGACATATCTCGGCTTGCCGTTCCAGATCAGTGTCAAATACCTTGCAGATCGGAACCGTAGCGGTCGTTTTCTGGTCCTGTTGTGCGATATCTCCGAGCAAGTCGAGCAGGAACGTCGCAAGTCGGAATTCATCTCGACGGTCAGCCATGAATTGCGCTCCCCGCTTACGGCGATCAAGGGGTCGATGGGCCTGCTGCTTTCCAATGCCGTCGGAGAATTGCCGTCCAAGGCGCACGAACTCCTCGAGATCGCACATCGGAATGCGGATCGTCTTGTCCTGATCATCAATGACATACTCGACCTGGAAAAGATTTCGAGTGGTAACATGGATTTCGACAGCCAGGCAGTCGATATCTGCGCACTTGTGCGCGAAAGCAACGCCGCGAATGCACTTATTCAGAACCGGTTCTCCCTAGATGTCCAGACGACCGGTATCGGGACGCCGATCATTCTTCACACGGATCCAGATCGGATCATTCAGGTTCTTAACAATTTCCTGTCGAACGCCTGTAAGTTTTCCAAGCCGTCCGGACGGATCGAGATCGCGGTGGCAGACACCGATGATCATGTGCGTGTCTCCGTCAAGGACGAAGGCGCCGGCATCCCAATTGAGGATCAGCAGAAAGTCTTTGCGCGCTTCGCCGACATGGCCAACTCCGACCGTTCCAAGAAGGGCGGAACTGGCCTTGGTCTGAGCATCTGCAAGGCGATCATCGATGGGCTAGGCGGTACGATCGGGTTCGACACCCAAGAAGGGATCGGCACGACCTTTTACTTCGTGCTTCCGAAAAATGCTGAAGAAACAAGGGCTGCTCCGTCAGGAGACGGTCTAGCCCAAGTTAGTTGAACGGGGGTGCGATGATCAAGATCCTGCACGTAGAAGACGACGCCGATATACGTGAAATTGCGCAGCTTTCGCTTGAGCTTTCCGGGGAATTTGAACTGGTTCAGTGTGAATCGGGCGAAAAGGCGCTGGAAGCAGTCAATTCATTCACTCCTGACGTACTACTGCTAGACATGATGATGCCCGGCATGACGGGCAGGCAGACACTTGAGCTGATGCGCCAGATCCCGGCCCTGTCGGAAACCCCCGCGATCTTTATGACCGCCCGCGCGCAGCACGCCGAGATTGAGGAGTTGCGATTTGCCGGGGCTGCGCACGTGATCAGCAAGCCTTTCGATCCGGTGTCCCTGGGGTCAGAGATCATGGAAGTTCTCGGCTAAAGACTGGCCTGTGAGGTTGTCTGCCAATACGTCCAACTAACCGGTTCGATCACTTTTCACAGTCAGCAGATCGCCACACATCCCGACAAACACATCCAACTGTTCGATCAGGGGCAAAAGGTTTGCACTGCTGAAGTTTTGCAGCGTCGCGATGATCGCTTCCTCTGAGGCGCGCGCCTCATTGCCGAGGGTGTCGAATCCTAGCGACCCTGCGGTGCCCGCGATTTTGTGAAGTATGTTCTGGGCCTCCAGCAATTCCGCTTCAGTCTCGGCCGGGCTGTGGGCGTCAAGCGCCGCAAGTGTATGCAAAGCGATGGCCGACCGCCGTTCGGCCAAGAGCCCGAGAAACTTTTCCCTCACACGCTCAAGGCCCGGCATCGCGAGGACGCCCTCCATCAACCGTATTCCCTCACCATCCAGATATTGCCGAGATCCTGTTCTTTTCGGACGGCGGCTTCCTCGGCGCTCGAATGTGCATCGGCTAGAGACTGCAGGATGGAACTGCCGACTTTCCATACCAGTCGGATAGGTTTGCCGGTGACTACGCGCGGTTGAAGGCGTTCGCCGCTGTTGTCGTAGATCTCCGTCTGGGCAAGTGCGAGGTTTACGGCATCCTTCAGCTTTTCCATATCGGGCCGCCAGCCGCTTTCGGTCACGACGACGAAAATGCCGTTTCCAGCATAGGACATGAGAAATTGGTGCCCTTGCATCGTATTGGAGATCACCTCGGCGGTGTCAGCGAGGAGCCCTCGGAATTCGAAGCCGCTCAAGGCGTCGTAGAAGCTTTCGATCCGGCGAACAGAGAAGGCGAATATCGTCGACCCGAAAAGAGAATTGCGCGAGAGCTGCGTCACGTAGTTCTCGAGCGCGGTATGGCGGATAACGTTGTCGACATCTGGTATGGAAATCGGCTCGAAGAGTGCGATCTCCTGCTCCTGTGTGGGCAGGGGGGCCGCTTCTGTCTGCGGGGTCGCCGCGAAAATCTTCTTCGTGGAAGGTTGAGCAGCCGGAACAAGCCGTTGGACAAGACCCAACCGCGTCTTGAGTTCGGTCACTTCGAAGGGTTTGGTGACATAATCCGTAGCACCGGCGGCGAATGCTGAGTCGATATAGCGCTTTTCCGACATAGCCGTCAGCATGATCGCGGGCGTGTGTGCGTGGGCCTTGAGCGCACGAATGGCCCGTACCAGTTCAACACCGTCCATCCCTGGCATCTGTATGTCGAGAAGGAAGCATTCGAACGGCGCCATCGCGTGCTGCTCGATTACCTCAAGCGCCTCGGCTCCGGATTCCGCAGTGACCAGTTCATGACCGCCAACTGCGTCCATGAATTGCGTCAGCAATTCCAGAATAATTGGATCATCATCAACCGCCAGTATTTTCATTTTGGCTTCCATGACTAAGGGCCTCCATCTTAGATTACGCACCGCTCTTGGCGATCAACCTTATGGCGAAATGTGGCGAAAATTCGGCATCTCATTACAATTCGGTCGATTTTTTTCAATTGTTTCCTAGACGTAACGTAAAGGTTCTTCCGCTGGTCACGACTTTTTCCGGATCATCCTGTCTTCGGGGCCGGCAAAAAGATTTCGCTCCTCGTCTATGCCGATGGAGGCAAGAAGATCCAGGTTTTGCGCCTGCTGTCGGAGGAACAGGCTTGCTGAGTAGCCAGACCAGAACCGTTGATGTGAAAGTTCATCGATGTACAGCGATGGCCGCCTTGGTGCCTTACCGACGGCGTCATACCACGTAGTCTCAAGAACGGCTTCGATTTCGCCGATTAGCTCAGACGGTTTCAGCCGCCCGCGCCCAAAGGCGATGCAGACAAAACGGCCGAAACCGGCGTAGCCCAACTTCATGCGGCCATTGGAGTTATGATGGACGATTGCCTCGGCGACCAGTTCCATGCTCTTGCGAAAGAGCGTGGGCGAGACAATGTGGTGGATATCCCTTGCACCTTCGACCTGGACGGCAAAGAAATGCATCGCAAAACAGCCAGTTTCCAACCGCAAGAGCCAGTTCTCGATTGCTGCCAGTGTTTCGGTCCCTTCCACACGCAATGCGAAGGGCTCCTCGAGCCCCAGCATCATTGAATCCGTCATGTCGATCAGTGACTGACGCGCTTCGATCTCCCGGGCGATGCTCTTGCTGAGTAAAGAGGCCGAACGGACGCGTGCCATGAGTTCGATCTGGTGAAGTGGCTTTGAAATGAAGTCAGTCGCGCCGGCCTGAAAAGCCTTTTCCATAAGCCCAAATTCACGACTTGCAGTTATCATGATGATGGGCACGGCACGGTAGGCTGTGATATCGCGCATTTTCCTACACAATTCTATTCCGCCACCACCCGGCAGAACGATGTCGAGAAGAATGCAGTCGTATTGTACGCCCTCATTCTGGACCGCGTTGGTAGCTTCTTCAAAACTGCTCGCGCAGGTGAGATAGAATCCATTCGCGGCGCTGAGGCAGACCTTGAGAAGGTCGAGGACCAATGGATCATCGTCAACAGCCAGAATTCGCATACAATCACCTTTTGGTTGAGATCACCCTTTTGGATGAACCGATATGTTTTACAGAGAAGCACACGCATAGCTGGCAATATTGTGGAAAGTTGAAGGTTATTTGTTGTGGCGGATGTGTGTTGCGTGACAGAGTTGGCCTAATTAGAACTTGTGGTTCTTCACCGCCAAGCGAACCCATACAAGGGTCCTCGCTGTGCCGTCGTCTCCTCGCGCATACGCAGTCTCATCAGGCGACGTTTCCAGCATAGTAGCCATCGCTGCATTGACGTAATTGTATAATTGCGCTGAATTATGCGTTGGTTAAGACTTGAATTTGTGAAGGTTCCTAGAACTGCCATTTAACGTTGCGAGGTCGTTTAACAACTGCGAGAGAAGACCTCGGAACTAGCGAGGATAAGTGAACAACAAGCAACGGCCCAGAGCTGCCGTTGAAGAAGAAGGCCTTCGCTGCAGTGCGGCCCGTGAAGGCTTTGTTGCAGAGATCCAAATCCGTATCGCAGTCCTCAACCGCTATACCGCCCTTGGCATTCCCATCACGAAAGCCGTGGGCTAAATCCGTCCGGAAAAGGGGGAAGTCCGATCCTCACAGGATTTGTGCAACAAAGCCACTATCGAAACAAGAATGGTGGAAGGTTGATTTGTGCCGTTTGCGATTTTGATTTCGCCGCCTTCTATGGCTCCCTAGGCGAAGGTTTCATGCACGTTCATCACCTAGATCCCATCTCGGAAGCGCGCTCTTCGCGGATCGTATCCCCTGAGTTTGAACTTGTTCCAGTTTGCCCAAACTGTCACTCAATGATCCATCGAAGAGGCAAGAATAGATCAATCGCTGATATGCGCCGGATTCTGGTTCGAACCTGATGCCTTATAGCAAGCGGCCCATCAGAGACATTCACCGCCAATCAGAAATGCTGCGGTTGCGGCCCGCATAGCGGAAATTGACCTTTGAGCGTAGCACTGCAGCAAGTTGGATAACTGCATCGCGGGACTTTGCTGCCTTTTGTAGACGCAGCTAATGCTCATGCAGCATTTCCTCGCACTCGCGGCAGCATATTTTCGGTGGTGCAGTGGAATTCACCGAACTGGGCCTTCAACGGTGTCAATTTCGGAAAATTTCAAACCGCCGATTCGCTGCGGTAAGATTCGACAATCGAGACGCAGACGAAGCGGTCGCCTTGTGGCATCGCGAGCTAAGGCTCGGGGCGGCTGTTCGGATTTTGTGATTATCGAGGTGACAACTGCTCTCCTGCCCGAAGCCGTCGAGCGAAGGCTGCAACAAAAGCCGCGATCTCTCTCGGTTTTTCGGTGCAAAGGGCGTGACCTGCTCCGTCAAGGTCAACTATCTGAACGCGGTCGGGGAACTTGGCTTTAAGAAGATAACCGTTGGCGGGGGGAGCGATACGATCCTGCAAGCCTTGAATGGCCAATATCGGGCAGCTTCCACCCGCCCACCAATCGCCCACCGGAGTGGCTGCCAGAGCAGCTGAAAATGCCCGCCCGAATTCAGCCGAACGGTCTGGTACCTCGAAATACTCATCCGGAATCTTACTGTCGGGCGCAAAGAGCGCGGTGCGGTATAGCTTGTGTCTCTCAGCCTTTTCGACACTACCTGACATAATTTGAGATAAAGCTGCTTGCGCCTCCTCGTCTGGCGGGACCATCCCACCCGCGGCCAGCAGAACAACTGCCGTGATCAGATCAGGCCTCATGCTAGCGGCCATACGCGCCACTCTATTCCCTCCAGCATGTCCGATAAGGAGTGCAGGTGCGTCGCAAAGGACGCTCAAAACCTCAATTACGTCTCCAGCCAAATCCCGTAGTGTGACGTTTTCGAGAGATGCCTGGCTGCCTCCGCACCCTCTGGGATTCATGCCCGCAACTCCCAGTCCAAGGGACTGGAGTTCGGCACCCAGCGCACCATAACCGCGAATACCGCCCGTAGCTCCCGGCAATAGAAGCGCTTCTGGAATATCTGAGGACCAACGGATAATCTCGAAACGGTGGCCGTTCGATTGGACGATCTGGATAGTCGGTCCAGTCATTTTGTGCCCCTTGGAGATGGTGCTGGCCTACCGGAAAACCGCGACTCGATGTCCGGCACGCTAGTTGCGAAGTGCATTTCAAAGCATACTACAGAAATGCCGAGCAACGAGCCAATGGGTGAGGGCCGGCCGGCGTCGCGTGAGGACAGGTTCCTATCGGACCAACGTCCACAAAGGGCTCCAAGCCGCCCTTAGATCGAGTGCAGCAATTTCTCGGGACTGCCCAGTCCGTCTTGTCATGGACGGCCCAGAGCTGCCGTCCAACAACGACCCTGGTTTCTGCAATCGCAGCCCGCTTTCCGGCCATTCGCTGCATGAGTAAAACTGGTGGATGGATGAACTCACTGTTTGCGGGACGAAGCAGCCGATTGCAGGTGCCGCATCTGAGTAGGTTCACCAATGGTTGCAAAATGTCTTCTCGTGGTAGATGATTTTTTGGCAATCTTTTCAGGGAGTGAGCAAACATGGGTTTGGTTGAAGCCATCAAGACGTGCCTCGCAAAGTACTTTGTCTTTTCGGGGCGCGCGGTGCGGTCCGAGTACTGGTGGTTTGTGTTGTTCGTAGTTGTCGTGAGCCTCGTCTTGGCAGTCATTGACGCCTCCCTGTTTGGCATGGACCCGGAAACTGGAGAGAGCAGCCAAGTCCTCACCCCGATATTCCAACTTGCCGTTGTCGTACCCATGCTTGCCGCTGGATGGCGTCGACTTCATGACACCGGAAGACCAGGCTGGTACTTGCTTTTGCCTGCAGCACTAAGCATCGCAACCATGTTCATGCTGTTCAGTGGCGTCGCTGTATTCTCAGTGCTCGAGCAAGGCGCGGGCGACCCTGAAGCGTTGAGAGGCCCAGCGGCACTACTTGGCGTCACCGGCGTGATGGTTGTGGGTGTCCTTCAACTTATACTCTCGGTGCTGATGATCTGGTGGCTAAGCCGACCGTCACAGCAAGGTACAAATGAATATGGTCCACCCGCAGCTTGAACTTATGACGTGGGTCATCATTGCTTTCGCAGCGACATTGCGAAACATGGCTAAACTGCCAAGGGGGTTATATATGAAGACGCATCTAGTCGCCGGCACGGTCCTTACATTCATGCTGTCAACACCTGCGACGGCTGACTGGAACTTCAGTGGGCCTCCGAATGCCAACGCCTTCATCCAGACAGACAACATGACGCTGGAGTTGCAATGTGATTGGGTCCGTTTTGCGCCAGCAGGTTACGAGGACTCGCAAGACATCGTTTCCAAGCAAGGCCTGTCCTTTCGGTTCATGAAAGATGGTTCGACCGAGGTGGGTGCGTTTCAGGCAGGATCAGTGAATGCGGATATCTCGCTCGTCGACAACTATCCTGTTGAGGTCCGTTTCTTCGATCAGGGCGACTATGATTTCGTTTTGGATCAGATCGCGCAGAACGCCGTTCTGAACCTTTCGATGGCTGACCAGGATGTCTCTTATGGCATCTTTACACTCAAAGGATCATCTGCAGCGGTGAGATCCCTGCGCGCGGCCTGCGGCTCTAACGCGTCGACATCACAGAGCATGGAGGCGCCAGAAGGCATTGTGTATTGCGGTGGCGGTGCGGTGCAGAGGGTCATCGAATACGCGATAGTAGGTCAATCAGGTGACCAGTGGGATGCCGTTGTGACCGTCAATGGTGAGACCGTACGCGCGATGACCTCATACAGCTTCTTCGGAAACTCCGAACCACCGGCAGGCTTCCAGGTGGCGCTCTTGGGTGAAGATCGGTCAGAGTTCCTCGTCTTCAGCGATGGGGGCCGGAACTGGATCGAGTTTGGCGATTACACCTACGATCAGTGCAATTGAGCCGCATGAGAAGGCCGGAAATACAGACATGGTGAGCCGACTAGTTGAAAAGGGAGAACGCGCTGGTGCCGGCACAGGATTGGTTGTTTTCTGTGTGATCTCCGCAGCTTTCAACACTGCTTCGGCTCATGCGCAGGACTTGTCTGGTCTGCCCACACAGTTGCTTGAGAAAGTCGAGGCCGCGCAGCAGGCATGCTCCGATTTCGAAAATGGACAGTTCGCCCTTGAATTGGGATCTATTCACCGCATCGATCTCGATGGAGACATCCAACGGGGCTGGGTTCTGGACGAGGCGGGTTTCGCCTGTTCCACCGCTGTGTCGCTCTATTGCGGGACAGGCGGTTGCATGTCTCACTTCTTGGTCGAAGAACATTTGTTCTCGCTTCTCAATCAGGGATGGGACATGGCGAACATTAGCCCATTGCGCGTGCTTTTGGCGGATGTGCATGGCTCGCAATGTGGTGGGATCAACCCAACGCCCTGTGTCGTGGCCAGTGTTTGGGATTCAGATGAAATGGTCTGGCGCAGCACGGGTGCAGAGTAAGAGTAGAATATATGGAAAGGCACCTCGAAAAGGTCATGCGTGCCATCTGTGCCTGCGCTTTGGCGCTGACGGTGACGGGATGCGTCGAAACCGCTCCAAAGGTCGCGATCAGCGAACCTGACCCGGAACTGAACTTCGTTCGCGGTTACCGAAGTGTTGCGGACGAGTGCCAGCTTGTCGGCGAAACGGCGTTCACTGTCGATTTCTTAGACGACGCGTCTGATCTCGTGGCCTGTCCGACGGGAAGCGCGGCAATGGCTAGCCTATTGGCGGAAACGGGAGCGGCCGTAGTCACCCAGACGAACAGCTTCACGTTCTTTCGCTTTCCATATCGCTGAACCAGATAATTGCAGAATTTGGCACGAGCAAACCTCGGTTCCGCTTTGGTGCCTGACGGCTTGGCTGGAAGGCTTGGTGCATTGCTGCATCTCCCAGCATTATCAGTCGACCACTTCCGGTTTCGGCCCAAAGCGGACACCACGCCGCTCAACTTGGCTGCGATGCGGCGTTTTCTGGAGCAGACATTCGCTGCGGTAGCGATATCGAACGGAGAGTGAAATAAGCAGTCGAAGGCTATCCGCCTTTTGCGACTTCGCTACAATTGACTGCATGACTTTTCATCTGTGATCGCCCTTCGAGTCCATTGAGCATGCCTCAATTGTTTGCATTTGATTGCTGGCAGAGGGCAAACTTAAAGCAATCATTATTGCTCCAACCAAAGATACCTCGGGAAGTGATCTTGTAAGTCACGAGAAGAACACTTTGCGGATCACCAGCATGCCCGCATTTTCGACTTGTGGATGTGTGAAACTCATGTTCGATTTGTCTTATGAGCATTTGGTCTGAAAGGAATTCTATGCGAATTGCATTCGCAGTCGCTATCCTTATCTGTCATCTTGTTCCTTTGCCCACGTCAGCGCGTGACACTGAGGATTATCAGCAGATCGTCGCGGGTGCGAAGTTGAGCGATGGACCGGTCCAGATTTTCGCAAAGGACGCGCACCATTATCTATCACTCCCGCCTGACATCTTCGACCGGACCCTGATTTGGTCCGCGGAGGTGGCGCGATATCCGGCGGATGCGATTTCATTGGCCGGTACGGAGATTGCAACCCGAGCCATAAAACTGGAACGACAAGGCAACCGCGTGCTTGTGCGGTCTCTTTCATCGGGGTCGATCCGCGCAAGCGGTACGGCAGGGTTTCCGACCGAAAGCCTGAAGATGACCCCAATCAATATTGCTTTCGCGAATGCCCAGATCGGTCCGGTTCTGCTCTCGTTCGACATTCTGGCAGAGAATTCGGACGGCCGGATCCTTCTGGAAACGACGGGGCCGTTCACATCCGATATCGCAGACTACTCGGTGAAGGGCCAATTGAGCAGCACGGGGATGACATCGATTGCGGTCGATCCTGCGAGGTCCTACATTGCACGCGCCTCTGCCCATCCAACGAACATCTTCCTCGTCTCGCATCTGACGTTCATGGCACAGGATCAACTGGGGCAGGATCGCGCGCTATCAATCGAAGTTGCCCATACCATCACGATGCTGCCTAAGGACCCGATGGAGCGTCGGCCATTTGATCCGCGCGTGGGATATTTCGCGACAGAAGTGCTCAACTTCGAAGGCGATGACGGATCGCCAGCAAGTATCCTTCAACTCGCTTTGCGACACCGTCTTACACACGCCGATCCGGACGCCCCGCGCCCGTCTGATCCGGTTGAGCCGTTGGTCTACTATCTCTCGCCGGAAATCCCCAAAAGATGGCGTTCCTACATCCGCGCCGCCATTGAAGACTGGCAACCGGCCTTCGAAGCGGCAGGTTTTTCCAATGCTATTGTAGCACGAGACGCTCCGACACAGGAAGAAGACCCCGATTGGTCAATCAACGACGCCAGCAACAATGTCATCCGGTGGCTCACACAACCGATTGCCAATGCACTTGGACCAAACGTCCATGACCCCCGCACGGGCGAGATCATTTCTGCACACATTCTGGTTTGGCCTGATGTACTGAACACCTTCTCAGACTATTACTATTTGCTGATGTCGGACATTGATCCCCGGGCGCAGTCGCTGCCGCTTCCCGAAGAAGTTCAGGGCCGCATTCTTCGCTATGCGGTCAGCCACGAAGTGGGCCATACGCTTGGGCTACGCCACAATCACCATGCCTCAACTGCATGGAGCACAGATCAGCTACGTGACGCGGCCTTCGTGGCTGAACAAGGATCGACATCATCAATTATGGCCTACGGTCGGTTCAACTATGTCGCGCGGCCCGAAGACGGCATTGATCAGTTTTTTCCGTTGATCGGCAGCTACGATTCTCATGCGATTGAATGGGGCTACACACCAAACCTCGACGCCGCAGAGCTGGACACAATTGCATCCGCGTCGACCGAGAAACACGAGCTTGTTTGGGGTGCGGGTGAGTTGCCATCCGAGGGCTATGGACGGCTCGATCCAAAAATCCTCACCGAAAACATCGGTGCAAATCGTATCGAGGCCACCCGCGCGGGCGTGGCCGCCCTTCAAAGCTCTCTTGCCCGATTACCGGACGCCATTGCGCCATCACCTGCGAAAGCCGACATCATGGGCCGCGTCTTTGATCAGGCCAAGGAGCGTTACCTGGGTTTCATGGATAGCGTGGTCCAGATGGTTGGCGGTTTGACGTCGACCGCATCGGATGGTCTGCCGACCGGATACTCACGCGTTGAGGATTCAAAGGCCGCCTTGAATTATCTGATCTCCGAAGGCGTTTCCGGCCTCGACATGTTTGCCGATCCGAAGCTGTTGGCAGAGTTCCGACCTGTTGGCGGATTGGAAGGGGCCGACGCCATGGCGCGAAAACTCCTATCGGATATACTCGAGCCGTCCAAAATTCGGTTGGTCTACACGCAGAATGAGCTGCGCCCTGATCGAAATTTTGGCGTGGCTGAAATGCTCGCAATCATCACTGATGCCTTTTTGCAGGATGCGGAAGCGATTGAGAATATGGCCTCGCCTAAACGTGCAGCGCTGGCGCAGTATGTCGAACTGCTGCGAACCTTACCCTCATATGAGGGGGATCCATCGGTCGAAGTACTGGCAGTCCTTGGTTTCCCGCAAGGTCTTGTCGATCTGAGCGCTGCGGGCTTGACCGACACAGGTCTTGATGCAGCGGCGGCGCGGGAGTTGGAACGACTGGTCGCAGCGCTGGCACCCCAGGGAGACGGGTTGGCAACCCGGTTATTCAAAGATGTTGAGCGTCTAATTGGGATCGATCCGGATGCGGAGAAAACAACAGCGACACCCCCCTCTGGAGGAAATGGCCCATGAAACCAATCGTCTCATTGCTCGGAGGCCTGGCACTTGCTGCATGTAGCGTGTCCCAATCCAGCGAAGAAACCCTGCGTCAGCATGGATATTCGGCAACTTATGTTGCGGGTTACCACGACGGCTGCCCTAGCGGGAAACGCGCGGGCGGGGACATGTTTTCCCAACGGATGCAAAACGCTTCAGCCTATGCTGCCGATGGCGACTACAAAACCGGTTGGGATTTTGGATTTGTGCAGTGCCGTGAGATCGAGGCACGTAATGAAGCAATAGCAGGGGCAATCGGTACTGCCATTGCATCAGGGGCGGGGCGTAGCCATGGCGCAGATGGCGTTGATGTGCGTAAGATCATGTCGGGGATTGATACCTCGGGCCTCGAAAACCTCAATTGAATAGGAAAGAAACATGACTTTACTCCTTCGCACAATTTCGCTCGTCGGCATTGCCGTCGTCTCGATGTCTTCGGCCGTTCTCGCTTTTGACCGAGAGACGACAGATGCTCTCAAGGCCTGCCATGACCACCTTTGGGAGGTATCGGAATTCGCCGACCTGCCAAATGCCGCGCTGTCTGTGTGGCCCGCCTCATCCAATGACGGCGTGACAAAAATCTATTGGGTGGTGGACTGGTCCGACCCGGACATCCGCGCTGCCGGTCAGTGTGAATATAGCGGGGATGAAGTCACCGGCTATGAGCGCTTCTGATCGCGTCGGCACGACTGGTGCGCTGATCGCCCTTGTTCTTGTTGCGGCATTCTTTCTGTTTGAATTCGTTGCCCGCATTTTGCCAAGCTTGGCCATCGACCAGATCGCATCCGACTTCGGGCTGTCGAATGCGCGTTTTGGCACCTTGTCTAGCGTCTTTTTCTGGGTCTACGCGCCGATGCAGCTTGTTGTCGGGGCGCTTCTTGACCGTTTCGGCGCCAAGCGGCTAGTTTTCCCCGCCTGTGCGATTTGCGCACTCGGCGTACTTCTGTTTGGCGTTGCTGATGCGCCTATGCTGGCCACTATAGGTCGTTTCCTGACAGGCCTCGGTGCCTCATTCGCTTTCGTGTCCGCCCTGTTTGTCGTTACACATCAATTCCCGGCGGAACGATTTGCCATGCTCTCGGGCGTAGTGAACATGGTTGGTATGATCGGCGCGGCGATCGGGGCCGTTGTGCTGACTGACATGATGGTTACGACGGGCTGGCGGATCGCCTTTGTTGCAACAGGCGCAATTGGTCTGCTCATTGCAGCCTTGATGGTTGTGTTCGTTCCTGGAGTGGCCCCAGCCACCCGTGAGGCATCTGCGCCTCCATTAGTTTCGGGCTTCGCATCGATTTTTCGCAATCGGCGTCTTTGGATCATCGCGCTTTGTGGTGCGCTTTATTACATGCCCATCAATGTATTCGGCGGGCTTTGGGGGCAAAGCGACCTGATGCAGGACCATGGCCTGTCGCAGGTCTCGGCTGAATTCGCGGTCTCAATGGTCTTTTGGGGTATGGCTTTGGGAAGCGTCGTCGCTGGTATTGTCGCCGACCGCTCCGGGCGTCCACGCGTTATCATTGTCAGCAATGCCTGCCTTGCCGCCATCTGCTTTGGCTTTGCAATCTATTCGGCCACTTCGTCCGTCGCACTCTTGAGTGCAGCGCTTTTTCTGGGCGGTGCTTTTTCGGGTGCACAGATTCTGACATTCGCCATGGCCAAGGAAGGGGCGGAAGCAACCGAAACTGGCAAGATTATCGCCTTCGTGAATATGATCGGCATTGCGTCAGCCGTTATCTTCCAGCCACTAATTGGTGAAATGCTCGATCAGTCCAGCGGCAACTATCGTATCGCTTTGTCGCTCGTTCCAGCCTGTCTGGTCTTGTCGGCCTGTCTGATGTGGGTGGGCGTCAAAAGTAACGGTCCAAAAGCGGTGAAGAAACCGTGAAGTCGCTTCTCGGTGTTGCGCTCTGCGCCGTTGCCGCAGTTGCGGTCGCAGTGTTCTTGGTGCAACGCGAGATCATCGACGTTACAACCGATCCGCCCCGTTCCCTCGAACCGCGTTCAACGCTTGTTGGCGATGATGCGACGCCGGACACTGTCCGTCGCGCGCTCCTTGAGGCTGGCCTGAATGACACGCCGGTATTGGGCGACACGGGTGTGACCGCGCATCTCGCACGACTGGAACGTGGGCAAGTGAGTTCCGCATCGCTTTTGGAATATGCAGAGGACCTGAACACTCTGTCACGTCTGTCTGCCGTGCAAGGCAGATCAATCCCCAGCGCATTCTGGGACGTAGAGACGCCTGCCTTGATCAAAGACGGTTGGACACCCCACGCGATTGTCGCGCATCTGGCGGATGATCGCGGCCGTCCCTATGTTGATGTGCTCTCAAGAGCTTATGGGCGTTTCTATGAGTATCGCGCGGGGGCCAATCCCGATGACACGGCATTAAACGCCGCCTTCGACATTCTGGATGTATCGCACAGCTATATCCTCTCGTTGCCAGAAGACCGTCGATTGCAACACGGGCCAAAGCTCCGCTCGGTCGAAGCAGCCACGCTGATGTCCTGGCAGACGCTCGTCGCTGGCACGACGCGACGCATCCCGGGACTTGGCCGACCGATATTCGACCATGGATTTGTCGGACGGTTTAGCGTCAAGACGATCTACCAATATGATGTCAAAACCCCAATGTCGGTTGGCGAGGTTTGGGGAACGAGTGGTTTCAAGGAGCGATTTGTGGGGCCCGCTGAGAACAACAACCAAGTAGAACATTTGACCATCAGCGCACTGCTCCAAGCCGTCGCAGGAACGCCCGCAGCCGTTCTCAACGCAGTGGAGTTGGAGAAAGCCGCTTCCGCTCAGGCCAGCCCGGGAGAAGCGCGGGCCGACATGAGGCTCAACAATGCAATCAGGCAGTTCTTTGTGCCAACAGTGTTCGACGACTTAGGGATTGCTTCACGCAATCTCAAGGCGGCGTTGCAGGACTGATGGAATACAGACTGTTGTTGGGTCAGGATTGGGGCGAGGAATTGTAGCGGGCAGCCAATATCAAAGGACAAAGACGAGCCGGCTAGAGACCGCGTACATTCGGGTAAGCCTTCAGCTTGCAACGTCCAAGCAATCCCAACCGCAAAGACAATCGGCAAGGGTCTAACACGCTACTGTTTTCGCCGCTTAACCGACACAATGCAGTGCGAGTGCCGTGGGTGCAAAGCTGGAAGATCGCGCCCAAGCACGTCAACCGATCCCACATGGCGTAGCGCACCCGATGAAACGACTTTTCCATTCCGCACAGATTTGCGCTTACCGTGACCGCTTGCCAAACAGTTCCAGGTTTCCCCGTCTGCTTTGCCTCGGAACGCCGGAGGATTATGCGCGGGTTGGCGTCCTGGCGTTGCGGTGATCAACTCGCGTCCGATGCCGTCTGGCCTCGGTTTCGGCCTATGCACGATCTTGGGCACTGCGGTCGGGACCATTTGAGGAATCGTTTGCGGTCTGGCTTGGGGCCGCGCGTTCGGAACGATTTGTGGGATCATCAGCGGAACGGATACGGGTACAGTGACCTTGGCAGGCACAGTCTGTGGCACGTTCGGTAAGACAGGTTGCCCGGTTTGAACTGTACCGGAAGGAACACTCACGGTTTGACCGAGGGGCAAGGGAACGCGGTTGGGCACCACTGGTTTTGGTCTGGGAAGTACAAGAACCGTTTGCGGAACTTGGCCTGGCACTCTCCCTGGCACCGCGACTGGGACTTGACCAGGGCCCGGCTGCGGCACCTGGTTCGGTACGGCCAGCGGCGTCGGAACCTGACTCGGGATCGGCTGCGGCACCTGGTTAGGCACGGCCAGCGGCGTCGGAACCTGACTCGGGATCGGCTGCGGCACTTGGTTAGGCACGGCCAAAGGGGTCGGAACCTGACCCGGGATCGGCTGCGGCACCTGGTTCGGTACGGCCAGCGGCGTCGGAACCCGACCCGGGATCGGCTGCGGCACCTGGTTAGGCACGGCCAGCGGCGTCGGAACCTGACTCGGGATCGGCTGCGGCACTTGGTTAGGCACGGCCAAAGGGGTCGGAACCTGACCCGGGATCGGCTGCGGCACCTGGTTCGGTACGGCCAGCGGCGTCGGAACCCGACCCGGGATCGGCTGCGGCACTTGGTTAGGCACGGCCAGAGGGGTCGGAACCTGCCCCGGAATGGCCTGTGGGACCTGATTGGGCACAGCAATCGGTACTTGGCCGGGAACAGCATTCGGAGCAATCGACGGCACGAGAACAGGCGCTACCGAAGGCGTCGGAACGCTTCCTTCTGTGGTAGGTAAGGGGTTCGCTGTGGGAACTTCGCTTGGAGACATAGTTGGCCCTGGGGTGTTTGCTGACCCTCCGCTCGAACCACCACATTGTGTGCTGGCGTGTGGGTTCCCTCGGCCATTGCACCATCCGTAATGACTGCCAGCCGCGATCGCGGTAGTTCCGCAGGACAATCCGATAAGAAATGTGACAGCGGCCAAATGTTTCACTTACCAGCTCCTTGTCAGACCAATATAGAGAGATGGGTCGTGTTCATTCGTCGTTGGACCATCAGTCAGAGGTACGGCTACATGCGTGGTCGCGAACAAATTGTTGGTAAAGTGCGTATCTAGGCCGACACCCAGAGATGCGAACGTGTCATCCCCGTCATCGCTATTTCTTACCACGTATCCCACATCCGCAAATATGAAGGGACGCATGCGTTCGACAGCAGCCGAATTCGGAAATAAGTCTCGTCCGATTGAGACGGTCGCTGAAAGGCCACTGTCGCCCTGCGCTTCCGCAAAGCGATATCCCCGCTCATCAAAGCGTCCGCCGATGTAGAACTGTTCCGCTGAGGGGAGTTCATTGTTGGTCACCTGCCCCCAGAATTCGGCATGCAGATAACTGTGTTCACCCAGCCAATTATTCGGAACGTTGACCCCGGCACCAAAACGCAGATGCGTGAAGCTTTCATCACCATCGGTGAATCCATCCAAATCGGATGCGCGCGCTCCGTAGGTCAATGACGCCGCATATTCCCATGCGGCCCCATTTTCGAACGCTTTACCGTAAATCCATGTTGCCGAAATTGCATTGATCTCACTGTCGAATTCCTCTCCAGCGACATCAATCTCTGTGCTGGAATGGCGAAATTCTAACAACCCGTAGCCATAAGTATCGATGTCCCGGAGCACGGGGTATCCCAATGCGAAGATCGCAGTTCGCCCGGCGATATCTGTTTCCTGCAAGGCACCATCAACATCACGGCGCGCCCCGACGTTGCCGAGATATGTCTCTGCATAGGCCCCACTACCACCCAAAGGTAGGCGGTATCGTAGTGCCCCAAACAATGTATCATCACCTGAAAAGTCACTCGTCCCGGAGAGTTCGATCCCCAAAAGGTCGCCGGGTGTGAACGCACTCAGGAAGGTTTGGCCGAAAGTTAAGGTCGCTTCGTTGCCAAGTTCGCGCGCCGGATGGTCCAGCGTGATGAAACCGCTGGACCTCTGTTCATCGATCGCAACAACGCGAAGCTCTGCAGGACCATTCGGATCAGGATAAGCGACCTCTGCTGTAACAGAAACGGACCCAATGTCATCAGAAAGCATCAAAGCCCGCTCGAAATCAGTGAGTGTCGTTGGCCGTGTCTCAAGGAGAGGTTGCATATACCGCATTATCAGCGATGCCGCATCAGCGTCAGAGCCCTCAATAACAACGCTGCCAATGGAGCCCTCATCGACGAACAAGGATGTCCCATTGGGCTCCAGGAAAACTTCGGCAAGAAAATACCCATCTTCGCGATAAATGACCTCAATCACGTCGATCAACGTGGATACATCAACCACGCCGTACCGCGAAAGTGAAACCTGTGTGGCGAACTCAAGAAGCGCTTGCGGATCATACGCCGTCACACCGTCCAGCGAAACGGACCGCGACTGCGCACCAGCTGACGTGGACATCGCGCCGATGAAAACGGCCAATAAAATGCGAGCAAGCATTGGAGCACTTTCTTTCTACAGCTTTAGGGTGAGTAATACATACTCTTTCAGCACCCGACCAGACTTGCATAAATGGCACATGCGAAACGATCCGCCTGACGTATTTTGGTAACGGTCCGACCTTGATGGCGGGTCGCAAGATCCTCCAACAATTCTTGTGTATCTAAGACTGTCCCAGATGGATTGGACCTGTCCCGCTTTTGTGCCGCCCCAAGTGCTCGTTTAGGCCACTTTCCGTTCGAAGGCGACCGGGCTTTTCCATCCCAAGGCTGAATGCCGTCTTCGTGGATTATGGAAGCCGTTGATGTACTGGAAGATCGCCGCTTCGGCCTGCCGTCTGGTTTCCCACGAACGCCGCCAGATCAATTCTACTTTGATCGTTTTGAAGAAGGTTTCGACGGCGGAGTTGTCGTAGCAATTTCCTTTGCCAGACATCGATACTTTGAAGCCGTGCTGGCGCAGGATTTTTTTATAGTCATGCGAACAGTATTGCGACCCACGATCTGTGTGTTGAATGCAGCCTTTGGGCGGTTGCCGCAGTGCCACAGCCATCTTCAATGCCCGGATCGCCAGGTCACGCTTCATCCTGTTGCTGACCGCCCAGCCGATCACGCGGCGAGAATGAAGGTCAAGGATCACTGCCAGATACAGCCACCCTTCTCGGGTCCAGACATAGCTGATGTCGCCTGCCCATTTCTGATTGGGGCCATCAGCATAGAAGTCTCGGTTCAGCAGGTTCGGCGCGATGTTGAAGGCATTGTTGCTGTCCGTCGTGACCTTGTACTTCTTCGACCGCTCAACGCGGATGCCATTCTCACGCATCAGCCGACCGACACGACGATGCCCCACGCTCAGGCCTAGCTCCTTCAGTTCTTCGGTCATCCTTGGACGACCGTAGCTGCCTAGACTGAGACGAGATTGTTCCTTGATATGCGCCAAGACAACCATGTCAGTCCGTTGCCTTTGGCTGGCCGGGCGACTGCGATATGCGCATAGGCCGCGTTCGCTGACATCCAGCAAGACACACATCCGATTGGCGCAAAACGCATCGCGGTGTTCTTCAATGAACTTAAACCTCATGGTTTTTGGCCCGCGAAGAACTGCGTTGCTTTTTTAAGATCTCCCTCTCCTCCTTGAGAATGCAGTTCTCGCGTCGAAGCCGTTCATTCTCGCGGGCAAGGTCGAGGTCCTTATCAGACACGACATCCGTGTCACGATGTGCCGTCACCCATTTGTTCAGCGTCGACAGGTCATTGTCGACCAATGTCCGTTTTGACCTTGCAATTGAGCTCATGTGGCACTCGCAGAGAAGTTCCGCTTTCCGCCCTTGTTACAATTTCCCGACTACGACGGATGCGCAGCAAAGATCGCTATTTCTTGGTGTTATTGGCTGGTTCGCTTGACGCTGCTACAGCCATCAAATACTACCAGATTCTGTCGAGCGGGCGTTGTGTAATGGTAAGACCCTTGCCTTCCAAGCAAGAGATGCGGGTTCGATTCCCGCCGCCCGCTCCAGAAATTCTCCACCGACACACCACCTACAAAATGGATTGTGTAGTTGGCATAAGCAATATGCTAACATGAGGTTATATTCATTTTAAAGCATTGCCTTCCAAGCTGATGACGCGGGTTCGATTCCCGCCGCCCGCTCCAGGAACCCATTTTCCCGCCCGTTGGTGAAAATGGCTCGGATGGAGCCAGGTAAATCGTGAGCAGCGCTGCTTTATTGCGGATGTGTGGGTTTTCGCGCCAAGCGTGAGGTGCGGGCTCGGCCCTAGCCGTCTGCGACACGTATACTTAAACCCTGACACTCTGCCGCCTTGACCCCGCGGCGCGTGCGGTCCATCACACGGGCGATCAGACAAGGACACGCCATGGCGCAGGCTCCAACACCGGCAAATGCAGCATCCGAAGAGCGCGAAAAGTCACGCGAGATCCGTGCATTGCGCGCGCTGTTGCCATTCATGTTTCCCTATCGTGGTCTGATGGCCGCAGCCGTTCTGGCGCTGGTCATGACGGCCGTGATCTCGCTCACGTTGCCGCTGGCGGTACGGCGGGTGATCGATAATTTTGGGACAAAAGATGTCGGGCTGCTGGATCTGTATTTCATGGCCGCCTTGGGTATTGCGGCGCTTTTGGCCATTGGTACCGGCTTGCGGTACGCGCTGGTAACCCGGTTGGGGGAGCAGGTCGTGGCGGATATCCGCAAGGCGGTCTTTGACCGTGTGATCGGGATGAGCCCGGCCTTTTATGAAAAGATCATGACCGGCGAAGTCCTAAGCCGGATCACGACGGACACCACTTTGATCCTCAGCGTGATCGGATCATCGGTGTCCATTGCGCTGCGGAACGTGCTGATCTTTGCGGGCGGGCTGGTGCTGATGATGCTGACCTCGGCCAAGCTCACTGGGCTGGTGCTGCTTATTGTACCTGCGGTGGTCATCCCGATCTTAACACTGGGTCGCCGTTTGCGGGTGATTTCGCGCGAAAACCAAGACTGGATCGCGGCCAGTTCCGGCAACGCTTCGGAAAGTCTGAGCGCGGTACAAACCGTTCAGGCCTTTACCCATGAAATTGCCAGCCGGGGGCAGTTTGCGCAGATGACTGAGGCGTCCCTTGACGCGGCCCGCCGCCGTATCTTTACCCGAGCGTTGATGACGGTGATCGTGATCTTTCTGGTGTTTTCCGGTGTTGTCGGCGTTCTGTGGATCGGTGCACGCGACGTGCGGGCAGGGGACATGAGCGCCGGCGCGTTGGTTCAGTTTGTGATCTATGCCGTCATGGTCGCCGGTGCCGTCGCAGCCCTGTCGGAAATCTGGAGCGAATTGCAGCGCGCTGCGGGAGCCACCGAACGTTTGGTGGAGCTTTTGCAGTCCAGGGACAGCGTCCAGGATCCTGATACCGGCGCCCCTTTGCCCGATCCTGTTACGGGCCGTATCACCTTTGAGGATGTACATTTTTCCTATCCCGCGCGCCCCGACATGCCCGCGCTTGCCGGTGTGGACCTAGAAATCAGGCCGGGCGAAACAGTTGCCTTTGTCGGGCCCTCAGGGGCCGGCAAAACGACGATCATCCAGCTGATCCTGCGCTTCTACGACCCTTCGGCGGGACGTATCATGCTTGATGGTATGGATCTGCGCGACATGGCCCGAAATGCGTTTCGCAAGGCCATCGCGCTTGTCCCGCAGGACCCGGTGATCTTTGCCGCTTCCGCATCGGAAAACATCCGCTTTGGCCGCCCCGACGCCACCGACGCCGAAGTGCAGGCCGCAGCCCGCGCGGCTGCGGCGCATGACTTTATCACTGCATTGCCGGAAGGATATGACAGCTATCTTGGCGAACGTGGCGTGATGTTGTCAGGCGGGCAAAAACAACGCATCGCCATCGCCCGCGCAATCTTGCGCGATGCCCCCGTGCTGCTGCTGGACGAAGCGACCAGCGCACTGGACGCAGAAAGCGAACGTGCGGTTCAGCAGGCGGTGGATCAGCTTAGCGCAGACCGCACGACACTGATCGTCGCGCACCGTCTGGCGACGGTCAAAAAGGCGGATCGGATCGTGGTGTTGGAGGCCGGACAGGTTGTGGCCGTTGGCACCCATGATGCACTCGTGGCCAAGGGCGGGCTTTATGCGCGGCTGGCACGGCTTCAGTTCACGGATGGGATCGCGGCAGAGTGAGCGGTTCACTTTGGTTCCTCGTCGCCGCGCTCAATTGACAGTCGGTTGGCTCTCATCCAGTAGCCACTGCCGCACGGCCCGCACAGATTTGCGCCGCCGCGCCTGGCTGTTTATGGCCAGATAATACCCGCCATAGCGGATCGAGACAGGGGACAGGGGAACAAGCGCACCTGATTGGACTTCCGGCTCACAGAGGTGCTTGTCCATCAGCACGGCCCCAAGGCCGGAAACCGCGGACTGAATGGCAAGCAGCGCAGTGAGCGGATGGGGCAGATCAAGGGGACCAACGGAAGCTAGGCCCGTCCGCGCGAACCACTCCGGCCAAAGGCGAAATGTCGCATCTTGAATCAAGGGCCCCTCAGCCAAGGCACGCAGATCCACCTGACCGTCAATCATTGTAATGAACCCCGGTGCGGCAAACGCCTGAACGGTCGAGGGGAACAGCAGATCATGATCCTGCGGCGGCTCCGTCCGCAAATATCTGATTCCGATGTCAAATTCATGGGCCTCGACGTCCATGACCTGCGGGTTCACCGAAAGCTTGAGGTCGATGTTCTCGTGTGCCTGCTTGAGTCTGGCCAATCGCGGGACCAGCCACTTCTGCGCGAGCGTGCTCTCTGTGGTCAGGGTTACTGTGCCCTTGGACGGCGCGGCAAGCGCCTCAGTCGCCAGTGCAATCCCGTCAAAAAGCGGCGTGATCTCTGCCAGATACCTCTGGCCCACCTCGGTCAACTCAACGCCTGTGTTTTTGGTTCTGAAGAACAGCACATCCAAGCGTTTTTCCAATCCACGCACATGCCGCGATATGGCCGAATGGGACACATTCAACTCTTCTGCCGCCTTTGAGAAGCTGCCAAGCCGGCCAGCGGCCTCAAAGGCGCGCAGCGCATTCAGCGGGGGAAGGGTACGTGGCATGCCCCTTTGTGACTTTTTGGAACAATTGATGTCAAGGAACGGCGTTTGATGCAGATCGGGGCCAGGGCCACGTTGTGTGCAAGGAAGCCATCAAAGGAAAGATTACATGCACACCTCAAGAAAGACCGCTTTTACGGCTATCGGGGGCCTGACACACCGGGGCAAGACAGTTCTGGCCCGAGGTGCCTCTAAATGTCGCGACTTGGTTCGGCTGTCATTCCAGCAAGAGGCAGACCTTGATCGGCTGAGCGAAAGACTGCAACGCGATGCGGGGCTGGATGCGCAAAATCTTGAGATGTCTCGCATTAGCCGCGCGCCACTCATTCGCTGACGACAAAGACTGCCGGCCATCGGCGCAGGGTAAGAATTTAAAGGGGAATTGTCGCGGGATTGTAGCCTTGTGGGGGAACGAAAGACTCTTCAGATCGTTGTTCTCTTAACCTTAAGGAGGTCAATCATGGGTTTGTGGAGTTTCGTAAAAGACGCCGGCAAGAAAGTCTTCGGTGGCGGTGGTGACGATGAAGTATCGGGCGGCGCGCTGAAAGACGAATTGAAAGAACTCGGACTTGATTCCGACGATATCCAAATTTCTGTCGAAGGGGACAAGGTTAAGGTATCGGGAAAGGCTGCAAGCCAAGAGGCCAAGGAGAAAGTGATACTCGCGGTGGGTAACGTTGAAGGCGTCGCCGAAGTCGAGGACGATGTTGAGGGTGGCGAGGGTGAGCCGGTTTTCCATACGGTGGAAAGCGGTGATACCTTGTGGGCCGTGGCGGAAAAGGCTCTTGGCAACGGCGCGCGCTACACAGAGATTTTTGAGGCCAACAAGCCGATGCTCAGCGACCCTGACAAGATTTATCCCGGTCAGGTTCTGCGGATCCCAACCGCCTGAAACAACATCCACGGGAGAACTGGGTGGGGCGCTTGCGGAGGCATGCGCCCCGTTTTATTTGGCGGCCCGATTTGACGCCACGTCGCTCCGCCCCATGTTTCCTTGTGTATTGCGACATTACAACGCATGCTTAACGGCACTTAAAACATCGCTGGTCAAACCGGCGCTCATGGGAGGATGAAGATGGCGTACAGTGGGCTCGCTGACAAGCTGGCGATTGAGAATGAAAAACCGTGGGCGGACAGAGATGTCCCTGTCACGTTATATGGCCAGCTAAGCCAGACTGCAGGCAAGTTTCCTGACTACAAGGCGATGAGTTTTCAGTTGTTGTCGGGTGCGACAGACAAGGCCGAAACACTGAGCTGGAAGGATCTGCACGGCAAGGTATCTCAGGCGGCAAACCTGTTCCGCTCTTTGGGTATCGGGCCCACCGATGTTGTGGCCTATGTGCTGCCCAACTGTAACGAGACACTGCTGACGCTGTTGGGCGGAGCCGTTGCCGGCATTTCCAACCCGATCAACCCGCTGCTGGAACCCGAGCAAATCGGTTCGATCCTGCGCGAGACCGGTGCGTCTGTGGTTGTCACACTGCGCCCCTTCCCAAAGACGGATGTGGCGGAAAAAACCGCTGCCGCGGTCAAGCTCGCGCCCGGCGTCCATACCGTTCTTGAGGTTGATCTTGTCCGCTACCTGACGCCGCCAAAATCATGGATCGTGCCCTTCATCAGGCCCAAGAACAATACGCAAAATCAAGCCAAATACCTGAATTTTAACGCGGAACTGGCCAAGCATAACACCACGCTCGACTTCGAAGACGTGCAGGAAGACCGCGTTGGCTTCTATTTCCACACCGGCGGCACCACGGGCATGCCAAAGGTGGCACAACACACATATGGCGGCTCAATCTACAATGGTTGGGTCGGCACAACGACGCTTCTCAGCGAAGACGACGTGCTGCTGTGCCCCTTGCCGCTCTTTCACGTGATGGCCTGTCAGGTGATGGTCATGGGGGCGTTGGCCTCTGGTGCCCATGTCGTATTCCCGACGCCGCAAGGCTACCGCGGCGAAGGCGTTTTTGACAACATCTGGAAGCTGGTGGAGCGGTGGAAAGTGACCTTTGTGGTCTCTGTGCCGACGGCGCTGGCCGCAACTATGCAGGTGCCGGTGAATGCCGATATCTCGTCGGTCAAGACGGCGTTCTCTGGATCCGCGCCACTTCCGCTCGAGCTGTTCAAGCGGTTTGAAGACAAGACCGGCATGACCATCGTCGAAGGTTACGGCATGACCGAGGCAACTTGCCTTGTTTCCGGCAACCCGATTGATGGTGAAAAGAAGGTCGGTTCGATCGGTATTCCGTTCCCCTACACAGACATCAAGATCATCAAGAACGGTGAAGAAGCCGGGGTTGATGAGATTGGCGAGATTTGTGTGTCCAACCCGGGTGTATATGTCGGCAATACCTATACAGAAGCAGAAAAGAACGCGAACCTTTACCACGATGGAAAGTATCTGCGCACAGGTGATCTGGGCCGGGTCGACGCCGACGGTTACATGTGGATTACGGGCCGCTCCAAAGACCTGATCATTCGCGGCGGTCACAACATTGACCCCGCCGAAATCGAAGAGGCGCTTTTGGGGCATGAGGCCGTGGGCTTTGCCGGGGCCATTGGCCAGCCCGATGCCCATGCAGGTGAATTGCCCTGTGTGTACGTCGAACTGGTGGAAGGTGCATCAGCAACCCCCGAAGAGTTGATGGCGTTCTGCAAGGAGAAAGTGACGGAACGTGCCGCACATCCCAAGCATGTCACGATCATGGACGAACTGCCCAAGACGGCTGTCGGCAAGATATTCAAGCCCGATCTGCGCAAACAGGCCATCACTCGGATCTTCAACGCCGACCTGGAGACCAAGGGCCATGCCGCCCGCGTAACCAACGTGATCGACGACAAAAAGCGCGGTCTGGTGGCACAGGTGACCATGAACGGGTCCAGCAAGGCGGATGTTGACGGCGCACTTGGATCCTACACTCAACCTTGGGAAGAAGCTTGAGCGCACCGGACTACCGCACTCTCATAGATGCTGACATGTGGGCGTTCATCGACAAGGTGAACGCCCTCTATCCGCCTGGTGCGGTCGACTTTTCCATCGAAGAACAGCGTGCGCTTTACAACGACGTGTGTCGGGTCTTCTATCAGGGTCGACCCGCGGGTGTGTCCAGCTGGGATGAAGATCACGGCGGTGTCCCTTGCCGCCGTTACGAGCTGTGCGAAAGCGACGTGACCCTCATTTATCTGCATGGCGGTGGCAACGTTGTCGGCGATTTGGACTCGCACGATGATGTCTGCGCAGAAATCTGTGACCGCACCGGATACCGCGTCATTGCGGTGGACTACGGGCTTGCACCAGAGGTGGTTTACCCGGGCTGCTTCAATGATGGCTGGTCGGCGTTTACAGCCGTGGCAGAGGCCTTTGACGGTCACTTGATGTTGGCAGGTGACAGCGCTGGCGGCACCCTGGCAGCCGCAATTGTCCACCACGCACGCAGACGGGTCGCGGGCCGCATTATCGGTCAGATCCTGATTTATCCAAGTCTGGGCGGCGACATGACGCGCGGCAGCTTTGTCCGGTATGCCAACGCGCCACATCTTACCACCCAGGACGTGATCTATTTCATCGACCAGCGTTTGGGCGGGGCGGAACCGCCCAAGGGTGACGGGTGCTTTGCGCCGCTGCAGGACGCGGAATTCTCTGGTTTGCCCCCGACAGTCTGCATCTCCGCGCAATGCGATCCTCTGGCGGGTGAGGGGGAAACCTACTGCGACAAACTCCGCGCAGCCGGTGGGCGTGCAGAATGGATCAATGTGCCTGGCATGGTGCACGGATGCCTGCGCGCGAGGGGCATATCTCCGGCCGCTGCGGGGTTCTTTGACACGGTGGTTGAGGCGATAGATGCGCTCGGACAGGGCAGGTGGCCCTATCAGTAGGATCCGGGGCAGGCGGTTACTCTAGCTCAGAAAGCTATCGGCCTTCATCGAACCGGCGATCGGTGCGCCAAGCCTGTTGAGGATCGTCGGGGCCAGCTGCAACTGATCAATGACCACGTCTTCCGCTGGTCCCTCTGCAGGCCCGAAGTAGTAGAGGGCTGCCTCCTGCTGCAGCGCGCCGCGTCCGCCGTGATGACCGCGCTCGTCCTGCCCGTGATCCGCTGTCACGATCACTTCATAGCCCGCCGCAAGCCACTTAGGAATAAAGGGGGCCAGCATCTCGTCCATGACGGCACAGGCGTGGTCCATTTCCTGACAATCATGAAAGAACCGATGGCCCATGCTGTCGAGCGTACAGGTGTGCAACATTCCGTAGTTCAGCCCGAACCGCTGGCACAGGTTTGTCAGCGTGCCGAAAAGATCAACATCAGAGGGGGTCATCTGGTTGATCATCCCGTAGCCCGTCATCGTATGAAAGCGGCCATGATTGATAGTGTCACTGTCTGGCTCATCATATTCGATATCGCGGACATAATCGAAAGGATGGCGGTTGAAAAATTCAGACCAGAAGGAATGTGCGACCGCGCCCGTGACCCCACCGCCTGCTCGGACCTGGGCAAAGACATCCTTTTCCTTCAGGCGAAAGACGTTGCCATTGCCCGTGCAGCCATGCACCGCCGGTGAGACACCAGTATGGATCGATGCATAACATGAGGCCGAGATGGATGGCAGCACCGCGCGCAGTTTCCAAACCCGCGCATCGCCGCTGTCTACCCAGCCTTCCAGATTGCCGAAAAGCCTGCGCCAGTTGCGCCACGGCACTCCATCAAGAATGATCAGCAGCAGTTTTCGATTCATGAGCGTTGTCCTTTTATTGAGAGCACGCTGTGACAGGACAGGTGATTTTGCAAGTCTTAGAAAACCGCGTGATCGCCGCGCTCTGGGGTTGCCGTGCCGTTGATCAGACTTTCGTAATGATCAAACAGCCGATCGCTGCCAAATTCAGGTGTGGCGTCCGCGTCGTAGCGGCGTGATTCCGGGTCCCAGACCAGCATGGATTCCGTCGCGTAATACTTGCCGATCTGCGCCAATGCGGCCTTGGCGCGCAGCGGCGGGAGGATCCGGCCCCCGACACGCAGGGCGCTTTCGATCCCCGAAAGCAGGCCTATCGGCACATGCCGGAATTTCTGAGGCTGACCGGTGAGCTCAAACAACCGGTTGCCCATGTCCAACGGTGTCAGGGCCGGGCCGGGCCCGCCGATGGGCAGGGTGCGGCTCTGCCGGGTGGTATCTTGCAGGCAGGACACCAGATAAGCGGCGAGGTCACGGTCAGAAATCGGTTTACAGGCCGTCAGCTTTCCGTCCTCAAACACTACATAGGGCCGACCGGCCTGTACGCGGCCAACCTGCCCGGAAAGCGATTTGAAAAGGGCTGTAGGGCGCACGATAGTATGGGTCAGGGAAGACGCGGCGAGCGCGGCCTCAAAAGCCAGTTTGGCGTGCTGAAAGGCAAGCCGCGGTTTTTGTACGCAAATCGCAGACAGCAGAACGAAGTTTTCAACACCGGCTGCTTCGGATGCCCCCAGAATGGTGACGTGCGCATCGTAATCGATGGCCCAGGCATCCTGCGGAACGCCGGTGCGGGACGCAAGGCACGACAATACGCCACGCACGCGATGGGCGATCATGGCCTTGGTTGCAGCCGCCCGGTCGGTGATGTCCAGCGCCACGAACCGCACGCCCGGGACGGCAGGATCGCGTCGGCCTGCCGCAATCACCGGGTAGCCTTCATCGCGCAGCCGAAGAGCTGCGGCTCGGCCCGCCGTTCCGGTCCCCCCCAGTAGCATGATGGTGTCATTTGTGGTGTGCATTTGCGTCCTTCATTCCCCCCACTATAGCCTCAGCCAGTGGCCGTGCGAAACCACTGTCATCGCGGGTTTGTGAGAGGCGCGTGACGAACTGTCATGAGGTCATGCTGCGATCCCGGGTTAAGGTGGCGCAATTGCAAGGAGAGGCAGATGGCCCGGAAAACGAGCAAACGCAAATCGGCGCAGGCCGCGCAAGTCTCACGGGCGGTGGGATGGTCTCGGCGCGATATGCTGCGGATGGGACGCAATGGGGCAATCGCAACGGTGCTGCTTGCCGGTGCGGGCTATGCCGGAAGCCGCTGGTTCGCGGCCTATCAGCATGAGCATGACCTTGCGCGCATCGGTCAGGGCAAACCTGCGGTTGTGCAGGTACATGACCCACTGTGCCCCACATGCACCGCGCTGCAGCGCGAAACCAAAAAGGCAATGAAGCGATTTGGCGAATGTGATCTGCTTTATCTTGTGGCCGATATCCGGCAGGATACCGGTGCCGCCTTTGCCGCCGTTCATAATGTCCCGCATGTGACACTCGTCCTGCTGGATGGGGCCGGAGAGGTCACGCAGGTGTTGCAGGGAATGCGCTATCATGACGAGATAGAACCCATTCTCGCGGGTCATTTTGCAGCCCATGGGAACGGCGCGCAGCGCTCCTGAGCCTGAGGGCTCAGATCGCCCCGCCCGCCGTCCCGATTGCGCCACGCCAATGACCGGTGTGTCTGCACCCGGCGCGCCGAGGTATTTTCAAAAGGGTGAATAGGATGTGGAGGCGCCCTAGTTGCCAGCGCTTTCCATTTTGCGGTGTTCCAGCACCTCTTCGAGCCATCCAAGCTTCATTTCCGGCACCGAGCTCAGCAAAAGATCCGTGTAGTCGTCGAATGGCGGCGACAGGACCTGCGATTTCGGGCCGTAACGGACAACCTCGCCCTGAAACATGACCGCAATGCTATCTGCGATCGCTTTCACAGTGGCCAGATCGTGGGTGATGAACAGATAGGCTACATCTTCGATCTTTTGCAGTTCCAGCAGGAGCTTGAGAATGCCATCGGCCACCAGCGGGTCAAGAGCTGAGGTGACTTCGTCGCAGATGATCATCTTGGGCTTGGCAGCCAGCGCCCGGGCGATACACACGCGTTGTTTCTGCCCGCCGGACAGTTCCGCCGGATAGCGGTCCTGAAACCCGTCACCCAGTTCGATTTCATCGAGCAGTTCCTGAATGCGTTTTTGTTTTTCAGCGCCCTTCAGCCCGAAATAAAATTCGAGAGGCCGTCCGATGATGGTCCCAACCGTCTGCCGGGGGTTCATCGCGGTGTCCGCCATCTGATAGATCATCTGCAGCTCGCGCAGGTCTTCAAGCGGGCGTGTTGGCTGGTCAGGTGTCAGCGTGCGACCGTCAAACGTGATCTGGCCCGCCGAAGGCGGCAGCAGACCCGTGATGACGCGTGCCAGCGTTGATTTGCCCGAGCCGGATTCGCCAACGACGGCGAGGGTCTGGCCGCGGTACATCTCAACGCTGATATCCTTGAGAACATCAAAGTCTGTGCCCTTGTAGCGCGCCGTGATGTTTTCGACCTTGAGAATGGGCGTATCGCCCGGCTGCTTTTCTTCGTGCCGGATGGATCTTACCGACACCAGCGCCTTAGTATAGTCCTCTTGCGGGTCGTTGATGATCTGATCAACGGTGCCGTATTCCACCATCTCGCCCATTCTGAGGACCATGATGTGGTCTGATACCTGTGCCACGACTGCAAGATCGTGCGTAATATAGAGGGCGGCGACACCCGTGTCGCGGATGGCGTCCTTGATCGCTGCCAGCACGTCGATCTGGGTCGTCACGTCAAGCGCCGTGGTCGGTTCGTCAAAGACCACGAGGTCGGGTTCCGGGCATAGCGCCAGTGCGGTCATGCAGCGTTGCAGCTGACCGCCGGAAACCTGATGCGGATACCGCGAGCCAATATTTTCCGGGTCCGGAAGGCCCAGTTTGCGGAAAAGTTCGACGGCGCGGGCTTCGGCGTCTGATTTGTTGAATTTCTTTTGCAGCACGGCGGCTTCGATCACTTGTTCCATGATCTTCTTGGCCGGGTTGAAGGACGCGGCAGCCGATTGCGATACATAGGTCACTTCCGCGCCGCGCAGACGGCGCACGTCGCGCACGCCCGTCTGGAGAATGTCGCGGCCGTTTACATGGACTTCGCCACCAGTCAGTTCCACGCCGCCGCGACCATAGGCCATGGCCGCAAGGCCGATGGTTGATTTTCCGGCCCCGGATTCACCGATCAGGCCCAGAACCTTGCCTGGGGCGAGATCGAAGTCCACGCCGTGCACGATTTCGATGTCTTTGGGGCGTTCGCCGGGGGGGTAAATCGTGGCACCAATCTTGAGGCCGCGGACTTTGAGAAGGGGGGTGTCGGTCATCTCGGGCTCCGGTGCCCGGATGCGGGCGTTGGATGTGCATATTTTTGGAACATTGAAAGGCGCGTGTGCATCATCCCCGGCCGCCTTTCAGCGATGTGGTGCGGTTGAGGATCCAGTCGGCCACGAGATTGATGGAGATACACAAGGTGGCGATGGCGTAGGCCGGATAGAGGGCCGCCTGGATGCCGTAGTTGATCCCTTCCTTGTTCTCTTTCACGATACCGCCCCAGTCTGCTTGCGGGGGTTGGACGCCCAGGCCCAGGAACGAGAGGGTGGAGATGAAAAGCACCATGAAGATAAAGCGCAGTCCGACCTCGGCCACCAATGGGCTGAGCGCGTTGGGCAGGATCTCACGGAAGATGATCCAAGCCGTTTTCTCACCGCGCAGGCGGGCGGCTTCGACATAGTCCATTACCGTGATGTCCACTGCCACCGCGCGTGAGAGGCGGTAGACACGGGTAGAATCCAGCAGGCCCATAAGAATTATCAGCGTAATCATGTTCGTCGGCATCACCGAGAGGACCACGAGGGCGAAGATAAGCGAAGGGATCGACATGATGAGATCTACGAACCGGCTGAGCACCTGATCTACCCAGCCCCCGGAGACGGCTGCAAAAAAGCCAAGGACCGCGCCGGTCACAAAGCTGAGGGCCGTGGCGGCGGTAGCGATGAAGATTGTCGTGCGGCCGCCGTAGATGAGACGGGTCAGCAGGTCGCGGCCAATACTGTCGGTGCCCAGAAGATGCTCTGACGACGAGGGTTCCCACACATCGCCGACAACTTCGGCCATGCCGTAGGGGGCGATGAGGGGTGCGAAGATCGCGGCGAGAAAATAGATGCCCGTAAAAAACAGGCCAATCATGGCTGAGATGGGTATGTTCTTCATTTGGGATGCCTCAACCGCGGATTGGCCAAGATTGAGACGACGTCGGCAATCAGGTTCAGGCCGATGTAGACCGCCGCAAATATCAAACCGCAGGCCTGCACAACGGGCACGTCTCGTTTGCTGACGTGGTCCACAAGGTACTGCCCCATGCCTGGATAGGCAAAGACGACCTCGACCACCACAACGCCCACGACCAGATAGGCCATGTTGATCATCACCACGTTGACGATAGGCGCGATGGCGTTCGGGAAGGCGTGTTTGCGGATGATCTTGAGCATCGCCATGCCCTTGAGCTCTGCGGTTTCAATATAGGCGGACTGCATCACATTGAGGATCGCAGCGCGCGTCATACGCATCATATGCGCCAGCACCACCAGCGTCAGTACCATGATCGGGATGGTTATCGACTTGATCTTGTCGATCAGGCTCATGGAGTCGTTGATCAGCGCGACGGACGAGAACCGGAAGTTCGAAAGCAGCCATTGCTGCATCGGGTCGCCCAGGAATTCGGCGGCATTGATCCAAGCGGGCAACTGGATGGCCAGCACGAAAATCAGGATATAGCCGATCATAAATTCAGGGATCGAAATGGTTGTGAGGGTCACGGCCGAGATCAGCTTGTCCGGCCAGCGGTTCTTGTAGCGGACCGCGACAAGCCCCAGTGTGATGGCCAGCGGGACCGAGATCACGGCCGCCCAGAAGGCCAGGAACAGCGTGTTCTTCAGGCGCGTGCCGACACTATCGGCAATGTCGCGGCCATTCGTAAGTGCGGTGCCAAGGTCACCTTGCAGGAACCCACCAAGCCATTGGAAATAACGGGTCACAGGCGGGTCGTTCAGACCCAGCTCTGCACGGAGGTTGGCCAGCGACTCAGGCGTGGCCGACTGGCCAAGGATCTGCTGTGCCACGTCCCCGGGCAGCATCATCGTGCCCGCGAAGATCAGTATGGAGGCTGCAAAGAGCAGCAGGATGCCCAGCGCAATGCGCTGGGCAACCAGTTTGATGACGGGATGCACGCGCTACCCCTTAGGCCGCTTTCCAAGTCTTCTTGAAGGCGTACCAGTTCATCTGCGGGCCATTGGGATCGCCTTCAAAGCCAAGAACGTCATTCGACACAGCGTCGATGAAGTCATTGAACATCGGCAGGATCAGGCCGCCTTCTTCACGGAGCATGCGGCCCATCTTGGAGTAGATCTCCTTGCGCTTGGCCTCGTCCAGCTCGGCGCGTGCCTCCAGCAGCATCGCGTCGAACTCGTCGCGCTTCCAGCGGGTATCGTTCCAGTCGGCGGTGGACAGATACGCGGTGGCGTACATCTGATCCTGAACCGGACGACCGCCCCAGTAAGAGCAGCAGAAGGGCTGCACGTTCCACACTTCGGACCAATAACCGTCGTTGGGCTCACGCTTGACTTCCAGCGGGATACCCGCCGCCTGGCAGGACTGCTGGAAAAGCGCGGCAGCATCGACCGCACCGGGGAAGGCACCATCCGCAGTACGCAGAATGATGGGGCTGCCATCATGGCCGGATTTCTTGTAATGCTCGGCCGCTTTCTCAAGCGAGAATTCGCGCTGCGGGATCGTGTCATCAAACAGCGGATAGGCCGCGTTGATGGGCATGTCATTGCCGACACCACCATAGCCCTGAAGGATCTTGTCCACCATTTCCTGGCGGTTCATGGCGTATTTCAGCGCAAGACGCAGGTCGTTGTTGTCAAACGGCGCCGTGTCGATATGCGCGATGAATACATAATGGCCCCGGCCTGAAACGTTCTGCACGCTCAGTGTTGGTGCGCGGTCAAGGAGCTTGGCGATCTTGGGTTCAACGCGGTTGATGGTGTCAACCTGACCGGACTGCAACGCCGCAGTACGTGCAGTGGCGTCGTTCAGAACGATCACTTCGACACGGTCATAGTGTGCGGTTTGGGTCTGGTCCCCGCCCCAATAGTCGTCGCGGCGCGTCGCCGTGGCGCGCACGCCGGGCTCGAAATCTTCCATGACGTAGGCACCGGTGCCAATCGCCGCCGCAGGATCGTCCATGCCGCCACCGGGCTGGATCATCAGGTGATAATCAGCCATCAGATAGGGCAGGTCAGCGTTGCCGGTTTCCAGTTCAACGACGAAGTTCATACCGTCGACGGACATCGCCTTGATGCCCTTCATGATGCCAAGCGCACCGGATTTGGAATCTTCGTTCGAGTGCCGCTCCATTGTTTGCATCACGTCTTCGGCGGTCACGGCATTGCCGTTTGAGAACATGCAGTTCTCACGGATCTTGAAGGTCCAGGTGGAGGCATCGGCGGAGCCTTCCCAGCTTTCGGCGACCAGACCGGTGAGCGAGCCGTCGGCCTCAACCTCGACCAGGGTTTCGCCCCAGAGCTGACCGATGGCAATCGGCACGTCGGAAGCCCATGTCGCGGGGTCTTGCGTATTGGTGGATTCACCGCCCTGCACACCCATGCGGAAGGTGCCGCCAGCTACGGGTGTCGCGTGGCCATCGGCCTGCGCCTGCTTGGCCAGCATGGAATTGGCAACCGCAGCCGTCACGCCGAGTGCCGCCGCGCGCGCAACGAATTCACGGCGGGTCATGTTGCCCGCGGCAACCTCACCTGTGAGGTGCTTCAAGTCGTTCTTCATCTAGGTTCTCCCAATTGGAATCATGCGCTTTTGCGCTTGTTTATTGATTGATGGGCCAAGTTTGCGCATCCCGCGCTATATCGCAAGTATTAATGCGCCCTTTTGTACGACGCCTGTGTCACGTTCCGAAACGCTCAATCCTGTCTTCAATCTCACGTTGGTAGATCAGCGCGTCGTTTTCGTAGGCTTCCAGTGTTGCGGTAAGGTGAAAATGTGTGGCGTCAGACCACATCTGGCTGCGGGTCTCGGTGCGTAGCCTGATGTCATCTCGCTCCAACTCATCGGTCCAGTGACAGATGCCGCGGGCGCTCAATGGATCGTCTGGACAAATGTCCCAGCGTTCGCGCGCGACAGAGCCGTTGATCAATCCGTGATCGCTGTCTCGGACCTTGCCAAAGTCATCCTCGATGATCAGCGATACCCTACCGGTTGCCATATCGACCTCTTGGCGGCGGACATGGATTTCATCGCGCAGCGTTTCGGTTTCCCACGCAGGCGCGGCATCGGGCGGTGGAAAGGATACCTCATCCCGCGTTCCCGAAGGACGTTGGGGCAGGGTGATCTGACCCTCCTGCAGGGTCAGGGTGGCTGCTGTCGGTGCGGGCCAGATCAGGGGCCAGTACGCCGTTGAAATTGCGATGCGCAGCCGGTGCCCCTTCGGCACACGGTAGGCAATGTGATCGAGGGCAAGTGCCACATCTGTCTGAGATCCTGCAACCATAGGTTCTGGCGCAGCGTGGTCTTTGCGGTGGCTCAGGTTGAGAACTCCGTAAGTGATCCGTGTGGATGCCCCATCCGGATGGATATGGTTCAGCCGAACGGCAATCTGTCCATGCGGCTGGTCACTGGTCACCTTGAGCGCGATACGCGGGGCCCCGACGATATCCATGTCCTGCGCCAATGGCCCGCTGTCAAAGCAGGCCGAAAGCGCATCGTCTTCCCGCTGATCCCCGGGCAGCTCCGGCCCCAACCAGATCGCGCAGTACTCACCACCTCCCGCACCGCAATGGGCGGGCGAGGCGACCGAGACAGCAAGCGGATCCTGCTGGGGATGCAACCCCTGATCCGTCAGATAAAGCGTCTCGAGATCCAGATGCGATGTGGCGCCGGTTTCTTCTGCAATCCAGAGTCCCGGCCGTTCCGCATACCACCGTTTCGGGCGCACACCGTCCATAAGGTATGCGCGATAGTCCGGATCGTCTTCAACACCGGTGTCGATGTCCTTGAGCCAGCGATCCCACCATCTGAGCGCCTCTTGCAAAAAGCCAATACGCGGCTCTGGCACGGCAAAATGCGGATACTTGTGCACCCACGGTCCCACAATCCCCTTGGCACCGGGCAGCGCCTCGACCAGTTGCGGCACCGCGTTTTTATAGGCATCGCCCCAGCCGCCGACGGCCAGCACCTTGGCCTTGATCGTGTCGTAGCTCTCGATGACAGAGCCGTGTTTCCAATAGGCGTCCCGGGTCTGATGGCGCAGCCAGACCGACGGCAGAAAGGGCTCATTCTCCAACCGATCGAGCCAGATCGCGCGCCAATCGTCACGCAGCGCCGGATCCGGCGCGCGGCTGGAGTAGGACCACATTGTCGCCCCCCAGCCAAGATTTTCGTTTAGCAGGCAACCGCCCTTGTAGTGAATGTCATCCGCATAGCGATCCACGGTAGAGCAAAGCGTCACCACCGCTTTCAACGCATCGGGAGCCATCGCGGCCACCTGCAATCCGTTAAAACCTCCCCAGCTGATCCCCATCATCCCGACGCGCCCGTTGCACCACGGCTGGGCCGCGAGGTGCGCGATGACTTCGACGGCATCGTCGAGCTCTTGTTGGGTGTATTCATCCTCCATCAGGCCGTGGCTATCCCCATTACCGCGCATGTCGACCCGCACGCAGGCATAGCCGCGCGCGGCAAACCACGGATGGGTCAGCGCATCACGGGCTGTTGTGCCGTCGCGCTTGCGGTAAGGCAGGTATTCCAGAATGACCGACACCGGGTCATCACCCGCGTCCTGTGGCATCCAGACCCGGGCCGACAACCGGCATCCGTCCGACATCACGATGCCCCTATCCGGGTCTTCGATCACGTCACGTAAGGTGTTGGAAGAAGTATGCATGTGCGGAACGTCCCGACCGCCAGAAGATTTGTCAACTGCTGTATCGCGGTCTGTGCGTCCGAAAGCGACCATTAGTCCTTTGAAATGAATCGCATAACCCCGGTCTGGCATCGACCAGCGGACCGGCACGCAACACATCTGCAGGTTTAGGGGAACGATAGAAATAAAAAGACTCTAGCCTTGTGAAGGCTTTAGCGGTATCCAAGTCCCACGAACACGAATGCACGGCGCGCTCGAACGGGCCGGCTTTGTCAAAAAAGAAAACATAAGAAGGTCCGCATAGAACGGGCCTTTGAGGTAGAGTGGTGGTGTTATGAAGGCGATTGATTTCGTCGTCCGCGATGGTGCGGGCGGACTGGAACGTGGTACGGTATCGAGTGATGCAAGGTCCTACGTGATCACGGCCGAGACGGGCCAGGAAATTTCCCTAAATCTGCGACAGACGGACCTGCAAGGACAGGTGCGCTCGGGCAATGATCTGGTGATCACGCTGGCGGACGGCAGGGTCATCACCATTGATAACTTTTTTGACGGTGGCGCAAATCCCAATCGGCTGTTTGTGTCTTCCGATGGCTACCTCAATGAGGTGACCCTGGTCGATCAGGGCACCGGAGAGCTTTACGCACAGTTCGGACCGACCGAGCAGTGGGGCAAATGGAGCCCGTCAGACGACCTTATCTATCTTGGCGGAACAGAAGTGGCGAATGTCGGCGCGGACAACGAAGTGTCCATGCTGGGCGCACCTTTGCTGGGCGGCCTTCTGGGCGGCGGCGCGGGTGTCGCAGCGGCGGTTGTGGGCGGCGCTGGTGTCATCGCCGGCGTTGGCGGCGGCAGCGGCGGCGACGGCGCCCCGGGACCAGTCGCGCCCTTCGTTGACGATCCTGACAGCAATACGAACATCGGCGGCGACGATACGGCGCCGCATGCCATCACTGTCACCGGTGGGGGGGCACCCGGCGATGCGGTGCTCATCATGATCGGGGATGCCCAGGTCGAAACAAGCATCGGCGATGACGGGACGTTTGAAGCCATCTTTGAAGGCGACAATTTCCCTGCCGATGGCATCTATGAGACCATTGTCGTGGTGACCACCGCAACCGGGGATGAAACGCTTGATGGCCCGGGTTATCACATCGATACAACACCGCCCGACGTGGCCGTGTCCTCAGGCACTGATTCAGTTGGGGACTTTTTCAACGCGGCGGCCTTTGAGGACGGCGTGTTGCTTACCGGCACAGGTGAGGCGGGTGCGACCCTGTCGCTGACAATTTCCGGGGTCACACAGACCACAGTGATCGATGCAGACGGCAAATGGTCTGCACTCTGGGCAAACGGCACGCTTGATGCAGGCGAATACACCTCCGGTGTTACCATTGTGGCTGCGGATGCCTTCGGCAACACGACCACGATCACCGATACAGTCGTGATCGACACCGTAAGCAACGTCACCATCGATACCGAAAACGTTGAGACCGACGGCATCGTCAATGCGGATGAACGCGAAGATGGCGTGACCCTGACCGGCACCGCGCAGGCCGGATCGAGCGTTTTGGTCACTTTTGGCACGGGGTCGCATCAGGCCACGGTCGATGCGAATGGGAACTGGTCGGCTGACTTTGCCATGAGCGAAATACCAACCGGAGAGCTTGCCGCGACGGTGACCGCCGTGGCGACTGACAGCTTTGGCAATACGTCGACAGCCAGCGGCGAGGTTGATATCGACACATTGGTGCGCGACTTTGGCTTTACCGGAACTACCGGTGGCGCAGATGGTGTGATCAACATTGCCGAGGCCGCCAGCGGGTTCACAATGACAGGGACAACCGAACCGGGTGCGACCGTTTCGGTAACCATGAACGGGTTCACTCACCAGGCCACGGTGGCCGCGAATGGCACCTGGTCGGCGGATTTCGCCGCAAGCGAGATTCCCACTGGCGAACAGACGGTTGTCATGTCGGCGACCGCCACAGACATCGCCGGCAACACCGAGACAATCACCCAAAACGTGATTGTGGACCGCGATGCTGGTGTGCTGACCATCGACAGCCCGATCGAAGGCGATGACATCGTCAGCGCCGCAGAGGCCAGCGATGGCGTCATTCTGACAGGCACCACAAATCCCGGTGCAACTGTCACCGTGACCATGGGCGGCTTTACTCACGAAGTGCTTGCCAATCCCAGCGGACAATGGGCCGCGAATTTCGCAGCAAGCGAAGTCGCACCGGGCGACTACATCGCCAATATTCTTGCCACGACTGTGGACAGTGCGGGTAACCCGCTGAATGCGACCTCCTCTGTGCGCGTAGATACGCGCGTCGACAACCTCAGCATCGATACCGGCGCGGTCGGGGGCGGCGACAATATTCTGAATGCGGCTGAGCGGCTTGCAGGTGGCGGTGTTCAGATCACCGGCACGACCGAAGTCGGTTCGACTTCTGTCATCGTGGATCTGGGCGGGCAGCAGGTGAATGCGGCTGTGGATGCGGCAGGGAACTGGACGGCTGTCTTCAGCGCGGCGCAACTGGCACGGGGCACCTACGAGGCGCCGATCACGGTCACCGCGACGGATCATGTCGGCAACGTCGACAGCGTCAGCGGCACGATTCAGGTAGATACCGAAGTTGTGCCGTTCTCTATGACCGAAACAGGCGGCGGCGCGGATGACTTTGCCAACGCGGCGGAGGCTGCAACAGGTATCGATCTTGGCGGACAGGTCGAAGCGGGATCAACTGTGGTCGTGAACTTTGACGGCACGGATCACGCGGCGAGCGTGGATGCGGCGGGCAACTGGTCGCTGACAATCCCACCGGTCGCTATCAGGCCCGGCACCTATGCGGCAGCGATCAGCGTGACAGCGACAGATGCGGCAGGCAATGTCGCGACGATCAATGACACGCTGGGCATCGACACCGAAGCGCCCGAAGGGCCGGTCATCGCCTCGTACACACGTGACGGCGACGGTATCAGGGGCATCTCGACCGAGATGAGCGAAGATGATCTTGGCGTCTATCAGGTGACCGATGCGGGTGCCGTAAATGCGATCAACGCCCTTCAGGCGGATATCCCCGTGCTGGGCGAAACCGCGTTCCAATTCAACAGCGAGGTGCCGGATGGCTCTCATCTGGTGATCACCGCAACGGATGATGCGGGTAACTCTTCGGGCACGTATGTCGTGCTGGACGACGAGGCCGCAGCGACCCAAGTTACGCTGGACGCCAGCGCGCTGGGTAGTTTCAACATCGAAACGCTGGATCTGAGCTTTGCGGAAGAAGGCAATCTGACGATAGACGCGGCAACGCTGCTTGCACTGTCATCGAACACCAACGAATTGCAGATCAATGGTGGTGCGGATGACACGGTCACGATCTCCGACGCAGTCGCCGCAGGAAGCGAGGTACGCGATGGCCAGACCTATACGATCTACACGTTGGGTGATGAAGGCACGCTGATCATCGATGATAACGTCAACGTCGTCATCTAGGCACTGAAGAAAAGACTGGTAGGCGCGGGCACCAAACGATCCGGGCCACCACAAAAAACATAATAATCCGCACGTTAGAGGCAGGACATGGGGCACGGTGTAACAAGGGCAGGATTGGTGTGCGCAACTGCGTTCATCCTGACAGGTTGTCTGTCGGATATGGGTGGCAATGGCGAAGGCTTTGTGTCGCGGTTGATGACCACGGACCACACAAAGGTCGGCAAACCTACACATGCTGAGAAGGTGAATGCTGAAAGCGTAATCATTCAGGGGCTCACCGCGCGCCGCTCTGCACTGCCGGATGGCAGCACCTTTGATCAGGTCGCCACCTCAGTTCTGGCCGCGTATTCGCGCGCCGCAGAAGCCGAATTACGCGCCGCGCGCCTGCGGTCCGAGGCCGCCTCCAAGAATTGGCTGCCCAAAATCGGGCCCAGCATTTCCCTGACATCGCTCAGCTCTGTTGTGGCCAATCTGGTCGTGGATCAGGTGCTCTTTGACAATGGTCGCCTGAAAGGCGAACGCGCGTTTGCCATTGCGGACGTTGAAGTTGCCGCTGTGTCGCTGGCACAAGATACCAATGCGCGGGTCCATTCGGCACTTGGCCTTTACACTGACGCGGTTGAAGCACGCGAGAAAGCAGCCCTGGCTCAGACTGCCCTGCAGGACATGGGCCATTTCGCCTGGATCATGGAAGAACGTGTGAAAGGCGGCGTGTCAGATTTGTCTGAGTACAATGTCATGATCCAGAAACTTGATGAAATCAAAGCGGAAAACCGTGCCAATGCCGAACACGCGGCGACCTCATTGGCCGAACTGAATGCCATGTCGATCCAGCCGTTGGATGACCTGCGCGGTGTGCCGCGCTTTGCGGTTTCACCCGATGCCGCCCAACCATTGACAGTCACCCTGGCCGAGGCTGAAAAGACGCGCGCCATCGCCGCCGCCAAGGTGGAGCGTGCTAGCAATCTGCCCGGACTTTCCGCCGGAGGAACTGTGGGAGAGGAGGCGACCTTTGGGCTGCAGGTGAAATCCGAGAAACTGCTGGGTCTGGGCACCGGGGCATCATTGGAGGCCATCGAAGCTGCCAGCGAAGCAGCCGGGCGTCGCGTCAGTCAGGCCAACGAAGATGCCAACCGCACCTTGCGCAAACTCGAGGGTCAGATTGCAGCCAAGCAGCGCCAGTCCGATGAAGCGGCGCAACTGACCATCAAGGCCAAGGAAAACCTGCGGGTCTTCCGCGCACAGTTCGACGCGGGCCAGCGGCAGGTGCTGGATGTGGTCGGGGTCTATGAAATCTATGCCCGTCAACAACAGGCCGAGGTCACGCTCAAGTACGAGGCTGTGCGCATGCGCCTTGAGATGGCCGAACTGTTGGGCGTTCTCGCGGATGGGGATGCAATTTGACCAACACACCTGCGTTCACTTTAACCATTGCCAACGGAAATCAGGGGCGGATCGTTCCGGTCAACAAGGAAGCCAGCGCAAACAGCGCGTCCAATCGCTTTGCCAATCGCATTCACGCCCGCGCCACCCTTGCCGCGACCTATGCCGGGATCTTGGGTGTGGAGGCCGTACCACGCGATCTGGTTGAGAGCATCGGCAGCGCAATCCGTGAAGGGGCCTCTGCTGGCGAAGATGCCCGGGCAATCGCACAGGGTCTTACCGGTCTGGGACTGTCTGCGGAAACGGTTCGGGTTGATGGTTTGCGCGCCGAATTCTGGCCCGCTCTCGCCTATATGACCTCTGGTCAGGTACTGCTGGTGCTGGGGCAATCGCGTGGCGACCTGATTGTTTTCGACAAGACCTGTCCCGATAACCGCGCCTATGTACCCCTGCGCGACTTTGAGCCGTTCTTTGCGGGCATTCTCGTGCGGGCGGAAACACCGCTGGAAAAAGTGGCAGAAACCCACAAGACCGAAAGCGCCGCGCCGCATTGGTTCTGGGGGCAATTCACCCGTTTTCGCCGCCAGCTGGGCGAGGTCGCGCTTGGGTCATTCGTGGCAAACCTTCTGGCCGTCGCCGTGGCGCTTTTCTCATTGCAGGTCTACGACCGCGTCATTCCCCACCAATCCGAGGCGACCCTGTGGGTGCTCGCCGCCGGTGCAGCGCTGGCGCTGTTGATGGAGGCCTTCATCAAAATCGCCCGGGCGCAGATGATGGACGGGGCGGGGCGGCAAATTGAACTGTCCGTGCTGCACATTCTGATGAACCGCATCCTTGGCATGCGCTCTGACACCAAAGACCGCGCCCCAAATGAAGTCTTCTCGGCGATGCGCGAATTCGGATCTGTGCGGGAATTTTTCACCGCCTCGACGATCGGCACGATTGCCGACATTCCCTTTATCTTCGTGTTCCTGTTTCTCGTGGCCTCCATCGCGGGCAACGTGGTGTGGGTCTTGGTGCTGGGCGGCATCCTGATGGTGGTGCCGGGGTTCTTCTTGCAGCGCAAGATGATCCGCCTGACCCAAGAGACCCAAGGGGCCTCAGCCAAATCCTCGCGCCTGTTGCACGAGGCGATTTTCGAACTCGATACGCTCAAGACACAGCGCGGCGAAGATCGCGTGCTGCGCCTTTGGAACGAACTGAACACCTTGTCCGCCCTGAAATCATCGGAACAGCGTCGGCTCGCCTCCACACTGACCTTCTGGTCACAAGGCGTCCAGCAAGCCACCTATGTTGCCGCCGTAATCGCGGGCACCTATCTGGTCTTTGCTGGCCAATTCACCGTGGGCTCGATCATCGCGACAGGCATCCTGACCGGCCGCACGCTGGCCCCGCTGACCCAGCTTGCCGGCACCATGGCGCGCTGGGGTAACGTCAAATCCGCTCTTGACGGTTTGGAAAGCATCGCTGGCGGGGCACAGGACGCGGACGATACGCGCACCTATCTGCGCCGCGAAACGCTCACAGGCCATTTTGAGCTGCGCGATGTGACCTTCCGCTATGAAAACGACGGCCCGCCGACGCTGGACATCAAAGGCATGGCGATCAAGCCGGGTCAGACGGTGGCGGTTCTGGGGGCAAACGGTTCCGGCAAATCCTCGCTCTTGAAAGTGCTGAGCGGGCTTTACGCCCCAGAGACCGGCCGCGTGATGATAGATGGCGCAGAAATGAGCCAGATTGAACCGCGCGATCTGCGCCGCCTGATCGGATATCTGGGACAGGACGTCCGGCTCTTTTCTGGCACGCTGCGCGACAATCTGAACCTCACGATGCTGGAACGCGATGATGACCGACTGCATGCGGCCCTCGATTTTGCGGGATTGGGGCCATTTGTCAGGGCCCACCACAAAGGGCTGGACCTGGAAATCAAGGATAACGGCGCGGGGCTTTCCATAGGGCAGCGCCAGTCCATCGGCTGGGCCCGGCTGTGGTTGCAGGACCCCAAGATTTGCCTGCTCGATGAACCCACAGCGGCCTTGGATCAAATGCTGGAGGCCACGTTGGTTTCCCGGTTGGAGAAATGGATGGCTGGTCGGACCGCCGTGATTGCCACGCACCGCGCGCCGATCCTTGCGCTGTGCGAACGGACGATGCTGATCCAGAACGGACGTATGACCATCGACGGTCCCAAGGACAAGGTCCTGAGCCATATCGCCGGGGGTCGTGCGGCATGAGTTTTGCAACCCCCCACGACTTCGACGCCCAATTGGGTAAGCACCTCCGCAGACCTTCGATGGTCATCTGGCTTTCAGGCGGTGCGGTGCTGGTGTTCGTGATCTGGGCGGCATTCGCATGGGTCGATGAAATCGTGCGTGCCGAAGGGTCGATGATCTCATCATCACGGCCCCAGATCATCCAGAACCTGGAGGGCGGTATTCTCGCCGAACTGGCGGTTGCCGAAGGTGATATTGTTGAAACTGGCGCCGTGCTGGCCCGCCTGCATGGCACGCAGTTCCAATCGTCCGTCGATGATCTGCAGGATCAGATCGCCGCATTTGATATCCGCCGCTTGCGTCTTGAAGCTGAACTTGCCGGCCAGTTCGATTTCGATGTGCCGACGGATCTGGCCGCCCGCACGCCCGGCATCGTCGCATCCGAGCGGGCGCTGTTACAGGCACGCCAGTCCGACTTCGTGTCCCGCACCGAGGGCGCGCAGCGTGTGCTTGCCGAGGCGGCTGAGGAACGGCGTCTCTTGGAGAATCTCCTAGAACGCAAGATCGTTGCGCTGATCGAGGTGACCCGCGCGCGCAAGGTCCACGCGGACGCACGGATCAAATATGACGAGATCGTCACCCAGACCGAACTGGACCGCGCGCAGGAATTTTCTGACGTGCTCAAGGAACTGGCCACACTGCGGCAGAACCTCAAGGCCAGCACGGATCAGCTGAACCGTACCATTTTGGTCAGTCCGCTGCGCGGCATCGTCAATAACCTGTCCGTCACGACCATCGGCGGCGTGGTCCGGCCCGGTGAGGAAATCCTGCAAATCATCCCGCTGGACGAGGAATTGTTCGTTGAGGCCCGCGTCAAGCCCGAGAACATTGCCGGGGTGCGCCCGGGACAAGAGGCAAGCATCAAGCTTAGCGCTTATGACTACACCGTTTTTGGATCACTGAAAGGCACCGTCAAACTGATTTCAGCCGACACCTTCAAAGACGACCGCGCCCGTGATCCAGATGGCGATCCGCACTACAAGGTGACGCTGCAGGTCGACACCGACAACCTTACGGACAGGCAGGCATCTCTGGAAATTCGCCCCGGTATGCAGGCTTCCGTCGAATTGCACACCGGGTCCAAGACTGTGCTGCAATACCTGCTCAAGCCGCTTTACAAATCCAAGGAAGCGTTTCGAGAGCCGTAGTGTGATCTGGCTGAACGGCTGCTCCGTACACTTGAAACTCAGGCTTTGGCGGTATCAAGCCAGATCGTGACCGGCCCGTCATTGGTTAAGGCCACCGACATGTCCGCGCCAAACTGACCGGTCTCGACGGTATGACCAAGTTCTATGAGTTGGGCCGCGAAATGCTCATAAAGCGCTTTGGCCAAGTCAGGTTTGGCCGCATAGGAAAAGCCGGGACGGGTTCCGCGCGACGTGTCTGCGGCCAGGGTGAACTGGCTGACCACCAAGGCTGCTGCGCCCGCTTGGGCAAGGTTAAGGTTCATCTTGCCATTCCCATCCTTGAAAAGACGCAGCTTGGAAACCTTGGCTGCAAGGGCGTTGACGGCCGCTTCATCGTCATCTGGCATGGCGCAAACGAAGATCAGCAAACCGGGGCCGATCTGACCGATGACATCCCCTTCCACCGTTACAGAGGCTTGGGTGACCCGTTGCAGCAGCGCTTTCATTCGTCGTGCCAGCGAATGATGTCGTCTGAGGCGGCGCGTTCCGTGCGGAATTGGTTTACCGGCGCATCCTCGTCCGCATAACCAAATGAAATTGCACACAAAACAATCCGATCATCCGTAATGTCCAGATGATCGCGTACCAGCGGCGCATAAGCGGCGATGGCCGCCTGGGGGATCGTGGCGACACCAAGGGCCGTAGCGGCCAACGTGAAGGCGGTGACGAAACCGCCCGTGTCCATTGCGCCGTAAGGTCCAAGTTCATCCGGCGCATGCAGGATCGCTACATGGGGCGCATCAAACAGTGCGTAGTTGCGCAGCATCTGTGCCGCGCGCGCGGCCCGGTCCGATTTTTCAATTCCGGCAGCATCGTAAAGCTGAAAACCACAGGTCCGGCGCCGTTCGGCGTATTCCCCGGAATACCCTTTGGGCCAGGGCAGATCCGGCGCGGGTGGTTTGCCAGACATCGCGGCATCAGTCAGGGCTGTGCGAAAGGTGTCCGTGGCGGCACCGCGGGTGATCTCTACCTGCCAGGGTTGGGCATTGCACCAGCTCGGCACGTGGCGCGCGGCATCCACGATTTTTGTGATGATCGCATCGGGCACAGGATCTGGCTTGAAGGCTCGGCAGGAATAGCGTGCGGCCAGCGTGTCTTTCAGGGTGTCGTATTCAGTCATTGGTTAAGCGCCACTCCGTATCCGATTCCTGCCGCCAAGATCAGGCCGATCACTACCGCGATGGTGATCTTGATGGCGGAATAGGGCCGTTCGCCCTGGACCCGACCGGTACGGCCATTCACCACAAAGCGAAAGGTCCGCCCCCGATATTTGTAGGCCGCCAGCCATACCGGCAACAAGATGTGCTTGAACGTCAGCCCATCCATCTGGGTTTGGATGTCATGCACACGCTGGCGGTCACCACCGATATCGAACTTCACGTCGCGTTCGATGACGCGGTCCATATAGCCGCGCGCCTCGACAAATCCATCCTCCAACGACACCTGATAGGCTTCGGCCCGGAACCCGGCGAGGAATTCGGGCGTGTAAGGTTCTAGCGCAGACAAGTCCCACGGCTCCAGCGCATCGGTAAAGGTCTTGGGCAAGGACGTAGACGCCAGCACCAATACGTCGTCAAAAAACCTCGCGACACGGCCACTTGCACCGCGCCACCGCACCTTCGGCACCTTAACCTGCCGCTGCTTGCCGTCCCGCACGACGGTGCGTGTCACATAGTATACCGTGCCGCGCTCCCCTCTGTAGGCCGATTGCGTATCCGCATCAAAAGTCCAATAGGGCACATAGATACCCTGCATCCGGCGGCCCCTTCTGGCGTACTCCTGCAACCCGTTCGGCGCAAACCACAAACGACCCAGCCAGTTACTCATTGCATCGCGCGCGACTTCTTCGGTCAGCGCAAATGGCAGGACGGCCCGCGGCTTGATATGCCGGTTGGTGCCCGTATCCACCACCAGAGGCGTGGCACAAAAGGGGCATTCGGTCGCGTGTTCGCCGTCGCCGATTTCAACCTGAGCGGCGCAGTTCGGGCATGACGTGACACGCGTCTCCTCCATCTGATCCTCAGAGAGATCGGCCGCCAGGCCTTTTCGCAGATCAAGCTCCCGAATGGGCTGCAGGTGGCGCCCGCTGCCCGCGATTGTCTCGACATTTCCGCAATGATCGCAGACCAGTTGCCCCGCCGTCGGGTCAAACCGCAGATCCGACCCGCAGGTGTCGCAGGGAAATCGGTGTTCGTCCTGCGGTGCAGCGGGTAGGTCAGGTATCGAAGTGTCGGTCATGCGCCAAGACATAGCGCGGTGATGCGCACTCTGCCAGATGCTCTCAGAGAAACCGGTGCAGTGCTTTTGGCGCCATGATCCTGAGCGCGTTGTCACGCAGGCGCAGATGCCGCCAGATGTGAAAGACAGCGTGAATACCCGCCAGAACGGCGACCAGGTAGAATTCATAGATGTGCAGGGTGCCGATGATTTCGTTCGCCTCCCGCAGGTTCATCGGCGGGGCGATGGGCAGGAACCCACCGGCCTTCAGCAATCGCGGCGATGTCAGACCCAACGCGAAACCGCCCACCGCAACCAAAAACAGCCCCCAGACAAGCGCGATATGCAGCCAGCGGTGTACGCGCCGGGCCCAGGGCGGCAACTTGGGCCCCGGTCGACTGGCCAGACCGCGGCGCAAAGTGTCAGCCGCCCACAACAGGCAAATCGTGACAAAGACCAGCGCGAGGATCGAATGCGCCTGAAAGGCCTTGGGTCCGAAGGGCAGCACATCATCGGGCGTCACCAGTATGAACCAGATCAGCAGCGGCACCATCGACCAGTGCATCACCTTCAGCACGGTGCGTCGACGGGGAAGGGAAGCGGAAATGCGTCCCATCACAGCCACTTGTGCATGAAGCGCGGTGTGATGAGGCGCAACGCCCCATCATAAAGTGCGGTATGCCGCCAGAAGTGAAACATTGCGTGGAAGGTGCCCGCACAGAGCGTGACCAGCAACAGGATCCACGCATCGAGCCACGCGAGCGGGTGGCCAATAAGCCGAAGGGCGATCGCACCAGCGGTCAGTCCCAGCAGCAGGTGCAGCAACCGGTGAATCCAGGGGTAGGCACGGCGCATCGGCGCGGACAGCTTTGGTCCGGGGCGACCCAGCAGTCCGCACGTCACCGTGATCGCAGACCACAGCGCGATGACGGCGACAAAGATCGACAGAACCCATGGCGCAGAAATCCCGCCCTTGACCATGGTCAGGATCAGCATGACCGCTGACCAGTGCAGGCAAATCACGACTGTGCGGCGGTGTGCTGTCAATCGGTGCAAGGCGGGCGTTTGCGTGGGCATGTCATTCTCATTGGGCAGCAAAATGCAAAATATCAGACCTGCGCTGGACAGATTCAAGAGCCGGCAAGCGGCACCATTTCGAGTGCCCGACGCCTTATCCACCGCTCCCGTCCACGGGATCGGTACTTGGCTTGCTGAAGGTCTCCTAAGCGCCCTGCTGCATCAGCTTCCCGGTGGCGGCGGCGGCAAGACGGTGAAAAGCTGCGCCAGTTCCATCACATCTTCCGCGCGTTGCCAGCCGTCCTGACCAGGGGTCCAGACATAGCTTTCGCGTGTCAGCGATCCGTCAGCGGCCATGCGACCCAGCTTGGCTTTTGAGTAGGGGCCAGAGGTCTGCCCGCCTTCCGCCACATGCCAGACATGTTCAATTGGGGGGGGCGGAGGGGCGATCTGCGCAGGGGCAGGGGCGCCCCCTTGAGATCGTGCGCCCCAGGGTCCCGCCGCCGCAGCGGCCTGATGCCCGATCTGCATGCCAAGGCCTGCGCCCAAACCCGCCTGAATAGCCGCAGCGCCGCCGCCGTCACGCCCCAGCGCTTCGGCAGCCTGAAACTGCATGTACTCGTTGAGGTTGCCGATCACCCCCATTGAGGACCGCTTGTCCATCACGTCTTCGACCGCAGGGGGCAGCGAGATATTCTCAATGTAGAGTTCGGGCATCGCCAGACCGTACTCGGCAATGGTCGCGGCAATCTCGCCTCCGACCAACTGACCCAACTCGCGCGTGTTGGCGGCCATATCAAGCACCGGGATTCCGGCGCGTGCGATGGTGCGCGAAAACTCCTGCACGATGATGTTGCGGATCTGATAGCTGATCTCGTCCATGGTGAACTCACCATCCGTGCCAACAATCTCAACCAGAAACTTGGCCGGGTCCGCGACCTTGACGCTGTACGTCCCAAAGGCGCGCAACCGCACCGGTCCGAATTCAGGATCCCGCACGATAATCGGGTTCTTGGTTCCCCATTTCAGATCATTGAACCGTGTCGTGTTGACGAAGTAAATCTCGGATTTGAAGGGGCTTTTGAACCCATGATCCCAGTGCTGCAATGTCGTCATGATGGGCATGTTGTTGGTCTCAAGCATGTAGAGGCCCGGCGTGAAAACATCCGCCAGCTGACCCTCATGCACAAAGACCGCTGCCTGACCCTCGCGCACCGTCAGCTTGGCACCGTACTTGATTTCATGGTCCTCCCGCTCGAACCGCCAGACCATTGTGTCGCGGCTGTCGTCAGTCCAGTGGATGACGTCGATAAATTCGCCGGAGAGGAAATCGAAAATGCCCATGGGTGTGCGTCCTTCGTTAAGCTTCCGACAAAGCCTATTGTGCCGCCGGGCGGTTATCAAGGCGGGCAGGTGGCACCGCCCGGTCAGGCGTGTTCACACCAGCGCCGCATCCACCAGTTCGCGCGCGTGATCACGGGTGTGCGCGAACCAGTCGATGAAATCGTCGCGCCCCTCAAGTTCCTCAAAGACTGAGTGCAACAGGTCTTTTAACTTTGGGGCTGATTGGGTGATGGCACCGATAGAGCCTTGGGCCAGCTCGCTGATGTGCCCAAGTGTGAACTCTTGAGGAAAGTCGTAGGTATAGGGCAGCATCCGGCCCTGCGGAGTAATGACCAGCGGATTGACCAAATCAGAAAGCGTGGGCGAACATCCGTTCAGCACAGCATCGAACGCACTTCGATTGGCGACAATATTGCGCGCATGGGCAAGATCAGTGTGCACCGCAATCTCGCCTTCGTAGGCTGAGGCAAGCGCCTCGCCAATCAACCACAAGCGATGGCGGTCCGCCTTGTTCAGCGCAAAATCGGTGTAATCGTCGGTGGCACGCCCCGCCATCACCAGGGGGCGCAACTGTACCGCACGCACGCCAAGGCGCGCGGCGTCATCGACAAAAGCGGGAATGTCCTGCACGGATTCCTTTGACACCGTATAGGCCGCCGCCACCGGCTTGCCGATGCCCGTCAGATATTCGAGACCCTTCATGGCCATGTCGTATGCACGCGGATTGCAGCGCACCTTGTTGTGCACGTCGCGGCCCCCGTCAAAACTGATGGCAAGACCATCAAATCCGTCGATCAAATGCTGAAACCGCGCGTTCAGGCGAAATCCGTTGCTGATTGCCACAACGCGAAAACCGAGAGACCGGGCATGAGATGTCAGTGCGCCCAACTCCGGGTAAAGCATCGGCTCTCCGCCAGACAGGCTCAGCACCTCATAGCCCTCAGCCCGCAAGCGCGCCAATGCGGGGGCCAGAACCTTCATATCCAGCAAATCGGACGCCTGAGGATTCGAGTGGGAATAGCAATGCTTGCAGGCCAGATTGCAGCGCGCCAGCGGGTGAAGATGCACAGTGCGGTCGGGCAAATAGCCCGACCTTGACTGTGGTGCAGCCATTTTCACCATGGCTCAGCCCCGCAGGCCATGTTGGGCCAATTCGGGTACGTGCATCTCGACCTGAACGCGGAAGAGATCGTCAACCAGAATGCCATACGGGAACAGCTTGACCACCCGGTACTTTTCCTTGACCAGCAGCTCGTCAATCGACAGCTCCTTTTCGCAGAAATAATCGATACAGATGCCGTAGGGGCAGAAATCGACGCCCCCGACCTTCAGTCCGTTGCGCGCCACGCGTGCAGATACCTTCTCAAGCACGTCGTCGCGAATATCGAACCGGGCCAATCGCGTCGCAATGGCCTTGTGGACTTCTTTCTCGGAAGTGGCTTCCATCTTATCCTCCAATTTTATTGATTGAAAATATACAGTTACAAGTGAACTGCAGGATAAGAATATGATAAATATTCTACCCCAGGTAGTCTGGAATTCCCTACCTGAGGTTGAATTGCGCGCACGGCGCCGACTGGCCTGCGCACATCAGCGCGGATTACGTTCGAAAAAGCCGGCCAAAAACCGCGCGTTTTAGAGAGGGCCGCCGGTCAATTCACGCGCGATAATGCGCGTGATCGGCCGTGCCTCTGCTGCGGTCATTCCCGGGCGCAGACGGTCATCATAAAGCATCTGCAAAAGCAGTTCGTCATGATTGGTCAACAGCGCGAATTCGTCGTCGTCATTAAAGATCGAAGGCCGCGCGGCGGGGCTGTCATTAGCCAGCCCAAGTCCCTGCGCCAATTCTTCGTGAATGCATGACAGGCGCAGCAGATCGGGGTTTTCGCCACGGATCACTGCAACGGCAGCCGTATATGTGTTTGCTTTCGTGCCCGACGCATAGGCCGCGACGGCGCAATAAGTGTCACGCCGCATCGAATCAAGCGCGCGCAAAGATGCGGGTGATATATTGGGAATACGGTTTGCCGCTTCTGCCAGTGCCGCACTGCGGTCGTCTTCACCGGCGATGATGACGATGAAATTCGGCGTGCCGATGGTTGAGACAGGATGGCCAGTGACGCGGCTCAGCCGGTTGGCATATCTGCGCACGTCGAAACTGTCGCTCTTGCGTTGCGAAGGCGGGATGCCGGCGCCAAAGATCACTTCCATACGCACCGGGTCGGCCCATCGGCGCAGCGGGCTTGCCCCGCCGCGACGCGAAAAGCTGCCGTCGTATTCGTTGAAAAACGCAATTTGCTCAAAATTGGTGGTAAGCATGTCGGCAGTAAACGGCGTGTCTGCCCCACCACCATCACGGCGCAGCAACCCTTGGGTCAGCTGCGCCACTTCGACCTGGCTCAGATAGCTGCGCAGGCTCGCGCTTTTCTGGCTTGTCGGCTGTGCCACCGTCGGTTCGGGCAGGGCGGCCTGCGTCGGCCGGTCGGGTGGTTTGAGCGTTGGCTCAACTGGCATCAGCCCGTCACAGGCCGCAAGGGTCAGCGCCGCTGCCAATGCGACCCAGAGTGATCCAAATTCATACCGCACCCCGGCGATCATTTCCGGCTACCCCGGCACCGCACCGCCAGCGGTATCGCCCAGCCCGGTCTTGCGCGCCTTGGCCGAGGCCAGCGTATCGCGCAGATTAGCTTCCATCTCCTGCAGGTCTTTTTCAGCAGCAGCGCGGCGCGCCTTGCCTTCGTCAGCAATCTGCAGGCTCTCTTCGATGGTGCCGATCAGGTCCGCATTGGCTTGTTTGACGGCTTCGATGTCAAAGACACCCCGCTCCATTTCCTCGCGGATGATCTTGTTGCTGTCGCGCAGGTTCTTCGCATTCGAGGTCAACAGCTCGTTGGTCAGGTCATTGGCCTCGCGCACGGCCGTCGCCGCCTCAGCCGAACGCTGAATTGTCACAGCCTGCGCCAACTGGGTTTCCCACAGGGGGACTGTGTTGACGAGCGTCGAGTTGATCTTGGTGACCAGCGATTTGTCGTTCTCCTGAACCAGCCGGATGGAGGGCAGGGACTGCATCGTCACCTGTCGGGTCAGCTTGAGATCATGCACCCTGCGTTCCAAGTCATCGCGCGCTGCACGGATGTCGCGAAGCTCTTGTGCAACCATGACCTGATCGTTCTCAGCAGCGGCTTGCACGTCCTTTTCCTTGGCCGGAATGACGGTCTTATCCAGGTCCTTCAGCTTGGCCTCGCCTGCGGCGATGTAAAGCGCCAGCTCATCGTAAAACTGCAGCGTCTTTTCATATAGCAAATCCAGCGACTTGATATCTTTGAGCAGGGTATGCTCGTGGTTCAGCAAATTGTCGGTAATCCGGTCAATCTGCCCCTGAACTTCTTCGAACTGTGCCGTGAACTTGGCAAACGGGGCCGCGCGACCCAGCAGCTTTTCCCACCAGCTGCGCTTGCGCCGCACGTCGAGTTCCGAAACAGAGAAGCCGCGAATGGTGGTCACGATGTTGCGCAGACTGTCGCCCGCAGGACCGACGTCCTTGTTGCGCACGTCAGCCAGCATGGACTGCGAAATCTCCTGCAATTCGGCCTGAGCAGCAGACCCGAAAGAGACGATGGATTGCGTGTCTTCCATGTCTATCTCGGCCATGCGCCGGGTGATCTCTGCTGAAAGCGGCGCATCGGCCTGCTCCAACGGGACGATGGCACCAGCGTCGATAGGTTCGGGCAGGACAACGGCGTTGACCTCTTCCACAAGGGCGACAGATTCAGCGGCCTTTTGGCGGACAGTTTCAGACATAGATTTTGGTCCTTGGTACTAGTGTTACTCTGGCGGGCCTAATCAAGGCGCACGCCTTCTCGTGAAAGCCGCTCGCGCAGCACTTCGATTTCAACGGTGAGATCACCGCGGTCGTCCAGCAGCGATTTGCGGGTGCGGGCGGCAAAGTTCTGATCCAGATCCTTGAGCAGCGCGAGATAGTCATCGCGCGCCTGAACATCCTGCGTGCGGCTGTAGATATCGGCAAATTTGACCGTCGCATCCCGCGCACCGCGCAGGTAGACACCCAGATATTTCCGCGCAGCAGTCAGGTCGCGCGGGTCCTCTTCGACGGTCCGGATCAGGGTGCGGGCGGTCTGTTGAAACTTGCCAAGCCCCTCGGCCGCGCGGCGATCATTAGCGCGTCTGATGGCATCAGACATGGCGGCAAGATGTTTCTCAGCCTCATCCACAACCCGCGCAACGCGGTCTTGCTGGAAGGTGTCGATGCCCTCCATCCCCTTGGATTTCAACGGATCAATGCCAAAGGCTGCCACATGCAGGCCCGCGGCACACAGTCCAAAAAGCAGGGGTGCCAGGATATCGGCAAAAGAATTGAGATGCGCCAGCACGGCAAAGACCGTCCCAATGCCCGTCAGCGCAGAGGACAGGATCTTGCGCGGAACTGCGGGGCGACGGGCCACCTTGCGCGCATGGTATTCCGCTTCGGCCTGCAACCCTTCGCGTAGCATCCAGGCGGCCAGCGTCCAGACGCCCGCACCAATCAACCCCGCCGTCAGGCCAAGCGCACCGCCGCTGAATGACGTCGCAACCAGCACGACGGCCGGGATAAACAGCACATTCGCGCGCCCGCCCACAGGATCGACCTCAACCCGTTCCAAATGAGAGGTTTGCGGCCCGGCGTCCGTATCTGGGCTGTATTTGCCGCCAAAGCGTTTCGCCATGCTCTCAAAGGCCTCCCAGCCAACCTGTAGCCACGCCAAAAAGCACAACGATCAATGCGACATAGGCCGCTTTCTGTAGTCCTGTCGGCGCCATCACACCGTCCTTTCCAAAGCCACCATAGGTCCTCAGACCATCCCGGCCTGCGGCGAAAATCGTGTTCCAGACTGATACCAGAATGGCAACAAAGGCAACGATAACTGCCAACAGTGCAAAGATAAGAAACAATCGTCCCATCAGGTCTCCTTTGCCGTTAACATAGGCATTCGTTGGCTTTCTTGCCAGTTAATGCCGCGATGCAGTGCGCCTTTCAGCGTTCAGTTTACGGGTATAGCCCGACTGGATGATCTCAACCGCGACCAGCACAACTACCGAGAAATAGAAGGTGGTCTTGGACATCGGAATAACCTCATATCCAAAGAACCGCAGCGCCAGATCATCGTCGTGCATGGCATGCGCGGCGGCCTGACCGGCCTCCCCCAGCAGAACGATGCCAACAATCAGCAGGATAAACAGCCCCAGCACCTCATACATTCGGTTCCTTTCCAGAAACTCCGTCACCCGATCTGCAAGCAGCAACATTGCCAGCCCCGACAGGATGATCGCCGTGGCCAGAATGATAAACACATCCGTAATCGCAAGCGCGGAAAGTACTGAATCAAAAGAGAAAATCAGATTCATGAAGACAATCAGCATGACAACCTGCGCCGCTGACTTGCCTGACTTTCCGTCCACATCCGTATGCAGATCCTCGATGGCCAGCATATGGCCGATCTCTTTGACCGCAGTGTAGATGATAAAGACACCGCCGATGATAAAGACCAGCGTGGCAAAGTTTACACCGCCAGTCAGCACGCCTTCCCAATTGAGAATAAAGAAGGGTTCGGCCATCGCATCGATCAACTGGATCATGGTGAAAAGCAAAACGATGCGCAGTGCGACCGCGATAATAATACCCCATCGCCGCACGGCGGCTTGCTGGGCCACTGGCGCGCGCTGGCTCTCGATCGAGATGTAAAGCAGGTTGTCAAACCCCAGCACGGCTTGCAAAAAGCACAGCATGATAAGGTTGCCAAGATTTTCGAATGTGAGCAGGTCAGCCATCAGATCCCCCAATTTATGTCTTGGCCCAACGTCTTAGGGCGATAGTGGTTCAATGTGAATTGGCTGTGACGGGGAAAACCGTTGAATTTGGATCATGTCTTGGCCAAGCTGAGCCAACTTTAGGGGGATATTTCGCATGATCGCCGCAATGAAAGTAATCTCTGCGTCGCTGGTCGCCCTTGTGATCAGCCTGCAATGCGCCGTCGCACAGGACGGCCCCCCGACATTTCCCACATTCGGTCCCGATGACCCACAACGTATCAGCTTTGTATCAAGGCTCAGTCCAGAACGTCGCGCGGCGCTGGCCGCTGCCATCGACCAGGCGGACACTGTGGGGTTTTTCCCACCAGACGTCGAAGGGCGTGGGAATGTTGATGTCGGAATGGTGCTCTACCTGCTGCCCACATGGGAGGAAGCTGACGAAATCCCGGATCAGGTGTTGCCGCCTGTCGCCAAGGATCGGCTCGAGACCATCAATCCGGCCTATTTCCGATATGCGATGCCTGTGCGCAACAAGAGCGGCAAAACCTATGTATTGATGTTCTACATCATCGGATCGGATGACGACGCGACCCTGACATGCCTCGCACAGGATCTTGTGATCGTCCTGATCGCCGGATTTGACTCCGGTCGTATGGCAGAATGCGTGCGCGGCTGACGCAATCCCGGAAGTTTCTTCAGGACGTGCGGCGGGTGCGCACAGGCCGACGCTTGGAAGATCGTGCAACGCTTTTGGGCTTCTTGGTTGCGGTGCCTACTGGGGTTTCGATGTCCAGTCCCAATTGATCCCGCACGATCTTGCGGCGCACTTCTTCGACCGCTCCGGACTTTAGCTCGCCCAGCTGGAAGGGGCCGTAAGACACCCGGATCAAACGGTTGACGCTTAACCCCACGGCCTCCATCGCACGCCGGATTTCGCGGTTCTTGCCTTCGCGCAGGCCAATTGTCAGCCAGGCGTTCGCCCCCTGCTGTCGGTCCAGCGAGACCTCCATCGGTTGAAACCGCTCCCCGTCGATTGTGAGCCCCCGGCGCAGCGGCTCCAGCGTCTTGTCTTCGGGCCGTCCGTTCACGCGGCAGCGATACCGCCGCAGCCAACCGGTCGAGGGCAACTCAAGCTTGCGTTTGACGCCGCCATCATTAGTCAGCAGCAGCAATCCTTCTGAATTGATATCAAGCCGCCCCACCGACATCACACGTGGCATGTCGCCGGGCAGGTCATCGTAAATTGTGCCGCGCCCTTTTTCATCGCGTGTCGTCGTCACCAGACCGGTCGACTTGTGATACAGCCACAGCCGCGGTGGTTCGGGCTCAGACACGCGCTTGCCATCGACCGTAATCTCGTCGGCCGGGGTCACGTTCAGCGCGGGCGACAGGATCTGATCGCCATTGACACGGACGCGACCCGCTTCGATCATCCGCTCGGCCTCGCGACGCGAGGCGATACCGGCGCGGGCCAGCACCTTGGCAATGCGGTCACCGGGCGGGGGCGTGTCAGAAGGGGGTGTTTCGCTCATAGGCGGCACTTACCCGCTTTGCAGCGCTTGCGAAAGGGGGGCGATTGGGTGCTAGTGGGGCCATGACGTTTCGATCTTACATGGATGTCGCATTGCAAGAGGCGCGCGCCGCCGGGGCGCGGGGCGAGGTGCCGGTAGGCGCTGCAATCGCCGACGCAACAGGAACGCTGGTCGCAAAAGCGGGCAACCGAACGCGCGAATTGAACGATCCTACCGCCCATGCCGAAGTGCTGGCAATCCGCGCCGCCTGTGCCGCCGCGGGTTCTGAACGCCTTGTCGGTCACGCATTGTACGTCACGCTGGAGCCTTGCGCGATGTGTGCCGCGGCGATCTCGGCGGCACGGATCGCGCGGCTTTATTATGGCGCGGCTGATCCGAAATCCGGTGGCGTTGCCCAGGGCGCAAAGGTTTTTTCGCATCCGCAATGCCACCATGTTCCCGAGGTATTTGACGGCATCGCCGGGGCCGAGGCCGAGAGCCTTCTCAAGACATTTTTTGCACAGAAAAGAGAAGGCTAAGGATGCCTATCCAGAGGGCCCATGAATAAACGCATTCACCAATCCCGAATGCCTCGCCCCGCGGCGCTGCCTCATGGCCGTCGACTTTGGATCGGGGTGAGCTACGATTGCCATTCCAGCCGGTGGACCAGATGATCGCCCTCCAGACCCTTAAGCGGCACGGTCACGGGATCCACGAACTGGAATTCCGTACTGGCCGACACCATGACACGGGTGGCATCCGACACGGTGATCTGGCCCGGACCTGCCAGTGACATCAGGCGCGCGGCCTTGTTCACGACCGTGCCAAAAAAGTCGTCCTTTGATTTGACCACATCGCCCGTATGAACACCCACTCGCAGCAGCAGATCAGGTCCGTCCGCGTCTTCCGAGACGGCAGTCTGCATCGCTTTTGCCGCCCGCAGCGCCTGACGGGCCGATGCAAACCGGCTAAGCGTACCGTCCCCCATGGATTTGACCAATTTGCCATCTGCCCGTTCGATATGGACTCGCAGCATGGCAAAGTGATCTTCCATCGTCGCCGACCACAGCCGGTCTCCCAGCACCTCGGCCATTCGTGCCGAGCCCACGATATCGGTGAAGACGACCGATGCCAGCCCCTCGGTCTGGTCGTGAACGTAGCTGTCTCTTGCCGCCTCGATCAGGGCGGTCAGGCTGACTACCTCGAGGCCAAGAGAGTCTGAATTGGCAACGGGGATCGACCCGTGCCGATGAACGATTTTCCACTGACCTTCTTCCGGCGCAAAAATCAATGTGGTGCGATAAACCACTGGCGGCCGGGTTGCCATAGGAAACTGAATAGCATGGGTAAGGAAGGACCAGCCGACGCTGCCGTCCTCGAATGCTTCGCTGTTTTCCTCTATGAAGGTCGATCCTTCGGGAATGACGTCAAAATAGGTGCCGATGGCCTGATTGATATCTGCGCTGCTCCAGTTTTCCGCCTCGGCGCTGCCCAGAAATCTGACGTACGCACGCGCGGAGACGAAATTTTTCAATTCCTTCAATCGTTTGTGTTCGATGGTTGAAAACCAGCGACGCGAGATGGCCAGCAACTCTGGTGACGCACGTACCAAGTGCTCAGACCTCAATCGGGATCATCACCTGAGGTTCGATCACGTCGACCCCCGGCAGGCCGTCGGCCAATACCGTGGCCGATTGTTCAAGGGCGGGAAAGGTGCGGTAATGGCAGGGGATAACAGTCTTGAAATCAAAATAGCGTTTGGCGGCATAGGCCGCACCTGCCATGTCCATCGTGTAAAACCCTCCCGCTGACAGAATGCCGATGTCTGGCTTGAAGTAGTCCCCCATCCACTCCATGTCGGCCATGATGTCGGTATCGCCCGAATGATAGAGCGTCCTGCCCCCGGCCTGGATCATGAACCCTGTCTCCTGCCCGGTGTAGACGGGCCCGGCATCCCCCGCCACGGATGAGGAATGCGACGCCGGTACCATCGTGATCTTCACATTGCCCGCCATGATGCTGCCGCCCTTGTTGAAGCCCGTGGGCGCGTTTACGCCTTGGGTTTCAAACCAGTTCATCAACTCGTACATGCCTGCCACCGGGGCACCGGTTTTCTGCGCGATCATCGCAATGTCGGTGGTGTGGTCAAAGTGCCCATGTGTGACCATGATCTGCGTGGCCCCGGCGATGGCCGCATCGTGCTGATCTTCGTCCAGCATCGGATTGCCGTTCAGCCAGGGGTCCATCAGGATCACCTGATCTTCGATTTCAAAGCGGAACGAGCCGTGGCCAAGCCAGATGATTTTCATGATAGGTCTCTCCTTTTTGGTGGATGATAGCGTGCTTGGCCCGCGCTGGAACAGGTATTTTCAAAAGGGTGAAATGGACAAGCGTCCCGTGCTCTTGCGAGGCGCGGCGCGGGGCGGTAAGGGACGGGCAGGAAAACGGAGACAGCCCATGTCAATTGACGAGAGCACAGCCGCGCGCGTCGCCAAGCTGGCGCGGATCAAGGTGGAACCCGAAGCGCTGGGCGCTTTGGCGCAGGAATTCAATGGTATTCTGGGGTTCATCGAACAATTGAACGAGGTGGACGTCGAGGGTGTTGAGCCGATGACATCTGTCACCCCTCAGCGTTTGAAGCGCCGTGAGGATGTGGTCACGGACGGCGATCAGCAGGACAAAGTTCTGAAGAATGCGCCAGACGCCCGCGAAGGGTTTTTTGCCGTTCCGAAGGTGGTGGAATAATGTCTGATCTGAACAAGCTTGGTCTTGCCGAGGCGCGCGATGCGCTGCGTGCCCGTGAGACATCATCAAAAGAGCTGACCAACGCCTGCCTTGCGGCGATTGATGGGGCAGGGGCGCTTAACGCCTTTGTGCACCATACGCCCGAAAAGGCGCTGGAACAGGCCGCGCAGGCGGATGCACGGTTGAAAGATGCAGATGCCCCCGCAATGTGCGGTCTGCCGATCGGGATCAAGGATCTGTTCTGCACCAAAGACGTTCCCAGCCAGGCGGGCAGTCGCATCCTCGAAGGGTTCCTGCCACAATACGAAAGCACGGTTTCCCAAAACCTCTTTGATGCAGGGGCCGTGATGTTGGGGAAACTCAACATGGATGAATTCGCCATGGGCTCGTCCAACGAGACGTCTGTCTACGGAAATGCCGTGAACCCGTGGCGGCGGGGCAATGATGCCGCACAGCTGACACCGGGCGGGTCCTCTGGTGGCTCTGCCGCAGCTGTTGCTGCCGATCTTTGCCTTGCGGCGACCGGGACGGATACGGGCGGATCCATTCGCCAGCCAGCAGCTTTCACCGGGATCACGGGCATCAAGCCAACCTATGGCCGGTGCTCGCGCTGGGGCATCGTGGCCTTTGCCTCAAGTCTTGATCAGGCGGGTCCGATGACCAAATCGGTGCGCGATGCGGCGATCATGCTGGAAGCGATGTGCGGGCATGACCCAAAGGATTCCACCTCTGCCGATCTGGCGGTCCCTGATTTCGAAGCAGCGCTGACCGGGGACGTGCGCGGCAAGAAAATCGGCATCCCGAAAGAATACCGCATGGATGGCATGCCCGAAGAGATCGAAACGCTTTGGCAGGACGGTATCGCGATGATGCGCGATGCCGGGGCTGAGATCGTGGATATCTCGTTGCCGCATACCAAATACGCGCTGCCCGCCTATTACGTGATTGCACCTGCCGAGGCATCGTCAAACCTCGCGCGGTATGACGGGGTGCGCTACGGCCACCGTGCCAAGCTCGATCAGGGCGACGGCATCACCGAGATGTACGAGAAAACCCGGGCCGAAGGGTTCGGGCCCGAGGTCCAGCGGCGCGTGATGATCGGCACCTACGTGCTGTCAGCAGGGTTTTATGACGCCTACTACAACCGCGCCCGCAAGGTACGCACGCTGATCAAGAAAGATTTCGAGGATGTTTTTGCGCAAGGCATCGACAGTATCCTCACGCCTGCCACACCTTCCGCGGCCTTCGGGCTGGGCGAAATGGCCGATGCGGATCCGGTACAGATGTACCTTAACGATGTCTTCACCGTGACGGTGAACCTTGCCGGGCTGCCCGGCATTGCGGTGCCTACCGGGCAAGACCGCCAGGGGCTGCCGCTGGGCCTGCAACTGATCGGGCGCCCTTGGGAAGAAGCCGATCTGCTGTCTTCCGCCTATGCGCTGGAACAGGCCGCCGGGTTTGTGGCCAAGGCCGATAAATGGTGGTAAGGCCGGGGGCAATTCAGCAGTCCGTAGACAAAGCAGGTCTTATGATACCACGTGTTTTCCTTGTGCTGGCCGCAAGCGCGGCCCTGTCGGCCTGTCAGCCTGCGGTCCCGGATTCGGGCGCAGGTGTGGGGTTTGACGACAACTTCGCCCGCCAGCAAGCTCAGCGCGATGCCGCATTGGCCGCCTCTGTGCCGCCGCCCCCTCCGGTGACGACCGACCCTCTGACGACACCAATCGACACCTCGGTTGATGCCTCTACCGCAGCAACCATCGCAGAGACACAACGCGTTCTGGCGGCGACCGATCCCAATCGTACCGCTGTGCCCACACCCCCTGCATCCACCGTTGCAGCGGTGACGCCAGCGGCAACAACAGCCGCCACGGCGCCTGCGGTTCTGAACAGCGACGGGATCAGCCAGGAAAACAACTTTGACGCCGTATCGGCCCAGCGCGGCATTCAAAGCGATGCTCAGCGGCTGGCCGCGGCACGCGCCCAGTATCAGGTCGTGCAACCTGAAGCCCTGCCAAATCGCGGTGCGACGGGACCCAATATTGTCGCCTTTGCGTTGTCCAGCAATCATCCGATCGGCACAAAGGTCTACAGCCGCTTCGGTTTTGGCGGTCAGTCCAAATACACCCGCGCGTGCAATCGATATAACAGTGCGGATCAGGCGCAGATCGATTTTCTTGCTCGAGGGGGGCCCGAACGGGACCGTGCGGGCGTCGATCCTGACGGTGACGGGTACGCCTGCGCCTGGGACCCAACCCCGTTCCGCAACGCCCGGTCTGCGGCTGAACCTGCAGCGGTGGCGGTCGATCCGCTTGCTATCTCCGACGAGGGCTAGCATTGGCAGCGATGCAGGTCGCACAGCACCTTTCAGCGAATTGCGGGCCGCGCCGGGATGGTTTGCGGCCCGAATTGGTTGTCATCCATTACACGGCAATGCAGACCGCAGCCGCCGCAATCGCGCGGCTGTGTGACCCGGCAGCAGAAGTTTCGGCGCATTACGTGATCAGCCGTCATGGCGCAATCACCCAGCTGGTGGATGAATCCATGCGCGCCTGGCATGCAGGCGCGGGTTCCTGGGGCGGGCGCGGGGATGTGAATTCCCGCTCCATCGGGATTGAGCTGGATCATCGCGGGACCCATCCTTTTGCCGCGCCCCAGATAGACGCTCTTGAAGAGATGCTGCACGCGATCATGGCGCGATGGGACATCGCGGCTGAGGGAATCATTGGTCATTCTGACATGGCGCCGGGTCGCAAGAGCGACCCCGGCCCCCGGTTTGACTGGCGGCGTCTGGAACGGCAGGGCCTGGCGCGGCGGCGCGGACAAGGAGCCGCAACCGGGACAGTCACGCCCGAGACCTTTCAGGCCGCCGCTGTGGCCGTCGGATATCCGGCGGACGTGTCGCACGAGGCGTTGCTTGAGGCAGTGCGCCATCGCTACCGCCCCGGGGGCTGCGGGCCAGTAAGCACGGCAGATATCATCCCGCTGTTGTAGCAATTCCCATTGACCGCGCCCCCGCCAAGCCGCTAGGGCAAAACCTGCGCGGAAGGCTGGATGGCCGCGGCCCAGCCTTGGGTCGAGGAAAGTCCGGACTCCATCAAGCAACGGTGCCGGGTAACGCCCGGGCGGGGCAACCCGACGGACAGCGCCACAGAAATCAGACTACCCTGCATGCAGGGTAAAGGTGAAAAGGTGGGGTAAGAGCCCACCGCGCCGCTGGCAACAGGGGCGGCATGGCAAGCCCCACCGGGAGCAATGCCAAATAGGAACCGCGTGCCGTAAGGCGGGGTGGCTTTGCCCCAGCGGTTCGGGTTGGCAGCTATAGCCTGTGTGGCAACGCACAGGTCAGATGAATGGTCATCCATGGAAGGCAACTTCCGGGACAGAATCCGGCTTACAGGCCTTCCGCGCGCCTAATCGCCTGAAACGCCGTCACATCCGGACCAATCCCTTTCAGCTCGAAAGGGCCCACCGGTGCCAATTCGTTTTCGACTTGCCATGCCGTGGCGTGCGATACAAGGATTTGCCCGGCCGCGGCCTTGTCACAAAGACGCGCTGCCAAATTGGGCGCAGGTCCGATAGCCGAATAATCCTGCCGACCCTCAAAGCCGATCTGGCCCAGGGTCGCCACACCGCTGCCAATCCCGATGCCCAGACCCATGGAGGCCCCGCCCGGCGCTGAGGCAAATGCCGCAAGCGCCGCTTCCACGGCATCCATCATGGAAAGTGCTGTGTCGAGAGCGCGTTGTGCGGCGTCGTCCATGGCGACAGGAGCACCAAATAGCACCATCACGCCATCTCCCAGAAATCTCTCTATTGTGCCGCCGTGTGCGTCGATGATTGGTCCGGCACTTGCGTGAAAGGCGTTCAGCGCGCCGATCACCTGCTTTGGTGGCATGGCGTTGGAAAAGGACGTGAACCCACGAAGATCTGCAAACAATACGGTGATCTCGCCGCGCCGCACGCCCAAGGGGTCGTCGCTGCCATCCCCTTCTACGATCAGGTCGGCAACCTGTGTCGGCAAAAAGCGGCGCAGACGGTTGGTGCGCTCGATCTCGTCCACCTGCTTGGCGACCTTGCCTTCGAGAGACGCATTCCAACTCTGCAACTCGGCCTTTTGGGCCTCGACCTCTTCGTAAAGCGCACCAAGTTGATCGCTCATGGAATTGACGCCTGCCGCCAGATCACCCAGCTCGTCACGGTTCGGTACGGCGACCTGTGCATTGAATTTACCAAGCGCGATCGTCTGTAATGTGCTGCCGATCCTCCGCACGGGCCAGATCAGGGCCGAGGACATGGCAAAGCCCGTTAGCAATGCCAGCCCGATCGCGATAAGTGCGCTGGCAATGACCTGCTGGCGCGACGCCAGAAAAGCTTGCGCGGTGATCCTAGCGGTCTGGGCCATCTCCTTTTCGATGGACTGGATAGTGGTATAGGCCTGACCCCGAACACTGAAGATAATGGGCAGGACCTGCTCCAGCACGATGTTACTGATCGCTTCCAGGTCGCCCGCCCGTCTTAGCTCCAGAATGGTCGAAGCATGCGGCCTGAGTCCCCTGATATCCGCAATGAAATCAGTCAGTCTTTCGGTGTCTTCTTCATCCGCCAGGCGGCGGCGTATCCGCGCGATGTCGCCTTCGGCCGCGCCAACCCTGCTGGCAAAGATCGCACTGGGGTTTCGGGTCAGATTTGACTGGCCGTATTCCTTGTTCGGGTCAAAGGCCGCAGCCGACAGGGCAAAAGTAACCAAGTCCCCCATATAGCCCTGGATATCGCTGTAGGCCGACAGGCGTTCCTGATGTCGGATAAGCGCTTCGGTGCGTTCATTTGCTTTTTGCAGCGCCGTCAATCCAAAGAGCGCCAGACCTGCCATCAAAAGGGTGATACCCAGAAAGGCAATCAGCAGCTTGGATCGGATCGACATACCCGCCCGCGCGACCAGCCGCGACAAGGGATTCAGCGGCCGAGCAGTTTTCTGTGATGGGTTGTCCTGGGGCACGTTACCTCTCTTGTCGCAGGTCAGGGTGAAGAGGAAAGGGGGCTTGGGCAAGAAAAATCCACCACTGAGCGGTGTTGTGACCCTTTATCGCCCACTTTGCCGTTGACTCTGTCTGCTGGCCAATTAGAAGCCGAGTTTCAGAATTCACGCGGGGCGCCAGTGGCATCCTTGCAGCAGGAGACATCTCATGGCGAAGCCAACCACGATCAAGATCCGTCTGAACTCGTCCGCGGGCACAGGCCATTTCTACGTCACAAAGAAAAATGCACGCACCATGACCGAAAAGATGGTCATCAAGAAATACGACCCGGTGGCGCGCAAGCACGTGGAATACAAGGAAGGCAAGATCAAGTAAGATCGCCTTTCGCTTGAGTTTCAAAGGCCGCGCCATCGGGCGCGGCCTTTTGCGTTCTATATCGGAGACATGTACCCATGTCCGACATCGTCATCAGACCCGGCGAACATCGAGACATCGCGCCGCTGGATGCGCTCTTTGCGCGGGCCTATCCCAAACTTCTGGCACCTGACTATCCGCCCTCCGTTCTTGTCACGGCGATCCCGCTGATATCGCGCGCGCAGCCCCGGCTGGTGACCTGTGGCACCTTTCAGGTCGCTATTATCGGCGACACGTTGGTGGGTGCGGGCGGTTGGACGCAGGCCGGGCCCGGTGGCCGTGGTGCGGGTCAGCGTGGCAAGGGCAACATCCGCCACTTCGTGACCGACCCCGATCACACACGCCGTGGGGTCGCCCGCGCCGTGATGACCCGTGTCTTGCAGGACGCAGCCGCCCGGGGCGTGCGTGACATGGCATGCATGTCGACCCATACAGCTGTGCCGTTCTATGAAAGCATGGGGTTCAGGGCCATGGGGGCCATCATGATCCCGCTGGCGCCCGGGATTGATTTCCCGGCCCAGCGCATGCAGCGCAGATTGTAAGTGCGCCCAGTCTGAGCTGTTTCGATGAGCCCATACCCGATACGGACGCGCAGTCAGGAAAGACCAACGCACTGGTTGCGTGGATCAGTCTTGCGCAGTCATTTAACCCGAGTATGTCGCTCTGATGACATCTTTGCATTGAGGGTCAGGTCTCGCGGCCACAAGACGCGCTTGCGCCCTGCCAGCGCTGCGGCAATACTCGCATTATCCTAGCTGCCAAGGAATGATCATGACTGCCAAGATTCTCGCGCTGTTTTGCGCCGCTGCTCTGCTCTCTGCTTGCGGGGGGCGCTTTGTCGGACCGCCGCCGCAGCCGGGGATGAGCGATGCCTATTCCAACAGTGTTGGCTTTACCGGGGTCAGCACCACAAACTCCTAACGATCCGCAGGGGGAATATTACGCGTCGCTTCGACCAGTTCAGCGATGCTTTCCCGGTCATGCTTCAATGCGCGCCGTTTGGTGCCGGCAGGCTGATGTGTCAGGCTGACACCGGCCCGGCGCGCTGTGGCAGGCCGGATCGGGCGCGGCACAAAGCCGCCAGCGCAGTTCGGGCAGACGTTGTGCAGCACATCGTCAACGCAGGCGGCGCAAAATGTGCATTCATAGGTGCAGATCCGGGCGTTTTCCGCATCAGGCGGCAAGTCCGTGTCGCACATTTCACAGTTAGGTCTGAGTTCCAGCATCGCGTGCTCCAAAGAAAAAGGGCCGGTCAGTTGACCGGCCCCAATAGTACGTATCAGTGCCTGCTTACTCGCGGTTACCGAGCAGTTGAAGCAGCAGTATGAACATATTGATGAAGTCGAGGTAGAGGTTCAGCGCGCCCATGATGGCCGCCTTGCCCAGCCACTCGGTATCACCGGTATGTGCATGTGCCAGATAGTCGGTCTTGATCTTCTGGGTGTCGTAGGCGGTCAGGCCTGCAAAGATCAGAACACCAATCATGGAGATGGCGAACATCAGCGCCGAAGAGGCGAGAAAAATGTTCACGATCGACGCCACGATCAGGCCGATCACACCCATGATCAGGAAGCTCCCCCAACCTGAGATGTCCTTTTTGGTGGTGTAGCCCCACAAGGACAGACCAGCAAAGGCAATCGCGGTGATCAGAAAGACCTGCGCGATGGAGTAGCCGGTGAACACCAGGAAGATGGAGCTGATCGAGATGCCCATCACAGCCGCAAAGGCGTAGAACACTGTCTGTGCAGTGGCCGCCGACATGCGGTTGATCATGGCACTAAAGCCAAAGACAAAGACCAGCGGCGCAAACATCACAACCCATTTCAGGGGCGAGGCGTAAAGCGTGTAACCGAACTGCGTCAGATACTCGCTCGCGCTCAACTGGGCGACACCAGCGGCGGGATCAGTTGTCACTGCAAGGCCAGAGATGGCCCAGGCAGCGGCGAAGGTGATCAGCATGCCCACGGACATGGTGCCGTACACCTTGTTCATATGTGCGCGCAGACCCTCGTCGATTGCGGCGGCGCGGGTTCCGGCGGTTGTCCGGATTGTATTCACGTCAGCCATTAAAAGTGACCCTCCAATTGGCAAATGGTTCCGCGCAGGCGACTGCCCACGCGGTATTGCCTTGAATATCGGTGCAGACCCGCGCCATTTCAAGGGTTTTCGTCAGGAATTCCGACCGATTTGATCTGCTTTATGGCTGACTTAGCGCATCCAGTAGTCTGGAACGTCCCAGACCGGGCGGCGCGCCTCGCGCTGGGCAGCGTCAGCTGTCAGGCCAATATCCTTCAGCTCCGCATCGCTGAGCGCTGCAAGCGCCCTGCGGGACCGATAGAGTGCGATCAACTGATGGAATGTGTGCAGCAGGCTGCTGCGCCGGGGAATGTGCCGGATAGCCGGTGTGTGCGTGCAGGTGGAGGAGGGGGAATGCATCAGATGTATCCTTTCCATTCTGTGATGTGTTGTCGTTCTTGTATACTGATGCTTGATATATCGGTTTTTCGGAGGCATAATGAAAACGAATGTTTGTTATGTGTCACATCAAGGATATTGATCTATGCGAAACCTCGACATCACCACCTTGCGATCCTTCGTCGCGGTTGCGGATTCCGGTGGCGTGACCCGCGCGGCGGGTTTTCTGCACCTGACGCAATCGGCTGTTTCAATGCAGCTTAAACGGCTTGAGGAGTTGCTGGGGCTCGATCTGCTGGACCGCAGCGGGCGCACGATTGCGCTCACCGCTTCCGGAGAACAATTGCTCACCTACGCGCGCCGGATGATTTCCCTGAACGACGAGGTTGTCACTCGCCTGACCCACCAGGCCTACGAGGGTGAGATTACGCTCGGCGTCCCGCACGATATCGTTTATCCGGCCATCCCGATGGTCCTCAAACAGTTCCACGCCGCCTATCCACGGGTGAAGGTCAACCTTGAGGCGTCCAACACGCGCGAACTGAAAGAACGCTTCGGCAAAGGGGACTGCGATCTGATCCTGACCACAGAGACCGGCCAGCACAACGGCGCAGAGGCACTGGTCAGCAAGGCATTGATCTGGGTCGGTGCCCCCGATGGCTCTGCCTGGCGGCAGCGACCCGTGCGGCTGGCGTTTTGCCGCCTCTGCACGTTCCGGCCACACGTCATAAATGCGCTCGATACGGCGGATGTGTCTTGGGAAATGGGGCTTGAAACCGACAGCGACCGCACAATCGAAGCCGCCGTGGCCGCCGATCTGGCAATTCATGCCCTCATCGAGGGCACGGAACCGCCCTATCTCGAACGCATCGACCACGGGGGTGCGCTGCCTGATCTGCCGCGTCAGCAGATCAACCTTTACGGTGCCGCCGCCGGCGCGGGCGAATTACAGGATCAGTTGGCGATTCTCTTGCGCAACGCGTTTACCGATGGAAAAACAGCCCGTTTACGCGCTGTGTGACGGTCTGAATGCAGATCATGGGCGGAATTTACACGCTTATGGGATTTACATCGGCGGAAAACAGCTTATGCGTGTGCTATGCAGAGGCTGGTCGCGGGGAAACCGACTTGAATTTTCCCCGGTGGCGCGTTTCTGCTACCTATGCGTGCATTTTTTCATGTTTAAACATAAGTTATATGGGAACTTTTCGTTCAGGATCAGCAAATTTCGCGCATAACCGGGCAATTATCCGGATGAACGCGCCCCAACGTTAGGGCTTAAATAACACCTAAGGTTGTAGATCTTCCGCATATCATGAAATGCGGCCCGGCGAATACTAATTGCCGTGTGGTAAATATTCCTTATGTTGAATGCTGTGTTGCTTTGCGAAAATGTTGCGCGGCAGACGGGAAGCGAAACAAATGGCATGGAGTACGTGCCGAGACTTGAGGAAAGATAAAAATGGCCCACAAGGTTGATGTACATGTCGGCAAGCGCATCCGCCAGCGCCGCTGGCTCACCGGAATGACGCAACAAAAACTTGCCGAATTGGTCGGGATCAAGTTCCAGCAAATTCAGAAATATGAAACAGGGGCCAACCGTGTCAGCGCTTCGCGGTTGTGGGACATCGCTGATGCCCTGGACGTGCAGGTGTCGTTTTTTTTCGAGGGCCTGAAGACGGAAGGCGTTGAAGAGGGTGCGGCAAACGATCCCATCCCTGTTGATCTGATGAGCGACAAGGAAGCGATGGATCTGGTGCGCTCCTATTATTCTATCCCCGAAAATCAGCGGCGTCGGTTGTTTGAACTGGCACGTGTGCTTAGTGACGTCGCCTAAGCCACCTTGCAAAGGCCTGCTCAAGCTGGCAGGCCGACTGCATGACCCATCAAGAACCGTTTGATCCCGATATCGCCCGCGTTGCCCATCTGTTAGCGGAGGCAGCGCGCAGGGCGATTTTGCCGCTCTTTCGCAGTGCGTCCCTTTCCGACGACAACAAAGAAGACGGCGGATATGACCCCGTGACCGAAGCAGATCGCGCGGCAGAGCGTGCGATGCGGGACATTCTTGGCCGCGAACGTCCCCACGATGCTATTTTGGGCGAAGAATACGGCGCTGAGCCCGGCACCTCCGGCCTTACCTGGGTGCTGGACCCCATCGACGGCACCCGCGGCTTTGTCAGCGGCACGCCGACGTGGGGCGTGCTCATCGCCGTCTCGGATGCCGCCGGGCCGTTCTATGGAATCATCGACCAGCCCTATATTGATGAGCGGTTCGAAGGAACGCCCCATGGCGCGGAAGTCGTCTGGCAGCAACAGCGCCGACCCCTGCGCACTCGCACCGCCCGCGATCTGAGTGAAGCTATTGTCTTTACGACCTTCCCCGAGGTGGGCAGCACAGAGGAAGGTCAGGCCTTTCATGCTGTGGCCCAGCACGCCAAGCTCACACGCTATGGTATGGATTGTTATGCCTATGCGCTGGTGGCCAGCGGTCAGGTGGATCTGGTGATCGAGGCAGGCCTTGCCGCCTATGACATTCAGGCGCCCATTGCGGTCGTTCAGGCTGCAGGTGGCATTGTGACCGACTGGCAAGGTGGCCCTGCCCACGAAGGCGGACGGGCCATCGCCGCCGCGAACGCCCAAGTTCATGCGCAGGCACTCGAGATTCTCAAGGCGTATTGACGCCCAAGCAGTCCCCATCGTAGGCCTTTGATGCCGGTTCTTGGCCCGCTTTCCACCGGCACCTCTCACAATCCGCAGGCGGGCAGGAGGCCTGTGAGATGCAAGATATCGTCATCAAGAATGCCCGACACGTCCTGACAATGGATAACACGCGCCGCGAATTGCACGGGGTTGACCTGCATCTGCGTGACGGTGTGATTGCCGCCATCGGTGCTGGTCTCACCCCAGACGGGGCTGACATCATTGACGCCCGGACCTGCGTTGTCACGCCCGGACTGGTCAACACCCATCACCACCTCTACCAGACTCTGACCCGCGCGGTGCCTGCCGGTCAGAATGCGTTGCTCTTTGGCTGGCTGCAGACGCTCTACCCGATCTGGGGGCACCTGACGCCGGACCATTTTCATGTCTCGACGCAGATCGGGCTGGCGGAACTGGCCCTATCTGGCTGCACGCTCAGCTCTGACCACCTTTACCTCTATCCGAACGGCGCACGGCTTGAAGACACCATTCATGCCGCTGCGGAACTGGGCCTGCGGTTCCATCCGACTCGCGGCGCTATGAGCATCGGCGAAAGCGAAGGCGGCTTGCCCCCGGACGCGCTGGTCGAAAAAGAGGACGCGATCCTGCGGGATTGCATGCGCGTCATCGACGCCTTCCACGATGCCGCCGAAGGATCCATGTGCCGCGTAGGTATCGCCCCCTGTTCGCCGTTTTCCGTCAGCCGCGATCTGATGCGCGAGGCCGCTCTGCTCGCGCGCGACAAGGGCGTGATGCTGCACACCCATTTGGCCGAAAACGAAGAAGACATTGCCTATTCGCTGGAAATGTTCGGCTGCCGCCCCGGTCAATACGCCCAGGACCTCGGGTGGGTAGGCCGCGATGTGTGGCATGCCCATTGTGTCAAACTTGACCCCGCCGAGATCGCCCTTTTCGCCGAGACCGGCACAGGTGTAGCGCACTGCCCCTGCTCAAACTGTCGGCTTGGGTCGGGCATCGCACCGGTGCGGGCGATGCGGGATGCAGGCGTGCGGGTCGGTCTGGGCGTGGATGGCTCTGCCTCCAACGACGCGGGCAATCTGGTTGCCGAGGCCCGTCAGGCGATGCTGCTGCAACGCGTCGCCCGCGGCGCTGATGCCATGTCCGCCCGCGAAGCGCTTGAAATCGCAACCCGCAGCGGCGCTGACGTATTGGGCCGCGCTGATTGCGGGCGTCTTGAGGTTGGCAAGCGGGCCGATATCGCCCTTTGGGACGTCTCCGGGCTGTCTTCCGCCGGCAGCTGGGATCCCGCTGCGCTGCTTCTTGCCGGTCCCACAGTGGTGCGCGATCTCTTTGTTGAAGGCCGCCAGATTGTGCGCGATGGACAGATCACAACGCTTGACCTGGGCGCGCTTGTGGCGCGGCAAAACCAGATGGCAGTGGATTTGGGGAATGCGTGATGAAACGCGGCCTTGCAATATTCGTCCTTTCGGCAGCCCTTTGCGGCGCGCCCCTGCTGGCCAATGAAACGGCCACACGGGCGCTGAACGGCATTCGCGCAGAACGCGGACTTGCCCCGGTGACGTATTCCCCGCTTTTGGAAAAAGCGGCCATGCGCCACGCCAGCGACATGGCGCGCAAGGGCTTCTTCTCCCATCGCGGCAGCGATGGATCACGCATGATTCAGCGCATCCAGGCAACAGGGTATCCTGCGTGCTATATGTCTGAAAACATTGCCAAAGGGACGCAGACTATCGCCAAAACCATGGCCGCCTGGACGGCCTCGCCCCCACACTTGCGCAACATGGTAAACCGCAAGGCGCGCGAATTCGGGATTGCACGCGGGCAGGGGGATTATTGGGTCATCGTGCTCGCCGCACCCTGCTAGCGCCAACCCTCCGACACGAGTTGTGCGTCGGCCCGGCGTTGCACCCCTGCCACCCACACATCCTCTACCGCGCGATCATCGCCCATCATGAGAGTGGCAAAAACCGCCTCCCATATATCGCCCGCATTCTCCACCCTCTGTGCAATGGCTGGTGTCGAGGCAAGATCAAGCACGGTGATATCCGCCTCCATCTCCGCCGCCAACGTGCCGATGCAATCGCCCAAATGCAACGAACGCGCCGATCCCGCCGTCGCCAACCACATCAATTGCGCAGCATGCAACGGCGCATGACGCAGCTGCCCGATCTCATAGGCCGCCGCCATGGTCCGCAACATCGAAAATGACGATCCGCCGCCGGTGTCCGTGGCCAGCCCGACCGGAATGCGCCGTGCTGTGAGGCCCGCCATGTCAAACAGGCCGGATCCGATAAAGGTGTTGGACGTGGGGCAATGCACCAATGCCGCCCCCACTTCTGCCAGCTTGTCCACCTCGCGGGGCTCCAGATGAATCGCATGGCCGTAAACCCCGCGCGCCCCAAGCAAACCATGTGCCTCATAGGTATCAAGATAATCCCGCGCTTGCGGATAAAGCCCTTTGACCCAGGCAATCTCATCAATCTGTTCGCTCAGGTGGGTCTGCATCAGGCAGTCGGGATACTCTGCCCAAAGTGCGCCAAGCGCCGCCAGTTGATCGGGCGTTGAGGTTGGCGAAAACCGCGGCGTGATCGCATAGCCCGCACGGCCCTGTCCGTGCCAGCGCGCGATCATTGCCTTGCTGTCGTCATATGCCGACTGCGCTGTGTCCAACAGACCCTCCGGTGCATTTCGGTCCATGCAGGTCTTGCCCGCCACGATCCGCTGACCGCGCGCTGCGGCTGCCTCAAAAAGCGCGTCGACGCTGTGCGGATGAATGGTGCAATAAGAGGCCACCGTGGTGGTGCCATGCGCCAGCGTCAGATCAAGATAACGTGCAGCAATGCTGGCTGCATACGCGGGATCCGCCAGCCGCATCTCTTCGGGAAAAGTGTAGTCGTTCAACCAGTCAATCAGGCGTTTGCCCCATGACGCAATCATCGCGGTCTGCGGGTAATGCGCATGGGCATCGATGAAACCGGGGCAGATCAGCGTGGTCTTACCATACCGTGTCACCGCTGCCTCCGGATGTGCCTTCAGCAACGTCGCCCCGCTGCCAACCTCCACGATACGCCCGCTCGCCATCAGCACGCCGCCGTCGGTATCAATGCGTACCGCATCGTCCCATGGCTGCTGCATAGGGTCGCCATCAAAGCGCAACGTCGGGCCGATCAATAAGGTCATTTCGGTCATGCGCTGACATTAGAAGCGCAGGCCACCGGCGACAATCGCAAAGACCGGCCCGCCTGCCATTGTCAGGCCCGCACACCCTGCCTATGGTCCGCGCAATAGGGGAGGACGCCCGCATGGCCGATCAAATAGAAGAATTGGATGTCCCGCCCGAAGAGGACGCGGAAGAGGGCGAGGTTTACGAACTGGGCCGCCGCCAGGTCGACGGCATCCTTTATGCCGTCGAAATCGATGACCGCGACAAGCTGACCGAGCTGATGGACCCGCTGCACGCAGCCGACATCGCCGACCTTCTGGAACAAATTACCCCCTATGACCGCGCTCACCTGATTCGGCTCTATGACCGCGAATTTGACGGCGAAATCCTGTCCGAACTTGACGAAAGCATCCGCGAAGAGGTCATCGGCGTTCTCAAGCCGCAAGTGCTGGCGCAGGCCGTGCGTGACATGGACAGCGACGATGTCGTCGATCTGGTCGAAGACCTGGAGGACCACCAGCAAGAGGCGATCCTCGACGCACTGGAAGACGCAGACCGCGCCGCCGTAGAGCAATCGCTGGCCTGGCCCGAGTACTCCGCCGGTCGCCTGATGCAACGCGAGGTCGTGATGGCCCCCGAGCACTGGAACGTTGGTCAGGCGATCGACCACTTGCGCGGCACGCCCGAAGACGCATTGCCCGCGCAATTCTACCACATCGTGATGGTCGACCCGCGCCTGCACCCGGTGGGCAACATCACGTTGGGCAAGCTGATGCGCTCGCGCCGCGAGGTGCCGCTCAGTGACCTGCTGGAAGAAACCTTTCAGATCATGCCCGCCACGCTGGACGAGGGCGATGTGGCCTATGCGTTCAACCAGTATCACCTGATCTCTGCACCCGTGGTCGATGCCGAAGGGCGTCTGATCGGTGTGATCACCATCGATGACGCCATGGTGGTGCTTGATGAAGAACACGAAGAAGACATCCTGCGCCTTGCGGGCGTTGACGGCGAATCCACACTGTCGGATTCGATCCGCGCCACGACCCGGCGACGTCTGCCGTGGCTGGCGGTCAATCTGGTCACCGCGATTGCCGCCTCCCTCGTGATCGCGCAATTCGAATTGGCCATCGCCCAGATTGTGGCATTGGCCGTGTTGATGCCCATCGTCGCCTCCATGGGCGGTAATGCAGGTACGCAAAGCCTGACCGTGGCCGTGCGGGCCATCGCAACCAAGGACCTCACCGGCTCCAACGTCTGGCGCGTGATCCGCCGCGAATGCGCCGTGGGGCTGATCAACGGTCTGGTCTTTGCTGTGGTCATGGGGATCGTCGGCGTGATCTGGTTTGGCTCGCCCGCGCTGGGCTACGTGATCGCGGTGGCGATGGTGATCAACATGGTGGTCGCGGGGCTTGCGGGCACCGGCATTCCCATCGTGCTGGAACGCATCGGGGTGGATCCGGCGTTGGCCTCCGGCGCCTTTGTCACGACTGTCACGGACATCGTTGGTTTCTTTGCCTTTCTGGGGCTGGCAGCTTTGGTATTGCTGTGAGCCTCTCCGAGATCAAAACCGCCGCGCGCAAGGCCGCCTTCGCGCGCCGCAAACCCTTGTTTGACACCGCCAATGAGGCTCAGGCCGGATACCTCAGCGAAGTGCTTGCAGGCTACCGTGGCGTGCCGCTGTCAGGCTTTATGCCCATCCGGACAGAGATCGACCCGACGCCCGCCATGGCCGAAGCCAGCGCCTACGGCCCCGTCGGCGTGCCGGTCATCATCGCCGAAGGGCAGCCGCTGAACTTCGCCGCCTGGACGCCGGATACTGAAATGGTTTCCGGCGCATTTGGCGCAGCGGTTCCCGTCGATCCGCAGTTTTTCGAGCCGGAAATCGTGATCGTACCTTTGCTCGCCTTCACCCGCGCCGGGGCGCGATTGGGCTACGGAGGGGGTTTTTATGACCGCACGCTGCAAGGGCTGCGTGCCAAGCGCCCGACGCTGGCCATCGGTTTTGCCTTTGCCGGTCAAGAGGCCGACGTGCCGCTGGAGCCAACAGATCAACCACTGGACCTGATTGTGACCGAAGCAGGCGTCATCGAAGTCGGATAGGACAGGTACTCGGCCCCGATCACCGTCAAGGTCGGCAGACTGACCAGCCTATGCCCTGATCTCAGTCCGCCGCTTCAAACGCTGCAAACGCATCCGCCCAATCCGGATGCCAGCGCGACAGGGGCGGACGGTTCTCCACAATATCCCCGGCTGACCACGCGACCCTTTTGCGATCGGTCACCTCATCCACCATGTTATCCGGGCACAGAACATAAAACTGGCCCTCACCAACCTTCTCAAACAGGTAATCAACCGTCTCTTCGCTGGTCCACGCGCCATCCGGCTTCTCCGGCATGAACCGCGCGACCATCCCCGTATAGGTAAACCCCGGCACAAACAGGTGCACCGCAATCTGCGCCCCGTCTTCGCGCAATTCATGGGCCAATTGCTCGCTCAACACTTTGACTGCGGCCTTTGAGGCATTGTAGCCCGGATTACCCGGCGGGCATGTGATCCCCTGTTTTGAACCGGTATTGATCACCACCGAAGCGTTTCCTGCCGCCTTCATGCGGGGCACAAAGGCCTGCACGCCGTTGAGGATCCCAAAAAAGTTTACCTCCATCATCTGTCGCCAGGTGTCGCCGATGTCCAACGTGCTGGACTGCAGGCCGATGCCCGCATTGTTCATCAGAACCGCGACCGGACCCAGCGCGAACGCTTTGTCGGCAAGCGCCCAAACCGCCGCTGGATCGGCAACATCTGTGGCGTGCGTGTGTACGTTGATTCCTGCCGCGCGCAATGCGTCTGCTGCCGCATCAAGCGCCGCGGCCGCGACATCCGCGATCAGGACAGTGAACCCCAATCCACCGAGGTGATGCGCTGACGCAAGCCCCACGCCGCTGGCGCCGCCGGTGATGACCGCAACGCCCTTGTCCGCTTTGATTTGATCCCACATGGTGCACTCCCTTCTGATCCCGCCACAGCCTGCGCTTTTGGCATTCAATTCACAAGCCATCCGCCCTTGCACTGCCGGGCCACTCGGCCTAACGCTTGGGCGCATGAAAATACTCTTTCTCGGCGATGTCATGGGCCGTGCGGGGCGCCGTGCGATCACCGAAAACCTCGCAACACTGCGCAGCGACTGGAAGCTCGACTTCATCGTCGTGAATGGTGAAAATGCCAGCGCTGGTATGGGCCTGACCGGTGCACACGCCAAGACATTGCTGGACGCAGGCGCCGATTGCCTGACTCTGGGGGACCACGCCTTTGACCAAAAGGACATGCTCAGCTTCATCGAACAGGAACCGCGCATCATCCGGCCTCTGAACTTTTCCAAAAACGCTCCGGGCAGGGGGGCTCGACTATTTACCGCGCAAAACGGCAAGAAGGTGCTGGTCACTCAGGCACTGGGACAAGTGTTCATGAAGCGCCCCTTTGATGATCCATTTTCAGCCCTCGATCCGGTGCTCAAAGCCCACCCTTTAGGGGGAATGGCCCAGGCGGTGATCGTTGACATGCATTGCGAAGCCACGTCCGAGAAGATGGCCATGGGCCACTGGTGCGATGGTCGTGCCAGTCTTGTTGTGGGCACACATACCCACGTTCCCACAAGCGACGCCATGATCCTGCCCGGCGGAACGGCCTACCTTACCGACGCGGGCATGTGTGGTGATTACATTTCGGTCATCGGCATGGAAAAGACAGAGCCGATGCGCCGTTTCATCACCGGCATGCCAAAGGAACGCTTTACCCCTGCCAACGGCGAGGCGACGGTGTCAGGCGTTTATATTGAAACCGACGATCGCACCGGTCGGGCGACGCGCGTTGTCCCCGTCCGGCAGGGCGGTGTCTTGCAGAGCGCCGCACCTTGAGCGGACGCGATGTCCTTTTCTACACCGGCATCCTTGTCCTGATGGGCGCAGGCTGGGGCATGACCCAGCCGCTGACCAAGATCGCCGTCAGCACCGGTTACGGCCACTACGGACTGGTTTTCTGGCAACTGGTGCTGGGGGCGACCCTGATGGCGGCAATTTGCGGGATCAGGCGATTGGCCGTTCCCTTTACCGCGCCGGCACTTCGCCTCTATCTGGTGATCGCCCTGACCGGCACCGTCTTTCCCAACACATTATCCTATCAGGCAGCGGTCCACCTCCCGGCAGGCATCATGTCTTTGTTGCTCAGTGTGATCCCCATGTTCGCCTTTGCCATTGCGTTGCTGATGGGCAATGACCGCTTTGCCCTGCGCCGCCTGATCGGGCTTATCGTGGGGCTGATCGGCGTTCTTATGATCATCGCCCCTTCCGTCGATCTGGGGCAGCCCATCCCGGTGTTCTGGGCCGTGATCTATCTGATCACCGCACTGTTTTATGCCTTCGAAGGCAACTACGTGGCCAAGTTCGGCACGCAGGGGCTGGGACCGTTCCAAGTGATGCTGGGGTCTTCGCTGGTGGGCCTGGCAGTGATCACACCCTTCATGATTGGCGCCGGCCACTACATCCATCCTGTCTGGCCCCTGCCACAGGCCCAGCAGGCGCTGGTGGGCGCCTCAGTCGTGCATGTTCTGGTCTATGCCACATACGTCTGGCTGGTCGGCCGCGCTGGCGCTGTCTTTACCGCGCAAGTGAGCTATCTGGTCACAGGCTTTGGTCTCCTGTGGGCCTGGCTACTCCTGAGCGAAGCCTATGCTGCCAGTCTCTGGCTGGCACTTGGGGCGATGTTCGTGGGAATGTATCTGGTGCAGCCAACACGGTCCAAGACGTCCACAGCGACGGCATGACCGCTTGCCGCAGCCCGGGACCTGAGACAGAATTGACCTATCCCGCCCGAAAAGGTGCACCATGCTTGACTACCTCGATCTGACCGATACGACCCGCGCGCTGGTGACCCTGGGCGTGGTGGCGGTGATGTTTGCGCTCTTTGTACGCGAAAGCTACCCGACCGAGGTCGTCGCCCTGATGGGGGCGGCGCTGATGCTGGTGCTGGGCGTGCTGCCCTATGCGGACGCGCAGGCCGTGCTCAGCAATTCGGCCCCCTGGACCATCGCCGCGATGTTCATCGTGATGGGGGCGCTGGTGCGCACAGGCGCGCTGGATGTGCTTACACGTCTGGCCGAACGCTATGCGCGCACCAATCCGCGCTTGGCCGTGGTCGGCGTGATCCTGTCGGTGATGGGCGCAAGTGCCATTATGAACAACACACCGGTGGTCGTGGTGATGATCCCGGTTGTCGTGCAACTCAGCAAGACATTGGGAACAAAGGCTTCCAAGCTGTTGATCCCGCTCAGCTATGCCGCGATTATGGGCGGCTCGCTGACACTGCTGGGGACCTCGACCAACCTGCTGGTGGATGGCGTGGCGCGCACGCAGGGCCTCGCACCTTTCGGTATTTTTGAAATCCTGCCCGTCGGGCTTGTGGTCTGTGCCTGGGGGCTGACTTACATGGCGCTTTTTGCACCCAAACTCTTGCCCGAACGCGACAGCATGGCCGGAATGCTGGGTGGCACAGGCAGCAAGAAAAAATTCTTCACCGAAACCGCCATTCCCGAAGGATCGAACCTGATCGGCGAACGGGCATCAGAGGTGCCGCTTTTCACGCGCGACGGTGTGCGGCTGGTAGACGTGGTGCGCGGCGACAGATCCCTGCGCCGTGCCCTAAAAGAGGTCGAGCTGAAACAGGGCGATCGCGTCATCCTGCGGACTGACATGGCGGAACTTCTGGGCCTGCAAAGCAGCAAGGACCTGCGCCCGGTCGATCAATTGTCATCGGTGGAAACCACCACCGTCGAGGTCCTGATCACCCCCGCCTGCCGCATGGTCGGGCGCACACTGGGCGAGTTGCGCCTGCGCCGCCGATACGGTGTTTACGCACTGGCCGCGCACCGCCGCAACCAGAACATCAGCGGCCAGCTTGACGAACTCACGGTCAAGGTCGGCGATACGCTGCTGCTCGAAGGTGCGGCCGAAGACATCCAGCGCCTGGCAGCAGAGATGGACCTTGGCAATGTCAGCCACCCCTCGGACCGCGCCTACCGCCGCAGTCACGCCCCCATCGCGATCATCGCCCTGCTGGGCATCGTCACGCTTGCCGCCTTCAATGTCGCGCCCATTCTGATGTTGGCCGTGATTGCCGTGGCCCTTGTGCTGGTCACCGGCTGCATCGACGCGGAAGAGGCGTTCTCGTTTGTCGATGGCCGCCTGCTGGCCCTGATCTTTTCCATGCTCGCGGTCGGCGCCGCCTTGCAGGATTCCGGTGCCGTGGCTCTGATCGTTGACAGCATCTCGCCCACGCTGGGTACGATGCCACCCACCGTCGTGATCTTCTGTGTGTTCCTGCTGACGACGATCTTCACTGAAATCGTTTCAAACAACGCCGTTGCGGTGATCATGACGCCCATCGCCATCAGCCTTGCCGCAGCCCTTGGCATGGATGCACGGCCCTTGGTGGTCGCCGTGATGATCGCTGCGTCCTGTGCCTTTGCCACGCCCATTGGCTACCAAACCAACACGCTTGTCTATGGCCCCGGCGGGTACAAATTCACCGACTTCATGAAAATCGGCATCCCTCTCAACCTTAGCATGTCCCTGCTGGCCTCAGCCACAATTCCGTTCTTCTTCTAGGCCCGGCACCGCAAAGGCACCAATCCCTTCATCTTTCCGATTAAACTCATCCAACCGTGGTTCCGCACGGTTTGCGCTGATCAGGCCAGACCAATTCTACCGACTGCGAAACCACGCAACAAAGGGCAGGGCCACAAAGTACATCGTGATCCCATAGATCGCCGAAGGCAGCGCCATGGGTGAAAACCCCTCGGGCTGGCCTGTGATCAAAGCTGCCAGCGTGATCCCCAGGGTGGCATTCTGAATGCCCGTCTCGACAGAGATCGTCTTGCGCGCCTGCCACGCCAGCCCGGCAAGAGCGGCCAGCACGAAACCGATGATCATCAGGCCTGCATTCAGGGTGATCAGGGCAGGACCCAGCAAGGGCAGGTTTTCGACGAAGGTCGACCAGTTCCCGGCCAGCGCTGCAATGACGATAACGACAAACAAGACCGTGGCGAGGGTGGACAACACCGGCTCGACCCGATCCGCAAAAACAGGCGCTAAATGCCGAATGGCCACGCCGATAAGGACTGGCAGCGTGGTGATCAGGAACATCGCAATCGCCAATGAGGTCACGGAAACATCCGGTGCCGCATCCCCCATGAACCTACTCACCGCCCAGGCGGCAAGCACCGGCACCGTCAGGATGCTGAGCAGGGAAATCACCGCCGTCAGGGATACGGACAGGGCCACATCCCCCCGCGATAGCTTGGATATCATGTTTGACGTCACACCTCCGGGGCAAAAGCTGATCAGCATAAAGCCCACCGCCAGTTCACCCGGCAATCCAAACAGCGTCACAACCAGCAAGGCCGCCAGCGGCACCAGTACGACCTGACTGACTGCACCCACCGCAAAGGCACGCGGGTATCGCGCAACGCGTGCGAAATCGGCCCACGTCAGGCCGATGCCCAGGCTCAGCATGATAATTGCCAGCGACAGCGGCAGCACGACGTTGATCAGAAAATCCATGAATCCCCCCGACTTTCAGGCACGCTAGTGGGGAAGGGCGCGCTAGTGCAAGCCTTTCGGCAGCACCCGCCCGATGATACCCACCAGATAAGCCGTGCTGACACCAAAGATCAGCATCCCGTTCACGGACGCAAACGCCCCGAACAGCCGCAGATCTTCGCCCAGCACCAGATCGCCGTAGCCCAGCGTGGTGTAGTTCGACAGCGAGAAGTAAAGCGCCGGTTCCAGCCCCCGCATCGCCTCCAGCCACAGATAGGACACCGCCCAAAGCCAGACCTGAATCACATGACCCGTCAGCACGATCACAAAGGCAAATCCGATGACCCTGGCCGCCCGCCGTCTGCTGAACCGCGCCCGCTGTGCCTCGGCGATCTTGTTGAGATAGGGCAGCGAAAAAATGATCAGGCCCAGATGGATCGCAGAACACAACGCCAGAATGATCGATCCGTAGGCGATTTGCTCCCAAAGCCCCATCAGAGCGGCCAGAAAACCAGAATGGCCGGGATCGAAACCGCCACCACGATAATCTCAAGCGGCAGACCCATCCGCCAGTAATCCCCGAACTTGTAACCCCCCGGGCCAAGGATCAGCGTGTTGTTTTTGTGCCCGATCGGGGTAAGAAACGCGCTTGATGCCGCGACGGCCACAGCCATCAAAAAGGGATCCGGGTTCACATTCATCGTCTGCGCCATCTGAATGCCCACAGGAGCGGCGACTATGGTCGTGGCCGTGTTGTTCAGCACATCCGACAGCGTCATTGTCACCACCATAAGCACTGTCAGCACGATCCACGGGGCCATCCCCTCGGTCAGCCCGACAAGCGCCCCGGCGATCAGTTCCGTCCCCCCCGAGGTCTCCAGCGCCGCCCCCAGCGGGATCATTGACCCCAGCAGGACCACCACAGGCCATTCGATGTGGGTATAGAGCTCTGACAGGGGAACGATCTTGGCCAGCACATAGGCCACGACTACGATTCCCAGTGCGATGGGCAGATAGATCAGTCCAACGGAGGCGGCCACAACAGCCGCGCCAAACAGACCAATGGCAAGCCAGACCTTCGAGTTCTCCGTCACCGCCAGACCCCGATCCGCAAGCGGGAGTACGCCAAGCCAATCCGTCACATGGCTGGCCGTGTCGCGCGGCACCAGCAACAATAGAATATCGCCTGCTTTCAATGGGGTCGTGCGCAGATGTGAGGTGATCTTGCGGCCCTGCCGCGAGATGCCCAGCAACACCGTACGCTGACGCCATGCCAGCCCGACTGTTTGCGCTGTGCGCCCATCCAGACGCGAACCATCCGGGATGACAACTTCAATAATCTCAACGCCTTCGCCGCTGGCCTTGAGTTTCTCTTCGCGGTCGCTGTCTGATAGGGCCAGATCCAGGGTCGAGCGGAATTCATCCAGCGCATCCGGTGCCGCCTCCAGCACCAGCGCATCGCCCGCCTGCAGCGTCACGTTGCGCGCCGTCCCATACCGTCGCTTGCCGTCACGGATCAGCCCAAGGATCGCCACATCGGACTTCTCCGCCGCCTCGGTGAGTTCCGACAACCGTTTGCCAATGTGCTTACTATTTTCGGGCACCGTCAGCTCGGCAATATATTGCGAGATATCTTCGGTACTTATCACCGCATCTTCACGCGCCGGAATCAAACGCCAGCCAACCAACGCCACAAATGCCAGACCCGCAATGGCCGCCACGCCGCCCACAGGCGCGAAATCAAACATGCGAAACGGCTCACCCAGCGATTCCTGCCGGATCGAGGCGATGATGATGTTGGGCGGCGTTCCGATCAGCGTCACCATGCCCCCCAGAATCGTCGCGAACGACAGCGGCATCAGGCTCAGCCCCGGTTGACGTCCTGCCTTGCGTGCCGTTTGGATATCCACCGGCATCAGCAATGCCAGCGCCGCGACATTGTTCATGAAGGCCGACAGAATGCCGCCCACGGCCCCCATCAATGTGATATGCGCCCCAAGCGAACGGGATGCATCCACCAGCGTGCGCGTGATCAGCAACACCGCCCCCGATCGTACCAGACCGGCTGAGACCACCAGCACCAGCGCCACCACCAGCGTGGCTGGGTGACCAAATCCGTCAAAGGCGTTCTTGCTGTCGACCACGCCCAGCAACACCCCCGCCATAAGGGCCGAAAAGGCGACGATGTCATAGCGGAACCGCCCCCACAGCAACAACCCAAAGACCGCCGCAAAGAGAGAGAAAAGGATAATCTGATCAGTCGTCACAAGGCCTGCTCCGCTTTTTGCCAGAGGTTAGGCCGGGCGGAGGGCAATGTCATGCCCTCCGTTTCGTCACGCGGTCAGAGGAATTCCGCCTCGTCCTCGCGCGGGGCGGCAGCCACGGCGACTGCATCCCCCAGCGACAGGCTGCGATCAAACAGGGCACGACTGACCAGCGCGCCCGCCACGTGCGGCACGTATTTCAGCCGCGCCACGTCATCCAGCCCGCGAATGGTGCCGCGCGCGATGACGGGCGCCTCGGCCTCTGCCGCCAGTTGCGTGACCAGCGCAAGCGAGGCATCGCTGTCTTCAATGTCCGCGTCAATGTCCGTCACGATCACAGCCGCCAGCGGATCGCCATTGAAATGGCGGATAAAGGTATCGGGCTCGAACGCCGATTGCTGTTGCCAGCCGCCCGCCATGACCTTGCCCTGATAGACGTCCACCGCCAGGGCAATCCGGTCGGGCCACTGGGCGGCGGCCTGTTTGACAAGTTCAGGCTGATGCACGGCGGCAGAGCTAAGAACGATGCGGTCAGCCCCGGCATCAATCCAGTGACGGATGGCGTCCATGCTGTGCAGGCCGCCACCGAACTGTACCGGTAGCCCAGCGTTCTTGATGATGTCGGTGATCAACGCGCGATTGGTGTCAGGGCGTCCTGCCACCGCGTCAAAGTCGGTCAGATGCAGGCGCTCTGCACCGGCTTCGGTCCAGGCCTTTGCACGCTTTATCGGATCCACATGCCAGATCTGCGGCTCATCCAGGCGACCCCGGTTCAGGCTGACGCAGCGACCGTTTTGAATTTCAATGGCAGGAATGACGAACATGGGCGGTGTCCTTTTGGCTGAAATGCCCACCTGCTATTGCAGATTCGCCGCGCCCCCGGAGGTAGAAAAACGGCATTTCAGGACGCCATGGGGTCAACACGCGGGATTGCGCCTGCCCGCAGCCCTGTCTTATAGAGGCTCCCGCAGTCATCGCGCAGGAGACCACCATGGCAGGCCATTCCAAATGGGCAAATATCCAGCACCGCAAAGGGCGGCAGGACAAGATCCGCGCCAAGATATTCTCCAAGCTCAGCAAGGAAATCACCATCGCTGCCAAGATGGGCGACCCGGACCCGGACAAGAACCCGCGCCTGCGGCTCGCCGTCAAGGAAGCCAAGGGGCAGTCCATGCCCAAGGACAACATAGAACGCGCCATCAACAAGGCTACAGGCGGCGACAGCGAGGATTACGAGGAAATCCGCTACGAGGGATATGGCCCCAACGGGGTCGCGGTGATTGTCGAAGCGATGACCGACAACCGCAACCGCACCGCGTCAACCGTGCGCTCAACCTTTACCAAGAATGGCGGCAATCTGGGCGAAACGGGCAGCGTCGGTTTCATGTTCGAACGCAAGGGTGAGGTCACCTATCCGGCAGAGGTTGGCGATGCCGATACGGTCATGATGGCCGCGATCGAGGCCGGGGCAGAAGACGTCGAAAGCTCTGAGGATGGCCATACCATCTGGTCCGCCGATACGGACCTGAACGAGGTGTCCACCGCGCTTGAAGCTGAACTGGGCGAATCTGAGCACACCCGCCTCACTTGGCGCCCGACCACCACGACAGAAATGGATCTGGAAAGCATGCAAAAGCTGATGCGCCTGATCGAAGCTCTGGAAGACGACGACGACGTCCAGCGCGTCACCGCCAATTTCGAGGCCTCGGACGAGGTAATGGAACAGCTTTGATTGACCGTGATCGAAAGCCTGTCCCGGCTTTCATAAGGCGCCTATAGAAAAGGCCCCCTGCGATCATCGCAGGCGGCCTTTAACAAAAAAAACAGCGCCCAGTTCAGGCCGATGGGCGCACCCGCCAGATCCAGCCGAAACCACGACGCAGTTCCTGCGTCTCTTCAGGGGCCTTCTGCTGAGAGAAACGCGCCAACACCCGCTTGACCTCATTCAGACGTCGCCGTGCGCCGCTGCCGCCCGCGCTTGCCTGAACGGTCAGAATCTTCGCTTGCGTTTCCAATGCCGCCTCAATCACGGTGAATTCCTCAGCCGTCATTTCTATCTTTTGCTGGCGGTCAAACATCTCCGGCTCCTTAAACTTTCCTACATCAAATAGGGTCGATGCATGGGTTACGCCAGAACCTCGGGATTGGATCACTGACAATTGTACGTGCCGTGAATGCCGCAAACCTATTTTTGCGATTTTTTCCTTGGGCGCATCGCGAATAAAACATTTATAATACAATGAATTACAGTGTATTGTGCAAGCACTTGTTGACCAAGGTAACCTCGCGGAATAAACGGGCCAACTTTTCGAAAAAATCGACGTGATTGCCACCAATCCGCATCTCGCGGCCAATCGGCCTTGCCCTTGCCCGTCCCTTGGCACAGGGTCTGCGCATGACCACAGCGCTCCCTCATCGCCCCCTCACGGGTATCTTCTGGATGCTTGTGACGGGGCTGTGCTTTGTCGCCGTAACAGCGCTGGTCAAATATATGGGACCGCGTCTGCCGGCGGCTGAATCGGCCTTTCTGCGCTATGCCATCGGGCTGGTGTTTTTCCTGCCAGCGCTGCGTGCGTTTGAACTTTCAAGCGTCACACGCCGCCAGTTCACAATGTGCGGTCTGCGCGGGGCCCTGCATGCGGTAGGGGTCAGCTTGTGGTTTTTTGCCATGACCCGCATCACCATAGCTGAAGTCACGGCGATGAACTATCTCGCGCCCATCTATGTCAGCATCGGTGCGGCGATATTTCTGGGCGAGAAACTGGCCCTGCGTCGCATCGTGGCGGTTATCCTGGGCTTGCTGGGCGCCGTGATCATCCTGCGCCCCGGTTTCCGAGAGGTCAGTCCGGGCCATATTGCCATGCTGATCGCGGCAGTGGTCTTTGCCGGGTCCTACCTGCTGGCCAAGTTGCTCGCGGATGAGATGAAGCCGGGCGTGGTTGTGCTGATGCTGTCGATTTTTGTGACCATTGGTCTTGCCCCCATCGCACTGCCCGTCTGGATCATGCCGACAATGCGCGAGATCCTGATCCTCACCGCCGTGGCCGTCTTTGCCACCGCAGGTCACTACACCATGACGCTTGCCCTTGCGGCGGCCCCCGTCACCGTGACGCAGCCCATCACCTTTCTGCAATTGATCTGGGCCACGCTTCTGGGCACGGTCGTATTCCTTGAGCCGGTGGACATCTGGGTCATCATCGGTGGCCTTGTGATTCTGGGGTCCGTGACCTTCATCACCTGGCGCGAGGCCACGCTCAAACGTCAGATCACCCCCATCTCCAACGCCACAAAACTCTGACATATCAGCACCTTCGCCCCCGAATTCTTTATTGATTGACGGATCAATAAAGAAACCCCTAGGATGCTCCATCCAAAGGGGGGAGCCTGCACAACCATGCCCAAACTCGGAATGGAACCGATCCGCCGCTCGGCGTTGGTGCAGGCCACGATTGCCGAAATCGGCGAAGCGCATTCGCTCGACGTTACTGTCGGTCAGATCGCAAAACGGGCAGGCATGTCGACCGCCCTGGCGCACCATTACTTCGGCGGCAAGGATCAGATTTTCCTGGCGGCCATGCGCCACATCCTGAACGAATACGGTGCCGAAGTGCGCGCCCGCCTGTCCGAGGCGCGCAGCCCCCGTGACAGGGCCGCCGCGATCATCATCGCAAGTTTCGACGAAACCTGCTTTGCCCCCGCCACGATCAACGCCTGGATGACGCTTTATGCTGCGGCCCCCAACAACGCAGATACCAAGCGCCTGCTGGTTCTTTATCAGAACCGGCTGCGCTCAAACCTGACCCATGCCTTGCGCGGCATTAGTGCCAGTCCAGCCGTTGACGCCGAAACGCTCGCGGCACTGATCGACGGCCTCTACCTGCGCGCAGCACTGAGCGAAAAGGCATCTGCCAACGCCGCACGCGTCTCTGCGCTCTCCACGCTTGATCTGCTGCTGAAAGACCCTGCATGACCTCCCCCAACATCCTGATCTTGATGGTCGACCAGCTGAATGGCACCTTGTTCCCCGACGGTCCGGCTGAATGGCTGCACACGCCGAACCTGCGCAAGCTGGCGCAACACTCCACCCGGTTTCGCAACGCCTACACCGCGTCGCCCCTGTGCGCGCCGGGCCGGGCCGCGTTCATGTCCGGGCAACTCCCGTCCGCCACCGGCGTCTATGACAACGCCGCCGAATTCCCCTCGGCGGTGCCCACGTATGCGCATCATTTGCGCCGCGCAGGCTATCACACCTGCCTGTCGGGCAAGATGCATTTTGTCGGCCCCGACCAACTCCACGGGTTCGAGGAACGCCTGACCACAGATATCTACCCGGCTGATTTCGGCTGGACCCCGGACTACCGCAAACCGGGCGAACGCATCGACTGGTGGTATCACAACATGGGCTCCGTCACGGGCGCTGGTGTGGCTGAGATTTCCAACCAGATGGAATATGACGACGAGGTTGCCTACAATGCGACCCGCAAGCTTTACGACCTGTCACGCGGACAGGACGACAGGCCGTGGTGCCTGACGGTCAGCTTCACACACCCGCATGATCCTTATGTTGCGCGCAAGAAATATTGGGACATCTACGCCGATTGCGATCATCTGCAACCGCGCGTACCGGCCATGGACTACGACGATCACGACCCCCATTCCCAGCGCATCTTTGACGCCAACGACTGGCGCAACTTCGACATCACGGATGCCGACATCCACCGTTCGCGCCGCGCCTATTTCGCCAATATCAGCTATCTCGACGACAAGATCGGAGAGATCCTGCAAACCCTTGAAGATACCCGGCAGGAAGCGATCATTGTCTTTGTCTCTGACCACGGTGACATGCTGGGTGAACGGGGGCTTTGGTTCAAGATGTCCTTCCTCGAAGGTTCGTCCCGCGTGCCCCTGATGATCAGCGCCCCGAACATGGAGCCGGGTCTGCACACCACACCCGTCAGCACCATCGATGTGTGCCCGACGCTGTGCGATCTTGCAGGTGTCAGCATGTCCGACGTGATGGAATGGACCACCGGCACCTCGCTTGTCTCTATGGGGCAGGGGGTGGAACGCACCGCACCCGTCGCCATGGAATACGCAGCAGAGGCATCCTACAGCCCGCTGGTGTCGCTGCGCTATGGAAAATGGAAATACAACCGATGCCTTCTGGACCCGGATCAGCTTTTTGATCTTGAAGCCGACCCAGACGAGTTGAAGAACCTCGCCGAAGTCCCTGAACATGCTGGTACCTTAAAACAGCTGCAGGCCAAGTCCGAAGCCCGTTGGGATCTGACATCCTTTGACGCGGACGTGCGCAAATCACAGGCCGCGCGCTGGGTTGTCTACGAGGCGCTGCGCGAGGGGGGCTATTACCCGTGGGACTACCAGCCGCTGCGCGATGCCTCTCAACAGTACATGCGCAACCACATGGATCTCAACGTGCTGGAAGAAAGCAAACGCTTCCCAAGGGGCGAATAACCAATCATCGTAGCCGCGAGGGTGCCGCCACACGATGCGAACAATATGCACTCAAAACAACAAACGAGGGACAAAATGCTAACGTCAATTATTTCATTCGGGGTCATCATGGCATTCGTGCTGGTGATCTTCTGCGTGATCAAATGGTGGGATTTGCCGCTGACGGGTGTGACGCCCGTGCCGCTATTCACCTTTATCGCGATCCTGTTCACGTCCGGCCTTGATGTGGGACTGATCATGTTCCCCTTGGCCTTTGACTATCCGCTTTATGCCGATACGGCCACGGAACCGGCTTATGCCTTTACCAACCCGCTGGCGCTTGAGTTCGGGTTCTGGGGCTTCCTGATCTGGGCGTTCTACTTCCTGACCACATTCTATTTCTGCGCCATCGAACCGCGCGTGCGGTTCTTTGAAATCCCTTTCGTAAAGGTGCTGAATAACATCGTCATCATCACGACATGTGCCTTCACCGGCGCATTGTTCCTGATCTACATGCCATACTACATCGCCGAAGTGGGCGACGGTGAAACGATCCTGCCGGTCTTCTACCTGATCTGCTTCCTGGTCATTCTGGTCGCGGCGTTCAGCTCCACGGATCTTAAGTTCGTGAAGGTCCTGTCGGTCAGCTCAACCGTGCTGTTCTTCTTGCTGATTGCCTATATGTGGGCCAACGCGGGCATGGGACTGGGCGAATTCGCCTCCACTGCAGGCAACATCGGCGGCTATTTTGCCAATATCCACAAGTTCATTGTCCCATTGACGGAATACCACGAATTCTACCTTTTCTGGTGGTTCGCCTGGTCGATCATGATCGGCCAGTTCGTCAGCCGCTTTGTTGGTGGCCTCAAGACATGGCAACTGCTGGCAGCCCTGCTCATCTTCCCGTCCATCCCGCTCGCGATGTGGTTCTCGGTACTTTACTATTACCACCTCAATGGCATTGGCACGGCAGGTTTCCCGAACTGGGCCATGACGATCGTGGGCATCGTGTTTGTGATCAACTCGTTTGACTCGCTCATTCGCCTTTACACCGACAACCTGAACCTGACGCCAGCGCGTTTTGGAACGGTGGTTTATGTGCTGGGCAATGCGATTGGACTGTTTGTCCTGACGCTGCTCTTTCAGTCGCAGTGGCTACAGATCCAGTGGGTCGGCACAGTGGTGATCGTGATCTATCTGCTGGCACTTGCCTACATCTTCTTCATGAAGCGCGACAAGCTGTCAAAGCTCGATGGTCAGCCGATCCCGGCTGAATAACACCTTGAAAAACGGCCCCGCCCGATGCGTCGGGCGGGGCCTTAAGAAAGACGAAAGAACCCCCATGAAAACCCAGCCTACCGCCAGTCATTTCATTGACGGCGCCTACGTCGAGGACGCAACCGGTGCGCCCATCGACGTGATCTACCCGGCCACAGGCAAGGTCATCGCGACCGTGCACGAAGCAACGCCCGCAATCGTGGCGCAGGCAATTGACGCGGCACGACGCGCGCAGCCGGTCTGGGCCACTCTCAGCGGCACCGAACGCGGGCGGATCCTGCGCCGGGCGGCGGATATGATCCGCGACCGCAATCACGATCTCAGCGTGCTGGAGACTTACGACACAGGCAAACCCTATCAGGAAACCTCCGTGGCGGATGCCACATCCGGTGCGGACGCGCTGGAATACTTCGGCGGTATTGCGGCAACGCTCACAGGCGAACACATCCCGCTGGGCGGGGACAACTGGGTCTACACGCGCCGCGAACCATTGGGAATTTGTGTAGGGATCGGCGCGTGGAACTACCCCACCCAGATCGCCTGCTGGAAAGGTGCACCCGCGCTGGCCTGCGGCAATGCGATGATTTTCAAACCCTCCGAGACAACGCCGCTCTGCGCGCTCAAAGTGGCCGAGATCCTGCACGAGGCGGGGCTGCCAGCCGGTCTCTATAACGTTGTTCAGGGCAAGGGCGCGGTGGGCGCCGCGCTGGTGACAGACCCGCGCGTCGACAAGGTATCACTGACCGGATCGGTGCCCACGGGGCGCAAGGTCTATGCGGCGGCCGCCGAAGGGATCAAACATGTGACCATGGAACTGGGCGGCAAATCCCCGCTGGTGATCTTCGAGGATGCCGACATCGAAAACGCAGTCAGCGGCGCGATCATGGGCAATTTCTACAGCTCCGGCCAGGTCTGCTCAAATGGCACGCGCGTGTTCGTGCACCGCGCCATCAAAGAGGCGTTTCTGGAACGGCTTTCAGCCCGCCTTGGCAACGCTGTGATCGGCGACCCGATGGCGCCAGAGACCAGCTTTGGGCCCATGGTATCCGAACAGCAGCTCAACATCGTGCTCTCCTATATCGAGAAGGGCCGGGCAGAAGGCGCGCGACTGGTCCACGGTGGCGCGCGGCTGGATCGGGAAGGGTACTATGTTCAGCCATCGGTCTTTGCCGATGTCACCGACGACATGGCAATCGCCCGCGAAGAAATCTTTGGCCCTGTCATGGCGGTGCTGGATTTCGAAGATGAGGACGACGTCATCGCCCGTGCAAATGCCACTGAATTCGGGCTTGCCGCAGGCGTCTTCACCCGCGATCTGGCCCGCGCGCATCGCGTTGCCGCCCGGTTCGAGGCCGGGACCTGTTACATCAACTCCTACAACGACGCGCCGGTCGAAGCGCCCTTTGGCGGCTCAAAGCTATCGGGCGTCGGGCGCGAGAATTCCAAGGAAGCCATCGCCCACTACAGCCAGGTCAAATCCGTCTTCGTGCGCATGGACGATATGGAGGCCCCGTTCTGAGATGACGCTGTCAAAAGGCGCGCTTACGCGCATTACATTTCTGGTGCCCATCGCGGGGCTGAGCCCATCACCACAAGGGGGGCACCATGCAGGCTGAATTCGTCATCGTGGGCGCCGGTTCTGCTGGCTGCGCCATGGCCTACCGTCTGGCCCACGCCGGGCGGCGTGTGATCGTCATTGAATACGGTGGCACGGATGCGGGCCCCTTCATCCAGATGCCCGCCGCCCTCAGTTATCCGATGAACATGAAGCGCTACGACTGGGGATACACCTCAGAGCCTGAGCCGCATCTGGGCGGGCGCAGGCTTGCCTGCCCGCGCGGCAAGGTCATCGGCGGATCATCGTCGATCAACGGCATGGTCTACGTGCGCGGACACGCGATGGACTTTGACCATTGGGAAGAAAGCGGCGCACACGGCTGGGCCTATGCCGACGTGCTGCCCTATTTCAAGCGGATGGAGAACTGGCACGACAGCGGACACGGCGGCGATCCATCCTGGCGGGGCACCGACGGGCCACTGCACGTTAGTCGCGGCCCGCGTGAAAACCCGCTTTTCAACGCTTTCGTCGAGGCGGGCAAACAGGCCGGATACGAGGCCACCGACGACTACAATGGCCGCAAACAAGAGGGTTTCGGCCCGATGGAACAGACCGTCTGGCAGGGGCGGCGCTGGTCAGCGGCCAATGCCTATCTGCGTCCGGCCCAGAAAACCGGCAATGTCCAGATCGTCAGGGCACTGGCGCAGCGCGTTCTTATCGAAGACGGGCGCGCCACGGGTGTCGAGGTGCTGCGCAGCGGCACCACCCAGATTATCCGGGCTGAGAACGAGGTCGTGCTCGCCGCCTCGTCCATCAACTCCCCAAAGCTGTTGATGCTCTCGGGTATCGGCCCCGCCGCCCACCTCAGGGAACACGGCATTGACGTGGTTGCTGATCGCCCCGGGGTCGGGGAAAACCTGCAAGACCATCTTGAACTTTATATCCAGATGGCCGCGTCGCAGCCCATCACGCTTTACAAGCACTGGAACCTCTTTTCCAAGGCGATGATCGGCGCGCAGTGGCTCTTTACCAAAACCGGCATGGGCGCGTCGAACCAGTTCGAAAGCGCCGCTTTCATCCGCTCAGCCCCCGGCGTGCCCTATCCGGACATCCAGTATCACTTCCTGCCCATCGCCGTGCGCTATGACGGCAAGGTTGCCGCCGAAGGGCATGGGTTTCAGGCCCACACCGGGCCGATGCGCTCAAAATCGCGCGGCTCGGTCACCTTGCGGTCGAACCGCGCTGCGGATGACCCGGTGATCCGGTTCAACTACATGTCCCACGACGATGACTGGGACGAGTTTCGCACCTGCATCCGCCTCACCCGCGAGGTCTTTGCCCAAGACGCCTTCAAGCCCTTCATCAAACATGAAATCCAACCCGGTGCAGCGGTGCAGTCGGATGCCGAGCTTGATGCCTTCATCGTGGAACATGCCGAAAGCGCCTATCACCCCTGCGGCACCTGCAAGATGGGCAGCACGGATGACCCCATGGCGGTGGTCGACCCCGAGGCACGCGTGATCGGCGTCGATGGGTTGCGCGTGGCAGACAGTTCGATCTTCCCGCGTATCACCAACGGCAATCTGAACGCACCGTCGATCATGGTGGGCGAAAAAGTATCGGATCATTTGCTGGGTCTTGACCCATTGGCACGGGCCAATGACGAGCCCTGGATTCACCCGAACTGGCAAATCGCACAGCGCTAGATCTTAACCTTTCTTAACAAATTGGCTTGGTAGGGACGGCGGGCACAGTTATCTTAACCAAATGTTAAGAATTGCTTCATGGTGCGTCCTTTGCCTGTGCCTCGCTTTACCGGCGCGGGCGGACATCACGGGTCCGGTCCGGGTGATCGACGGGGATACCATCGACGTGGGCGATACCCGCATCCGGTTGCATGGCATTGATGCGCCGGAACGCGAACAGACCTGCACCACCAAAACCGGTCAGGCCTGGGGCTGCGGCGACTGGGCCACGCGACAGGTGCGCGACCATTTCGAAGGGCTACCCGCCCGCTGCGAGGCGCTGGATACCGACCGCTATGGGCGCACGGTCGCGCGCTGCACTGTGGCTGGGCATGACATGGGGCGGGTGCTGGTTCAGGCCGGTTTCGCGTTGGCCTATCGCAAATACTCTCTGGACTACGATCTGGATGAGAAGGCCGCGCTCGTGAGCCAGCGCGGGGTGCATGGGTTCGACATGCAGGCCCCGGCCCGCTACCGCGAAGTAAGACGGGCCGAAATGGTCAGCCGCGACCGTCAGTCCGGCCTAAAGAAAAAAGATACGCCGCCGGCCCTTCAAGGTGCGACCTGCCGGATCAAGGGCAACATCAGCCGGGATGGCAAGCGCATCTACCACATGCCGGGTCAACAGTATTATACGCGCACCCGGATCAATCGCCTGAAAGGCGAACGGTGGTTCTGCACCGAGGCTGAGGCGCGCGGGGCGGGTTGGCGACGCTCAAAAGTGTAGCTATTCCACTCTGTAAGGCAGCACATCGCGCCGGTCAGGGTCGACGACCAAGCGCCGCTCCAAGGGGGGCACCGCGCGTTGATGGCATCCTTTGCGCTCACAAATCCGACAGGAGATCCCGATCGGCTCGAACGCCGCATCGGCCCCGGTGTCCATGTCGTCGGCATAGACCAATGCGCTCGCATGGCGTACCTCGCAACCCAATGCGATCGCATAGCGCCGCACGGGCGCGCCATAGCGCCCGGCAGGTTTCGTAATGTCGCGCGCCAGACTGATGTAGCGCACCCCATCGGGCGTTTCGGCAAGCTGGCGCAGAAATATGCCCGGTGTCTCAAACGCCCGATGCACATTCCATAGCGGACAGGCCCCGCCAAACCGCGCAAACTGAAGGCGCGTGGCAGAGTGCCGCTTGGTAATTGTGCCCGCGCGATCCACCCTTACAAAGAAGAACGGAATGCCCTTGGCACCGGGCCGCTGCAACGTTGACAGCCGGTGCGCAACCTGTTCGATCGAGGCGCCGAAATGCCCGCCCAACAGTTCCAGGTCATGCCGCCATTCCTGCGCCTTGCCGTGAAACGCCGTATAGGGCATCAGGGCCGCGCCTGCGAAGTAATTGGCCAGCCCGATCTTGGCGATCCCCCGCGCGGCATCACTGTGAAAGCGGGCAAGATCAAGCGTTGCTTCCAACAAGGCATCCTGCCGGGTCAGCGCTACCTGCAGCAGCATCTGAAACGTCTGGGTTTCCGGGGCCGCACGGTTTGACAAAAACAACGTGCCAGCCTCGGCATCCAGACGGCGCAGACTGTCGCTATCGGCAAATTCAACCGCAATTCCGGCATTTGCGAGCGCCGCGACGGCCGCCACGCGAATACTGCCGGGTCCGCCCTCGCGGGTCGCGAAATGCTCCGCAGCGCGGTCGACCGCGTCGATGTAGTTGTCGCAATAATGAAAGAAATCCCGCACTTCCTCCCAGGGGCTGGGGGCGGCCCGCGCATCTTCGCGCCCCAGCGCCTCATCCAGCGAGGCGAGCCGCTCGTGGGTTTGCCGGTAGCTTTGATGCAAATCCAGAAACGCGCGCACCAGCGCAGGCGCGTTCGAGGCGGCAAGCCGCAGATCAGCCAGCGGGGGCAGATCGCCTGCAAAGACCGGGTCGGCCAGCGCCTCGCGCATGTCACTGACCAGCCGCTCCCCATCGCCACTGCCCAGCTCTGTCACATCCATCCCGAATTCCGAGGCCATCGCCAGCACGACGGTCGTACTGACCGGGCGCTTGTTGTTTTCCATCTGGTTAAGATAGGGCAGGGACACCCCAAGCCGTGCGGCAAAGTCCTTTTGGGTCAGCCCCACCCGCGTGCGCAATTCGCGCAGCTTGGCACCGGCATAAAGTTTCTGGGGGGGCATGGGCGGCCTTTGCAAATTTGCAGTTAGCCCCAGCGTACCTTTGCAAAGTCAGTGTCGCAATGGGTCAGCGCAGCCCAAGCGTATATTCGCGGTGGATCACCAGCATAATCGAGGCAACCCCTGCAAACGCGGTCAGCAGCATCAGCCACAACAAGGGGTAGGCGCCTGACTCAACAGACAGCAATGCACCGGCCAGCGCCGCAAGCCCCGCACCGCCGCCAATCATGATCGCACCGCCAAGGCCCGATGCGGTCCCTGCCAGATGCGGCCGCACCGACAACATCCCCGCCGTCGCATTGGGAATGCACAGCCCGTTCCCGACCCCGACAAACGTCATCATCCCAAAGAACGTCAGCGCTGAGCCATAACCGCTCATGAAGATCAGCAACGAGATGGAGCTGCCCACGGCGTTGAACACACAGCCCGCCAGAACCAGCGAATTGATACCAAAGCGCGTCGCATAGCGCCCGGTCAGGAAGTTCCCCAGAAAATACCCCACCGCAGGCGCGCCAAAGATCAGACCCAGCCAGAAGGGATCCAACCCAAACACCACGCTGCCCACAAAAGGCGCGCCCCCCAGATAGGCAAAAAACGCCCCCGAACAGAACCCGGCCGCCATCGCATATCCCCAGAACCGGGGCGAGGTCAGCAACTCAGGATATTCCTTGAACTGCGCCAACATGGAATTGGAGGTCTTGGGCGCGGTCTCACCCATGTCGCGCAATACCAGCATCAGCATGCCAAGGCCCAACAGGAACATCAGCCAGAAGGTCGCCTTCCAGTCAAAGAGCTGCTCCAGCGCGCCACCAACCAATGGGCTGACCATCGGCACCACGGACATTCCCATCGTGACATAGCCAATGACAGACGCGGATTTGTCCTGCTCATAGATATCCCGGATGACCGCCCGGCTCAGGACCATCGCCGTGGCCACGATCGCCTGCGCCATGCGGAAAAACAGGAAAACCGACGTGTTGGGCGCAAAAATACAGCCCAGCGTGGCGATCATGTAAAGTACCAGCGCATAAATCATGACCTGCCGCCGCCCCAGATTGTCTGATATCGGTCCGACAAACAGCTGGATCACCGCGCTGAACCCAAGATACAGCGGGACACTCAGCTGCATCACTGCATAGCTTGTGCCAAAATACTCGGCCATGCGCGGCAGGCTGGGCAGAAAGATGTTCATCACCATGGCCCCGATCCCGGCAAGCAGGATCAGCGTGGCGATATGGGGTGGGGTGGTCTGATCGAGAAACCGAATGACCGGCGTTTTTTTCATGAAAGTTTGCTATGCCCGTGTCGCAAAGATGTCCATCGCAGGTTGGGACATTTGCAAGTTTGCAATTAGCTGTCCTTTGTGTGTCATGAATTTGCAAATTTGCATCATTCACCTTGGGTCCTTGCGCGCGCTCGATTAGACTGCGGCAAATTCAACGCAGGGGACAGCCATGAAAGACATTCTGACAGAGCTTGAGCAGCGCCGCGAAACGGCCCGCCTTGGTGGCGGACAGGCCCGCATCGAGGCCCAGCACGGACGCGGTAAGCTCACGGCCCGGGAACGGATCGATCTGCTGCTGGACGAAGGCTCTTTTGAAGAATTCGATATGTTCGTGGCCCACCGCTGCACTGACTTTGGCATGGAAAAACAACGCCCTGCGGGCGATGGCGTCGTTACAGGCTGGGGCACGATCAATGGCCGCCTTGTCTATGTGTTCTCACAGGACTTTACGGTATTCGGCGGGTCCCTTTCAGAAACCCACGCCCAGAAGATCTGCAAGATCCAGGACATGGCCGTGCAGAACGGTGCGCCCGTCATCGGCATCAACGATTCCGGTGGCGCGCGTATTCAGGAAGGTGTGGCCTCCCTTGCCGGATACGCCGAAGTCTTCCAGCGCAACATCGAAGCCTCTGGCGTGATCCCGCAAATCAGCGTGATCATGGGGCCTTGCGCAGGCGGTGCCGTCTATTCCCCGGCGATGACCGACTTCATCTTCATGGTCAAGGAAACCTCCTATATGTTCGTGACCGGCCCCGACGTGGTCAAAACTGTGACCAACGAGGTTGTCACAGCCGAAGAACTGGGCGGTGCCTCCACCCACACCCGCAAATCCTCCGTCGCCGATGCCGCATTTGAAAACGATGTCGAGGCCTTGGCCGAGGTTCGCCGTCTCGTCGATTTTCTGCCCGCCAACAACCGCGAAAAACCACCGGTGCGCCCCTTCTTTGATGCACCCGACCGGTTGGAAATGTCATTGGACACGCTGGTGCCCGCCAACCCGAACACGCCTTACGACATGAAAGAACTGATCCACAAAACCGCCGACGAAGGCGACTTTTATGAGATTCAGGAAGATTTTGCCAAGAACATCATCACCGGCTTCATCCGTCTTGAGGGGCGCACCGTGGGCGTCGTGGCCAATCAACCAATGGTGCTGGCCGGGTGCCTTGATATCGACAGTTCCCGCAAGGCCGCGCGGTTCGTGCGCTTCTGCGATGCGTTCGAGATCCCGCTCCTGACCCTCGTGGACGTCCCCGGCTTCCTGCCCGGGACGTCACAGGAATACGGCGGCGTGATCAAACACGGCGCCAAGCTGCTCTTTGCCTATGGCGAGGCGACGGTGCCCATGGTCACAGTCATCACCCGCAAGGCCTATGGCGGGGCGTATGACGTGATGGCGTCAAAGCATCTGCGGTCCGATTTCAATTACGCCTGGCCCACAGCCGAGGTCGCGGTCATGGGCGCGAAAGGCGCCACCGAGATCATCCACCGTAAAGATTTGGGCGACGCCGAGAAAATCGCCCAGCACACGGCGGATTACGAAGACCGTTTCGCGAACCCGTTTGTGGCCGCCGAGCGGGGGTTCATCGACGAGGTGATCATGCCGCATTCGACGCGGAAACGGGTCGCGCGGGCGTTTGCCTCATTGAGGAATAAGAAGGTGCAGATGCCGTGGAAAAAGCACGATAATATTCCGTTGTGAGGTGTGCAATGAAATCCATCTGTTTCTATTTAGCGGCACTCATCTTCATGGGATTGGCGTCCAGCGCCGATGCAGCAAACCCCTGTAGAGGGAAGGATACATTTAAGCTCTCCGACGGTACCGTGATGTGTTTCGAAAAGTTTGGCGTATTGGCATTTACAAGCGGCGATCGTGCTGTATCCGCGCGTTTCCTCATTCAGAAAGCAGCGGATCTTTCCGAAAGTGCGTTTCGGCAACGGGGAATTGGGCTGTGCCGGGCGTTTCAGGAGCAGATGCAAGGTGTAGCCCAGCAGTCTGGGCAAAAGGTTTCAACTTTTGTGATTATTCAGAGCGCGCCCTCAAGCGGCACAGTTGTAAACGGTCTGAAGATCACGGGGCAAAGCTACAATGTTGTGACCGACAGTCGTTGTCGGGAGCAGCGTTGAGTATGTTCCATTCGTGTTTGGTATGCCGCTCTTTTTTATGAAATATGCGGAGAACAATATCATGCAAAAAGCGCTGGGCCATACGCTTGAGAGATGCACCAAGGGCACGGAACAAGGCCGCTTGCGGCCGCCGTGCCCATCGCCTGCCCCCCGGATGGGCAGGCGATTGAGCGCCGCATATACTCCGTTCAATCGTCGCGGTAACGCCGCATCCATAAAGTGGCAAAGCGCTGTCGTCGGATCGCCTCCCCGGGGCAGTCGATGGGCACAGCGCGCGTTTCATCTGGTCGAGAGGGCCTCACAATGACACTTTGGAAAAATCAGGCCTTCACCATTGCCCACGCCGATGATGGCAAATTCGAAGGACAGGGCCTGCGCCCCTTCTTCGAATACCGCGACCTTGGCATCAAGGATGCCACCAAGGGCCAATATGGTGCCCACGTCATCCGCGCTGTCCCCGGCATGGAAAGCCCCGGCGCGTGGCATTCCCACGACCTCGATTTCCAGATGGTCTATGTCACTAAAGGCTGGGTCGTCTTTGAATACGAAGGCGAGGGGGAGCAAACCCTCCGCGCCGGGTCCTGCGTCCTGCAGCCCCCCGGCATCAAGCACCGCGAGGTCCGCCATTCCGATGACATGGAACTGATCGAGATTATATCTCCTGCCGAGTTTGACACCGCAGAGGAAGCCGCGCCGTGAAAATACCGGCGCGATACCGATGTAATACCGACGTGATACCGACGTTGGTTTTGGCCGGTATGCTGGCCTTGACCTCGCCCGCGCTGGCGGTTGATGTGCCTTCCGGTCAGCCGGTGGAACTGCAAGAAGTGCTGGTCGACAATCTGGGAACGGAGACCTGGCTGCGCTTTCGGTTCATCGCCCCGCGCATTGCCCGCGAATGGGGTGAGATCGGCTTTGCCGACGCCGAGCCGGACATGGTGCATCTGTGTGAAACGCTGGCGCTTCCGTATATTGCCGAATACGGACTGAAAGGTGAGGTGATTGTCATTTCGCTGGCCGACCGCGCCACCGAATTTGGTGTCGCCGACCCCGACGCAACCCAGTTCTTTGAGGCATATCGCCCTGTGGATAACACCTGCATTTGGGAGGGATTATGATGGAACCACAACATCTTGCGCCCGGATGTTCACCTGTGGATGGTTTTGAGGCTTTACCGTCACAGACCCGCCGATTGCCGCGCTTGCGGTATCAATCCTGCGCGCTAGCTTCTATGCTGGGTTTCGGAAATGTCGAGGCATTTCTAACCTCAACAAGGGGGTGTGCGCAGTCATTAAGCCTGCCGCGCCCTGTAACGCGTATCAGGAGAACCAGATGTCCAAGAGCCTCAAACTCGTGGCGATGTTTGGCATGGTTGCGGCAATCGCAGCCTGCACAAGCGGCCAAACCGAAGAAGAATTCGTGGTGGTCGAGCCGATCTCCACTGAGCCTGTGTTCACAGGTAAGTACGACTAATGTACTGACGGGGCAGGCGTTTATGCCTGTCCCACCCCAAACCGCCACCCTTCGGGAGGGCGTATGATGCCAGCCTACATGCTGAAACATCGCGGGTTTCCCGGGCGTTTGCCCGGCACCGATTTCCAATTCACCATCCGCCGGCCGAACCCCAAGGGGGTCACGCCGCTGACCCGTCGCGAACGTCGTCATGACCGTCGCGTGCCAGACCGTCGCGCGGACGTGGCCTTTATGAAAGCACTTTGGGACCAATTTGGCGACCAGCCTTTTGAACGTGGCAATCTGGATGCGGGGCGATTGTCGTGGCTCTTTGGCCGCGAAGTGCTGCCAGCAACCGATCCCTTCGATCCGGCCCATTACGAATCTCTGCTTGTGATTGACGAAGCGGTGGCACGGGCCGCTTTTCCGGAGGCTTTTGAATGACTTTCGGCAGAATACCGCCCGTAAAGCGGCCCGATCAGCGACGGATGGCCGATTTTGATCTCTCGCAATACGTGTACTTGGCGCAATGGGATTCTGCTGGGAAGCTCGCAAATGACACTGGCGCACCTTTCCCGGTTTCGCCCGTGACACACCAAGACCATACCCCTTCCCCTCATGGGCAGCATGTCGCGCAAGCGGTCATGCTGCCCCCCTTTTTCAATGGTCGGGGAATGGTGTATGGTGCGACAGATAAGGGTGTCGGATCAAAATCAGCCATCAGAGCAGATGCCGGACAGCCCCGAAATAAGACCAAAGGAGCAGGTCCATGTCATTCAAATCCATCGCCCTTGTGGCGGTTCTATGCGGCACCCTTGCCGCGTGCGGCGATACCATCAGCGAACAGGCCCTTGCAGGTGGCGCCATCGGGGCGGGCACAGCCGTTCTCGTCAACGGTAGCCTTGCCAAGGGTGCGGCGATCGGGGCGGCAGGCAACCTTGCCTATTGCCAACTCAACCCAGGCAAATGTCGCGGCTACTGACACCACTGATCTTTCACGCCTGACCCACCCTCGGGTCTCTCACCACTCAATCCCCCCGCGCAGCTCCCGCTGCGACGGGTTTTTCGTGCTTCAATCAAGACCCATAAAGGACTGCGCATGTTCGACAAAATTCTGATCGCCAACCGCGGCGAAATCGCCTGCCGCGTCATCAAGACCGCCCGCAAAATGGGGATTGGCACCGTGGCCATCTATTCAGATGCCGACGCGCAGGCGCTGCATGTGCAAATGGCGGACGAGGCCATTCACATCGGCCCACCCCCTGCCAACCAGTCCTACATCGTTATCGAAAAGGTGATGGAGGCAATCAAGGCGTCTGGCGTGCAAGCCGTGCATCCAGGCTATGGTTTTCTTAGCGAAAACAGCAAGTTCGCCGAGGCGCTGGCAGCCGAAGGGGTCGCCTTTGTTGGCCCGCCCGTAGGTGCGATTGAAAAGATGGGAGACAAGATCACTTCGAAAAAGATCGCGCAGGAGGCCGGTGTCAGCACGGTACCGGGCTACATGGGGTTGATCGAGGACGCCGATGAGGCGGTCAAGATCTCCAACGAAATTGGCTATCCGGTGATGATCAAGGCCTCTGCCGGGGGCGGCGGCAAAGGCATGCGAATTGCATGGAACGATGATGAGGCCCGCGAGGGGTTTCAGTCCTCCAAGAACGAGGCCGCGAGCAGTTTTGGTGATGACCGGATTTTCATTGAGAAATTTGTCACCCAGCCGCGCCACATCGAAATTCAGGTGCTCTGCGACAGTCACGGCAACGGTATTTATCTGGGCGAACGTGAATGCTCGATCCAGCGCCGGAATCAAAAGGTCGTTGAAGAAGCGCCCAGCCCGTTTCTGGATGAAGCCACACGCAAGGCAATGGGTGAACAGGCCGTGGCACTTGCGCAGGCGGTGGATTATGCCAGCGCCGGGACGGTCGAATTCATCGTTGATGGCGACAAGAACTTTTATTTCCTTGAGATGAACACGCGTCTCCAGGTGGAACACCCGGTGACAGAGCTGATCACCGGCGTTGATCTGGTTGAGCAGATGATCCGCGTTGCCAATGGCGAGAAGCTGAGCATTGCCCAAAGCGATGTCACACTGACAGGCTGGGCCATCGAGAATCGCCTCTATGCCGAAGACCCCTATCGCGGCTTTCTGCCCTCCATTGGCCGTCTGACCCGCTATCGTCCGCCGATGGAGGTGGCAGCAGGCCCCATGCAGGACGCTGGCACCTGGCACGGTGACGCGCCCGTAGGCACCACTGCAGTGCGCAACGACACCGGCGTCTATGAAGGCGGTGAGATCAGCATGTACTACGACCCGATGATTGCCAAGCTGTGTACTTGGGGGCCCGATCGCGCGACGGCCATCGAGGCGATGCGCGTGGCGCTCGACAGTTTTGAAGTTGAGGGGATTGGCCACAATCTGCCCTTCGTCGCGGCCGTCATGGATCACCCAAAGTTTGTCTCAGGCGATATGACCACTGCATTTATCGAAGAGGAATATCCCGATGGTTTCCAAGGGGTTGATCTGGGTGACGACGCCCTGCGGCGCATCGCGGCTGCCACGGCCGCCATGCACCGCGTCGCAGAGATCCGGCGTGCACGGGTATCAGGACGGATGGATAACCACGAACGCAAGGTGGGCAGCGATTGGGATGTTACGCTGCAGGGTCAGTCTTTCAACGTGGTAACCAGCGCTGATCGTGAGGGGACAACAGTCACCTTCGCGGACGGTGAGGCGCTACGGGTCACTGGCGACTGGACACCGGGCGATCAACTTGCCGAAATGAGCGTGGGCGACGCACCACTGGTGATGAAGGTCGGCAAGATTTCAGGCGGGTTCCGCATCCGGTCACGCGGAGCGGATGTGCGCGTTCACGTCCGTACGCCTCGGCAGGCTGAACTGGCTCGGCTGATGCCTGAAAAGGTGGGGCCGGATACCTCCAAGATGCTGCTCTGCCCGATGCCGGGCCTTGTGGTCAATCTTGCTGTGACTGAGGGCGACGAGGTACAGGAGGGACAGGCCCTGTGCACCATCGAGGCCATGAAGATGGAGAACATCCTGCGCGCCGAAAAGAAGGGTACTGTAACCAAGATAAACGCAGCAACAGGCGACAGCCTGGCTGTTGACGATGTCATCATGGAGTTCGAATAGGCGCGATGGTTCACGCGGTCCCCCCCTCATTGGTGATGCTGCTGATCGGTGCGAGCCTTTGCGCCGGGCTCTTCGCACTTTGGGGCGAGGCGCGCACGGCCGGTCGTGTGATTGCGCAATTTTTTCTTACCATTGCGCTGCCGGTGTCACTGGTGGGCGCTGGGCTGGCTCTGGCGGCCCGACCCTTTATGGGAGAGGTGGATGCGCGTATTGGACAAGCGCTTATCGCAGGTTTGGTGATCGCCATCGGCTGGCTGACGACAGCGATTTTTGCTGAGCTTGGCAAGCGTCGCGCGCGCGCCGAAAAACTGCGGGATTACCACAAGGCGATCTACGCAGAGATCGGCAACACCCTTGAATCGCTTTGGGTGCCAAATGAATCAGAGGCTTACGTTGCGAAGCTCATCAAAAAGATGAAACAGGACGAAAGTTATGTCCCCTTCATTCCGCGTGAGCAGCACGACCATGTCTATGACGCCGTCATCGCCGAGATCGATGTGCTGCCGCGTCAGACCATCGATGCGATCGTGGCCTATTACAGCCTCACCAAATCGTTGTCTGCGCTGGCGGATGATATGCGTGGTGAGACATTTCGCGGCCTCGAAGCTGAACGGCGCGTCGCAATGTATTCAGATTATGTAGGGATGCGTAAGCAGGCATTCGTGTTCGGAAAATACGCTTTGCGCAGGATCAAGGCCTATTCAGACGGCGGCCCTAAGGCCGCAGAACGCGTCGTCAATACCCAGGGCGCGGGCCCGTCCGCCATGTCACCGGAATCGGCGTGAACGGAATGTCGGGATCTCTTTCCATCATAAGCCTTTCAGGCTGCTGCAGTCTAAATATAAGACCTGAAGTGGCATTTCACAAGGATCAGTCGACCGCATCGCGCTGGGCATCCTTGGCATCCCGGATCTCGCGTTGGCGCATTGGCATCTTGTCGATGCTGCGTGAAATCTCTCGGACATCCCATGGAAAAGGCTTGCGCAGCTTGACGCCACCGTCCTTGCCGACAAGGACCAGCATGAACCCACGCGGGCGCATTTTCAGCCGCAACGGGCTGCGCGCGTCCGGGTCGGTATCGGTCAGGACAACAACGTCGCGTTCCTGCAAAGCCTCGATACGCGCTTCCAGCAATTCGATCTGTTCGATGAAGGCGGGATCATTTTCGCTGTCTGCAAAGACCAGAACCGGCCTTTTTTTCCAGCGAAATTCGCTCAAATCTGCCATATCGGCGGTGAGAAACAGCGCAGGCTCCGCGGCTTGCACATCGGATTGGGCACCAGCGCTGCTTGCAAAAATTGCAGCAAAAACAAGGGGTATAAGGTTTTTCATTCAGGCTCCTGTTGATCAGAATATAGGGGCCAATTGGCGTTTTGCGAGAGGCATTTGGGCGCATTTCGCGTTTAAGCACAATGCAAGGGAATGCGCGCAATGATCCGGGCATTCCCCGCATCAGGGCCGAACGGGGCGGTCGCACTGACCAGAATGGGCACGCCTTCAATGAATATCACGTTACACATCGGCGCACATCGCACCGCAACCACGACATTTCAGCATTATCTGGGCACCCGAACGGACATGCTGACCCAGCAGAGCGCCCTTTTGTGGGGGCCGGGGCGGACGCGTAAGGGCCTGATCAACGGGCTTTATCATGCGGCACCACAAGGGTGGAAAGCGCGCAAAGACGCGCGCAAGGCCAGAGGGCGGGTACGCCTGCAGGTTCGACAAGCGGCGATGAGTGGCATCGAACACCTGATTGTCAGCGATGAAAACATGATCGGAAGCACGTGGCAGTGTATCCGCAGTGGCAGGCTTTATCCCTCTATTGGCGAACGTCTTGCGCGACTTGGGGATGCTTTTGGGCAAGACATAAATCGGGTGGTTTTGTCGATCCGGTCACAAGAGCTTTGGTGGGCCTCGGCGATGGCTTATGCGGTGTCGCGCGGACATCCCGTACCGTCCGGACAGACAATGACCAAGATTGCCGATGACACACGAAGCTGGCGCGATGTTATCACCGATGTGTCTTGCGCGATTCCGGATGCGGATCTGCGTGTCATCACGTTCGAGGAATTCGCAGGGCAGCCGCACCAGACATTGGCCGTTGCCGCAGATGTCGATGCCCCGTTGGACCCAACTGTACCTTGGCTCAACCGCAGCCCCGACCGCCGTGCCTTGCGCATCTTGCTGCAAGAGCGGGGGGAGGACGTTGACCTGATCCCGGACGGCGTTGGCCGCTGGCAACCCTTTACTGACGCGCAGGCCGCCTGTCTGCGCGAACAATACGCAGACGATTTGCACTGGCTGATCGCCGGGGCCGATGGTCTGGCAACACTGATACAAGACCCGGCCCGCATCGAGACAGGCACAAGCCTGCAAGTGGGCGCACTGACAGAAGGACATGGGAATGACAACGGACAAGAAAGACTGGCGCGACCTGGCTGAGGCGGAACTGCGCGGCCGGTCGCTGGACGATCTGACATGGGCGACCCTTGAGGGCATCCAGGTGCAACCGCTTTATACAGCCGATGATCTGGAAAGCGTCGATCATCTGGGCACGGTACCGGGCGCTGCGCCCTTCACGCGCGGTGTCAAGGCAACAATGTACGCAGGGCGCCCCTGGACCATCCGCCAGTACGCCGGCTTTTCCACGGCCGAGGAATCCAATGCATTCTACCGACGGGGGCTCGCGGCGGGGCAGCAGGGTGTCTCGGTTGCGTTCGATTTGGCAACGCACCGTGGGTACGACAGCGATCACCCCCGCGTCGAAGGCGATGTAGGCAAGGCAGGCGTGGCCATCGACAGCGTTGAGGACATGAAAATCCTGTTCGATGGGATACCACTGGACAAAGTCAGCGTGTCGATGACGATGAACGGTGCCGTGATCCCGATCCTTGCCAGTTTCATTGTCGCTGGAGAAGAGCAGGGGCATGATAAGAGCGTGCTTGCCGGGACCATCCAGAACGACATTCTGAAAGAGTTCATGGTGCGCAACACGTATATCTATCCGCCAGAACCCTCGATGCGGATTGTCGGTGATATCATCGAATTCACTGCCGATCACATGCCGAAATTCAACAGTATCTCGATTTCGGGCTACCACATGCAGGAGGCTGGCGCGAACCTGGTGCAGGAGCTGGCCTTTACCCTGGCCGATGGTCGCGAATACGTCCGCACGGCGATTGCCGCCGGCATGGATGTGGATCGCTTTGCGCCCCGCCTCAGCTTTTTCTTCGCCATTGGCATGAACTTCTTCATGGAAGCGGCAAAGCTGCGCGCCGCGCGGCTGCTGTGGCACCGCATCATGTCAGAGTTTGAGCCCAAGAACCCCAAGTCCAGCATGCTGCGTACTCATTGCCAGACGTCGGGCGTTAGCCTTGCCGAACAGGACCCTTACAACAACGTCGTGCGCACCGCTTTTGAGGCGATGAGCGCGGTTCTGGGCGGCACTCAATCGCTGCACACAAATTCGCTGGACGAGGCCATCGGCCTGCCCACTGACCATTCCGCGCGCATTGCGCGCAATACACAGTTGATACTGCAGGAGGAAACCGGCGTGACCAATGTGGTGGATCCATTGGCCGGTTCATATTACGTGGAAAAGCTTACCCATGACCTGGCTGAGGCGGCCTGGAAGCTCATCGGCGAGGTTGAAGAGATGGGCGGTATGACCAAGGCCGTTGCCTCAGGCATGCCCAAGCTGCGCATTGAAGAGGCCGCCGCGACCCGGCAGGCCATGATCGACCGCGGCGAAGAAGTCATAGTGGGGGTCAACAAGTACCGCCGCGACAAGGAAGAGCCCATCGACATTCTGGATGTGGACAATGTCAAAGTTCGCGATGGTCAGATTGCGCGGCTGGAACAGATCCGGAGCACGCGCGATGAGGGGGCTTGCAACGAAGCGCTCGACGAACTGACGCGCCGCGCGCGCGACGGCGGCAATCTTTTGGAAGGGGCCGTGGCAGCGGCACGCGCACGCGCCACAGTCGGGGAAATCAGCATGGCGATGGAAAAGGAATTCGGACGGCACCGGGCAGAGGTCAAGACCCTTGCTGGGGTTTATGGCGCTGCCTACGAGGGCGATGCGGGCTTTGCTGATATCCAGAACTCGGTTGAGGCCTTTGCCGAAGAGGAAGGCCGCCGTCCGCGCATGCTGGTTGTCAAGATGGGGCAGGACGGGCACGACCGCGGGGCCAAGGTGATAGCGACAGCTTTCGCCGACATCGGCTTTGACGTCGATGTGGGCCCTTTGTTTCAGACCCCTGCTGAGGCCGCGCAGGATGCGGTGGACAACGATGTTCATGTCATCGGTATCAGCTCGCAAGCCGCTGGCCACAAGACATTGGCGCCGCAACTTGTGCAGGCCCTCAAGGATGCGGGCGCCGGGGATATTCTGGTGATCTGCGGCGGTGTGATCCCGCAACAGGACTACCAGTTCCTCTATGATGCTGGCGTCAAAGCGATTTTTGGCCCGGGCACGAATATCCCTGCGGCGGCTCAGGACATTCTGAAGCTGATCCGCGCGTCACGCACCTGACTGGAAAAAGGGGCCGTCGCCAATCGCGGCGGCGGCCAAGCACACAGTTCAGTTGCGAGAGGGGTACAGCCCGTCTAGGGCGACACACCAGCGCATCACTAGTGTCGGCGACATGTTGTCATGGCTTTGGTTGCCACCGGCGAAAGCGATCATATTGGGATCCATAGTGCGGTCTGGCGGGCCGTTGTGATAGATGTCCAGATCGTCATATTTGGTGCCGGTTGCCGCGTCGCTGGGCACCGCGAGAAAATCGCTGCCAGGACCGTTCTTGTCACCGTCAGCGAAGGTCGAATTCACGATGTGACGGTGTTGCGGCATCTCGGCTTCGCTCAGGGTTACGCGTTCCTGCCCGATCTCCTGACCAATCGAACGAGGGGTCAGGCCAGGTCCGGCGCCGGCGTGCATCGGAACCCGCCCACGCAGATCAGGCAGGGCGAAGGTCGTGCGCCCATCGCCGCCAAAATTTGTCCCTAAAAGGGAAAACAGCGGGGTATTCGACGAGATCGCCAGAAGTTGCCCATTGGCTTCAGCCCAGCCACGGGGACAGAACGTATTACCGACCAGCATTAATTGTCCGATAAACGGGGTGGCTTGTGCCTGCGCCTGTTGCGGGACAGAAAGACCCAAAGTGACAACAATTGGTGCCGCCAAGGCCGTAAGTTTCTTTGATAAAGTCATGGTGTTTCCTTTTGATTCAGGCAGGTTGGCAATATCCAACTTTGCCTTTTGAAATTTTCGGTTTCGGCAGTCGGATCAATTCCGTGAAGGAAAAATCCCGGTCAGGGCGACACACCAGCGCATCACTAGTGTCGGCGACATGTTGTCATGGCTTTGGTTGCCACCGGCGAAAGCGATCATATTGGGATCCATCGTGCGGTCTGGCGGGCCGTTGTGATAGATGTCCAGATCATCATATTTAGTGCCGGTTGCCGCGTCGCTAGGCACCGCGAGGAAATCGCTGCCAGGACCGTTCTTGTCACCGTCAGCGAAGGTCGAATTCACGATGTGACGGTGTTGCGGCATCTCGGCTTCGCTCAGGGTTACGCGTTCCTGCCCGATCTTCTGACCAATCGAACGAGGGGTCAGGCCAGGTCCGGCGCCGGCGTGCATCGGAACCCGCCCACGCAGATCAGGCAGGGCGAAGGTCGTGCGCCCATCGCCGCCAAAACTTGTCCCTAAAAGGGAATACAACGAGGGGTATTGCGAGATCGGCAGAAACGTCCCATTGGCTTCAGCCCATTCGCGGGGACAGAACGTAAAGCCGACCAGCATTAATTGTCCGATAAACTGGTCTCCTCCTTGGGCGTTAGCAGGCGTCGGCCCTGACAGGCCCACCGCCAGTGCGGCAGGTAGCGCCAACGTTGAAAATACTTTGGATTTAAACATATCGGTCATCCTCAAATGCGACATTGTGCCGATGAAAGACTGATAATCGTCGTCTAATTCGAACGCATCGGCCCCACGATAGTGCGAAATTCAGGATGATCCGTCAAATCACAATGGCCAGTTAGGGTTTCGTTTTGTTCTTCGCCTGCTGGATGCCATGTGTGGTTCTCGCTAGGGTGATGGGAACGGCTCATGTATCCCTTAAGGACAGGAGTGCCTCATGGAACTCGACCATATTGCGATCTCCGCACTGACGCGCGCGGCGGCAACAGCCCATGTAGAGGACACCTTGGGTGTTTCGCTGCAGCAGGGGGGCGAGCATGCGGTCTTTCATACACACAACATGCTCTTGGGACTTGAAGACGGCCTTTACCTTGAAGCGATTTCGACCAATCCCGATGCGCCCCGCCCAGGCCGCCCGCGCTGGTTTGATCTGGACCGGTTTGATGGACCGCCACGGTTCAGCAACTGGATATGTCGATGTGCGGACCTAGAGGCGACATTGTCTGTTTTACCCGATGCTTTCGGAAAACCGGTGTCGCTGCAACGCGGAGATTTGCGCTGGCGGATGGCAGTGCCGGCGAACGGTATCCTGCCGTTTGACGGATGCGCGCCGGCGCTGATGCAATGGGACGGCGACGCCCATCCTGCCGCGCGGCTTACCCCGTCTCGTTGCCGCCTGACAGCACTTCAAGTGGCCCATCCCGAAGCCGAAGCGCTGGCCATGTTACTGGCCCCGCATCTTCAGGATGCCAGGGTCTCATTTGATAGCGGGCCCGCCAGGTTGGTGGCGCGGTTTGATACCCCGACCGGCGAACGGGTTCTGGTGTGACGATCCGTCCTGCAGTGACGGGCGACGCGGCGTGCATTTGCAGCCTTTGGAATGCCATGATCCGCGATACCCTGGCCACCTTCACCACCGAGCAAAAGACACCGGAGGAAATCGCGGATCTGATTGCCCAGCGACATGATGCCTTTTGGGTGGTGGGTGCAGACAAGATCACCGGCTTTGTAACATATGGCGCTTTTCGCAGCGGCCCCGGTTATCTAGCAACCGTAGAACACACAATCATCCTGTCACCCAAGGCTCAGGGGCAAGGAACCGGGCGGGCGCTGATGGAACGCGCACAGATTACTGCTACTGCACAAGGAAAACACATCATGGTGGCGGGCATTTCGTCGGCAAACCCCGATGCCGTCGCTTTTCACGAAAAGATTGGCTTTACCCAAACCGCCCGGATGCCAGAGGTCGGGCGCAAGGCGGGTCAGTGGCTTGACCTGATTTTGATGCAGAAAACGCTTGCAACACGCTGACTTCCCCGGCGCCAACGCCTAAAGTCCCCTCATGTCGATCTGGACCCGCATAACCGAGGCGCTGTCAGCGCTTTCATCTGGCGAAAGCCTCGCACTGGTTTTTGACCGGTTGCGCAGCCCACCGGAGCGTTCAGTGGCCTTTACCATTGCCGTGATTGCGCTGGGGGCAAAGATGGCAAAGGCGGACGGGCTGGTCACCCGCGATGAGGTGACTGCCTTTCGCGAAGTGTTCCAGATCGCGGATGATGACACGGCCGGAGCGGCCAGGGTCTTTGACCTTGCACGTCAGGATGTGGCGGGATTTGATGACTACGCGCGGCGGATCACCGCGATGTTTCAGGGCCAGCCCGAAATGCTGCATGACCTGATGGAGGGTCTTTTTCACATTGCGATGGCTGACGGGATATATCACCCGAACGAAAACGCGTTTCTTGAAGAAGTGGCCGGGATTTTCGCCCTGTCAGACGATGAATTTGCCGCGCTTAAGGTTCGGTTTGTACCAGATGCATCCCCCCTGCCGCACACGGTATTGGGCGTGCCGGCTGATGCTTCGCTGGAAGAGGCGCGGCACGCGTGGCGCAAACTGGTGCGGGCAAATCATCCCGATGCGCTGGTCGCGCGTGGCCTGCCGGAAGAAGCGATCAGCATGGCGCAAAAGCGCATGATCGATATCAATCGTGCGTGGGAAACCCTGTCTGGCAAACACAGCTGATGCGGATTGCAACCTATAACGTCGAATGGTTTGCCGCCCTTTTTGACCAGCACAATCAGCTATTCGATGATGGGGAATGGTCCGCCCGCTACAAGGTTACGCGGGCTGAGCAGACAGCGGCACTGGGTATCGTGTTTCAGGCGTTGGATGCTGACGCGGTGATGGTGGTAGAGGCACCAGATCAGAGTAAAAACCAGTCCACCGTCCAATCGCTTGAGCATTTTGCCGAGCGATTTTCGCTCAGGGCCCGGCATGCGGTGATGGGTTTCTCAAACGACACGCAGCAGGAAATCGCGCTGCTGTACGATCCTGACGTTTTGACGGCCACCCATGCCCCCCAAGGTGTCTTCAGCGGATCAGACGGGGCACCGGGCGCGCCACGCTTTGACGGGGCGCTGCGGATTGATCTCGACATCGACAATACCGAAGACCTTGTGGCGTTTTCCAAGCCGCCGCTGGAACTGAATTTGCAAACGGTGAATGGCCTCGCGTTTCATATGATCGGTGTGCACCTGAAGTCCAAAGCACCTCATGGCGCGCGCTCACCGGCAGAGGCGCTGCGTTTTGGCATTGCGAACCGGCGCAAGCAATTGGCGCAGGCAATCTGGCTTCGAGGCCGCGTTGAGGAACATTTGCAGGCGGGCACACCGCTGATCGTGGCCGGGGACATGAACGACGGACCGGGCCTTGATGAATTTGAAAACCTCTTTGGCCGATCTTCGGTTGAGATCGTTCTGGGCAATGACGGACCAGACATGTTGTTTGATCCGCATGCAAAACAGGCGCTCAGCCGCAATCTTGCGGCCATGCCCACGACGTCCAGATTTTGGATCCGGCAGGAAAAGCGGTACTTACAGGCACTGTTGGATTACATCATGGTAACACCGCATTTCCGACAACGGGGTGCCCGTTGGACCATCTGGCACCCTCTGGATGACCCCGATTGCTGGCGGCAACCCACGTTGCGTGATGCGCTGATCACAGCATCGGATCATTTCCCGGTAACCATCGATTTTGACGATTGACCGGGCAAACCTCGAAATCTGAGCGCGGGACTGCTATATTGAAGGGTATGAAACCTATTATCGCCGCCATTATTGCTATCGCGCTTCTCGCTCCTGCTGCGCGGGCGCAGGCAGAGGGTCCGTCATTGATGGAGCGGGGTGCCGAGTTGTTTCTTGAGGGGCTGCTGAAAGAAATGCAGCCGGCCATTGAAGAGTTTGAAGGGCTGGCCGATCAGATGGGCCCCGCGCTGCGGCTTTTTGCTGATGAGATGGGCCCAAAGCTGGCTGAGATCCTGGAGGAGGTGGAAGATTGGAGCGCGTATCAGGCACCCGAGATTCTGCCAAATGGCGATATTATCATTCGACGAAAGCCGGATCATCCGTTGACGCCACCTGCGGAAAAGACCGAACCTGAGCCGCAGATCGAATTGTGAAAAACCCTTTCGATGCGATCAGTTCGATTGATTATACGGTCATCATTGTCCGCGACATGGCCGCGATGCGGGCCTTCTAGGAAGGTTTCCTGAACTTTAATCTCACGCGGCAATTGTCTGATAACTGGTTCGAATATGAGATTGGCGGAAATACGCTGGCGTTGTCTGCACCGGGATTGACGGCGGCGGATACCCCTGTCCCCTATGGGACAGCCGGGTTGCAGCTGGCGTTCTGTGTTTCAGTCGACGATGTCGATGCCTGTCATGAGGTGCTGACCACGCAGGGGGTGGATGTCGTATCGCCGCCAACGGATCGGGATTTTGGCCACCGCACGCTTTTCTTTTGCGACCCCGATGGCAATCTGCTGGAGATTTACGCCGAAATCTGATCTGGGACGCGTTTGCCGCGCTTACGGGTTTTTACTGTCACGTTCGCCCCGAGCGAGCTGGCCAGCGAACTGAGCCGCGCCTCTGCCACTTCGCCAAAAAGCGGTACCATGTCGGGCGTCAGCCATAACTCAAGCTGTTTCTTCTGAGGAAACCAGCGCAGTTCGCCGCGTTCTTCATCCTTATTCATCCACAACATCGCCCCGAAACGCATGGCTTTGCCCAGCACTTCGGCCTCGAGCCGCGTCCGTTCGTCGATCATCCCGTAAAGGTCTTCGAAGCGCGTGTTTTCGCGCTTGTTCGAATACCGATGCAGCAGCGCCAGTCCCAGAAATATGCGCTCAGAGTGTTTCAGACCGCCAAGGTTGGCGCGTGTGGCGTTGTCGAAACAGACCTCGGCGCGGTAGTCGGGATGCGCGCGCCAGCTGACATCGTGAAGAAGGCAGGCCGCCTTGACCATGCGTTTGCGCGGGCCGGAGGCGGATTTGTAGAGCGGCGCGATGAAGGAATTGAGAGCCTTGCCAAAGCCTGGCATGCGGGCGTCCTTGGCTTCGGCAAAGCGGCAGGCCTCGATCAGAGGGTCGCGGTCGCGCAGGCGCTGTGGCATCTGTTCGTAGAGCATCCCTTCACGGATACCATAGCTCGAGATCGCGATGTCCTTTGGCTTGAAGGTCTTGATCAGGCGGCCCAAGACTTCGGCGGCATAGGGCACAAGCGCGGCACGGGTGGCAGAGACCCCGGCGAGCGTGCGCAGGTCTTCGACGTCGTTCTTGCGGATATACTCGACCGTTGCAGAAACGGATTTTCGGGTCATGCGGTATTCATGAAGCACATGCAGCGGATAGCCGCGCCGCAACATGTCGATGCGCGCGATAGCCCGCCAGGAGCCGCCCACCAGAAACAGACGGTCGCGTTGACTGCCCATGCGGTCTTCGAGCGTTTCCATGACCTCTTTGATGTGGGCCTTGCGCGCCTTGGCGCCGCCCTTGATATCGCGCAGTTTCAGCGGGCCAAGCTGGCTGGTCACGCGGCGGCCCACGCGGCCACCCGAGATCTCGGCAAGCTCCATCGAAGAGCCGCCGATGTCACAGACCAGCCCATAGGCCCCGGGCCAGCCCAGCAGCACACCTTGTGCGGAAAGCCGGGCCTCTTCTTCGCCGTCGATGACCCAGATGCGAAGGCCAGTCGCTTGCCGCACCTCTTCGCAGAACGCCTTGCCGTCGGTTGCATCGCGGACGGCTGCTGTTGCCACGCAGGTCAGTTCGCTTAACCCCATACCATCGGCCAACTTTTTGAAGCGCTTCATGGCCGACAGGGCCCGGGCGCGGCCCTCGATGCTGAGGTGCCCTGTGTCGGCCATGTCGGCCCCCAAGGCGCACATGATTTTTTCATTATAGAAATAGGCAGGCGACCGGGCGGCACCATCAAAGACCACCAGCCGGACGGAATTTGAGCCGACGTCGACCACGCCCACGCGGGCAAGTTTGCGCGCACTTGGGTCTTCGAACAGCGGCTTTGAGAAAGGCCCCAAATCGGCAACCCCGGTTTCGGGGACGGGGGGTGAGTGTTCGGTCAACTGGGCCATGCCGTCTCCTGCCGGTTGATGGGGTGCAAGATGGGGCAGGGGGTGGGGGAGGTCAATCGTGATCCGAAAGAGAGGGCCCATGGGCCCTCAAGACATATCGGTTTTTGTGGCGTGTCTGAGCCCCCGCTTTCGACGGAGCGTGCGCGTTTGGCGTTGTGCAGAGGTATTTGAGAAAAGGGTGAAACATCAGTCTTCGGTGTGCGTCAGCTTGGGTACATCAGAGGCGCCCGCCGACCCACGACCGGAAAGGGACGGGTTTTCCATGAAAAAGCGGTGGCAGTTGAAGGCAAAGCGTCCTTCTTCGAGGGCAGGGCGTTGAAAGCTTCCGTCTGGCCCCATGACCCAGCTTTGAGCCACATCGGCCAGGTTGGCGGCCATGATCTGACTGGTGATCTGCGCTTTGACGGTGGGGTTCTCGATCTCCACCAGGGTCTCGACCCGCCGGTTGAGGTTACGCCCCATCCAGTCTGCGGACGAGATAAAGACACGGGCTTTCTTGTGAGGCAGGCCCTTGCCGTTGCCAAAACAGACGATACGGGAGTGTTCGAGAAACCGGCCGACGATCGATTTGACACGGATGTTGTCGCTAAGCCCCTGCACGCCCGGCCGCAGACCGCAGATGCCACGGATGATAAGGCTGATATTCACGCCCGCCTGAGAGGCCGCGTAAAGCGCGTCGATGACCTCGCTGTCGATCAGGCTGTTCATTTTGGCCCATATTTCCGCCGGGCGACCTGCCGCTGCGTGATCTGCCTCGGCCCGGATCATTTCCAGCAGGCGGGGTTTCAGTGTGGTGGGTGAGATGGCCAGATTGGCCAGCGCTTCTGGTTGTGCATAGCCTGAAAGGTAGTTGAAGACTTTGGTTGCATCGCGTCCGAGCGTCTGATCGCAAGTGAAGAGGCTCAGATCTGTGTAGATGCGGGCCGTGATCGGGTGATAGTTGCCGGTGCCGTAGTGGGTGTATGTGACCAGCTGACTGCCTTCCCGCCGCACCACGGTTGATATCTTGGCGTGGGTCTTGAGATCGATAAAGCCATAGACCACATGCGCGCCCGCGCGTTCCAGACGGCGGGACTGCCGGATGTTGGCGGCCTCATCGAAGCGGGCCTTGAGCTCTACCAATGCGGTGACGGATTTGCCATCTTCGGCAGCTTCACAGAGGGCCTCGACGATGGGGCTGTCACGTGACGTGCGATAAAGGGTTTGTTTTATCGCCACGACGTTCGGGTCACGGGCGGCTTGATTGAGAAAGCGCACTACCATATCGAAGGTTTCATAGGGGTGGTGCAGTAGCATGTCCTTTTGGCGGATCGCCTCGAACATGTCGCCGTCATGGTCCATCACACGCTCTGGCACACGCGGGGTGAACTGAGGCCAAAGCAGGTCAGGGCGCGCATCGGTCACCAGTTCTGACAGATCATCAACACCGATCATGCCATCGATTTCGATCACGTCACGGGGTTGAACGCCCAGTTCGTCCATTACCACCGCTTTGAGCTTTTCCGGCGCGCCGGAGGAATGGGTCAGACGAACGACCTCTCCCCGGCGACGGCGTTTTAGCGCGACCTCGAATTCGCGCACGAGGTCTTCGGCCTCATCCTCCACTTCCAGATCGCTGTCGCGCAGGACGCGGAATTCGAAGTGGGATTTCAGCACATACCCCGGGAAGAGGTCCGGGATATGAAGAACCAGCAGGTCTTCGAGCGGCAGATACCGCAACACGCCCTCTGGTGCGGGCAGGGGCATGAAACGATCGATCTGGGCAGGGATCGGCAGCAGCGCCTGCAGCGGGCGTTTATCGCTGGTGCGTTCAAGTTGCAGTGCCAGCGCGTAGCCAGTGTTGGGGATAAAGGGAAAGGGGTGCGCGGGATCGATCGCCAGTGGCGACAGAACTGCGAAAACCTGATTGAGAAAGACCTCGGCCATGGCAGCACGGTCTTCGCTGGTCAGGTCCGCGTTGCGTTCCAGCATGATGTTTTGCGCGTCCATCTCAGCCATCAGATCGACGAGTACACGCTGTTGCGTCATCATCAGATTGCGCGCGTTTTCGTTAATCAGCACCAGTTGTTCGGCAGGGGTCAGCCCGTCAGCCGCGGGCGTGGTGTTGCCTGCCTGCGCCAACTCGCGCAGGCCCGCGACGCGTACGGTATAGAATTCATCAAGGTTATCGGCCGAGATCGACAGGAAGCGCAGGCGTTCCAGAAGTGGCACGCGGGGGTTTTCGGCTTCCTCCACCACGCGCCAGTTGAACGCGAGCCAGCTCAGCTCTCGATTGAAGAACCGGCCCGGACCGTGGATGTCGAGGTCTTGCAGATGCGCGGCCTTCGGAAACGGGGCCTTGAGGAAATCGGCTTGGTTCATTGAGGCCTTGTGGCGTTGGATTATGACAGTTTTACGAAAGGTTGGCGGATGCGACCAAGGCTGGCATTATTCCTCGGGGGCATCGCCTTTGTCCAGCACTTGAGCCGCCAGCGCCCGGGTAACGGGCCGTTTGAGCGCGATGGAGGCGGAATCAAGCTGTTCAATCACCGCAATTGCTGCGGCAAAAGAGCGGTCTATACGGGGCAGCAGATAGGGGACCAGATCCGGCTTGGGTGTCAGTTGACGGTCCGCGAGGAGTTTGACCAGCAGAGCGGACAATAGTACATCATCGGGTGGCTCCAGTGCGACAGCAGTTGCGCCGCGCAGGCGGCTGACAAGATCAGGCAGCGTGAGGCCCCAGTGCTGCACCGGGCCCGTGCCCGTCAGCAAAAGCGTATGTTCCTCAGCCAGAACGAGATTGTGGAGGTGAAACAGGGCGACCTGCGCGCTTTCATCTGATGCGATGTCGGGGATATCTTCCACCGCCAAGGCACTGCGGCCCAAGGTCGGGATATCGGTTGCTGAAAGGTCGCGGGCGGATAGGATCGTGGCCTTTGCCCTTTCGGCCCAGACGTGGGTCAGGTGTGTCTTGCCCGATCCTGCAGGCCCGGTGAGGGCCAGCTTTCCGCCTGCCCAGTCGGGCCAGGCGTCGATCATTGCCATCGCCATCGCGTTTGACGGGGCAACAAAGAAAGCGTCGCGCCCCAGCGCAGTGCGGCTGGGCAGGTCAAGGCCAAGCTGTTCGATCATGTCAGCGTTTGTCCGGCGTTTCGGTTGGGCCAGCGTCGACCCCGCGATAGAGCAGGCTTTGTTGATACCGGTCCACTGCGAAACGCGCGATCACACCAATTGCGGCCGCAACCGGTACGGCAACCAGCATGCCGATAAATCCAAAGAGCGTGCCGAAGACCGAAAGCGAAAGGATGAGCCAGACCGGATGCAGCCCAACCGAGCTGCCGACCAGTTTGGGGGTCAGCACATTGCCTTCGACCACCTGACCAAGTCCGAAAATGCCCGCGACCATCCCGATGGACACCCAATCGCCCCAGAACTGGAATAGCGCCAGCCCGATGGCCAGCGCACCCCCCAGCAGGGCGCCCAGATAGGGGATAAAGGTGACGAGACCCGCGATAAATCCGACGACCAGGCCAAAGTTGAGCCCCACCAGCATCAGCGCGATCGCATAGTAGGTCCCAAGGATCAGACAGACCGTGCCCATGCCCCTGATGAACGACGCCAGCGTGCCGTCGATTTCCCGCGCCAGGTGGCGGATCGTTGGCGCGTGATCGCGTGGAAGCATGTCGTCGATGGCGGCCACCATGCGGTCCCAATCCAGCAGAAGGTAGACTGCGACAACCGGAACAATGACGAAAAGCAGAATGATATTGAGAATTGAAGAGACAGAGGCCAGCGCCGCCTCAAGCACCTGCCCGCCGCGTTCCTGAATGGTGGCGCCGATCGAATTGATCGACGAGCGCAAGGTAGACCCCTCTTCAAGGATGGAGGGGAAGCGCGTCGTCAGGAAATCGGTGAAATCGCGGGTAAGCTGTGGGGCGGTTTCTATCAGATTGGCTGTCTGATTCACCAATGTCGGCACTACCAGCAAGGCCATGATCACGAATATCAAAATAGCCACGACCGTAATCACCGCCGTCGCCAGTGCACGGCTTAGTCCCATGCGCTCAAGCCGGTCGGCAACTGGGTCTAGGAAATAGGCAATTGCGCCACCCAGAACAAACGGCAGCAGGACATCTCCCAGAAACCACAAGATCACCGCGAAAACGGCAGCGGTCAGGCCCCAGTATTTCAATTGATCCTTGATCGGCAATGCCATGCGCAGCTTCCGTGATTGCTCCACTTTGACATCGCCCATGCAGCGGCCCGTTTCAAGGGTTTGCAGGGAAATGGGTGGTTAGGAAGTCAAACAAGGGATAGAACCGCCGGCCAGTGTGGGGGTATTTGCCACCTAGGGCTGGTCCATCGTGGGCGTGCTAAACTCATCCGGTCAGGGTGCGATGGCGTACCGCACCCTGCATGTCTGTGTCGGGAAGGGTCAGTGGCAGGCCGGACGAGTGCCGGGCAAAAGGACCTTGTCAATCACATGGATCACGCCGTTGTCGGCCTGAATATTGGCGATCACCACATTGGCTGTGTCACCGGACCCATCTGCGATGGACACGCCTTCGGCATTCTTTGTGATGCACAACCGCTCTGATGCAAGTACCGGCTTGAAATAGTTGGAGCCTTCGGGGATCGCTTCAGCTTGCAGGTTCCGGTCGTCGACGTGATACAGCAAGATGTTGGTGAGTTGATCTTTGTTCTCGGGCTTCAACAATGTTTCGACAGTGGCGTCAGGCAACGCGGCAAAGGCGTCATTTACTGGGGCATAGACAGTAAAGGGGCCGGGTCCCTGTAGAGTGTCGGCGAGGCCGGCTGCCCCCAAAGCTGCGACGAGTGTGGAAAAGCGATCATCACCTGCGGCGATTTCTACAATGTTGGCGGCCTGAGCCGTGGAGCTGAGTGTGAGTGCGGCTGCTGTCGCGGCGGCCATCATGTGAAGTTTCGTCATCTTCTATTCCTTCCTTGTACGTACCTGTCATGCCGTGTTGACATGCAGGAGGGATACGCCAGTGAAAGCCGCCTGGATCACGGTGCTCGCAAAGCTGTCATGTCCCTGAAATGTTTGATCCGACGAGCACGGAAGGGAGTACGCGCGTGCGGACATCTTTTGATGATGAACTTGAGGACAGACTGGTGCGCTATGCTGCCGTCGATACCCAGAGCGATGAAACATCTGCGGATAAGCCCAGCACGGACATTCAGCTTGTTCTGTCGCGCATGCTTGTTGCGGAGCTTGAAGAGATGGGTGCCAGTGACGTCTCTCTGACAGATTATGGCGTGGTCCTTGCGACAATCCCGGGGACTGTCGATGGGCCCACAATGGGGTGGCTGGCCCACGTAGATACCGCGCCACAGTTCCATGCCGCAGGGGTAAAGCCTGTGGTGCACCGACACTATAACGGTGGAGACATAACCTTTGCTGATGCGCCCGATCTGAAGCTATCGCCGGAAAACGCGCCTTATCTGGCGGACAAGGTGGGTGACGACATCATAACCGCATCTGGCCAGACGTTGCTGGGAGCGGATGACAAGGCGGGTATCGCCATTGCGATGACAGCGGCCCGGCATCTTATTGCGAACCCGGATATCCGGCACGGACCGATCCGGTTGGCATTTACCCCCGATGAAGAGATCGGCCGCGGTGTTGATGCCCGCCTGCCGGCTGAACTGGGCGCGGATTTTGCCTATACATTTGACGGCGGGCGCCCGGGTGAGATCGAGTATGAGACGTTCTCGGCGGATCGTGCAGTGGTCGAGATCACGGGTGTTTCTGCCCATCCCGGCTTTGCGACCGGGAAGATGGTGAACGCATTGCATCTTGCTGCGCGGATCCTGATGACCCTTCCACAGGCTACAATGACACCGGACACAACCAAAGGCATGGAAGGTTTCATTCACGCGACGGATCTGAACGGAGGATCGACGGAGGCGGAGTTGAAGTTCATCCTGCGTGATTTCGAAGTTGAGGGCTTGGCGCAGAAAGGGGAGTTGTTGCAGTCAGTGTGTGACACGGTGGCTTTGACAGAACCGCGCGCAGAGATCACCTGCACCATCACGCCGCAATACCGCAATATGCGGTATTGGCTGGAAAACGACATGACGCCAGTGGAATTGGCGCGCAAGGCGGTGGCCGCAGTGGGGCTGGAGCCTGTTAGCGTTCCCATTCGCGGTGGAACGGATGGGTCGCGCCTGACCGAGATGGGGGTGCCATGCCCCAATATCTTTACCGGCATGCAAGAAATACATGGCCCACTGGAATGGATTTCGGTGCAGGATATGGCGCTGGCAACACGTGTTGCACTGGAATTGGCTAAGGCCGCGGTGACAGCGGGCTGAGCGCTGGCGCGCCTTCGACTTTATTGATTTGTCTGCGACAAATCGCTGTGCGAGACGCTGTCTCGCGCTCTGGGAATATTCTGGCCAGAGAAAGAACAGGTTTGTGTCGGGCGGTGGTTTGACATAGCAACGGCCTCGCACCGTCAATACCAAGGAGAGTGCCCCCATGCGTCTGTCGAGATATTTCCTGCCTGTGCTCAAGGAAAACCCAGCAGAGGCACAGATTGTCAGCCATCGGTTGATGTTGCGTGCCGGTATGATCAAGCAGGCCTCAGCGGGCATCTATTCCTGGCTGCCGCTGGGGTTCAAGGTGTTGCGCCGGATTGAGAATATCGTACACGAAGAACAGGCCAGGGCCGGACACATGGCAATGTTGATGCCGACTATTCAGTCGGCTGATCTATGGCGTGAAAGCGGGCGCTATGATGCCTATGGTGACGAAATGCTGCGCATCACAGACCGGGGTGGGCGGGATATGCTGTTTACGCCTACCGCTGAGGAACTGATAACAGACATTTTTCGCGCACATGTCAGCAGTTACAAGGACTTGCCGCTGACAATGTATCAGATCCAGTGGAAATTTCGGGATGAAATCCGGCCGCGTTTTGGTGTGATGCGAGGGCGCGAGTTCCTGATGAAGGACGGCTACAATTTTGATCTGAGCAAAGAAGACGCGTTGCATGCCTACAATCGGCATCTGGTCAGCTATCTGCGGACCTATGAACGCATGGGATTGCAGGCTATTCCGATGCGCGCCGACAGCGGGCCTATCGGTGGGGACGACACGCATGAATTTCTGGTGCTGGCCGAAACCGGTGAATCCGAGGTGTTTTATGACAGCGCGGTGACCGATCTGACATTTGGCGATCGCGACATCGACTTTGACGATGTGGCGCAATGTGCGGCGATCATGGAAGAATTCACAACCAGATACGCCCGGACCGACGAGACCCATGATGAGGCGCTGTTTGCCGAGGTGCCCGAAGAGCGCCGGCGCACCGCGCGTGGGATCGAGGTCGGACAGATATTCTATTTTGGTACCAAATATTCAGAACCATTGGGCGCTACTGTCCAAGGGTCAGACGGCAAGCCGGTGCCTGTGCACATGGGCAGCCACGGAATTGGTGTCAGCCGTCTTTTGGGCGCGATTATCGAGGCAAGCCATGATGACAAGGGCATTATCTGGCCTGAAGGAGTCACTCCGTTTCATGCGGGGATCGTAAACTTGCGCCAAGGCGATGCAGAGGCCGATGTAGCCTGTCAGGCGCTTTATGACAGCCTGACCGCTTTGGGACTTGAACCGCTTTATGACGATCGCAAAGAAGGTGCGGGAAGCAAGTTCGCAACCATGGATCTGATTGGCTTGCCGTGGCGGATCACCGTAGGGCCGCGCGGGTTGAAAAATGGCGTGGTTGAGCTGACATCGCGCCGCAGCGGAACAAGCGAAGAAATGGCGCCTGAAGAGGCGGTTCAGCGCATTGCGCAAATATATGCCGGGATCGCCTGAGAGAGTTGGCTGATCGGCCGAGAAAACGGCACAATTCTGCACAGGCAACCACAAGAGCGGTCTGCGGCAGATCGTGATGCGACGCAGAGCTTGAGTTTTAAGGCAGTGCCCAGCGGCAGATGGCCGGGTTGTTGCGGTGCAGCGCATTCGCAAAGGCCGCTTGACGCGCCTGCGCCAAAACAGCAGTTTGCGCGCGATCCAAGGGAGCTTTTTCATGGCCACGACCACCCGCACAGCGCCATTCGCCCCCTTTGAGTGGATGATCGCCTGGCGTTATCTGCGTGCACGCCGCGCGGAGGGCGGGGTCAGTGTGATGACGTGGATCAGCCTGATCGGAATAACGCTGGCGGTCTTTGCATTGATCGCCACGCTGGCAGTGCGATCAGGGTTTCGAGCGGAGTTTGTGGATACGATCCTGGGGGCGAATGCCCACGTGACGATTTATCAGTTCGGCGAAGTTCAGGCGAGCGGGCGGGTCGACCGCTCGATCTCCGAGTACGAGGCCATGGCAGCTTCTGTTGCGCAGGTGCCGGGTGTGACGCGTGTTGCGCCGCTTGTTCGGGGGCAGGTCATGGCGAACAAGTCTCAGGCGAACGCAGGGGTGGAAATCTATGGGATCACGCTGGAAAACCTCAAGACGATCCCCCGCGTTGCCGGATCGGATCAGGCACTGGGTGAGATTGATCGGTTCGAAGAGGGGATTGCCGTGGGCATCGGTGTGGCGCGCACATTGGGCGTCAGCGTCGGCGATACCATCAAGCTGATCTCCCCCAATGGGGTGCGTACCGCCCTTGGCACAAGCCCGAGGGTCAAAGCCTATGAGATCGTCTATGTCTTTGCTGCCGGGCGGTATGACATTGATCGGACGCGCATCTACATGCCATTCTTGGAAGCGCAATCCTTCTTTAATCGTGACGGGATAGCGGATGAACTTGAGGTCATGGTCGAAGAACCCGAAAGGGTTGATGACATGGCGCCTGATCTTTTGCAGGCGGCAGGTGAACGGGGGCAGGTCTGGACGTGGCGAGATGCGTCGGGATCGTTTCTCAATGCGCTGGACATCGAGGATCGCGTGATGTTCGTGATCCTCAGTGTGCTGGTTCTGATTGCAGCGATGAACATCGTGTCGGGCCTGATCATGCTGGTCAAAAACAAGGGCCGCGATATAGGCATCCTACGCACAATGGGCCTGTCGGAAGGGTCCGTTCTGCGCGTGTTCTTCATCTGCGGTGCTTTCACGGGCATCATCGGGACGGTGTTGGGTGTGATCCTTGGCTGTTTCTTTGCGATTTACGTCGACCAGATCTTTGGTTTTGTGAATTACCTCTCTGGGGGAACAGCCTGGGATGCTTCGATTCGCGGCATATACTTTCTGCCGGCCAAACTGCAATTCGCCGACGTGATGTCGGCGGTGGCGCTTTCGCTCGGGCTCAGTTTTGTCGTCACGATCTTCCCGGCACGGCGAGCCGCCCGAATGAACCCGGTGGAGGCGCTGCGCTATGAGTAAACCGGTGCTGCGTCTTGCAGGGATCGCCAAATCCTACAACCACGGCAAACCAAATGAAATCAATGTCTTGCGCGGTGTTGATCTGGAAATTGCCACCGGAGAAATCGTTGCGCTAGTTGCACCCTCCGGGGCCGGTAAATCGACGTTGCTTCATATCGCAGGGCTGTTGGACACGCCGGATCAAGGCACCGTTCACGTCTCAGGCGACGACATGACCGGTCAGTCCGATCGCATACGCACGCGGGTTAGGCGGGGAGATGTGGGGTTCATCTATCAGTTTCACCATCTGTTGCCAGAGTTCACGGCGTTGGAAAACATCACGCTGCCGCAACTGGCCAACGGAGTGGGCAAAAGCACCGCAGAGGCGCGTGCGCGCGATCTTCTGAGGGAAGTCGGTGTGGAGGACCGTGCCGGTCATCGTCCCGCCGCACTGTCGGGGGGCGAACAGCAGCGTGTGGCTTTTTGCCGGGCGCTGGCAAACCAACCACAATTGCTGCTGGCAGATGAACCGACGGGCAATCTTGATCCCGCGACCGCCGATCAGGTCTTTGCGACCTTGATGGGTCTGGTGCGCGGCACCGGGCTGTCGGCGTTGATTGCGACGCATAACCTTGAACTGGCTGCGCGGATGGATCGACAAATCAGGCTTGAGGCGGGGCAGTTGGTGCCCATGGTTTCTTAGAAAGGACACATCATGGTTCAAGTTTCAGTCCCTGAGATTGAGAAGACGACACGATCTGCGCTGATAACGCATGGTGCGGATGATTTTGTTGCCGCCGAAGTTGCTCGGGCCGTGGCTGTTGCAGAATCTGTCGGCAATCGCATTTGCGGCCTGTACTACGTGGAAAGCTATTGCCAGCAATTGCGCACAGGCCGGGTGAACGGCACCGTCACGCCATTGGTCAGTACCCCGCGCCCAGGATTGGTGCAGGTCGATGCGAAATTCGGCTTTGCCCAGCCGGCATTCACCCGTGGCCTGCCCGACGCTTTGGACGCCGCGCGCGCCTGTGGTGTTGCCACGCTGGCGGTTGCTCATGCGCATACCTGCACGTCCCTGGGGTTCTTCACAGAGCAGATTGCACGCGGCGGAATGGTTGGGATCGGGTTCACCAACGCCTCTCCCATTGTGGCGGCACCGGGAGGAAAAACGCGAGTAATCGGCACCAATCCGATCGCCTTTTCAGTGCCGGATGGCCAAGGCGGCGTTGCCATGCAGTTTGATCAGTCCACCACAACCGTGGCGCTTGGAAAGATCACAATGGCCAAGGCTGCTGGCACGCGCATCCCTGAAGGATGGGCCGTCGATGCGGACGGCAATCCAACGACCGACCCTGAGGCAGCACTTGGTGGCTCACTTGTGTCCATGGGCGGATACAAGGGCTGGGGTTTTGGGCTGATGGGTGAAATCCTCGCTGCGGGCATGACAGGCGGTGTGCTTTCACGCGATGTCAAACCGCTCAAGGCCCCCGAAGGACCGCCGCATGATCTGGGACAATACTACATTCTGATCGATCCTTCGGCCTCGCCTGATTTTGGCGAACGGCTTCATGCGCTGGCGGCCGCAGCATCTGTCGACGAAGGCGCGCGAATGCCAGGTCAGGGCAAGGTGCCGCAGGATGTGGTTGCGGTGGACGATGCTGTGTGGGCAATGCTCAAGCGTTTCGCCGACGGTTGATGGGGGTTAATTCCTGGAGGGAGTCCGAGAAGCAGTATCCGTCCATCCCTATGCTTCAGGCAAGTTGGGTCAACCAGACACCTGCTGCCATCACGGCAATGCCTGCTGCGCGGGTCAGTCCAATGGGCGTGACCTGTGCGCCGAAAAGTCCAAAGTGATCAATGGCGGCAGCCGACATCAACTGTCCCAGCAACACAAAGAACACCGCGTTACCGACCCCGAAATGAGGTGCAATAAATGTGATTGTCAGCACGTAGAACGCAATCAATACCCCCGCAAGAAACAGATGCTTTGGCACTCCTGCAAGTCGCGCAAACCCCTGGGGTCCTGCGACAACCGCCACGATCAGACTGCTTAGAAAGGCCACCACGAACAGCACAGTTGCAGCCGCCGCAGGTGATCCGATCCGTACGCCCAACGCGGCGTTGAGCGCTGCAAGGATCGGAATGCCGACACCCGCCACCAGCATGATCAGCGCGTAATGGGCCATTGGACGTCTCCGTTGTGTTGCGGCACTTGATCTGGATCATGGCCGCTGTCATGCAAAGGGGCAAGGCTGCTGCTGACCCGTCAATTTAACGGAGACTTCCATGATCAGACTGATCTTCACCCTTTCTGCCGCATCTGGTTTGGCAGTTCTTGTGGCGTGCACTGCTCCTTCCATGCCCGAGCCAGAGGAGGGCGCGCTGTTTTTCGTTGATAACTGCCAGTCCTGCCACGGTCCGACCGGGAAGGGGGATGGCCCCTTGGCGGCTGACCTGGCCGTCAAACCGCGCGATCTGACCCAGCTTGCCCGTGAGAATGGCGGCGTCTTTCCCACCGCCCGGGCGCTAAGCTATATTTACGGTGACCCGGGCAACAGCCACCTGTCGCGTGTGATGCCGGAATTCGGCGGCGCGATGGCAGATGATTTGGTGCCGCTGGAAGTAGACGGTATCGACACCCCAACGCCGCGCGCGTTGGCCGCGTTATTGGCCTATATGGAGGCCATTCAGCGCTAAACGCTCATGGCCAGAACACGGCTGATCTCAGTCAGACTACGTCCGGACTGGTCCATCCAAGTATTGAATGCATTCTGCGTTGCCCTCAGCGCCTTCTTTGAGGTTGGTGCTTTGTCGATGATGCCCTCAGCAATGAGCCGCGCTGTCACATCCCGGCTGAGGATGAAGCTGTCGCGCCCCATGAACCGCATGGCGTATTGCCCGGTGGCCGCACCCAGGCGGGATCCGTCTGCTTTCAAGCGCTCCAGCAATCCGATGAAGTCGGTAGAGGGCCAGCCACCCAGAACCTCACCCGCGCCGCCTTGTGCACGTAACTCCAACAGGAATGCCGCGTTGTCGCGCACGGTGGCGATCTTGGTACCATTGCGCACGATCGCAACATCAGTCAGCAGGCGGTCAAACCATTCATCATCCATGAAGGCGCATTTGCCCACGTCGAACCCTTTGAACGCGGTCTCGAAGCCGTCCCACTTGTTTTCGATGACTTTCCAGTTGAATCCGGCCTGAAAGATCGACTTCGTCATCTGAGCCAGCCATCGGTCTTCGGGCACCTGAGCAAGTGCAGTGGCCGTCAGGGGTGCGGTAAGCATGCTTTCCAACGCTCCCGGTCCGCCCTTACGTTCTGCCGCTATCGCAAAAATCTCAGAGAAATCCCGCATCAGCCGCAAATGCCTTCAATCTTGACGCCATCCCAAGGCAAAAGCACATCAGACTGGCGCCCCTGTGTCAGCGGCGCGACTGGCATCACCTGCCCGATAAGGGCATGCAGGCGCTGCGTGCGCGGCGCAGTTGGTGCCAACGCGCGGCAACAGACGAATTCCTCAACGATGGATCCCTGTTGCTCATACCCGTAGTCAAAGAAATTGGGCGTGCTGGAGATATCGAACAGATATGGGTCTTCTGTCACAAATTGTTCAGACGCGGCGCGCAATGGCGAATAGCCCGTGCGCGCGCGGTTTTGCCACTGCCAGACATGGGTCATTTCGTGCGCAAACAGCATGGCGGCGATCAGTCCAACCTTGTCGGGGTAGTCGGGCAAGTAATCCTCGACGTACCAGTCCTTGTCGAAAAGCACGGCGTTATAGATGGCAATTGCCGCCGGTTTCGTGGTCACGATCGCCTCTTCGGATGGCGGCAGGATCAGCTCTCGACAGGTTGTGCGGGGACGCGGCTTGCGTCTGAAAGTGACCGCACGGGTCGGTGCTCCATCAATCACCCGCACCCGGTCCAGATTAAGCGTGTCCCCATGGATCGTGTCCAGAAACGCGCGTTCGTTCACCGTCAGGGGGCGGCCACAAGAGGCCAACAACAAAACCAAGAGCAACGCGCGGATCATTTGCGCATTAGGGGGCGACCATGGCCGAGGCGCAAGCGAAATCAGTTCACTTTCAGGATATGATACATGTCCCGGGTCAGCAGCAGCGAGCCATCTATCACCTGCCACAAATGCATGTATCGCCCGACGATGCGATCACGCCCTACCATGACAACCGTTTCGCCGATTTCAGTCGCGGCCGTGTCGCTGTGTGGGCGAATGTCGAAGGTCTTGAACTGCAGTTCCCGAGCGCCCGCTTTAAAGGCGGCCGCGTAGTGCGCCGCAATCGCTTCAGAGCCGAGTATTGCCTTTTGTCCCGGTGGTAGCAGAATGCCGTCTTTCGCATAAAAGCTGGCGACTGCCTGCGCGTCCTGTGCGTTGTAGGCGGCGACCAACTCGGCCATGCGTGCGATGATGGGGTTGTCCTCGGCCATGGCAGAGATCGGTAGCTGCAGAAAGCAAAGAAGGGCCAGCAGACGCACAAGCTTTCCTATGGGCCTGAAAAGCGGTTTGCTGACATGCTTCGCAGTCATCATCGCGCAAATGTCGCCGTTGCCAACGCTACGGGTTTTTCCGATGGCTCCGCAATCAATGTGCAGCGTGTGAATATCATCGAGCGACCAGCTCGGGTGACCTCGGCTTCGGCCCGGATCGCGTCACCTGTACCGGGGCGCAGGAACTGCGTGTCGAGCGTGACTGTCCCAACCGGCATCATCTCGCCTGCGTGACCGCCACAGGCGAGAACCATTGCGGTATCCGCCAAAGCGGTCAGGGCTTGACCTGAAATGATGCCCCCGGTTCGGTTAAGGGCATCCGTGATCGGCATGCGCAGCGCCGTCTTTTCTGGCGTCACCTCACTGACGCAGATGTCAAGCGCGCGGACCCAAGGGGCGAAATTATCATCAAGAAAGGTCTGGGCGTCCGCAGGTGTCATTGCAATTTCTCTTGGTGGATTCCTTTACCCTAAGGGCATTGACGCCCTTTGGGTAGGTCGGGATTCACCAGAGATGAGGTGCTTTAATCGGATAATTATGGCCGTTCGGAATACCGATGGGCATGCACCCTAAGCCGCCCCATTGCGCTTGACCAGACTAGCCCTGCGCGCTTGGCGGACCAAGGGACAAACTGATCCAGGCGGACCACTCTGTCCAGCTCTCTCCGAATGTCAGACCGACGACGACAGCCGATAGGACAATGGCCGCTAGCACGAATGCGGACAAAATCAGAGTTTCAGTGGCGGGAAGGCGGGTAACGTCATCACGGTATGGACCGGTCTGCGAGTGGAAATAATCCATCTGGGCACTCTCTAACAATACAAAACGAAGGTTCAAATGTCAGGAAATTGTGGTGGTTTCATGGCGGTTTTGTGGTGGGATTGGTGCCTTTGCAAGGCGCTCGCATGCCATTTTGCCGATGGCTGTGGAGGCGTGCTTTTGATCCAAAGGCGGATACCCCTTTACGACAGAGCGGGGTCCAAGTGCCGGCAAGGGCCTTGCAACGTTCTGATACAGAATAATTTTCCCATAAACGCGCCATACTGTTTCAGGATGATGCCGGGGAGGTTACCATTGGTGACCGGCCGGTCCCTTTTCAATTCACCGCTGCGCCCATATCTCTTCCACAGATCGCAGGGGCAAGCAGCTTTTGCGGCACGCACCGCAGCCCAAGGGTTGCCCGGAAAGGAAAAACAATCATCAAAGTCATCCTCCCTACCGCCGTTGGTTTTAGCGCAATGATGACCGTCTGGGTTTTGACGGCGGCGACATACATGATGTAATCCCGTGATCCCGCGGCGGCCTGCTGTCGGTGCGGGATTGATCCAGATCAGGGAATGTGCGCAAGGGCTCCGGTATCTTTTGACTGAACAGCCAAAGGAGACGCCGCATGAAGCCTACCCTCATCGCCCTCACATGCCTTTTCGCCTTGACCGGAGCCGCCCACGCCCAAGGCGCGGGTCGGGGGCAGGACCTTTTTGAAACCCACTGTGCCACCTGCCACGGTCTCGAAGGGACGGGCAAAGGCCCTATGGCCCCTGTCCTGTTGCTGCAACCAACAAATTTGCGCGAACTTGCCGCGCGCAACGATGGGATCTTTCCTACCGCCCGCGTGGTTATGCGCATCGACGGGCGTGATCCCTTGGTAAGCCATGGCTCGCCAATGCCGATCTACGGGGATTTCTTCGAAGGTGACGATACACCTTTGAAGGCGGAGACCGGTCAGCCGATCATGACCAGCCGCGCGATTGTTGATTTGGTGGACTATCTTGAAAGGTTGCAGCAATAGAGGCGCCAATCCGGCCCTCAAACATCCATCTCGTCCAGATCCACGAACTTCGCGTTTTCCTGGATGTATTGAAACCGCAGTTCGGGTTTTTTGCCCATCAACCGCTCGACCAAATCGCCGGTCTCTCCGGGGGTATCCTCTTCCACTGTCACCCGGATGAGTTTGCGGGTAGCGGGGTCCATCGTGGTTTCTTTGAGGTCCTTGGCGTCCATTTCTCCCAGGCCTTTAAAGCGCTGCATGTCGATCTTGCCTTTGCCGCCCAGGCCCTTCTCCATCAGGCGATTTTTTTCGGCGTCGTCAGCGACATAAACGCGTCTTGCTCCTTGCGTCAGACGGTAGAGCGGCGGGCAGGCAAGGTAGAGGTGGCCGCCATCAATCAAGGGGCGCATCTGGGTAAAGAAAAAGGTCATCAGCAGCGAAGCGATATGCGCGCCGTCAACATCTGCGTCCGTCATGATGATGATCTTTTCGTACCGCAAATCATCAAGATTGAATTTGGTGCCCATGCCGACACCAAGCGCCTCGCAAAGGTCCGAGATTTCGGCGTTTGAGCCCAGTTTGGAAGACGCCGCCCCCAGCACGTTCAGGATTTTGCCCTTAAGCGGCAACAACGCCTGCGTCTCGCGATTACGTGCGCCCTTGCCGGAGCCGCCCGCCGAGTCCCCCTCAACGATGAACAACTCCGTGCCCACACGGTCCTTAGACGTGCAGTCAGTCAGCTTGCCGGGCAGCCGCAGTTTTTTGGTGGCAGACTTGCGGGCGGTTTCCTTTTCCTGCCGACGGCGCAGGCGCTCTTCGGCGCGCAGAACGAGAAAATCGAGGATTGCGCCCGCCGATTTCGTATCAGAGGCAAGCCAATTGTCGAAATGATCCCGAACGGAGTTCTCGACCATCCGTTGTGCGTCGACCGTGGCCAAGCGGTCTTTGGTCTGGCCGACGAACTCGGGCTCGCGGATGAAGCACGATACCAGTGCGCAGCCCCCGGTGATCAGATCTTCACGCGTGATTGAACCGGCTTTTCTGTTGCCCACCAGTTCGCCGTAAGCCTTGATACCCTTGAGGATTGCAGCCCAGAACCCAGCCTCATGTGTACCGCCTTCGGGGGTTGGGATGGTGTTGCAGTAGGACTGGATGAAGCCGTCGCGCGATGGCGTCCAGTTGATCGCCCATTCGACCTTGCCAGGCGTGTTGAACTTGTCCTTGAAATCGACCAACCCACCGAACGGTGCCTCGGCATAGGTCGTGGCGCCGCCAAGGGTTTCGTTCAGGTAGTCGCTGAGCCCACCGGGGAAGTGGAAAGTTGCTTCTTGCGGGGTTTCGCCGTCCTGCTGGGTGGTCTTCCAGCGGATTTCGACGCCGGAGAAAAGATACGCCTTGGACCGCGCCATCTTGAAAAGCCGCGCTGGCTTGAGTTTGAGCGCACCAAAAATTTCAGGATCGGGGTGGAAGGTAACAGCCGTGCCGCGTCTGTTGGGGGCTGCGCCGATCTTGGCCAGTGGTCCCTTTGCGATACCTTGGGAAAAGGTCATGGCATAAAGTTCGCGATTGCGCGCTACCTCGACGTGCAGGTGATCTGAAAGCGCGTTCACAACTGACGATCCGACGCCGTGCAATCCGCCTGAGGTCTCATAATTGTCGCCAGAAAACTTGCCACCTGCATTCAGGGTGCAGAAAATGATTTCCAATGCCGATTTGGAGGGATCCTTGGGATGTGGATCTATGGGGATCCCGCGCCCATTGTCACGCACGGTGACGTGCCCGTTGTCATGGAGCTCAAGCTCGATCCAGGTCGCATGGCCTGCAACGGCTTCGTCCATCGAGTTATCGATGATCTCTGCCACCATATGATGCAATGCACGGTCATCCTTGCCCCCGATGTACATGCCCGGGCGCAGGCGAACATGTTCCATGTCCTCCAACACTTCGATGGAGGATGCATCATAGTCCTTAACGGGCTTTGCTCCGGCCAGAAGATCGTTCATTGCACTGCACTGCTCTTTTGTTGTTTGCCGCGCATTTTGGCAGGGTGGGTGCCATTCGGCAATCACCAGATGGGTTTCATCCACAGTATTTTGCGTCGCCAAGGTCCGTAGCCCCAGCCAATGGTGGCCAGTCTACGGATTTCATCATTCCCAGAGCACCCCGGCGTCCCCCTCGCGACATCGTCGATATAGAAGACGGCCGCGTTCGCAAGCCGCTTTGGCGACTGTCAAAGCCACCCGCGCGCTGTGTGTGCAGGGGCATTAAGGCCATCCTGAGAGTAGGGCCGCCAATCCGCAGCAAAGAGCAGGGCAAGTATGGTGATGATGACGGCGGTCAGGGGGATAATGCGCAGCAACATTGTAATAACCTTCATATTAAATACTGAAAGCCTGCCGTGGCTGCGCATTTGGCACAAGTCAGGTTTTCCTGACCGCCAGCACCGGTGCCGGGCACGGCGCGCGTCGGTAAATTTGCTCTGTTCAGGATCGGATACCGCCGTTAACCTTGCGTTATGTCCGCTCCCCCTGCCACCAGACGTCTCGCCGCCGTGCTTGCAGCGGATGTGGTCGGCTATTCGCGCCTCATGGGAGAGGATGAAGCCGGTACGCAACGCAAGATGACAGACTGGATCGCGCAAACGGTGCGGCCGCTGATCACATCGCACAATGGCAGAATATTCAAACTGATGGGTGACGGCGTGCTGGCGGAATTCGGCAGTGTGGTTGATGCGGTGCAATGCGCACTTGAGTGGCAACGCCTGCCCACACCAGCCTTCGCCGTGCGCATCGGCGTCAATCTGGGTGACATTATTGTCGAAGGAGATGATATTTTTGGCGAGGGCGTGAACATTGCCGCCCGGCTTGAAGCGCAGGCCGATCCTGGTACCATTTGTATCTCTGACGTCGTGCATGGCCAGATTAAGAACAAGGTGGACGTTCGGATGGACGATCTTGGGTCCCTGTCGCTCAAGAACATCGCAGACCCCGTGCGTACCTGGCAGATCGCGCCGGAGGACGATGCAGCGCCCACCGCCGCTTTTGAGCTACCGGAAAAACCATCGATTGCGGTCCTTCCGTTCGACAATATGTCGACGGACCCAGAGTATGCCTTCCTCGCTGATGGTATCTCCGAAGACCTGATAACGGCATTGTCCAAGGTCCGCTGGTTCTTTGTGATCGCACGCAACAGTACGTTCACCTACAAGGGCCAAGCCGTTGATATCAAACGGGTAGGGCGCGAACTGGGCGTCAGATACGTCATGGAAGGCAGCGTCCGCAAAGCGGGCAACCGGGTGCGCGTCACCGCTCAGCTGATCGAGGCCGCCACCGGGCATCATGTCTGGGCGGAACGCTATGACCGCGAGATCGAGGACATCTTCGATCTGCAGGACGAAATGACCCAGACGATCATCGGTGCGGTGGAGCCGGAAATCTCTGCTGTCGAACGTGCCGCAGTATCTTCCAAGGCGCCTGAGACGCTGGATGCCTGGGAGATATTCCAGCGCGGCGTTTTTCACATGTGGTCCTATAGCCAAGAGGACCATGCTAACGCTTTGAAATTTCTGACCCGCGCAAGCGAGCTTGACCCGAACTTTGGCCCGGCTCATGCCTATCGCGCCTATGTGCACTATCAGGGCGTTGTGATGCACTGGTCTGATAATTTTGAGGCTAGCCTGCGCGAAGGCATGATCGCGGCGCGCAAGGCCTTGGCGGCAGACCCCCGAGATGCGGTTGCCTTCTTCGCCATTGGTCGCATCCACATGATGCAAGGCAATCAGGCCGATTCAATTGCTGCACTTGAGAACTCGGTCAAGCTGAACCCGAGCTTTGCACAGGCCTATCATGGGCTGAGCATGTCGCTGGCACTGGATGGACGGTACGACGACGCCACCGCTGCCGGGCAGCAGGCTGAACGGTTGAGCCCACGCGACCCGATCATGTGGGCGACATTTGCCGTCCAGGCCTTTACCTACCTTTTGGCCGAAGATTTTGAGAATGCGCTGGATTGGGCGCAAAGAACACTACGTCACCCCAATGCGGCAGGGTATTGGCCAAGTGCTATGATGGCAGCGTCTCTTGCCAATCTGGGCCGGATCGAAGATGCCCAAAGATACGCCAGAGATGTGTTGGAAGAGGTGCCTCATCTCACCGTCAGCGAACTTTCTGGCCTGTACAGAACAACCAAGCCCGGCGCATTGGAGCCCTACCTAAAAGGTTTGCGGATCGCGGGCATACCGGAGTAACCCCATGCCTTGGATCAAGACCATTCCGTTTGCTGCCGCCACCGGACATCTGAAAACCCTCTATGAGCGGGTGACGGGCCCGGGCAACAATGTCGACAACATCATGATGATGCATTCCCTGCGCCCCCACACGATGGAAGGGCACATGGCAATCTACAAATACGTGCTGCATCATCGGGATAACGAGATCCCAAAATGGTTTCTGGAGCTCTTGGGCGTCTGGGTATCTTCGCTCAATCACTGCGACTATTGTGTCGAGCATCACTTCGCCGGGATGAAACGCTTGATGCGCGACGACGCGCGCGCAGACGACATCCGCACCGCGATCGAGGCGCGGGATATCTCAGCGACGCCGCTGAATGGCGGCCAGCAGGCTGCCATGCGCTACGCGCAACAACTCACCGAAGCCCCGGATGAGATGGTCGCCACGGACGTGGATGCATTGCGTGCAGCTGGATGGGACGATGGCGAAATCCTCGAAATCAATCAGGTCAGCGCGTATTTCTCCTATGCCAACCGCACGGTTCTGGGGCTGGGATGTTCGACAAAAGGGGATATCATCGGCTTGTCGCCTGGCAACAACGAGGACCCTGATGACTGGGGGCACCACTGACGAACGGTGCGTCTATCCCCTCAACCGACTTATCAAGAGCAACCTCTCGATAGTTGCAGGGTCAGCTACAAGGCGGGCCTTCGCGCAGTTCATTCAGGCCGCTTGGCTTCGTGGCTATTTCTCATTTGTTGAGTTAATGAGTTGCTTTTCGAACCGCTTTTGAATTTCGGCAAGTTCTTCGATTGCTGCGCGGATATCCGAGCTGTCGAGCACATTTACCTCGACGCGTTCACCGACGTGGGACAACTCCCGCTCTCTTTTTCGTGTCGTTGTCTCTGCCAGATCGCTGATCTCGAAATAGCTGACTTCACGCGCAAATCCCTTTGGGATGAATGCGCCTTTCAGTTCGCTGCGGACGTGTTTGTTGATGAGTGAGAGCGTGTTCTGATCGGTAAGTATCTTGCCGGGTTCAGCAAGCTCCTGCAACCGGGCGGCGAGATTCACAGGCCGTCCCAGTACGGTGTAGTCCAGCCGTTGGTCCGATCCAAAGTTGCCGACCGTACAATATCCCGTCGCAACGCCCATCCGAACCCGCAAACCGTTGGGGACACCATTCTTCTTCCAATAACCCTGGAGCGCGGTAATGCGTTCCTGCATCCTAAGCGCCATTTCCACACAGCGCAGAGCATCCTCAAAGTCGCCTTGAGATTCTGGATCTCCGAAGAACACAAGAACCGCATCCCCGATAAACTTGTCGATGGTTCCGCCAAACTCCAAAGCGACATTCGTCATTTCAGAGAGGTAGGAGTTGATCACGACCGCAAGCCGCTCGGGCTCCAATGTGTCGCTGAGATCTGTGAACTGCACGATATCGGAGAAGAAAACGGTCAGGTTCTTTCGCTTGTGGGTATGCGAGGAATCTTCGGTCTCGGAAAAGATGCTGCTGTAGATTTGCGGCGAGAGGTACTTTGCAAGCCTGTTGGCAAGGCTCTCTAGCTGCCTGCTTTTCTCCTCGATCAGCTCGCGGTCCTTGACCTTCTGACTGAGCAACGCGTCATGCTGGCGGCGCAGTTCCCACTCGACTGTGCGGTCCACAAACTGCCCTTGCACGCCGTTGAGATAGCTGAAGTCTTTGTCTGACGTATGTGCCGACAATAGCGAGAAAATGCGTGTTGCACCGTCAACTGAAATTTCTACCTTCGGCAGCAGTACGGAACCTTTGGTGTTCAGCTCATCCCGGTACAGGTCGATCTGATCGCCGGACACACCCAGTTGCTCCAGCACGTCTGGCATTGATGCATTCGTGACATTGCCCAGGATCGGAAAGAACTTGCGGAAGTTCTCGTTTACTCGTTGGATTTGCAGATCGCGGTTTGCGAAATACGCGGCTGTTATGGCATTCCGGAAGTTGAAAAAGCTTAGATCCAGAATTGTTTTCTGATTGAAGAACTGTTCGGCATTCATTGATGTATGACCTTTTTTGCGCCGTTCGGCGCTTTTGCGGCCCGAGCGCGCCGGATTTGCGCACGCTTGCCTGTATAGGCGCCCCAGGATGTCACGCAATATGGCACGCAGTAGGTCAGTGCCACCTTCCAAAAAGGCGGAAGTTCACCGGCCAGCACACCGTCACCATGGTTGATGATTGTCAGGACGGTTCCAACAATAATAGCTGTAAGAAAAGCCTTCTTAGGCGTGCCGTCGCCGAACAATAGCTCTGCGACCGAGGGGGCGTGTTCCTCTTGAGAGGATGTCATGGCATTCAATCAGGATGTCTTAAGTTAACCCTTAGTGTCACTTCTTGGAAAAAAGAGCAACTCGGACAAGGTTTTGAACCCACGGTTGCAGGGCTTGCCAGTGGTCTGGGTGTTCTGTTTTTCGGACGCTATGTCAGGAACGCGCTGTGACCCACCCGTGAATGGCCTGCGCAACCTCGCGAGGTTTCTGGTGATGAAGCCAATGGTCCGCCCCTTGAATTTCTATGCGCGTGAGATCAGCGGCAAAGTCCTCCAATCCGTGCGTTGCTTCTGGCAGTAGGGCGGTGTCGTCCTTGCCCCAGATCAGCAGGTGTGGGCAGTGCACCTGCAGTTTCTCTACCCGAAACTGCGGAATGTCTGTCAACGGCACTCCGGGCAACGCGACGCGAAGAGGCGAGGCGCGATACCAATTCAGCATCCCCCTAAGCCGCCCGTCGCGCGCCCATTCGCGCAGGTACGCAACACGGGTTTCGCCTGCCAGCCACGACATATCCATGTGTGCCGAGAACAGTGAGAGCAGCTTGGCAAAGCCATCTGCAGCCAACTTTTCTTCGGCGTCGTCGCTGCGCAGGAAATGAATGTATTGTGAGGCGCTGGTTTGCGCGCCCCCTGTGGCGAGGGCCCGCTGAAACGGCACGGGATGCACCCCGTTCATGATGATCAACCTTTCGACCAGCTGCGGCTGGAACATGGCCAGACCATAGGCCACTGCGGCCCCCCAGTCATGACCTACAACGGTCAGGGCCTCGTTTCCGACCAAAGTGGCCATATCACCGACGAGGGCAGATGTGGTATAGTCAGATACCTCGGGCGGTGCCCAGCTTTGACCAAAACCGCGCTGGTCGGGGGCGATGCAATGATAGTTGGCCGCAAGGCGGTGCGCCAGATCTCCCCATGCACCGCCGAATTCGGGAAAGCCGTGCAATAACAAGAGTTTTGGCAAAGATGGATCACCCCACCTGCGCACATAAAAGGGGCGGCCATTCAGGGGGACAAAACCGGCTTCCATCTTATTTTCCTTGCCCCGCAGCCCGTCGCTCAAGGCGCAGGCCAGGTGCGCCGGCCTCACCGAACCCGGGCCAATCGTCGGTTTCGAGAAAAGGGATCATGGTGTCGTCCTCGTGCAAATATTTACCCAAAAAGGCAGTGGCAAAGTGTTGAGAGATGTTGTTCATCCGAACCGTGTCCCAAACCGGATCGGCATAGTGACGGAATGGTGCCCAGCCCAGATGCGCCGAGTGCGCCCAGCTTTCTTCTGGGGCACGGATGGGGGCGGCGGCGTTGTGCCCGGCGCCTTCAAAGCTTAGCAGATATCTTTGAATGTGTGTCGCACCCTCAAAAAGCGACCGCATGCCGACGTAACCTGAAATTCTGTCCTCGGTGCCTGCCATCAGCAGCATGGGCACTTTAAGGCGTTCAAGTCCTGCGGCGTCCCAAATTGCCGCCGCGCCGCCCCACGGGCCGATGGGGATCACCGCTTTGACGCGCGGATCTAACAACGCATCATGCGTGGGCGTTCCGGCAAGATGTCGTGACAGTGCATTCCCCTTCGGCGCACGTGCGTGACCCAAGGCGGAGTGCGCCAGCCCCGCGCCTGCCAGTATCAACGCCCCGTAGCCGCCCATGGAATAGCCGATAACGCCGATCCGGTTGAGATCCAGCAGGTCGCCCAGATCGCCGTCGACCCCTTCCAAAGCCTCGATCACGCCGCGTTGGTCCAGAGGACGGTACAACAGGGTTTCCCCGAAAGGCTGCTGATTGTCATAGGTGCTGCCAACGTGGTCAGGTGCCGCCACTGCAAACCCATGCGAGGCGAGGTGTTCGGCCAGATGCACCATGAGAAAGCGGTTTCCGGGATATCCGTGCGATAGAACAACGAGCGGCGCGCGCACGTCGGGTGCGACGTCGGCGCCCCGGCACGCGGCCCCGTGATAGGTCACGGGCGTGCGCCCATCGCGCAATAGGGTGTTGTAAGCCGTTCCGGGCTTGCTACCGGCCTTTGCAGGATACCAAAGTTCAACATCCAGCATCCGTTCCGGCAGATCCTTTGCCCAACTGGCATCGCATTTCAGGTGCCTGACGCCGACGGGGTGCGGTTTTCGCGTAGCCAGGGCGGGGGCGTCCGGGCGGATACAGTCAATACGGTTCATGGGGTGAGCGTGGCAGGCAGCCGACGGCAACGCAAGAGCGCTACATCTGCCTGGGCAGGCGCGCTTTCAGCAGATCAAAGACGTGGCGAATGCGAGCGATCTGTGCCTGATCCTCGTGCACCACTATCCAGGCCGGCATGCGGTGTTCGAACACCGGCAGGACCCGCCGCAGACCTAACCGGTCGGCCAGTCTGACCTGGCAAACGCCGATGCCAACCCCTGCACAGATTGCGCCAATCTGTGCCAACGCATCATCACATCGCAGCACGACATTCTGCGGTGACGGTACGCCGATAGCCGCCAATGCCGGGCCGATCCGGCCCTCCCGATCATCCAGTATCAGCGGCGCATCCCGCAATGCTGCAAGCCCGTCGATGTCAGCAAGGCCCGGCACCGCAAAGAGCCCGAGCGCCACATCCGGTAGTTTTTGCGCCACAAGCGCCTGTTGGGTGGGTGGCGTGAACCGGATGGCAATGTCCGCTGCCCGCCGTGCAAGGTTTTCGGGCCTATCCGTCGCCGCGATTTCTGTTGTGATGGCAGGTGCGCTTTGCCGCAGGGCCGCTAGAACAGGCGGCAGAACATGTGTGGCCACAACCCGGCTGCTGGTCACACGCACAACGCCCTCCAGGGCGTCGCGGTGTGCGGTCGCGACACGCCCCAGCGCGCGGGCTTCCTCCAACACAGCCTCGGCAATCGGCATCAGGGTGTGTGCCATTGCAGTCGGTGTCAGCCCGTTGGCTGCGCGGGTAAAAAGTGCTGTCTCAAGATTGCTTTCCATAGCCTCGATATGGCGCCGCACCGTCGGCTGCGCGAGCCCCAATACGCGGGCGGCACCACTCAGGCTGCCGTGGGTCATGACTGAGTGAAAGGCAGGAATATGATCCAACGGAGGCAGCGAAATGCTCATCAAAATATGTTAGCTGATTATACGCCTTTGATCAATTTCTTTCAGGTTGGGGTCATGGCAACCTGCGCAGAACCAAGGAGGAATACCATGACATCATCATACACAGATCAAATCACAAGCTCTCTGGGGGGCGTTCGATTCACGCTGAGAGCAGAAGGAATCGCGCTGGCAGCGATCTGTATCGCGGCCTATACGCAATTGGGAGGAAGTTGGGGCTTCTTTGCTCTCCTGATTCTTGCCCCAGACGTGTTTATGATCGGATACCTTCTAGGAAATCGTTTGGGCGCTTTGGTCTACAATATCGGACACAGCACTTTGATCCCTGCAGCGCTGGGAATTCTTGGGTTCTCGATGGATGCGCAGGCGATGATCGGGCTGGCACTGATCTGGGGCGCGCACATCGGGATCGACCGGGCACTGGGCTATGGTCTGAAATACGCCGCCGGGTTCAAGGAAACCCATCTGGAAAGGGTCTGAAGATCGCCCCTTTTCACCGCGCAGGTCCAGGCGTAAGGCTGGGCCATGTTCAAGCAAATGTCATACGCAGGCCATGGCCGCGCCATCCTGACTTTGGGCCTGCCACTGATTGGCGGGCACCTGGGTCAGACGGCTATCGGAGTGACCGACACTGTGATGCTGGGCTGGTACTCGGTTGAGGCACTGGCAGCCGTCACCTTGGCAAGCAGCTATTTCTTCGTGATTTTCCTGTTTGGGTCCGGCTTTGCCATGGCGGTCATGCCGATGGTTGCGTCCTATGATGCGGAAGGGGATGAGACGTCAATCCGGCGCGCGACACGTATGGGGATGTGGCTGTCTCTGGGTTTCGCGGTGATCAGCCTTCCACTGATGATCTGGTCAGGGCCGATTCTGTTGCTAATGGGGCAGGGCGACAGCATTGCTGCAGACGCAGCGCGCTATCTGCGCATCGCGGCCTGGGGGATCGTGCCTGCGTTGATGGTCATGGTGTTGAAAAGTTATCTGGCGGCATTGGAGCGCACTCAGATTGTCTTTTGGATCACCGCTGGGGCAGCGATTTGCAACTTTTTGGCAAACTACGCGCTGATTTTTGGCAATTGGGGCGCGCCGGAGCTGGGACTGCAAGGTGCCGCGCTCGCGTCCGTTATTACCCAGCTTGTGTCGCTGATTTTTGTTGTGCTTTACCTCATTTTTGTTGTGCCACAGCATAGGCTTTTCAAACGGTTCTGGCGCAGTGACACAGCGATGCTGGTCGAGGTCTTTCGGCTGGGCTGGCCCATCGGCCTGACGATGCTGGCAGAGGTCGGCCTGTTTGCGGCATCAGCACTGATGATGGGCTGGCTGGGAACGATACCTCTTGCGGCACACGGCATCGCCGTGCAACTCGCCTCAATCACATTCATGGTGCACCTGGGGCTGAGCAATGTCGCCACGATCCGGGCTGGCAATGCCTATGGGCGGCGTGATGTTCCGCATCTGGCACGCGGGGCCGGAGTGACGTTAATGATGTCACTGGGGTTTGCGGTGCTGACGATTATTGCCTTTGTCACCTTCCCTGAACCCCTTATCTCGCTTTTCATGCAAACGGACGAACCTGCGCGGGCCGAAATCTTGGCAATCGGTGTCGGACTGCTGGTCGTGGCCGCCCTGTTCCAGCTGGTGGACGGTGCGCAGGCGATTGGATTGGGACTGTTGCGCGGGGTTCTGGACACCAAGGTGCCGATGGTATTGGCCGCGATCAGCTATTGGATCGTCGGCATTCCGTGTTCGTATCTGCTGGGCTTTACGCTGGGCTTTGGCGGCATCGGGGTCTGGATGGGTCTGGTGATCGGTCTTTGCCTTGCCGCAGTGCTGCTGAATGGACGTTTCTGGGGAATAACCCTGAAGCGTTTGCGCAGCGGTGACTTGCAGATTGAAGCGCCCGGTTGAATAGAACTGGCGTGACACGCGACTATTCCTCGTCATTTCGCGGTTTCGCAAACAAGAAAGCCCACGAATGCAATGAAAAGCAGCGCTACTTTTTCACCAACCGATCCGCCTTTTTGCGAACCAGCGTGCTGCGCAGATCGTGCATGGCCAGCAGCAAGTGATCTGTCACAGCCTCAAGCTGCGTTTCGGTAGCCTTTGATTGCACCCATTGGGTCGTGAGGTTCAAGTGATCTATTGACCGAAAGATATCGTCCAGGTCGCGCTGTGCCAGCAACTTCTGGCGCGCGTCGATCCAGTCACGGATTGCGGTTTCGTCCGCAGGGCTAAGCGTGCGATCACCTTGCGGTTTGATGTCACCTTTGCGGATGTTTACAACCGCAATCTGATCCATCTCGATCCGGCGTTGTCGGTTCTCGGTGTCTACACGGAACACAGCCGCCCCGTTTTCGCGCACACGGAAATAGTACTCAGGCAAGGCATCTGTCATTGCAGGCTCCCGTTCTCGATGCAGCGTAGCAGACTGCCATCGCAGTCAATGAGGGTAAAAAACCGGACCGGCCCGCCGTCTTCGATGATCCGCTGGTCGCGCGACCGTCCCATCGGATCATCTGGCAGGTTCAGGGCCTGCCAGACGGTCTGCAGGGCCGTGATGTCATCGACACGGATGCACGCAGAATGCCAACTTTCAAATGGGTCGAGCTTGGGGTGTGCAAAGAATTCAATCTCAAGCTTTTTGCGCCGCAGGATCAGCCATCCCTCGTCCCGGTACTGCGTGGCAAATCCCAGCTGCCCGTAAAAGGCGACCGTCGTATCGAAATTGCGGCTGGGCAGGTTTGCGGTGATCCGGTCCATGCCTGTCCCTTTAGCTCAACCCGGCACAGAAGGTCTGGATGCGCGTGCAGGCCTCCTTGAGGGCATCATCGGATGTGGCATAGCTGACCCGAAAGTTGGGCGAGAGGCCAAAGGCTGCGCCAAAGACAACCGCCACCCCTGTTTCCTCGAGCAGTGCCGTGGCAAATGTTTCATCATCGGTGATCGTGGTACCGGCGGGGGACGTTTTGCCGATGCAGCCCGAGATTGAGGGGTAGACATAGAACGCTCCCTCCGGCGTTGGGCAGGATACCCCTTCGGCAGCGTTCAGCATGTCCACGACCAGATTGCGGCGGCGGACAAACATTTCGTTGTTGGGCGCAATGAAGTCTTGCGTACCGTTCAGCGCCTCGACGGCGGCCCATTGGCTGATCGAGCACGGATTAGATGTGGATTGCGACTGGACCTTTCTCATCGCCGCGATCAATTTCTCGGGTCCTGCGGCATAGCCAATGCGCCAGCCGGTCATGGCGTATGCCTTGCTGACGCCATTGACCGTTAGCGTACGGTCATAAAGTTGCGGTTCTACTTCAGCCGGAGTGCAGAACGTGAAATCATCATAGGCCAGATGTTCGTACATGTCGTCTGTCATGACCCAAACCTGCGGGTGGCGCAGCAGAACGTCGGTCAGTTCTTTCAATTCCGACCGGCTGTAGCCCGCGCCTGTGGGGTTGGAGGGAGAATTGAAGATCAACCATTTGGTGTTGGGCGTGATCGCCGCTTCCAACTGATCTGCAGTCAGCTTGTACCCGGTCTGGATCGACGCTTCTGCCACGACAGGCGTGCCGCCTGCCAGCAGCACCATGTCGGGGTAGCTGACCCAATAGGGCGCGGGTATGACAACCTCGTCGCCTTCGTTCAGCGTTGCCATCAAGGCATTGTAAAGGATTTGTTTACCACCCGTGCCCACACTGACCTGCGATGGGATGTACTCTAGACCATTGTCGCGTTTGAACTTGGCGCAGATCGCTTTTTTTAGTTCCGGGATGCCGTCGACGGCGGTGTATTTCGTTCTACCTTCATGGATTGCAGCAATAGCGGCGTCCTTGATGTTCTGGGGCGTGTCGAAATCAGGCTCGCCGGCGCCCAGACCGATGATGTCATGACCTGCAGCCTTGAGTTCGGCAGCCTTGTTGGTCACTGCGATGGTGGGTGACGGTTTGACGCGGGCAAGTGTCGCGGAGAGCAGTTCCATCGGGTATCCCTTGGCGTTATGTGTGCCGCATACTCATAGGGGTCCCCCCAACAGCGATCAAGCACGATTGGCGCAAACGAGGAGAGCGATAATATGATGGATGATATGGATTGGTACGGGCCCGATGCCGCAACCTTCGGTGACCGTGTCGCGGCAGCGCGTGAACAAGCGAACATGACGCAGGAAGCGCTGGCAAAGCGGCTGGGCATCAAAGTGAGCACGTTGCGCGGTTGGGAAGACGACCACTCTGAACCCCGCGCCAACAGGCTTTCGATGCTTGCCGGGGTGCTGAATGTCTCGATGATGTGGCTGATCAACGGTGAGGGCGAGGGTATCAGTGGCCCGGATGAAGTGATTGATGGTGATCTCAGCGACGTTCTGGCGGAAATGCGTGCCTTGCGCAGTGATATGCTGAAGAAGGCAGAGGCAATGGGCCGTCTGGAAAAACAGATGCGCCGCCTGCTTGCCAAGCCGGTCGATGCCTGAAACCACCGAACACCGGATCAAGCGGCTGCAGATGCGTTCCATGCGCCGCGGGATCAAGGAAATGGACCTCATCCTGTCGTCCTTTGCAGCGGCACATCTTCCGCAGCTGAGCGAGGCCGATCTTGTTCTGTACGACCAATTGCTTAATGAGAACGATCACGATATTTATCAATGGGTTACAAGACAGGTTGATGCGCCTGACCGATACCGCTTGTTGGTAGCGGCAATTCAGAACCATATGGACGCGTAACCGGCATTCCGGACCTGCTTTCGGACGTCGGGATGATCAAACTCAACGAGAACCCGGATCAGGGTTTCTGCGTCGAGCCTGACGGTTTCCAGCAGTCTACGTCTTAGGTGACTTTCCTTATAAACGCGCCGCCTTTGATGGCGATCGCGACCGTTAAGCGCGTAGGCGCGCCAACATCTGCGGCGCTCGCATCAAAGGTCTCACAATGCGATAATTTCGCAAGCAGATGCCGCCAGATCGAATCGTTTCATGAGCGAAAAGATACGATCAGGTGTCAGCTACGAAAAGCCTTTCCACCCGTCAGCAGCGCCAGTGAGAGCATCAGCGGATATCACTCCTTTCCGCGTTTAACGAAATATTCTGTTTTATTCATCAGTTTCCGAACAGCAGAACCGATCGGAGTATGAAGATGAACATTCAAGAACAGCCCATTGCTGACCACCCATCCGCCAATGGCGCGATCGTCGCGCGAGATCAAAGTTTCATGACCGGCTATCTGGAGGCGCTGTCGCTGGTGGAACGGTTGCACAGGTTGCTTCTGGACGTGATCAAGGACGAATTCGAACGTGTCGGTGTACTTGAAATCAACGCGGTGCAGGCGCTGCTCTTGTTCAACATCGGTGACAATGAAGTAACTGCGGGTGAGTTGAAAAGCCGTGGCTATTACCAGGGATCAAATGTCAGCTACAATCTGAAAAAGCTGGTGGAAATGGGTTATATGCACCACCAAAGATGCGAGATCGACCGCCGCTCGGTGCGGGTACGTTTGACGCAGAAGGGCCGCGAGATCCGAGATGTGGTTGCGGGGTTGTTTGAGCGTCATGCTGATGGTTTGGAACACAAAGGGGTGCTTGGCCCTGAAGGTATCTCTGACATCACCGGATCGCTAAAGCGGATGGAACGCTACTGGTCCGATCAGATCCGCTATATCTATTAGTGGGTGCTTTGGCATCTGCGGACGCAATGCAGCGCAACGTATCGAAAGAAAACAGTCAACACTGCGTATCGCACACAGTTGCTTCTGGAAGGGCGTTAAATGCGTTCAATCCAGCGCATCCCAAAATTTTTGCGCCTTGGCGATCATGGCCTCTGGGCCCTTGTCAAAGTGCTTTCCCCCAATGGGTCGTGCAAACAGATAAAGCTTGTCCTTGTGGATGCGCCAGACCTCCGGATCGCCATCAACAACCTTGCCCAGCGACATCGCGCGGGTGCAGAAAGCGCCAAAACCTGGTGCATAGGCGTCCGGATCTGCACGGAAAATCTCGGCGTCCTGGGCCGTTGCGAAATGCCAGGGGACACCGCGCCATTGCACGACAAATGCCTCACTGCCTGGACGTGCAGATTGGGTGATCCAATACGCATGGGTATCATAGCCTTGCATCGCGATGCCGTTGCGACCCACCGAGACGCGGTCGGACGCTGCCCGGGCCAAATGGGCAAAAGGCAATGTCATCATGGCCGTCAAGACAGTGCGGCGGGTCAAAGTAGTCATCTGAAATTCTCCAAACATCAATTTGCCCTACTTTATCAGAGGGGTCGGGATCAGAAGATGCACATTCGCGTGACGCAGATCACAGTCGCGATAACACGAGCCCTTCCAATTCGCGCAAGAGCTTTTGCTTCATGGCCCGCGCATAATCCGCGAATCCGATCGCTGTCAGAACAAATGCGTCGGCCCCCAGTATCACTTCTGCATTGAAGTACGAAGAAAGCTCCCCAATCTCAGCCTGCCGCACATCGCCGGTGTTGGGATTATCAGCGCCGATAACCAGGGCATTTATCGTAATGTCCCTGTCTTCAAGCATTGGTTTGACCTCGCGCGGGCGCGGCCCGAGGTTCGATTTTCCATCACCGGAAATGTCCAAAGTCATTTTCCAGCAATCGGACTGCTGGTCCAGATAATGCGCACCCAACGTCATTGCTGTACCCAATGCGGTGCCGGGTGTCGCAGGCCGCCGCGCAGTCTGGCGCAGCGTATCGATGACAATGTCTATGGCGGCCTGATCGGCGATCACTGTCCAAGGCACAAGCACGGCTTGATCAGCTGGACCGCTCCATTCAAAAATCATCAGCCGCACAGGCGCGCCGGGCATCGCCAAGAGCTTTTCGCGCACCTCAGGCGCATCAAGCGCCTGCGCGACGCCCCCCAGTTGAAGCCGGTACTCGCGCGCGTCGACCGAACCCGAAACATCCAGCGCAAGGGCCAGCGCCTGGCGACAATTGGCATGTGCCGCACCGGACAACACGATCAATGCCATAACGAGTGCTGCACGGATCATCCGGCGCTGCCCGTCTCAACCGGCAACGCGCCTATGGCAGGGGGTGTCAACTCGCGCTCCAGCTTGCGGCGCATGGCATCCTCATAGTCCTCAAAACCTTCTGCAATGACCAAGAACGCGCCGGGCCCATGCAGCACCTCTCCGCGATAATAGGCGATCAGTCCGACCTCGCTTTGGGATCCGGCTTCATTCACCACCAAACCGTTGACAGTGACATCGGCAAAGGCAAATTCGCGATAGGCGGCCGCTGGCCCAAACCCATCATTGTTCTGCCCGTCCCCGGCCACATCGAGCGTTTGACGCAGGCAAGGTGGTGCTTTTCGGAAAAGATTAGCCCCGAAGCCAAGTGAATGACCCATCGCTGTGGGGAAATCACTATGGCTGCGCTTGCTGGCAGCGATGACTTCGGCTGCCTTAATCAAGGCGGCCCGCCCATCAATCAATGTCCAGTCAAGCAGGACAGACTGATTGTAGCGTCCTGACCATTCATACACTGCAAGTGCAACAGGCTGGTCTGCGGCAAAAAAGGCTGCCTCGACTTCCGGGGCAATCAGTGCAGACACCAGTCCGCCCCGTTGAAGCTGGTCTTCGGCAGCATCGACCGAACTGGAAACATCCAGCGCCAGCAGCAGAGCGAGGCGGCACTCAGCCGCCTGTGCCGATGCGCCCGCCCAGAACAGCGCGCTGATCGCTAGCCAGCGCTTTACCAATGGCCTGTGTTTTCCATGCTGGACCAAGGCTCAGCTGGTTCAAGCGCATCTCCCTCTTGCAACAATTCCACAGAAATGTTGTCCGGGCTGCGCACGAATGCCATCCGTCCGTCGCGGGGCGGGCGGTTGATGACCACGCCGTTATTTCTAAGGTGGCGACAGGTATCATAGATGTTTTCAACGGTGTAGGCGAGGTGGCCGAAATGGCGGCTGTCACTGGGCAGGTCGTCGTCGCCGTCCCAGTTGTAGGTCAGTTCAATGTCGGCGTGACCATCATCCATGCCGGGCGGGCACAGAAACACCAATGTGAAGCGCCCGTTCTCATGTTCGACGCGGCGCCGTTCGACCAAACCCAAAAGTTCGTAAAAGGCGATGGATTTTTCCAAATCCAGCACACGAACCATAGTGTGGAGATATTTGATGGGCATCTGCTATCCTTTGTTGTGCTTTTGACGGCAAAGGTAGCATGCGCGCACAAAGACTCCACCCGCTCTCAGAATTTTGACTGAATGCCGAAAGAGACCGAGACCTCGCGCGTGTCAAAGCGGCTTACGTTGGAAAACTTGCGTCCTGCGGCAATCCGCAAGGTCGGGGCAAAACCTGCGTAGTCGACATCGGGAAAGAACAGGTTGAGATTGGCATAGATCGATTTATCCTGCCGCCCCCCCGGCACTGCAAAAACAACGACATAGTCAGGATAGTCAGAATAGCCTGCAACCAGGCCCGCAGAAACTTTGACTGGTCCCATCTGCTGTCCAAAGCTGTAGCTCGTACTCAGCGTGGCTGATCGGGTCCGGGCATTTACGAAATCGCTTTCTGTGTGCCGAAGGTTCAGCGCAAAGGACATACTGTCGCCATTGCCGCGTGCCTGTGAGACCCCCGCCACGAACGCCAGCGATGTGCTGTCGAACGGCGCATCGCGCGCTGACTGCCGCTGCTCTGCCGCAGCATCAAGCCGAAACTTGGTTGCTTTGCTCAAAGCCCAGTCGCGCCCCGCCTCAAGCCGAGCGAAATCGTAACTTCGCTCACCTCCAAACCAGAACTGCCCAAATGCGCCTGTAATGTAGGCCTGATTGCCGGTCTGCCCCAGCAGGAAGTCGTGCCTCAGGCTTGCTTCGCCATAGGTTGTACCGAGATCGCTGTTGCGCACGGAAGGGGCCAGAGCTTGGGCATTGCTGTCCAGCGCCACGCGCTTGACGAAAAGGCGCCCGCCGATGGTCGTTCGGCTGGTCGCATTACCTTGCAAGCGGTACCCCAGAGAGGCATCCATGGTGGCGACAGTGCCGGACAAGGCAAGCGCGCTGCCACTGAGTGTGCCGGTAAAGGGCAGCCCGTCGATGATTTGAACCGTGGTGTCGGACCCGTTGTTGACATTGTTGGACGGGCGCAGCCCGCCACGAAGCGAAAATGACACCGGATTTTGTGCGCGCACCGTGCCATAGTCGCGGCCCAACCGCGCCTCTATCTCCTTGTTAGGCGCATGCTGCACGGCCCGGCGCAGCCAGAGCTGTGTCAGCGTGGGGCGCTGCTCTGCATAGGATAGTCGGGCCGCCAGCTCAGCCGCCTCAAACCGATTGAGAGTGGTATTCGCGTACCGATACGATTTGGCTGCCGACTTTCGTGCCGCGCGGGGCTGGCCCAAAAGGGCTTGCGCGTTCGCCCTCGTGAAGTAGGCAAAGGAGGACGTGGGATCGGCCTTCAGCAACCCTTGTGCCAGCGTGTAAGCCAGTTCGGGCCGCCCCGCCTGCAAAGCCTGCACGGCCACCTGCCGAACCTGCGGCAGGGTCAGTTCGATCCCGGGCGTCGTTGCCGGCGGGGGCACCGATTGTGCCAACGCGGCTGTGGGAAGAAGACAGAAAAACGCAAGGGCCGCAGGGGCCCTTGCTATCATATTCCATCTGGAAAGCGCCACGCGCCCGCCCCCTACGGGACAGGCTGATTACACAGCGGATCGGCTCCCTCAGTACCACATTGCGCCAGCACGAAAAGACCGTATTCCTCTTCGTTTTGCAGCGTGGCGATGTGCTCTTGGGCGTGGACCACACCGGCGATCTCGGTGGCATCCGGGCCGCCAAAGATGCCGCCGTATTCACCGCGTACCTGATTGCCCACTGTGGCTTGGCCAAAGAAGGTGCCGTCCGCCTCGATACCTGTAGGCGCCAGATCAAGGTCGGCCACATCGATGGACGGAATATCCACGATCACGCGGTCCGTAATCGTGCCGTTGACTGTGCCGTCAGAAAAGCTCGCGTTGACCAGAATGGTGCCGGTAATCTCAGCGGCCTGTGTGGGCCGGATGCCTTCTGGCGTGCCGGGCGTGACCGGGATCAGATCCTCGCCGCTGCCCTCGACATTCAGCATCCCAATGTAGTTGCCCGCATAGCTGACCAGCCCGCCTTCAATCTGCGACCCGGGCAGCACCGGGGCCGTATAGCTTTGATTGGCATAAGACCCGCCGGCGAAAATATATGTGAACTGACCGCCGGTCACCGCAATCGCGGCACGTGTTCCGCGAATGTCACGCACATAAGCGGTGGAGTGGCGATCAAGCGATCCGTCCTGCGCCGTGTAGGCCTCGTAATCGCCCCGATCCAACGCGGGACGACGGCGATAAACGTCTTCAAAACGGCCATCCTCCAGGTTGATCCCGCGAATGGTCAGCGTCTGGTTGTCGGGGTTATACGTGAAACTCTCCAGATCCGACGCCAGCTCTTCGGGGATGCCCGCTGTATCGGTTTCATCGCCGGGCGCCTGACCAAAGGGCGCATCGCCCCCGCCACAGGCGACAAGGCCCAGCCCCAGCATCAGGCTGATAAATACACGTTTCACGATGGCTGCCCTCAATTTGTTATATTTGCGCTACAGTGTCCGCGCGGCGCGGTCCTTGTCAACGTGCCGCTCTGCCCGGTGGCGATTTTCCACCCTGACTGCTACCAAAAAACAATACCGCATATTGCGGTTCCTGCATTGGATCGGGGCAGATATAGTGGTTCGCGAATCCTGACCCTAAAATCTCACCAAACGGAAACCCGTCCATGTCGCTGACCCCTGAACAACGTGCCGAAATCGATGACCTGCGCAGCCAGGAACACACCACGCTCCGCGCCACCGTCGCGGGGATGGAAGCGCATCTGTACAAGGCGCACGAGGTGCTGGATCACGGGTTCATCCGGGTCATCGACTACATGGGCGATGACGCCGCGATCTGCCAGGCCGCGCGGGTGTCGTATGGCAAGGGCACCAAAAGCGTCCAGAACGACGCGGGCCTGATCCGCTACCTGATGCGCCACTGGCACTCGACCCCGTTCGAGATGTGCGAGATCAAGCTGCACGTGAAACTGCCCGTCTTTGTCGCCCGCCAATGGATCCGCCACCGCACCGCCAACGTCAACGAATACTCCGCCCGCTATTCGATCCTGGACCGCGAATTCTACATCCCCGCGCCCGAACACATCAACGCGCAATCCGTGGTGAACAATCAGGGCAGGGGAGGTGTACTGGAAGGCGAGGAAGCCGCCCGCGTCCTTGAAATCCTGAAAGCAGACTCCAACCGCTGCTATGACAACTACGAACAGATGATCAGCCAGGACGGTCAGGACGGCCTGGCCCGAGAGCTCGCCCGCATGAACCTGCCTGCCAATGTCTACACCCAATGGTACTGGAAGGTTGACCTGCACAACCTCTTCCACTTCCTGCGCCTGCGCGCGGATGCCCACGCCCAATACGAAATCCGCGTCTACGCCGACGCCATCTGTTCGGTAGTCGCCGACTGGGTTCCCGCGGCCTACGGCGCCTTCGAAGACTACCGCCTGGGCGGCGCAACTTTATCGGGTAAAGCGCTGGACTGTATCAAGCGTATGTTGAAAGGTGAAGAGGTCACGCAGGAGACTTCGGGGATGTCTGTTGGCGAGTGGCGGGAGTTTGAGGGGGTTTTAGATCGAAGCTAAATGTGAATAGTATGTAGCATGTCATTTAATTCAGTTTGTTTGTTTGATCTCAACGCAGATGCTGCAAGAGAGCACATGTTGAAGTCAGCATCTTATTTCGATATTACCTTGCCTCCCTATTTTAACTTCGGGCCGATCTTGAACGCAGCATTTGAGATTGCAAAGCACACTGGTCTGAAAGAAATCCGCAATTGGAAGCCCCAAGACTGTTCTGGAGTAAACTACACATTCTTAAGCAACAAGGATGGAAAGTTCTCTTGGCGCCCCTTTGAGCTAATTAACCCTCTCATATATGCGAAGTCTGTTCACTTATTGACTGAGCCAAACGCTTGGAAATTGACTCAAAACCGACTAAAGTCATTTTCGGGCGGGATTGTAGAGTGTTGTTCGCTCCCAGTCGTTGCGACGGGCGTCATGAGCGACATCGCTGAGCAAATTTTGATGTGGTGGCACAAAATTGAACAACGTTCTTTAGAGCTTTCCTTTGAATATTCTCATGTGGCAGTGACGGACGTTACTAATTGCTATCCTTCGATCTATACGCACTCTATATCTTGGGCTTTCCATGACAGGCCGTTCATTAAATCAGGAAATAACCGCAACAAAGACAACTTGATCGGAAATCGTCTTGATCGGCTCATTCAAATTTCAAGAGAGGGACAAACGAACGGAATCCCTCAAGCATCTATCTTGAGCCATGTTCTTGCTGAACTCATAATGGGTTACTGTGACAAGGGTATCAATGAGCGGTTGAAGGACAGCAATATCAGTATTCTGCGTTATAGAGATGACTATCGAATTTTTGGTATGTCTGATGCAGACTGCAATGAAGCACTCAAAGTTGTCTCTGAAGAATTATTGATTTTTGGTATGCGGCTTGGTGCCGCTAAAACAAGTGAATCCAGTAATTTGGTATCGGCAGCTGTGAAGCGAGAAAAAGTAGACGCACTAGGTTTGCAAGTCGCGCAAAAAACACTCCAAAAGGAACTCTTGGTAATACACAATTTTGCACTTGAAAACCCAAACACTGGCGCACTCAAGGTTCTCTTGAAGACTCATATCTTGGAGATTGAACGACAAATAAAGAAGGACCGATATGAGTTTGAGAACAAGAAGGTTCTAGTTGCGATCCTTCTGGATCTTGCAGCAATTTCACCTAACGTCTTGCCTGCGATTGCGCGGGCCGTGAGTCTGATTTTGGACAAGATGCAGCCCGAGGAAAGGAATGAACTTTTCAGACTTGTTTTGAAGAAGGCCGAGCGAATACCAAATAGTGGATATTTTGAAATTTGGCTGCAAAGGATGGCTCTACCTAACGGAATAGCTTTCCAACCGACGGATGCGCTTTGCAACTCTGTATTGGCTGATAGCGCAAACCTCTGGAACTTTGACTGGATTGAAGACGAGAAAGTGAAAGCAACTCTGTCCAACTTTTCTGTCGTTGATAGATCGCAGGTTGATGAAGTCACGCCCGTGATCAAAGAGGAAGAGATTGATGATTTTTGGAAAGACAATCCAAGCTGAACAATCGTCACTAGGCTGGGCCTACCCCGCCTGCTCCAACCGTGGGACAAATCCCACCCAACCGAAAGTCCCCCAATGATCCTCTACGGCCTGCCCACCTGCACCACCTGCAAACGCGCTCTGAAAGATCTCGAAGCCGCAGGCCTCAAAATCACCTTCCGCGACATCCGCGCCGACCGCCTCACCGAAGCTGAATGGGCCCCCCTCATCGCTGAATTCGGCGACAATATCATCGACCGCACATCCCAAACCTACCGCAACCTCAACGCATGGATGCGCGAATCCGAGGCCGAGGCGCAATTGCTCGACCAACCCGCCCTCATGGCGCGCCCCATCCTCACCGACGGCGCCAGATACACGCTGGGCTGGGACGATGCCGCGCAGGCTGTCTGGCTGTCCTGACCCCGCCGCCATTGCCAGCCCACACCCCCTCCACTACGCTTTGCCCTTTGAAAGGGAGGGACGGCATATGAGCGACGTGATTGAATGGGTGCTGGAGATGGACGTGCAGGACGGGCAATGGGACAATGTGGGCCCGCTGCTGGACGACATGGTCGCCGCCACCAAGGCGGATGAGCCCGGTGCGATGCATTACGAGTATTACACCGATGCCGAACACACCAAGGTCACGGTTCTTGAGCGCTATGCCGATAACGCCGCCGCGATGATCCATCTGGGCAATTTCGGTGCAAAGTTCGCTGAACGGTTCCTCGCCGTATTCGCGCCCACGCGCATCGTGGTCTACGGCCCCGCCGAAGACGATCTGCGCGCCGGCATGGCCGGGTTCGGGGCCATGCATATGGATTACCTCAAGGGCTTTGCCCGGTAGCGTGGATATCACCGCCGCCCGTGCCGCGCTGACCGCGCGCCTTGCTGCGCTGGAGGCAGAGGATGCCGCAGGCGACGCGGCCACCAAAACGGTAGAGCTTGATCAGCAGGCCGTCGGGCGCTTGTCCCGAATGGACGCCTTGCAAAATCAGGCGATGGCGCAGGCGCAGGTTCGGCGGCGACAGGCCGAGCGTCAGAAAGTCCGCGCGGCGCTGTTGCGGATCGAAGAGGGCGAATACGGGTTTTGTACCGACTGCGGGGAAGAGATCGCGGCAGAACGGCGCGCGGCAGATCCCGCCATCGCGCGCTGTCTGGATTGCACGCGTGGTTGAAAACGTCGCTTGGGTGGTTGCCCGGTGCGACAGCGCCGGGCAAGTCTGTTAGAGCAGTTGCAGATCAGACGCCATCTGGCGCCCGTCGCGGCCCTCTGTCAGTTCAAAACTGACCTTCTGGTCGTCGGCAAGCCCGGTCAGACCTGATCGTTCCACGGCAGAGATGTGCACGAACACATCATTCCCGCCGTCTTCAGGGGCAATAAAGCCGTAGCCTTTGGTGGTGTTGAACCATTTCACGGTGCCATTCGGCATAATTTCCGCGCCTCCTTTGTCTTGTCAGTACCTGCGCATGCAGGGTGAGGCGGAGCGTGAACTTACCACCTGCACGCCCTAAGAGATTGATCTATTCTGTAGAATATCAAGGCTCGGAATCAGAAATCTGCACCCCGATATATCATAGGACATATCATGTACGTTTACGGACTTAAGAACTGCGATAGCTGCCGCAAGGCGATGAAGGCCTTTCCACAAGCGATCCTTGTCGATGTCCGGCAAGAAGGCGTGCCCGACGCGGTGCTGGATCAGGCGTCAGAGGTTTTTGGGGACGCGCTGGTCAATACCCGATCCACCACCTGGCGGGGGCTGGATGCGTCAGAACGCGAAAAGCCGCGAAAGATACTGCTACAGTCCCATCCGACGCTGATGAAACGCCCGTTGATCGCCGTGGAGGGGCAGCTGTTCTTGTCCTGGAACAAGGATACCGAAGCGGCCCTTCAGTCGACTTTGGGCTGATCTGCGGTCATCGCGTGGGCCTGATCGCCCGGTCGAACGACAGGGGCCCCGCGCCCTTGATCACCAGAACAACGAACAGGAAGACCCACAACGCCCGCTGATCCAACATGATCGCGTCCGGAAAGCGGTCGAACCATGCGCCGATCTCGCCAGTCTGTCCATGGCCGTAAACGTCCGTCAGTGACTGGACGACGACAAAACCGATCATGCCAAGCGCCGCGAGCCGTGTAAGCAAGCCCAGTACGATCAACGCCGGCAAGACAAACTCGGCCCATGTCCCCAGCACCACCACCACGCGATGCCACAGGGACAGCGCCTCGGCATCATAGCCGACGGCCTCGAAGGCTTTGGGAAAGATCTGGGCATAAGCGCCGGTTGAGGGCGTCCAGAGGCCTGCAAACCCATCGCCAAGCTTGGTCATCCCGGCGTTGAGGAAGTAGACCAAGAGGATCGCCGCGAAGAGAACTCTTGCCAGCGTCGGAATGAGCCAGTCCAGATGTTCAAGGCGCGCAGCGACTGCGGCATGTGCAGAGGTCAAAGAATTCATGTGTGGTCCTTATTTGTCGTCATCGTCAATGCGCCCGTCTCAAGCGCGAGGGCCAAGGCGGCGGTCAGGTCAAAAGTGTCGCACGCGGTCAGCGTGCGCTCGTGCGCCTCGCCAAATGGTATGCCGTCTTGCAGCGCGGCGAACCATGTTGCGGCCCCCAGCGGAAGTGCGTGCGGCACGGGATCAAAGGCGGGCCGGGTGACCAGGACATTCTGCGCGGTATCGCGCGGCTTTGCCGTGTCGTCCTCAAAATTGAAGCGCCAGATATCATAAAGTGGCCACCGCGATCGAAGAATGCGTGTCGCAGGTGCCAGCGCAAAGGTCGCGGTCAGCAGGCGCTCTTCAGACAATGCTTGGAGCTCATAAGCGGTCAACGCTTTCGCGTCTGCGGCATGGTAGGCGGCTCGGATCGCCAGATCCAATCTTGCAGCATCGGGCAGATAGCCGAGGTGCGATAAAGGGGAAAAGTTCTCAAGAAATGCGGGGAATTCGGCGCCATAGAACATCATCAGCGGAGAGGAAGGGGGATGGTTTCGAACGAACACCGCAGCCAGGTTGTCAAAGTTCGGGGTGCCGATCAGCTTAACTATCAAGGGAAATGCGGTGTGCATCGCCTGGATCAGCGAATGCGTCACATTGTTGCGATAGACATCATACCGCTTGCCTGCGGCCAGATCGCCCGCACCTTTCAGGCCATCCGGGGCAGGCACCGCCGCGTCCAGCAAACCGGCACGAAAGGCAGTTTGCGAGATCATGCGGCAAGCACGTTTGCAGCGCGCGCGGCCTCGTGTCGCAGCACGGGCCAGTCAGGCACGTCGTTGTCCCATTCAACCAAGACGGGCCGGGGCCCTGACCTTGCGAGCGTATAGTCTAACAGCTGCCACACCGGGTCGGCCACCGGCTTGCCATGGCTGTCGATCAGCAACGCGGCACCTTGGTCGTCTTCGTCTTCATCGTGGCCACCGATGTGGATCTCACCAATTGCGTCAACGGGAAAGGCATCGATATAGGCTTGGGGTGAAACCTGCAGGTTCGTGGCTGAAATAAACACGTTGTTCACATCCAGCAAAAGACCGCAGCCGGTCTGGTGAACCAATGCACCAAGAAAATCCGTTTCAGAAAGAGTGGAGTCTTCAAACCGCAGGTAGCTTGATGGGTTCTCGAGCAGCATCTGTCGCCCAAGAGATTCCTGCACCTGTTTAATATGATCGGCGACGCCAGCCAGTGTTGCAGGCGTATAGGGCAAAGGCAGGAGATCGTTGAGGAATTCGGCCCCGTGTGTCGACCACGCCAGATGTTCCGAAAAGCTGGCAGGGTTCAACCAGTCGCACAACTTTTTCAGTCTTGCCAGATGGTCTCGGTCAAGGGGGCCTTCACCACCAATGCTCAGGCCGACGCCGTGTACAGAAATGGCGAATTCTTCGCTGAGGGTGCGCAGTTGAGCAATCGGTCGCCCCCCATCCCCCATATAGTTTTCGGCGTGTATCTCCAACCACTCCACAGGGCCGGGATCCGCGCGTAAGCTGCTGAAGTGCTGAGGCTTATATCCCACGCCCACAGCAGGCGGCAGGCGGTCAAATCGGCGGGATGTATCAAGCATGTTGACCCTCTAGCCTAAAGCGTCAGCGGGTGTCCCGGGCAAGGGCGCTGCCCGGGACAAGGACGTTATGCAGGAAGGTCGCGATCAAGCGCTTCCAGAGAGCCTTGGCGATCTGTGCCGTCTGCCATTTTGGGCAGATCGATGCTTTCGCAGGTGCCGGCATCCACAAGGGTCCAGGCATTGCCCTGATAGTCGGTCACAGATGTGCCGGCGCATGTGGTGCCGGGGCCCGCGGCACAATCATTTTCGCCCGCCAGGGAAACGCCATAGCATTTTTCCTTGGACGCGGCAGAGGCTGTTGTCGTTGTGTGTGCGGTCATCGCGGCAGCTACGGCCGAAACGATGGCGACTGTTTTCAGTGTGTTGGACATTTTCATTCCCTTTAACTGGTTCTGTTTGAACAGGTAATGAGGCATATAGACCACCCGTCCGAGCATTACACCATTCACGAGCCTGTGTGTCACGCATCCGTCAGGAATTCAGCCGAAAGTTACAAGTTTGCGTGGGTCAGGGCCGATAATTGCCTGCCACTTGTAACAAATCGCGCCGGAATTGCGGTGCGCAAATGGTAGCACACCGCAAATGTTTCAATTCAGCGCAGGTCTGGCGGCGTTGCCTCAATGCCCAAAGCATCGGCGACGTCACTCAAGGGCTGTACAGACGTGCGCTTGTCGCCCAGACGACGTACGGACACTGTCTTTTCTTCCACCTCGCGCGCGCCAACCGCCAGGATGACCGGCACTTTTCCTACCGAATGCTCGCGCACCTTGTAGTTGATTTTCTCGTTGCGCATGTCCGCTTCGGCGCGCACGCCGGCTGCGGTCAGGGTATCCACAACTTCCTGCACATAGGCATCGGCCTCTGACGTGATCGAGGCGACAACCACCTGACGGGGGGCAAGCCAAAACGGCAGCTTACCTGCATGTTCCTCGATCAGGATGCCGATGAACCGCTCGAAAGAGCCAAGGCAGGCGCGGTGCAGCATATAGGGACGATGCTTTGCGCCATCCTCACCAATATACGTCGCACCCAACCGTTCCGGGGTGTTGTTGTCGACCTGGAACGTGCCGCACTGCCAGACCCGGCCAATGGCGTCGGTAAGGTAGAAGTCCAGTTTGGGACCGTAAAAGGCACCATCGCCCGGCTCCAGCTCAAAGCTGCGCCCCGTCGCCTCGATGGCTTTTTCCAAGGCCCCTTCAACGATATCCCAGCTTTCATCTGAGCCCACGCGCATTTCGGGTCGGGTCGCAAACTTGATATCGAATTTCTCGAACCCAAGGTCAGCGTAGACGCCTGCAAGGAAGTTGATGAACTTGGCGCATTCGGCCTCAATCTGGTCTTCAGCACAAAATATGTGAGCGTCATCCTGAGTAAACCCGCGCACGCGCATGATGCCGTGCAATGCGCCGGAGGGTTCATATCGCGAACAAGAGCCGAATTCGGCAAGCCGCAGGGGCAGATCGCGGTAGGACTTGAGGCCTTGGTTGAACACCTGCACGTGGCAGGGGCAATTCATTGGCTTCAGCGCGTTGATCGCCTTTTCCTTGGCGTGTTCTTCCTCCACCTCGACGATGAACATGTGCTCCTGGTACTTGTCCCAGTGGCCCGAGGCCTCCCACAGCTTGCGATCCACAACCTGCGGTGTGTTGATCTCCTTGTAGCCATCTGCACGCTGCTTGCGGCGCATGTAATCCTGCAACTCTGTATAGATGGTCCAGCCATTGGGGTGCCAGAAGACCTGCCCGGGGGCTTCTTCCTGCATGTGGAATAGATTCATCTCGCGACCGAGCTTGCGGTGGTCGCGCTTGGCGGCTTCCTCCAGCATGTTGAGATGCGCACGCAGCTTTTCCTTGCCGGTGAACGCCACGCCGTAGATGCGTTGCAGCATCGCGCGATTGGAATCCCCGCGCCAGTAGGCACCCGCAATAGACATCAGTTTGAAGGCGTCGCCGGGAACCTGGCCGGTGTGCTGAAGATGCGGGCCGCGACACAGGTCCTGCCAGTCACCATGCCAATACATGCGCAGGGGCTCGTCGCCCGGAATGGCCTCGATCAGTTCGACCTTGTAGGGCTCATTGAGGTCCTCGTAATGCTTGATCGCGCGCGCGCGTTCCCAAACCTCAGTACGTACTTCATCTCGCTTGTTGATGATGTCTTTCATCTTTTTCTCGATGAGGGCCAGATCCTCGGGCACAAAGGGTTCGGCACGGTCAAAGTCGTAGTACCAGCCGTCCTTGATCACTGGTCCGATTGTGACCTGGGTATCGGGCCAAATCTCCTGAACCGCACGGGCCATGATGTGCGCCAGATCGTGGCGCACCAATTCATTGGCTTGCTCTTGGTCACCCATGGTATGAATGGCGATGGAAGCGTCCGCCTCGATTGGCCAGGCCAGATCGTAATGCGCGCCGTTCACAGTGGCTGAGATGGCTTTCTTGCCGAGGGATTTTGAGATGTCAGCCGCCACTTCGCCGGCAGTGATACCTGCAGGGAAATCGCGCGCATTGCCATCGGGGAAAGTCAGGGAAATCTGGGCCATTGTCGGCTCCTCGTCAGTTTGGCGCCCACGGAACGCCCGGTTGCGGGTTATGTCGTGTGGGTATTTGGCCTTGGAACCGTCGCTTGTCAATTGCCTGCGCGGGTGAAAGGCTGCAGCGGCACAATTGGGAGACAGGGCAATGTCCGAAGTGGAATGGCAGCGAATGAAGGCGCATGAGGTGCGCGCGTGCGCCGAACTGGATGCGGTGGTGATCTTGCCAATCGCGTCGATAGAACAGCACGGGCCGCATTTGCCCACCATGACAGATACGAGGTTGGGCCAAGAGGTGGCGGTTCGGGCGGCGCGTGTTGCAAGTTCGCCGGTAATCGTCGCGCCAGTAATGTGGGCAGGGCTTTCAGAGCATCATATGCCCTTCGGCGGCACCCTCACGCTCAGCCATGTGACGTTCCGCGCAGTGTTGCATGATCTGGTAGCCGCGACTGTGCGCAATGGCTTCAAGCGCATCGTCATCAGCAACTCGCACGGCGGCAATGACCTTGCGATGCAGCAGTTTTGTGATGAGATCTCGGCCAGCACGCCCGCCACGCTGGTTGCCACGACCTATCCGGCAGAGGCGAGCGAGGAAATCGCTGCGCTGTTGGAAGATCAGAAGGGTGTGATGCACGCAGGCGAGGCCGAAACATCGATGATGATGGCCTGCGAGGGGGATCTGGTGGATACCACCGATCTTGCTGGCATTGCCCAGATGGAAGCCGATGCTCCCAGTTTTCTCAAGGCAGGAAAAGGATCCTATCGCTGGCGGCCGTTTTCGCATCTGACCGCAAATGGGCTTGCAGGCAATCCGGCGCGGTCAACGCCCGATAAGGGCGAGGCGCTGCTGAAAGTCAGCGCAGACGCCATTGCCGCGTTGATCGATGACCCCGATACCTGGGCCTCCCCCCAGGACCAGCGCGGTGACGGCATTGGTGGTGTGCCGTTTCTTCGCGACAGTTGAGCCTGCGCGCCTGCGCCCTATGTCGCGGGGTCTGAAAGAGGACCCGCACCATGCAAGACGACATTGCCGAACAGGCCTTTGCCAAGATCTCCGGCAAAGAGCAACCTGCCGAGACCCTGAACGATACCGCACAAGAGGCAGAGGCGCGCAACGGTTTGCGGCACATCATTTCGCTGTCGATGACAAAAGTGGCAGATGGGCTGATTGACCCAAAGCTGGTGCTGGCATGGTTGCTCACATCATTGGGCGCGCCTGCAGTTTATGCAGGCGCGCTGGTTCCGATCCGCGAAGCGGGCGCGCTGTTGCCTCAAATTGCCCTTGCGGGTCTGGTGCAGCGCATGACGCGCCGCAAGTGGGTATGGGTCATGGGGAGCGCGGGGCAGGGTGGCTTTGCGGCACTGATTGCGTTCTTTGCCTTTACGTTGAACGGCGCTGCGGCGGGAATGGCCATCTGTGCGGCGCTTGCCGGGCTGGCGCTTTGTCGGGCGGCATGTTCGGTCAGCTATAAGGACATTCTGGGCAAAACTGTTGGCAAGGCCCGGCGAGGATCAGTTACCGGGGCGGCGGGGTCCGTGTCTTCGGTTGGCGTGCTGGTGTTTGCAGCGCTCTTGATGTCGGGATTGCTACAGAACCGGCTTGCGGTAATTGCTGCGATCGGTCTGGCGGCCTGCCTTTGGATACTGTCGGCCTTCCTGTTTTCGCGCTTGGAAGAAACCAAAAGCGAAACAACAGATGCCGCAGGAGCCAACTTTGAAATCTTAAAAAGCAACCGCGACCTTTGGCGGTTCATCATCGTACGCGGTCTGTTGGTTTCCACGGCCCTTGCCCCGCCCTATCTCGTGGTGCTCGCAGGCTCGGACACGTCCGACGCACTGGGCCGACTGGGCGCCTTGGTACTTGCCTCGGCATTGGCGTCGTTGATCAGTTCCTACGTCTGGGGTCGTCTCGCGGATCGCTCAAGCCGTAAAGTGCTCTTGCTGACCGGCTTGGTGGGTGCGGCGGCGATGGTTCTGGCCGTGGTCCTTTGGGTGTTCGATTTGGCGCAGACCGTCTGGGCCATGCCTGCGGTCCTCTTCATCCTGATGATAGCCTATCACGGTGTTCGGCAGGGGCGGTCGACCTATCTGGTGGATATGGCCCCTGAAGATCAGCGTGCGGCGTATGCTGCGGTCAGCAATACCATTATTGGCGTGATCCTGCTTGGTGCTGGTGTTTTGGGCGGGGGCGCGGCGCTGTTGGGCGCACAAACGACACTTGTTGTGTTTGCCGCCATGGCGCTTGCTGCCAGCGCAGTGGCTTATGGCCTGCCAGAGGTCGAGCGATAATTGTATACCGAAGAATACGTTGACTACGACGTTTCCATGTCTATTTACGACGTATCCCCGCAGGTTTGCGGTGGGCCGACATCAATCAATCCGGAGACTGCCATGCCGACCTACAACCGCAATTTTCAGCTGACCATCAATGACGTCGACCAGATCGAGGAAGCGTTGCGCGCCCGGGGGCGCGAACTTTGCACCATGCGTCGGGCGCTGAGTGAGGCCAACCCGGCGGACATGGAATCGATCCGCGTCATCGAACGTGACCAGCGCGCGGGCGAAGAGCTCTTGGGTCGGCTTCATGACCAGAAAATTTTCTACCGGCCGCAAGGTGCTGTTTACGTCAGCGGCTGAGACCCGTCACGAACCGTAGCCAATACGACAGAACGCCTCGGGAAAACCCGAGGCGTTTTTGTGGTATTGACTGATTGTTCAGCCAGTACGCGCCGCAAAGACAGCATAGGCCATCAGTAGGCAACACACCCATCCCAGCACGAAAATGATGGGGCGCAAGGGCAAGCGGGCGCCAGCGGTGATGTAGCCGACCGCATGGGCCACGCGCAACCAGAAGAACGCGATGGCAGTCCAATAGGTCAGGGCGGTGAAACCGTCCAGGCGATCTACCAACAGCACAAGTATCGCAAAGGGAACGCCCTGCTCAAGCAAGTTCAGATGCGCCCTGTAGGCGCGCTGAACCCACGGACGGTGTAACGACGGGTTGGAGATACGCACGAACCCATCCGGTGCGTCTGCAGGCAGCGATCCGTCAGGGGCGGTGTTCACTCCGATGATGTAGGGTATCCACAGCGATGCCGCGAGGATCATCAGGCAGGTGAGAACGCCAAGTTCTGTCGGGAAAGTTTCCATGATCACGCTCCTTACATCGCCGCCTTGAGAGGTGTGCCGGTTTCAAGCCAGGATTTGAGCGACGAAGTCATCCGCGCCCACCCTTCGGCCACGCCTTCCTGACCCGCAGGCAGATCGTAGTGTTCCACAGTCAATTTGCATTGATCGCCTTGGGCTTCGATAAAATAAGCGATGCGTGATGCTGGCGCGTCTGGGCCAAAGAAGTGCGGCTCGAACGTTGTCTCGATCCGGCTCTTGGGGTCTGCCTCAATAACCTGCTGGCTCAGCATTTTGCTGCCGTCAGGGCGGATGTAAGTGAACCGCTCACCTGCGCGCGCGCTGCCTTCAACGCGATCACACATGAAATGGTAGGCGGCCATGCTTTGAGGATCAGTCAACGCATCCCACAAAGCGTCCTGGGTGCATCGGATAAAGGTCTGCATGACAAAATCGGGTTTACTCATAGTCTGGGTCCTTTCGAGGGTTGATTTGAGATCAAGCACCGCTCGGGCCACCGGTTTCGCGCGCATCGGCTCGATCCAGCGGTCAATGGTTTGTTGAAGGGGAAGGGCGTTCAGATAGTGATGTTTGAACCTTCCTTTCTTGAGGGGCACGACCAATCCGGCATCTTCAAGCACGCGCACGTGCTTCATGACGCCAAAGCGGGTCATCTCCAGAAGTTCCGTCAGCTCTTGCAACGTCTGTCCGTCCCGCTTGCGCAATGCGTCCAGCAAGGTGCGGCGGGCCGGATCAGCAAGGGCCCTAAAAATCGAATCGTCCATGAGTATCTTATAGGTGACTCAATAGTCACGTGACAAGTTGGTCACGTAATAAAGTTGCAGTTGCGTCGTTTTTCCTCCCCGCGCATGATCCGCCGCACAAGGGGGGCATTATGGCTGCGACATCATTTCTGGAGACGCAAGAGGGTCGCAGACTGGCGTATCACCGGACCGAAGGGCGCGGACCCTGCGTGGTATTTCTGGGCGGGCTCAAGTCGGACATGGAAGGCACCAAGGCCATTTTCTTAGAAGATTGGGCGCGGAAGGAAGGCCGGGCGTTCTTGCGGTTCGATTATTCCGGGCATGGGGAATCTTCGGGCTCTTTCACGCAAGGGTGCATCGGCGATTGGGCGCAGGATACGCGGTCGGTGGTTGAGGCGCTGACCGATGGACCGATCGTGCCGGTTGGATCATCGATGGGCGGGTGGCAGGCGTTGTTGCTGGCCAGCTCGCTGCCCGGTCGCATCGCCGGATTGGTCACCATTGCAGCGGCCCCTGACTTTACCGAAGATGGCTATTGGGCCACTTTCACAGACACGCAAAAGCAACAGCTGGCTGATATCGGGCAGGTTGAATTGCCGTCCGATTACATGGAACCTTACGTTGTTACTACGCGCATGATCGAGGACGGCCGCCAGCAATTGGTGCTGCGTGCCCCCCTTGATTTGCCATTTCCGGTGCGATTTCTGCAAGGCACCGCGGACACGGCCGTCAGCGTCGCAACGGCGGTTCGGCTTTTGGAACATGCGACAGGGCCGGATATGCAGCTGAAGTTGGTAAAGGACGCTGATCATCGGTTTTCCGATGGTCCCTGTCTGGACCTTATCCTTCAGGCAATAGGCGACGTCATGGGGGCAACTGAATGAGAAAAGTAAGAAAATTCATGCGACGGGTACTTCTCTTCGTGATCCTTATTGGTGTCGGGCTGTGGTACTTCGGCCCCTATGAGCCGGTTGATCTAAGTGCGGAGTTTGATGAAGCGTTGCTCGATCAAGGCGTTGATCCGTATCTGGCCGCCCAGGAAGCCCGGTTTGTCGGCATCACCGAAGGCGTGCAGAAACAGGTTATCTGGGCAACAGCACCCGAGGTGCGCGCGCCCTGGTCGGTACTCTATATTCATGGCTTCTCAGCGACCGCGCAGGAAATTCGCCCGGTGCCGGATATGGTTGCAAAAGAGCTGGGTGCGAACCTTGTTTTCACGCGACTTGCTGGCCACGGGCGGTCTGGAGACGCGCTGGCATCGGCCCGCGTCACTGACTGGATGAACGATGTGGCCGAGGGGCTTGCCATCGCGCGAAAAACGGGGGACCGCGTGTTGATCATGGCGACATCCACGGGCGGTACTCTGGCAGCGGCGGCGGCGGTGGATGACGCGTTAATGCAAGACGTTGCGGGGATCGTGATGATTTCGCCCAATTTCGGGATCAAGAACCCGATGTCACCGCTTTTGACGTGGCCTGCGGCGCGCTATTGGCTGCCGCAACTTGCGGGCGACACCCGCAGCTTTACCCCTCAGAATGAAGAACATGGGAGGTACTGGACAACGTCTTACCCCAGCGTTGCAACTTTACCGATGGGGGCACTGGTCAAGGCTGTGCGGGCATTGGATCTGGGGCAGGCAAAAGTACCGGCGCTGTTCATCTTTTCGCGTAAAGACACCGTGGTCCGCCCGCAGATGACCCGCGAGACAGCAGAAGAATGGGGCGGGCCAAGCCAGATCGTGAATCCCAAGCTGACGGATCGGGACGACCCGGATGCGCACGTCATTGCGGGCGATATCCTGTCTCCAAGCCAGAACGGGCCCACGACAAACGCCATCGTTACCTGGGCGCGAGGGCTTTGATGGATCAGCGGGTAACGCTCATCACTCTGGGTGCGCATGATCCCCAAAGGCTTGCGGAATTCTATGATGCATTGGGCTGGCAGCGGGTCGATACCCCTGACGGAGTTATTGCCTATGATCTGATCGGCCAGTGTCTGGGGATCTATCCGCTGGACAAGCTGGCAGAGGATATCGGCGTTGCGCCCGATACGCTTGGCCACGGGGCCGCAACGTTTTCTTACAATGTCTCGGCAAAAGAGGATGTGTCTGCGGTCATGGATGGCGCCGAGGCGGCAGGTGGGCGCATCCTGAAAGCCCCGCATGACATCTTCTGGGGCGGGCATATCGGCTGTTTTGCGGACCCCGAGGGTCATATCTGGGAAGTTGCGCACAATCCGTTCTCGCCCCTTGGTCCCGATGGTGCCTTCCGCTGGAATGGCTACTGATGCGCAAACCTGCCAGCATGTGGTCGCTGGAAACATTCGGGCGGCAACGGCTGTCCAAACATTTCTTCATGCGCGATTTCATGTATTCGGAAATCAACGGTTTTCACGGCGTGCCAAATGTGCCCGAGACCCCCGATCTGGTGCTGGAAAACGGGCGTGCTTTCTGCACGGAACTCCTCGACCCGCTTGAAGAAACCTTTGGCCGGGTCGCCGTGCGGTCTGGCTACCGGGCGCCCGATCTCAACCGTTATGGCAATGAAAACAAGCTGAACTGCGCGCGCAACGGCAATCCTCTGGAATGCCATATCTGGGACCGTGCGGCAGGCGCTGAGGCAATTGCGGGCGCATCTATTGTCATCCCATGGTTCGCGGACCGCTATGCAGACGGGCGGGACTGGCGAGATCTGGCATGGTGGATACATGATCATCTGCCCTATTCGGACATCTGGTTTTTTCCAAAGCTTGCGGCGTTCAACCTTGTCTGGCGGGCGTCACCGCTGCGCACCATCTCAAGCTATATTGCGCCGCGTGGCACATTGCTGCGTACCGGGGTAGAACCTGATGTCCCGCTCTGCCAACGACAGGCATTGTACGCGGATTTCCCCCCCTTCCGCGGTATCCGCTATCCCTGAATGTCGGTGCGTATTGCAGACGCTTGCGCGCGTGCTATAGACGGGGAAATCCACCGGACAGGGCAGGCATGAGACATCCCATGGACAGCAGGAATTCGGCGCATGCATGAGCCCCTCGTCCTGCTGCCGGGCATGATGTGCGATGCGCGGCTGTTTGGCCCCCAGATCGCCGAGATGTCGGCTGATACCGCCGTGATGGCCGCCCCCATCACCCAAGGCGAGCGGATTGAAGAGATTGCCTCGGGCCTTCTGGATCTATTGCCAAAACGCTTTGCGGTTGCCGGATTGTCCATGGGCGGCATCGTCGCGATGGAACTGCTGCGGCGGGCACCCGATCGCATCACGCGGCTGGCGCTGATGGACACCAACCCGTTGGCCGAAACGCCCGTTGTTGCTGCCAACCGCGAGCCGCAGATCGTCAAGGCGCGCTCAGGCAGGCTTCTTGAGGTGATGCGCGACGAGATGAAGCCGAACTACCTGGCACCCGGGCCGCAAAGGTCCGATGTGCTGGATCTGGTCATGGATATGGCCGAAACGCTGGGGCCAGAGGTTTTCATCCGGCAATCGCGTGCCTTGCAACGGCGGCGGGACCAGCAGGCGGTGCTGCGAAAATGCAAAGCGCCCACCTTGATTTTGTGCGGGGCACATGACCAGCTGTGCCCGGTCAAACGGCACACGTTCATGGCAGAGCTGATCCCCAACGCCGAGCTTGTGGTGCTAAAAGATGCAGGCCACCTTCCTACATTGGAACAACCTGCCCAGACCACTGCCGCGCTGCGCAACTGGATGCAACAGCCGCTGGTCTTGCGCTAGGCTCACGCGTTCAGCAGTTCACTGCGCCGTGATTTCGGAAGTACCTCAATGGTCGCGACCGGCTGGCCAGACGCAGCATCGAACAGAGGCGTCTGTTTCCACCGACCCGTGATTCGCCCCATCGCTATTCGCTGTGCGGCACCCCATATGAAGGTCATCAGCCCTTCGTGCTTGGTCTTGCCATTTTTGGCCAGCTTGAACGCATGCCCGGCCACCGGTCCAACAACATCAACACTGTCAAACCCTGTGGCCCGGACCCCGACGAAAGCGGTGCGCGGATTGCGCGGTGTCGTGAACAGCGGGGCACCACAACAAGAGGCGTACCACCGCAACAAGTTATTTGGGCCAAAAGAAAATACCGCCAGATGATCCGCGCCCTTGGTTATCTTCAGCCGATGGGGCGAAATCTGGAAAATATGCACGCCATCTTCACCCGGGTCTGGCGCGCCGCACTGCAATTCACCCGCGCGGCAGGACCGGCAGTGGCAGACGGCATGGGTTCCCATTGATGGGGTGAAATCCGTCAGGTGGCCTTCGATCTTGCCACAAGTGCAGCGCAGAGGAAGGTCCGCCACCCTCAGACCGCGACGTTGTAGTTTGCCGGATCAGGCTGATGTGGTCCGCGTTTACGATGCGGCTTTTTGCCCGGCGTGTTGGCGTCGATGAAATCCAGCACAAGCGGCCTGATGTTGTTGCGCCAGCTGCGGCCCGCAAAAATGCCGTAGTGTCCGGCGCCTTCTTCCAGATGACTGGCCTTCTTGCTGTCAGGCAAGCCTGTCAGCAGATCGAGCGCTGCCACGCACTGACCGGGGGCGGAGATATCATCGTTCGAGCCCTCGACCGTCTTGACGGCAACCGTTGTGATCTTGCCGATATCGACGTGACGGCCACCAACGACAAAGGCGTTTTTGGCGATCTCACCGTTCTTGAAGATGCGTTCCACCGTGGACAGATAAAACTCTGCCGTCATGTCCATGACAGCGAGGTATTCGTCGTAGAACTTGTTGTGCTTGTCATGCTCGTGCGCTTCGCCTTGGGCGACGCGCGTGATCTGGTTCTGAAACGCTTCTGTATGGGTCTCGCTGTTCATCGAAATGAATGACGCCAGCTGCAGCAGACCGGGATAAACCATGCGGCCCACGCCTGCGTATTTGAAGCCGACACGCTGGATCATCATTTCTTCGAGCTGGCCCATGGTGACACGGCGGCCAAAGTCGGTGACCTCGGTCGGTGTGGCATCGGGGTCAATCGGCCCGCCAATCAGCGTAAGTGAGCGCGGCTGCGCCTTCGGGTCTTCCTCTGCCAGGTATGCCGTTGCCGCCAGGGTCAGCGGCGCAGGCTGACAAACAGCGATGACATGCGTTTCCGGCCCCAGGTGCTTCATGAAGTCGACAAGATACAGCGTATAGTCTTCGACATCGAACTTGCCTGCGCTGACCGGAATGTCGCGCGCGTTATGCCAATCGGTAACGTAAAGGTCACAATCCGGCAGCAGCGAGATCACGGTCGATCTCAGCAAGGTGGCATAGTGGCCGGACATCGGGGCAACCAGCAAGACCTTGCGCTTGGGTTCGGTTCGTCCCTGAACCTTGAAGTGGATCAGATCGCCAAAATCACGCGCGATTTCCTTTTCCACGCTGACCAGCCGGTCCTGACCGTTGGACCCGACAAATGGCGGGATGTTCCAGTCCGGTTTCATGACCATGCGGCTGAACGTGCGCTCTGTGACTTCGCCCCAAGCGGCCAGCCATTGCATCGCAGGGTTTGGAAACATCGCAAAGGCCGGGTAGGATGCCATTGCAAGTGCTGATGCGCCAAGGAACTGATTGGTGTTCCTGATGGTTTCCATCATGTCGTATGTTGCCATATAGCGCATCGCGAGGGTCTCCTGTATGGGCCCGATTGCCGGGTTGATTGCCGCTCCTCCCCCGAGTGTGGGCGGCATTATGCTGCAGGTGCGAAGATAGAAGGTAAAAGTTAAGATGACAACTGAATCTGCCGAAAGTGACGTGCCGACCGAGGCTTCAATGTCCCGAATGGCTGAGAATATGAAGAAAGTTGAGCAGCTGACCCAACGTCTCACGCAGGTCATGACGAACCGCCAAACCCACCATCAAGCGCTGGATGGGCCGAATCAGGAACTATTTACCAAGGCTGCAAATGCCTATTGGACTGACGCGATCAATAACCCCGCCAAGCTGATGGAGCAGCAGATGGGTTATTGGACAAAGACGCTGGGCCAATTTGTCGAATTGCAAAAGACAATGGCGCAGGCCGGGGCAGAGGCCTCTGCCGATCGCAAGGTCACGGATCGGCGATTTGCCAATCCGATGTGGGAAACGCACCCCTATTTCAGCTTTGTCAGACAGCAATACCTGATCAATGCCGAGACGCTGACCGAAGCGGTCGAGGGCGTCGAAGACATGGACCCGAAAGAGAAAGACCGCCTTAAATACTTCAGCCAGCAGATAATCGACCTGATGAGCCCAACAAATTTTCTGGCGACAAATCCCGACGCGCTGGAACGCGCGGTTCAGACCGAAGGTGAAAGCCTGATCAAGGGGCTGGAAAACCTCATCAAGGACCTTGAGGCGAACAATGGCGAACTGATCGTCAAACTGGCCGATGAAGATGCCTTTGAGCTGGGCCGCAACATAGCCACAAGCCCCGGCAAAGTGGTCTTTCGCAACAAGATGTTCGAGCTTATCCAATATACGCCCAGCACCGAAAAGGTGCATGCAACACCGGTTTTAATCTTTCCGCCCTGGATCAACAAATTCTACATCCTTGATCTCAAGGCCCAGAACAGCCTTGTGAAGTACATCGTCGATCAGGGCTACACACTGTTTATGGTTTCCTGGGTCAATCCAGATGGTGCCTTTCATGACGTCGGCATGGAAGATTACGTCGAGGACGGATACTTGGCCGCGATCAGCGAGGTAAAGGAAATCACAGGCGAAAAGCAGATCAATGCTGTGGGCTACTGCATCGCCGGCACAACGCTTTCGATGACACTGTCGCTGCTCAAGCAAAGGGGTGACAAGTCGCTAAAGTCCGCGACCTTTTTCACAGCCCTCACTGATTTTTCGGACCAGGGAGAGTTTCGCCCGTTCCTGACGGATGATTTCATTGACGGGATCGAGGCTGAGACAAAGGATAAAGGCGTCCTGCCATCTGTGATCATGGCGCGCACGTTTTCATTCCTGCGGTCCAATGATCTGGTCTATGGACCTGCCGTCAAAAGCTACATGATGGGCGAAACCCCACCGGCCTTTGATCTGCTCTACTGGAATGGCGACGGGGCCAACCTGCCTGCGAAAATGGCGATGCAGTACCTGCGTGGCCTATGCCAGCGCAATGAACTGGCGGATGGCGGGTTCGATCTGATGGGACATCATCTTGAGCTGGACGACATTGACGTGCCGCTTTGTGCCATCGCGTGCGAGACCGATCACATCGCTCCTTGGAAGGACAGCTACCGCGGGATCCAGATGATGGGATCCAAAGACAAGACCTTTATAATGACCCAGTCGGGCCATATCGCAGGCATCGTGAACCCGCCCAGCAAGAAGAAGTATGGCCACTACACCAACGATGATCTGAAACTGGGCTACAAGGAATGGCTGAAGAGCGCTGATTTTCACGAAGGATCGTGGTGGCCGCGTTGGGAAAAGTGGCTGAAAAAGCGATCGGGCAAGAAGATCGATGCGCGATTCCCCGGTGATGACGGTCGGAAAATGCTGGGCGATGCCCCCGGTGACTACGTCGCAAAGAAAGCAAAGCTCTGATTTCTAAGGGGTTTCCCTAACGTCAATAATTTCTGCTGCAGCGCAGAAAAACTCTTGAAATGCCGCATTGCAGCATGTATATCCTTGTGCAGACGCAGAAACGCGGGACGACCCGCAAGACACGCTTCAAAGGATAAAAGACATGGCCAAGACCGTAGACATGACCGCAATGTTCAAAGACGTAATGGGTTCGTTCCCCGTGGACACATCCGCGATGGAAGGCTCCTTCAAGACAGTTGCCACGCTGAACGAGAAACTCTCCGGCGTTGCGCTGAGCGCTGCAGAAAAATCCGCAGACATTTCCTCCAAGTGGACCAAAGACACCCTCGCCAAGCTGGCCGAGATGTCCAAAGCCAAGTCAGAGCCTGCTGACTACGCTAAGGCGATGACAGATTTCGCATCTGCAAACGCTGAAGCTGCAGCCGAGCATATGGCCGCCTACGCCGAAATCGCCAAGAAAGTACAGATGGACACCGTCGAGCTTCTTATGGCTGCCGGCAAAGACATGCAGGACGACGCAACTAAAGCCGTCAAGAAAGCATCTGACGACGTTCAGTCCGCTGCCAAGAAGGCAACAGCGAAGTAATCACTGTATTTCTCACGTCCACTCCTCCCCGGATGGGTGAGAAAAGAATGGCAGGCCTGTTGTGGGCCTGCCATTTTTGTTTTCCAAATGTCTGACGCATGTCAGTCGCCCATTGGTTCCTTGGCTCATCCCAGGCCTGAGGAATGCACGGTCGCATTTGTACGTACCAGCCCTCTGAGATTGTCTGCTCATGGGTGCTTTCTTTTTGGCAACGCAGCGCCTAAGCTGCAATGCAGCACGCACTTCTGGGGAGGACACCCGTGGCTGATGAACCAAAGCCCTTGTTGATCAAGCGCTATGCCTCGCGGCGGTTATATAATACAGAAACCAGCGATTATGTGACGCTGGAAGACATTTCTGGCTTCATCCGGGATGGCCGGGAAGTGCAGATTGTCGATCTGAAATCCGGCGACGACCTGACCCGCCAGTACTTGCTGCAAATCATTGCTGAGCATGAAAGCCGCGGTGAATCGGTTTTGCCGGTCTCCGTGCTGAATGATCTGGTGCGCAGTTACATGTCTGGCAATGTCAGCGTGGTGCCACAGTTCTTGCAGACCTCTTTTGACATGCTGCGCGACGGACAGGCACGGGTGATGGAGAACATGAATGCCATGAACCCCATGGCCAAGATGCCCGGAATGAAGGTGATGCAAGCCCAGCAAGAAGCCTTCATGAAGGCGATGACGGGCGGCTGGGGCGGCGGCGGCGGTAAACAGGTGCAAGAACCCGCACAGGCAGATCCCGAACCCGAACAGAATGAAAATCTGGACGAGATCAAACAGCAACTCGCCGAATTGCAGGACAAGCTGTCCAAGCTAAAATAGCGTTCAGGCTTCTGCGGGCTCTGTCACTGAATTCAACGCTTGCAGCAGCGCGGCTGCGATCTGATCACAGTCTGCAAGGCTCAGATGAACCGGCAGACGCACATCACAGGCCGACATCAACATGGCGCGTGTGCGGGGCAGTTCTGGCAGATCCGGAATGAACCGCCAGTTCCAGAAGGCCCGCGCATTATCCGTGCTTTGCCCAAAGACCTGAACCTTGACGCCGATCTGATCAGCCGCGGACCCAAAGGCGCGGATTTGCCCGTCATTGAGGCCCTTGAGATTGAACTGGATCGAATCTGGCGCGCGGACTTCGCCGGGCAAGGGCGCTGGCACGTCGATGTTCGGATGCGCTGCCAGCTGCTCTGCCAGGTGATCGTGATTGCGTCTGCCATCACGTACACGGCGGTCCAGTTCCGGTAATTGCGGGCGGATCAGGGCGGCTGAAAGGTTGTTCATGCGCAAATTGTAAAGCGGCAGCTTGTTTTGGTGCTGTGCGAAGGCATCCTGCAACACCGGGTGCTTTTTCCAGTTATGCTCGTACGCGCCAGACATGATGATGGCGCGTGCCACCAGATCCGCATCGTCCGTGATCAGGATGCCACCTTCGCCTGCATTGACCATCTTGTAGGACTGAAACGAAAAACAGCCCACGCGGCCCAATGTACCGATCTTGCGACCGTTCCACAGCGTGCCCAGCGAATGCGCGGCGTCCTCAATGACCGGCAAACCTGCCGCGTCGCAAAGTGCCATGATCGCGTCCATGTCTGAGGTATGGCCCCGCATGTGGCTGACGATAACAGCATCGGCCTGGGTCAGCTTGGACTCGAAATCGGCCAGATCAATACGGTAGTTTTCCCCGACCTCGCACAGGATGGGTCTCATACCGGCGTGAACCACTGATGACGGGACGGCAGCAAAGGTGAATCCCGGGATCAGCACGCGCGCGTCTTTTGGCAGATCCAACGCCATCAGCGACAAAAACAGCGCAGCAGAACATGAAGAAACCGCCAGCGCGTAACGGCTGCCCATCCTTTCCGCAAACTCTGCCTCCAGAAGCGCTACAGGCGCATCCGCCGCGGCGGTATAGCGAAACAGATCACCGCTTTGCAGCATGCGCTCTATCTCTGCGCGGGCAGGGGCCGGTATCGGTTCAGCCTGATGGATATCGGGGAGCGTCATCGGGGTCACCTTTCTGAGCCAAACGATAGAACAATCATACGGGAACGGGCGGCGGCCACCAAGCCCCCATCGCCCCAGCAGCGCATGACCTTGCGCGATCAGCGGTCAGATGCCTAATCGGTCCCGCATCGAATACCAGGTCATCGCCAGCACCAATAGTGGGTTGCGAAAGGCCGACCCGCCGGGGAACGCATTGGTAGGAACGCGCGACATCACGTCAAAGCCGTCAGTGTCGCCCTCAATCGCCTTGGCCATCAGGTAGCCCGCATGCGTGGCCGTACCAACGCCATGACCCGAATACCCTGACGCAGAAAGCACCCTGGTGTTCACCCGCGCAATATAGGGCAAACGGCGCATGGTGATCGCCAGCGTACCGCCCCAAGCGTATTCAAATTTGACATCATCCAGATCCGGAAAGATTGGCCGCATCCGGCGGCGCACAAGAGCGCCGATATCCCTGGGGAATTTGTAGCCATAGGTTTCGCCCCCGCCAAAAAGCAGCCGCTGGTCATGGCTCAGCCGAAAGTAATTGACCACAAAGCGGCTGTCGGCCACGGCGACGTCGCGCGGCAACACGTCTTTGACCCGCTCGCCCAAAGGCTCCGTTGCGGCGATGAAGTTGTTGATTGGCATGACCCGCGCGGCAACCTTGCGATTGAGCCCACCAAGATAGCCGTTGCAGGCAAGGACGGCATGCTCGGCCTCCACCCGGCCGGCATCGGTTTGAACGGTTACCTTGTCGCGCTCATCAATGTGATGGACAGGCGAAGTTTCAAAGATCCGCACGCCCGCGTCGCGCGCTGCCCGCGCCAAACCCAGCGCATAGTTCAACGGATGCAGATGCGCCGCCCCCATGTCCAGCACGCCGCCCACGTAGTCTGGCGATGGGCAGACCGATTGCAACGCGTCACGATCCAGCTTTTCAAGCTGATCATATCCATAGGCGTCGTGCAGGTGATCCGCGTATTTAAATGCGTGTTTCAGGTCGCTGTTGGTCGACACCGTATGGGCGACACCGGGCTTGAGATGGCAGTCGATCTGATGTGTCGCAATCAGGGATTTGACCAGCGTCTTGGCCTCTTCGCCCATCTCCCACAGGCGTTTGGCGTGCGCCGGGCCCACCATCTTTTCCAGATCGTCTTGCTCAACACGCTGACCGCTACCAAGCTGCCCACCGTTGCGGCCAGAGGCACCAAACCCCACGCGCTGCGCATCGAGCAACACCACATCCCGGCCCGCCAGCGCCAGATGCAGTGCTGCAGAAAGGCCGGTGTACCCGCCGCCGACCACACAGACGTCTGCCGTCTTCGCGCCTTTCAGCGTCGGAAAGCGATCCAGCGGCGTGGCGGTCGCCGCGTACCAGCTATTGGGGTACTGGCCGCGTCTGTCATTGGCATAGAGCAGGTTCATACGTTCAGCAAAAGATGCTCGCGCTCCCAGGGGGAGATCACCTGCAGGAATTCCTCGTATTCGGCCCGCTTAACGATCGAGTAGACCCGTGCGAATTCGGGGTGGACGACCTCGTGCAACCTTGTGGCTTGGTCAAACATATCGAGCGCCTGATTGGGGCTGCGGGGAATATCGCCCTCGCCGTCATACGCCTCGCCCTTGTATTCTGCCGCGGGTTTCTTGCCATCAATAAGTCCAAGATAGCCACAGGCCAGCGACGCGGCGATTCCGAGGTATGGGTTGCAATCCATCCCCGCCATGCGGTTTTCCACACGCCGCGCCTTGGGGGCCGATATCGGCACCCGAATGCCGGTGGTGCGGTTGTCGTGGCCCCACTGCAGGTTGATCGGCGCGGCATTGTCTTTGACATAACGCCGGTAGCTGTTGACGTAGGGCGCGATCATCGCAAGGGCCGCAGGCATGTGAGTTTGAAGGCCTGCGATGAAGTGAAAGAAGGCCGGTGTTTCCTTACCCTTGGCGTCGGAAAAGATGTTCTCGCCCGTTTTCGTGTCCAAAATCGAATGATGCACATGCATAGCCGAGCCCGGCTCTTCGGCAATTGGCTTGGCCATGAACGTCGCATGGGCGTCATGACGCATCGCCGCCTCGCGGATAAGTCGTTTGAAATAGAAAACCTCGTCCGCCAGTTTGACAGGATCGCCGTGCAACAGGTTGATCTCCAACTGGCCCGCGCCGCCTTCCTGCGTAATGCCGTCGATCTCGAACCCCTGCGCCTCGGCGAAATCGTAAATGTCGTCAATGACGGGCCCGAACTCATCCACCGCTGTCATGGAATAGGCCTGCCGCGCCGCTGCCGGGCGACCTGATCGGCCCATCATCGGTCGGATTTCCTGCTTGGGGTCCAGATTCCGTCCGACAAGAAAGAACTCCATCTCAGGGGCCACGACAGGCTCCCATCCCTTGTCTCGGTATAGTTGCACGACATGCTTGAGCACATTGCGCGGCGAAAAGGGCACCGGGTTGTCTTCGCGATCAAACGCATCGTGGATCACCTGAAGCGTCCAGTCGCCCGTCCACGGCGCCGCGGTGGCTGTCGCCATGTCGGGTCTTAGCGTCATGTCCTTTTCGATGAATCCATCCTCACCTGCCGCTTCGCCCCAGTTGCCAGTAATGGTCTGGTAAAAGATGCTGTCGGGAAGGTGAAAGAAATCCTGACGCGCGAACTTCGATGCAGGCACCGCTTTGCCGCGCGCAATGCCCGGCAGGTCGGGGATGATGCATTCCACCTCATCCAGGCGTTTGCCGTTGAGATACGCGCGCGCCGCGCCGGGCAGGTCAGACATCCAATCGGCCATCAGGCCCTCTCTTTCTTGAAAAACGCAGTCATGCGTTGGGCAAACTCATGTCGCTGACTGGGCTTGCCGAATTCGGTGCGCGCGGCCTCAAGCAATGCGGGATCGACCAGCCCCTTGCCACGGTGTTCGATCAGGGCATCAATGAAATCATCGCCGTATTCGGGGTGCGGCTGAATGGTCAGGAAAAGATCACCGTACAGCATCGCGGCATTCGCGCAAAAATCGCTCGAGCCGATGACCTGCGCGCCATCGGGCACCGTCACGACCTGATCCTGATGCCATGCATTGATCGCAAAAGTTTCGCCGTTGATGCGATACTCCTTGCGGCCCACAGACCAGCCACCGTCATATTTGACCACCGTGCCGCCCATCGCCTGCGCGATGATCTGATGGCCAAAGCAGACGCCGATCATCGGGCTCTTGGCCGCGTAACACGCGCGAATGAACTGTTCCAATGGGGGGATCCATGGATGATCTTCGTAAGCCCCATGACGGGAACCGGTGATCAGCCAGCCGTCACAGACGTCCGGGCTGGGGGGGAAAACGCCGTCGACTACTGCAAAAGCCTCGTAGTCGAACGTGTCCTCACCCAAAAGCCTTCGGAAATAGGCGTCATACCGTTCGCCGTTCGCGATTTCTTCGGGCGGGTGGCCGGTCAGGAGGATGCCGATTTTCATAGAGATAACTGTTACACCGTATCAAGATAGATTTCGACCTGCTCTTCACGCGAAAGCTCTGCCATGGAGGCATGCTCCTGCCGCTTGGTCAGCATCAGGTTCCGGATCAGATCGGCGCTGAAGATGCGTTTGATGCAGGCATCTTGTTCAAAGAGGTCGATAGCGTCTGCCCAGTTAGAGGGAATTTGAGGCACCTTCGCATCATAGGCGTTGCCCGTGACCGGGGCAGGGGGAGTGTTGCCGTCTTCCAGCCCGTTCATCGCCGCGCCCAGGACGGCGGCAAGCATCAGATAAGGGTTTACATCGCCTCCGGCCACACGGTGCTCAATGCGGCGCGCCTTTGGATTTCCCGACGGGATACGGATCGACGCGGTGCGGTTTTCATAGGCCCACGCGACGCCCGTAGGCGCGTGGTTGCCCGGCACCAGACGGTCATAGCTGTTGGCATGGGGGGCAAAGATAAGGGCCGAGGCCTGCATCGCCTGCATCAGTCCCGCAACAGCATGTTGCATGGCCTCTGTCCCCTCCGGGCCACCATTGTCAAAGACGTTGCGGCCCTGCGCATCCAGGATCGAGAAATGAGTATGCAGGCCCGAGCCGGGATAATCCTCGTAGGGCTTGGCCATGAACGACGCGGCAAAGCCATGGCGGCGCGCAAGGCCCTTGACCAGCAGCTTGAAAAGCCACGCGTCGTCTGCCGCCTTCAGCGCGTCTTCGCCGTGCATCAGGTTGATCTCGAACTGACCCATCCCGGCCTCTGAGGTGGCGGTGTCGGCAGGGATATCCATCGCTTCGCAAGCGTCATAGAGGTCGGTAAAGAAGGCGTCGAACTGATCCAGCGCCCGGATCGACAGGGTCTCTGCCATCACCCGGCGCTTGCCCGAACGGGGCGAGGGCGGAACCTGCAATTCCCGGCCTGAATCGTCGATCAGGAAAAATTCAAGCTCTACCGCGCAAACAGGTGTCAGGCCCCGTGCGCGGTAGCGTTCAAGCACGGAATTGAGCGCATGCCGCGGGTCCCCCGCAAACGGTCGACCATCGTCATGAAACATCCAGATCGGCAGCAAGGCAGAGGGATTATCCAACCACGGGATGGGCATGAACCCGCGCTCTGTCGGGCGCAGCACCCCGTCTGCATCGCCGGTCTCGAATACCAGCGGACTGTCTTCGATATCTGCGCCCCAGATGTCGAGGTTGAGCACGGAAAAGGGAAATCGCGTGCCGTCCGTCGCGATCTTGTCGGCATAGCGCACAGGAATCCGCTTGCCGCGCGGCTGTCCGTTCAGGTCACAGGCGGCGACGCGGATGGTCTTGATATGCGGGTTGTCGCGCAACCAGTCGTGCATGGGGCACCGAATAATTTGATCAAATTACCGATACTACCGGATCAGATTGGGACGCAAGCGCAATTTTTGCCGCGCATCCTGTGGCAGGTGACGGTTCAGCCGTTTGTTGATCACGCCAAAGACCCAGATGATCACAAGCGTCAGCAAGATGAAATAAAAGGCCAGAATGGGATAGGGGACGAAGGGATTGAACGTCTTGTCGGCAAAGTAGGAGGCGTAATAAAGCGCATCGCCGCGCTGTTGCAGCGCCGGAAAGCCAGAGAAGTAAACCAGTGTCGTGGCGTGGAAGAGGAAGATCGCTTCGTTGGTGTAGGCGGGCCATGCCAGCCGTAGTGTGGTGGGCCAGATCACGTGCTTGAAGCGCGTCCAGCCGGACAGACCATAGGCGTCGGCGGCCTCTACATCGCCCTTGGGAACAGAGCGCAGCGCACCATAAAAAATCTCGCCGGAGTAGGCAGCGGTGTTCAGAAAGAGCACCACAAGGGCGCCAAGCCAGGCGGATGAAAAAGGATCAAAGATCGGGGCGACCTGTTTGAGAGAGAGAAACAGAAAGTAGCCAAAGAAGAACTGGATAAAGAGCGGTGAGCCCCGGAAGAGGAAGATGAACCATTCCGCCGGCTTGCGGAAAAAGGGGTTGGACGACGCCTTGCCGACGCCGAGGGCTGTGGCAAAGAGAAAGCCTGTGGAAAGGGCCAAGACGCCAAAGTAGACATTCCAGATCATGCCTGAGCCGATCAATGTGAACTGATCACACAGCGTAAAGTCGCTGCGGGGCAGCAGGCGTTCGCCGTATCCCAGGCTGCGGAAGGCGTAGTTCTGGATTGTGTCCCAACAGCTCACGTCATGCCGCCTTTCGCTGGGCTTCACCGCCCAGCGTGGCCTGGCCCCGCGTGAGGCGGATCATGAGCCGTTCGAGCACGATTTCAGAGACGCGCGTAAATGCGAGGTAGAAAACCAGAAGCGCCAGGAAGTACCACACGCGCCAGTCGCCATGAGGGTAATCCGAAAAGCGTGGGGTTTTCGACGACCCCAGATCGCGTGCCCAATAGACGATGTCTTCGACGCCGAGCAGAAACAAAAGCGGCGTGGCCTTGATCAGAACCATCCATAGGTTGCTGAGACCGGGCAGCGCGAAAACCCACATTTGCGGGACAAGAATGCGCCAGAAAGTCTGGCGCGGGGACATGCCGTAAGCTTCGGCGGTTTCCAACTGCGCGCGAGGCACCGCGCGCATGGCCCCAAAGAGAACATTGGCGGCAAAGGCGCCAAAGACGATGGCAAAGGTGAAAACCGCCAGGGCAAATCCGTAAGTTTCATGCACCCACTGCGGAGAGTTGCCCAGCGGCATCTTGGCTGCCTGACAGACCAGAAAGTCGCTGCCCTGGCGGATCGGCTCGTCCCAGTCGGGGCACTTCCATTTGTGGCGCAGGTATTCCAGCCCCTGATCCAGGGCGATTACGAAGAACATGAAAAAGGCAATGTCAGGCACGCCGCGTACGATGGCTATGTAGCCTTTACCGAACCAGCTGAGCGGCAGGATGCGACTGCGGGCGGCCATGGCCCCGCCAAAGCCGAACGCGAGCGCTGTGGGGGCGGTAATCGCCAGAAGCAGCAGCACCGTGCCAAACGCGGTATAGAAAGCGAGATGCTTGCCCGTTGTCAGGTAGCAGCTGAGCCATGTGAGGCCCTCTAGCGTGGCAGGATCGGTGCAATATTGGAAAATAGTGGTGCTCTTGGCGGGCGAAGGATTCAGGTATTTTCAAAAGGGTGAAGGGGAGGGCAGTGTGCACTCCCCTTCGAGGGTTTCTTAGTAGGTGGCGGCGCCTTCGCCGAACCATTTGACGATCAGCTCATTGAGGCTGCCGTCTTCTTTCATGGAGGTGATCGCCGCGTCGAACTTGGCACGCAGCTCGCCATCGCTTTCGCGCAGGCCCATGCCGACACCGCCGCCCAGGGGCACATCGTCGCCCGCGACGACCAGTTCACCGCCCGATTCCTCTACCGTCGGAAGCAGCGCGTCCTTGTCTGCGAATACTGCATCCGCTTCGCCGGACATCACCGCCGCAATGGTTTCGTCATAGGTCGCGAATTCCAGCAAGGTGGCACCGGATTCGGCGATGTAGGCCGATTGAATCGTGCTGGTCTGGGCTGCCACGATACCGCCGGTCAGATCTGCGTCAGCAGATTTGGCAACATAGGCAGACGCGGATGGCGGGAAGTAGTCTTGAGTGAAATCAATGACTTCATCGCGCTCATCGGTGATCGACATGCCGGCAATGATGGTGTCGTAGTTGCCGGAGGTCAGGTTGGGAATGATGCTGTCCCAGTCGTTGGTGACCCATTCGCATGTCAGCTCAGCGCGCTTGCACAGCTCATCACCTACGTCGCGCTCAAATCCGTCCACTTCGCCGGCGTCATTGAGGAAGTTATAAGGGGCATAGGCGCCTTCGGTCCCCATGCGGATCGTCTTGGCGTGGCCGTCGGCCATCGCAAGTGTGGCGGTCATCGCAAGCGCCGCAGCGCCGAGAATGATCTTTTTCATGTGGTTTCTCCCGTTTTTGGTTTTCTTGGTTTACGCAGCGTGGGTTGCAGACAGAAACCCGCGCAGTCGTTCTGATTTGGGTGCGCCAAAGAGCGTCTGTGGCGGCCCTTGTTCTTCGATCAGGCCCTGATGCAGAAAGACGACGTGGTCAGACACATCAGCGGCCAGTTTCATATCATGGGTGACGATCATCATGGTGCGGCCCTCGGCGGCCAAATCCTTGATAACCTTGACGACTTCTTGTTCCAGCTCGGGATCGAGCGCGCTGGTGGGTTCGTCAAACAAGAGCGCTTCGGGCTCCATGCAGAGCGCACGTGCAATGGCCGCGCGTTGTTGCTGGCCGCCGGAAAGCTGGGCGGGATAGGCGTCGCACTTGTCGCCGATACCCACCTTGTCGAGATAGCCGCGGGCGGAGGCTTCGACGTCTGCCCGGTCGCGGCCCAGCACTGTCAACGGCGCTTCCATGACGTTCTGCAGGATCGACATATGCGCCCAGAGGTTGAACTGCTGAAAGACCATCGACAGATTGGTGCGCACGCGCAGCACCTGTTTGGGGTCAGAGGGGCGGCGCGCATGGCCGGAGCCCTTCCAGCTGATCGGTTCGCCCTTGAAGATGACGTCCCCCTGCTGGCTGTCTTCCAGCAGGTTGCAACATCGCAGCAACGTCGACTTGCCTGAACCAGATGATCCGATAAGCGAAACCACATGCCCCTTGGGGGCGGTGACATCGACGCCCTTGAGCACTTCCAAAGACCCATAGGCCTTGTGCAGATCCGTGATCTGAATAACCGGCGTGTCTGAGGTCACGTGTGGGCGTCACTCTTGTCGTTTCAGCGCGCCATAAATAGGTGAATTGTGCCTGATTGCAAACACTCAGTTTGGCCTGTCGCGGCAAAGGGGGGCTGACCCCACGGAAAGGATCAACTCTGCGCTTCAACCTTTTGACGCGCTTCGGCGGAATCCATGTCGGATATGCCCAGCAGATTGGTCACCAGACGCAAGAGCGCATCTTCTTCCTTGGCGCGCGTGCCATCGGCAAGCACCACTTTCCACAGTGCTTCGATCACTTTGAGGCGATCCTCATACGCAATAGCGTCTTTGATCGCACGCGTAAAGCGCACTGTATCGGGGGCCTCTGATTCCAGTCCTTCCGCGTCGCCGCGCAGGCGGGCCGCGTCGGTTGCATCCAGACCATACCGGTCCATGGTTAACTGATCGATAAGAGCCCGTTCTTCGGGCGCATAGTGGTGGTCAGATCGGGCGATCCGCACCAACAGGGCTGTCAGCGCAAGGCGGGCATCGGTATCGGCCAGCGGTTCCGGGTCGGGCTGTGTCAGCCGCTTGAGAAAATCACCAAACATGAGAGGGATATAGGCCGCCTGTCGCGCCGCGCCAAGTCAAAGCGACTTGAGGGCGGTTTCCCGGGCCGCCTGCATATCGAGATCTGTCAGACCCAGCGCGATTTCGATGGCGTTAAGCTGGATTTCTTCCTTTTCGTCGCGGTGGCCGTCCGCAAGGGCCACGGACCACATCGCATCGCCCAGTGCCTTGCGGTCGGCGTAATCGACCTCTTCGCGCAGGATCTGGGCAAATTCTTCGGTGCTTTCGGCGTGCCGTTCGAGTTTTTCGCACACGGCGCGCAGCTTGGCGGCCTCGATCGGGCCAAGGTCGAAGGTTTGGGCCAGGATACGGTCGATCTGGCCAATCTCCGAAGCGCGGTAGTCGTCGTCGGCAAAGGCGACACGTACCAACAATGCACCAAGGGCCAGTTGCGCGTTGGGTTGTGGCAAAGGCTCTGGCTGGGGCTTGCGGCGCGGAAAGAGGCGTTCAAACATGCTAGAGCCTTAGCTTAGTTCCGGTGGCTTTCCAAAGCGTAAAGTGTCGATGGCCAGCCCCTGTGGGTCGGTGTTGGTGATCACAAAGCCCGCAATGTCGTCTTCACCGGTGGCCCTGATAAACCCAACCGCGAACTCGCCCGTTGGTTCCACAGGAACCGATCCGATGACGCCGCCGTCCCGGCGCATGAAGGTGACAAGGGCGGCCCCCGCTTCGCCGCCGCGCAGATCAAAGGCCAGCGCGCTTTGGTCGATGTCGAAAAGAACCGCGATGGCGCCTTCGCCCTGGGCCTCGCGGCGCGGAAAACCAGCGACACCCCAGCCGTTGATCAGGGTGTTTCCCGAAAACTGAACCACCGAAAGGTTCTGCCCGTCCGCGCCGGGCATGAGGGTGAGCGGCGCGAAGGCGGCGCCGGTGATCTGGTCGTAGGTGTCAAGGCTGGCGACGGTCTGTCCGGCAAAGTGTTCGCCGAAGCTGGCGCCGGGCATGGGCAGGACACTGTCTATCTCGATACCCGGGCCCCAACCGCTGGCAATGTCTTCGAAATCAATGATTTGCGGCAACAGGAGGCTGTCGGGGTCAACCAGACAGACAGGGCCGCCGCAGGCGAGCGCTGAGGTCGGAGCAAGGGCAAGTGCTATCGTGCGCAAGAGTCTCATGCGACCAATCTAGCACAGAATTTCGCAGCTTGTCAGCGGCCGTCACGGGAGGGGCGATCACAGCTTTGCGAACGCGTTTTTGAGCCCTGCGGCCTGTTCGTGCAGGCCGTAGGGCGGATTGAGCACGAAGAGGCCTGAGCCAATCATGCCATGCCCGGGCCGGGCAGGGGCAAAGCCGACTTCGTGGCAGAGCGCGTCGGGGTAGGTGCCGACAAGAGTATCGCGCATGTCGCGATGTGCACCACCGGTCAGGATCGGATACCACAGGGCAATGATGCCGACATTCCATGCGCGGTGCCATTGGGCGATGTGGCGCGGTAAGTCGTTGTAATCGCTTTTGATCTCATAGGAGGGATCGATCAGTATCAGCCCCCGGCGCGGGGTCGGCGGGACCAGCGCATGGGCCAGTTCGAACCCGTCGCGCAGGTGACATTTGACGTCATAGGGCGACATGGCGAGGTCAAGCGCACTGTGTTCCTGGGGGTGCAGCTCGGACAGATGCAGCGTGTCGATACCGCGAAGCAAGGTCGCAGCAATCAGCGGTGAGCCGGGATAACTGCGGGGGCCATGGGTGGCGCGAACGGTGCTGAGCGCGCGACCGAAAGGGTGGGTTTCATCAAACCAATGCGCAACCTTTTCAATGCCTTGTGCGGCTTCGTTTGTCTTGGCCGCGGCGTCATCGGACAGATCATAAAGGCCACGGCCCGCGTGCGTTTCTATGTAGGTCAGCGGTTTGTCCTTGCGGGTCAGATAGTCAAGCATCCACGCCAGAAGGCTGTGTTTGTGGACGTCGGCAAGGTTGCCTGCGTGATAGATGTGTTGGTAGCTGAGCATATGGCCGGTGTAGCGCAACACAGCGCACGCGCAACGGGTTTTGTGGACGCAACACCACTGCGGGGCGAATCATGTGTTTAGGCAAGCGAAACAGGGGTTTTGGCGCGTCGGTTCTGCGTCGGTATCACGTCGGTATGACGTCAGTGTTGGAGCGGTAAATGGTGGGGTTAACAGGGCGTCCGGTCTTGAGTGTGAAGAAGAGTTAAGATCTTTGGATCGCGGGCTGCTCTTTTTGCTCAGGGTGTGTACGGGTGGCGTCGAATGCAGTGCGACGTGACGTGTGTGCATCTCGCGTGATGCGGCATTGGATGTCGGATTTGCGGAAAACAGCGGCATTCAGTTCGGTCGTGCTCCCCCTTTAAAAGTCCTGCGTGCTGTTCGGGAGTGAAGCGCCAATGACCCAGCCCCCTGAAATAAGGCCCCTGGGGTGTTGGCAATCCGTCCCAAGAGAGGATGGACTATGAAACGTAGATTTAGTGACGAACAGATCACTGGAATGACCAAAGAGTATGCGGCTGGCGTGAAAGCGCAGGAGCAGTGCCGTGAGTACGGTCTCAGCGATGCCACGTTCTACAAATACAAAGCCAAGTTTGGCGACATGAACGTGTCTGGTACGAAGAAACTGCGGGCGCTTGAGGATGAGAACAATCCGCTGAAGCAGATGTTTGCAGATGCGATGCTCGACAATGTGGCCCTAAAGGATCTCGCAACAAGAAACTGCTGACGCTGATGTCAAAGGGCGGACTGTGTCGGACGTGATGGATCGGCAGGGTTTGTCCGAGCGTCCGTCGCCCGGCAGGCGATTTGCAAAGCAAATCTGCCGATACAGTCATTCGCCTCTTAATATCTCTGGTCGTCGACCGCGTTCGTGGTCGCAACTGTTCCCCGCTCTCGGCAGATCGGCCACTCACAGTTCTGCCGACCACAGTTGGTGTGTATTCTACGTTAAGTACCTGAAATTAAATGGAGGCGAGTACCGGAATCGAACCGGTGTACACGGATTTGCAATCCGCTGCGTAACCACTCCGCCAACTCGCCTGCCGGTGGTGTCGCACTGCTAGCGGATCATTTGCGGCCCTGCAAGTGTTTCTGATTTCGGAAAATGCGGCTCAGCCGTTGCTGCGCTTGGCGCGATGTGCGACATTTTGCGAAACGAGAATCTGAACGGATGAGTTTAGCAGATGAGTGATTTTTTCGCGCGCCGGACAATGATGGTCGACAACCAGGTTCGGCCTTCCGATGTCACCAAGTTTCCGATCATCGACGCCATGCTGAACGTGGCCCGTGAAGACTTTGTCCCGGCGACAAAGAGGGAAGCGGCCTATCTGGGCGAGAACCTTGATCTGGGCGACGGGCGTGTGCTGCTTGAACCCCGGACGTTGGCCAAGATGCTGGATGCTTTGGCCATCGGTACCGATGAACTGATTCTCGATGTGGGATGCGCGATGGGGTATTCGGCTGCTGTCATCGCCCACATGGCCGAGGCCGTTGTCGCAGTGGAAGAGGATGAGGCAATGGCGACAGAAGCCCAGGAAGCGCTGAGCCAGTCAGGCGTTGACAACGCCATGGTCCATATTGGGCCGCTGACCGAAGGGGCGCCGGGGCAGGGGCCCTATGACGCGATCATCGTGCAAGGCGGCGTGGCGCAGGTCCCGCAGGCGCTTTGTGATCAGTTGAAGGAGGGCGGCCACATTGCCTGCCTCTTTATGGAAGGGGCTTTGGGTGAAGTGCGCATCGGCCACAAACAAGGCGATCAAATCACCTGGCGCCGCGCGTTCAATGCCAGTGCCCCTGTGCTGGATGGATTTGACAGACAACCAGAGTTTCAATTGTGAGAGCGCCGCAGTGTGAGGCTGGCGTTGAGCGGGGGCAGGGTGTGAGCGTTAGGGGTCTTGGGCAGGGTATGAAACGATTTTTGGCGGCTATTCTGTTGCTCTTGGTCACGGGGCTGCCGCGGGCGGGTGGTGCGGAAACGCTCGCCGATGCGCTCGTAAGTGCTTACAATCATTCGGGTCTTTTGGACCAAAATCGGGCCCTTCTGCGGGCGGCTGATGAAGACGTTGCGGCCGCGCAGGCGGCATTGAAGCCCGTTCTGCGATGGTCTGGCAGTGTGACACGTACATTCGGCACGCGTCAGGTTTCCGGATCAGGGTTTTCCAGCAGCGTCAATGGCACCAGCGTTGATCTTGGTCTGATTGCCGAGCTTTTGTTGTACGACGGCGGCAACAGCAAGTTGCAGATCGAAGCGACCAAGGAAACGGTTCTGGCGACGCGCGACACGTTGATCAATATCGAACAGCAAGTGCTGTTTCGCGCGGTTGCCGCCTACATGGGCGTGATCGAAGCCTCTGAATCCGTGGCGTTGCGCAATAATAACCTGCGGCTGTTGACCCAGGAACTGCGCGCCGCCCGGGACCGGTTCGAAGTGGGTGAGGTGACCCGCACGGATGTTGCCCTTGCCGAGGCGCAGCTGGCGCAGGCGCGCAGCGGGCTTGCCGGGGCGCAAGGGGCGCTGCTGCAGGCAACAGAGGAATTCCGCAATGTGGTCGGGCGTGCCCCGGGCCGCTTGCAGCCTCCGCCTCGATTGCCGGACGTCGGTCGGGATTTGAATGCTTCCAAGGCGCTGGCAGTGCGCACGCATCCCTCAATGCGGGCCGCGCAACATCAGGTGGCTGCCGCTGACCTATTGGTTCTGGCAGCAGAAGCTGCGATGCAACCCACGGTAACGCTGCGTGGGCAATACGGTGTGACCGAAAACTTCAATTCACCATCGTACAGCCACACCGGATCTGTCGGTATTGATGTCGGGCAAACGATCTATAATGGCGGTCGTCTGTCATCCAATGCGCGTCGTGCAATGGCACAACGTGATGCACAGCGCGCCAATTTGCACATTGTCCGCCATGATGTGCAACAAGATGTGGGCAATGCTTACGCCAATCTCTTGTCCGCACGCGCGCAACTTGAAGCGTCAGAGCGGCAGATTCGCGCCGCCCGCATCGCCTTTCGCGGCGTCCGGGAAGAGGCGACTTTGGGCGCACGTACAACCCTCGACGTTCTTGACGCCGAGCAATCCCTGCTTGACGCGCAATCAACCCAGGTTTCCGCCCGGGCCAATCTGTACATTGCCGCATACAACTTGCTGGCTGCCACGGGCCGCCTGACGGTTGCCGATCTGAAACTGCCGGTACAGACCTATGATCCGGCTGCATATTACAATCTGGTCAAGGACGGCCCCGCCAAGCGGTCAAAGCAAGGACAGCAGTTGGACAGGGTGCTGCGGGCGCTGCAAAAAGACTGACAATTTTCACGGCCCCATTGTGAGAATCTGCCGCAGGGGTTACACTGCCGCTTGAGGAAAGAGTGGTAATAGATATGTCCGACCCCGTCAAAAATGCCGAGGTAGAGGATGTTCTGTCTTCAATTCGCCGGTTGGTGTCCGAAGACAAACGCCCGCTATCATCGCCGCAAAAAACCCCGCCGATCGACCGTTTGGTGCTGACGCCGGATCACCGTGTGGCCGAAGATCAGTCATCTGATGGGTCAGAGCAGGATCAGCCAGACACGGCTGTCAGCGATCCCCCGGAAGAAGCACTTGTCCAGACCGCCGATACGCGTGATGCGGGACCAGATCCGCTGACGTTTAAGCCGGAAGAAAGTAGCGTCGACCTGGGGGTCGATGAATTCGAATTGGTCGAAAACACAGCCAAGCTGTCGGAGGATACCTCCAATACGCTGGCCCCTGAGGACGATTATCAGGATGACCCTTACGGTTTTGCCGATGACGAGGGGGACCACGAAACCGCAGGCAACACTGTGCCTGAGATCCGTTTTCAGCATCATGCACATCGCGAAAAGGCCGGTAAGAACGACGCGCCATCAGAGTTGAGCGCCAAGATCGAAGCACTGGAAACGGCGATCGGAAAAATATCGGACAATTGGGAGCCCGACGGCACCGATAGCGATGACAACGCCGCAACGCCTTTGCCTGCAATGGCATGGGAAGACGAAGAGACCGAAGATGAGCCGCCCGAGGCGCTCACTTGGCCGGATGATGAGCCACGGGACGAGACTGCGGATGCCACGGTTGCGCAAAGCGCCGAAGAACAGCGCGTGGCGCTGGAGGACGATATGCCTGCTGAAGCGACGATCGCGCAGCGCATCGAAGAACAGCCCTTGGTCGTCGATGATGACATGCCTGCGCATCAAGACGAGGCAGTCGCGCCGCGTTCCGCAGACCCTGATGATCACATTGATCTGTCGCCCGAAGATCAGCTTATTGACGAGGATGGTCTGCGCGATTTGATCAGTGATATCGTCCGTGAAGAGTTGCAAGGCGCCTTGGGGGAACGGATCACGCGCAATGTGCGCAAGTTGGTCCGCCGGGAAATTCACCGCGCCCTGACGGCGCGCGACTTGGACTAGGCCGTTTAAGCTGCTAGTTCTGCCTTATTTCTTCTGCGAGCGATAGCAGAAGGTCGAGGTCAATATATGTTTCAACGTGATCCGCGAGCGCGTCCAGTGCCGCATCTACGCCAGCCTCGAAAGCGACGGATGATCCCGCCCCGAGTTCTGCCAGATAGGCCTTTCTGAAACCGTCTGCGTTGAAAATGCCGTGCATGTAGCAGCCCTTTACCCGCCCATCTGGTGACGCGGCGCCCTCTGGGGTGCCGTCGACCTCTAGCCAGGCACGGTCACAGTCGGGGCCTGACGTTTCACCGATGTGGATCTCATACCCCTCCAGCGACGTGCCGCTTGCGGGATGGAGCGCATCTTTGAGTGCGAGGTGCTTTTTGGGCGCCATCACTGTTTCGATGTTCATATGACCCAGACCGGGCACGATGCCGGGCGGGCCCTCAATCCCGTGTGGATCCGCGATGGTCTGACCCAGCATCTGATACCCCCCGCACAAGCCCAGCACATGCCCGCCGCGTCGAATATGCGCAGCAAGATCTATGTCCCACCCTTCGGCGCGCAGGGCCGCGAGATCTGCAATGGTCGCCTTGCTGCCGGTCAACAGCACAAGATCGGCGTCTGCGGGCAGGGGGCTGCCAGGTGTGATGAGGCGCAGATCGACGTCAGGCTCAGCGGCGAGTGGATCAAGGTCGTCAAAGTTGGAGATACGCGGCAATCGCGGCACGGCTATGACACAGCCTCCGTCAGACGTGCCAGCACGAGCGGGCAGGTCCATCACATCTTCGGCAGGCAGGCGATGCGCCTGATCAAACCACGGTATCACCCCCAGCGATGGCCAGCCGGTGCGCGCCGCGATGTCATCCCGGCCCGCATCAAAAAGCGTGCGATCCCCGCGAAACTTGTTCACCGCGAAACCGCGCACCATGGCGGTATCTGCGGCGTCCAGAACGGCCTTGGTACCGACAATCTGCGCGATGACACCACCCCGGTCGATGTCTCCCATCAGGATCACCGGGCATCCGGCGGCGGTGGCGAACCCCATATTCGCAATATCCCCCGCACGCAGATTGGTCTCAGCAGGCGATCCGGCACCTTCAACCACGACCAGATCACATCCCCGTGCAAGTCGCTGGAATGATTGCATAACAGCTGGCATCAACGCGGCCTTGTTCTGGCCAAAAGCTGCCGCCTCCTGGTGGCCTGCAATCTGTCCTTGCACAATCACCTGCGCACCTGTCGCACTTTGAGGTTTCAAAAGGATCGGGTTCATGTCCGTGTGCGGCGCCACGCCTGCTGCACGCGCCTGCAATGCCTGCGCACGGCCAATCTCCCCTCCGTCTTCGGTCACGGCAGCATTGTTGGACATGTTTTGCGGTTTGAACGGTCTGGTGGTGATGCCCCGCCGTTCACAGGCGCGCAAAATCCCCGCAACGATCATGGATTTTCCGACATTGCTGCCGGTGCCTTGTATCATGATCGCTTTTGTCATCTGGTGCTCGGGTCTGGGGTCGCGGGCAAATTGACGGATTTCCGGGGCTGCGAAAAGAGGCAATTGATGAACACACCGGCACATCTGCTTATTGGCGCGGCGGCAATGGGTCGAAACGGGGACAGGTTGCTGATCTGGGCTGCCATGACGGGCGCGTTGTTGCCTGATCTGTCGCTGTACCTGTTGGCGGGGGCGTCACTATTCATCTTTCAGATTCCGCCTGACGTCGTGTTCGATACGCTCTATTTCTCGGACACCTGGCAAACGATTTTTGCCATCGATAATTCTTTCATCCTGTGGGGCGCGCTTTTTGGTCTGGCGCTGTGGTACCGCGTGGGGTGGGCCATTGCCCTGACCGGGGCGGCATTGCTGCATCTCGCGCTGGATTTTCCGTTGCACCATGACGACGGGCGGCCTCATTTTTGGCCGCTGTCAGGCTGGATCTTCGAAAGCCCTGTCAGCTATTGGGATAATCGGCGGGGCGCATTGTGGGTCGGTCCGATCGAGGTCGCGTTGGCAGGCGTCTGCGCGTTCGTACTGTGGCGCAGGCGTCCGGGATGGGTCCTGTCGGTTCTTTTGGCCGCATTGTTGGCGGCAGAATTGATGGTCGCACGGGTCTGGATGTTCGTTTTTACCGCCTGAACGGAAAACGCAGCCCCAAAAGGCTGCGTTCCCTCATAACTCTTGTGGCAGAAACCTAGGCGGCTTCGGCCTGTTGCGCGGCGGCATTGCGGCGCTCTGACTCTTCGCGGCTAAGCGCAACGGAGGTCCGCACACCCTTGCCAACAAAGTCCATCAAGCCGGTCACGACCCGCTCATTTGGGTCGATGCCTGCACAGCTCAACACTTCGCGGCCATCGCGCGAACGTGCCCAACGGGCAATCTGCTCCGGCCCGTTTCCGTATTTCTTGTCATCGGCGATTGCATCGTCGAGAGCAGCCAGTACCACGGCTGCGAAAAGTTTGCGTGCACGATTGCCTTGTTCGTTATTGAAGGCCGTGCCATCAACGAAATCTTTCATTCGTCGTCCTTTCCATTATTCTTGCTCTTGTCATTTCCGGCGTGGAGTTCGTTATGACGGATAACCCCCGATTCGGATAGAACTTTTTTGCATAGCTCCCATGCGCGTTCTGCATGTCTTGCCGCCGATACGGCACAACATCTCGGTTACTTGCAGGGACCCAGCCACCCAGATATAGACCGCGTCAATAATTCATCAACCTTTTGCCAAAGATTTGCCTTATGCCAAAAATCAACGGAAATGAGATTCGCCCCGGTAACGTTCTGGAGCATAACGACGGTCTGTGGGCGGCGGTGAAAGTCGACCACGTCAAGCCCGGTAAAGGCGGTGCCTTTGCTCAGGTTGAGCTGCGTAATCTGCGAAACGGATCGAAACTGAACGAGCGGTTTCGGTCCGCAGACAAGGTCGAGCGCGTGCGGCTGGAGCAGAAAGATCAGCAATTTCTCTATGAAGACAGTGGGATGCTGGTCTTGATGGACACCGACACCTACGATCAGGTGCAACTGCCGTCCGAGCTTTTGGGCGACCGACGCCCGTTTCTTCAGGACGGCATGATGGTGGTGGTTGAATACTATGACGAAGAAGCGCTGAACGCGTCGCTGCCCCAGAAAGTAACCTGCAAGGTTGTCGAAACCGAGCCTGTCGTGAAGGGTCAGACTGCCGCAAATTCTTTCAAACCGGCGGTGCTGGACAATGGCGTCAAGGTCAGCGTGCCGCCGTTTGTCGGTCAGGATGAGGATATCATCGTTAACACCGAGACCTTCGAGTACGTGGAACGCGCCTGACCGGCTGACGCGAGGTCATTCAAGTCTTAGACAGTTAAATGTGGTCGGCGGGAACTTTCGACGACCGTCAGATGTCGATTCAGAGGGCCTGAGCCGGCAGGTGGAACGCGCTGATCGTTAGGGCGTCTCTTCATCCCACACGATCTGTGCGTCGCCTGCACGCATGTCACCCTTCGCACGGTCGAAGCGCAGGTAAGCAAGCGCCCGGTCGCCGGAAACAGTCATGAGTGTTCCGACCGACTTTCCATCGGTCAGAATTTCAGTGCCAACTTCTGCGGGGCCCGCCACCCGCACCTGCGCCAAACCCTTGCGCAATGCGGTTTTGTGCTTCATGCGCGCAGTCACTTCCTGACCAACATAGCAGCCTTTGCGGAAGTCCACGCCACTCAAGCGTTCAAAGCCCACCTCAAGGATGAATGTGTCGGGCGTCAGCTCTATACCCGTCTGCGGCACCTTTTGCGCCACATAAAGTGCGTCCCAATCCACGTTGTCATCGGTCTGTGGCATGTCACGGTAAGCACGCCACCCCAAGGCTGCGTCGCGGGGATCGGGGTGCCCGTCTGGTGGGACGTCACCGACACCGCGGTGCATATGCAGCGCAGCGGTCTCGATCTGCACATCTGCACGCAGCTTATACATCATCAGTCGCTGGCTTAGCATGTCGCCAAGACTGTCATCCACATCCAGCAAGACAGCATCATGATCAGCGACAAGAAAGAAATCCGCCAGATATTTTCCTTGTGGGGTCAGCATCGCCGCATAGACCAGCCCCTGGTCCAGCTTGGTGACATCATTGGTGACCAGACCTTGCAGGAAATCGCGGGTGTCGGTTCCGATCAGGCGCAGGATGCGGCGGTTTGGCATGGGTCATATCCTTTGCAACACTCTGCATCACATATATGACTGCGCCACCGGACCAAAAGAGGCAAAAGATGCGCGCCCCGATCTCAGTGATCATTCCAACCCTGAATGCCGTGGACGCATTGCCCGGTTGCCTTGGTGCATTGATGGAAGGGCTTGACGCCGGTCTGATCCGCGAAGTGATTGTGAGCGACGGCGGCTCGCGCGATGCGACGGGGGCGACGGCGCAGGCCTGGGGGGCCGAGGTGCTGCATGGTCCGGCCTCGCGCGGCGGGCAATTGCGGCGCGGGTGTGCCGCGGCAAAGGGCGACTGGCTGCTGATCCTGCATGCCGATACGCAGCTGGGCGAAGGCTGGCCAAAGGCAGTCCGGCCCCATCTGGAGGGCGAATTGGCTGGCTGGTTCCGGCTTTCCTTTGCCGGGGGCGGACTGGCGGCGGCGCTGGTCGCGGCATGGGCCAATCTGCGCAGCAGATTTGGGTTGCCCTACGGAGATCAGGGGCTGCTGATCCCGCGCCGTCTTTATGACGTCGTCGGCGGGTACTGTGATCAGCCGCTGATGGAGGATGTGGCCCTTGCCCGCACTCTGCGCGGCAAGTTGACGGGGCTGCCTGCAACAGCCATCACCAGCGCAGAAAAATATCGCACGCAAGGCTGGATGCGCCGCGGTACTCGAAACCTCTGGACGCTGGCGCGATATTTTGCCGGGGCCTCGCCAGAGCAACTGGCCGCACGATACGACCGTCCGACGCAATCGTGATCACCCGAACAGGGCTTGCCCCAAACGTTGCAGGATTGTCGGTTTTTCGCCGTCATCGCTGCGCTGGCGCCCCCTGAGCGCGCGCAACCCGTGCGCGTCTGAGACTGTCTTGCCTTCCTGAAACTGCAGGCGGTAAAGGTCGGCGTATATGCCGCCGCGCTCAAGCAGTTCTTCGTGGGTGCCTTCGTCCATGACGCGGCCCCGGTCCATTACGATAATTTTGTCCGCACTGCGGATTGTGGACAGGCGGTGTGCGATCACAAGTGTTGTGCGCCCTTCGGACAGACGATCAAGGGCATCCTGCACCATCTGTTCCGATTGGGCATCAAGCGCGCTCGTGGCTTCGTCCAATAGCAGGATCGGCGTATCGCGCAGCAGGGCGCGGGCGATGACCACACGCTGGCGCTGGCCACCGGAAAGGGCAGAACCGCGCGGTCCCACGCGCGTGTCGAGCCCATGCTCCAGACTGGGAAGGAAGTCTGAAACGTGCGCGGCGTCCAGAACGCCTTGCAACTGCGCGTCGCTGACGTCTTCGCGGCCAAGCACGATGTTTTCCCGCAGGGTTTCATCAAACAGCAACGCCTCTTGCGTGACCACGGAAAACAGCCCGCGCAGATCCCGCAGCCGCAGTGACGTGGCAGGCTGATCTCCGATCAGCACAACGCCGGCCTGCGGGTCAATAAGTCGCGTCAACAGATTGAAAACAGTCGACTTACCGGCGCCCGACGCGCCGACCAAGGCGGTTGTTTGACCCGGTTCAGCGTGCAATGTCAGCCCGTCCAGCACCTTGGCCTCGCCATAGGCCAGATCCACACCCTCAAGCACCACGCCCGGCGTGCCAGCGGGTAGCGCGACTGGGGTCTTGGGATCTTTCAGACGCAGGGGGGCATCCATCAGTTCCTTGATCCGTTCAAGCGCGGCTGCCGCGACCTGCCACAAACCGCTGATCGCCCCCAACCGGCGCAGCGGGCTAAAGGCAAATCCCATGGCTGTAAAGAAGGTCATGAACTGGCCGATGGTCTTATCGCCCGAGATGATCTCGGCCCCGCCATAGAGAATGACAGCCATGAACCCCAGACCCGACATGATGTCGATCAGTCCGGGGATTGCCGAGTTGCCAAAGGCGGCACGTACTTCGGTCTTGATAAATGTTCCGGTCATGTCGCGGTACTGGCGCGCCTGATACTGCTCAAGCGCGTTGAGCTTGATCTGAACGATGCCGTGAAACACTTCGTCCAGCCGCGTGGCCAAGCCAGCCCCTAGATCACGCGCCTCGCGCGAACGGCGACGCACGAAACGCTGGGCGGCGGCAGCGGGGAGCACCATCAGGGGGATACCGACACAGGCCAGCAATGCCCAAATCGGATCAATGGCGATGGCAACGCCCAAAAGAACCAGCAAACCGATAAAATCGCGGCCTGCGCCGGTGATGACCGCGCGCCAGACATCGCCCACGGCATTCACATCCGATTGAACCCGCTGCACCAGAAATCCGGGCGGGTGGGTCTGATGAAACGCCCCGTCCTGCCGCATCATGCGATCCAGCAGGTCGATGCGCATATCGGCCGCGGTTTTCTGCGCCACGCGGGTCAGCAGCACCTTCTGGATGACCCCGGCAAAGGCCCGCAGGATGAAGATGCCCATCAGGACGACCCCAACCCAGACCAGCGCGTCATCGCGACCGCCGACAAAGACGAGATCGAACATCGGTTCCATCAGACGCGCCAGTGCGCCCAGCGTCGCCCCTTCGATGGCCATAAAGAAAACGGCCACCAGCATGGTTGGTGAATGCTTCTTGAGGTAGGCCCCCCAGATCCAGCGCAGCAATTGCCCGGACGTATAGGTCTGGTCGTTCATAACCGTTTCAAACTTCCCTTGGGCCCGTAGTCTCAACGATTTACGCGGGAGTGCGGGGCAGGGCAAGCGCTCTGCGGTGTTGACGCTGCACGCGGGCGGGCTAGTGTCCCGACAATCCCGCACAGAAAGCAGTTACATGACCACTGAGACTTCGCTTGCGCACGGGCGCTCTTATCTCGCCATTCCCGGACCTTCGGTGATGCCGGATGAGGTGCTGCGCGCCATGCACCGGGCGGCCCCCAATATCTATTCGGGCGCGCTGATCGACATGATGCCGGGGCTGCTGGCGGATGTGCGACGCGTTGCCCGGACGAAACATCATGTAGCGATGTACATCGGCAATGGTCATGCCGTGTGGGAGGCCTCACTGGCCAATGTTGTCGGGCCGGGGGATAGCGTGCTGGTCCCGTCGACGGGCCACTTTGGAACAAGCTGGGCCGGCATGGCGGAAAGCCTTGGGGTCACCGCGCACGTTCTTGATTTTGGCAAGCGCGCGCCGATGGATCTGGAGCGAGTGGCAGACACCCTTGCCGCAGACAAAGCGCATGAAATCAAGGCTGTGCTGGCCGTACACGTGGATACGTCGACCTCAGTGCGCAACGATATTGCCGGGTTGCGTCAAGTACTCGATGCGGCGGATCACCCCGCCTTGCTGATGGTGGATTGCATTGCCTCGATGGGATGCGATGCATTCGAGATGGACGCCTGGGGGGTCGATGTGGCGATGACGGCATGCCAGAAGGGGCTGATGGTGCCGCCCGGCGTCGGTTTTGTTTTTTTCAACGATCGCGCTGCTGCGCGGCGCGCCGAGATGGCGCGGGTCAGCTCGTATTGGGACTGGACGCCGCGCGCGCACGCTGACAGCTTTTGGCAATACCACTGCGGAACCGCCCCGACGCAGCACATGTATGGCTTGCGAACCGCCTTAGATATGATCCACGCCGAGGGGATCGAGAATGTCTGGCACCGGCACGAGGTGCTTGCAGAGGCCATTTGGGTGGCCTGTGAAGCCTGGGGGAAGACAGGACCATTCGAGCTCAACATTATTGAGCGTGCGCACCGTAGCAGAGCGGTGACAGCCCTGCGATTGCAGGCCCCTTACGCCACAGCACTGCGGGAGTGGACACAAAGCCGGATCGGCCTGACGCTGGGTATCGGCCTGGGCATGGTCGCCTCCGATGATCCCAATTGGCACGGGTTCTTCCGGCTGGGGCACATGGGACATGTCAACGGCCAGATGATCATGGGGTTGTTGGGTGGCATGCAGGCGGGGCTGCGGGCCCTTGATATCCCCCACGGGGAAGGGGCGCTGGATGCCGCAGCTGAGGTGATTGCCAGAGGTTAGCGGCGCGCTAGGCGCGGGTTTGCTCAATTCGCCGGATAAGCCAGTTTACACCCCAGCCCAGAGCGGCAGCAGCAATCAGCCCCCAGATGGCCCAGATCACCATCAGGATCCATGTCAGGTTCACGCCAAACATGACGATGCAGGCTGACGTGTAATTCGGGGCAGCGGGGCGGTCTGATGTATCGCGCATCTTGGGTCTCGGTCTCTGAATGACGATAAGTCTAGCATGTCATTCCGCGCCGTCAGCCCTTTTTTGCGGCCTCCAATGCGCCGGGCAAGGCGGCGGCAAAAGCAGCAAGATCGCTTGGTGTGCCGCAACTGATGCGGATGCACCGGTTTTGTGGGGCGACAAAAGGCATGCGCACAAAGATGCCGCGTGCGACCAATTCATCAAGCACGGCTTTCGCGAAAGCCCCGTCCGCACCGCAATCAATTGTCACAAAGTTCGCGGCTGACGGGAGCGGGGACAGCCCATTGTCGATGGCAATCTGGGCAATTTGATTTTGGGAGTGTGCAATTTTCTCAAGCACCTGTGACAGATACGACTGATCGGCCAGGGCGGCCTCCGCGCCCGCCTGAGCGGCGCGGTTCATGCCGAAATGATTGCGCACTTTGTGGAATGCAGAGATCAGGTCAGGATGCCCCATCCCATAGCCGACACGGGCTCCGGCCATGCCATAGGCCTTGGAAAAGGTGCGAAACCGGATGATCCGTGGATCATCCAATGGCAGTCGCAAGGCGGTGCCGTCGGGCGCGGTATCAACATACGCCTCATCCAGCACCAGCAAGGTTCCCTCTGGCAGAGAGGCCATTGCTGCTGCGAGGTCTGCACCAGTGTGCCAACTGCCCATCGGATTGTCGGGATTGGCCAGATAGACCAGTTTTGCATCCACTTCTGCGGCTTTGGCAAAAAGGGTCGCGGGGTCTTCGTGATCATCGACATAAGGCACCTTGTGCAAGGTGCCGCCATATCCCGCCACGTGGTAGTTGAATGTCGGATAGGCCCCGTCAGAGGTGACTACCGCATCGCCCGGACCCACAAAAAGGCGCACAAGATAGCCCAACAGCCCATCTATGCCCTCGCCCACAATGATGTGGTCCGGCGTTGTCCCATGGTGCGCGGCAAGGGCCATTCGCAATGTGTGGCTTTCCGGATCGCCGTACATCCAGTGCCCTGTTTCAGCCATCGCCGCGATGGCCCTGGGCGATGGCCCGAACACGTTCTCGTTGGCGCCCAGCCGCGCCGCAAAAGGACGGCCTCTGCTACGCTCCTGCGTCTCGGGGCCGACAAAGGGCACGGTGGCGGGCAGGGATTGGGCGAGCGGGGTCAGGCGAATATGGGTCATGGCGGTTGTGATAGGGTCGGTCTGCCGGGGGGGCAAGTGGTTGGCAACGGGCAAAGTCGTTCTTATATGAGAATCGTTCGCAACAACAGAGGCGATATCATGCCCAAATTCACCCGACGTGGTTTTATCGCGGCGACGGCCGCCGCCGGAACGCTGCGCATCGCGCCGTCCATGGCCACAAAGCCGCCGGTCCGGCGGGTATTGACCCTTGTCTATGACAAGTCACTTGGCATGATGCGGGCGGTCGACCGGCTGGTGCCGTGACGTAGTACTGGTCAGTCGCTAGGTGATGCGGTGTTATGGTGCTGCCCAATCAGGAGGTTTCCATGTCCCGCGTATCTGTCACCTACGAAAATCACATCGCACATGTGCGCCTGACCCGCGCTGACAAGCTGAATGCCGTGGATCAGGATATGATTGATGCGATCATTGCAGCAGGGCAGGAGGTTGCCGGTTCCGATGCCCGGGTGGTGGTGCTGTCCGGAGAGGGCAAGGCGTTTTGCGCGGGCATTGATATTACAGGCCTGTCGGGGATGATGGGCAAGGACCCAGCGGATCTGCTGATGCCGCGTACCCACGGTGAAGAGACCACCAACCAATGGCAGGAAGTCGCCATGATCTGGGCACGGCTTGAGATCCCCGTTGTCGCAGCGCTGCATGGCGCGGTCTACGGCGCGGGGCTGCAACTGGCGCTGGGTGCCGATATGCGCATTGCCAGCCCTGACGCACGCCTTGCTGTGATGGAGATGAAGTGGGGCATTGTACCGGATATGGGTGGGATGGTCCTGCTGCCCCGGTTGGTGCGCTCTGATGTTCTGCGTGTGCTGACCTATACGGCCACCCCCATTTCGGCCGAGCAGGCCGAAAGATGGGGCATGGTCACGGAGCTGTCTGATGATCCGCTAACACGCGCCATGGAAATGGCGGGTGTGATCGCAGGCAAAAGCCCATCGGCAATAAGGGCTGCCAAGCGGTTGATTTCATTTGCAGAGGCGTCGGATGCAGACGCAATTCTGGAAGCGGAATCCCGTGAGCAGGCGGACCTGATCGGCAAGCCGCACCAGATGGAAGTGATTGCCGCGGAGTTTGGCAAGCGACCGGCGGTCTTCAAATAGGCAGGCCTGATCCAAGTGACGCGCTGGCGCGCGATTCCGCTTATTGGTGCCCGCCGCGGGCCTGAGCCCGTCTGTTTCAGACAAGCCGCTTGCCGCCATCGCAGGATCCGGTCCTTGCTTGTGTCAGCGCATAAATTTGCGACGCGCTTCGACAGCGATGTTGTAGCGCAGTTCAAGATCCGCAATTTGCCTTGAAGCTTCAGTGCGGGTGGCCTCGGTCGTGGCGGCAGTGAAGGCCTGGCGGGCCTGCTTGAGCTTTTCCTTCAGCGCGAATTCTTCGGGAACAACACCGGCTTCGGCCATGATCCGGTATCCTGCAGAGGTCGCTGCTTCGGCGTCGGTTTCAGCACGGCGCGGGGGCAGGGGCTTGCCCTCACCCTGCAGGCCGCTCAGCCCACCAGAGGCGCGGGATTTGGCGATCTGCTGTTCGATAAGTTGTCGAAAGCTGCGCATAATCCCAAGTCTACTCCATTTCGGTGAGGCGGTCCAATGCGGCCTGCAATTGCGCGGCCTCTTCGAGGCGCGCGTCCAGATTGGATTGTGCTTCGGCGACCACCTCTTCGGGGGCGGAGGCGGCAAATTTTGGATTGTTCAGCCGTCCCTTGAGACCACCGATTTCCTTTTGCAGCTTGTCCATGGATTTGCGCAGCCGCGCCTTTTCCTCGGCGATGTCGATGAGGCCCGCCAGTGGCAGGCCAAAGGTTGCGCCGGGCGCAGGGATAGAGACGGTCCCTTTTGGGAAACTGTCAACCTTTTCAAGGCTCTCCACACGGGCGAGGCGTTTGATCATCGTCTCGTTGTTGTCCCATGCCGTTTGTGCATTGGCGCTCATTGAGCTGAAGACCATCGGTACCTGCAACCCGGCAGGCACATGCATTTGCGCGCGGGCAGACCGGATGTTTTCGATCAGGCCGATCACCCAGTTAAGTTCTGCATCGGCATTCGCGTCGAGCAGCGCGTCGGTCGTGTAGTCGGGCCACGGGGCGTGAACCAGCATTTTGTCCCTGTTTCCAGTGGTTTGCCACAGCTCTTCGGTGATGAAGGGCATGATGGGATGCAGGAGGATCAGGCATTGATCCAGCACCCAGCCAAGGGTCTTGCGGGTCTCTTCTGAACCCTCAGCGCCGTCCTGCAGCAGCGGTTTTGACAGCTCCACATACCAGTCGCAGACCTTGCCCCAGACAAAGGCATAAAGCGTGTTGGCTGCATCATTGAAACGGTAGTTTTTCAGTGCTTCATCAACGGCTTCGCGGGTGCGCGCGGTCTCTCCGATGATCCATTTATTGAGCGTCTGTGTAACGTCGGTATCACGTCGGTGTTGCGTCGGTATGTCGAACACACCGTTCATTTCGGCAAAACGGTGAGCGTTCCACAGCTTAGTGCCAAAATTGCGGTATCCCGCGATGCGCTGCGTGCTGAGTTTCAGATCGCGCCCCATGGCGGCCATGGCTGTCAGCGTGAAACGCACAGCGTCGGCCCCGTATTCGTCGATCAGTTCCAGCGGGTCGAGCACGTTGCCGGTGCTCTTGGACATTTTCTTGCCCTTCTCATCCCGGACGAGGGCGTGGACGTAGACTGTATCGAAAGGTTTTTGCCCCACGACTGCATATTGCATCATCATCATTCGGGCGACCCAGAAGAAGATGATGTCGAACCCGGTGATCAGTACAGAGGTTGGAAAGTACTTTTGCAGTTCGGGCGTGTTTTCGGGCCAGCCGAGCGTGCCGATGGGCCAGAGGCCGGAGGAGAACCAGGTGTCGAGGACGTCGGGGTCGCGCGTTAACGACTTTCCGGGCGCTTTGGCCTGTGCCTCAGCTTCTGTAGGCGCGCAGTACTCGTTGCCTTCCTTGTCAAACCACACTGGTATCTGATGCCCCCACCACAACTGGCGAGAGATGCACCAGGGTTCGATATTCTCAAGCCAGTGGAAATAGACCTTCTTGTCCTGCTCGGGGAAAATGGCGACCTCGCCTGAGCGGACCGCGTCAATCGCAGGGCCGACGATCTTGTCGGTGGCCACGAACCATTGGTCGGTCAGCATCGGCTCAATGACCACTTTGGAGCGGTCGCCAAAGGGCTGCATGATCTTTTTTGCCTCGACCAGCGGGACAAGCGTGTCTTCGCGCGCTTCGCCCCCCTCTTCGGGGGCGAGGGGTTTTGCGGCGGCCTTCCCTAGACGGGGGTCGTGTCCTTGGGTCATCACGGCGAGGCCTTCGGCGGTGATGTCAGCGACCACGGCCTTGCGCGCCTCGAACCGGTCCATGCCACGATACGCCTCGGGGACCATGTTCATGGCGGAAATCTTGGCCTCGTCAAAGTCCTCCTCGCCATTGACAATGCGTTGCGCCACGGCCGCTTCCTGGGCATAGGGGTTGCCATCGCTGCGCATCGCGCCGCGCGTGTCCATGAGATTGTACATCGGGATGCCACCTCGCTTGGCGACTTCGTAGTCGTTGAAGTCATGCGCCCCGGTGATCTTCACCGCGCCCGAACCAAAGGTGGGGTCGGGGTAGTCATCGGTGATGATCGGGATCATGCGCCGATGTTTTTTCGGGCCGACAGGGATTTCACATAGTTTACCGATGATTGGAGCGTAGCGTTCATCTGATGGATGAACGGCGACTGCGCCATCGCCCAGCATCGTTTCTGGTCGCGTGGTGGCGATAGAGATGTAATCGCGCTCTTCTTCAAAGAGCACCTCCCCATCTTCACCCTTTTCCAAATACCTATATGTCTCGCCATCCGCCAAGGGGTACTTGAAGTGCCACATGTGACCGTCGGTCTCAATATTCTCCACTTCCAAGTCCGAGATCGCTGTCTCGAAATGGGGGTCCCAGTTGACGAGCCGCTTTCCGCGATAGATCAGGCCCTTGTCGTACATATCGACAAAGACCTTGATGACCGCGTCATGAAAATTGCCCTCTTCGCCCTGCGGCGCATTGGGGGCGCCCGACATGGTGAAGGCATTGCGTGACCAGTCACAGGAGGCGCCAAGGCGCTTGAGCTGCTCAATAATCGTGTCGCCGGACTCGGACTTCCATTCCCAGACCTTTTCCAGAAATGCCTCGCGCCCCAGTTCGCGGCGCCCGGGCTGCTGGGTTTCGGCTAATTTGCGTTCGACCACCATCTGGGTGGCAATCCCGGCATGGTCCTGACCGGGTTGCCACAGCGTGTCAAACCCGCGCATCCGGTGCCAGCGCATCAGGATATCCTGCAGCGTGTTATTGAATGCGTGACCCATGTGCAGAACGCCTGTCACGTTGGGCGGCGGGATCATGATGCAAAAGGTGTCGTCGCGGCTTGCATTGGCCCCGGCCTTGAAGGCACCGGCCTGTTCCCAGGCCGCATAAAGCCGTGCTTCGGCTTCGGCTGCGTCAAATGTCTTGTCGAGTGCCATCGGGCGATCCCCTCTTGCGGTTTGAGGGGTGATCTAGCCGAGGATGACAGGGAGGGAAAGGCCCACGCGGCATGCGTTCGGGCGTGGTGATTTCAGGCCAGCTCTGATTGGTTCAATTTGCTGACAAGATCGGTGAACTTCTCGGCTGTCAGGGGTTTCTGAAAATAGTCGTGGATCACCGAGAAGCTTTTGGCACGGGACTGGTCACGCGGGTTCAGGGAGGTGGTCAGCATCACCACCACCGATGGCATGAACGCTTCGCCGAATTCGGCGACAGAGGCGTCCAGCATCTCAAACCCGTTCATACGCGGCATATTGATGTCCAGCAGGATCAGGTCAGCCGGGATGGCCCCGGGTTTGCGCATGTGGGCAATCGCGTCTTCGGCCATGGGAAAGCACAGCACCTGTCTGGCCAGACCCGTACGGTCGATGGCGCGCGCGTGCAGTCTGTTGTCGATTTCGCTGTCATCGACAAGAAGGACGGTATCAATCGGCTTGAGCGGCATCGATGATCTCCGATGAGAGTGGGATGATGGATGCGGCGCGGGTTGCCTGGCCACGCATCATCGTCGGAAAGCACGTGGCCCGCGGGGGTGTGCTACCAATTCTGCGAGGGTACCTTTGCCAGGGATGGCCAGCAGGTACGCGATGATCATAAACGGATACAGCAAGATCAGCGGATCGGCGCCCGTAGTGTCGCACAAGGTCAGGCCAGTTGAGGCGAAAAGCACGCCAACAATCAGTGTCTCAATGCGACTAGGCAGGAAGTTGCAGATGCGATCCATGATCGATGCCTCCATTCCCGCTGCGGGTGCGGGCGGGTATGGCAGGATTACGGGCAAATAGTTAAGGGGGCGTGTAGACCGTCTATTCGGCTTGCGGGATGACCAGTGGTTCGCGATGGCCTTGGCGGATGACGTTGGGATCGTAGGGCGTGCGGGCAAAGACTTCGTTGACCATTGGTCGGAAAAAGTCGAGCGGCAAGGTGTCGTAGGCGGGATCAAAGCTGGACTGGTCCCAGCGTTCGCAAAATGCGACGCAATCGTCAAAATAGATGTTGCCCTTGTGGTGGTCGCGTTTGTGGGGGTTTCCGCCCACGTGGTGGCCGTAATAGACCATCTGGAAATCACCATGGGTCGCGACGCACCATGTGCATTGTTCCCGCACGAAAGGACGCAGGATCGCGGCGGCGTATTCGTCGTGATTGTAGGGGGCATAGATGTCGCCGATGTCATGTAGCAGGGTCGAAACGATCCAGTCGATATCGGCCCCGTCGCGAAAGGCGCGGGTGGCGGATTGCAGGGAATGGCCCAGTCGTGTGATCTGGTAGCCTGACAGGCCTTCATCCAGATCCACCAGTGCTTTGAGCAAGCGGTCTGCGGTCCCTTTGGTGTGCTCAACCTCGTGGCGGGTGAGGAATTCGTACTCTTCCTTAGTCCCGTCTTTCATCTGGGTGAATGCGACCTTGTCCATCAGACGTACATGCCTTTGCTGTTGACCTTTGCGCCCGCCATCATGGCCTGCGATTGTGCCGTGCGGACTTCATCGTAGATCGCGAGGCTGGCGGGCGTAAAGGGCTGCGTGGGCGCGGCGACGTTGATGAAGTTGCCGACCCGGTCTGCGCCGCGCACCAGCATGGCGTAATCCTTGTCCGCAACCTGCTGGGCGATTTCGGGTGTGCAGTAGCGGATCACTGCACCGATGCGGCGGTCATTCGTGGTATTGGCGCCCGAGCCATGGATCGTCAGCCCGTGATGCAAGGAAATCTGACCGGGGTGTAGTTCAATGGGCACTTTGTCGCCTTCGGCCACATCCACCTGCACTTCCTGACCGCGGCTCAAAAGGTTGTCGGGATCATCGCTGTCGGCATGGGGCAGGATCGCGTTCTTGTGGCTGCTGCGTACAAAGTCCATGCACCCCGAGGCAGGGGTCGCGGGCGAGAGGGCCAGCCATGCCGTCACCAGCCCGTCAATGGCGCCGAGGCCCCAATAGGTAAGATCCTGATGCATAGTGACCTTGTGGGTGGTGCGGGGTTCCTTGATGAAAAACTCGACGGCGTAGATCAGGATGTCAGGGCCCAGAATGCCCTCGACGACATCAAGGATACGCGGGTCCGCGCCAATCTTGTAGGCAAGGGGCAGGACGTATTGAGCGTTCACCCTTTTGTAGGTGCTCAGCGGAAGGAGCAGACCATTGTCGAGCCATGTCTGTTCGATCTCTTCAAGCTCAGCCCGCAGGGATGCTGCGTCTTGCGGGGGCATGACCTGCAACGGGAAGAGAAAGCCGTCATCCCAATAGGCCGCTTGCTGATCGGCGGTGAGATGACCATCGGGCAGGGGTTGCGTGTCGCGCATGGGAACCTCCGTCTTTCCGGTTCAGAGTGACTGCAAACGGTCGCGATTCTAGCGCTTTTTCGACAAACGCACTTCGCTTTCAGACCCGGCGGTCGATCTTTGTGCTGAGATGGATCAGGCTTTCGGAGGATTTTACGCCGCGCGCCTCACCGATGCGATCCAGGGTCTCGTCCAGCTCTTGCGTGGTGTTGGCCGCAATTTGCACCATCAGATCAAAGCGTCCGGATGTGGTGTGAACCAGTTGCACGCCCGGCAGGCTTTTGAGCCGGGCGAGAACCGCAGCCCCTGAGCGGGGTTCGATACTGACAAGGGCCGTTGCTGCCAGCGGCGCCCGGGCGCTGGCCCCCAGACGCAGGGTATAGCCCTCAATCATGCCGCTGCGTTCCAATCGCTCAAGCCGGGCCTGAACCGTGGTCCGCGCGAGCCCCAGCATCCGCGCCAGGTCAGCGATGGGTTTGCGGGCGTTTTCCTGCAGGGCCGCGATGAGGGCCTGATCTTTTTCGTCTAATTGCATGGTCGTTCCGTCATTTCGATTCTTTAGTGGCGCTTTTTCGTCAGCTTGACGCATGAAATCGTCCGTGTTCAAGGGCAGAGTCATGCAAAAGATGAAATCTGGAGGCTTCCGATGCAGCATAGCGCCCCCCTGTCGACCTCTCCGCAGTCCTATCTTCAGCGTCACCGCCCGGATCATCCGATCCTGTTTCTTGCACCTGCCGTCCTGCAAAAGACCGTGCGGGCGTTCCAGCAAGGGTTTGATGGGTTGGTGACCTATGCGGTCAAGGCCAATGACCGGCCCGAGGTCCTGAGCAATCTGGCCGCAGCCGGATTGACGTGCTTTGACGTCGCCTCGCCCGCTGAGATGGCAGCGGCGCGCGCGGCCTGTCCTGACGCAGTGCTGCATTACAACAACCCGATGCGGTCGGCAGCCGAAGTGGCCGCAGGGATAGACGCAGGCGTGGCCAGTTGGTCGGTGGATGATCCGGGTGGGTTGTCCAAGCTGCGTGCTGTGCCTCGCAGTACAGAGGTGGCGGTACGTTTCGCATTGCCTGTTGCCGGGGCGGCTTATGATTTCGGCGCCAAGTTCGGTGCGACGCCCGAAGGTGCTGCAGATCTGCTGCGGCAGGTCGCGGCGATGGGGTTCACCCCCGCACTAAGCTTTCATCCGGGCACACAGTGCACCGACCCGAAGGCATGGTGCGCGTATCTGGCAGAGGCCGCGCGGATTGCAGCCATAGCAGGGGTGCGCCCGGCGCGGATCAACATTGGCGGTGGTTTTGCGGCGGATCGAGGGGACGGTGCACCAGATCACGCTGCCGTCTTTGCGGCGGTACACGGTACCCTTGCGGCATGCTTTGATGGGGAGGTGCCGACGCTGGTCTGTGAACCCGGCAGGGCGATGGTGGCGTCTGCCTGTGTTCTGGCGACGCGGATCAAGGGATTGCGGGGCAAAACGGTTTTTCTCAATGACGGGATCTATGGCGGATTGGTGGACTTGCGTGACATGGGACCAACCGGCCTGGTATCGGTGTTGGGGCCCGATGGGCCGCGCATCGGGCCGCGCAGACCCCACACCGTCTTTGGGCCAACGTGCGATTCACTGGACCGGTTGCCCGATGGATTGCGGCTGCCGGAAGACATGCAGGAAGGGGACTATGTTCTTTTTGGCGCCATGGGGGCCTATTCGATCGCCATGAGCACTGCGTTCAACGGCTACGGCGTCCATCAGTTGGAAATGGTGGCTGGGCTCGGGGCATGATGTGACTGTGCTCTGGACACCGGTCGCAGTCAGGCTAGTGTCCGCATCAGAATTCTGATGCAAGGGGCACTGCTTCATGGAAAAATTCGGTAAGAGCCAGCCGGTCAAACGTACAGAAGACGTGCGCTTTCTGACGGGGCATGGGCGATATGTGGACGATGTGGCCCCGGTGGAGGCGCTGCACGCCTATTTCTTCCGCTCCCCCGTCGCGCACGGAGAAATCACCGAGCTGGATATCACGGACGCGGCAGAGGCTGACGGCGTCCACGCGGTGTTGACGGTGGCGGATCTTGAGGCGGCAGGTGTCAAGATCGCGATGGCCGGAGCTGTGGTGGATAACCGCGATGGCACCAAGGGGGCGGCCCCGGTGCGTCCGGCGCTGGCAAAGGGGCGCGTCCGCTATGTGGGCGAACCGGTGGCGGCGATCATTGCTGAAACGCTGGCACAGGCGCGGGATGCGGCGGAATTGATTATGTTCGACGTGGACGATCTGGATGCCAAGACCGATCTGGGGCCGGGTGGCCCGACCGTGCATGAAGAAGCCCCGGACAACCGCGCGTTTGACTGGGGCATGGGGGACGAAGCCGCGACACAAGCCGCTTTTGAGGCCGCAGCGCGCGTAGTCTCTCTGGATGTGGATGACAACCGGATCATCGTCAACGCGATGGAGCCGCGAGGCTGCTATGCGGAATGGAGCGATGAAGGGCGGCTGCACATTGCGATCAACGGGCAGGGGGTCTGGGCACACAAGGGACATATGCAGCGGGCCTTTGGGCTTGAGCCCGATCAGGTGCGGGTGACTAACCCGGACGTGGGCGGTGGTTTCGGCATGAAGGCGATGTCTTATCCTGAGCATTATGCGGTGGCTCAGGCGGCCCGCGCGCTGGGCCGACCAGTGCGCTGGATGTCCGAGCGGACCGAAGCGATGCTGAGCGACAATGGCGGGCGTGATCTGACCTCGCTGGCGGAATTTGCCTTTGATGCGGACAACAGGATCACGGCGTACCGGGTGCACACCAAATGTAATCTGGGGGCGTATAATTCGGGCTTTGGTCAGCCCATTCAGACGATGCTGTTCAGCAAAGTCCTGATGGGGGTTTATGACGTGCAGACCACCTATCTGCATGTGGAAGGCTATTACACCAACACCGTGCAGGTGGATGCCTATCGCGGGGCCGGGCGGCCCGAGGCGATCTATGTGCTGGAACGGCTGATGGACCGGGCGGCGCGTGAGCTGGGCGTGGATCCGTGGGAATTGCGCCGCATCAACTTTATCAAGCCCGACCAGTTTCCCTATACAACCGCGACGGGCGAGTTGTACGACGTGGGCGACTTTGGCCGTCTGGTAACCCGGGTACGGCAGGTCGCCGACACTGACGGTTTTGCGGCGCGACGCGCGGCGGATGCCAAGCGGGGTCTGCTGCGGGGCCTGGGCATTTGCTACTACATCGAAAGCATTCTGGGGGATCCTTCGGAAGCCGCGCACGTGGTCTTTGAGGCGGATGGCACCGTGAAAATCTATGTCGGCACACAGTCGAACGGGCAGGGGCACGAGACGGTCTATGCCGCCTTTCTGAGCGACCAGACGGGCATACCGCTAGAGGCGATCACCGTTGTGCAGGGCGACAGCGATCTGATTGCCAAGGGCGGCGGGACAGGCGGATCACGCTCTGTCACGACGCAAAACACGGCCACGCTGGCCACGGTAGACAAGATGAAAGAGGTGTTCACCGCCTTTCTGGCCGATGAGATGGGGGTGCCCGCCGCAGAGATCAGCTTTGACGATGAACGGTTCCGTGCGGATGGGTCGAACCTGACCCCGACGATGCTGGACGTGGCAGAGATGGCGCGCGAGAAGGGCCGGGATGACCTGCTGAGCCATAAGGAACGGTCCACGCTGCCCGGACGCAGTTATCCCAATGGGGTGCATGTTACAGAGGTGACCGTTGACCCTGAGACCGGGCATGTGGTGACGGACCGCTACACAGTGGTTGACGATTTCGGTAACCTTATCAATCCGATGCTAGCCGAAGGTCAGGTGCATGGCGGGGTCGCGCAGGGCATCGGCCAAGCCGTTCAGGAGCGGGTTGTCTACGATGAGGATGGTCAATTGCTCACGGCATCGTTCATGGACTATGCCTTGCCCCGGGCCACTGACCTTCCCCATATTTCATTTACCAGTGAACCGGTGCCGTCCACTGCAAATGCGATGGGCATGAAAGGCTGCGGGGAAGCGGGCACCGTCGGCGCACTGGCTGCGGTTGCCAATGCAGTGCAGGATGCGCTGTGGGACCACGACGTGCGGCAGGCGGATATGCCATTCACCCCGCACCGGGTTTGGGAGATGATCAATGGCGGGCAGCGCGCCGCAGAATGAGACGCTCTTTACCCGCCTGTTCGGGCGGCTATGGCAACGTCCGGCCGATGACTTCGGACCGCAGCGGGGGGCGCAGACCCATGTGATCATTCTGGACGGCACGATGTCGTCGCTGGCGCCGGAATGTCAGACCAATGTGGGCCGCGCCTACATGCTGATGCGCGAGATGGGGAGCGACCTGTCACTGTATTATGAGCCCGGCCTGCAATGGCGGGACTGGCGCAGCACGCTGAGCGTGATCATGGGCCACGGCATTGATGGACAGATCAAGCGCGCCTACGGCTATCTTGCGTCGCGGTATCGGCCCGGAGACAGAATCTTTATGCTGGGGTATTCCCGCGGGGCCTATGCGGTGCGCAGTCTTGCCGGGGTCATCGATGAGGTCGGCCTGCTGCGCGCCGATGCTGCGACAGAGCGCAACATCCGCGATGCCTATCGCCACTATGAATGCTCTGATGGCAGTGATGCGGCGCAAGCGTTTCGTGCGGCCCATTGCCACGACAGCATCGAGATTGAGGCAATCGGTGTCTGGGACACGGTAAAGTCGCTTGGCATCAACGCGCCGGTGCTGTGGCGCATTTCCGAGAAATGGCACGCGTTTCACAACCACGATCTGAGCAGCATCGTGAAGAACGGCTTTCACGCCATGGCCCTGCATGAAAGCCGCGTGGCCTATAAGGTTGTGCCCTGGACCACCCATGAAGGCTATGGCGGTCACGTGGCGCAGGGGTGGTTTCCGGGCACGCATGGGGATGTGGGCGGACAACTGGGCGGCCACGAAGTGGCGCGGCCCTTGGCGAACATTCCGCTGGTGTGGCTCTTGTCGCGGATGGAGGAATGCGGACTGTCCCTGCCGCCGGGTTGGAATCTGCGTTTTCCACAGGACCCGCTTGCGCCGTCAGTCGGTACATGGCGCGGCTATGGTCGCATTTTCATGACGCGCCGAAAACGTGTGGTGATGGCGGACCCGTCCGAGTTTCTGCATGAAAGCGTCGCCGCGCGTGCAGAGGGGATGGAAGATGCGCCGGGCGGCTTTTGGTTCTTTCCGACGCGCCCTTCGGCGTAGTGCCTCTTGGTACGGATCCGATTTTTAGACGGGTGTCAAAATGAGCGGTGGGGGTCAGGCCAGTTGCATCACGATGCAGGTGGTTGAGCCTGTCGCATAGAGCTTACCGTCGTCCACGCCTCTGATTTCGCCACGGGCGATGCCGGTGGATCGGCCCACATGGTCGGTGGTGCCAATGCAATCGACTGTCATGTCGATCGGGATCGCGCGCAGGATATTGATCTTGTATTCCAGCGTTGTGTAGACCGCGCCCTTTGGAACTTTTGTCATGACCGCGCAGGCCATCGCTGAATCCAGCAGGGTGCCGTACCAGCCGCCGTGCACGGTGCCCATCGGGTTTGTCATCTGGAAACTGGGCGCGCCGCGAAAGACAGCGCGGCCCGGTTCGATCTTGTGCAGGCCGTAGCCCATGGCGCCGCTGATTGGCGGGCCGGGGTGATCTCCGTCCAGAATGCCTTGCATGAATTCCAGACCGCTGAGCTTTAGCACCTCAGATTGGCTGAGAAGGTCTTCGGGGTTTTGGGCGATGCGTGGCATGGGGGTCTCCGCCGGATGGGTTGACAGAGGCTAGGCGTCAAAACACCGCGATGACAAGATATTACGCCACGTCGGACAGGGCGACCTGCGGGGTCACGCCAAGCGCGCGACACACGTCGCGGTTCAGATCAGCGCGGTTGAGCGTATAAAAGTGCAGGTCTTCCACGCCCTCATCCATCAGATCGCTGCACAACTCTGTGCACAATGATATCGCCAGCAGATCGTGGCGATCATCGCGCAGGGCGGCCGCAAAGGCGTCGGCCACCCAGTCGGGAACATGCGCGCCGCAGCTTTTGGCGAAATTCGCGGCAGATTTCCAGTTTGTCACAGGCAGGATGCCCGGTGTGATCGGCTTGTCGATGCCCGCTTTGGCGCAGGCGTCGCGGAAGCGCAGAAAGCTTTCGGCCTCAAAAAAGAACTGGGTGATCGCCTCGTCCGCGCCCGCGTCGAATTTCTGCTTGAGCCAGGTGATGTTGGCCTCTTGCGAGGCGGCGTCGGGGTGCGAATCCGGGTAGGCGCCGACACGGATGTTAAATTTACCGGTTTGCGCCAGGGCTTCGATCAGCTCGCAGCTGTCGCGGAACCCGTAGGGATGCGGTTCAAACTGGTCAGCACCGTCTTCGGGGTCGCCACGCAGGGCCACGATGTCGCGCACGCCGGCGTCTGCAAAGCCTTGCGCCACATCGAGGGTTTCGGCACGGCTGGCCCCAACGCAGGTGAGGTGGGCCGCCACTGGCAGCCCCGAGGTGCGGCGCAACACGGCGGCAGCGTCGGTGGTCAGATCGCGGGTGGACCCACCTGCGCCATAAGTTACCGAAAAGAACCGTGGTGCCAGTGGTGCCAGTGCCTGGGCGGTGTCCCAAAGCCTAAAGGCCGCATCGACGTTACGGGGCGGGAAGACTTCGAAAGAGACGGCGGGCGTGGGCATAAGGACTGTCCTTTTTGGCATTTGATCCCTTGTTTCACGGATATGGATGTGAGACAAATTCATAACTTTCAACTTCAACATGAGTTCCACCTCATATGCATATCGAGTTTCGCCATCTGCGTACCATTCAGGCCATTCACGAGGCCGGGGGGCTGGCGCGTGCCGCTGAAAAGATGAACATCACGCAGTCGGCGCTGAGCCATCAGGTCAAGGGGCTGGAGGATCAGGCAGGGGTGGAATTGTTTGTGCGCAGATCCAAGCCGCTGAAACTGTCGCCCGCGGGGCAGCGTTTGCTGAAGCTGGCGCAGCAGGTGTTGCCACAGATCGAGGCGTTGCAGGATGAGTTTTCGGGGCTGCGGGAGGGCAGCACAGGCCGGATGCATATCGCCATCGAGTGCCACGCCTGTTTTGAGTGGCTGTTCCCGGTGCTGGAACATTTCCGCCGCAGCTGGCCGGATGTGGACGTTGATATCCGCCCGGGTCTGGCCTTTGATGCCTTGCCTGCACTGCTGCGCGAGGAAGTGGATCTGGTGGTGTCGTCTGATCCGGAGGATCTTGCGGGGGTGACATTTGTAGAACTATTTGATTACAAAGCTGTTTTTGTGGCCGCTTCAAATCATCCGCTGGCAGAGAAACCTTACGTTGAGGCCGCGGATTTTCGCGGCGAGACATTGATTACCTACCCCGTAGAGCGGTCGCGGCTGGATGTATTCAGCCAATTGCTGATCCCCGCCAAGGTGGAGCCTGCCGCGATCCGGCAGGTGGAGCTGACGGCGGTGATCCTTCTGCTTGTGGCCTCCAATCGCGGGGTGTCAGTGTTGCCTGACTGGGTGGTGCGCGAGGTGAAGTATTCCTCGGATTATGTGACGCGCCCGCTGACTAGGAATGGGGTAACCCGCAGGCTTTACGCGGCGGTCCGCACGGATGATCTGGACAAGCCGTTCATGGATCAGTTGCTGAAATTGGCGGGCGATGAGGCGCGCAAATTGCAGGCGGTGTGAGGGGGCATTGATGCCCCGCGCATGAATGGCTGTTTGCGTAAGAGCGACAGAAGGCCAGAATTGTGCTAAGGATGTAGCCCAATTGACCCTGCAGGTCTGACGCCATGCGCCACATGCGGGCGGCCCGGAGACGTTCATATCTATGGTGTTCCGAAGGTGCTTGGGGTCTTGCTGGGGCTTTGTCGGCGAATGCCATCTCGGGGCGAACATGGGTTCGGCAATACCTGAATGGGTCAAAGCGCGCACACTCAAAAGCGATCAACTGGTGGAGTATCGCAGATGGCAACGCAAGCAACCGAAGAAGAACTTGCAGCAGGTCGCGGGTATGAGGCGCTTTTTGTTCCCGCCCTTTTTGCGCCGTGGAGCGGGCATCTGGTCAACAGCGTGGCGGTTCATGCGGGGGCGCAGGTGCTGGATATTGCCTGTGGTTCGGGGGTATTGGCGCGAACGGCCTTGGACCGAGTTGGCCCGTCTGGTCGGGTGGTGGGGCTTGACCCTGCTCCGGGCATGATCGGTGCCGCCAAGGAAGTCGAACCCCGGATCGACTGGGTTTTGGGAGGTGCGGAGCACTTGCCGTTCGGGGACGCCACGTTTGATTACGTGCTCTCGCAATTTGGCATGATGTTTTTCAATGACCGGGCGCAGGCATGCAGCGAAATGTTCCGCGTGACCCGACCGGGCGGCAAGGTGGCCCTTGCGATCTGGCATGGGGTCGAGGAAAACCCGGCCTATCGCGACATCGCGGCGGTATTGGAGGATCACGTCTCAGCTAAGGCCGCAGAGTCCGTGCGGATACCATTCTGTCTTGGAAATCCGGACCCGGTCGCGGGCCTGCTGTCGGATGCGGGCTTTGGCGACGTCACTTTTGAGACATTGAGCAAGCAGGCGACGTTTCCCAGCCCGCGTATGATGGTCGAGGTCGAGTTGCGCGGCTGGTTGCCTATGTTTGGCATTCATCTGAATGAAGAAGAGATCGCTGAGGTTCTGGCGTCTGCGGACACAAGGCTGTCACGCTATGCGACCACGACAGGCGAAGCTGTTTTTCAAACCTCGGCCTATGTCATAACGGCACAAAAACCGGGTGCAGCCTAGGGTCAGGACCCATTAATCTTGCACCGCTGGTTTGACAGATTTTTCTCGTGACAAGAAGCATCTGCGCAGGAACTCTCGTTGAATTTCAAGCAGATACGCCGCAGCTCACGGGGAAAATCTGTCAAATCCGAAGGACGACAAAACCGCTTCATTTCAACGGCTTGAGCCATTTGCAATTAACCCGTTAATCGCTGCATGTCTCAAACCGGTGAACTTTCGCGGTTTTGACGCCAGCGGCGCAAGATTAATGGGTCCTGACCCTAGCAATTGAGTTCTTAACCGGCGCTGGTGGATGCTTCTGTTCCGGTCGTCGTGCGCTGCGGGTCGGGCCCCCTTCACATTCCGTGCGCGCGCGCCTATACGCCGCATCTGATCCAGCGATAGGGGCCCCCAATGGTCGGAAGTGCAAATCTCAACATCATGATCAAGGCTGCCCGCAAGGCGGGGCGGGGTTTGGTCAAGGATTTTCGGGAAGTGGAGAACCTGCAGGTGTCCGTCAAAGGCGCGGGGGACTTTGTGTCGCGCGCGGATCTCAACGCTGAAAAGATCCTCAAGGAAGAGCTGATGGGCGCGCGTCCGACCTATGGCTGGTGTGCTGAGGAAAGTGCCGAGGAAGAGGGGCAGGACCCCACACGGCGCTGGATCGTTGATCCGCTGGACGGGACGACAAATTTTCTGCACGGGTTGCCGCATTGGGCGATATCCATCGCGTTGGAGCACAAGGGGCAGGTGGTTGCTGGCGTGATCTTTGACCCGGCAAAGGACGAGATGTTCTATGCTGAGAAGGGCGCGGGGGCGTGGATGAACGATACGCGTCTGCGCGTGTCGGGACGCAGCCGGATGATCGAGAGCATATTTGCCACGGGACTACCCTTTGGTGGGCGTGCCGATTTGCCAGAGACACTCAAGGACCTTGGGCGATTGTTGCCAGCCTGCGCGGGCGTGCGACGCTTTGGAGCAGCGGCGCTTGATCTGGCCTATGTCGCGGCTGGACGGTACGACGGATTCTGGGAACGGCGGCTCAATGCCTGGGACATGGCGGCCGGGATGATCATCGTGAAAGAGGCGGGCGGGCTGGTTGAGCCGCTGGCACCCGGTGGCGATATCCTGAGCGATGGCGAGGTGATCTGCGCCAATGACGCAATCTTTTCGAACTTTTCCAAGGTAATCCGGGGCTGACCAGACCGGCTTTTGTTGCCGGGCGAGCGCCTGCGTCAGATGGCGTGATCTGAGGTCAATCGTTCAAAAGAAGAGGGCGGCGTCAGTTTTCTCTGTCAGAGGGGTGGTTGATCCCATCGGTCCATTTTACCGGCTCGAATTCCCAGGGTTTCACGCCTTCGATGCAGCCCAGGTTGATGCCGCAGGTGGACGGATCGGCACGGCGCTTGTGATGGGTGTAGATGCCGCAGGTCTTGCAAAAATAGTGCTGCGCGGTGTTGGTCCCCCAGGTGTAAAGGCTCAGATTGTCCTGTCCTTTCGTGACCACCACCGAAGCCGCTGTTGCGGTGACGGCAGGGGCTTGCCTGCGCGAACAGAACGAGCAGGTGCAGCGTCCCACGTCGCCCAGCCCGTTGGGTAGGGTCGCAGTCAGCGCAACGGCACCGCAGTGGCAGGTGGCGGTGATGTCGATCGATTTGTCGGTCATTTGCGTTTTACCCTTGGGATGCGGCTTTCGATTACCGGATAGGTGGCGGCGGGGTGCGGCGGGTGACCTTCGGTGCGTTCCCAATAGGCCGTGGCACCACGCCGCATCCAAAACGGGATTGCCAGCAGCATGCCCGCGACAAAGCCCCCTGCATGGGCCCAATAGGCCACACCGCCTTCGTCCGGGTTGGCCGCCGCGCCACCGAGGAACTGCATGCCCAGCCAGAGCATCAGCATGATCCATGCCGGGATCGGGAAGATGCGGAAGAAAACGATGAAAAAGACAAAGATATCCACCTTTGCTTTTGGAAAGAGCAGCAAATATGCACCCATGACGCCTGCGATGGCGCCGGATGCACCCACCATGGGTACCTGCGACAAGGGGGCGGTGATCACTTGGGCCAACCCTGCCAGCACGCCGCAGGCCAGGTAGAAGAGCAGGTACATCACGTGACCCAGCTCTTCTTCGATATTGTCGCCGAAGATGTAGAGAAAAAGCATGTTGCCAGCCAGATGCAGCCAGCCGCCGTGCAGGAACATCGAGGTAAAGAGCGTGTGCAGATCAACCCCGTTGGCCAAACGGATCGGCACCAGCGCCCAGGTATTGTAAAACTCATATTCGAGCACGGGATCGCTCAGCCGCCAGAAGTAGCTCAGAAAAATCACGATGTTGAGCACCATCAGGACGTAGGTGACATAAGGTGTGCGGCCTGAGGGGTTATGATCGCGGATTGGAAACATGGCGCCACGCTGGGCGAATGTGCCAGCAGGGTCAAGGGCTTGGCCGGGTCTATTTCGACCCCACGGTACCGCCGGGTTTTACCAGATGATCGTGGTCAACCAGATCCCATTCCAACCCGTCATTACGGAAAATGCGTTTGCCCTGATCGGGGTAATCGCCGACATCATGCGCCCGGCGTTCACCCACAACGATGCAGCGCAGCGTGGTATCGCCGGTGTTGGTGATCGTGTGCGCCAGCCCGCCCTTGCGGTAGCCAATGAAGTCGCCGGGCCCAATGGCATGTTCCGCATCCCCAATGCGGGCCGTAGCCTGGCCGGACAGGACGTAGACGCATTCATCTTCGTGGTGGTGCAGATGGTATTCCGTTGTCTCGCAGCCCGGCGCGACCTCGATGATGTGAAACCCCAGTGCAGTCAGTCCGGTCGCATCCCCCAGCGATTTGTTTACCCGACGGGCGTTTGAATTCAGGAAATGAGTCTTGTCGGTGCCCTGCATCGCGGCGATCTGGGATGCGGTGATGAGATAGGTTTCTTCTGACATCTGATGTCCTTTCCACGTTTCGCGCAATCTATCGGTAAAGCCCCGGTAGCGGAAGTCGGCCCAGGGTGCGGGGAACCTTGACGCGCGGCAACTTTGCGTCATTCTGATGCACATGAGATATGCGATGATCCTGATGCTGCTGGCTGCACCTGCCTTTGCGGAGTGCCCTCTTCCCGAAGATACCTCCCGCGAAATGCTGAACCTCATTGCGCGCGCCAACGATACGGACAACCGCAATGAGGGACGGCGCATTGCGGGGCAGATGTGGCAGGTCTGGCTGCGTGCACCTGACGCGACGGCGCAGGAGACCTTGGATGCCGGGATGCGGCGGCGCGACTCGTATGATTTTGCAGGGGCCCTGAAGGAATTCGACCGACTGGCAGCCTATTGTCCTGATTACGCGGAAGGGTTCAACCAACGCGCCTACATCCATTTCCTGCAAGAGAACTATGAAAAGGCTCTGATTGACCTCGACATCGCGCTGGGCCTCAGCCCCTATCACATCGCCGCACAGGCGGGCCGCGCTCTGACGCTGATGAACCTTGGCCGTCTCAAGGAGGCGCGCGCGCAGTTGCTGATTGCAGTGGATAACAATCCGTGGCTGTCAGAGCGGGCGTTGCTGGCCGAGGGCGCTCCGCTGGGTCCGGTGGGCAAGGACATCTGACATTTACACCGCGCCCGCGTCGGCTATTGTGCGCCTCATGCGGGCGTGATGGAATGGTAGACATACCAGACTTAAAATCTGTTGGGGCGTAGCCCCGTGTGGGTTCGAGTCCCACCGCCCGCACCAGTCTCCTTCCGTAGTATACATTAGATTCAGTGGGTTAAGGGGGCGGCTCTGTTCGCAACTCACGACTCATTCATCAGGTTCTCTTGATCTGAGTGACAATTGTTCCCCAGATACAACTTGCTTTGAGAATGGTGATGATCTGATCGCCGTACTTTCTGGCCGAAATTGGTGCGAATGAAGCGATTGCAGGAAACCTCCTTTTGCCTGGCTGACAATCAGCTGCCAAGGATTGGTGAAGGAGAGGACAAGTTGCGCAGGTGGCCTGCGCCGTCAGTCACGTTGTCTGAGCCGTGCTGCCATTTCGCTATAGCCCCGGTTTTCAGCGTGCTCCAGCGGGGTGACGCCCGCGCGGTCTGCCAGGCTTCGGTCTGCGCCAGCGGAAAGCAGGGCGTCCAAAACCGCCTGATGATCCGGTCCGCCATCGCCCAGCACGACCGCTTCGATGACGGCGGTCCAGTGCAGATTGTTGACATGATCAAGCGGCGCCCCCGCGGCAATCAAGCGCCGCACTACCTCCACGTGACCGAGGTGCGCGGCGGCAATCAGCGCGGTGCCGTCATAGGGGCTGGTGATGAGGCCGGGATCATTACCCAGCGATATTGCCAGTGACATCAACGCCGGATCGTCAGCAACGGCGGCGATCGTGACCACATCATAGGCCTGGCCCTCGAGCGCGTTCATGTCAGCGCCGCCCTGAGCCAGCGCGCGCACTGCGTCATCCTGCGAGGCAAAGGCGGCGACATGGAGGGGGGTGCGGCCCTGCGTATCGCGCGCGTCGATCTCGGCACCCTCTGAGAGCAGTTCACGGATCGCGGCCACGTCACCAGCGTGCGCAGCCTTGAAGAGGCCCTCGTAGGCCGACAGCACGCGATCCGACGGCGCCGTTTGCGCCGTGAGAGGCGCGCCCGCTGCGATGAGGCATGCAATGAGGGCAAATCTTATCATAGGTTTCTTCCTCAGTCTGGACCGGGTGGTGACGGCCGAGGGTCGAAGGGCGCGTTGTGCGCTATGTCCGCCCCTGTCCGGTGCAAAGCGTATGGCGGGTGTGGCTGTCAAAAAGATGCGTGAAAAAACGGATTGGGGCAAGTTGGCGGCGCGGCGCCTGCAGATCGGTGTTATACGGTGTCAAAGACCAGCCGAAATCCCTGATGGTTTGTCGTGGTATCGGGGGTGGTGAAGGTACGCGCCGGGATGCGGTAGCGAAAGCAATAGCTTTTGTGGCACAAAAATGAGCCGCCTTTCAGAAGTTTGGCTCCTTTCAGGCTGCGCATGCGTTCCCTGGCCGCCTTGCTGAGCGAGCGCAGTTTCATCGGTTCGGATGTCCATTCCCAGACGTTGCCGCACATGTTGAAGAGCCCATAGCCATTGGGCGCAAAGCTGCGGGCAGGGGCGGTTGTCAGATACCCATCCTGCGCCGTGTTGTGATCGGGAAAGACACCTTGCCAGATGTTGCAGGGAAAGTGGCCGGTGTCGTCCGGCTCTTTCGTGCCCCAGGGGAAAGGCACGTCGCCCAGACCACCCCGCGCGGCGTGCTCCCATTCTGCTTCTGTCGGCAGGCGGCCACCGGCCCATGCTGCAAAGGCCCGTCCATCGCGCCATGACACATGGGTGACAGGGTGATCGGCGTCCCAGTCGCCTTGTGATCCCGGACCGTTGATCACGCGCCAGTCAGCGCCGTCGACCTTGCGCCACCATGTGGTGCCAACCGCGCCTTGTGTGGCAGGCACATCCGGGGAAATGTTGCGATAAAAGACGAAAGACCAGCCGTATTCTTCGGCCTCAGTCCTATAACCGGTGTCATCCACAAAGGCTGCGAACATCGCATTTGTGACGGTGGTCTGCATCATATGGAAGGCTTTGATCGGCCTTTTGCGGGCGGGGCCTTCTTCGTCCTCGGGAAGGGCAGGGTGATCGGTGCCTTTAAGGGCAGTCCCTGCGGGAATCGTGACGACGGGGATGTCAGGGGCCGTGTCGGCCTTTGGGACCGTGCTGTCTGCGGCCTTTGACGTGCGAAGGGTGGCCGGGGTGCAGCAAGAGTGTTTGCTCATGTCCATTACGCTAAACTAGCCCAACAGCGACAGCCAGACCCAGATTGTAAGGATTGAACTTGCCGTTGCCATCAGCACCGAAGAGGCCGCCACGCGCCGTGCACGCCCGTACATGTTGGCAAAGATATAGGCGTTGAACCCCGGGGCCATGGCCGCTGTCAGCACGCCCGAGCGAAAGGCGTCCTGTGGCAGGTTGAGCGCGCTACCAAAGATCCAGACCAGCGCAGGGTGCACCAGAAGCGCTATGGCGCAGACCATGCCGATGGCACGCAGATCGCCTTCGGGCCGGTATTGGATCAGCACGCCCCCCAGCGCAAAGAGCGCGGCGGGCAGCGCCGCGCGGACCATCATGGAGAGCGCATCATCCAGGACGGTCGGCATGGAGAGGCCCAATAGGTTGACTGCGAACCCCGCGAGGATCGCCAGCACCAGCGCGTTGCGGAACATTGCGGCACTGACGTTACGCACAAGGGTAAGCCCGGACTGGCCGCGGTTGCGCACGAATTCCATCACGGTGATGCCCAGGCCGTAGCAAAAGGGCGCATGGAAGCTGACGATCGCAAAATTGCCAGCGAGGGCGGAGGTGCCATAGGCGCGTTCCGTGATGGGCAGGCCCAGCAGGATGGAATTCGAGAAGAGGCAGCAAAATCCGATGGCGACGCAGTCTTCCCAGTCGCGTTTGAAGAGCGCGCGCGCGCCGAAGATCCCCAAGGCAAAGCTAATCGCCGCGCCACCGTAGAAACTGGCCATCAGGCGAGGATCAAACGAAGTGCTCAGATCCAGTTTGGCGATGGCCTGAAACAGCAGGCAGGGAATGGCGAAATTCTGGGTGAATTTCATCACCCCGTCGATGCCTGAGACCGGGAAGTATCCGCGCCAGACGGCGACATAGCCAAAGCCGATAACCAGAAAGACGGGAAGAATGACGTCGAGAAGGGTTTGCAAGCGAGCGGCTTTCGGGGCGGGCCGGAGAATTGGGGGCCGGCCCCCAAACCCCCGAGGTATTTGTCAAAAGGGTGAAATCAGGGGAGCGGGAAGGTCAAGGTCAGGCCGTCGTAGGCGGGTTGGATGTGGTCCGGTGTTTCAGCGGAAACGGTCGCGTAGTCGAGATCGTTGTGCATGTTCGTCAGGACCGCCGATTTTGGCGCGGCACGGGTAATCCATTCCAGTGTCTGGGACAGATGGCTGTGGGTGGGATGCGGCTCGCGGCGCAGGGCGTCCACGATCCAGCAGGTGAGGTTTTCCAGGTGCGGCCAGACCGGGGCAGGGATGCTGGCCACGTCGGGCAGGTAGGCCACATCGTTAAACCGGAACCCCAGCGCGTCCATGCCGCCGTGCGGGACCAGAAACGGCGAGAACGTCAGCGTGCCGCCGGGCCCGTCAATTGTCACATCGCCGTCGATGTCGTTCATGTCCAGAATGGGCGGGTACATCGACCCTTCGGGCCGGATGAACGCATAGCCAAAGCGGTCCAGCAGAGCAGCCTTGGTTGGCGCATCGGCCCAGACGGGCAGGCGGGCGCGCATGTTGATCACGATCATGCGCAGATCGTCGAGACCGTGAACATGATCGGCGTGCGAATGGGTATAGATCACGCCATCCAGCCGCCCCACGCCCGCGTCCAGCAATTGGCTGCGCATGTCAGGGGAGGTATCGATCAGAATGGTGGTTGTACCGCTGGCGCTGACACGTTCCACCAGCAGCGAGCAGCGGCGCCGGGCGTTCTTGGGATTTGCCGGATCGCAGGCACCCCAGTGGCCACCAAGGCGCGGCACGCCACCGGAAGAGCCGCAGCCCAGGACGGTGAGGCGCAGCTCGGCCATCAGGCGGCGGCCTTGTACCGGGCGGCCTTGGAAAAGAGCCGGTCGAAGTTTGCCTGGGTCTGAGCGGCGAAATCCGAATAATCCATCTGGAATGTTTCAGCGGCCCGACGTGCGGTGTGGGCCGTAAAGGCTGGTTCATTGCGTTTGCCACGCTGGGGTGGCGGGGCAAGGTAGGGTGCATCGGTTTCCACAAGGATGCGGTCTAGCGGTGCTGCGGCGAAGATGTCGCGCAGGGCATCCGATTTGGGGAAGGCAGTGATGCCGGACATGGAGAGATAAAACCCAAGTTCCAGCGCGGTATGGGCCAATGCCGGACCGGAGGAAAAACAGTGCATGACGCATTGATAGGCGCCATTGCTGTATTCCTCGGCAAGAATGCGGGCCATGTCGGCGTCCGCGTCGCGGGCGTGGATGATCAGCGGAAGACCCGTCTGGCGTGCCGCATCGATATGGATACGCAGGGAGGTCTTTTGTATCTCGGCACTTTCAGAAGTGTAGTGGTAATCGAGGCCGGTCTCTCCGATGCCGACCATCTTGGGGTGCCTCGTGAGCGCGATGAGTTCTTCGGTGCTTGCCAGCGGCTCTGCGGCGGCGGACATCGGGTGGGTGCCCGCCGCGTAGAACACAGGCGCGTGGGCCTCAGCGATGGCGCGGACCGTGGGTTCTGCGCGTAGCTTGGTGCAGATCGTGACCATGCGCGTCACGCCCGCATCCGCTGCCCGTGCAATCACTGCTTCAAGCTGTCCCTCAAAGTCGGGAAAGTCCAGATGGCAGTGGCTGTCTGTGATTTCAGGCGTGTCGGTCATCGGGTCCTATCGCGGCGCGTGTTGGGCCAGTTTGAAAAGGGTATCCAGCACCAGTGCGGCAGGGTCAAGGTTGACCGCCAGCCCGTGCCGGGCGCGGGCGGAAATCTCTTGCTGGGTATCGGCCCAGATGCGCCCCTGATGGGGGCTGGGCGAGAGGCGGCTCAGGATTTGGGCCTCGTTCGGGGCGGCCTCGGTCGCGGGGGGCCTGCCGGTGGCCCCGGTACGAGCGAGGCGCGCAAGCAGCAGGTCGATGAGATCAAAGAAGAGGGCGAGCCTGGCTTCGGCCCCGCGCTGGGCGGCGATCTCTGATAGTTTCAGCGCGCGGGCACGATCAAGACGCGGCAGCGTGTCCATCAACGCGACGATCTCGGCGTAGGTCGCTAGGCCGCCTGTGAGCGAGAGGCGCAACGCGCCACCGACAGAGCCGCCGGAAAGCTCGGCCAGAGCCTGCGGGTTGCCAGTAATCTCGGCTTCAGACGCGCGCAGGACGTCGGACATCTGGTCAGGCGCAAGCGGGCTAAGCCGAAGGGTGCGACAGCGTGAGCGGATCGTGGGCAGAAGCGATGAGGGCTGATGGCTGATCAGTAGAAGGGTGGCGCGTTCCGGGGGCTCTTCGAGCATTTTCAGAAGGGCGTTTGCGGCGTTTATGTTCATCTCGTCGGCGTCATCTATGATGACCACGCGGCGCCCGCCATCGGCCGCGGACATCTGGAAAAAGCCGTTCAGCGCGCGAATGTCATCGACGACGATCTGCTTGCGCATGCGCTTGGTGTCGGGATTGATCGTACGGGTCACGGACCTGAGGCCGCCTTCACCACCCGAGGCGATGCGGCGCGCGACCGGATGGTCGGGAGAGATATCGAGCGTCTGCGGTGCCGGGGCGTCGAACATGCCGCCGTCGCTTTCGGGTGTCGCCAGCAGGAACCGTGCAATGCGCCACGCCAGCGTTGCCTTGCCAATGCCGCGAGGGCCGGTCAGCAGCCAGGCATGGTGCAGTTTTCCGGAATTGAATGCGTCAAGAAAGGCCGCCTCGGCCGCGCCTTGGCCGATCAAAGGATCGGTATCACGCGGGTGTCTGGCACCGTCGATCTGGTCCGGGGCGGGGGCGTCATCGCTCATGAGGGCGGTTTAGTGTGTTTCGGGCAGGGAGGGAATGGGGTGCGCCGCCTCTAGGGCTTCTGAACGCGCATTAAAGGCGTTCGGTCCATCGGGTCTGCTTTCAGATTATCCGTGGGATCTGCGCAGGTCAGTATCGCTCCAGCGCCATGTCCATTTGTGTTCGGGTTCTGGCCGCTTCTTCGGTCAACCAGTCTATGAACCGCGTCACCTGGGGGCGCGCGCTGATTTCACGGCGCACTGTGAAGCGGTAAGGGTGTTGTGCCTTGAGGCTTTCGTGTGCGGGAAAGGGCAGGCGCAGCGTGCCTTGGGTAAGGCCGTCAAGCAGGCATGATAGACCGCAAACCAGCAACCCGGCATCAGATTTGACCCCGTCCAAAGCGTTGCGCACCAGCGCATATTTCACGCCCCTGTCCGGGGCCGTGCGCTCATAAGGGTAGGTGCCAAGCCAGTCGCGCCACGTAGGGGTATCGGGCGCGTCGGGGCGCGGAGAGATGTGCAGCAAGGGAAACCCTTCAAGGCTGCCTTCCTGAGAATGCCGCCAGACTTGATCGCCTTTGTGCAATGTGCCGACGGGCAGATATCGAGGTGTCCCATCGTTTTCCTTTGTCAGGAAGGGGTTGGAGATACGGCCTGCATTTTCGGGCGATCCGACTGGCAGAAACACCTCATGATAGAGGATCTCACCGCCTTGTGCGCGTCCGTGGGGATCTCTGTCAATTGTCACATCCGCACTGCCCAGTCTGATCGGCACATCGCCTTCGCCGTTGACGTTGAAAAGGATGTTGGGGTGTGCGCTGCGGAATGCCACCAGCCGCGGGGTCAGCCATAGGTCACACCAGTCGGGGTCGGCGACGATATGGATCTCTGCTGTTCTTTGAAAATCGAGACTGTCGGACACCCGGTCAAGTGCTGCAAAGGCGGCGCGCAGGTCCTCGAGCGCAGCTTGGAGGGCTGGTGTTGGTTGCAGGCCAGAACGCCCACGCAAAATCAGATCGGTGTCAAGAAAACGCTCCAACGTCCTGATCCTTTGGCCGACCGCAGCTGGGGTGATCCCAAGACGAACCGCCGCCGCTTGCAATGATCCTTCGCGGATCGCCATTTCGAGTGCCTGGAGGGAATTGAGATGTGTCGTGCGGGACATTTGCTAAAGGTTTTCTTTCGTTCGATCAAAAACTATCAGAAAAACTACACACAACCTTTAGCTCCCGCAAATTTATTTGGTTATGCGGCCGGGCGTTCGGCGTGCACACTGGCGTCATATTAACTCAAGGGAGGTAAGAATGACCCAGCTTAAGAGATACATCATTGAACGCGAAATCCCGGCCATCGGGCAGATGTCGGTGACCGAATTGTGCGGCGCGGCCCGAGCATCAAATCAGGCGCTCGAAAAAATTGGCCCCAGCATTCAATGGGTGCACAGCTATGTGGCGGGCGACAAGACCTTTTGCATCTACCTTGCTGACGGTGAAGAGGCGATCCGCAAGCATTCGGAGATGTCGGGTATCCCGGTATCCGCGATCACCGAGGTGCCGCAGGTGATTGACCCGCTGACGGCGAACAACTGAGGCTGTTTGGATGCGATGAGATCACGGGGAGGGTTGGGCTTTTGTGACGTCTTTGGCGCCAATTCTCCCCACCCTTCGAGCGGCTCAGGGGCCCGGGGTCATCTTCGTCCGCCACCAGGCTTCCCCTTCGGACATGATTAGGTCGGCGCATTTTTCGGCAATGTCTTCCGGCGGTTCAGGTGTGCCGCGAAACACGCCGTAACTGGTCAAACCGTAGCTGAACCAATGATCACCACCGCCGGATGGTTGGCCAAGCCTGCGTTGGTCACGCGTCGCATTGACGCGCAATTTCGGGACGGCCGTTTCCGGCTTGAAGGTGACATTTTTGCGCGCCGGATCGGCATAGCCAAGGTTGATGCAAAAGCTTCCTCCCGAACTGAAGAACTGAAAGGTGATCAGTGCGACAAAGCTGTCGTCACTGCGGTAAAGGTGGGGGTAGGCGCCCCTGAACCCCTGAGCCCTCAACGTCGGGATGCAGTGCTTCTTGAGGGTTGCTTCCATTGTCGCGCGGTTCACGCCTTGGCCGGAATGCTCCATGCTGTGCTCCTGTTCTTACGAGGCCAGCAGTCGCGCTCGATGTGGGGTGAGCATGATCATCCGATCAGGTGATCCCACCTGTTTTTGCACTCAACGCCTGCGCGACATCTGCCGCGACAGCGTCAATATCGCGTCCGCCATCGATCACGACGAAGCGGTCCGGGTACTCTTGTGAAAGGGCGAGAAAGCCTGCCCGCATCTCGCGTTGCAGATCCTCGCCGAAGTCCTCGAAACGTTCTTCGATCCCTTGCCGGGACAGGGCGCGGTCAAGCCCTTTGGCCGGGTCCATGTCGATGAGGACGGTCACATCAGGCTCAAGGCCGATCATCAGATCATGCAGGGCATCGACCACGCCGCGCAGATCGCCACGCGACAAGCCCTGATACATCCGGGTGGAATCGGCAAATCGGTCGCAGATCACGACCTTGCCAGCCGCGAGCGCAGGACGGATGGTGCGTTCCAGATGATCGCGACGGGCGGCGGTGAAAAGCAGGATCTCGGTCTCTGCGGACCAGCGGTCAGGATCGCCTTGCAGCACCAGTGCGCGGATTTCTTCGGCCCCCGGAGAGCCGCCGGGTTCGCGGGTCAGCACAACTTCGCGGCCTTCCGCCTCCAGCCGCTCAGCCAGCAGTCGGGCCTGCGTTGATTTGCCCGACCCATCGATGCCTTCAAAGCTGATGAAGAGCCCCCGCTGGCTCACGTAGCGCTCTGGGGGCCTGCGTTGAGGCGCTCCAGCAGGTGGAGGGCTGCTGCGGTGATGCGCACCATGAACCCGCCGGGGGCCACGGCATCAGATGCGACCAGCGGTACGCGTACTTCGGGCAGACCCTCCCGAGTGACGATCATCTCACCCAATTGCGCGCCTTTTTCGATGGGGGCACGGAACGGGCCCTTGTAGACAACCTGGGCTGATACGCCTTCGCCGCCGGTCGTAAAGGGGGTGAGCAAGGTGAAATCCTCTGCCAGTTCCAGCCCGACGGTCTGCGCGTTGCCCAATGCCACCGGAGCTTGTGTGATCTGCGTGCCTGCCGTGCCCAGGGTACGTTCTGAGAATTGGCGGAAGGCCCAGTTGACGATCGCTTCGGATTCTTGCGCACGCGATTCGGCGGTGTCCAGACCCGAGATCACGAAGATCACCCGTCGGTTGCCCTGTTTGGCTGAGCCCACAAGGCCATATCCCGCCTCGGACGTATGGCCGGTCTTGAGCCCGTCCGCCCCGATCCCCAGTGTCAGTAGCGGATTGCGGTTGTAACGGTTGGCGGCCTCTTTTTCATCGAAAAGAAATTCTTTTTCAGCGAACATCGGATAGAACTGTGGGAAATCGGTGATCAGCCGATTGGCGAGCAACCCAAGGTCGCGCATGGACATGCGGTGCCCGGGCTTGGGCCAGCCATTCGAGTTCATGAAGGTCGAATTGGTCATGCCCAATTGCTGGGCGCGCATTGTCATGTCGCGGGCAAACTTGGCCTCGGTACCAGAAAGCGCTTCGGCCAGAACCACGCAGGCGTCATTGCCCGACAGCACGATGATGCCACGCAGAAGATCTTCGACGCTGACCCGTTCGCCCTGCTGCAAGAACATGGTTGATCCGCCATAGCGTGCCGCGTCGGCAGAGACCGGTAGTTTCTCATCCAGCGTCAGACGGCCATTCTGCAAGGCCTCGAAAGTCATGTACAATGTCATCAGCTTGGACATGGACGCAGGCGGCAATGGTTCGTCCGCGTTCTTGGCCAGAAGCACCGTGCCGGTGGTCTGATCAATCACGTAGGCCGCAGTTGCCTTGGTCTCAAAGGCGTAAACGGGAAGGCTGAGAAGGATCAGCGACAGGCAGGCGGCAGCAAGGCGTGTCATGGATGCTCCAGTAAGATCAGTTGGTCACGGCATAGGCGTCAGAGAACCCTTCGGCCTTGATCTTTGAGATCAGACCATTGAGTTCAGCGCGGTTTGTGGCAGGCCCGACCACGACACGCCAGAACGGTTTGCCGTTGATTTCGGATTTCTTGATCGACGGGATCATACCCGCGCTTCGCATCTGGTTGGCGGTGCGTTCGGCGTTGGCCTCGATGCTGAAAATGCCAATCTGAACAAAGGGCTTGGCAAGACTGGATGCCTTGGGCTTTGGGGCTGGGGGTGTTGGTTCGGGTGCCGGGGCGGCAGCGGTCGTGGCGGGGGCCGTTTCGATTGCGGCGCCGGCTGCGGCAATCGGATCAAGCGATGTCTCTGACACCTCCGCCGGGGCCGCAACGGTGTCTGCCCCGGTCGGGGCAGGGGCCGCTTCGGCGGGCGCCTGTTCGCGCCGCAGCGCGGTCACGTTGAGCGGCGCAGGTGCGCCTGCCAGAATACCAAGGGCTGCTGCTGCATCCGACGAAATCTGCAATTTCGGCCCCGGCAGATCGCGCTCTTTGCGAAAGAGAGCGCCAATGACGAACTTGCCGTTCGCCTCGTTGCGGATGATCACACGTTCCGGATCGGTCACATCCGGGTGCGCGACCCAGACGCCGCCAAGGGACGGGCGACCGTCCCAGAGGCCCTGATCGGTGACCGAGAACACTTCGGGTGCTTCGACATCACGCTCGACCAACTCTGTGGATTGGGTGCTGCCTCCCGTGCTTTCGGTCTGCGCCTTGGGTGTCCCGAAAGAGAAGCCGCCGACATCGTCACAGCCCGCCAGCAGCAATAGTGTGGCGGCAGTACTTGCCAGCAACGTGGTGGTCCGGTGCGGTGCACCCTTTCGGGTGAGAGCCCTGCTCATGACATTTATTCCTTGCCTGCTGACCCTTCTGGGCCCCTTGTTCTGCCGGGTGTACGGCATGTCTGATGGTCCCCTTGAGGGGGCTCTTTCAGCGCACTCTAACGTGGTGCGGCGCACCTGAAAAGACTGGCGCGTCACAATCGGCAAATTTCCTCTTTGGCGCAGGTGTGGCCCGGAGTGACTTTTGCACATTGAGGAATCATTTCGAGCCCCTTAGGAGGGATGTGCTGCGGAGGTTTGGCAGAGTGGTCGAATGCACCGGTCTTGAAAACCGGCGGGCGTGAAAGCGTCCCCAGGGTTCGAATCCCTGAGCCTCCGCCAGCATTATCCCTTGATCTGCGGCATTCTTGCGCACGCCTGATGCGGATCGCTGGCTGTAGATCGTTGGGACTGTTTTTCGTCACGGAATGTGATCTAGGTGGCCTGCGGTGCACCTGAATGCGCGTTGCGCGGAAATTTTGAAATGAAACTGAACGGCCCTTTCCTCTTCATCCTTGTCACGCTCATGATCGATGCCATCGGCATCGGCATTGTCTTTCCGATCATGCCCGACCTGATGGAGCGGGTGGGTGCGGACAGTACAGCGGAAGGCGCGCTGCTGAGCGGGATCATGATGTCGGCCTATGCGGCGGCGATGTTTTTGTTCGGCCCGGTAATCGGCAGTTTGTCGGACGCCTACGGGCGCAGGCCGATCCTGATACTGGCCCTTGTGACCCTGACCGTTGACTACGTGATCATGGCGCTGGCCACGACCTATTGGCTGCTGCTGGTGGGCCGGGTGATCGCGGGGGTCGCCGGGGCCACTTACATCACTGCGACGGCCTATATCTCTGACATTGCAAAGCCGCACGAACGCGGCGCTGCGTTCGGAATGATCGGCGCGGCCTTTGGGATCGGTTTCGTGCTGGGGCCGGCCATTGGGGGCATTGCGGCGGGCTGGCATATCAGCACGCCGTTCTGGATCGCGGCCATCCTCTCGGCGCTCAACGTACTTTTTGGGCTGATCATCCTGCCAGAGTCACTCAAGCCCCAAAACCGCAGACCGTTCGGCAGGCGTGATCTGAATCCGTTCGGCAGCATTTTTCGGGCCTTCGTCGTGCCGGGACTGGCCGTACCTCTGATCTGCATTTTCGTCTTTGAGTTCGCCAACCTGGTCTACGCGACCCTTTGGGCGTTCTGGGGACGCGAGGTTTTTGGCTGGGATGCCTTTACGATCGGGCTGACCCTTTCGGCCTACGGGGTTTTGATTGCTGCGGTGCAGGCGGGTGTACTGCCCCGCCTGACAAAACGGCTGGGCGATTACAGGACATTGATCATTGCCATGGTCAGTGCGCTTTTGGGCTTTGTGGGCTTTGGGTTTGCAAATACCGTCTGGATGGTTGCCGTTGTGATGTTGGCCGCCGCGCTGGCAGATATGGCGCCGCCGCTGATGACGGCTTTTGCCGCCAATCGGGTGGGGGAAGATCAGCAGGGTCTGGTGCAGGGGGTCATTGCGTCCCTGTCCTCTATCGCGGCGGTTGCTGCGCCGCTGGTGCTGACAGGTGTGTTCGAACACTATGTAGATGGTGAAGGTGTGTACCTGCCAGGCGCGCCGTATCTTTTTGCAGGGGTGCTTGTGGTGGCAATTGTACCGCTGGTCATGCGATTGAAATCATATGACCCCGCAAGCCGTCCCGACACCGGGTAAACATCGTCGGCGTGTCTTTGGGGCGCCTTTCCGGCTAGGAAAGGCGCGTTGGATTCCAGGCCCAGTTCAGGCCCTCTGCGTCTGGCCAGCGCCAGGCGATGGCGGCCAGGTAGTTGCCGGTCTCGGTGGCGTTCACGGTTGTACGGGCGGGGCCATATCCATCAGCCTTGCGACCGCCACGACTTGACTTGCGGCTGCGGGCCAATCTGACCAGACCGGACAGGGTCAGCACCAGAAATTCGCCTTCGCCCTTGAGCGGGATCGTCTCGATGGGGTTCCATCCGTCAGAGAGGGCGGAGCCCTGCATTGCGAAGGGGTCGCGGCGGCGTGGGATATCGTGCTTCAATTGGATTCTTTCTTCAGCGCAGCAAACTCGCACGTGTTGCTGGTCTGCTCTTTAACAAATGACATAGGCGGGGTCACGGGGGAAAATCGGGTCACATTGTCCACGCGGGTAAACATTGCGATTGCCATATATTGCAACTGCCATCTATTGTTCCCTGACGCAACGCGATTCTGGGGGAGTGGGCTTTGCACGACGCTTTGATACCAATCGAAGATGTAGATGATTTCATCATCCTGCGGGCGCGTGCATTCACCAGCAAGATCCGGCGGGCGGTGATGCGCGATGTCTTGCAAGATGAGGATCTGGCGCTTCTTGAATGGCAACTGCTGTTTTCGATCGCGCGTTTCGGTACCTGCCATCTGGCCTACATTACGCAGCACACCTCGCTGGATCCTGCCCATGGCAGCCGGGCTGCGACTGCTTTGGAAAAGGCGGGGCTGATCGAGCGGCATGATGATCCGGATAACCGGCGTCGCAAGCTGATATCGTTGACGCCACAGGGGATCACCACGGTTGAACGTGTCTGGCCGCGTGCGCAAAGGTTGATCAGATCGGTGACCGATACGCTGGACGCGACTGATTTTAATGAGCTCAAGCGTCTTTTTGATCTGCTGAATGCGGCTGCCACGCGGATCGGTGAAGGCGGCGCGCTGGGCGATGAGCAAAAGCAACAAGAGGTATCGAGAACGAAAGTATCTGCCCGGGCCTGAATGCGCAGGACGTGCCATCAGGACAAGGCAAACAGACAAAAGGACCGGTTTTTATCAGGGAGGATAAGATGAAACCAATGAAAATGATGGTGGCTGCCGCCGCCGCAATTACACTGGCCACCGGCGCGCATGCGCAGGCCAATCTCACGGCAGAGACTGCCAGTCCCGGTGGGGCGGTGCACCTGTCACCGGCGCACCTGACCGAGATTGCCGGCACGAAGGGTATTGCCAATATTCAGCTGGCAGACGGTCAGACGCTGACCAACTCAATCCAGAACGTCGCCGAAGGCAAAACCGATATCGCAGGCACACCCTACATCTTGCCCTTTCTGATGAGCCGGGGCGTGGGGCCATATGGCTCTCTTGGGGCCGAGAAAGGGGCCGAACTGGCCGGCAACCTGCGGGCCATCACGCCCGTGACATTGGGGATCTTCTTTCTGTTTGCGTATGACGCCAAGGGCATCGGGGGCTGGGATGATATCGAAGGCCGCACGATCTACAACGGTCCGCCGCGGGGCGGGGCGCTGACCAATGCGCGCAGCATGATCCAGATCATCACGGGCCTGAAAGACGGCGAAGGCTACACCGGTATCCAGACCAACTGGGGCCAGTCGGGCGCATTGATCGCCAGCGGAGAGCCTGACGCAATCGTGCTGCCCGAACTTTTTCCCGGCAGCCGTCTGACCACCGCAGCGGCCGCGGGCAAAATGACCGGCTGGTCCATGCCCAAGGAGATCTACGAAGGTGAGGCCATGCAGAAATACATGGTCGCCCCCGGCAGCGCGCCCTTTACGATGAATGTCGATGAACTGAGCGAAACCATGGGCGACGACTGGAGCTTTGTGTCCGAAGACGACACGTTCCGGGCCTTTGCCACCATCGGCGGCAATGTGGTGCACAAGGATATGGACGACACGTTGGTCTATGATCTGGTGTCGGCCTATGTCGCGACCATGGACGATCTCAAGGCAAAAGCGCCCTTTGGCAACAGCGTCGGGTTCGACGCACCGATGCAGGGCATGTGCGGCGCGAATCCGGTCAAGTATCACCCCGCAGCGGCCCGTGCTTGGCGCGACGCAGGTTATGAGGTTGATGACTGTGCTGTGGCCGACGGCTAAGCCGAACTGACAATCGGAAGCCGCCGCCCCTGCGGCGGCTTCCCACCCAAGACGCCTTTCACAGCAGGTAAGCAATGTCCGAGACGCCGGAACTCTCACCGACGGAGACCGTCTTTCCCAACCATGCCGTTTATGCTCTTGCCCTGATCTTTGTCATCATGGGGGTGGTTAACAGCACCCCGGTGATCCCGGGGTGGGACACGTTGTGGCAGGGTATCACGGGGATTGAAAAGCTAAAGACCCGCGCCTTTGCGACCGAATGGTTTTACCCGATCGTCTTTTTCCTGATGATGCTGATTGTGGCACTCAAACACTCGATGTGGCGCGACTGGCGGGGCACGGCACGTGCGCCGCTTGGGGCCTTTATGGACATCGCGCTGGTCGTGGCGGCGGCGGCGATCTCATTGACCTATCTGGTCGAGATCGACAGCGTTTGCCTGATTGATAGCCTCAACGGGGAACGCGCGCGGATCATGGCCCAGACACTGGCCGCCGAGATCGAGTTTGCCGAGACCATGGGTCTGCCCGTGCCCGATACGGTCGAGGACCCCAAGTGTGTGAACACCACGGGCGTCTGGCTTGTGGCAATCATGGGCATCTCGATGCTGGTATTCCTGGGCTACAATATCAAGGTCTGGGGTCTGCCACTGGTTGCTGTGGCGCTGGGTATCGCGCTTTATACAATCGTGACCGTTCTGGTGTGGTACTTCCATGGGCCGGACGACGTGAACAAATATCTCATGACCAAGTTGGGGGGCGAGCCGCGCACCTTCCTTGATGGTGTTCCCAACGTGCATGACGCGCTGGTCAACACCGCCTCAGGCATTCTGGGACGGTTCATGAACGTGATCATGAATGTGGTCTTTCCCTATATCATTCTGGGCGCACTTTTCGGCAAATCTGCCGGGGGGGCGACGCTGATCAAGCTGGCGTTCCGCTGGACGCGCCGCCTGCGGGGAGGGCCTGCCCACGCGGCCATCGTCAGCTCAGCGATGTTTGGCACGATCACGGGCGGGCCGGTGGTCAATGTCCTGTCCACCGGGGTGCTGACCATCCCGATGATGATCAAAAGGGGCTTTTCGCGCGTATTCGCTGGCGGGATGGAGGCGGCGGCGTCGTCTGGCGGCTCTATCATGCCGCCTGTCATGGGGGTCGCGGCCTTTATTCTCGCAGCAATGACGGGCGTGCCGTATCGCGATGTGATCATCGCGGCAACGCTACCTGCCATCGCCTATTTCCTCTGCCTGTTTCTGAGCGCGTCGTTTCAGTCGCGCAAACAGGGGATTGAGGCTTTTGGCGCGCTGACAGAGGATATGCATGTCACCCGCGAAGACCTCTTGCATCTGTGTCAGATCTTCCTGCCGATCCTGCTGATCCTGTTTTTGCTTCTGACGCCCAAGGATATGGTGGGGTGCGGTCCGATTGGCTGGATCCTGGGGGCGGATGCGGCGATGCAGGGGGACCGATGTGTGGTGACATCGTTGCCCTGGGTGTTGCAGATTTTCCAGAACGCGGCAGGTGACGCGGGGGCGACCGGCTGGTGGGCTGCGCTGTTGGTTGTCGTGCTGATGTTTCTCGACAAGGACTTTCGCGCCAGACCACGCAAGCTGCTGGACGCCCTTTCAGAGGCCGGGATCACGATTGCGACGCTTTATCTGATGCTGCTAGCCGTGACCGTGATCGACGTCTGTCTGAACTTTACAGGGCTGTCGCGGTTCGTGGCGATTGATGTGCTGCGTTTCCTGCTGTCGTTTGATCTGGGCGGTGGCGGCTCTGCCTTTTTTCAGTTCATTGCCCTTGCCATCACGATGCTGTTGGCGGTGCTGCTGGGGATGGGGATGCCTGCGGTCCCAGCGTATCTGAACGTGGCACTGTTGATGGGGCCGCTGCTGATCGGGCTGGGGATCGCCAATTTCACAGCGCATATGTTCATCTTCTACTTTGCCATCGCAAGCGCCATCACACCGCCAGTGGCGTTGGCAGCCTTTGCGGCGTCTACCATCACCAAGGCTGAACCCATGGCGACAGGTTTCAGTGCGGTGCGCTCGGGGATTGTGATGTTCGTCATCCCGTTCATCTTCGCGTTTTATCCTGAGATCCTGCTGGTTGATCAGGCACTGATCGACCCTTCTAGTCCGTCACGTGCCCCGCTGCCGGGATATGAAAATGGGGTTTCGGTCGTCGGGCTGATGTGGTTGCTGATGCGGCTGATCTTAGCGCTTTACCTTGTTGCAAGTGCGCTGGCGGCCTTTGATGCGGCGCGGCTGACAGTGATATGGATAGCGGTGCGTCTGGCAACCGCTGTCGCGCTGATGATGCAGCCAGAGATGATCCAACTGAGCGCGCTTGCCTTCGCCGTGGGGCTGTTGGCGCTTCACCATTTGGGCGCGCGTCGCGCACAGATGGTATAGCGCGTGGCAAAGTTTGTTCTTGTTTACGGTGCATGGTGCTTTGCGCAACATAGCCGACCCCTTCGCTGCCGCTTACGCGGAGCACCAGAGCCCGCCCGGGCCGGACCCACGAAACAATCCCGACACTGCATGATGCTATGTTCGAGGATACCGAAGTGCTGGCCCATATGCTGACTGGCGATGCCGTCTCATTGAACAAACATCAGACACCCGGAGCACTCCCGTGAGCAAACGCCCGAACTTCCTCTTTTTCATCACCGATCAACAGCGCGCTGACTGGCTGGGCTGTTACGGGCACCCGGTGCTCAAGACGCCCAACATCGATGCCATTGCGGGGCAGGGCACCCGGTTTGAGAACTTCCACACGGCATCGCCCGTCTGCATGCCCAACCGTGCCTCGTTGCTGACGGGGCGTTACCCTACGCTTCATGGTCTGCGCTACAATGGCTGCGTGCTGCCTGAGACGGCCAATACCTTTGTCGATGTGCTGGCCGGAGCGGGGTATCACACGGCGGCTATTGGGAAGAGCCATTTGCAACCGTTCACCGGCATGGCGCCCATGGGCAAGACCATGGACCAGATTGCAGACATGTCCGAAGCCTGGAAGCTGGAACGGCCCGTGGACTATGAAGAAGAGCCAGCGCAATACACGCAAGACGACCGGTACGCGATCAAAACGCCCTATTATGGCTATCAGCACGTGGACATGGTCACATCACACGGGGACCGTTGTGGCGGGCATTATCACCAGTGGTTTCGGCAAGCGGCCCCCAACTGGAAGGCGCTGCATGATCCTGCCAATCAACTGCCGCACACGTATTCATGCCCGCAGGCCTACCGCACACCTATCCCGGAGGATCTATATCCCACTGCCTATGTGCGGGACCGGGCCATCGATTATCTGACATCGCGTGAAGACGAGGACGCGCCTTTCTTTGCCTTTGTCAGTTTTCCTGATCCGCACCATCCCTTCAATCCGCCGGGCAAATACTGGGACATGTATAGTCCTGAGGATTTCGAGGTGGCCTTGCCTTACGAGGCGCATCAGAATCCGACGCCGCCGATGCAGTGGCTGCGCAAGAACTGGGAAGAGGGCGGTGGCCAGACCACGCCGCAGACCGCAATGATGCTTGATGACCACCAGATCAAGGAAGCAATGGCGCTGACAGCGGGCATGATGGCCTTTGTCGATGATGCCGTTGGCGATGTGATGGCCGCGTTGGAAAGCAGCGGCCAGCGGGACAACACCGTGGTCTGCTACAATGCGGATCATGGGGATTACATGGGCGATTTCAATATGATGCTGAAAGGCGCCTTGCCTTTTAACGGGATCACGCGGGTGCCATTTATCTGGTCGGACCCTGAGACAGCGGGCGGCGACACCAGTGATGCCTTATGTTCAACGGTTGATCTGTCGGCAACGATCCTCGATCGGGCGGGCCTGGCACCGTTCAATGGCAATCAGGGCCAAAGCTTTCTGCAGGCCACCCGCGGCGGTGAGGGGCCGCGCAGTGAGGCGCTGATTGAATACAATGACGGGGGTAACCGGCTGGGGTTCGAGAGCCCCGCGCGGGTGCGGTCGCTGATCACGGATCGCTGGAGGTACACCGTCTACCGAGATCAGGACTGGGGCGAGCTTTACGACCTCAAGGAAGACCCGCGAGAGACACATAACCTGTGGCAGAGTGCCGATCACGGACACATCCGCGCCCATCTGTCAGAGCGGTTGACGCACCATCTTATTGCGCAGATGGACGACAGCCCTCAGGCGGATCGCATTGCCTGAAATCAAGGCTCGTCCGGGATGGGTTTAGGCGGGCCTGCCTGTGCTTCGGCCGCCTGCTGGGCAGCGCCTGCGACAGCGGCGCGTTCCTCGGGGGTCATATCTTCGACATTGGCCACTTCGACCTTCACGTTGCGCTCTGCCATGCGGATGCCGTTGGCCTCGAAGGCGTCACGCACCAGCATATACGCATCCCGGCGTACCAGCCATTGTTCACCAGGTTTGGTCATGAATTTGACCGCGACAACCATGTTGAATTCTTCCATTCGGCGCACGCCCTGCGACTTGAGCGTCTGAATGATGCCGTCCCCGTAAAATTCGTTCGCCTTGAGCTGCTCACCCACCTTCTTGACCAGCTTTTTGACCAGCTTGAGGTCGGTATCGAACGGCACGCGGAATTCCAGCTTCATGATCACCCAGTCGCGCGAATGATTGGTCAGGTGGCGTAACTCTCCATACGGAAGGGTGTGAATCGCACCCCGATGGTGGCGCAGCTGAAGAGACCGGATCGAGATCCGTTCGACCGTGCCGCGCAGCTGATCGATCTCGACGTATTCGCCTACGCGGAAGGCGTCGTCGATCAGGAAGAAAATGCCTGATACGACGTCTTTGACCAGTGATTGCGCGCCAAAGCCAATGGCGATGCCAACCACGCCCGCGCCGGCCAGAATGGGGGCGATGTTCACGCCCATCGATGACAGGATCGACATCGTCACCATCGCCAGAAGCGTCACCATCAGCGTCACGCGCAGCAGGGGCAGAAGCGTCGCCATGCGCGCCTCGGGTCCCGGGGCGGTGCCGGGTTCGGGTGGCACATAGGCGTCCATGCGCCGGTCGATGGCAGACCGCGCCCAGACCCAGATCAGATCGGCAATCAGCAACGCAACTGCGCTGTCGATCAACACGCGCACCAAGCGACCTGAGAATGTCGGCGCGGCGGCGCGTTCAAACAGGCGTAGATCCCAGATCAGGGCAAGGGCGATGCCCACCGCAAAGATCGAGATGAAGCGGACGATCCGCTGGGCCAGCGGACGATAGCTTTCGTAGGGATGCTGGGGCGGCGACTGCGGAAGGTCATCGCCATATTCGGATAGGTCTGCGTCGGTTTCGGCATCGTCAGGGATGCTGTCATCCGCCGGTTCCAGCGCCATGGCCTCTGCCTTGGCGCGATCAAACGCACCATCCACCCAATCACGCAGCAGAACCAGACCTGGCACCAATAGCCCCAGCAGAACGATGGTCCACATCAGTGCTGGCCGATCCAGGACCAGTGCAAGGTAGGCAAGCGTCAAAACGACCAGCAGATCGACCCGCCACAATCGCGCCCGCCGCGTCATCGTCTGGCCATTCATCGCGGCAACGCGCCTGAAGCTGTAAAAGAGGACCGCATAGGAGGCAACAAGACACACCGTCGCCAACGCCACAGAAAAGGCCAACGCGTGTACGCTTTGCATGGTCAGACGGGCGTAGATGTCGGAAAGGGAAGCAGACAGCACATAGAGGCCAGTCAGCCCCAGCACCGTTAAGCTGAGATGTCGGGCCAGCCGGTTCCCAAAGGGCAAAAGCCGCAGTTCTTGGACATTGGGTGCCAGAAACAACACCAGCAGCGTTCTGATGGCGCGGACCGTAAAGATGACGACCAGCAGATTGAGCACCAGCGTTTCCAGCATCGGCGGCCAGCTGAAGGCGGCAAAGGCACCGATACTGCCCAGGGCAAAGATTGCCAGCCCGCCAACCGTGATGAGGGCTCTCAGCGCCCCGGCGGTAACGCGCTGACGCACGGTGGTGACGGGGTTCAGTTCGACCCGCAGTTTCAGCGGATTAGTGTACTGACGGTAGAGCCATTCAAGTCCCGCGCCGACAAAGAGGAAAATCATTACAAAAGTCAGGCCGCGCAGTTGCTGCGGCGGGGACAGGGCTGCGCGCCATCGGTCTGCAAACACCTTGCCGATCTGCGGCAAGGCCCGCCAGGCTGCGGCCAGTTCGACCAGCCGGCCCCGGGTTTCGTCAACCGCGCGCACCAGGTCCTCGCGCAGGTCGGGGGGCTGGGATCTGTCCACGACCTCTGCCGTGTTGGCCTGATCCGCGATCCACTTCTGGATGCGAGGATCGGCCAGCAGACGGGTGAATTCATGCAGATCGTTTGCCGATGGGGCGGGCGTCGGTGCGGGCGCCTCTTGCGCGGCCATTGACCCTGCGATCAGTGAAGCGACCAGCGCGCCGATTGCCAACAAGCCGAGCCTCATGCCGATGCCTTTATGGGACGTTCAATCGCCCCTTCTGTGCCGTGTTCAAAGGTGTAGTCTGGCGGAAAGAGCGGTGCCACCTCGATCGTGCCCGACTGATGCAGTGGCAGTTGGCAGGCCAGCCGGATGCCCGGCTCAGCGGTTGTCCGGTCTAGCGTGGCCTGCTCCAATGGGCTGATGGGGGGGAGATCCACGTCAGAGCTGAGCACCCGCACCGCGCAGGTTCCGCACCTTCCCCGGCCTGAACACAGGCTCGCATGGCTTTGATTTTCCGCGCGAAACGCGTCCAGCATGGACTGTCCCGTCTGCACCGTAATCCGGCCAATACCGAGGGTTTCGATATCGACTTGTCCGGGCCGTGCCAGCCAACTTCGCAGCGCACGCGCCAGCAATACCAGTGCGGCAAGCGCAACCGACCCCCACAGCACACCAAAAGTGATTTGCTGAATCCGGGCGTAGGGCACCACATCGGGTAACGTGCCGTCCAGATTTGGCACTTGTTCGTAAACCGGCTCCAGACCCTCGGCCAGAACGATCCGCCCGGCCTGCGTATATCCCAGCAAGGCAATCACCGGCACCGCGACCGCGATCGGATAGAGCCACGGCAGCACATTGACCATCCCCGGACGCGCGCGCAGGGCAATGAAGAAACCCGCGCACCCATGGACCCAGACAACCGAAATCAGCATGACCTGAACCAGCCCGATACCCGGATTGGTTAGCCAGAACAGACGGTTGAGCGTTTCGTAGTCGACGACAACCCCCGACAGCTTGAGCATGCTGACGCCCACCGCATGGATCGCCAGCAGCGGGATCACAAAAAGCCCGGACAGAGCCTGCACAAGGTCCTGCGATGTGCCCGTCAGGCTGGGGCGACAATAGGTTGCCCAAAGTCCGAGTACATAGTGGATCAGCAGCATCAACAGCAGCAGATTACCCGTGACCGGCCCGGTCCAGACCCCCGAGAGATAGGGACGCGCGGCATCCATCGCATCAATCGATATGAGGCCAAGCGACAGGTTGAGAAGGTGCATCGTCACATAGGCGAGCAGATAAAGCCCTGAAATTGCGCGCAATTGTCGGATCAATTGGGCGCGGGATCGGGCAGGAGAGGAGGAAGTCAAAAGGCCGCGCCCTTCGTGGAATTGCTGTGCTGTTGCAAGCTTAGGTCAGTCGCCCCCACCGCCGCAATGCTCTTGGTCAAATGGGTGTGTCTTATGGGGCTCATCGACACGCGTTGATAGGTGGATGATGGTGCCCCCACACGGACTCGAACCGCGGACCTACTGATTACAAATCAGTTGCTCTACCAGCTGAGCTATAGGGGCCGACGCCTGATCGGCGTGCGCGTTCATTAGTGGATGATTTGCACCATTGCAAGAGGTCGGAACAGACCGGATTGCAAAAACTTCGCAGGGCATGGGCGCGCTGCATCAAGTGGGCGGCAGATGGGAAATGCCAGGCGCAAAATCTGATCCGGAAGCAGCGCAATCATCGGTCAAAAGCCCCCAAAGGGTCATGGCAAAGCCTTACATTGCGCGCGATTTCCGGTTTTACACGTCAAAAGGATCGGGATAGTCACGTCACGCAACTGACGCTGCTGGGAAGGGCAACCATGCAATTGGTATTGCAGACAGGCGCGCATTACACGGAACAGGATCGGCTGATCCAAACGTTGCTGCGCAACGCAGAAGGGTTTGCTCAGCGCGGCGTCGCCGTGCCGGCACCCGAGAGATATCGCGGTCTGATCCGCGACACTCTGAATGCGATGCACCGCGAGCCTGCGGCCCCAGATGCGCGGGATGTTCTGCTTGATGCCATACTGGAGCAGGGCCAGCCGGAACGCGTATTACTGTCCGACCCGAACTTTTTTCGCACGGCGGGCACTGCGGTGCAAAAGGGTGTTCTCTACCCCGCCGCCCCGCAACGCATGGCTTACATGGCGCAGCTTTTTCCGGAAGATGCGCTTGAGATGTACCTTATCATCCGCAATCCCGCCGCCCTGTTGCCAATCTTTCACAGTGTCGCGCAGGATCCCGAAGACGCGGCATTCTGGGGCGGGCGGAACCCGCAGGACCTGCGGTGGTCCGAAACTGTCGCCAGTATCCGGAGCGCCGCGCCTGAAATGCCCATTACCGTGTGTTGCAACGAGGATCTGCCACTGACATGGGCGCAGCTGATCCGCGACATGGCTGGTCTGGGACCGCATGAAAAGCTGGTCGGCGGGTTTGATCTGTTGCACACCATCATGTCCTCAGAGGGCATGCAGAGGTTTCGCGCCTATCTGGGCAACCAAACCCAGATCTCCGAAGAGCAGAGACGCCGCGTGATCGTCGCGTTTCTGGACAAGTTCGCGCTGGAGGACGAGATCGAAGAAGAACTCGATATGCCCGGCTGGACTGAGGATACCGTCGATTATCTGACAGAGATCTATGATCAGGACGTTGAAGTGATCAAGGGCATTCCAGGTGTGACCGTACTGGCCCCCTGAGAGCCTTTTTGCGTGTCGCATTTCAGGCGTTCCGTCAGGCATCTGGGCGGTTCAGGATCAGGCAAAGCGCAGGTCGATATGGCCGAAGGGGCCAAAATCAGCCTCGAATGTGCTGCCGGACGGGGCTTCGAGTGGGCGAATAAAGGACCCGGAGAGCACGATATCCCCAGCCGAAAGGCCAGAGCCGTATTGTGCAAGCCGCTGACACAACCAGACGAGTCCTGTGGGCGGGTCATTCAGCACGCCAGCGCCAAGGCCGGTCTCTTCGACAATACCGTCACGCTTGACGATTGCACCCGTCCAGCGCAGATCAAAGGCCTCGGGGGCGTGCTTGTCTGCGCCTAGCACCACGCCGGCGTTGGCGGCGTTGTCGGAAATTGTATCCGTGATTACGCGGGTTTGGCCGGTTTCGGGGTCGGCGCGCAGGATGCGGGTGTCGAGAATTTCAAGCGACGGGGCGACGTATTCGGTGGCGGCAAGCACGTCGTCGCGAGTGATGGTGTTGCCAGAAAGGTCAGATTTCAGAATAAAGGCAATTTCGGCCTCGATCCGGGGTTGGATGAAGCGTCCCGCCGGAACGGTGTCCCCTGAGTGGAACAACATGTCGGACAAAAGCACGCCGGAATCCGGAGTCGTGATGTTGAGGGCCTGCTGCATCGCGCGGGAGGTGAGACCGATTTTCCAGCCGATCTGGGCGAGGCCCGTCGCACGTTTGGCAGCGACAAACGCGTCTTGAACCGCATAGGCGTGATCCAGTGTCATGCCGGGGTTGGCACGGCTGATCAGGCCGCACTGAACGCCGGTTTGTTCTGCATTTAAAAGAGCTTGTGCGGCGGTGTTGATCTGTTCGGGGGTCATTCGTCACGCACCCCGTTGATCAGGGTGCCGATGCCCTGCGCGATCACTTTGATCTCGTCGCCGGGCTTAAGGAACCGCGGCGGATCAAAGCGGGCGCCGGCACCTGTGGGTGTCCCGGTGACTATGATGTCGCCGGGAACCAGCGTGGTGAAGGTCGAGATATAGGCGATCTGGCGGGCGATGGGAAAAAGCATGCGGGAGGTGCGGTCTTGTTGTCGCAGTTCTCCGTTTACTTCGGTTGTTAGTTCAATATCAGTGAGTTGTGTGTCGCTCTTAAACGGGATCAACCAAGGCCCCATGGCGCCGGATCCGTCCCAGTTCTTGCCTTGGGTGACGTTGAATTTGGCGTGGCGGACCCAGTCGCGGATGGTCCCTTCGTTGCACAAGGTCAGGCCTGCGATATGGCTCAGCGCGCTGTCTTGGGGGATGCGGCGTCCGCCGGTGCCGACGACAATGGCGATTTCGCCCTCGTAGTCGAGTTTTTCGGATTCAGGGGGGCGGGTCAGGGGGTGCCCGTGTCCCACGAAAGATCGGGGGAAACGGGGGAAGAGGGACATGTTGGGCGGCGCGTCCTGCCCGTCCTTGTACTCGGCGTTTCGGTCGGGAAAGTTGACGCCGACACAGATGATCTTCTCAGGGTTCGGGACCGGAATTTCATAGGAAAATCCACGTCGGTATAACGTCGGTATTTCGTCGGTATCGGGTATGTGCGATAGCGCCCCTGCGGCGATCACGTCGCGCAGGGTCGGCCACTGGGGGTGCATCGCGCCCAAATCATGGAAACCTTCATCCGTAATGTGGCCCCAGGCAGTGCGCCCTTCGATGCTGACGGTCGCGAACTTCATGACTGGGCCTTCCAGATTTCGGTGATGACATCCGCGGCCATCATCACGTCGTCGCGGGTGCAATCGAACTGGCCGACGCTGAAGCGGATCATCTTGCGGCCTTGATACATGCCTTGCGTGAGATAAATGCGGCCGTCGTTGTTGAGCGCGTCAACAAGACGTTGTTGGGCGGCGTCGTCGCCCGGCACGCGGAAAGAGAAGAGGCTGAGCATGGGCTCTGTGACGATCTCGATATGGTCTTGGGCGCGCAGGATGTCGCAAAGCGCATGGGCCCAGGCCACGTGGTTGCGGATGCGGTCGCGCAACCCTTCCAACCCGTAGGCGCGCATCAGGAACCAAAGCTTGAGGGCGCGGAAGCGGCGGCCAAGCGGAATGGTCCATTCGGAATAGTTGGTGACGGCCTGACCGGAGGTTTTGAGGTATTCCGGTTCAATCTTCAGGGTATTCAGCTGCTGGGATGGGTCGCGGAGAAACTGCACAGAGCAATCGAATTGCGCGCCCAGCCATTTGTGGGGGTTGAAGACGATGCTGTCGAAATCACCCGCACCGTGCCAGAACGGATCGCGGAATTCGGGGCAGATCATCGCGGAGCCTGCCCAGGCAGCATCGAGATGGGCGTAAAGGTCGTGAGTTTTGGCCACCTCGATGACGGCGCTGAGGTCATCGCAGGCGCCGATGCTGGTGCCGCCGGTGATGGCGATGATGCCTGCGGGCGTGTGGCCTGCGTCAATGTCGGATGTGACCGCGGCGGTCAATGCGGCGGTGTCCATGGCGTGGTGGGGGCCTTGGGTGGGGATTTTGACCAGATTTTCCTGACCGATGCCCGCGACCCAGCAAGCGCGGTCAATGGAAGAGTGGACTTCCTCAGAGCAGTAGATGCGCAGGCGGCCCATGGCGCTGAGGCCCTCGCGATTGCCGCGCCATCCGGTGGCGCGTTCGCGCATGGTGAGCACGGCAGAGAGCGTGGCGGACGACGCGCTGTCCTGAATGCATCCCGATGTGCCGTCGGGCAGCCCCAGAGCCTGGCGCAGCCAGTCGACCATCACGCCTTCCATTTCGGTCGCGGCGGGGGAAGTTTGCCAGAGCATGCATTGCGCGGCCACCGTGGTGGTCAGCATGTCGGCCAGCATGGACGGGGGGGCGGCATTCGATGGGAAGTAGGCGAAGAAACGCGGGTGCTGCCAGTGGGTGATCCCCGGCATCACGATGCGCTCGAAATCGGCCATGATGGTGTCCATCGCATCGGCGGTCTCTGGCGGGGTGCTGGAGAGCAGGGCGGCGATGTCGCCCGGTTTGGTCTGGGCGCGGACGGGCAGATCGCGGATGCCCTTGTGGTAGTCCGCAGCCCATTGGGAGATTTTGGCTCCCCAGTCGGAGAAGTCGTCCCAGTTCATGGTTTTGCTCCTTTCGGACCGCTGGCGCGGTCCGATCGCGTTGGGGGACCAGCCCCCCAAACCCCCCGGGATACTTCTGGCCAGAAGATGCAGGGGTACGGCTGTGGGGTGGGGGTGTGTAGGATCATGGGGCGACGATGGGTTGGGCTTTGAGATCGCTTTCGGCGAGGGTTGCACCGTTGAACGCAGAGCCTTCTTCGAACCATGTGCGCGGGGCTGGTGCGCCCCAGAGGGTCTGGCGCTGGGGATCCTTGAGATCCCATTTGATGGGTTCGTGATCGGGGTCGATGGTCTGGTAGTCCGAGCAATAGATTTCGGTGCGGTGGCCGTCGCGGTCGCGGATATACAGGAAGAAGGCGTTGGAGATGCCGTGGCGGCCGGGGCCGCGTTCGATGTTTTCGACGTAGCCTGTGGTGCTCATCAGATCCAGCAGGTCGATGATATTGAGCGGTGTTGGCACCCAGAAAGCGACGTGATGCAGGCGCGGGCCAGTGCCATTGGTGAAGGCGATGTCGTGCACGCCGCCTTTGCGGTGCATCCAGGCGGCCCAGGAGCGTCCGGTTTCTTCGTCTGCTGTGTATTCAGTGACGCGAAAGCCCATGTCGGAGTAGAACTGCACCGCGCCGTCGACATCCGGCGCGAAGAGGTTGAAGTGGTCGATCCGGAGTGGCTTGACCCCACGGTAGAGGGTGTAGTGCTGCATGATCGAGGGCAGGCGGTCCATCTCGCGATAGAATTCCAGCGGGGTGCCCCAGGGATCGCGGGTTTGCAGGACGCGGCCCATGAAGGGGCGCTCTATCCATGCCGTGGGGAGGTCGCGGGATCTGAACCAGCTTTCCGCCTTGTCGAGTTGTTCTTCGTCCCAGACTTTGAATCCCAGCACGCCGACGTCGCCCGTGTCCGCCTGTTTCAGGATCACACAGTGGTGGCCGCGTTCTTCCATGGCGCGCAGGTAGATGTGGGCCTTGTCCTCGTGGGTGATTTGCAGGCCGAGGGTGTCGACATAGTAAGCCCGGGCCCATTGCAGATCGGTGACCCGCAATTCGACGTGGGAAAGCCGCACGATGTTGAAGGGCGGGTAGAGGTTGGGTTGCGGTATCGGCATCAGCCCATCCCCAGTTGGGTAATTTTGTGGGTCCCCATAGCGAAGGCGATATTCCTGGTTTCCATGTAGAAGTCAAAGCTCCAATGACCGCCGTCACGGCCGATGCCTGAGGCTTTGACGCCGCCAAAGGGGGTTGGCAGGTGGCGGACGTTTTCGGAGTTGACCCAGATCATGCCAGCCTCCATCGCGTTTGAAAAGCGCAGGGCGCGGGTGAGGTCATTTGTCCAGAGGTATCCGGCAAGGCCGTAGGCAACATTGTTGGCGATGTTGAGCGCGTCGGCTTCGTCGTCAAAGGGGATGACCGTCAAGACGGGGCCGAAGATTTCCTCCTGCGCGATGCGCATATCGAGTGTGGCATCCGTGAAGAGGGTGGGCTGAACATAGCAGCCGGGGCCTTCGGGGGCGGAGCCGCCTGCGGCGATGGTGGCGCCTTCGTCTGCGGCGACCTTGAAGTAGCTGGTGACCTTGTCGAGGTGGGTTTTGTGAATGAGCGGGCCGATTTCAGTTTTGGGGTCGAGGGGGTGGCCCACGCGGATGTTGTTGACCCGTTCGACCAGTTTTTGCTGGAAGTCTGTCGCGATGGATTGCTGGACCAGCAGGCGGGACGACGAGGTGCAACGTTCGCCGTTGAGTGAGTAGATCATGAAAACAGCGGCGTCCAATGCGCGGTCCAGATCTGCGTCTTCGAAGACCACGACCGGGTTCTTGCCGCCAAGTTCAAAATGGGTGCGTTTGAGGGTGTCGGCACCCTGTTTCATGATCGCGGAGCCGGTTTTGCTTTCGCCGACAAAGGCAATGGCCTTGATGTCGGGGTGTTCGGTCAGGGCGCGGCCTGCGTCTTCGCCCATGCCGTTGACGAGGTTCAGGACACCGTCGGGCAGGCCCGCGTCATGGCAGATCTCGGCCAACAGGCGGGCGGTGAGCGGGGAAAACTCGGCAGGCTTGTGGACCACGGTGCAGCCTGCGGCCAGTGCCGGGGCGATCTTCCATGTGGAAAGCATGAAGGGCGTGTTCCACGGCGTGATCACACCCACCGGGCCCATAGGCACGCGGGAGGTGACGTTCATGTGCATGTGTGTGGGCAGCGATTGGCCATCGCGGGCGGCGGGGGCCATGTCAGCAAAGAAGCGGAAGTTTTCGGCGCCACGCAGGGCGGCCTTGGACATGAACTTGAAGGCTTGTCCTGTGTCCCAGCATTCGCAAAGTGCGATTTCCTCAGCGCGTTCGACAATCAGGTCAGCGATTTTGTGCAGCAGTTTCTTGCGCGCCGCACCCGGCATGGCGGCCCAGGCGGGGAAGGCGGCCTTGGCGGCCTGGGCTGCGGCGTCGATGTCTTGCGCGCCGGAACGGGCGACATCGGCGATATGGCTATCATCGACGGGCGATGTCGTGGCAAAGGTCTTGCCCGATTGGGCGGGGACCGACGTGCCGCCAATCAGGTTTTCGATGCCGCCCTGGCGACGCGCGAGCACACGCGCGAGCTTTGACTTGTTGGTTTCAAGATCGCTCATGACGGGGCTCCTGCGATGTAGCGGCGGATTGAGCTGGTTTTTGGCGATAGCGCGGGGTCGATGTCGCGCATTTCAAGCGACAACATGAAAGAGGAATTGGCAAGGACGTCCGCGCAAAATTCTTCGGCGGCGGCAAAGATCAGGGCGGTGGCCTTTTCCTTGTCATCCTGCGCACGGCCTGCGCGCAGGCGGATCGACAGATCAAGGTAGGCGTGGTCCGGGTTGCCATCGGCCATCACCACGTGATCGGCGCGCAGCGCACGTATGCGGATGCCTGCCAGCGGGAAAAGGCCAGTGTCGATCGCGGCAAGGCGCACGGTTTCGCAGAACGCGGCAATATCCATACGCTCTTCAAGATTGGGGGAATAGTCGATATGAAAATGGGGCATATGTCGTTTCTGAATGAATTTACTTGTCTTGTTAAGTAATATCGATGCGATTGTCAAGGATGGATTAAAGTATGAGCCTGCGCCGCACGGATCGTTCGTTGCCCATTGCGCTGTTGCGTGCCCGAGAAACGGTGATGGCACCGGTGCGGGTCATGTTGTCCAATAGCGGGATATCAGAACAAAAGTGGCGCGTCATCCGGGTGCTGGATGAAAGCGGGCCGATGGAGCAGACCGCGCTTGCGCATGCGGCGTGTCTGTTGTTGCCCAGCCTCACGCGGATGTTGCGATCGATGGAGGAAGAAGGATTGCTGACCCGGACTGTGGGCACAGATGACAAGCGCAAGTCCATCGTCAGTATCACAGAGGCGGGTCGCAAGGTGCTGCGGGATCATGCGGGCGCCAGTGCGGCGATTGCCGCGGATCTGGAAGCGCGGTTCGGGGCGGAGAGGTTGGAAGAGCTTTTGGATTTGCTTGAAGCATTGACCGATCAGGAGACGTAGAGACGGAATTTTTCAAAATTCCGACCCGCATTTTTTTGAAAAAATGCGACGCCGTCAGAGCGGCCACCACACCACATCTGCCGCAGCGATGCTGGTGCCGTTCCAGGTAACGGTGTCAGGGCTGTAGTTGAAAGCGAAGCGGTGCGTCGCCGTATCGCGCAAGCGCAGGCCGTCCGGCAGGTCTTCCAACGTCAAATCAAGGCCCAGCAGATCGATCACCCGGTCCCACAGCGCGGCATCCGGCCAGCCTGCCAGATAGTGCAGGCCATCCTTGCCCACCATGAGTGGTGCCCCGTCTGCCATCTCAAGCGCCGTTTCGGCATCCCCTTCAAGCGTTTCGTGCCAATGAAGTACCGCACCGCCACCTGTCACAGGGCGCGCGGTGCCGGGGGGCAGGCTTTCGACGCAGGAGACAGTAGTCTTCAGGCCGGGCAGGTTCGGGCCCATTGGCATGGGAATGCTCAGCTCGTCCGTGATCAAATTGGCACGCGGACCCAGCAAGCATGTAGTTTGGCCGATTGCGGCCCGCAGGGGGTCGGGCAGGGTGCCAAGGCCGGGGGCGAGCACAAGCTTGTAGGCACTCAGGTCGGAGGTCTCTGCGGGCAGAATATCTACCGACAGGCCGCGACGGCGCAGGGCGCGGTAGGCGTCAAAAATCAGGCGAAAATAGTCGAAATCTGCGCCTTGGGGCAGGACATTCCACGCCCAAGACGACGGGTAATCAAAGATCAGGGCGACGGGTGCGGCAGCGATGCCGACGTCCGGCATGTCGCGCAGTTCTGCGGCCACGGCAGCGGCTTCTGCTGTGCCGGGGGCGGGCGCGTCATCCGGGCGTTTGAGGCCTGCGTGCATCTGTTCTTGCGCAAACGGGGCCTGCCGCCACCGGAAATAGCTGACGATTTCGGCACCGTGGGCAAACGCCTCCCACGTCCACAGGCGGACCATGCCCGGCAGAGGTGCAGGATTATAGGGGGCCCAGTTTACCGGACCGGGTTGCTGTTCCATCACCCACCAGCGGCCCGCGTTCATGGCGCGGTAAAGGTCATGGTGAAAGGCCTGCATGTCCGGATCGCCCTGGCGCAGGTAGCGGGCCTTGTATTCGGGGCTGGCTTCGAGCCGGTCAGAGAGAAAGCCAATTGGGTAGCTGTCCCAAGAGGCGATATCGAGGTCGCGGGCGACAGCGAAATGATCGAACTCCAGCACCCGGCCCATGTAGTTGTGGATCAGCGGTTTGTCGGTGTGTTTGCGCAGGGCGGCGGCCTGCGCGGCGTTCCATTGCACCACCTGATCAGAGGCGAAGCGGCGAAAAGCCAGTTCGTGGCTGGGGTTAGGCTGCGTTACGGTGAGGTTGGGCAGGTCGATATCATTGAAATCGCTGTATTCCATCGACCAGAACACGTTGCCCCATGCGCGGTTCAAAGCATCCGGGCTTTGATACTTCTGGGCCAGCCAGTTGCGAAAGGCGTCTTTGGCCGCAGCCGAATAGCTCAGAACCGTGTCGTGGCAGCCGTATTCATTGTCAATCTGCCAGGCGGCGACATGCGGGTTCTTGCCATAGCGCTCTGCCAGGCGCGCAGCCATTGCGGCAGCAGCGTCGCGGTATCCGTCGTGGCTGTGGCAGTAGTGGCGGCGGGAGCCAAAGGTGCGCGGATGGCCCGTAGCGTCGACCGCCAGCATGTCCGGGAAACGGTCCAGCATCCAGCGGGGCGGGGTGGCGGACGGGGTGCCGAGGATGACCCGCAGGCCCGCACCGCCCAGCGTTTCTATGGCGCGGTCGAGCCAGTCAAAATCAAACTGGCCCGGGTCAGGTTCAAGCCGCGACCAGGCGAATTCGCCGATGCGGACCCATGAGAGGCCAACAGAGACCATCTCTGCCGCATCGCGTGCCCACATCTCTTCGGGCCAGTGTTCGGGGTAGTAGCAGACCCCGAGGGCGCGCTTCACAGGATCACCTGAGGTTCGGGCAGGCCTTGCGCCACGTTCAGGGCGACATGGGTGCGGCCATTGCCGGGATGGCGTGCAAGGTTTTCGGCGGCGATCCCTTCGGTGGCCGAGGTCACATAAAGATCGCGCAGGTCGGGTCCGCCGAACGCGGGGCATGTGACCTGCAGGGCGGGCACGGAGATGTCGCGCAAGTGCGTGCGGTCAGGGGCAAAGCACGAGACGCAGGCACCACCCCAACGGGCGAGCCAGAGATTGCCATCGGTGTCGGTGACAGCCCCGTCGGGTGCGCCGTCCTCATCGCGCAGGTCGATGAATACCGTCGGGGGGCCGTCGGGCCAGCCGTTTTCCTGTTCAAGCGGTTGTCGCATCACAATGCCAAGCTCCACCCCGGTGTAGTAGGCGCAAGAGCGGTCGGGCGCAAAACAGATGGCGTTGGGAATGTCGGCTGTGGGGATCAGCTGACGCAGATCGCCCCTGTAGTAGCGGTAGAATGCGCCGGCGCCGGTTTCTGCTGCCTTGCCCATGGTGCCGATCCAGAAGCCGCCCCATGGGTCAGCGCGCCCATCGTTGGAGCGGGTGACGGGTTTGTCGGCCTCCAGCGCTATCACGTGGTCGCGGGTGCCGGTGGTCAGATCAAAGCGCCAGAGCGCCGTTTCCGAGGCGATCAGCAGGGTGGTTTCATCGACCCAGCCTGCCGCTGAATAATGTTCGTCGAACTGCCATTCGCGCGGACCCGCGTCAGTCAGGCCAAACATCTTTTTCTCTACGATGTCAAACCAGTAGAGTGTGTTGTTCAATGGATGCCAGAGGGGACCTTCGCCCAGTGTGCAGATGCGGTGGTCGTAAAGTTTCATCCTGCAGCCTCCTTGTAGGCGGCCACGATGTCACGGGCGCGCTGGGCGACGTCTTCGCCGCTGAGGCCGGGTTTGTAGAGGGCAGAGCCGATGCCAAAACCATCCGCGCTGGCGGCGATCCAGTCGCCGAAATTGTCGGGGCCAGCGCCACCGACGGCGTAGACCTTAGTACCCTTTGGCAGGATGGCACGCATAGCAGCAAGTCCTGCCGGGCCTGCCATGGTTCCGGGGAATAGCTTGAGGCCGTCGGCCCCGGCGTCAAGGGCCATGAAGGCTTCGGTGGGGCTGAAGATGCCCGGCCAGCTTTGCAGGCCGCGATCTTTGGTGTGTCTGATCACTGCCGGATTGCAGTTGGGCGAGACGATGAGCTGGCCGCCTGCGTCGGCCACGGCGTCAACCTCATCCACGGTCAGGACGGTGCCTGCGCCTACAAGGGCCGCGCCGCCAAAGGCGTTCGCCATCAGGGTGATGCTTTGCAGCGGATCGGGGGAGTTCAGGGGCACTTCGATGGTGGAAAAACCCGCGTTGACCAACGTGCCGCCGATATCGAGGACGTCGTCAGGTGTAATGCCGCGCAGGATGGCGATGAGGGGAAGGCTCATGAAGGATCCTTGAGGCTGCGGTAGGCGGCGGTGAGGCCTGCCAGCGTCATGCGTTCGGCGTCGGCCACGGTGGCAGGGACGCCCTGTGCGGCCAATGCTGCGGCGTAGTGTTGCGACTGGGTGACCCCACCGATCAGGGCAATCTGGCGGCCAAGCCAGTAAGGTCGGGCGGCAGCAAGCTCCGCGCCGATCAGCAGGCCTGACAGCCGCGCGCGGGATGTGGCGGGGGAGATACCTGCCAGCAAATCGCTGGCACGGATACCAAAGAGAGCGGCGGCAAGCTTTTCAGGGCGGGAAAGTGCGTCGGCGACGGCAGTCTCAAAGGCTGCAGCGTCCCAATCGTTGGTCGCGACAGAGTGGCGCAGCACAGATTGGTCGCAGAGCAGCGCATACATCTCGCCGCTCATGTAGGTTTGGAAGCTGATCACCTCGCCGGCGCTGACTTCGGCCCATTTGGTATGGGTGCCGGGCAGGCAAAGGATACCGTCCCAGCCGGGGTTAAGGGCGAGGAAACCCGCGATCTGGGTTTCTTCGCCGCGCATCACATCGGCGGGGCTGTCTTGTTTGAGGCCCGCGATGATGTGAACGGGGTTGGTGCCGCAGGTGGTTTCGGCAAAGCTGTCGCCAAGCGGAGGTGTCGGGACTGTGCGATAGGGGGCCTCGACCCAGCCTTGCCTTGAGCCGACCATGCCGCAGGCGATGATGGGCGTGCCGTCTGGCGTATTCCAGTCGGCAATGAGGTTTTGCAGCGCGGGCCCAAAGCCGTCGCGGCTGAGCGTGCCCATGCCATCGTTCGATTGCGCCCTGACCTCGACCGATCCGCCCTGCATGCCCCAGACGCGCAGGTTGGAGGTGCCCCAGTCAACGGCAATCCAGGTGATATGCGGTGATGGTGCCATGTCAGCCTGTTGAAACAACGCCGCCGTCGACAACAAGGCATTGCCCGGTCATCATGCGGCTGGTGCCTGAGGCCAGAAACAGTACCGCATCGACAATATCTTGCGGGACAAGGTGGGTCTTGAGGCACTGGCGGTCCAGATGCGCCGCCAACCCTTCGGGCGTTGCCCATTTTTCCAGTTGTTTTTCCGTCAGTACCCAGCCCGGCGCCAGCGCGTTCACGCGCACGCCCGCAGGCCCCATTTCGCGCGCCAGCGTGTGGCTGAGCGAGGTGATGGCTGCATTGGCCGCCGTGTAGGCCGGATAGCCGACATTGCCCATCATATAGCTGATCGAGGAGAAATTGATAATGGAGCCTGACCCGCGTTTGATCATCATCTTGCCTGCGGCCTGTGCCGCAAAGAAGTAGGCCTTGAGGTTGATGGATTGCAAGCGGTCCCATTCGTCTGGCGTGATGTCTTGCCAGTTGTGGCGTTGATCATTGGCCGCGTTCGAGACCAGCACATCTAAAGGGCCATGTGCCTCTGCCGCACCCTCTATCGAGGCTTGCAGGGCAGCGGTGTCGGTGATGTCGCCCTGGATGAACATCGGCGCGCGCCCATGTTTTTCGGTCATTTCATCTACAAAGGCGCTGGCATCGGAGCGGCCGATGAAGGCCACCTTTGCGCCCTGCGCCAAAAAGCCGTCGGTCAGCGAGGCCCCGATGCCGGAACCACCGCCGGTGATGTAGACAGAAGCGCCTTCGAGGTCGTGAAAGGTTGCGGTCGGGGTCATGGGCGGCATCCTTGGTTGACGGGACAAAAGTCTTTCAAAGACTTTTGTCCGGAATTTTTCAAAAATTCCGGTGTGGCAGGTGCGGCGGTCACAGGCGTTTTCCTTCGATCACCCACATGGTTTCGGGAAAGCTCCATGGCAGGGTCAGGCCATTGTGCATCAGCGCCGTGCCCGTCAGGGTGACAGGCCCGTCTTTCAGGGTCAGCGTACCACGTGACAACGCGCCCGCATCCCCCCGATTGCGCAGATTGATCTCATAGCGTGCCGCCGGGTTGAGACGGGTCAGTCGCAGCGGCCTTGGCGCAATCTGGGCTGACGTGGCCGCCTTGCCCGCGAACAGGACGAACCGGTGGCCGTCGCGTGCGGACTGTTGTTCGGCGATGACCGATGGGTCAGCGGAATCAAGGCGTTGGATGTCGGCGTTCATCATCCAGTCGCGGTTTGCCTTCCACCAGTCCGTCACCTCGCGCAGCACGCGGGCTTCGCGGTCGTCCAGTTCGCGGGGGTCCATCTCGAAGCCCATGTGACGCTGGGCCGCGACCCAGGCGCGAAACGAGATATCCAGTATCCGGCCTGATGTGTGGCACCGGCGCGGGCCCACGTGGCTGCCGGTGACGGCTGCAGGCAGGAAGAGAGCTGCGTTGTGTTGCATTGCCAGACGTTCCAGCGCGTCGTTGCTGTCGGACAGCCAGACGCGCTGGGTGCGGGCAAGGATACCAAAGTCGATGCGGCCACCGCCGCTGGCGCAGCTTTCAATCTCCAGATGCGGAAAGTCGGCGCGCAGCCGGTCGATCAGGGCATAGGAGCCGCGCGTCTGTTCTGCGTCGGGTTGCGGCAGGACGCGGTTGTGGTCCCATTTGATGTATTCGATCTCGTGCGCGCTGAGCAGGGCGGCGATGCGGTCATAGAGAAAGTCGCGCACTTCGGGCAGGGCCATGTTGAGCGCTTTTTGCTGGCGCCCCAGGATCTGGTCTTCGGCCCCCAGCGCCCAATCGGGGTGCGCGCGGTGCAGGTTGCTGTCGGGGTTGATCATCTCGGGTTCGAACCAGATGCCGAAGGTCATTCCGCAGGCGTGCACGTGATCAATCAGCGGGCCCAGCCCGTCGGGGTATTTGCGCGGGTCCACTTCCCAGTCCGAAAGGGACGAGGTGTCGTCATCGCGCTGACCGAACCAGCCGTCGTCCAGCACGAAGCGTTCTGCGCCCAAGGCGGCGGCGCGGGTCGCAATGTCTTTGAGCTTGGGGACGTCATGGTCGAAATAGACGGCCTCCCAGCAGTTGTAGTGTACCGGGCGCGGGGTGTCGGGCTTGGGCCATGTCACGACGCGGTCGCGCAGGTGGCGCTGGAACGAAATCGCGCAGCCATTCAACCCGTCAGAGCTGTAGCAGGCATAAAGCGGCGCGGTGCGGAATTCTGTTGACGGGGCGGTTTCCATGCGGGCGGCATGGCCGAACTGGATCTGGCGGCGACCATCGGGCAGTTCTTCGGCGATCATCCGGTGGCCGCCGGACCAGCCGTAGTGAAACGCGAACGCCTCGCCTGTTGTGTTGGTGGCCCCGCGGCAGGGTACGATCAGGCCCGGGAAGTGTTCGTGCCCAGTGCGACCTGTGCGGTTTTCGCGGTACCGGATGCCGGGGGACCAGGCGGTGCGGTTCAGCTGAAATTCGCCGCACCAGCGGCCTGCCACGTCAATCATTTCGTCTGATTGCTGCGGTGCAGGCAGAACCGGGGCGGCCAGCCAGTGCAGGTGCATCGGCGTCTGTGCCTTCAGGCGGGCCTGCATTTCGATCACATGGGTTTCTGGATCAATGCGCAGGACGGCCAGATAGGTCAGCACATGTACCGGGTCCTCGCAGGTGACGGTCAGGCTGTCGTCTGACTGGGTCACGTGGCGCAGGGTGAACTTTGGGATGATCCGTTCGCCGTCCGCTCGGCGCACGATCATGCCGGGCTGGCCGGGAAAACTGCGTGCCGCTTCGGGGCACAAGGACAGGTCCGGGTTGGCGTCCAGCATGCCGCCGGTCACATCCAGTTGGCTGACCTGCGCGACCGCCTGCAAGTCCTCGTCGGGCGGCAGGGGCGGGCCCCAGTAGATCACCGTGGGGCAGCGACCGCCCGTGCTGGCAAGTGCCAGCGTCTGGCGCCTATCGTCCAGTCTCCAGCAATCCATTACTTGACGGCGCCCAGTGTCAGGCCCGCGATGAAGTGCTTTTGCATCAGAAAGAACATTGCAACCGGGGGCAGTGCGGCCACGATGCTGCCCGCGCTCATCAGGTGGTACATCGCGCGGAACTGGCTGTTGAAAGCGGTGATGCCCGCGGTGACGGGCTGGCTTTCGGGGCCCTGGGTCAGCACCACAGCCCAGAAGTAGTCGTTCCAGATGAAGGTGAAGATCAGCACGGCAAGCGCTGCAAGGGCGGGCTTCATCAGGGGCAGGACCACGTACCAGAAGATGCGGATTTCCGAGATGCCTTCGACGCGTGCGGCCTCGATCAGCTCATAGGGCAGGGCCTTGATGAAATTGCGCATGAAAAGGGTACAGAAGCCTGTCTGGAAGGCGATGTGGAAGAGCACGAGCCCGGTCTTGGTATTGTAAAGACCAAGATCCAGCGTCAGGTCGCGCACCGGGACCATCAGGATCTGGAAAGGGACAAAGTTGCCCGCCACGAACATGAAGAAGATCCAGATGTTGGCCTTGAACTTGTAGACGCCCAGCGCAAAGCCCGCCATCGCCGACAGGGCGACCGCACCGATCACCGTGGGGACGGTGATCAGAAAGGAATTCAGCAGATAGCGCGGCATGTCGGAGTTGAAGAAAACCTGCCCGTAATTTTCGAAAAAGTCGAAGGATGACGGCATGCCCCAGTAGTTGGCATTGGTGAAATCAGCACCAGGCTTGATGGAGAAGACCGCGACGGCGATCAGCGGCAAAAGCCACATGATCAGCGCCAAGGGCAGGAACGTCTGATAGGTGATGCGCGCCGAAGGAGGGCGTTTTTCAAGCGGTGTGGGGAACATCAGCGGCGCTCCTCTCGGTACATCGACCACAGGAAGTAGCAGATAAAGACCATCATGATCGCAAAGAGCACCACGGCGATGGCCGCCCCATAGCCCATGCGGAAGCCATATTCAGAGAGGGCAACTTCGAACATGTAGTAGGCCAGCACGCGGCTTGAGCCGAAGGGACCGCCGCCGGTCATGATTGAGATCAGGTCGAAAGAGCGCAGCGCGCCGATGATCGTCACCACAAAGGCAATGAAGGTTGCGGGTTTGAGTTGTGGCAGCACCACGTGCCATAGCATCCGCCAGCCTTTGGCCCCGTCAAGCCGACCGGCCTCGATCTGTTCGGGGTTCACGGCATTCAGGCCCGTGAGATAGAGGATCATGCAATAGGCGGTCTGGGGCCACAGGCCTGCAAGGATAATCCCGTAGGTAACCGTGTATTCATTGCCTAAGATGTTGACCGGGCCCAGACCGACCCAGCCGAGCACGACATTCAGGATGCCAAAAGCAGGGTCGTAAAACCATGTGAAAACAAGGCCGACGACAACCTGAGAGATCACGAAGGGAAAGAAAAACAACGACTTGTAAAGGCGAATGCCCGTCACCGTCTGATTGAGAAACAGCGCGATGAACAGCCCGGCTGGGATTGCCAGAAGGTACATCACCAGCCAGATGATGTTGTTCTTGAGCGAGGTATAGAACGCGTCGCGGTCGATGAATTCGTAATAGAGATCTTCGTAGTTGCGCAGGCCGATGTATTCGGCTTCGCCCAGCCCATCCCATTCGTAAAGTGACAGGTTAAACGACTGGAAGACCGGGAAGATGACGTAGAAGGCGAAGAACAAGATAGCGGGGGCCAGAAACAGCCAGGGTGCCCAGGTTTGTTGGTTGCGCTGCCAGAAGCTGCGGTCGGGGATGCTGTTGTTGGGCAGGGCGGCTGTGGTCATGGCGTCTGTCCTTGCAGGCATGCCGGGCTGAAGCCCGGCCTACGTGGCCCTTGATGGTGTGCGGGCACCGGTAGAAAAAGGGCGCGCCGGTCATGGCGCGCCCCGTTTGGCTTATTCGTAGATGCGGCCCCGGGCGCGCTCCAGCTTGCTCAGAATACGGTCAAGGTTGTCCGGCTTGACCATGAATTCCTGAAAGCCCTCCATCGCGACCTTGGCCATTTCGGCAGGCGCGTCGCGGTCAAAGAACTGCGCGACACCACCGGGTGAATTTGATGACAGCATTTCGAAACCCTGATTGAGGAATTCGTCATCATCCACAGAGGACTGGGCGTTGACGGGCAACTGCCCCAGCGCGTCGCCTGCGTTGATGATGGTTTGCTCCTCAGCCGAGACCACGTGGCGCAGGAAAGCGCGCGCGGCGTCCTTGTTGGCGGCATTGGCCGGGATGTGGAATGTGTCTGTTGGCGCGTCTTCGGCCAATTCGACATCCGGGTTGATCGCCGGGAACTGATAGAAGTCGATCTGATCGTCTGACAGACCTGCCTCGCGCAGCGGTGCCACAGCGAAGTTGCCCATCAGGTAAGCGGCGGCTTCCCCGTTGACCATAAAGGGCAGGGCTTCCTGCCAGCTGTAGGTCTGGTGGTTTTCCAAGAACCCGCCCATGTCGATCAGCTCGCGCCAGTTGGCGAAGGTCGCGCGGACCTCTTCGCTTTCCCAGCTTGCATCGCCTTGCAGCAGCTGCATGTGGAAATCGAACCCGTTGGTGCGCATGTTGAGGTAGTCAAACCAGCCGCCGGCCGTCCACAGGAACTTGGTCCCGATGGTATAGCAGGCGCGGCCCGATGCGACGATCTTGGCACAGTTGGCTTTCTCTTCTTCCCAGTTGGTGGGCTCTGAAAGGCCAAGCTCTTTGAAGATGTCTTCGCGGTAATAGACGCCCCACTGGTAGTAGGTATAGGGCACGCCCCACTGCTTGCCGTCGATGGTCATCGCACCCTTGGTGGAGGCAAGGTTTTCAGCGATTTCAGGCTCTTGCCAGAGGTCGCTCACGTCTTCGAAGAGGCCAGCCTCAACATAAGGACGCATGCGGTTGGCGGCGTACCATGTGGCCACATCGGGCGCGTCGGCGGTTAGAAAGTTGCGAATTTGCGTCTTGTAGGCCTCGCGGTCGATCACCGTTGTCTCGATGTTGAGATCAGGGTGCTGTTCGCCAAATCGCGCAATGGAGGCTTCCATCGCCGCGCGGGGGGCGGGGTTGGATGTATCGAGGAAGATCTTAAGATCGCCCGACAGCGCATGACCGTCTGCAAAGGCAGCGCCCGCCAGCATGGTTGAACCTGCCAGCGCCGCCAGCAGTGTGGATTTCAGTGATGTCATCGTGATCCTCCCAGATGAGCTTCTATTTCAGTTCCATTATTTGGAACTCGGTTTTATATATTGAAAACTACAGCGCAGTCTGACAGGCTTGTCAAGCCGCTAGATTCTCGCAAGACGGGCGTCGCGGCACAGGGAGGAGGCCCTCATGTCCGGCGACGGTACGGTGGGAAAAGCATTGGATGTCCTTGATCAGGTGGCAGAATTTGGCCGCCCCGTGCGCTTTGGCACATTGCTTGAGGCAAGCCCGTTTCCCAAGGCCACGCTCTATCGTTTTTTGCAGACGCTGACGAATCAGCGGATGCTTGAGTACGACGCAGAGCGGCAGACCTATGCCTTGGGTGTGCGGCTGGTGCGCCTTGCTCATGCGGCCTGGACCCAGTCGAGCCTTGCGCCACTTGCGCGCCCGCATCTGGATGCGCTGAGCGCCAAGATCGGCCTGACAGTGCATCTGGCACAGCTGGACAGCGGTCAGGTGCTTTACATCGACAAGCGCAACGCCGCACAGCCCGTGGATATGTACAGCCAGGCGGGCAAGATCGGCCCGGCTTATTGCACCGGCGTGGGCAAGGCGATGCTGGCTTTTCTGCCAGACGCAGAGCAGGCCCGCGCGTTGACGCAGCAAAGCTTTCATGTGTTCACCAAGCAGACGCTGGCCAGCAAGACCGCGTTGAAGGCCGAGCTTAAGAACATCGTCACCCGGGGCCACGCCTTTGACCGGGAGGAACATGAACCCGGTATCATCTGCGTGGCCGTGCCGATCCTGAGTGCCGGTGCGCGCGTGCTGGGGGGGCTGTCGATCACCGGATCGACCAAGGATACCGATTACGGACAGCTCGACACGCATGTGCCCGACCTCAAATCCACCGCCGCCGCGATTGCGCGGGCCGCGCAGGACTGGCGCTTTCCGGGTGCCGACCCCCTTCAACAGACAGGAACGTGACCTTATGACCGGTGTGACGCTGAAGAATGCCATCAAACGCTATGGCGATGTGCAGGTGATCCATGGGATCGACCTTGAAGTGCAGGACGGGGAGTTCTGTGTCTTTGTCGGTCCTTCGGGATGCGGAAAATCCACCCTGCTGCGGATGATCGCGGGGTTGGAGGAAACCTCGGACGGGACCATCCAGATTGGCGCGCGGGATGTGACACGCGCCGACCCGTCTGAGCGTGGTGTGGCGATGGTGTTCCAGACCTACGCGCTTTATCCGCACATGACGGTTGGCGAAAACATGGGCTTCGGCCTCAAGATGAACGGTGTGCCCAAGGCAGAAATCGCCGAGAAGGTCAAAATGGCCTCGGATATTCTCAAGCTGGACGACTATCTCAAGCGCAAACCTGCAAATCTGTCTGGCGGGCAGCGTCAGCGGGTGGCGATTGGCCGCGCGATTGTGCGCGGGCCGGAGGTGTTTCTGTTTGATGAACCGCTGTCGAACCTTGATGCGGAATTGCGCGTCGAGATGCGGGTGGAAATTGCACGCCTGCACAAGGAAATCGGGGCCACGATGATCTATGTGACCCACGATCAGGTCGAGGCGATGACGCTGGCGGACAAGATCGTGGTGCTGCGGGCCGGGGTGATCGAACAGGTTGGCGCGCCGCTGGAATTGTACCGTAATCCGGACAATCGGTTTGTGGCGGGTTTCATTGGCTCACCTGCGATGAATTTCCTGAATGGGGTTGTGAAAAGCGGGGGGGTCGAAGTGCCTGCGCTGGGGCGTAGTGTTGCGGTGACTGCCAAGCTTCCGGCGGATGGCACATCGGTGATCCTGGGGATCCGACCTGAACACATCGAGGTTCAGCAGGGGGCCGGAGCGCTGAAGGCGGATCTGAGCGAAGCGCTGGGCGGGGTGAGTTATCTGCACCTTGAGACCCTCACAGGCGAGCGGATCATCTGCGAGGAACGGGGTGATGATCGGGCCAGCGAAGGGGATACCGTCGATATCACGTTCGAGCCGCGCCGGGCTTACGTCTTTGATGCGGCCAGCGAGATGCGGATCAGATAGGGTACGCTAAGGCCTTGTGGGTCTTGGTGGTGGTGCGGGCATCAGCTGCCGGATGCTGCGGCCTGAATAGGTGTTCCGCCAAACCCCGAAGTTGATCCTGTTGATCTTGTCTGTCATCAATTCAGACGGGGACCGGTTGCCAGCATCGGCCCTCAGACTTTTGCCGGGCGGACATGAAACAGCCTCAGACCCAATACGCCTTTGTGGATGATCTTGCCATCGCGTACCAAGTGATCGGGGACGGACCGATTGACGTCGTCTATAGCCAAGGCTGGCTGACACATATCGAATATGCCTGGCAAAGCCCTGAATATGCGCGTTTCCTGACCAAACTCAGCCGGTTTTGCCGGCTGATTTTCTATGACAAGCGGGGAACCGGGCTTTCTGAGCGCAACGTGGGCTTTCCGACATTGGAGCAACGCGCAGAGGACATCACGGCAGTACTTGACGCCATCGGATCGGAAGAAGCCGTTTTGCTTGGCGTGTCGGAAGGGGCCAATATGTGCGCGCTCTTTGCTGCGACCTATCCCGAACGCACCCGCGCTGTTGTGCTAAGCGGCACGTCGGCCAAGGGCTGTTGGGCACCGGATTACCCCTGGGCACCGACGGGGCAGGATACCGAAGACGCGATCAGCTATCTGCGCGAAAACTGGGGCAGCGCATTCGAACTGGATCAGGCGGCGCCGAGCATGGCACGAAACGCGGGAGCGCGTGAGTGGTGGGGCGCCTACATGCGCAATTCCGCAAGCCCCAAGACAGCCGAGGTCATCACGCGCCTGAATGCGGAACTTGATATTCGTGAGTTGCTGCCGCTGATCGACGCGCCCACCCTTGTGGTGAACAGGGAAGGCGACCGCTGGCATCCACAGGAAGAGGCGCGGTTCATCGCGGATCTCATTCCCAATGCTGTTCTGAAGTTTGTTCCTGGGACGGATCATCTGGTCTGGTACGGTGATCACGACCGGTTAATCGACGAAATCGAAGAATTCGTGACCGGCCAAAAGACCATCGTCGCCAGTGACCGGGTCCTGCTGACGATCCTGATGACGGACATTGTCGGCTCAACCGAACTTGCCGCTGATCTTGGCGACCACCGGTGGCGGGCCATTTTGGATGAACATGACAGCATTGTCCGGCGCCAGCTGAAGAATTTTGGCGGAACAGAAGTCAATACCACCGGGGATGGCTTTATTACCGCCTTTACTGGACCCACACGCGCCATCCAATGCGCGCGTGCGATCACCTCTGAATTGGCCTCCATCCAGCTTAGGGTCAAAGCGGGCATCCATATCGGGGAATGTGAACGGCGGGGCGATGATCTTGGCGGGCTGGCGGTGCACATCGCCTCGCGCATTCTGGATACGACAGCGGCAGACCAGATACGGGTTTCAAGCACCGTCAAGGATATGGTTGTCGGATCAGATCTTGAGCTTGCATATGTCGAAGCGCGCCCGCTGAAGGGGGTGCCGGGGGAGTGGTCCCTTTACGAAGTATGTGCGTAAGGGTTCTTGGTTGGATCAGGCAGCGACATTGAGACACGTGCAGCGCCACTTATTTTCGCAGGACAGGGCAGGGGCACTTTGGCCAGCTTCCGCAATACTTCAAACTTAAAATATTCTATCTTGAAATAAAAAGAGACTCACCCTAACCTGCCCACAATAGCCACATGAGGAGAGAAGCATATGCGCGCGATTTGTCTGGGCGGTGGTCCTGCGGGTCTCTACTTTGCGATCTCTCTCAAGCTAAGGCAGCCGGACGCGGATGTCACCGTGTTGGAGCGCAACAAGCCAGACGATACATTTGGATGGGGCGTGGTGCTATCGGATGAAACGCTTGATAATCTGGAAATCAACGATCCGGTTTCGGCCGCGACGATCCGCACCCATTTCGCCTATTGGGATGACATCGCGCTGCATCACAAAGGGCACAAGATCGTGTCCTCAGGGCACGGGTTTTGCGGCATCGGGCGGCACCGCCTGCTGGAGATCCTGCAAGGGCGGGCGCGCGAGCTGGGCGTGAACCTGCAGTTTGAGACCGAAGTACACGCCGCGTCGCACTACATGGATGACTATGATCTGGTGGTGGCCTGCGATGGGCTGAATTCCAAGACACGTAGCGAATTTGAAGACGCGTTCAAGCCGGACATCGATGTGCGCCGTTGTCCTTTTGTCTGGCTGGGCACGCATCAGAAATTCGATGACGCCTTTACCTTCATCTTCGAGAAGACCGACAAGGGCTGGATCTGGGTCCATGCCTATCAGTTTGACGATGACACCGCGACGTTCCTTGTGGAATGCACGCAGGAAACCTTCGACAACTACGGCTTTGGCGATATCTCGCAGCAAGAGACGATCGCGATCTGCGAAGAGATTTTCAAAGATCATCTGGGCGGTCACAAGCTGATGACCAACGCCAATCATATTCGCGGCTCGTCCTGGATCCATTTCCCGCGCGTGCTGTGCGAACACTGGAGTCACAAGAACGTGGTGCTGTTGGGGGATGCATCGGCGACCGCGCATTTCTCTATCGGGTCGGGGACCAAGCTGGCGATGGAATCCGCGATTTCGCTGGCCAAACATGTGACGGATGATCCCAATCTTGAGACAGCATTCCAGAAGTATGAGGACAGCCGACGGCTTGAAGTTCTGCGCCTGCAATCTGCCGCGCGCAATTCGGTGGAATGGTTCGAGGACGTGGAACGCTATCTGGATCTGGATCCGGTGCAGCTGAACTATTCGATGCTGACCCGGTCCCAGCGGATCAGCCACGAAAACCTGCGCACGCGGGACCCTGCGTGGCTTGAAGGGGCGGAAAAGTGGTTCATGGAACAGGCAGGGGCGGGCGCCAACGGCCCCGTACGCGCGCCGATGTTTGCGCCCTTCAAGTTGCGCGGGATGGATCTGATCAACCGCGTCGTAGTGTCCCCCATGGCGCAGTACAAGGCGGTCGATGGCACACCCACGGACTGGCATCTGATACACTACGGTGAGCGTGCCAAGGGCGGGGCGGGCCTGGTGTACACCGAGATGACCTGTGTTTCGCCCGAGGGGCGGATCACACCGGGCTGCCCCGGGCTCTACGCGCCCGAGCATGAGGCCGCGTGGCTGCGGCTGACGGAATTTGTGCATGCAGAGACCGAGGCCAAGATTTGCTGCCAGATCGGGCATTCAGGGCGCAAGGGGTCGACCCGCGTCGGCTGGGAAGGCATGGATCAGCCGCTGACAAAGGGCAACTGGGAGATCGTCAGTGCCTCGGCGATCCCGTGGTCTGTTGAGAATGCCACGCCGCGTGCGGCCACGCGGGAGGACATGGATACGGTGCGCGATCAGTTTGTCGCAGCGGCAAAAATGGCCGATCGTGCGGGGTTCGACATGATCGAATTGCATGCCGCACATGGCTATTTCATCTCAAGCTTCATCTCGCCGCTGAGCAATTCGCGTGAGGATGACTATGGCGGGTCGCTTGAGAACCGGATGCGGTATCCGCTGGAGGTGTTCCGCGCCATGCGCGATGTCTGGCCTGCGGACAAGCCGATGTCGGTGCGGATTTCCGCGAACGACTGGGCGGGGGATGACGGTGTGACGCCGGAAGACGCGGTGGAGATTGCCGCGATGTTTGCGGATGCGGGTGCAGATATTATCGACGTTTCCGCGGGGCAGACCTCAACCGAAGCGCAGCCGGTCTATGGCCGGATGTTCCAGACGCCGTTCAGCGACCGGATCCGTAACGACGGCGGGATCAAGACAATGGCGGTGGGCAACATCTATGAGCCCGATCACGTAAATTCGATCCTGATGGCGGGGCGCGCCGATCTGGTGTGTCTTGCACGGCCGCATCTGAGCGATCCGTACTGGACATTGCATGCCGGGGCGGAAATCGGTGATCGTCATGCCAAATGGCCGATGCCCTACGAGGCAGGCCGGGATCAAGCATGGCGGCTGGCCGATCGCGCCGCAGAAATGGAGCAGGTATGAGACAGGTATTGGTCACAGGCGGCGGGTCCGGCATCGGGCGCGGGATTGCGCAGCATTTCGCAGCAGCGGGCGATCAGGTGACGATCACCGGGCGGCGCATGGCCGCGCTGGAAGAGACCAAGGGAGACAGCAACATGATCTGCCGCGCCTTGGATGTGACGGACGAGGCAGCGGTGAAAGAGCTGTTTGATCAGCGCTTTGATGTGGTCATTGCCAATGCGGGTGCCGGGGCGTCTGGAAAGGTTAAAGATCTTTCGCTAAACGACTGGAATTCTGTCATTAATGTCAATCTGACCGGCGTCTTTCTGACCTTTCGGGAGGCGCTTCAAAGTATGCAGGGGGGGGGGCGGCTGGTGGCCATTGCCTCGACCGCTAGTTTGCAGGGCGGCAGCACGATTTCTGCCTATTCCGCCTCAAAGCACGGTGTGCTGGGGTTGGTGCGGTCGCTGGCGATTGAGGTTGCGCGGTCCGGGATCACCTGTAATGCCGTTTGCCCCGGCTTTGTGGAAACGCCAATGGCCGAGGCGGCTGTCGAAGGCGTGATGGCCAAGTTCGACGTGCCGCGCGACAAGGCGGCGGCGATGATCACGGGAAACAACCCGATGAAACGCATGATCGACGTCCAGGAAGTGGTAGCGGCGGTGGCCTTTCTGGCCTCGGAAGGGGCGTCTTCGGTTAATGGTCATGCGCTGAGCGTCTCCGGGGGGGAGATATGAGTGGCTCAAAAGACCGGCTGCGTCTTTGGTTGCGGCTGTTGAAAGTCGTACGGGGCATTGAAGCAGAGGTGCGCGACCGGCTGCGACGTGAATTTGACACGACCCTGCCGCGTTTTGACATGCTGGCGGCGCTGTCGCGCCATCCGGACGGGCTGAAGATGAGCCATCTGTCCGGGGTGCTGCGGGTGTCGAACGGGAATGTCACGGGCCTCGCTGACAGGTTGACGGACGAGGGGCTGGTCAAGCGCGTGCCGGTGCCGGGGGACAGGCGGGCGATGATTTTGCAGATCACCACTGCGGGGCAGCGTGAATTTTACCGACAGGCGGCCGCGCATGAGGATTGGATCGATCAGATGTTGGGGGATGTGCCCGCCGCAGAAGCGCGCGCCATGGCCGAACGCCTGACTGCCTTTGCAGCAGGCAAGGAAGAAAAGGAAGCCGCCCATGCGCAGTGATGTGACACATTTCCAGTGCGAAATCGCAGAGCGGATTGCGACCGTGCGGCTGGACCGGCCGGATCGGAAGAACCCGCTGACCTTTGACAGCTATGCGGAGTTGCGCGACTGGTTTCGCGATCTGGTCTATGCCGATGACGTGGATGTTGTGATTTTTGCCTCTAACGGTGGCAACTTCAGCTCTGGCGGGGATGTGCATGATATCATTGGGCCTTTGACCCGCATGAACATGAAAGAGTTGCTGCAGTTCACGCGGATGACCGGCGATCTGGTCAAGGCGATCGTGAATTGCGGCAAGCCGGTGATTGCAGCGGTGGACGGCATTTGCGTGGGCGCGGGGGCAATCATTGCGATGGCGTCAGATTTACGGATTGCGACACCCGAGGCGAAGACGGCGTTCTTGTTCACCCGCGTCGGCCTGGCGGGCTGCGATATGGGGGCCTGCGCGATCCTGCCACGGATCATCGGACAGACACGCGCGGCAGAGCTTTTGTATACGGGTCGGTCGATGTCGGCGGATGAAGGGGAAAGGTGGGGGTTTTTCAATCAGTTGGTGCCCTCAGCTGATCTGGATGCACGTGCGCTAGAGATGGCCGAGCGCATTCAAGCGGGTCCGAATTTTGCGCATATGATGACCAAGACCATGCTGGCGCAGGAGTGGTCCATGTCCATCGAACAAGCCATCGAGGCTGAGGCACAGGCGCAGGCCATCTGCATGCAGACCGGGGATTTTGAACGGGCGTATAAGGCGTTTGTGGCCAAGGAACGCCCGGTTTTCGAGGGGGATTGAGCGCGGGCATGTCGGGATTTGCATATTTTTGGAACATTGAAACGGGTGGGTGCCCAGGTGGCTGATCGCAGTTTTTTGAGCTGGCCGTTTTTTGAGGATCGGCATCGTGCATTGGCAGACGCGTTGGACGCCTGGGCTGCGGCACATTTGGGGAATGTGGATCATGCCGACACCGATTCGGCCTGCCGGTCGATTGTCGCGATGTTGGGGGACGGCGGCTGGCTGCGGCATTCGGGTGCCGAGGGTGACGAGGTATTGGATGTACGCACCTTGTGCCTGATCCGGGAGACCTTGGCGCGCCATGATGGGTTGGCGGATTTTTCCTTTGCGATGCAGGGTCTGGGGACCGGGGCGATTTCCTTGTTCGGAAGCGCGGAGCAGCAGGCGACCTGGTTGCCCAAGACGCGGACGGGACAGGCGATTTCAGCCTTTGCGCTGACGGAGCCGCAGTCAGGATCGGACGTTGCCAATTCCACGATGGCCGCTGACGGGGAGGGGAACGGTTTTGTGCTGAACGGGCGCAAGACGTGGATTTCCAATGGCGGGATTGCGGATGTCTATACCGTTTTTGCGCGTACCGGGGAGGCGCCGGGGGCCAAGGGGCTGTCGGCGTTTGTCGTGCCGGCCGATACGCCCGGACTGATAGTTGAGGAGCGGTTGGACGTGATGGCGCCGCATCCATTGGCGACCCTTCACTTTGATGGGGTGCGGGTGCCGGGTGACGCGCTTTTGGGCGCGCGCGGGCAGGGGTTTGCAATTGCGATGTCGGTGCTGGATGTGTTTCGTTCTACCGTGGCGGCGGCTGCACTTGGATTTGCGCGGCGGGCGTTGGATGAGGCATGTGCGCGGGTCAAGGAACGGCAGGTACAGGGGCGGCCCTTGGCGGACTTGCAGCTGGTTCAGGGGCATATTGCGGATATGGCGCTGGATATTGATGCGGCGGCTTTGCTGATCTACCGCGCGGCCTGGACCAAGGATTCCGGCGCGCCGCGTGTCACGCGCGAGGCCGCGATGGCCAAGCTTTTCGCCACGGATCAGGCCCAGAAGGTGATCGACAAGGCCGTGCAGTTGCACGGTGGTGACGGCGTGCGTCATGGGAGCACGGTAGAGCGGCTTTATCGCGAAATTCGCGCCCTACGGATCTATGAGGGCGCATCGGATGTTCAGCGGGTTATCATCGCGCGACAGACCTTGGGGGGATAGGGCATGTATTCATCAGGGCATATCGACATGTTTGCGCGGGATAATCTGCCGCCACAGGACCGGTGGCCGGATTTTTTACTGGACGGGTTTGACTATCCCGAGCGCTTGAATGTCGGTGTGGAACTGACGGATAAGATGGTGGAAAAGGGGTTTGGCGACCACACCGCTTTGATTGGGAACGGGCGACGACGTACCTACAAGGAGCTGAGCGACTGGACCAACAAGCTGGCCGCGGCACTGGTCGAGAACCTGCATGTTAAGCCGGGCAATCGGGTGTTGATCCGGTCGGCCAATAACCCGGCGATGGTGGCCTGCTGGCTGGCGGCGACGAAGGCGGGGGCGGTGGTTGTGAACACCATGCCGATGCTGCGGGCGTCAGAACTGACCGCAATCGTCGACAAGGCCGAGATTACCCATGCGCTGTGTGATACGCGCCTGATGGATGAAATGGCGGCCTGTGCAAAGGTATCGGCCACGTTGACGACGGTGGTCGGGTTTGACGGGACGTCGAACCATGATGCGGAGCTGGATCGGTTGGCATTGGAAAAGCCGGTACAGTTTGACGCGATTGAGACTGCGCAGGACGATGTGGCTTTGCTGGGATTTACGTCAGGAACGACGGGTAACCCTAAGGCAACAATGCATTTTCATCGTGATCTTCTGATCATTGCAGATGGCTATGCGCGCGAGGTGTTGCAGGTCACCCCGGAAGATATCTTTATCGGGTCGCCGCCGCTGGCGTTTACCTTTGGATTGGGGGGATTGGCTGTGTTCCCGCTGCGGTTTGGGGCGGCTGCGACGCTGCTTGAGACGGCAAGCCCGCCTAACATGATCGAGATTATCGAGAAATTCAAAGCGACGGTTTGTTTCACAGCGCCAACGGCTTACAGGGCGATGTTGCAAGCGATGGAGGAGGGAGCGGACCTGTCGTCGCTGCGCGCAGCAGTCAGCGCCGGAGAGACCCTGCCGCCGCCCGTTTACCACGATTGGCAGGAAAAGACGGGCAAGCCGATGCTGGACGGGATCGGGGCGACGGAGATGCTGCATATCTTCATTACGAACAGGTTTGATGACCACATGGCGGGCAGTACGGGCAAGCCTGTGACCGGATACGAGGCCAGGGTTATCGATGATTTGGGTAACGAGGTCCCGGACGGCGAAGTCGGCAAACTGGCGGTGCGGGGGCCGACGGGGTGTCGGTACCTCGCTGATGATCGGCAGGATGTTTATGTCAAGGATGGGTGGAACATCACCGGAGACAGCTTTTCGCGCGATGCGCAGGGGTACTTCCACTTTGCCGCACGCAATGACGATATGATCATCTCATCCGGGTACAATATTGCCGGGCCAGAAGTGGAAGCAGCGTTGCTGAGCCATCCGATGGTCAGTGAATGTGGTGTTGTCGGCAAGCCGGATGAGGATCGCGGGGCGATCGTGCAGGCCCATGTGGTGTTGATGGAGGGGGCGGAAGCCTCTGATCTGACGCGGAAAATCCTGCAGGATCATGTAAAGGCGACGATTGCGCCCTACAAGTATCCACGCGACGTGCAATTCATTGACGCGCTGCCCAAGACGGCGACCGGCAAAATCCAGCGATTTGCCCTGAGGGAAAACAAATGAGTACATTTGGAGACGCGTCCAAAGGGGCCAAGATGGATTTTGCCAAGGACAAGTCCTATGGCGATTATCTGGGCCTTGATAAGATCCTGACGGTCGAAAACCCGTTGGATATGGCGCATGATGGACTGCTGTTCATCATTCAGCATCAGACATCCGAGTTGTGGATGAAGCTTGCGATCCATGAGTTATCAACCGCGCGGCAGTACATTCAGAAGGGTGATTTGCAGCCTGCGTTCAAGATGCTGAGCCGGGTCGCGCGTATTTTTGAGCAGCTCAATTCCGCCTGGGATGTGCTGCGCACGATGACACCAAGCGAGTATACGGCGTTTCGCCCGCATCTGGGTGCCTCGTCTGGGTTTCAATCTTATCAGTATCGATTGATCGAATACCTTTTGGGGAACCGCAATCGGGCGCTGACCAAGCTGCACGCACATACACCCGCGCCGCATCAGGCGCTGGTGGATGAGATCGCGCAGCAAAGCCTGTATCAGGCGGCGATCGATCTTTTGTGCGACCGGATGGGGGTGGAGACGCTTTCAGGGGTGCCCGGGACAACTGCCTGGGAGGCCAAACACGAAGTTCAGGCGCTTTGGCAGAAGGTATACGAAGCGCCTTCGGAGCATTGGGAGCTATACGAACTGGCGGAAAAGCTGGTCGATCTGGAGGACTATTTTCGACGTTGGCGGTTCAATCATGTGACCACGGTCGAGCGCATCATCGGGTTCAAACGCGGCACGGGCGGCACATCCGGGGTGGCGTACTTGCGCAAAATGCTGGAAGTTGAACTGTTCCCTGAACTTTGGCACGTGAGGGGTGCGCTGTAAGGCGCTGATACGAAAGATATTTAACAATGAACGGACCCACAAGAGAGGTCCAAAACCAAGGGAGAAGACAATGAAATTCACTTCACTTGTAATGGCGGCGGGCTTTGCCGCGCTGGCAGCGGGGGGTGTCCAGGCGGACGGCCACGGAGGCAAGGTCAAGGTGGGCATGATTACCACGCTTTCGGGCGGCGGTGCGGGTCTTGGGCTGGATGTGCGTGACGGTTTCATGCTGGCGGTCAAGGGCAATGAGGCGATTGAATTGGTGGTCGAGGATGACCAGCGCAAGCCTGAGATTGCCGTGCAGCTTGCCGACAAGATGATCCAATCCGAGAAAGTTGACGTGCTGACGGGCATCATCTGGTCGAACCTCGCGATGGCCGTGGTCCCTGCCGCGACCGCGCAGGGTAAATTCTATCTGTCGCCCAATGCGGGGCCGTCTGCCTTGGCGGGTAAGGGCTGTAATCCTTTGTATTTCAACGTCTCCTGGCAGAACGACGCCTTTAACGAGGCAGCGGGTGCCTGGTCCAACGAGAACGGAATTGAAAAGGTGTTCCTGATGGCGCCGAATTATCCGGCGGGTCAGGACATGATCGCGGGGTTCAAGCGGACCTATGAAGGCACCGTGACCGAAGAGGTTTATACCAAGCTGGGTCAGACCGATTATGCCGCAGAGATTGCGCAGATCCGTGCGTCTGATGCGGATACGGTCTATTTCTTCCTGCCCGGTGGCATGGGGATTTCCTTTATGAAGCAATATGCAGGCTCTGGCGTCGACAAGAACGTCATGGGCCCGGCGTTCAGCTTTGATCAGGGGATTCTGGGTGCAATTGGCGACGCAGCATTGGGCGTAAAGAACACCTCGCATTGGTCCAAGGATCTGGATGTCCCGGGCAATGCCGAATTTGTAGAGGCGTTTCAGGCCGAATATGACCGTCTTCCGTCGCTTTATGCAGCACAGGGGTATGACACAGGTCTGTTGTTGGCATCCGCTGCGGCAAAGGCGGATGTGAAAGACGCAGATGCGTTCCGCGCTGCACTGGCCGAGGCTGATTTCCAATCGGTGCGGGGCAAGTTCAGCTTTGGCGCCAATCAGCATCCCGTGCAGGACATCTACATGCGTGAAGTGGTCAAGGAAGGCGATGTTGTGACGAACAAATCGCTGGGTGTGGCCGCGTCTGATCACACGGATGTCTACGGCGCTGAGTGCTCCATGTAATCATGGACGTGCTTGCAAGCCTTCCTGCGATCCTGTTGGTCGCCCTTGTCGCCTCAGCCTCGCCCGGGCCTGCAACCCTTGCCATTGCCACGACGGCAATGGCGCGGGGCGCAGGGCCTGCGATGCGGCTGGCTGCAGGGGTGCTGACTGGGTCGCTGTTTTGGTCGATCTCGGCAGCGGCAGGGCTGGCGGCGCTTGCGCTGCAATACGGCTGGATGATCGAAACGGTTCGCGTGATTGGCGGCCTTTATCTGCTGTGGCTTGCATTCAAAGCCGCGCGCGCAGCTTGGCGTGGCGGCATGACACAAACAGGCATCGCGGTTGATCGCGGTGCCTATCGACGGGGGTTGCTGCTGCATTTGACCAACCCCAAGGCGTATCTATTCTTTGGCGCGCTATACGCGATGATCCTTTCGCCCGAAACCCAAGCCGGCGGGCTTGCGATCGTGGTTGCGGCAGTGGGGGCGCAAAGCGCGGTGGTTTTCCTGGGGTATGCAGTGCTCTTTTCGCGCGCCGGACCGCGCGCTTTTTATCGCAGGGCGGCGCGAACCATTCACGGGGTCAGCGCGCTGGCCTTTGCCGGGCTTGGTTTTAGCGTCTTGGCGCAGCGCCTGACATGAGCACAATCCTACTGATCGAACAGGTGCTGAACGGCCTGCAGTCGGGGATCATGCTGTTTCTGATGGCGGCGGGTCTGACGCTGATTTTTGGCGTGATGGGGCTGATCAACCTCGCCCATGGGTCGCTTTACATGGTGGGCGCGTTTGCAGCGGCAGCGGTCGCAGCGGCAACGGGGTCGTTTGTGCTGGCGCTGGTTGCAGCATTGGTTGCGGCGGCGGCGGCGGGTGCCATTATCGAGCTGGTGGTGATCCGACGGCTTTATGACCGGGATCATCTGGACCAGGTATTGGCGACCTTTGCGCTGATCCTGATCTTTTCGGAAGGCACAAGGTGGGTGTTCGGGTCTTTCCCGCTGTATCTGGATGTGCCTGCGGCGCTTTCTGGTCCGGTGACGCTGCCGGGGGGCATTCTGTATCCGGCGTACCGGCTGCTGATCATAGCGGTCGGGCTGGTGATTGCCGCTGGTCTTTTTGCGCTGATCGCCAAGACCCGGATCGGCATTCAGATACGGGCAGGCGAGGCGGACCGCGAGATGATCGCGGCCCTTGGTGTCGACATCTCCAAGCTCTACACGATGGTGTTTGCCCTTGGAGCGGCGCTCGCCGGGTTGGCTGGCGCGCTGGTGGGGGCCATTCAGTCGGTCCAGGTGGGCATGGGCGAGCCGGTTCTGATCCTTGCCTTTGTTGTCATCGTGATCGGCGGGATCGGATCCATCAAGGGCGCGCTGGTGGGCGCGCTGCTGGTGGGACTGACGGATACGTTGGGATCGGTGTTGCTGCCGATCTTCTTTGCCAGCTTCATGGATCAATCCAGTGCCACGGCGGTGGGCTCTGCGTTGGCGACGATGTCGATCTACATCCTGATGGCGGGGGTGTTGTTGTTCAAACCCACCGGCTTGTTCGGAAAGGCCTGAGATGATTTCCGAACGTACCGTCAACATTTTCCTCTTTGCCTTGCTGCCGGTGACGGTGCTGGCGGCCTGGCTGCTGGATGAGCCCTTCATCATCACGCTGGCCACCAAGGCCGCGATCCTGGCGCTGGCGGGGGTAGGGCTGAACATCGCACTTGGACTGGGCGGGTTGGTCAGCTTTGGCCATGCGGCCTTCTTTGGGCTGGGGGGGTATGCGATGGGCATTCTCGCCTCTCATGCGCAAAGCTATGCGCCACTGATGGAGGTGCCGTTTCTGATCGAGGGTACCAAGTCGATGCCGGTGATCTGGCTGGTGGCACTTGTGACGTCTGCGTTGGCGGCCTTGGCGATTGGGGCGCTGTCGCTGCGCACCTCTGGCGTCTACTTCATCATGGTCACCTTGGCGTTCGGTCAGATGCTGTATTACTTCGCGATCTCATGGCCCGCTTATGGTGGCGAAGACGGGCTGTCGATCTATGTGCGTAACGGCTTTCCGGGTCTGAATACGCTGGACCCGGTGCAGTTTTTCCTGATTGCCTTTGCGGTGCTGACGGTGGGTATTTTTCTGGCGTGGCGGCTGGCACGGTCGGCCTTTGGGCTGGCGCTGTCTGCAGCGCGACAGAACGCGGAACGGGTCGAGACAGTGGGCCTTGGCCCCTATCGGATCCGACTGGTCGCTTTCGTGATTTCCGGTGCAATGACAGGGCTGGCCGGTGCGCTTTTTGCCGATCTCAACCGCTTTGTCAGCCCGACGATGTTCAGCTGGCATCTATCGGGCGAGTTGATCGTTTTCTGCATTCTTGGCGGGGTTGGGCGTCTTTATGGGCCAGTGGCGGGGGCGATGCTGTATGTGTTGCTTGAGCATGTGCTCGGCGGCCTCAGCGCCTATTGGCACATCTATCTGGGCCTCTTGCTGTTGCTGGTCGTGCTGTTTGCGCGGGGCGGGTTGATCGGGCTGCTGTCGGGCCGCGAGGTGGCGCATGAGTGATCTGCTGGACATCCGCAACCTGAAGAAAAGCTTTGGCGCGCTCAAGGCGACGGATGATGTGTCGCTGACCCTGCGCGCTGGCGAAATCCACGCGCTGATCGGGCCAAACGGCGCGGGCAAGTCCACGCTGATCAAGCAGATCGCGGGCGGGCTGCGGTCTGATGCGGGCAGCGTGCATTTTGCGGGGCGCGATGTGACGCCGCTGTCGACCGTGGCGCGGGCGCGCGCAGGGCTGGGGCGAACTTTTCAGATCTCGTCGCTGGCGATGGAATATACGGTGCTGCAAAATGTCCTGCTGGGCGCGCTGGGGCAGGACGGGGGGGTAATGCGTTTTTTCCGCCCCATCATGGCGCGCAATGATTTGCGGGACAGGGCGATGACGGCCCTCACCCGGGTGGGCCTTGAATCGCATGCCGCCAAACGCACGGCGGATCTGAGCCATGGACAACGGCGGCAGTTAGAAGTGGCTGTCGCACTGACGCTGTCGCCCAAGGTATTCCTGATGGATGAACCCATGGCGGGGCTGGGTGCATCGGGATCACAACGGATGACCGGTTTTCTGGATGGTTTGCGCAGCGAGGCGCCCATTTTGCTGGTAGAGCATGACATGGATGCGGTTTTTGCGCTGGCGGACCGGATCAGTGTGCTGGTCTACGGGCGCGTCATCGCCACCGGCACAGCAGACGAGATCAAGGCGGACCCGGCGGTGCGCGAGGCCTATCTGGGCGAGGAGGAAGAGGCATGAGCTTTCTGAGCCTCACCGGGATCACCGCCGCCTATGGTCCAAGCCAGGCGCTTTTCGGCGTTGATCTGGCGTTGGAGGCCGGCGAGGTGCTGGCGCTGATGGGGCGCAACGGGATGGGCAAATCCTCGACTATCAAGGTGATCTGCCGGTTGCTGAAGCACTCCGGCGGTACCGTGCAGTTTGATGGGCGTGACATTGGCAATTTGCCACCACACAAGGCGGCGCAGGCGGGCTTGGGGCTGGTGCCAGAAGGGCGGCGATGTTTTGGCCCGCTGACGGTACATGAGAATCTGCATGCCGCAGCGCGGCCGGGCGCATGGGATTATGCAGCAGTCTGCGACTTGTTCCCGCGGTTGGGCGAACGTCGAGATCAGGTTGCGGCCTCGCTGTCTGGCGGCGAGCAGCAGATGCTCGCCATCGGGCGCGCGCTGATGACCAACCCGACGCTGCTGATGCTGGACGAGGCGACAGAGGGGCTTGCCCCCGTGGTGCGGCAGGAAATCTGGGCCGCTGTGGCGACCCTCAAGCGTGATACCGGTCTGGCGCTGCTGGTTGTTGATAAATCCCTCGCCGAGTTGCGTCGCGTCGCAGACAAGGCTGTCATTCTTGAGCGTGGCCGGACGGTCTGGTCGGGTGGCATAGATGCGCTGGATCGCGTCGTCGCGGATCAATTTCTGGGGGTCTGAGGCCCCGCATGACAAGGAGGTGCCCCATGGCACATCGTATCATTCAACCCGAGGGCTGGTTGCCTGCCAAGGGCTATGCCAATGGCGTGCTGAGCAAGGATGGGCATCTCTATGTCGGCGGCCAGATCGGCTGGACCGCACAGCAGGTTTTTGAGGCCCATGACTTTATCGGGCAGATGCGGCAGGCGCTGATGAACATCCGCGAAGTCGTTGAGGCCGCCGGGGGCACGCCCGAAGATATCACCCGCCTGACGTGGTATGTGACGGACAAGAAGGAATACCTTGCCGCGCAGGCGGATGTGGGACGCGCCTACCGCGAGGTGATGGGGCGCCATTTTCCGGCCATGGCGATGGTCGTCGTCGCCGGGCTGGTCGAGGACGAGGCCAGGGTCGAGATTGAGGCGACAGCGCATATCGCTCAAGCCTAGCGCCGCAGAGCTGCCAAAGCGGTTGTGGTGACAAAAAACACCGCTGCCAGTGAGACGATGCTGGGCCCGGTTGGCGTGTCAAAAAGAAACGACAGTTGCAGGCCGCCAAGGGCTGCACCTGCGCCCAGAATCACGGCCCAGATCGCCATCCATTCGGGCGTACGTGCAAGGGGGCGTGCCGCTGCCGCCGGAATGATCAGCAAAGCGGCTATCAGCAGTGCCCCCACGACCTTGATCGCGACGGCGACGACGATCGCCAGAGTGAGGGTCAGCACAAGCTGTTCGCGCCGGGGATTGCCGCCCGCCGCATGGGCCAGATCGGGGTTCAGTGTTGCGGTCAGCAGGGCCTGCCAGCGCCATGCCAGAAGGCCCACGACCACGCAGGCACCCCCCCAGATCAAGGCCAGATCGGCCCGCGTGACCGCGAGGATTTCACCAAAGAGATAGACGCTCAGATCAACCGCGCGCCCGGGCAGGAACGAGAGGGAAACGAGGCCGAAGGCCAGCGCTGCATGGGCCAGCACGCCCAGCAGCGCGTCGGTGCTGACATGGCGTTCCGCCAGTGCACTGACCACCAGCGCCATGCTAAGCGCGACAATCAGCACCCCGGCAAAAATGGGCAGTTCAAGGGCCAGCGCCAGTGCAACGCCCAGCAAGGCCGCGTGACTGGTGGCATCCCCGAAATAGGCCATGCGCCGCCAGACCACGAAACACCCCAAGGGGGCCGCCGCCAGGGCAACTCCAAGGCCTGCGAGGGCCGCGCGGACAACAAAATCATCCAGCATCAGTCGTGATCGTGGTGATGGTGATGATCATGCCCGTGGTCATGATCGTGACGATAAAGCGCCAGCGTGCCCTGCGTGCCGGTTCCAAAGAGCGCCCGGTACTCGGGTGCATCCGCCACCACCTTTGGCGTGCCCTCGCAACAGACGTGGCCATTAAGGCAAATCACCCGATCCGAGGCCGCCATGACGACGTGCAGATCATGGCTGACCATCAGCACCGCGCAGCCCAGATCGCGGCGCACTTCCTCAATGCGGGCGTAAAAGGCCGCGGCGCCGGGTTGGTCAAGGCCCTGGGTGGCTTCATCCAGAATGAGGATGTGAGGGTCATTGAGAAGCGCACGTGCCAGCAAAACGCGCTGAAACTGCCCCCCGGAAAGCGCTGTCATCTGCCGATCTGCCAGGGCATCGACGCCTGCGCGGGTCAGGGCCTTGTGCACCGTCGCCTCGCTTTGCCGCTTTGGCAGGTTCAGAAAACGCCGCACCGTCAGGGGCAGGGTGGCGTCGATCTGCAGGCGCTGCGGTACATAGCCGATGCGCAGACCACTTTTGCGGGTCACCGACCCACGCGCCACAGGCATCGCGCCCACCAGAGCGCGCAAGAAACTGGATTTTCCAGAACCGTTTGGGCCGACGATCGTCACGATCTCGCCTGCGTGGATACTGAAATTGACGTCGTGCAGGATGACCTGCCCGGCATGGCGCAGTTCAAGGCCGCTGGTGGCGATCAGGCTCATGCGGCGTCCTGACAGCTGGGGCAGAGGCCTGTTGCCTCGATCACCGTGCGCTCGATCTCAAACCCGGCGGCGCGGGCCGCCTCGCCAAGGCGGCCCTTGGCTGGCGCCGTATCAGTTTCCGCGACAGAGCGGCAGGTGCGACAGATCAGAAAGGCGGGCGCATGATCGGCGCCCAGATGCGCGCAGGCAATATAGGCGTTCAGTGCTTCGATCTTGTGGGCAAACCCCGCCGAGACCAGAAAATCCAGCGCCCGGTAGGCCACCGGGGGCTGCGCGCCCAGGCCTTCCTTTGCCAGCACTGCCAGCAGATCGTAGGCCCCCAGCGCGCGGTGTTCAGCCAGCAGGATCTCAAGCGCGCGCCGTCGGACCGGTGTCAACCGCAGGCCTGCATTCGCGCAATGCGTTTCTGCCTTGGCAAGCGTTGATGTCACGCACTGTCGGTGGTCGTGGTGTTCAAATCCGAGGGCGGTCATGGTTTCTCCTTGTCACCATATTGATATGTTATAACATTCACGCTAGCAAGTGACCTGACTCGTTATAGAAGGAATTCCCATGCTGCGAAATGTCATTGCCCTGTTGTGCCTTTCCGGCGCGGCTTTAGCCGAAACACCAAAAGTGGCGACTGATATCGCGCCGGTACATGCGCTTGTCAGCGAAGTGATGGCAGGCATTGGCACGCCCGATCTTGTGGTGCCCGCGACCGCCTCTCCGCATCACCACGCCATGCGCCCGTCCGAGGCGCGGATGCTGTCAGAGGCTGACATCGTGATCTGGATGGGGCCGGGGCTGACACCGTGGCTGGAAGAACCGATCACGTCGCTGGCCTCGGATGCGCGGGACATAAGGCTGCAGGATCTGCCCGGAACCCTTGCATTGGCCATTCGCGAGGGTGCGTTTTTTGACAGTCACGACCACGGGCATGATCACGGGCAGGACAAAGACCATGCGCACGAAGAGGAGGGTCACGCCGAGCATGCCGATGAAGGCCACGATCACGAAGGTCACGAACACGAAGAACACGACCACAAGGCGGAAGACCACGCAGACCATGCCCACGAGGAAGACGGGCATCACGACCATGCCGCCAGTGGTGGGATCGATCCGCATCAGTGGCTGGATGCAAGCAATGCCATTTTTTGGATGACGCAAATCGCTGTCGCGTTGGGTCAGCAGGACCCCGACAATGCAGAGCGCTATCTGGCAAATGCCCAAGCCGCCGGTGAAAGCCTGTCGGCGGTGGACGCACAAATCGAGGCACAATTGGCCCCGGTAAGGGATGCGCCGTTCCTGATCCTGCATGACGGTCTGCAGTATTTCGAAGCCCGTTATGGTCTTGCGGCGCAGGGTGCGGTCAGTGACAGCGAAGATGATGCGCCCGGTCCGGCCCGTGTCGCGGACTTGCGCGCTGCATTGCAGGAAAGCGACGTTCACTGCGCTCTTGTTGAGCCGCAGTCAGACCTGCGACTGCTGGAAACGGTGATTGAAGGGCTTGATATAAAGATTGTCGAGATTGATTTGATCGGGGCGCATACTGTTGGTGTGCCAAAGGGTTACGAACATCTTTTAACAGAGCTTTCGAATAACATCGCGCACTGTCTTTCGCGCTAAATAGAGCGGGGCCGTGCGTATTGCACGGCCCCGGTTGAGAATGGGCATCTCTGTTTCCGGGTCAGACCGCAATCTTGCCGCCGCCCTTTTTCGTGACCACCAGAACGGAGGGACGCGGCGGCATGGCGTCATCGAAATCGGGCCAGCGGGTCGCGGGATCTTCGAAGGTCGAGTTGCGCTCGAACCCAGCGAAATTCTTGGTGCCGTCGGTACCGGGGTGCTGGACCGCCAGGAAAAGCGTTTCGTTGTTGTCGGTGAAGTAGGGCCCGCAAAGCTCTCCTCCCACCGGGCAGCGGAAGAACAGCTTGGACGTGCCGCGCGCATCACCTTCTGTTTCAAGCGCATAAAGCCCGTCAGACTTGCCGGTCTTGCCCCAATTGGATCCCTGGTCTGTGGAAATCCAAAGCCGCCCGTCAGCGTCGATCGCGCAATTGTCCGGTGAGGCAAACCAGCCGTTTTCAGACGTGTCAGGATTCCAGGCCGCGCCGACCGCCGCGATATTCGGATCGCCGCATTTCACCAGGATCGACCATGTGCCGCTGGTTGCTGCGTGATTACCACCATCTTCCTTGATTTCGATGATGTGGCCAAAACTGCTGTCTGCACGCGGATTGGCGGCGTTGGGTTCTTTACGGCGGGTGTTGTTGGTCAGCATGATATAGGCTGTGCCGTCGCCACGCGGTTCCGCGTCTTCAGGACGGTCCATCGGAGTGGCGCCCAACAGATCCGCCGCGAGGCGGGTATCGATCATCACGTCGCCCTGATCCGCAAAACCATTTTCAGGTGTCAGCGGCCCCTGACCATGCACCAGCGGCAACCACGCGATTGTCCCGTCTGCATCAAAGCGCGCGACGTAAAGCGTTCCGTTCACAAGCAGGTCACTATTCGCGGAATTGTCTTCCGAAACAATGCCATCCGAGACGTATTTGTACTGATAGTCGAACCTGTTGTCGTCACCCATGTAAACCACCAGCCTGCCGTCGGACGCGATGGTCGTCTCGGCCCCTTCGTGCCGGAACCTGCCAAGTGCGGTGTGTTTCACGGGGGTTGAGGTAGGGTCTTTGGGGTCGACCTCGACCACCCAACCCCATTTGTTAGGCATGTTGGGTTCGCGGTCGACGTTCCAGCGGTCATAGAATTTACCCCAGGCATACCAGCGGCCCGGGACGCCGTAGCGGCGGTAGGAGCGCGCCTCGTCGCTGAGTTCGTCGATCACTGGTTTGCCGTCAGCATCGACATTGTCAGACCAGAAATAACCGTGAAAGTTTTCTTCGGCCATCAACCATGTGCCCCAGGGGGTCATGCCACCGGCGCAATTGTTGACAGTGCCAATGACGGTCATGCCGTCGGGATCGTCGTTTGTTTTCAGGCGGTCGTGACCGGCGGCGGGACCGCTGAAAGTCATTTTCGTATCAAACGGTTGGATGCGCCGGTTCATCTGACCATTCCGGATCACCGCCCATTGGCCATCGACGCCTCTGGCAATTTCAACCACTGTCCCGCCGTGGGCTGCCATTTCGATATCGACGAGTTCCTGCGTCATCCCTTCGAACCCGGCGCGATCCTGCCGGCCAAGGCCGGGGAACATGACCTCTTCGTTGGTGTATTCGTGGTTCACACAGAGCAACCCTCGCGTGCTGTCTGCGTTCAACGGGACAAAGCCGACATAGTCGTTGTTATAGCCAAACTGTTTGAGCTGTGCGGCAGTGGTCTGGTTCATCACGTCAAAGTCCGGGGCATCGGCCAGCACCGGATCCCCCCAGCGGATCAGGACCTGCGCGTCATACCCATCAGCGATGTGGTGGGTGGTGTCATTGCCCCAGGGCAGTTCGTCAAATTTGTAGCGGCTTGGCGTCTGCCCATCTGCCGCGGCGGGTTGAGGCGCGATCATCGCCGCCGTGCCAAAGAGCGCCGTCGTGGCCGAGACGCCCAGCATTCCGCGCAGCACGTCACGGCGGCCATACCGTGCGTTGATCACATCGCCGATCGTGCGGCCAAGGTTCGGATTTGTCGGAATGTCGTCAAAGGCTTCATAGGCCTCAGCCTTGTTGCCGATGGCAGGATCAAAGATGATGCGGTCACGTGTCATGGTCTGTCCTTGATGAATAACAATGGGTGGCACTGAAGTGCACTGATTCTGTCACAGTGGTATGACAGGTCACCCCCATAATCCGCATCGGCGACTGGCTGCCGATGCGGCTTGTGACCAGCCAAGTCAGTCGGAAGGAGCGCAGAAAAGGCCATGGACCGTCTCGAGCATTTTGCGCGGGCGATCACCGGACAAGGAGTAGTAAACCGTCTTGCCCTGGCGCCGCGTGGACACCAGACCTTCGCGGCGCAGACGTGACAATTGCTGGCTGACGGCTGCTTGTCGGGCTGCAAGAAGGTCCTCAAGCTCTGACACGGATTTTTCGCCATCAACCAGGTAACACAGGATCATCAGCCGCCCCTCATGGCTGATGGCCTTGAGGAAATTGGCCGCTTCCAGCGCCTTTGACCGCATCTCGCCCATGTCGGATGGGGGGGTGATTGGCGTGCTCTCAGGATCGCGACCCATGCGGAGGTCCTTGGAAAAAACTTTGCGTTCTGCTGGCGGGCAGACCGTGAAAAAATGCCGGAAACCCGGCGGTGACAGCCTGATACTGTTGCAGGCAGCCGGGCAGAAAATGGGCTGCCGGGCGATTGTGGTGTTGGCAATGGTCACTTGCCTAATGTGATCGGTTGGCTTTTTCAAGCGTCGGGGTGGGGAGTGTTCAGGATCAACGCGCGGGCTGTCGCGCCAAACCGGCACGCAGATCTGGTGTGATGCTTCTTTCCCGAAACCCGCAATCGGCCCACTGACCCCCCTTGAAGCCCCCAAGGGGGACCACTAATCTCTGAGTAATGGTTCGCTGGTATTCTCCGGCGAACGCACATTGAGGCAGGCCTAATGAACGATCCCATCGACACCTATATGAATACGCTTGTCCCCATGGTGGTGGAACAAACCAGCCGTGGCGAACGCGCCTACGACATCTTTTCCCGCCTGCTGAAAGAGCGGATCATCTTTCTGTCCGGTCCGGTGCATGACGGCATGTCATCGCTGATTGTGGCACAGCTTTTGCACCTTGAGGCGGAAAACCCGTCCAAAGAAATATCCATGTATATCAATAGCCCAGGCGGCGTTGTTACATCAGGATTGTCGATCTATGACACCATGCAGTACATCCGTCCCAAGGTGTCTACGCTGGTGATCGGTCAGGCGGCATCGATGGGCTCGCTGTTGCTGACCGCGGGTGAGGCCGGTATGCGCTTTTCGCTGCCCAACAGCCGCGTGATGGTGCACCAGCCGTCGGGCGGATATCAGGGACAGGCGACCGATATCATGATCCACGCGCAGGAAACCCAGAAACTCAAGACGCGCCTCAATGAAATTTACGTCAAGCACACCGGGCAAACCCTCAAGAAAGTTGAAGAAGCGTTGGAGCGGGACAACTTCATGTCGCCTGACGAGGCCAAGGAATGGGGTCTGATTGACGAGATCGTGGAAAGCCGCGGCAAAGAAGACGACCCTGACGCCGAAAAGGGCAAATAAGCATCCGTCCCCGCGCGATCTGACTGATCGCTGATTTTGCGATTGTGGCTGCGGGGGCTCTGTCCTAGAATTGCGCGTGAACCTGCTGTGACGCAGCACGCGGCACGAAACACACGAAGACCTGAAAGGGTTGAGATGTCTAATAAATCAGGCGGCGATGGCAAGAACACCCTCTATTGCAGCTTCTGCGGCAAAAGCCAGCATGAGGTGCGCAAGCTGATTGCGGGGCCGACGGTCTTCATCTGTGATGAATGCGTTGAGCTGTGCATGGATATTATCCGTGAGGAAACAAAGGCTTCGGGCCTCAAGGCTACAGACGGCGTGCCAACGCCCAAGGATATCTGCGAGGTGCTGGACGATTATGTGATCGGGCAGGCCACGGCAAAACGCGTTTTGTCGGTTGCCGTGCACAACCACTATAAGCGCCTTAACCACGCCCAGAAGGGCGGGGATATCGAACTGGCCAAATCCAACATCCTGCTGATCGGACCCACCGGGTGCGGCAAGACATTGCTGGCGCAGACTTTGGCGCGGATCCTGGATGTGCCCTTTACCATGGCGGATGCAACGACGTTGACCGAAGCCGGGTACGTGGGCGAGGACGTTGAGAACATCATTCTCAAGCTTTTGCAGGCCTCGGAATACAATGTTGAACGCGCTCAACGCGGGATCGTCTATATTGACGAGGTCGACAAGATCACGCGCAAGTCTGAAAACCCGTCAATCACCCGCGATGTATCGGGCGAGGGGGTGCAGCAGGCGCTTTTGAAGCTGATGGAAGGGACGGTTGCATCTGTTCCGCCACAGGGGGGGCGCAAGCATCCGCAGCAGGAATTCCTGCAGGTTGATACGACCAACATCCTGTTTATCTGTGGTGGTGCCTTTGCGGGCCTCGACAAGATCATCGCGGCACGCGGCAAGGGTTCTGCGATGGGCTTTGGCGCGGATGTGCGCGGCAATGACGAGCGCGGCGTGGGCGAGATTTTCACCGATCTTGAACCAGAGGATCTGCTGCGCTTTGGCCTGATCCCGGAGTTTGTCGGACGTCTGCCAGTGCTGGCAACGCTTGAAGATCTGGATGAGGATGCGCTGGTCACGATCCTGACCCAGCCCAAGAACGCATTGGTCAAGCAGTACCAGCGCCTGTTCGAGTTGGAGGATACCGCGCTCAGCTTTACAGACGATGCGCTGGCGGCCATTGCCAAACGGGCCATTGAACGCAAGACGGGTGCGCGCGGTCTGCGGTCCATCCTTGAAGACATCTTGCTGGACACGATGTTTGACCTGCCTGGCATGGACAGCGTGACCGAGGTTGTGGTCAACGAAGAGGCGGTCGTTTCGGATGCCGCACCGTTGATGATTCACGCGGAAGCAGAAAAAGAGCCGGCATCCGCTGGATAAGCGATGTCTGTGTGATGGGTTTTTGACGGGGCGCGCCATGGGTGCGCCCTGATCACGTTCAGGGAGGCGCAAAAGATGAAACGGATACATTCAGGTGGTGAATTCGAGCCCAAGATTGGCTATTGCCGTGCAGTGGTGGCCGGGGACTGGGTGCATGTCGCGGGCACCTGCGGCAAAGGCGACACAACAGTCGCGCAATGTGCGGACGCCCTTCGCATCATTGGTGCAGCGTTGGAAGAAGTCGGCGCGTCGTTTGCGGACGTGGTGCGCGTGACCTACATGCTGCCGGACCGTTCGGAGTTTGAGGCCTGCTGGCCATTGCTGCGCGAAGCATTTGCAGATCACCCACCGGTCGCCACCATGATTGAATGCGGGTTGATCACCCCTGAAGACCTGATCGAGATTGAAGTGACGGCCTATAAGCCGTCCTAGGCGACTTCCTCGAACTTGTCGCCAAGGCGGGACTGCACGTCGGATGGGTCAAGCGGATCCCACGTTGTCTTCGACGCCCCGATAAATCCGGCCGCGATCAAATCCTGTTGCAGGGCGGGCATGTCCAGTTCCCCTTTCCAAAGCCGCGGTTTGGCAGCCCCGAGGGGTTTCCATGACCGGGTGAGTTGGGACAGCGTGACCGGGGTAATCCCGGCAAACGACTGCAAATGCTGCTCCAGATTGCGGGTGGCCCCTGACGGGCGCCTGACGATAATTGCCACATGCTGTGTCGGTCGCGCGACCATTGCCAGCAGGTGCAGCGCCGATCCTTCGGCGGCGATGATATGCTTTGCCGCCTTGTAGGTGGCGATCTGGTTGGTCAGGCTGTGGTTCTGGGGGTGATAGATCGCATAACCCTGCGCGCTAAGATGGGCCTCCAATTCAGTCTCGCCGATCAGATTGCCCCGACCAGCAGGCAAACCGCTGCGGCTGATGTAAAGCTTTTCGGGCCCGTCGGGAGCAATATCCGTTGCGAAATCTGCAGTGATCGCGGCGCGAAAGGCATCCGTTCCGGCAATCATTTTGCCCAAACCAAATCCCTGTCCGGGCACAATCAACCGCTCGACTTTGGTGGGCTCGGCAATGCATTCCACGGGCATATCGGGCGCGAGCAGTGAGATAAACTCTTTTTGAAATTCATGTACTTCCGTGCCGTTCCTCGGGCGTTTTGGCACGAACAATACGCCGTCGATCTGATCTTGCAGGGTGTTGAGGGCCCAAAGCCTTGAGGTGCTTTCAACAAGAAAATGACCAAAATGCATCCATAACACACCGCCCCATAGCCACGTGCCTTCTCGCGTGGCGGTTGCGTTCGCGGGTGGGTCCGGGGCAATGGTCAGGGCACGCCCGTTGCGCCACAGCGCCCCGGCGGCGTGGTACTTGCCGTCCGCGCGCAGTACGCCCGCGGGTTGCACAAATTTCTGTTCTGTCGGGGGAACAATAAGGGCGTTCTCCAGTGTGCTTGTTTCAACCGCCCAACCCGCATCTGGCTGCGGCGGCTGAACTTCGGCATCAAAGGTGCAGGTCCAGACGTGGCGGGTGCAATGTGCGGGCACCTTTGCAAACCCGGCGCGCTCAAGGATGGCTTTGCAGGTGCGCATGCCGTCCTTGCCATAGGCCTCTGGGTGGAATTCGATGACGATGGCGCGAATACCGTCAAGGTTGGCATGGCGCAGAAAGTCGAGCTCACCGCCTTCGATATCCATCAACAGGACCGTTGGCGCAAAGCCTTCGCGCACGTCCTCATAGGCGGCTGTTGGTACCTCAACCCGGGTCGTTGCGCGTTTATCGCTGTCGATAAGCGATGAGCCAAGGTAGGAATTCCGAATGTGGAACGGCAGGTATTCGGGCGCGTCCGGCGCGCTGATCAACACCTCGTTGCGAACCTCGATAATATGCTGAAGATCGTTCAGCGCATAAAGCGCGTTGATGTGCTGGATGAGGCCAGGATTAGCTTCGAATGATAACACCTTCGCAGGGCGCGCCTTTTTCGCGGCGATAGCCCCTACCAGGCCGATACCTGCGCCCAACTCAAGTACATGATCACCGGGCCGGATCACATCGAGCGCACCAGCGATTTCCTGCCCTTCATAGCGCGCCGCATTGATCCGCGCGGCACGTTCCGGCGTGATCATCGGACTGTCGGGTACTTTGACACCGTGGCATTCTGCGGCCACGCGTGACGCGTTTTCCATCTGCTTCGCCTCTGCTTTTCATCACATTACAGCGTTGCAGGTTAACAGGCCACGTCGACGCGCCTGCCACGTTCAACTCAGTTCAGGCTCGGAGTCTTTGGTGCAACACTGGACGCGGTTTGCGCGCTAGTGCATAAGGCGGGTAACCGAGAGCGGAGGCCGATCATGGGCATTCTCAACACCATTTTTCGCGGACTGACCTGGTGGGAGGGACAGACCCTGAACACGCAGCTGTTCACATGGCGCCGCGGCAACAAGGTGGGCGAGGATGATCAGGGCAACATTTATTACCGCAACGCCGACGACAGCCGCCGCTGGGTGATCTACAACGGCGATATGGAAGCCAGCCGGGTGAGCCCCGATTGGCATGGCTGGCTGCACCGAACGTGGGATGAAACGCCTACGGACAAGCCTTTGGTCAAGAAGGATTGGGAGAAACCCCATCTTGAGAACCTGACCGGGACACCGCTGGCGTATGCGCCTGCCGGGTCAATTCGACGACGCGATCCGGCGGATCGGTCGGACTACGAGGCCTGGACGCCCGAGTAACATTCGCCCGCGCGATGAAAGATCAACTGTGATGTGGAAGTATCTGATACCGCTTGTTTTTGTGGGGTGCGCAGCAAGTGCGCAGCAGGTTGTGAGCGCCGCTGGCGGGGTGCTGAGGGCGCTCGACAAGACCTCGGGCCAGACCACCGATATCGAGATTCCAGCCGGATCGGTTGCGCAGTTGGGTCCTCTTGAGATTGTGCTGAATGACTGCCGCTATCCCGAAGGAAACCCATCGGGAAATGCCTATGCTGCGCTTGAGATCTCTGAAACGGGGCGGGCCGGGACTATTTTTTCGGGGTGGATGATCGCGTCCGCGCCAGCGCTATCCGCGATGGAACATCCGCGCTACGACGTCTGGGTGATGCGCTGCACGACCTCCTGAAGTGTGGCGTCAGGCGGGCGGGTAAACTGTGCCTGTCGCGCCGTGGCTGTCTCAAGTCGTGCGTGATAAGTGGCGCGGCTGATTTCCTGAGCCCCCAGTGACGCCAGATGGTCGGTCAGAAACTGCGTATCGAACAGTGTAAACCCGGCGCAGTTCAGTCGGTCAACGAGTGCGGCAAGCGCCATCTTTGATGCGTTGGTGCGACGCGAGAACATGCTTTCACCGAAAAAGGCTGCTCCAAGCGTCACGCCATAAACGCCGCCCACCAGCGCGTCTCCGTCCCAGATCTCCACGGAATGTGCGTGACCTTTGTCATGCAGGTCTTTGTAAAGACTTGCGATTTCATCGTTGATCCAGGTGTCTATGCGGTCTGCGCACGCGGTCACCACGCCCACAAAGTCGCGGTCGATGCTGGCGGTGAAGGAGGTTTTGCGCATCGCCTTTGCGGTCGAGCGGGACAGGTGGAAGCCGTCTAGCGGCATGACGCCACGGCGGCGCGGATCGACCCAGAAGACCTCCGGGTCGTGGCGATGTTCGGCCATCGGGAAAATACCGATGGAATAGCCATGCAGCAGCAGTTCCGGCGTCAGCTCAGCCATCACCCAGGTTTGTTTCCAGCCAGTGTTCCAGCCAGTGAATGTTGTAATCACCGGTCTGAATGGCCTCTTCGGCGAGCAGCGCATGGAAGAGCGGCACCGTGGTGTCGATACCATCGATGATCAATTCGCCCAAGGCGCGCCCCAGACGCGCAAGCGCTTCGGGACGGTCGCGGCCATGGACGATCAGTTTGCCAATCAGGCTGTCGTAGTAGGGCGGGATCGAATAGCCATCATAAAGGGCTGAGTCCATGCGCACACCAAGGCCACCCGGCGCGTGATACTGGCTGATACGGCCCGGCGAGGGCCGGAAGTTCGGCAGTTTCTCGGCATTCAGGCGAACTTCAATCGCGTGGCCGTTGATCTTGAGATCTTCCTGTGTGAATTCCATTGGCAGGCCTGCTGCCACGCGGATCTGTTCGCGCACGAGGTCAACTCCGAAAATCCCTTCGGTAACAGGATGTTCCACCTGCAACCTTGTGTTCATTTCAATGAAGTAGAACTCGCCTTTTTCATAAAGGAACTCGATCGTGCCCGCGCCAATGTAGTTGATGTCGGCCATGGCATCGGCGCAGGTCTTGCCAATGCGCGCGCGCTCTTCTTCGCTGATCGCGGGGCCGGGGGCTTCTTCAAAGACCTTCTGGTGGCGGCGTTGCAGCGAACAGTCGCGTTCGCCCAGATGCACGGCGCGACCTTTGCCATCGCCAAAGACCTGAATTTCGATGTGGCGCGGGGTCGTCAGGTATTTTTCGATGTAGACTTCATCATTGCCAAAGTTTGACTTGCCTTCGGCGCGCGCGGTCATAAAGGCGCGCTCCATTTCTGCGGCGGAATTCGCGACCTTCATGCCTTTGCCGCCGCCGCCTGCAGTGGCTTTGATGATGACGGGATAGCCCATCTCTTCGCCCAAAGCTTTAGCCTCTTCCAGCGATGCCACTCCGCCTTCGGATCCGGGCACGCACGGCACGCCGAGCTTTTTCATGGTGTCCTTGGCGGTGATCTTGTCGCCCATGACGCGGATGTGTTCGGCCGTGGGGCCGATAAAGGTCAGGTCGTGATCCTGGATCACCTGCACGAAGTTGGCGTTTTCGGAGAGGAACCCGTATCCGGGGTGGATCGCCTCGGCCCCGGTGATTTCACAGGCGGCGATGATGGCAGGGATCGACAGGTAGGACTGGGTGGAGGAGGGCGGGCCGATGCACACGCTTTCATCAGCCATGCGCACATGCATCGCATCGCTGTCTGCGGTGGAATGCACCGCGACCGATTGGATGCCCATCTCGCGCGCCGCACGGATCACGCGCAACGCAATCTCGCCCCGGTTCGCAACAAGGATTTTGTTGAACATTATCCGCGCCTTATTCGATGATCACAAGCGGGGCGCCAAACTCCACCGCGTCGCCGTCGCCCACCAGGATACGCTTGATCGTGCCTGCGCGCGGCGCGGGGATGTGGTTCATCGTTTTCATCGCCTCGACGATCAGCAGCGTGTCGCCTTCGGCGATCTTGGCCCCAACCGAGATAAAGGCGGGCGAGCCCGGTTCAGCCTGCATGTAGACCGTGCCCACCATGGGCGAGGTAACGGCACCTGGGTGATCTGCCGGGTCATCGCCGGCGGCCTCTGTGGCGGGGACGGCGGCCGCGGCGGGGGCCGCAGACGGTGCGGCGGCGGGTGCCGGGGCGGCCATTTGGGCTGCGGGCATGTGGCCCATGATCTGCTGTGGAGGTTTGCGGCTGACGCGGACATTCAGGCTGTCGTCTTCGGCGTAGTCGCGCTTGACCTGCAATTCTGTCAGGTCGTTTTCATTCAGCAATTCCGCCAGCGCCTTGATAAAGGCGACGTCTGCGTCGTGGGTATTTTTTGTCATTTAGTCCTCGACCGTTCGGGGGCAGACGGTTCGTTGCCGTCTTGGTGCTCTGCTTGGTTATAGGACAACGGCGATTACATGGAAAGCCGCCAGTTGCCCGGGGGTTAAAGGCTTGGCATGGTGGTCAAAAGGGGACGCTGTATGAACCTAGCGACATGGCTTGCGCGTCGGGCGGCGCTGTCACCGGAAGCGCCGGCGCTTTTTGAGGGAACCGAGCAGGTTGCCGACTATGCGGCCTTTGCGGATCAGGCGGCACGCGTGGCGGGGTGGCTGACCGCGCAGGCAGTGCAGCCGGGGGACCGGGTGGCGATCTTTATGGGCAATTGCCCCGACTATCTGGTTGTTTTCTATGGCGTTTGGATGGCCGGGGCGGTCGTCGTGCCGATCAACGCCAAACTGCACGGGCGTGAGGCGGTGTTCATTCTGGAAAATGCGGAAGTGGCATGCGTCTTTGCGTCCGCGTCGCTGGCAAGTGCTTTGGTGGATGCCGGGTTCAAGGGGGCGGTTGTCGAGGCGCCGGGCGCGGAGCTGGAGGCTATCAAGGCCTTTACATCGTTGGAAAATATGGTTCATCGGCGGGACGACGATCTGGCGTGGTTGTTTTATACATCGGGTACCACGGGCAAGCCCAAGGGGGTGATGATCACCCATGGTATGCTGAGGGCTATGGCGCTGTGTTACGAGGCGGATGTGGAGCCTGTCCGGGCACAGGATGCGGCCCTTTATGCAGCCCCGATGAGCCACGGCGCGGGGATCTACAACCTGATGCACGTGCGGGCGGGCGCGCGCCATGTGTGCCCCGCGTCCGGTGGGTTTGATGCGGCGGAAATAGCAGAGCTTTCAACGTATTACGGCGCGGTGCACATGTTTGCGGCCCCCACAATGGTCAAACGGATGACTCAGTTCGCCAAGGCGGTGGGCTGGGCCGGAGAGGGGCTGCGCACGATCGTTTATGCGGGCGGGCCGATGTATAACGCCGATATCATCGAGGCGGTCGACACCTTCGGGGATGTCTTTGCGCAGATCTATGGGCAGGGCGAATGCCCGATGGGGATAACCGTGATGCCGCATGCCGTCGTCAGTGACCGTGCCCATCCGCGCTGGAGCGAAAGGCTGGCCTCAGTCGGGGTGGCGCAGGCGGCGGTTGAGGTGCGGATCGGGGGCGCAGATGGGCACCCATTGCCCGTTGGGGCGCATGGCGAAATTATGGTTCGGGGTCAGACGGTTATGCCCGGTTATTGGCGCAATCCACAGGCGACGGAGAAGACAATTCAGGACGGTTGGCTGATGACCGGAGACATGGGCTGGATGGACGCGGAAGGCTTTGTGACCCTGCAGGATCGCAGCAAGGACATGATCATCTCGGGCGGCTCAAACGTCTATCCGCGCGAGGTGGAAGAGGTGCTGATGCAGCATCCGCAGGTGGTTGAAGCCTCTGTTGTGGGGCGGCCCCATCCTGAGTGGGGGGAGGAGGTTGTCGCCTTTATTGTGGGCGACGCGGCGGAGGGTGACCTTGATGCGCTTTGTCTGGAAAACATCGCGCGGTTCAAGCGGCCAAAGGGCTATGTGCGGCTGGAGGAGTTGCCGAAAAATAACTACGGGAAGGTCCTGAAGACCGCGTTGCGCGAGATGTTGTAGCGCGCGCGGTGACCACAGCGTTGCGCAGTTGCGAATCGTAGGCGTGGCCCCTGATTAACAAGGGTTTCGGGGCGCAAAATCACGTCGGTATCTTGTCGGTATAGCGTCGGTATCCCGTCGGTTCAGCAGGGGTATTGAGGCCGGTTAACATGGCGTGCGGCGCAGAAGGGTTGCCAGCCGGTTAACGCCGAAGGTGCGCGCCGGGGGTCGTGGTTCTGGCTTGGCTGAGACCGTTTGCGGATCAGATCGCCAGATATTCCGCGCGCAGCTCGTCGTTCTCCAACACTTCCCTAGCGGTGCCGTCAAAGACGATGCCGCCGGTGTCGAGGATCACGGCACGGTCGGCCAGTTGCAGGGCGCGCAGGGCGTTCTGTTCGACCAGAATGGTGGTCAGGCCCTGATCGCGGATGATGTTCAGGGTCTTTTCGATTTCGTCCACGATCACCGGGGCCAGACCTTCGTAGGGTTCATCGAGCAGCAGAACCTTGATGTCGCGCGCCAGGGCGCGGGCGATGGAGAGCATTTGCTGTTCGCCGCCTGAAAGCGTGACGCCGTCCTGCGTGCGGCGTTCCTTGAGGCGGGGAAAGAGGTCATAGATGCGGTCCAGCGACCAGCCGATGGGCGGGGCGATCTGGGCGAGCTTGAGGTTTTCCTCGACCGTGAGGCCGGGGATGATGCGGCGGTCTTCGGGCACAAGGCCGAGGCCTGCCCGCGAGGCTTCGTGGCTGGACATCTTATGCAACGCCTGGTGGTCGAGCCAGATCTCGCCCTTGCGGGCCTCTGGTTCGGCCATGCGCGCGATGGCGCGCAGCGTCGAGGTTTTACCTGCGCCGTTGCGGCCCAGAAGTGCGAGGATTTCACCTTCGTGGACGTTAAAGCTGATGCCCTGCACGATATAGCTTTCGCCGTAGTAGGCGTGCAAATCCCAGACCGACAGATAGGCCGGGGCGGTGGCGGCGTGGTTGGCGTTTTTGTCCAGTGCGGCGGTGTTCATGGCGGGTGTCCTTGGTAGCAAGGGGGTGGCGGGGTGAACCCCGCCCTACGAGGTGGTTTGCGTGACCTGTCGGTCAGGCGGCGGTTTGGGTTTCGCCCAGGTAGGCTTCGCGGACCTTGGGGTGGCCCTTGATGTTGTCAGGCGTGTCTTCGACCAGCGGCGTGCCCTGCGCCAGCACGGTGATGCGTTCGGCGAGGCTGAAGACCACGTGCATGTCGTGTTCGATGATCGCGATGGTGATGTCGCGTTCGTCCTTGATGCGTTTGAGCAGGTCGATGGTGTTGTTGGTATCCGCGCGGGCCATGCCGGCGGTAGGTTCATCCAGCAACAGCAGGCGCGGGTCCTGGGCCAGGCACATGGCAATCTCAAGCCGGCGCTTGTCGCCGCGCGACATGGAGGCGGCGTGCATGTCGCGGTGATCCGACAGGTTCATGTCTTCCAGCATGTGCTCGGCTTTTGCGATGATGTCCTTTTCGTTCGGAATGCTTTCGATGGCGTGCATCCGAAAGGCGCCGTCACGCTTGGCAAAGCAGGGGATCATCATGTTTTCCATGACCGTGAGGTCGGCGAAGATCTCGGGTGTCTGGAACACGCGGGAGATGCCCATCTGGTTGATCTCATAGGGTTTGCGGCCCAGGACCGACTGACCATCAAACATGACTGATCCGGTGTCAGGAATCAGCTTGCCGACAAAGCAGTTCAGCAGGGTGGATTTGCCCGCCCCGTTGGGGCCGATGATTGCGTGGACCGAGTTTTCCGCCACGCTGAGGTTGACGTCATTGAGCGCCTGCAACCCGCCGAAGCGCTTGCCGACATTTTTGACTTCGAGAATGCCCATGATGCGGCTCCTTATTCGGCAGGGGTGTTGCGCTGTTTGGCGGCGTCCGCCTCGGCGTGTTCGGATTTGCGGTCGCGGCGGCGGAAGACACGGCCAATGCGCTGTCCGCCCTCGACGAGGCCGCCGGGCAGGAAGATCACCACGGCCATGAACATCAGGCCCAGCGTCAGGTGCCAGCCCTTGCCCACGAAGGGGTAGACGAGGGTGATCAGCAGGTCTTCGATGCCATCGGGCATGAAGGCGAACCATTGCTCAAGGATGCCCTTGTTGATCTTGGAGATGATGTTTTCCATGTACTTGATGAAGCCTGCGCCCAGCACCGGCCCGATCAGGGTGCCTGCACCGCCGAGGATTGTCATCAGCACGACCTCGCCGCTGGCGGTCCAGAACATGCGTTCGGGGCCCACCTGGGTATCCATGGCGACCATCAGGCCACCGGCGAGGCCCGCGTACATGCCTGAGATCACGAAGACCGCCAATGTGTAGGGGCGCGCGTTGAGGCCGGTGTAGTTCAGGCGCTGCTGGTTGGATTTGATTGCGCGCAGCATCATGCCGAAAGGCGAGCGGGTGATACGGATCGCGAGGTAAAAGGCCAGGATCATCACGATGCCGGCAAGGTAGTAGCCGGTGTTGAAGGTGAAGAGCCAGTCGCCCATCTCGATCTCGAAGCTGGAGCGCATGTCGAGGCCAAAGAGGCTGGCGCGTCCGATCTCGCCGGGTTCGAGGTTGGACAGCAGGGGGCTGTCGGTTGATTTGATCTGCAGGCCGGTTTCACCGCCCGTGATCGGTGTCAGCACCGAGTAGGCCAGCGCATAGGACATCTGGGCAAAGGCCAGTGTCAGGATCGAAAAGTAGATGCCCGAGCGGCGCAGCGACACAAAGCCCACCGCCAGCGCGAAGATACCCGCCACGATCACACCCATGATGATCGAGGGGATCACGTTGAGCGAAAAGAGCTTGAGCATCCAGATCGCCCCGTATGAGCCCACCCCGAGAAACGCGGCGTGTCCGAAGCTGAGGTAGCCTGTGAGGCCGAAGAGCAGGTTGAAACCGATGGCGAAGATGCCGAAGATCACGAAGCGCTGCATCAGGTCGGGGTAGCCTGCGTTGAACTGCGCCATCGCCGACCCTTCGGGGAAGGGGTTGAGGATGAAGGGGGCGAGGATGACCAGAACGGTCACGATCGCGATCAGGCCGGTGTCTCTCTTGTTCAGTCCAAACATGGTCTATTCCTCCATCACGCCTTTGCGGCCCATCAGGCCACGGGGGCGGGTCAGCAGAATGATGATCGCCACCAGGTAGATGATGATCTGGTTGATCCCGGGCAGCAGCTCGAGCACTTCTTTCATGGAGGCAAAGCTTTCCAGGATGCCAAGCAGGAAGCCTGCCAGCACAGCGCCGGGCAGAGAGCCCATGCCGCCCACCACGACCACCACGAAACTGAGCACCAGAAAGTCCATGCCCATGTGATAGTTCGGCGAGTTGATCGGCGTGTACATCACCCCAGCGAGGCCTGCCACCGCGGCTGCGATGCCGAACATCATGGTAAAGCGCTTGTCGATGTCGATGCCCAGAAGCTGCACGGTTTCGCGATCTGCCATGCCGGCGCGGACGACCATGCCGTACGTGGTGAATTGCAAGAAGGCAAAGACCGCGCCGATGATGAGGGCCGCGAAGGCAAAGTAGATGATGCGCCAGTAGGGATAGATGATCGTATTGGGGTCAAATCCGAGGGCTGCGCCGAAGTCGAACGAGCCGGTAAAGGCCGCCGGGGCCGGTGTCGGGATCGGGTTTGCGCCGTAGTAATACTTGATGACTTCCTGCAGCACGATCGCAAGGCCGAAGGTCACGAGGATCTGGTCTGCGTGAGGGCGTTTGTAGAAATGGCGGATCAGGCCGCGTTCCATGATGATGCCGATCAGCAGCATGATCGGGATCGCGAAGAGGATCGAGAGCGGCACCGCCCAGTCTATGATGGCGCTGCCGCCTGCCTCTCCGAACCAGTCATAGACGTAGGGCACGTCCACCTGGAGAGGATTGCCGAGGAAGTCCTTGCGGGTTTCATCGACGACCTGGTGGCTGAGCGTCAGGATGCGGCTGAGGGTGACGGCGCAGAAGGCCCCGATCATGAAGAGCGCCCCATGGGCGAAGTTCACCACGCCAAGGGTGCCGAAGATCAGGGTCAGGCCGAGGGCGATCAGCGCATATGCGGAGCCCTTGTCCAAGCCGTTGAGAATTTGCAGAAGGATTGCGTCCATTGTCGCCACCTCGAACCGTTCCGCTTACGCGCTGCCTGGCGTAACCGGGTTGTTGGGGGGCAGGGCGCACAAGCGCGCCCTGCCAATTCATTTGGCTGTCGCGGGCGTTTAGGCGCCCGGGTTGCACTCGCCCAGATCGCCACCAAAGATGGAGGCATCGTAGGTGACCTGTGCGGCCGGAGTGACTTCGACGATTTCGAGAAGGTCGAATTCGGACTCGGGGTTTTCCTTGCCCTTCACGACCAGCACGTCTTTGAAGCACTGGTGGTCTTCGCCGCGATAGAGCGTTGGGCCGTTGCCCATGCCATCGAACTGGAAGTCCTTGAGCGCTTCGCCCACGGCGCAGGGGTTGAAGGACCCGCCGCGTTCCACCGCATCCGCATAAAGCAGCGCCTGCACGTAGCAGGTGTGCGCCGCCTGGGAGGGGGGGAAGCCGTATTTGGTGCCGAAGGATTTCACAAAGGCCTTTGAACCTTCGTCCTGCAGCGACCAGTGCCAGTTGGTAGAGCCGAAGATGCCTTTCACGTTGGCACCCGCACCCTTGGCCATCAGGCGGCTGTAGAGCGGCACGATGATCTCGAAGTTCTTGCCGTTGACCTGCTTGTCGCGCAGGCCGAACTGGACCGCGTTGGTCAGCGAGTTCACCATGTTGCCACCGTAGTGGTTCAGCACCAGCACGTCGGCACCCGATTGCAGGACCGGCGCGATGTAGGAGCTGAAGTCGGTTTGCGTCAGCGGTGTCTTCACAGCGGCGACGGTTTCCCAACCCAGAGCTTCTGTCGAGGTGCGGACCGCTTCCTCGGTGGTGTAGCCCCAGTTGTAGTCAGCAGTCAGGTGATAGGCCTTGCGGTCATTGCCGTAGTTTGCCGACAGGATCGGCGCGAGGGCCGCACCGGACATGTAGGAGTTGAAGAAGTGGCGGAAGCCATTGGCCTTCTTGTCCTTGCCTGTGGTGTCGTTGGAGTGCGTGAGGCCCGCCATGAAGATCACGCCTGCCTCTTGGCAAAGCGCCTGTACGGCCACGGCCACACCCGAAGACGACCCGCCGGTGATCATCACCGCGCCGTCTTTTTCGATCATGGACTTGGCGGATGCGCGTGCGGCGTCAGACTTGGTCTGGGTATCGCCGGTTACGTACTCAACTTTCTTGCCCATGATGCCGTTACCCTGCAGCGCCTTGGAGCTGAAGGTGTTCATCATGCCGCCGTCGCCGCCGCCATTGAGGTGCTCGACCGCCAGTTCATAGGCGCGCAGTTCATCCGCGCCTTCTTCGGCGTAGGGGCCGGACTGGGGCACGTTGAAGCCCAGCGTGACCGTGTCGCCTGTTGGTGCGTTGGTAAAGCCCGAATGGCCGTCCGCACGCAGGTACGTCGGCAGCGCAAGACCGGCACCAGCAGCGATTGCGCTGGTTTTGATCAAGCCACGACGTGTCAGTTTTGAAGATGACATGTATTCCTCCCAATTGATAAAGACGTGCAGCGCTTCTTATTCGGGCGCTCGCACGGCGCATTGAATGCAAACCTGTTATCGCGCTATTTCTGAAAACTGTTCAATAAGCCCCTTGATCTACAGCGAAATTCTGTAAATATCTTCGCAATAGGTATCGAATTCTTGTAAAGAAAGTGATGTTGCGGTGCAGAAAGCCGTTGATTCAACACAAGTTTGCTGGTGGGGGCGATGACCGCCACGGATGCGTTGACCGGCAGCCGCATTCGCGAGCGGCGCGTGATGGCGGGCCAGAAGCAGGCGGAGCTGGCCCGCCAGATCGGGATCTCGGCGAGTTACCTCAATCTGATCGAGCACAACCGTCGCCGGATCGGCGGCAAGCTGCTGCTGGACATTGCCGGGGCGCTGGGGGTCGAGCCGCAGGCGCTGACCGTGGGTGCAGAGGCCGCGTTGATCGCGACCCTGCGCGAAGCAGCGGACGAGGCGGGCCTGAGCGGCCCCGAGGCGGACCGCGCCGATGAGTTCGCGGGGCGGTTTCCCGGCTGGGCCGATGTTCTGGCGGGTACGCGCCAGCGGGTGACGGCGCTGGAGCAGACGGTGGAGGCGCTGACCGACCGGCTGGCACATGATCCCTATCTGGCAGCGTCGATGCATGAACTGCTGACGACCGCGGCGGCGATCCGGTCTACTGCTGCGATCCTGAATGAAAACAAGGCGTTGGAGCCTGAATGGCGCAACAGGTTTCACGCCAACATCAATGAGGACAGTCAGCGGCTGTCCGACAGCGCGCAGGCCCTCGTGGCGCATCTGGATGCGGATGAGGGGGGTGGCGACGCGGCCAGTTCGCCGCAGGAAGAGGTCGAGGCGTTTCTGAGCGCGCATGGATTTCATTTCCCGTCCCTTGAGGCACCCGGGGCGACATCTGCGGATGTCGCTGCCCTGACCGAGGCGTCGCCGGAGCTGAAGACTGCCGCCGCGCGCTATATCGCGTCGGGCGTTCTGGAGCAGGTCGCGGTCGATGCCGCGCATGTGTCGCTGGAGGTCTTGCGCGGCGCGATTGCAGAGCGGGGGGCGGACCCTATCGCGCTGTCGCATCAGCTGGGTCAGGGTGTGCCGCGGATCCTGCGCCGGATGGCGGCATTGGCAGAGCTTGGGGCAGGGCTGGTGGTGTGCGATCGCTCTGGCACGGTGATTTTCCGCAAGTCTGTCGAGGGCTTTATCGTGCCCCGGCACGGGTCGTGTTGCCCGCTGTGGCCGATCTTTTCCGTACTGGGGCAGCCCGGTCTGGTGGTATCGCAGCGCATTGCGCAGTTGGGGCGCGCGCAGACGCCGTTCACGGCCTATGCCGTCAGTGAAACGCGCCGCGCGGCCCAGTACAACGAAGGCCCATTGACCCAGGCCGCGATGCTGCTTTTGCCTGCCGCAGAGGGCAGCGGCCGGGATCATGCAGTGGGATCAACCTGCCGCATTTGCCCCAACACCAAATGTGCGGCCCGACGGGAGCCGTCGATTTTGCTGGCCGGGGCCTGAGCGTCCTTGCATGCTTTGACAGACAGGGTGTCTATAAGGCACTCTGAATGTCGGTGACACAGACCCCGCGCAGACGGGGCGGTGGGCCAAACGGGAGGACTTGTCCGATGGACAAACACGTGGTGCTTGTCGAAGACGAGCTCAATATCGCCGAGGCGATCCGGTTCTTGTTGTCGCAAGATGGCTGGCGGGTGCAGACGCTTGCGAACGGGGACAGCGCGATGGAGGTGATCCGCAACAATGCTCCGGATCTGGTGATGCTGGATGTGATGTTGCCGGGCAAGAGCGGTTTCGAGATTCTGCATGATCTGCGGTCTGATCCGGCGTTCGAAAACCTGCCGGTGCTGATGCTGACTGCGCGCGGGCAAAGCCGCGACCGGGAGATGGCCGAAAAGGCCGGGGTCAGCCGGTTCATGACCAAGCCTTTTTCAAATGCCGAGATGCTTGACGCTGTGCGCGAGCTGACCGCGTCGTGATCGGGACGGTGTGATGGCAGAGCGGGCCCCGGTCTTTCTGGAGCGGCGCAGATACCGCGCGCGACGCATGATGGATGCGGTGCGATTGCTGGCATTTTTGGGCATTGCGCTGTGGATGGTGCCGCTGATGTGGGGGGTGCCCGGAGACGGCGGTGCACCGATGCCGATGAGTGCGGCGTTGCGCTATATCTTCGGGGTCTGGGTTGTGATGGTTGTGGTGGGGCTGGTGCTGTACCGCCGCACCCCGATGCAGGCGGATGACAGACCGACCGATGGGGGCAGTTGATGGCGTCGCTCAATCAGCTGGTTGCGGTGTGTCTGCTGTATGTGGCGGGGCTTTTTCTGATCGCTTTTCTGGCCGAACGGGCAGCGCAGCGGGGGCAAAGCCGGTGGCTGCTGCGGTCACCGCTGGTCTATACCCTGTCGCTGTCGATTTACTGCACGGGGTGGACATTTTACGGGGCGGTCGGGTTCGCCGCGCGCTCTGGGCTGGAATATGTCACCATCTATCTGGGCCCGTCGCTGGTCATGATCGGCTGGTGGTGGGTGCTGCGCCGTCTGGTGCAGGTTGGGCGCAGTCAGCGCGTCACCTCTATTGCTGACCTGATTTCGTCGCGCTATGGCAAGTCGAACGCGCTGGCGATCGCCGTAACGGTCATGGCTGTCATTGGTGTGACGCCGTATATTGCCTTGCAATTGCAATCGGTTGTGTTGTCCCTCTCTGCCTTTGCAGACCCTGCACCGGGCCAGCAGCCGCCGCAGGCAGGGCAGATCAACAGCGCGTCAGCCGCACTTTGGGTGGCGGCGGGGCTGGCGCTGTTCACGGTCCTGTTCGGCACGCGCAATCTGAACGTCAATGAACGCCACCCCGGCGTGGTCATCGCCGTTGCGGTTGAGGCGGTGGTCAAGCTTTTCGCTCTGTTGGCCGTGGGTGTCTTTGTTGTCTGGGGATTGATGGGCGGGGTGAGCGAGACCTTTGCCCGCATTGATGCCTCTGCCATCGGCACGTGGCAGGTGCAGGGGGATCGGTGGCTGGCCCTGACGATGCTGTCGGGGGCGGCGTTTTTGTGTTTGCCGCGCATGTTTCAGGTCATGGTGGTCGAAAGCGAAGGCGAGCGGCATCTGCAATTCGCGTCCTGGGCGTTTCCGCTGTACCTGATGTTGATGAGCCTCTTTGTGGTGCCGATTGCGGTTGTGGGTCTGGATCTGCTGCCGGCGGGGTCGAATCCGGATCTGTTCGTGGTGAACCTGCCGCTGAGCCAGGGCCAGAACGGGGTTGCGATGCTGGCGTTTCTGGGCGGCTTTTCGTCGGCAACATCAATGGTGATTGTGGCCACGCTGGCGCTGTCGACGATGGTGTCGAACCATATCGTGATGCCGATCTGGCTGGCCACGCATCAGGGTCGGGCGACGCAATCGGGCGACGTGCGCAACGTGGTGATCCTGTCGCGGCGCCTGTCGATCATGGTGATCATGGCGTTTGGGTACCTCTACTACCGGGCCTCTGGAGGCAGTGGCGCGCTGGCGGCAATTGGCACCATTTCCTTTGGCGGTGTGGCGCAGTTCCTGCCCGCGATGCTGGGCGGTATTTTCTGGCGCGGGGCGACACGCATCGGGGCGCTTTGCGGTCTTGGCGTCGGCTTTGCGGTCTGGGTCTTTACGATGTTGCTGCCCAGCTTTGGCACCGATGGCGTGTTATCACAGGATATCTTTGATCAGGGGTTAATGGGACTGGCGTGGCTGCGCCCGCAGGCGTTTTTTGGGGTGGAGGGTCTGGACCCGACCGTGCACGCGGTGGTGTGGAGCCTGTCGCTCAATGCGTTCAGCTTTGTTGTCGTGTCGTTGCTGAGCTTTCCCAGCCCGATTGAGCGGTTGCAGGCAGCACACTTTGTCAATGTCTTGGATGGCGGTACGGGGTCGGCGCGCCGCTGGTCCGCGGCCGGGGCGGGCAGTGAAGAATTGATGATCATGACCCAGCGCATATTGGGCGCGCAGGATGCGCAGGCGTTTTTTCGCAAAGAGGCAGAGGCGCAAGGGCTGCGTGATGGTTTGCCGGACCCGTCGCCGAAGTTTGTTCAGGCGCTGGAACGGGAACTGTCCGGGTCGGTGGGCGCGGCCACGGCACATGCGATGGTGTCGCAGATTTCCGGCGGTGCGGCGGTTTCGGTCGAAGATCTGATGGCGGTGGCCGACGAATCTGCGCAGATGCTGGAATACTCCAATCAGCTTGAGACCAAGTCGCGCGAGCTGACGGAAACCGCCGCGCAGTTGCGGCGGGCGAATGAAAAGCTGACTGAATTGTCGCGGCAGAAAGACACCTTTCTGAGCCAGATCAGCCATGAATTGCGCACGCCTATGACCTCTATTCGGTCGTTCTCGGAGATTTTGCGGGATGCGGAAGGGATGTCTGCGGATGACAAATCGAAATACGCATCAATCATCCACGGCGAGACGATCCGCCTGACGCGGCTGCTGGATGATCTGCTGGATCTGTCGGTGCTGGAAAATGGGCAGGTGACGCTGAATATCCGGTCCGGGACCGTTGGCGACGTGTTGGACCGGGCGGTCACAACGGCGTTGGCGGGGGCGGAGGCGCCCTTGCGCATCCGGCGTCAGCCCCGGCGCGAGAACGTGGTTTTGCGCACGGATCTGGATCGGCTGGCACAGGTGTTCATCAATCTGGTGTCAAATGCGCAGAAATACTGCGACGCCGACGCCCCAGAGCTGCGCATTGACGTGCGCGAAACCGAGACCGGGACGTGGATTGATTTCATTGACAACGGGCAGGGGATCTCGCCCGATGCGCGGAACGTCATTTTCGAGAAATTCCATCGGCTTGAAGGTGCCGGCGGAGAGGGCGCGGGCCTTGGGCTGGCGATTTGCAGCGAGATCATGTCACGGCTTGGCGGGCGGCTTTTTTATCTGGAAGACGGGCCCGGCACCGGGTTCCGGGTTGAGCTTCCTGACCGGCTGAGTGCGGCAGAGGATATCGCTGCGCGCCGTTCTGCCGAGGTGGCCTGACGGCGTCTAAAGCGGTTGGTAACCAAATCTGCGGTATGCCTGTGCGTGAACAGGTATTCGCGGTGGATGGCATGGCCCCAGCAAATCAGCAGCACCCCGGTCACAGGACGGGGGGGGCGCATCCCGCGCTCAGGCGCAAGGCCCGCGCCGGGCTGGAGGAACGCGCCGCGCGCATTGTCAGCCTGCCCAAGGCGCTGCGGCTGACACTGGCCAGGGTCGCGGATGATCTGCTTGATATGGCGATGGCGGTGATCGGCATTCGCCGTGAGGAACGAACGGGCGATGCGCTGGAAGACCTGTTTGATCCGTCTCATCTGCTGATGCTGCTGGACGGGCCGCAGCGACGTCGCGCCGCGATTGCCTTTGATCCGGCGCTGGTGGGCGGACTGATCCAGCAGGAGACCATGGGCAGGGTCGCGGCCTTGCAGGACAGTGACAGCCGCGCGATGACGGACACGGATGGCGCGATCTGTGCGCCGCTGATCGATGCGCTGCTGGCGCGCGCGGCCCCGATGATCGAATTGCCGGATGAGCAGGGATTGATCGATGGATATGCCTTTGGGGCGCGGGTCAACGACCCGCGGCTGATGGTGATGGCCTTGGAAGCGTCACACTATCAGGTGCTGCATCTGACGGTTGATCTGGCCGGGGGGGTGCGTCAGGGGGCGATCATGCTGTGCCTGCCTGAACCAGAGGCGGGGGAAGAGGCGGCACCGATCGGCGCAGGCGCCGATGAGAAGGACGTGTCCGCCGCCGCAGAGCCGCCGCTGGGTAAGACGGTGCTGTCGCTGAGCGTTGTGCTGAACGTGGCGCTGACGCGTCTGCGGATGCCTGTACGGGCGTTGCAGGCGCTTGAGGTCGGGGATGTGCTGGACCTTGAGACAACCGCATTCGATCAATGCCGTGTGCAAACCCGGGGCGGGCGGGCGCTGAGCCGGGGGACGCTGGGGCAGATCGACGGGGTGCGGGCCCTGCAATTGGAGCATGCGTCGTCGGGGGTCAGAGAGCCACGCCGCCGCAAATCGGATCGCGGGGATCTGGACCTGCCGGATGTGGCCGGTGACGGCACCGGCACGGGCGCGGCGAAGAAGATACCGGAGGCAGGGTCTGTGGGTGCGGATGACGCCGCACCAGCGGCCTTTTTGCCCGCACTTGTGGACACGGACGGTGCCGTTGCGGCCCTTGATACCCTTCCAGACATGAGCGACCTGCCCGGATTTGAGGAAACAGAGGCAGACACCTTGCCCGCGCTGGAGGCGGGATAACGTCAGCCGGGCGCGAAGTCTTCGCCCAGCATCGGGCGGATCTGTTCGATATCGTACCCGCCACCACGGGCGGCCGCGAGAATATCGTTGGGTGCCATCCGACCGGCCTGACCCAGTGCCCAGGCGATGGTCGACCGGGTGCCGGAGGCGCAATAGGCCAAGACGGTTTCGCCGCTCTCTGCGCCCAGCTGGCGGTTCTCGGCGATGACATCGGGCACCATGGTCTGATGCGTCAGGGGGCAGACGGCAAAACGCAGTCCGGCCGCGGTGGCCGCTTTTTCGATGGCATCCGCCTGGTGGGATGGGGGCACCTCGGCGTCGGGGCGGTTGCACAGGATACAGTCAATCCCGGCAGATTTAAGGGCTTCCATATCGCCCGGATCGATTTGCGGGCTGACGAAATAGGTCGGGGTCAGTTGGCGGATATCCATCTGGATCATTTACGCTGCAGCTGTGCGGCTGTCCAGCAACCGCTTGGCGGGCGGGGCCGCGCGCATGCCGGCCACCATGGCCACCAGGAAGATCAGCCCGCCCAGGCCGCCGTAGCTGATCGAGGCGATGGCGGGCCCCGGGCAAAGGCCTACAAGACCCCAGCCCGCACCGAACAGCATCGCGCCAATGCTGAGTTTGCGGTCGATCACCGGGTCGGGCCGCTGTGGGAACTCACCACCCAGAACCGGCTGGCGCTTGCGGGTGAGGCTCCAAGCGATGGCCATGGGAACGATTGCGCCGCCCATCACGAAGGCCAGCGTGGGATCCCAGGCGCCGAAAAAGTCCAGAAAACCCTGGACCTTGTTGGTGTCTGTCATGCCCGAGATGTGCAGGCCCGCGCCGAATATCGCACCGACGATCAAAGCAAGGATGATCCGCATCTCAGAGCCCTCCGACAAGGCTGCGCAACGCGACCACGACAACGGCCCCTGCCGCGATATAGATCAGCGTCGCCACGATGCCGCGGGGGCTGAGCCGCGAAATGCCGCAGACCCCGTGCCCGGAGGTGCAGCCATTGCCAATACGGGTGCCAAGCCCCACCAGCAGACCACCGGCGATGATCAGAGCGATATTGGAGGTGATATGCGTGGCAACCGGGATGGCACCTGAAAGATGCAAAAGCGCGGGCAGGGCGATGAGCCCGGCCAGAAAGGCCAGCCCTTCGGCCCGTGCGCTGCGCGATGATCCGTCGATCAGGCCGCCGGCGATGCCGCTGACGCCCATGATCCTGCCGTTGCCCAGGAGATAGAGTGCGCCTGCGCCGCCAATCATCAGGCCGCCAAGCAGGCCCCAAATCCAATCCATTTCCATGCGGTGTCTCTCAGAGTTTGTTGATAGGAAGTTTCAGCATGACCGTGCCGCTGTCGTCGGGTTCAGGCATGTTGCCAGCGCGCATGTTGACCTGCAGTGAAGGCACGATCAGCTTGGGCATGGCGAGGGTCGCATCGCGGGTCTGGCGCATATCGACAAAGGTTTCCTCGTCCGTGCCGCCGCCCACATGCACGTTCTTGGCCTTTTGCGCGCCTACGGTGGTTTCCCAGGCAAATTCATCGCGGCCCGGGGCCTTGTAGTCGTGGCCGACAAAGATCCGGGTCTCTTCGGGCAGGCTGAGAATGCGCTGAATGGAATTGTAGAGATCATTGGCCGACCCACCCGGGAAATCGCAGCGCGCGGTGCCGAAATCGGGCATGAAAAGCGTGTCACCGACAAAGGCCGCATCGCCGATGACATAGGTCAGGCAGGCTGGTGTGTGGCCGGGCGTGTGCATCACATCTGCACGCAGCTGGCCGATATGAAAGGTATCGCCATCCTTGAAAAGCGCGTCGAACTGGCTGCCGTCCCGCTGGAATTCGGTGCCTTCGTTGAAGACCTTGCCAAAGGTGTCCTGAATGGTGGTGATCTGGGATCCGATGCCAATCTTGCCGCCCAGTTTTTCCTGCAGGTAGGGTGCTGCAGACAGGTGATCGGCGTGCACGTGGCTTTCCAGGATCCACTGGGTTTGCAGGTTCTCATCCTTGATAAACGCGACGATCTTGTCGGCGGAAGTCGTATCGGTGCGGCCTGCTGCATGATCGAAATCAAGCACCGAATCGACAATTGCACAGGCCGATCCGGACGGGTCCTGCACCACGTAGCTGACGGTGTTTGTTGCGCCATCGAAGAAAGCGGTGACAATCGGGGCTGCGGCGGTGATATCAGTTGGCATCGGGGCGTCCTTTCTGCTGACATACATATAGCAATTTATGCATATGTTGCAAGTGGACTTTGTTGCAGGGCAGGGTCAGCCGAGCAAGATGCCCACGACCACCATCATGAGACCAATGACGCTGAGAAACAATGCGCCAAGGTTCAGCGGCATGACGGCCTGCAGTGCTGCGCGCATGGCGTCGTCATCAAGTTGCGCGCGTTTGGCGCGGCTGACTTTCAGAATGCAAACGATCAGACCGACGAGGCCCACCACTGACACGGCGGCGCCTGCCCAGATCAACCAGTCCAGTGTTGCGGCATCTGCGTTTTCCATGGGCAGACCGCTAAGCCAATCTTTGCGGTGAGGCAAGACCTGCTTGCGGGTCGCGGGGCCTGCGCGTAACAGGTCAGCAAATCAGCGATCAGGAGCCTGCCATGAGTGACACCAGCACCAACCCCGATGTGATCGAAGGCGCCGGCGACGCGACCTACCGCGTCACGGCCAACGAGTTGCGCCAGTTCGTTGAGCGGGTCGAGCGGCTGGACGCCGAAAAGAAGGATCTGGCAGAGCAGCAAAAGGAAGTCATGGCTGAGGCCAAGGCGCGCGGATATGACACCAAGGTCATGCGCAAACTGATCGCCCTGCGCAAGCGCGACAAGGATGACATCGCCGAGGAAGAGGCGGTGTTGGAGATGTACAAGGAAGCGTTGGGCATGTAGCGCGACGGGGGCCGCAACAAGGCCCCCGGATTACTGTGTGGGCGATTGCCGGTGGATTGTCGCGCTGCCCCCCTTGCACACCGATGCACACGCCAATAGAAGGGCGGAAATTTGCACCCGCGCGCCACGCGCGGCCTTATTCTTATGGAGCACACATGCAGGTCAACGAGACGCTGAACGAAGGTTTGAAGCGCGGCTACAATATCACCGTGACCGCCGACGAGCTGGATGCCAAGGTAAACGAAAAGCTGGTCGAAGCGCAGCCCGAGGTCGAGATGAAGGGCTTCCGCAAGGGCAAGGTGCCGATGGCGCTGTTGAAAAAGCAATTTGGCCAGCGCGTCATGGGCGAAGCCATGCAGGAAGCCATTGATGGCGCCATGGGCGAGCACTTTGAGAAATCCGGCGATCGCCCCGCGATGCAGCCTGATGTCAAGATGACCAACGAAGACTGGAAAGAAGGCGACGACGTCGAGGTTTCCATGACCTACGAAGCGCTGCCGGATATTCCTGAAGTTGACGCTTCGAAGGTCAAGCTGGAAAAGCTGGTGGTCAAGGCCGATGACGCGGCCATCGAGGAAGCGCTGGGCAATCTGGCAGAGACCGCGCAGGATTTCGCACCGCGCAAGAAGGGGGCCAAGGCAAAGGACGGCGATCAGGTTGTGATGGACTTTGTCGGCAAGGTCGATGGCGAGGCCTTTGAAGGTGGTTCAGCCGAGGATTATCCGCTGGTGCTGGGCTCCAATTCCTTCATCCCGGGTTTCGAAGAGCAACTGGTCGGCGTGAAAACTGGCGAAGAAAAAGCCGTGACCGTGTCTTTCCCCGATGATTACCAGGCCGAGCATCTGAAGGGCAAAGAGGCTGTGTTCGATTGCACCATCAAGGACGTCAAAGAACCCGTCGCAGCCAAAATCGATGACGAATTGGCCAAGAAGTTCGGGTCTGACGATCTGGACGCGCTGAAAGCCCAGATCGCAGAGCGGCTGGAGGCGGAGTATTCCGGGGCGTCCCGCGCGGTTATGAAGCGCAGCTTGCTGGATCAGCTCGACAAGATGGTCAGCTTTGAACTGCCCCCGTCGCTGGTCGACGCCGAAGCGGGCCAGATCGCGCACCAGTTGTGGCACGAGGAAAACCCGGACGTCGAAGGCCATGATCACCCCGAGATCGAGGCGACGGACGAGCACAAGTCGCTGGCCGAACGCCGCGTGCGTCTGGGTCTGCTGCTGGCAGAGCTGGGTCAGAAGGCCGAGGTTGAAGTGTCGGATGCCGAGATGACGCAGGCGATCATGAACCAGGCGCGTCAGTACCCCGGTCAGGAACGCGAGTTCTTTGAGTTTGTGCAGAAGAACCAGCAGATGCAGCAGCAGATGCGCGCGCCGATCTTTGAAGACAAGGTTGTCGACCACATCGTCGAAAGCGCCAAGGTGACAGAGAAAGAAGTGTCCAAAGAGGAGCTTCAGAAAGCTGTCGAGGCGCTTGAGGACGAGTAACCCTTGAGTGATGAATTTCGAAAAGGCCGCGCAGGTTTGCGCGGCCTTTTTTATTGCGTTGTCAGCTTTCGATGGGGGATGGCTTGGGGCGGGTGGCGCAAATCATGCCGGTCTCAGGCCGGTTTCCACAAGCATCCCGCGTCGCTTTGCTTCGTAGTAGTAGCCGCGCGCATACCATTTGATCGCTGTGGCGTGATCGCCATCCGACAAAAGCCAAGCGCCGCGCAGGTATTTGAGCGCGTATCGCAGGTTAGTATCCGCATCCAGCAGATCCTTGGGTTTGCCCCTGAAGCCCATGCCGCGTGCCGTGGCGGGCAGGATCTGAAGTAAGCCATAGTAAGGGCCGTTGCGGGCCTTGGGGTTGTGGGTGCTTTCGCGGATTGCAAGGCGGTGTACCAACGGGCGGGGCAGGTCATAGTGATCTGCCCAAAAGTTGATCTTGTTGCGCAACTCGGGCGTCTCATTGGGGTAAAGAGGCGGCCCAACCGGCTTGGGCGGGGGTGCTGGCGTTTTCGAACATGCGCAAAGCGCAGCGGCAGCGATGAGGGCAATGGCGGTGCGGCGGGTAGGCTGGGGCATCGGTGACTGCTTGTTATGAAGGATAGAGGTTCATCGCCGAGAAGGTCTGCCGCAGCAAGTATGGGAAAAAGAATGCGCGGGGAATTGCGCACCGGGAGCAGTGTTGTGATTTTTGCCGGGTAAAGGGCCACTCTGCGAAATTACTCGGTGTAAGGATTCCAGGTCTCGTGCGCCTTGGTATCGCTTCCAAATCCGGCGGATACCAGTAAATCCCGAAAATCGAGATGGTACATCGCGACCGCGTCTTCCAAACCGGAAATCGTACCACCACTTACCTTTAGTGCCGCTGTTTCACAGCGATCCGGACCTTGGTTGCCGCTGCCGCTTGCGGTGATTTCCAACAGCAGCGCTCTCGCACGCGCTTGCGCATGCGGCGCAAACATCTGCTCGACATGACCGTTTACAATCTCTGAGAGTCTACGCGCCATTTTTTCAGTTTACGGCAATCCGCCGAAACCGGTAAAGCCCACAAAGCAATGGTCGCTGCGACAGTCGCGGCTACTAAACTCCAACGCATGCGTCAAATGTTCGTTTTTGAGCCCTGAACGCGCATCAAATCTACGCATCCCAGTGATAGATTTTAACGCCCTTCTCTAGCCAGCGAAACGCTTCGGGCCAAACCACGACATTGAAACTGGCGGTATTTTTGGGGGCCGTGAACTCAAGTCCAGTGTCGTCGCGGGAATTTGGGATGTCCCACGAGTTAACCTTTTCGCCATTGCGACGCAGCAAGGCCTCAATAGAGCTGAACATCTTTGCGTACGCTGGCGTGAAGTCTCTTCTGGTGGTGCGCGTAGAACCCAGGCGGCTTGGCACGATCCACTGCCGATTACCCTGGTACCAGCGCGGGCGGGTCCAGGAAACGATCGGCGTGGTTTCCAGATCAATTGCGGTGCCTTCCAATTTTGCGTCGCGGTTCAGTATTCTCACAACGCGGGCAACCCCGTCCTTCGGACCAGAACCGTCACCTATGCGTGTGATCGGACCGTGATCTTTGGCCCAGAAGATATAGTCTAAGTCATCGTTTGATGAAGCTGCTCCCGGTGAGGGACTCGCACAGATTTCAAGCGCTCCTGGAAAGTCATGACTGTCCGAAGGGGTCAGCGGAACGAGCTGGAACTCCCTCTTCAATCGTCGGAGAAAATTGAATTCCTCATTTGGCGACAACAAGTAACGCATGGGCCCATCTGACAGTAACGTACGACGTTCAGGATCGCATAGTCCTTTGCGTGGTCGCTAAGATCAATAGGCGCTTATGGCTGTAATGCCGATGTTCCCAATGTTCCGCACAGCCGCTATTGACACAGCGCTCGTGGCTGCGGAGTCTGATCGAATGCGTCAGACTCTCGGTTAGAGCCCAGGCCGTCGAATGCTGCATTTTGCGCCACTGTCTGGTTACCGGGATTAATCCGAGTAAGACATAAGGACGGATGATCTTGCTCGGACCAGAAACTGTAATTTCATCGTGACTTTGGGCAGGTAGTGACCAAAATTATAGGAGCATTGAGCGCTTTTGAAAACGTTTGACGATAGGACAATTCGGTGGATCGTCGCCCTCTTTGTGGCAGCCACACAAAATGGCGCCGCGCTTTTTGCGGTGTATTCTTCAAGCCAAAATCGTCTCTCCGACGCAGCCTGCCTCGGAGGTGGGTTCGGAATGTTTGCCAGCTTGGTAATTCTGGGTGCTGTTATCTTATGGGGAATCATTCTTGCTGCGAGATCGTCCCGCGGAACAACATGGCATGCAGCACTGAAACCCCTTTGTTTTGTCGCATTATCGAGCGCAATCGCAATTGTCATCGGACTGAATGCTGTGCAGTACTGCACCGTGTAGAGCGTCGAATGCCGTGATGCTGCAACATCCGCCTCGATTTGATGCAAAGTCATCATCATGACATCTTTGATGCGCCATGTTTATCGGATCGTCGGGTTCCTTTGTGCAGTCATTCCGATGTGCCAGAAATTCGCCCTTATAAAATCACCCTAAACTGTCTTATTGGCGCTGACGTCAGACATGACGGTCCTGATCTTGCTTTTTACAGTGGCCGCTAAGAGTTCAGTCGTGTTCCCAAGCGACTACACATCAGTCATTCAGGATTGTCATCGGACGGCTGCAAAAGATTGCAAAGGTGTTATTGCCCGTTTCACACAAAAAAACCGCCGCGCAAGTTCATGCGCGGCGGTTCAAATTTTGACCGGCAACCCGGTTTAGGTGCTTGGTGTCTCTTCGTCAGAGGATGCGTCCTCGTCGGAGGCGACACCGGCGACTTCGGCCAGTTCTTCGTCTTCGGACGCGGCGGCACCGATGTCGTCAAAGAGTTCCTGGATCTCGAAATCAGCGGCTGCTTCTTCCTCGGCGGCGAGTTCCTGAATGGACTTGCCGGAGGCCTGAAGTTCGGCCTCTTCAGGGGAACGGGCGACGTTCAGCTGAATGGTGGCTTCCACTTCGGGGTGCAGCACGATCTGCACGTCATGCAGGCCGAGATACTTGATGGGGCTGCCCAGTACGACCTGCTTGCGGTCGACAGTGAAGCCTTCTTCGGTCGTGGCGTCGGCGGCGTCACGGGTGGTGACGGAGCCATAAAGGGCGCCTGCGTCGGACGCGGAGCGAATCACGATGAACTGCTGACCGTTCAGCTTTTCAGCCATCTGTTCGGCTTCTTTCTTGGTCTCGAGGTTTTGGGCCTCAAGCTGGGCCTTGCGGCCCTCGAAAGCTTCGATGTTGGCTTTGGACGCGCTGAGCGCCTTGCCCTGTGGCAGCAGGTAATTGCGCGCGTAGCCGGGCTTGACGTCCACGACTTCGCCCATCTGACCCAGCTTGGCCACACGTTCCAGAAGGATAACTTGCATGTGCTTTCTCCTTACTTGACGGCGTAGGGCAGCAGGGCGAGGAAACGGGCGCGTTTGATGGCACGGGCCAGCTCACGCTGTTTCTTCGCGGATACCGCGGTGATACGGGACGGAACGATCTTGCCACGCTCAGAGATGTAGCGCTGCAGCAGACGGGTGTCTTTGTAATCGATCTTGGGTGCATTGTCGCCCGAGAAGGGGCAGACCTTGCGGCGGCGGAAAAATGGTTTAGCGGCCATGGTTTAAAGTCCTTTCTTCAAGCTTTGGATCAACGGCGTTCGCGACGGGTGTCGCGTTCGTCGCGCTTTTGCATCTGCACGGAGGGCAGTTCGGCATGATCATCAACCTTGATGGTCAGCACGCGCATCACGTCATCATGCAGGCGCATCAGGCGTTCCATTTCCTGCACTGCAGGTGCCGGGGCATCCGAGCGCAGGAAGGCGTAATGGCCCTTGCGGTTCTTGTTGATCTTGTAGGCCATCGTTTTGACGCCCCAGTACTCATGGTCGACCATTTTGCCGCCATTGTCCGACAGGACTGTACCAAAGTGTTCGATGAGGCCTTCGGCTTGCGTGTTGGACAAGTCCTGACGCGCAATCATCACGTGCTCATAAAGTGGCATGAGCTCTCCTATTTATATCAAGGCGCATTTCATAGGCAGGGCATTCATCCTTGCGGCCCCACCACGAGAGACTGCGCGGTTCAAGTGTTGTGCAAGGAAGGTGCCGTATACACGGTTTGTGGCGCGGGGCAAGCACCCCGCGCTGCTTTCTGCCTCAGGCGGTCTGTGGCCCCGATGGCGCTGTAAAGAGCCCACGGCGCAGGCCCAGCCCCGACACGGTTTGATAGAGCACGATGGCCGTGAGCAGGGCCATCAGCACCTCGGCCAGGGGGCCTGCATACCAGATGCCCCATTCGCCCCAGATCAGCGGCAAAAGGAAGATAAGCGGCAATCCGAAGGCGTAGGATTTGGTCAGGCCCAGCAGGGCGGCCCGCGTGGCGTTGCCGATGGCCTGAAAATAGGTCGCAATCACGATCAGGGGGCCTGCGAGCCACAGCATCGCCGAGTTGACCGGCAGGATGCGGGCAAATTCAGCGATCACGCCGGGATCAGACACAAAGAGCCGCGCGATGGGTTCCGGCAGCATGACAAAGGCCAGCTGCATCAGCGTGCAGTAGACAAGCGCGATCCAGATGCCGATCCGCAGACTTTGATCGGATCGGTCCCACGCCTGTGCGCCAAAGTTGTTGCCGACGATGGATTGCATGGCATGTGTCAGCCCGAGCAGTGGCAGGAACACGAACGTCATGACCCGTGTCATGATGCCGAAGGCGGCAACGGTGGACTCGTATTTGGGCGTATTGACCATTTGCAGCGCAACAATCACCGCCGCTGAACTGAGGGCGATGCCGATGAAGCTGAGGCTTTGGGGGGCACCAAGGGCGAGGATACGTGTCCAGTTCGCCCGCCAGTCATGCGCAAGAAGCATGGAGGGCTGCAGGGTGGCTTTGCGCGTGATGCGAAAGCCGATGATAATGCTGAGTGCCAGCAGTTGAGCAAGTGCGGTGCCCCATGCCGAGCCCGCAACGCCGAGGCCCATTATGGCAATGAGCAGATAGTTGAAGCCGATATTAGAGAGCGAGACGAGCAAGCTCATCGCCGCCATGAAGCCCACGTGCCCTTCGTTGCGCAGCGCATCGGAGTTCACGGCGAGAATGAACGCGAGCGGGGCCATGAATGCGGTGATCGCGAGATAGACCTGGCCCATTTCGGCAAGGGGCTCGGAACCCGAGGCCAGCGCCAGCGTCACGCTGCGACCAAAGACGAGGTAGCCTGCGATGAGCACGCCGCTCATCAGCAGAGCCATGCCGTGGGCGCCGACAAAGACACGGGCGGCGGCGGTATGGTCATTGGCCCCCAGGTGGCGGGCCAGAATGCTGGACATGCCGTTTGACACCAGTGTCGCCAGCGCCACGATGACCATGTAGAGCGGAAAGATCAGGGTGACGGCCCCAAGTGCATCGGGGCCGACGTAGCGGCCGAGAAAGATCGCATCGACGACTGTGAGCAGGCCGTTCATGCCCATCACAAAGATGATCGGCAACGCGGTTTTTGCAAAAATCAGGCCAAGTGGCCCATGGGTAAAGGTATTGGCAGGGGTGTGTGCCATCTGTCGGTCCTCGCAAGCTAGATCGCATGGGGGGAGGCGCTCGCTTTGCCGACCTGCGATGTGCATGTGAGGTCGTTGGGTGTGCGCGACCTTCACCGTGACAAATGTCTGCGAGCGGCAGGCGGCCGGAACCTTGCGCCTGAGTACTGCGCGTCTGCCTACACCGCAAGCCAAATGTGCGGCGCCTGCGCGTCCGTGATCCGTCTGTTCATTTACGCGCAGAGACTGTGGAGGCGTGGTGAATTGCGCACAGGCAAGGAAGTCCCACATTTGAGCGATCTTGAAACAACGGAGCACACACAATGAAATCGATCTTTTTCGCAGCAGCTTTGACCCTTGGTGCGACAGGTGCCATGGCGTCAGATGACACCACTAATCAGGCAAGCGGTAATTATGTCCTTGATGCCAGCCACAGCCAGGTCGTGTTCAGCTATGATCACCTTGGGTTTTCGACCACCTATGGCATGTTCTCGGGTTTCGAAGGTGAGATCACTTTTGACGCTGAAAACCCCGCTGCGTCTTCGGTAAACGTCTCGATGCCCGTGATGTCGATGTTCACAGGCTGGGAGCAGCGCGAGGGGCATTTCATGTCGGATGATTTCTTTGGCGCACAAGAGGGTGACATGATCACCTTTACCTCCACCGCGATCGAGGTGACAGGCGATGACACAGCGAAGATCACCGGCGATCTGAGCATGAATGATGTGACCAAATCGGTGACGCTGGATGCGACGCTGAACAAGGCGGGCGATCATCCGCAGGCTGGCAAGCCCTGGGCGGGCTTTGATGCCACGACAACCCTGCTGCGGTCGGATTTCGATCTGGGCATGTTCGCGCCCTTTGTCAGCGACGAAGTTGAGGTCATGATTTCCATCGAAGCGATGAAGGCGGACTAAGCGCCGACCCGATCCCCGGACCGATGAGGCCGCCCGCGCAGATGCGCAGGCGGCCTTTCTTATGGCGCGCGGTTGGCGGTCAGCGTGATCAGCACGTCCACGGCAAAGCCGAGGTTCTGTTCATCGGCCATGTTGGCACCGATCTGAAAGCTACGCCTGTCAAGGGTCAGCGCGCCACGCATCTCCGCGCTGTCGTCTGTAATGGCCAGCGCAAACGGCATGCTGACTGGCACAGCGGTGCCCTTGATAGTGAGCGTTCCCGTGGCCTCGTACCCGTCGCTTGCCGCCATCAGGTCGGCGGCGAAGGTCGCCGTCGGGTGGTTGGTCGCGTCAAAGAAATCCGCGCCGAGGGCCTGCTGGGTGACCGAACCAAGGGTCAGGGAGGGGATGGAGATGGTCGCGACGACGTCCCCTTTCTTTCTGTCCGTGGTCGTTTCGTCGAATGTGATCTGGGCAGTCCAGTCTGAGAAGCTGCCGGTGACGCTGTTGCCAAACTGGGTGACGGTGATTTCGATTGTGCCGTCCTGAACCTGCCAGTCGGAGGTGACTTCGGCCAAGGCGTCGGCTTGGGGGGCATGGGTCTTGGCCTCTTGCAGGGCGAAGGTGGCGCCGGTTGCGATCGCAGCAAGCCAGAGCGCGGCTGCGGTCACCAGTGGCGCGGCGCTGTGGGACTGCGACGGCAGGGGGCCGACGACGGCCTCGCCGGGCAACATTCGGCGCAGCGTCGCGTCACGGTCAATGATGTGGTGCTTGATCGCGCCTGCAAAGTGCAGCAGAAGCGCGAGGATGAGCAGGCGGGCGGAAACCCAGTGGATTGCAGCAAAGAAGTGTTCGACCTGAGGGCTTTTGGGCACGAGAGGCAAACCTTGACCAAAGGGCCAGAGGATGGGGGCGAAACCTTCGGCGGCGGCATGGGATATCCACCCGGACAGGGGCAGGATCACCAGCGCGCCATAGAGCAGCCAGTGCATCATTTCAGCGGCAAAGCTTTCGACCTTGTGATCGGCGTTCAGCAGGCCGGGTTTGGGTTGTGAGAGTGCCCAGCCGATGCGGGCGAGGGCCACAAAGAACGCCGTGACGCCAAGCGTCTTGTGCAGGGAATAGAGCTGGGCCTTGCGGGCCAGCTCTGCCGAGGTTTCATAGGGCAGTTGGCCTGCGTACCAACCCAGGGGGATCAGCGTCAGGATGAGCAGCGCCATCAGCCAGTGAAAGGTCTTGGTGACGCCGCCATAGCGTTGGCGGGTATTGGTGAGGGCCATGTGTGCTGCTCCTTCTTGGTGGTCTGTGCCAACTTATGCCGTAGCTGCCCGGGGGCAATGGCGGGTGGTGCACAGGCGGTGTGCAGACTTGTTTGCCTCTCGGGGACGCGATAGTCCTTGGAAAACAACACATCGGGGGGCTTCATGAGCATCGCATTCGTATTTCCCGGGCAGGGCGCCCAGACCATTGGCATGGGTAAGGAACTGGCAGATGCCTATCCGGCGGCGCGCGCCGTTTTTGACGAGGTCGACGACGCGCTGGGTGAAAAGCTGTCAGCGACGATCTGGGAGGGTGAGATCGAAGAATTGACGCTGACGCAGAACGCGCAGCCTGCGTTGATGGCGACGTCTATGGCGGCGTTTCGGGCATTGGAGGCTGAAGGGATCGGCATGGACCGCGCGTCTTTTGTGGCGGGGCATTCGCTGGGCGAATATGCGGCGCTGTGTGCGGCGGGTGCGTTTTCAGTGACGGATGCGGCGCGGTTGTTGCGCACGAGAGGATTGGCGATGCAGTCGGCGGTGCCTGTCGGGCAAGGGGCGATGGCGGCCTTGCTGGGGCTGGATGTGGCGCAGGCCGACGCGGTTGCCGAAGAGGCCGCACAGGGCGAGGTCTGTCAGGTCGCCAATGAAAACGATCCCGCGCAGAATGTGGTTTCCGGGACCAAGGCGGCGGTGGAGCGTGCTGTTGATCTGGCCAAGGCGGCCGGGGCGAAACGGGCCTTGCTGCTGCCCGTCTCGGCCCCGTTCCATTGTGCGTTGATGGCGCCCGCTGCCGATGAGATGGCCAAGGCGCTGGCAGAGGTCGAGATTGCCGACCCACAGGTGCCGGTTGTGGCCAATGTTCTGGCAGAGGCGGTGCAGGATGGCGATAAGATCCGCGACTTGCTGGTGCAGCAGGTCACCGGTCGGGTGCGCTGGAAAAGCTCGGTTGAATGGATGGTGGCGCAGGGGGTGACAGAATTCTGGGAGATCGGGGCAGGCAAGGCGCTGTCTGGGATGATCCGGCGCATTCACCGCGACGCTGTGGTGCGCAATGTGGGCGCGCCGGGCGATATTGCCGCGATCAAAGAGGCCTGATGCGGCTTTTCCTTCTTCTGGGCGGCCTGCTGGCGCTGATGTCCTGTGCTATTGCGGACAATGCGGTGGACCGTGCGACGTTTGACGTGCAGGGGCAGAGGTTGCTGATGGGGGGTGAGATCACATCGCGCACGCCAGCGACGTTTGAACGCCTATTGGCGGAAAACCCGCAGATCACGACAATTGTGCAGACATATATGCCTGGGTCGCTGGATGACGAGGCCGTCACCCGGATGGGATATGCGCTGCGCAATGCCGGATTGAACACCCACTTGACGGCGCAAAGCGAGATTTATTCCGGTGCGGTGGATCTGTTTCTGGCGGGAAACCGGCGCAGCATGGCACGGGGCGCGGTGATTGGCGTTCATTCCTGGGCGGATGGGTTTGGCGAAGGGGCCGCCTATCCGCGTGACGCACGCGAGCATCGGGGCAACGTGGCTTATACACGCGATATGCTGGGCAGTGCGGCCTTCTATTGGTTTAGCTTGCAGGCGGCACCGTCGAGCGGGATACATGAGATGACGCAAGCTGAGATTGCGCGGTATGGTTTGTTGACCGAGCCGATCCGAAATTGACTGAACAAGGACTGGAATATGTTTGATCTGACAGGGAAAAATGCGTTGGTGACCGGGGCATCCGGTGGCATTGGGGCCGAAATTGCACGCCAATTGCATGCGCAGGGCGCAACCGTAGGGTTGTCCGGCACCCGGACCGAGCCGCTTGAGGCGCTGAAGGCAGAATTGGGCGACCGCGCGCATGTGCTCCCGTGTAACCTGAGTGATCCGGAGGCGGTTGATGCGCTGCCCAAGCAGGCGGCGGAAGCGATGGGATCGGTTGATATTCTGGTCAATAACGCCGGCATCACGCGGGATAATCTGTTCATGCGGATGAGCGATGAAGAATGGAATTCGGTGCTGGCTGTGAACCTCACGTCGACATTCAAGCTGTGCAAGGGCGTGATGCGCGGCATGATGAAAGCGCGCTGGGGGCGGATCATCAACATCTCGAGCATCGTGGGGGCGACGGGAAATCCCGGTCAGGCGAACTATGCGGCGTCAAAGGCCGGAATGGTGGGCATGTCCAAGTCCCTGGCCTATGAGGTGGCCAGCCGCGGCATCACAGTGAATGCGGTCGCGCCAGGCTTCATTGAAACGGCGATGACCGACAAGCTGAATGACGACCAAAAGTCTGGAATCATGGGACAAATTCCTGCCGGGCGCATGGGCACGCCTGCAGAAATTGCGGCCTCTGTCGTGTTTCTGGCCAGTGCCGAAGCGGGCTATTTGACGGGCACAACCTTGCATGTGAATGGCGGTATGGCCATGTTGTAGCGTGCCGCGCAATTAGATTTGCGTGCAATGCGTCTTATGCTAAAGGGGGCGCAGATTCGACCAAAAGGGTGCTTGATTGCCCCCTGATCCTTGTGCGAACAAGGGAAAGAGCCGCCTCCGGTTGAGGCAACCTCCAACTGCCGATCATCGGTGGGCGGTACTGAAAATAGGGACCTTTGCGGGTCCGAAGACATGAGGAAGTATTATGAGCGACGTCGCAGACCGCGTGAAGAAAATCGTTGTGGAGCACCTGGGTGTAGAAGAGGACAAAGTGACCGAGAATGCGTCGTTCATCGACGATCTTGGCGCAGACAGCCTTGATACCGTTGAACTGGTGATGGCGTTCGAAGAAGAGTTCGGCATCGAAATCCCCGATGATGCGGCTGAAAACATCCAGACGTTCGGCGATGCGGTGAAGTTCATCAAAGAAGCTTCCTGATCATCCGGTTGCCGTGGCCCCTGTGGGGCGATCGGCGGTAATTTTCTGAAACGGCGTTGTTCCAAAGCGGAATGACGCCGTTTTCTGTTTAAAATCCGATTGAAGGGCTTGTTTCGACCCGGCCTGTCGCGCAATGGTGTGTGCAGAGCATACTACCAGAGCGTGAAAGACGACCATAGAATGTCGCGCACCATCCCGACCATCAACACCCCCCGTACCACCTTGCGTGCGATGCGGTCCGAGGATTTCAGCCGGTTTGCTGAGATCTGGGCCAAGCCGCAGGTCGTGACCCACATTTCCGGCAAGCCTTGGCCCAAGGCCCGGTCCTGGGATGCGTTTTTGCGCAACGCAGGTCATTGGCAGATCGTTGGGTTTGGCCAATGGGCGATTCAGGTGCGCGGCGAGCAGACGATGGCCGGGCAGACGGGCTTTTTCTTTGGATCGCGTGGACTGGGCGAGGATTTTGATCCGTTTCCCGAAGCCGGATGGGTGCTGGACCCGTCGGCGCAAGGCCAGGGTCTGGGGCTGGAGGCCGCGAGTGCCGCGCATGACTGGTTTGACCGCGTGGTGCCGGGCCGCACAGTCTGCATGATCACGCCTGACAACCACGGGTCGCTCAGGATTGCGCAGAACCTTGGGTATGCCCCGTTGCGTGACGTCGAGGTCGAAGGTGAGGTTGTGCAGTTGCTGTCCCGAAAAGGTCCGCCGCAGTAGCCCGTGAGGGGGCGCAAACCGATGATACCTGCGCCCTTGAACAGAGGGGCGTGGCCAAGGTATAGGCCTGATAAAGGGACAAAAGACCAAGGGGCTTGGACATGCGCAGAGTGGTAATCACGGGATTGGGTTTGGTAACTCCCCTGGCAGACGGGGTCGAGGCCAGCTGGAGCCGAATTCTGGACGGCCAATCGGGTGCGGGCCCAATCACGCAGTTTGATGCGTCGCGGGTGACCACGAAGTACGCTTGCGAAGTGCCACGCGGCGATGGCAGCGACGGGACATTCAATGCGGACGCCTACATGGAGCCCAAGGAGCAGCGCAAGGTCGATACCTTCATTATGTTCGGCATGGCTGCGGCCCAACAGGCTGTTGAAGATGCAGGATGGATGCCTGACGATACCGAGAGCCTTGAGCGCACAGGTGTTTTGATTGGGTCGGGTATTGGCGGGCTGAATTCTATCGCGAACACCGCGATCATGATGCACGAAAAAGGCCCGCGGCGCGTCAGCCCGTTCTTTGTGCCGGGTGCGTTGATCAATCTGATTTCGGGGCAGGTGTCCATACGCTATGGCTTCAAGGGACCGAACCATTCGGTCGTAACCGCCTGTTCGACAGGTGCGCACGCGATCGGGGATGCCAGTCGGCTGATCCAGCATGGCGACGCGGATGTAATGATCGCCGGCGGCGCAGAAGCCGCGATCTGCGAGATTGGCATTGCGGGTTTCAACGCCTGCAAGGCGCTGAGCACCAAGCGCGAAGACACGCCCCAAGAGGCCAGCCGTCCTTATGACGCGGACCGCGACGGGTTTGTCATGGGCGAGGGTGCCGGCATTGTGGTGCTTGAGGAGTACGAGCACGCCAAGGCGCGTGGTGCCAAGATTTACGCCGAGGTTCTGGGCTACGGATTGTCGGGAGATGCCTATCACATCACGGCACCGTCCGAGGATGGCGAAGGCGGTGAGCGGTCGATGCGCGCGGCCCTGAAGGGGGCCGGGTTGGAGCCGTCGGATGTGGATTACATCAATGCGCATGGCACATCGACCATGGCCGATGTGATCGAATTGGGCGCGGTCGAGCGGTTGATGGGGGATCACGCGGCAAATGTGACCATGTCATCGACCAAATCGGCAACGGGGCATTTGCTGGGTGCGGCGGGTGCGATCGAAGCAATCTTTTCGATCCTGGCAATCCGCGATCAGGTCGCCCCGCCAACCATCAATCTGGAAAACCCTGCCGTGGAGACCAAAATTGATCTTGCGCCCAACAAGAAAGTTGAGCGGAAGGTGGATGTGGCCCTGTCCAATTCGTTTGGATTTGGCGGCACAAATGCCAGCGTTATCTTCGGGAAAGTCAGCTGATGTGGCGACATATTGCGTCTAACGCAGTGTCTTTCCTGCTGGTCGGCTTGTTTCTGGCCGGTGGGGTGATCCTGTGGGGCAAGGGGCAGTACACGGCCGAAGGCCCGTTGGCTGAGCCGATCTGCCTGCAGGTTGAACGGGGATCGAATATCCGAGATGTGTCGCAGGATCTGGAAGAGCAGGGCGCGGTGAGTTCTGCGGCGATTTTTCGGATCGGGGCGGATTACACGGACAAGGCGGGACAGTTGAAGGCAGGGAGCTTTCTGGTGCAGCCGGGCACATCGATGGAAGGCATCGTTGATGTCGTGACCAAGGGCGGTGCGAGCACGTGCGGGACGGAAGTTGTGTACCGGATTGGGGTCAACCGGATTTCGGTGCAAGTGCGCGAACTTGATCCCGGCACGGGGCGGTTTGTCGAGCGGGCGCAGTTCACGCCTGCTGAAGACGAGGTTCCGGCGCTCTATGAAGATACCAAAGCCAAGGGCGATACGCGGTTTCGGATCGCTTTGGCGGAAGGCGTGACCAGTTGGCAAATTGTCGAAGGCCTTAAAGCGGTTGAGGTTCTGGACGGCGAGATTGCGGGTGTGCCTGCCGAAGGGACGCTTGCGCCGGACAGCTATGAGGTGCGGCCGGGCGACAGCCGCGAAGAATTGCTGGCCCAGATGGCTGATGCACAGGATGTGCTGGTTGCTGCGGCCTGGGAATCGCGTGATCCCGGCATTCCGATTGAGACACCAGAGGATCTGGTGATCCTTGCGTCCATCATCGAAAAGGAAACCGGGGTGGCAGAGGAACGCGGGCAGGTGGCCAGCGTGTTCGTGAACCGCCTTAATCAGGGCATGCGCCTGCAGACGGACCCAACGGTGATTTACGGGATCACGCAGGGCGAGGGTGTTTTGGGACGCGGGCTGCGGCGGTCTGAGTTGCGGCGCGAAACCCCTTGGAATACTTATGTTATTCCGGCCTTGCCCCCCACGCCCATTGCCAACCCCGGGCGCGCCAGTCTGCTGGCGGCAGCGCAACCTGAAGAGACGGATTACATCTTTTTCGTAGCGGATGGGACGGGCGGACACGCCTTTGCAGAGACGCTGGATGCGCATAACCAGAACGTCGCACGTTGGCGTCAGATCGAGGCCGAGCGCGGCTCTGAAGCCGCTGGCAATGCCTCTACGGGTGGCAACTAACCCCGCATAGACGCCTTGTGTTGCGCGGCGCGTTTTCTGAGCGTGCTTTGGCGTGGGGATATGTTCAGGCATCCCCTGTAAATTCCAATGAATGCTAGAGGACATGGGCGGCGGCCCCGGCGTTTTGCCGGTGGCCACCTTTTCTGTCCGCTCGGTTGGGGGAACCAAGCGAGAGGTAAGACGGAGAACATGACATTTAAGGCCCCGGACGCGGACATCACGTACCAGCAGGACCTGGTCAGGTCCCTGGTGGATACAATCAAGGATTTGCGACACGATATCGAGGCCTTGAAGGACAAGGCCAAGACCGGGGGGGACATTGACAGCAAGGCAGTCGCGACATTGTTGGGCGAGCTCAACAAGGCCGTCATCGCCTGTGCAAATGCGGAGACCAGATTGAATGAAAGCAGGAGCAAGCAGGCAGGCATCGCCCATGGCGGATATGCCCTCGATATGGGGCGACTCCGGACTGAGATTGGGTGCAAGCTGGATCGGCTCAGGCGATGCGGCGCGCCAGGAGAAGTTTCTGAATGAGCTGGATGAGGGAGAGCTGCTGGCTCTCCCTTATCTGTTCGAATTCTGGGCCATGCTGCATCAATTGCCCCCCGAGGGGAACTGGCGCGCGTGGGTCGTGATGGGCGGACGTGGTGCCGGCAAGACGCGGGCCGGTGCGGAATGGGTGCGCGCGCGCGTCGAAGGGGATCTGCCGCTGGATCCGGGTGCCTGCAAGCGGGTCGCGCTGGTCGGTGAAACCGTCGAGCAGGTGCGCGAGGTGATGATCTTTGGCGATAGCGGCATTCTGGCGTGTTCGCCGCCTGACAGGCGGCCCACATGGGAGGCGTCCAGAAAGCGACTGGTCTGGCCGAACGGGGCAATCGCGACCATTCACACGGCGCATGACCCCGAAAGCCTGCGCGGGCCACAGTTTGACGCGGCCTGGGTGGATGAGCTGGCCAAGTGGAAGAAGGGGCAGGAAACCTGGGATCAGTTGCAGTTTGCCCTGAGGCTTGGCGCGCAGCCGCAGGTCTGCGTGACCACGACACCGCGCAATGTGCCGGTGCTGCGCAAATTGCTTGCCTCGCCCTCGACCGTGACGACGCATGCGCCGACTGAGGCAAATGCCGCCAATCTTGCCAGCTCCTTTCTGCAAGAGGTGCGGGCGCGGTATCAGGGATCGCGGCTGGGACGGCAGGAATTGGATGGGGTGCTGTTGGCGGAAGCCGAAGGCGCGCTGTGGACGATGGCGGCACTTGAGGCGGCGCGGATCACGAAGCTGCCCGACTTTGACCGCATCGTTGTGGGGCTGGATCCGGCGACGACCAATGGGGCGGGGTCGGATGAATGCGGGATTGTCGTTGTGGGCGCGCAGACGCGCGGGCCAGTGCAGGACTGGCGCGCGGTGGTGCTGGCCGATTGCACGGTACAGGGTGCCACGCCCCACCAATGGGCCCGGGCCGCGATCCGTGCGATGGAACACTATGGCGGTGACCGGCTGATTGCCGAGGTCAATCAGGGCGGGCAGATGGTGGCCGAGGTCCTGCGCGGCGTGGACCCATTGGTGCCGATCAAATCCGTCCATGCCTCGCGCGGGAAAGTGGCGCGGGCCGAGCCTGTGGCCGCCCTTTATGAGCAGGGGCGGGTGCGGCACGTGGCGGGGCTTGATGCGCTGGAGGACCAGATGTGCCGGATGACGGCGCAAGGGTTCGAGGGCGGTGGCAGCCCGGACCGGGTTGATGCGCTGGTCTGGGCCCTGCACGAGCTGATCATTGAACCGTCGGTGAAGTGGCGCGCGCCTGCTGTGCGCGGGCTCTAAGGCGCTGTGGGGCCTTGCGCGTGGGTGTTGCGCCTGGGGCGCACGGTCTGGTGTCGCGACCTTAAGGCATAAATGAGAGATTGTTTTTGCGCCGGTTGGAGCGGGTCAGGGACGGCCTCTTGGACACCGGACGCAAGATTGAGGAGCGACACACATGGCATTTGATTTTCTGCGACGCGGGGGCCATCAGCCTGAGCAGAAGGCCTCGGCCACGGGGCCGGTGGTGGCCTATCAGACGTCTGGCCGTGTGGCCTGGAGCCCGCGCGATACCGTGAGCCTGACCAAGGTCGGCTTTTGCGGCAATCCGGTGGTGTTTCGCGCGGTCAAGCTGATTGCGGAGGCCGCGGCGGCGTTGCCGCTGGTGGCACAGGATGCCACAGCGCGCTATGACACGCATCCGCTGATGGCGCTGCTGAGCCGCCCGAATGGTGCCCAAGGACGGGCCGAGTTGCTGGAGGCGCTTTATGCGCAGCTGCTGCTGAGCGGGAACGGGTATGTCGAGGCTGTGGGCGGTGACGCGGGGCTGCCGGTTGAGTTGCACGTGCTGCGCTCTGACCGGATGTCGGTGGTGCCGGGGGCGGATGGCTGGCCGGTGGCGTTCGAATATGCGGTGGGCGGGCGCAAGCACCGGTTTGCCGCGACGGATGCCGCGCCGATCTGCCATATCAGAAATTTCCATCCGCAGGATGATCATTACGGGTTCAGCCCGTTGCAGGCTGCTGCCATGGCGATGGACGTGCATAACAGCGCATCGCGGTGGTCCAAGGCGCTTTTGGACAATGCCGCGCGGCCATCGGGGGCGATTGTCTACAAAGGGTCCGAGGGGCAGGCCAAGCTGAGCGAGGATCAGTATGACCGATTGGTTTCCGAGATGGAGAGTCATCATCAGGGCGCGCGCAATGCCGGGCGACCGATGCTGCTGGAAGGCGGGCTGGACTGGAAGCCGATGGGTTTCTCGCCCTCGGACATGGAGTTCCAGAAGACCAAGGAATCTGCCGCGCGCGAGGTTGCGCTGGCCTTTGGGGTGCCGCCGATGCTGATCGGGGTACAGGGGGACGCGACCTATGCCAACTATCAGGAGGCACATCGCGCATTTTACCGTCTGACGGTGCTGCCTCTGGCGACGCGGGTAACGGCGGCCCTTGCGCACTGGTTGTCGGCGTTTGATGCGGGTGCTGCGGTGGAGATCAAGCCGGATCTGGATCAGGTCACAGCCCTTGCGGCGGAACGCGATGGACAGTGGGCGCGTGTGGCGCGGGCCGATTTCCTGACGGATGCGGAGAAGCGCAGTTTGCTGGGGCTGCCACCGGTGGCTGCGGATGAGTGATGTCGCGGCCTACGAGAAGTTTCTGTGTGCGCCAGGTCTGAAATTGCAGGCGCATGAGAGGATCAGCGCGATCCATCACGAGAACATGCTGCGCCGTCTGGAGCGGATCGAGCAGATGATGGAGCGGTTGGAAAAGCGTCTGTGGCTGAGCGTTTACGGCGTTGCCGCCATGATCCTGGCGCAGGCGATACAGAGTTTTCTGGTGGTGACACCCTAGCGCTGCAAAATTCAAAGGAGTTGTCGTGATGAACAACATCAATGATCTCGGCCAAGCGTCGGGGACCAATAGAGATTTGTCTGATGCCACCACGGGTTTGGAGCGCAAGTTCGCCCGCTTTGGTGAGGCCATCGAGGTTGATGCCGACACCACGGAAGGGATGCAGATCAGCGGCTATGCCAGCCTGTTCGGCGATGTGGATCAGGGTGGTGACGTGGTTCAGCGCGGGGCGTATGGCGCATCCTTGAAGGCCGTCGCGGATGCCGGGCGCAGCATCAAGATGCTGTGGCAGCATGACCCCGCCCAGCCCATCGGGATCTGGGATGAGGTGCGCGAGGACGACAAGGGTCTTTGGGTCAAGGGGCGCATTCTGTCTCAGGTCGAGAAAGGCCGCGAGGCGGCGGCATTGATCGGGGCGGGCGCCATTGATGGGCTGTCCATCGGCTATCGCACCATCAAGGCCACGAAAAACGACAAGGGCCAGCGGCTGTTGTCAGAGCTGGAGCTTTGGGAGGTGTCGCTGGTGACCTTTCCGATGCTGCCCAGTGCGCGGGTGGGATCCAAGAGTGACGTTGTCGCGATTGGGGACGTGCTGCGCGAGATGGCGGCGGCCTTTGAGGGCGCGCGCGCTGAGATGGCGCGCGGATGAACCGCGGGCTGCATGAGACACATTGAGGACATGTGATGAGCAAGAGTGAAGATCGGGGTGCGACCTCCCCGGCAGAGGAAGTCCGCGCGGCGGTGACGGGATTTGTCACTGACTTCAAGGGCTTTCAGGCAGAAATTGAGACCAAACTTCAACAAACGGAAGAGCGAATGACCATGCTGGATCGCAAGATGACGACGCCTGTGCGCACCCCCCTTGGCGGTGCCATGGATACCGTGGCCCCCCACCAAAAGGCGTTCAATGCCTATCTGCGCAACGGGGATGACGATGCCCTGCGCGGGCTTGAGCTGGAGGGCAAATCGCTGTCTACGGCGGTGAATTCCGATGGCGGATACCTGGTGGATCCGCAGACCTCTGCGCAGGTGCAATCGGTGCTGAAGGCAGCGCCCTCGATCCGGTCCATCGCGTCCGTGGTCACGGTTGAGGCGACGTCATATGACGTGCTGGTGGACCATACCGACGTCGGCGCGGGCTGGGCGACCGAGACAGATGCGACGGCTGAGACCGATACGCCGCAGATTGATCGCATCACCATTGCGCTGAATGAATTGTCGGCCTTGCCCAAGGCGTCGCAGCGTTTGCTGGATGACAGCGCGTTTGACATCGAAGGCTGGCTGGCGGGCCGGATCGCCGACAAGTTCGCGCGGGCCGAGGCGACCGCGTTTATCAATGGCGATGGTGTGGACAAGCCCAAGGGCTTTTTGAACCACGCATCGGTGGATAATGACGTCTGGGCCTGGGGTAATCTGGGCTATGTGCCCAGCACCCAGGACGGGGATGTTGCCGCTGAAGCGGTGATTGATCTGGTCTATGCGCTGGCCGCGCAGTACCGCGCCAATGCGACGTTTGTGATGAACTCCAAGACTGTGGCGCTGGTGCGCAAGCTCAAGGACGGCGATGGCCGGTTCCTGTGGTCAGATGGTCTACATGCGGGCGAGCCTGCGCAGCTGTTGGGTTATCCGGTGGTTGTGGCCGAGGATATGCCTGATCCGGCGTCTGATTCCATGTCGATCGCTTTTGGTGACTTCAACGCCGGCTACACGATTGCCGAGCGCCCCGATCTGCGCATCCTGCGTGATCCCTTCAGCGCCAAACCGCATGTGCTGTTTTACGCCACCAAACGTGTGGGCGGTGACGTGAGCGATTTTGCGGCGATCAAACTGATGAAATTCGGCGCGGCGTAAATCCGCCCCGTCGATAGCCGGGGCCGGGGCAACTTGGCCCCGGTCCGGGCGCGTGACCAACCATAGGTCTGAACTGTCTAGCTGCTCCCCTCCGACCGGGCGGTACAGGCTGGCGCGCGTCCGGGTCTTATGACCCACCCTTGGGAGGGCCTAGAATTTTGGAGACGTCTCATGATGTTGATCGAAGAAACCTCTGTTCCGGACGCGGCGTTGCCTGTGGATGCGTTCAAGGCGCATTTGCGGTTGGGCAGTGGCTTTGGTCAGGAGGACGTGCAGGACGCCGTTGTGCGGTCTTTTCTGCGCGCGGCCATCGCTGCCATCGAGGCGCGCACGGGCAAGGTATTGATTGCGCGGGCCTTTAGCTGGACGCTGACCTATTGGCGCGACCGTGCGGCCCAGCGGTTGCCGGTGGCGCCGGTGTCGGGCATCACCCGCGTCGCGATTGTGGCCGGTGACGGCAGCCAGACGGATGTGGCGGCGGATGCGTATTGGCTGGAAGCGGATGCGCAGCGCCCTGCGCTGCGGGCCTCCGGGGCGGTGTTGCCTGCGATCCCCAAGGCGGGTTCCGTGACCGTTGAGTTTGACGCCGGTTTCGGGGCCGATTGGGCCGACCTGCCTGCGGATTTGCAACAAGCGGTGCTGATGCTGGCCGCGCATTACTATGAATACCGCAACGACACCGGCCTCAGTGATGGCTGCATGCCTTTTGGCGTGAGCAGCCTGATCGAGCGGTTCAAGGGCGTGCGTATCGGTTTTGGGGCGGGCACATGAACGCGCCCAATCTCAACCGGGCCTTGATCCTGGAGGCGCCTGTACATGCAAGTGACGGGGCCGGGGGATATGCCCGCGACTGGATCGCGCTGGGGACGCTGTGGGGTGAGATCACCGTGCGCAGTGGCCGCGAGATCGGGCGCAGTGGTGCGGCGGTCAGCCGTGTCACCTGCAAGATCGTGGTGCGCGGTGCCCCATGGGGCACGCCAGAGCGCCCGATGCCGCAGCAGCGGTTCCGTGATGGCACCCGGATTTTCACCATCGAAGCGGTCACCGAGCGGGACCCGCAGGCCAAATATCTGACCTGCTTTGCAAAAGAAGAGGTGGCGGTATGACATTTGCGCTTTCGGGACCCTTGCAGGCCGCCGTTTACGCGGCGCTGTCGGCGGATGCCGCTTTGGCGGCGCTTGTGGGTGGGGACGTCTTTGACGCGGTGCCTTCGGGCACGGTGCCTGCCCGTTATGTTCTGCTGGGCAGTGAAACGGTCACGGATGCTTCTGATCTGAGTGCATCGGGGGCGATGCATCGTTTCACCGTTTCCGTGATCACCAGCGATCCAGGTTTTTCCGGTGCAAAGGCGATTGCCGGCCAGGTGAGCGATGTGCTGCACGATGCCGATCTGTCCCTGACGCGCGGATCGCTGGTCGCGCTGCGTTTTGAGCGGGCGACGGCGAAACGGACCAACGGCGGGGCCACACGACAGATCGATCTGCGGTTTCGCGCGCGTGTCGATGACACTGCCGCCTAACGCGGATCAACGGATTTAACTCAGGAGACGACAGATGGCTGTTCAAGCAGGCAAGGACCTTTTGGTCAAAGTGGATATGACAAGCGATGGCCAGTTCGAGACCATTGCAGGGCTGCGCGCCACGCGCGTGAGCTTCAATGCGGAGACGGTCGACGTGACCTCGCTGGATAGCGAAGGCGGCTGGCGCGAGTTGCTGGTGGGGGCCGGTGTGCGGTCAGCAGCAATCAGCGGGTCGGGTGTGTTTCGCGATGAAGGTACAGATGAGCGTGCGCGCCAGTTGTTTTTTGACGGTGAGACGCCGGACTTTCAGATCGTCATTCCCGATTTTGGGGTGGTCGAGGGGCCATTTCAGGTCACCGGGCTGGAATACGGCGGATCGCTGAATGGTGAAGCCACCTATGAGCTGAGCCTGATGTCAGCCGGCAGCCTTGATTTCACCCCGGCGGCAGTGGCTTAGGATGGCCAATCCGTGGAGGGGAGATGTGGCCGTTGTCATCGACGGAGAGCGCCTTGCCGCGCGCCTGACGTTGGGCGCGTTGGCCGAGCTGGAGGAGGATCTGGGCGAGTCGTCATTGCTGGCCCTGGTCGAACGGTTCGAAAGCAACCGGTTCTCTACCCGCGATGTACTGGCGCTGTTGAACGCGGGATTGCGGGGCGGCGGGCATGTGATTGATCCCGAACGCCTGCAAAGCGGTGATTTCGAAGGTGGGCCCATGGCGGCGGCAAAGGCGGCTGCAGAGTTGCTGGCCCGCGCCTTTGTGGTGCCGTCGTGAGCCACGGTGGCGGTTTGGATTGGCCCGCACTGATGCGGGCGGGTTTGCAGGGGCTGAAGTTGGCGCCGGACCAGTTCTGGGCGCTGTCACCGGCAGAGCTTCAGCTGATGCTGGGTGCGGGCAGCGGTCGCGCACCGCTGCTCAGGGACGGGTTGGAGGCGTTGATGAACGCCTATCCAGATGCGGGAAAGGACACGACAGATGAGTGATTTTGCGGATGACGGCGGTCTTGAGAGCCATGCTGAGGGCCTGAATGCCACGCTGGCACAGACCAGCGTTTTGGTGTCGGGGTTCGACAGCGAATTGCGGCGCATGAAAACGTCGCTTGCGGCAACCAACAAGGATGTGGCGACGCTTGAAAAAGGGTTGAGCCGTGGGTTGCGCAAGGCATTTGACGGTGTGGTTTTCGATGGGCTGAAACTGTCGGATGCGATGCGGACAGTGGCGCAGTCGCTGGTCAATACGACCTACAACGCCGCGATGCGCCCTGTCACGGATCACTTTGGTGGTCTGATCAGCCAGGGGGTGGGCAACATCGTACAAGGTATTTTGCCCTTCGCGAACGGCGCGCCGTTCAGCCAAGGCAAAGTCACCCCCTTTGCGCAAGGCGGGGTTGTCAGCAGTGCCACGACCTTTCCCATGCGCGGTGGTACCGGCGTCATGGGTGAGGCCGGGCCAGAGGCGATCATGCCGCTGGCGCGGGGTCCGGATGGCAAGTTGGGCGTACGTGGCGAGATGCAGCGCGCGCCCACCGTCGTGATGAATATCAGCACGCCGGATGTGCGCGGGTTCCAGCGCTCTCAGAGCCAGATCGCCGCTCAGATGAGCCGCGCGCTCTCCTCCGGCAACCGCAATCGATAAGGCAGGAACAGACATGACCGCATTTCACGAGATCAGATTCCCCACGACACTTAGCTTTGGGTCCATTGGCGGGCCACAGAGGCGAACGGACGTGGTCACGCTGGCCAATGGATTTGAAGAGCGCAACACGCCCTGGGCGCATTCGCGGCGCGTCTATGATGCGGGGCTGGGGATGCGGTCGATTGATGATTTGCAGCAACTGATCGGGTTCTTCGAGGCGCGGATGGGGCAGATGTATGCGTTTCGCTGGAAAGATTGGTCGGATTACAAATCTGGTCTGGCGTCGGCCGAGGTGGCATTTGAGGACCAGAGCATCGCGATTGGTGATGGCGTGACGGACGCTTTTCAGATCGTCAAAAATTATCGGTCCGGGGATCAGACGTATCAGCGGCCGATTATGAAACCCGTGGCCGGGACAGTGCGCGTCGGCGTTGAGCAGACTGAGTACCGAGAGGGGATTGAGTACGAGGTGGATGTGACCCGTGGCATCGTCACCTTTGCGGAACCGCCTGATGAGGGTTTGGAGATCAAGGCCGGGTTTGAGTTTGATGTGCCGGTGCGCTTCGATACGGACCGGATCCTGACATCTGTCGCGAGTTTTCAGGCCGGTCAGGTACCCGATGTGCCCGTGATCGAGGTGCGCATTTGATGGCCGGGTTCAATGCAGCGCTTGAGGCGCATCTGGCCACGGGTCACACGACGCTGGCGCATGCCTGGCAGATCAACCGCACAGACGGGGTACGCTTTGCCTTTACCGATCATGATGTTGATCTGACGTTCGAGGGCGTGACGTTTGCGGCTGACAGCGGCCTTGGCGCCAAGGCGCTGGCGCAGACCACCGGGCTTTCGGTCGACAACACCGAGGCGCTGGGCGCGCTGAGCGATGCGTCGCTGCGCGAGGACGAGATTGAGCAGGGGCGCTTTGACGGGGCCGAGGTGATTGCCTGGCTGGTGAACTGGGCCGATGTGGATCAGCGCTGGATGCAGTTCCGTGGCTCTATCGGAGAAATGTCGCGCAGTGGGGGTGCCTTCAAGGCCGAGCTACGAGGGCTGACAGAGGCGTTGAACCAGCCGCAGGGCCGCGCCTATCAAAAACCCTGCACAGCTGTTCTGGGGGATGGTCAGTGCCGGTTTGATCTGGGCACAGCAGGCTATGCCAGCACGCAAAGTGTCGAGGTCCAGACCGACGGTCGGACTTTCGTGTGGGATGATTTGCCGGGGTTCGAGGCCGGGTGGTTCACCAGAGGCCGGCTTGAGGTGCTTGACGGGGCTGCCGCGGGCCTTTGGTCGATGATCAAGCATGACCGGTTGGACGGAAGTCAGCGCACTGTCGAGCTTTGGGAGCCCATTCGCGGAGCGGTTCCATTGGGCACCTCTGTTCGGCTGGTGGCAGGATGCGACAAGCGGCTGGAGACCTGTCGGTTGAAGTTCAACAATATTCTGAACTTTCAGGGTTTCCCGGATTTGCCGGGGGAAGACTGGGTCGTTGCGGTGCCCCGTTCGACCGGGACGAATTCGGGCGGGTCGCTGCGATGAGCGGGCAAGGTGGGCGTATTGTCAGCGCCGCACGGGGCTGGATTGGGACGCCGTATGTGCATCAGGCGGCTGCAAAGGGCGCGGGGTGTGATTGCCTTGGTTTGGTGCGCGGTCTTTGGCGAGACCTGAAGGGGCAAGAGCCTGAAGTGGTGCCTGCCTACACGGTGGATTGGTCAGAACCGCAGGGCGACGAGCGGCTGTGGGCGGCTGCAGCGCGGCATCTGAAGGCCAAGACGGTACAGGATGAGGCCCCAGGTGATGTGATCCTGATTCGGATGCGGCAGGGTGGTGTGGCCAAGCATCTGGGCGTGCAAGCTCGGGTGGGGCCCACGGCCAGTTTCATACATGCCTACGTGCGTCACGGCGTGGTTGAGAGCCCGCTGAGCGCCCCCTGGCGGCGACGGATCGTCGCCAGATTTGAATTTCCCGAGGAGACTTCCTGATGGCTACAGTACTTCTATCTGCAGCGGGTGCCGCTGTTGGCGGCACTGTCGGGGGCACGCTGGCGGGCCTGTCGTCGGTCGCCATTGGACGCGCGGTTGGGGCCACGCTGGGGCGTATGGTCGATCAACGTTTGCTGGGGCAGGGCGGACAGGCGGTCGAGACCGGCAAGGTCGATCGGTTTCGGCTGACCCGTGCCGGCGAAGGCGAAGCGATCGCGCAGCTGTATGGCCGGATGCGGCTGGGTGGTCAGGTGATCTGGGCGTCTGACTTTCAGGAAAGCGTGACGGTCTCGGGCGGCGGAAAGGGCAGTAGGCCAACGCCTGAGACGACCGAGTACAGCTATGCTGTGTCGCTTGCGATTGCGTTGTGTGAGGGTGAGATTACCTCGGTTGGGCGGATCTGGGCGGACGGGGAAGAGATCGCGCCCAATGATCTGAACCTCAGGGTCTATAATGGCACCCCGTTCCAGCAGCCCGACCCGACGATGGAAGCCATTGAGGGCGTGGGCCAGGTGCCTGCCTATCGCGGCACCGCCTATGTGGTGATGGAAAACCTGTCGCTTGAGCGTTTTGGCAACCGAGTGCCGCAGTTTTCCTTCGAAGTGATGCGGCCTGAGCAGCCGCAGGTCGCTGGACGCGAGGCCATGCCGGCATTTGGGATTGAAGGCGTCGCGCTGATCCCCGGTACGGGTGAATACAGCCTTGCTACCACGCCAGTTACTTACGTCGAACCCGGTCAGGACGCGCGGTGGAGTGCCAATGTCAACACGCCCACCGGGCAATCCGATTTCACGGTCTCACTGGAGGCGATGAACGAGGAAATGCAGAACCTCAAGGCCGCCTCGCTGGTGGTGTCGTGGTTTGGTGATGATCTGCGATGTGGCGAATGCACGGTACGCCCCAAGGTCGAGGACGCGGTGATCGAGGGCGAGAACATGCCCTGGCAGGTCGCGGGGATTGCGCGCGGGCAGGCCGAAGTGATTGTCAGGCAGGATGAGCGGCCCATCTATGGGGGTACGCCGACGGATCAATCGGTGATCGAGGCCATTGAGGCCATGCATGCTGCTGGCACGGCGGTGATGTTCTATCCCTTCATCCTGATGGACCAGCTTGAGGGCAATGACCTTGCGGATCCTTACAGCGATGCGGACACACAGCCGCATTTGCCATGGCGCGGGCGCATGACGCTGTCTGAGGCACCGGGCCGTCCGGGCAGCCCGGATGGCACGGCGGCAGCCGACGCCGAAGTTGATGCCTTTTTTGGCACGGTCGTGGCGACGGATTTCGCTGTGGGTGCGGGTGAGGTGGCCTATACCGGCCCGCAGGAATGGAGCCTGTCGCGGTTCATTCTGCATTACGCGGCCCTGTGTGCTGCGGCGGGGGGGGTCGACAGCTTTTGCATCAGCTCAGAAATGCGCGGTCTGACCCAGATCAGGGGTGCCGGGGGCGGCTTTGTTGCGGTGGCGCGGCTTCGCGGGCTTGCCGCCCAGGTGCGCGCACTGGTCGGGCCGGGAACGAAAATCAGCTATGCCGCTGATTGGTCGGAGTATTTTGGCTATCAGCCGCAGGACGGCAGCGGCGATCGCTATTTCCATCTTGATCCGCTTTGGGCGGATGAGAATGTCGATTTCATCGGGATCGACAACTATATGCCTTTGTCGGATTGGCGTGAGGAAGACGGCCACATTGATGGCGAAAGCCATGATGCGATCTATGATCTTGCGTACCTCAAGTCCAATATCGAAGGCGGAGAGGGCTATGACTGGTATTACCATTCTGTCGACGCGCGGGCGGCGCAGATCCGCACCGAGATTACCGATGGCGCGCATGACGAGCCGTGGATCTACCGCTACAAGGACATTCGCAACTGGTGGGCAAATGCGCATCATGAGCGGATCAACGGTGTGCGACAGGCTGCGCCAACGGATTGGGTGCCTGAGTCCAAGCCGATCTGGTTCACGGAATACGGCTGTGCGGCGATCGATAAGGGGACCAATCAGCCGAACAAGTTTCTGGATGTAAAGAGCTCTGAAAGTGCGCTGCCGCGGTATTCGACAGGTGCGCGGGATGATCTGATGCAGATGCAGTATCTGCGCGCGATGGCAGAATACTGGAATGATCCGGCCAACAACCCGGTGTCACCTGAATACGGGGGTCGTATGCTGGATATGGCGCGGGCCTTTGTCTGGGCCTGGGATGTGCGACCCTTTCCGGCGTTTCCGAACAACCACGATCTTTGGAATGATGGTGCGAACTATGGGCGCGGGCATTGGGTTAACGGGCGCACATCGGCGCGGCCCTTGGCGTCAGTCGTGGGCGAGATTTGCCGGCGGGCCGGATTGGAGGCATTCAGCACGGAAGGTCTTTATGGCTATGTGCGCGGCTATGCTGTGGAGCAGGTCACGGATGCGCGCGCGGCACTGCAGCCGCTGATGATCCGGTATGGGTTCGACGCGATTGAGCGGGATGGCGTGTTGCAGTTTCGGATGCGGGACGGGCAGGAGGAGACGGTTCTGGATCCTGAAACATTCGCAATCAGTGGTGATCTGGATGGGGTCACCGAGCAGGTACGTGAGGCCGACGCGGAAATCTCTGGCCGGGTGCGGCTGCGGTTTGTGCAGGCCGATGGCAATTTTGACACCATTGCTGAAGAAGCGGTGTTGGCCGATGAGGCGACCCATGCGGTGTCGGCCTCGGAACTGAACATGGCGCTGACGCGCGCCGAAGGGCGACAGGTGGTGGAACGCTGGCTGACAGAGGCGCGGGTGTCGCGTGAACGTATCCGGCTGGCCCTGCCGCCATCGCGGCTGGCGTTGGGCGCGGGCGATGTGATCGAGGTACCGGGCGAGGGCAATGAGGGCCCGGGCCGATATCGCATTGACCGGGTTGAGCAGACCGAGCTGCAACTGATCGAGGCCGTGCGGATCGAGCCGGAAGTCTTTGAACCGGCTGATATTGAGGAAGATCTGGCCAGCCTGCGCCCCTTTGTGCCCCCGGTGCCGGTGGTGCCATTCTTTCTGGATCTGCCTCTGCTTCGGGGGGATGAGGTGCCGCATGCGCCCTATATCGCTGCAACAGCGGCGCCATGGCCGGGAGCGGTGGCGGTGTATCAATCCAGTACCGACGAGAATTATGCGCTGAATACGATCCTGCCCCGGCCATCCATCGTAGGGCGCACGCAGAATGCGATGACTGCAGCCAGCGCTGGCGTCTGGGATCGGGGCGCAGCGCTGGAGGTCAAGATCATCAGCGGAGCCCTGTCGTCAGTAACCGAAGAGGCATTATTGAGCGGTGCCAATCTGGCAGCGATCGGAGACGGGGCGTCAGATATCTGGGAAGTGTTTCAGTTTGCCGAGGCGGAGCTTGTGGCACCGGGGACGTATTGGCTGCGCACGCGGCTGCGGGGACAGGCCGGAACAGATGGGGTCATGCCGGCGGCCTGGCCTGCCGGATCGGTTTTCGTATTGTTGGACGGCACACCGTCGCAAATCACCCAAAGCCCGAACTTGCGCCGTGTTGCACAGAATTACCGTATCGGACCGGCCCGACGGGGATATGATGACCCCTCTTACCGGCACCTGACACGCGCATTTGATGGCATCGGGTTGCGGCCTTATAGCCCCTGCCAGGTTCAGGCGAATCCGCTGCCGAATGGCTCGGTTGATCTGCAGTGGGTCAGGCGGACGCGCCGTGACGGCGATGCCTGGGACGGGCTCGACGTGCCGCTTGGAGAGGAAAGCGAGCACTATCTGGTGCGGGTGATGGTGGGCAGCGAAATCCTGCGCGAGACCAGTGTGAATGCCCCTCACTGGCGCTATGAGGCGAGCGCGCGCGCAGCGGATGGCACACCGGAGACGGTGACCTTTGCGGTGGCGCAGGTATCGGCCAGTTTTGGCGCTGGGCCTTTTGCGACCCTAGGGTACCACTTCTGATGCGGTCAGTGCGACACAGCGATGTCGTCACAGCCGCCCGTGCCCTGCTGGCGGTGCCTGCAGCGCGCCGCGGGGCCCTGTGCGGGCGGATCTTGCGGGAAGCGGATTGGGCAGACAGATTTACCCGGCGATTGGGCAAGCCGCATCCGTTGTGGGGCAATGGGACCCTTTTGGCTGCAGCGCGGCAGTACATGCTGGCGCCGGAGCCCACCTTTGATGACTGGGCTTATTGCAGCGCCTTCGAAATGGTTCTGACCCAGCTGATGGCACATCGTCGGTGTCAGGCCTTGTAAGGTCAGCTTACAGGCGTACATATGAATTGTGATGCCGATCCGGTTTGCTTTTGGTTTAATGTTGCGGCATGACGTGACCTGAGACTTGCAAAGGAGCCGGACCATGGCGGACCCGCAACGAAAACTTGCCCAGATCGACCCGGTGTGGGATCGGATCATGACAGAAGCACAGGCTGCTGTTTCTGATGAGCCCTTGATGGGCGGATTTATCCACGCCTGTATTCTGCACCACAAATCCATTGAACGCGCGCTATCCTACCGGATTGCGGCCAAGCTTGCGTCGAACGAGATGTCGATGGTGGTGATCCGTGAGATCGTGGAGGAAGCCTATGCCAATGAGCCCGCTTTGATCGAAGCGGCGCGGGCCGATCTGGTTGCTGTTTACGAGCGCGATCCGGCCTGTCACCGGTTTTTGCAACCGATCCTGTTCTTCAAGGGATATCAGGCGGTTCAGGCCTATCGGGTGGGCAACTACCTGTTTCGGACAGGCAAGCGAGATCTGGCGTATTTCGTGCAGATGCGGGTGTCGGAGATATTTGGGGTTGATATTCATCCCGGCGCGACACTGGGCAAGGGCATCATGATTGACCATGCCCATTCGATCGTCATTGGCGAGACTGCTGTGGTGGGAGACAACGTTTCGATGCTGCATTCTGTCACGCTTGGGGGGACCGGCAAAGAGGAAGAGGATCGCCATCCAAAGATCGCGGATGGTGTGCTGATTGGGGCCGGTGCCAAGGTTCTGGGGAATATTAAGGTGGGCAAGTGCAGTCGCATTGCGGCCGGTTCGGTTGTTCTGGAGGAGGTCCCTGCGTGCAAGACCGTGGCGGGTATCCCGGCGCGGATCGTCGGCGAGGCGGGATGCGATCAGCCAGCGGTTTCGATGAACCACATGCTGGGACCGTGGGACATTGACGGGTGATTTCGCCTGACGGCGACGTGGCGCCGCCGAGCCGGGGCTCGGCGGGTGAGGGTTCTACCCTCACACACCCGGGATATTTTCCGCCAGAAGATTTGCGTGTTTGGTCTGACCGGCAGGTCAGGCCAGCATTGTCATCGGTGCTTCGAGATTTTCCTTGATGGCCTGCAGCAGTTCTGCCCCCAAGGCACCGTCAATGACGCGGTGATCGACAGAGAGCGTGACCGACATTACCGTCGCCACATCGACCGCGCCTTCGGCGTTGACGACAGGTTTTTTGACGCCTGCGCCCACGGCCAGGATCGCCCCATGCGGCGGGTTGATCACCGCATCAAAGTTGTCGATGCCGAACATACCCAGGTTTGAAATGGCAAAGCTGCCGCCCTGATACTCATGCGGGGCCAGCTTTCGGTCGCGAGCGCGGCCGGCAAGGTCCTTCATCTCTGACGAGAGGGCGGAGAGTGATTTTTGGTGTGCATCCTTCAGGACCGGTGTGAAAAGGCCTCCTTCGATCGCGACGGCCACGGCCACGTCTGAGGGCGTGAGTTTGAGGATCCGGTCACCGGCCCAGACCGCATTGGCGTCAGGCACCTGCTGCAGGGCCAGGGCGCAGGCCTTGATGATGAAGTCATTGACCGAAAGCTTGATGCCGCGCGGTTCGAGCTGCTTGTTGAGCTGACCGCGGAAGGACAGCAGCGCGTCCAGATGGATGTCGCGCCGCAGGTAAAAATGCGGAATGCTTTGTTTGGCTTCGGTCAGGCGGGCGGCGATTGTTTTGCGCATGCCATCGAGTTTGATATCTTCGTATTCGCGATCTTCATACATCCGGGCGACGACATCTGCCGATGGACCGGTGGCCGGAGCCGCCGCCTTGGCAGGCTCGGCCTGAGGGGCCTCTTTGGCAGGTGCATCCGACGTGCTGAGCCCTTCGACGTCGGCCTTCACGATCCGGCCATGCGGTCCGGAACCGCTGATGTTTGCAAGGTCGAGCCCTTTGTCTGCTGCGATGCGCCGCGCCAGTGGTGAGGCGAAGATGCGCTCCCCATCCTTGCGCTCTGGACTAGCGGCGGGTGTCGCGTCTGTCGCGCCTCGGCCATGGCCCTTGGCCGGTTCGGTCGCGTGAGATGCGTCAGCCGGTGCCGCGTTGGAGGAGGCGTCCGCCTTGGGTGCAGAGACCTCGCCTATATCGTCGGCGCTTTCGCCTTCTTCCAGCAGGATCGCGATGGGTTGATTGACCTTCACGCCCTCTGTGCCTTCCGCGACGAGGATCTTGCCAATGGTGCCTTCATCGACCGCTTCGAATTCCATCGTGGCCTTGTCGGTTTCGATCTCGCACATCACATCGCCGGAAGCGACGTCATCGCCTTCTTTGACCAGCCATTTGGCCAGCGTGCCTTCTTCCATTGTAGGCGACAGGGCGGGCATCAGAATTTCTGTAGGCATGGCTTCCGCTCTCTATTTGTAGGTGACTTTGTGCACAGCTTCGATCACTTCGTCGGTCGTGACCAGCGCGTGTTTTTCCAGATTGGCAGCATAGGGCATTGGCACGTCCTTACCGGTGCAATTGATCACCGGGGCGTCCAGGTAATCAAATGCTTCCTGCATGATCACGCCAGAGATGAAGCTGCCGACCGAAGGCTGGGGCCAGCCTTCTTCGACGGTGACGCAGCGATTGGTTTTCATCACCGATTTGAGAATACTGTCGGTGTCCATCGGGCGCAGGGTGCGCAGATCGATGACTTCGGCGTCGATCCCGTCTTCGGCCAGCTTTTCGGCGGCTTCCAACGCATAGCTCATCCCGATGCCAAAGCTGACGATGGTCACGTCAGAACCCTCACGCCAGATACGGGCCTTGCCGAAGGGAACGGTATAATCGTCGACCTCGGGCACGTCGAAGCTGCGGCCATAGAGGATTTCGTTCTCGAGAAAGATGACCGGGTTGGGATCGCGGATCGCGGTCTTGATCAGACCTTTGTAGTCCGACGCGGAGTAGGGCATGGCCACCTTCAGCCCCGGAATTTGCATGTACCAGGCAGCATAGTCTTGCGAGTGCTGCGCGCCGACACGTGCCGCAGCACCGTTTGGCCCCCGAAAGACCATCGGTGCGCCCATCTGTCCGCCGGACATATAGAGCGTCTTTGCAGCCGAATTGATAATGTGATCAATGGCCTGCATGGCAAAGTTGAATGTCATGAATTCCACGATGGGGCGCAACCCGCCGAAGGCCGCGCCAACGCCGATGCCAGCAAATCCATGTTCCGTGATTGGCGTGTCGATCACCCGCTTGGACCCGAATTCATCCAGCATGCCTTGGGTGATTTTGTAGGCGCCCTGATACTCCGCGACCTCCTCGCCCATGACGAAGACGCTGTCGTCGCGGCGCATCTCTTCGGACATGCCATCGCGCAGCGCCTCACGGACGGTCTGCTGCTTGAGGGTGGTGCCATCAGGCCAGTCAGGGGTCAGATCAGGTTTGGGCTGCGTGTGGCCTTCTGCGGGCGTGTCGTCCTTTTTGGCCTCGGCGGGCGCGGATTGCTCTGCCTTTGGCTCTTGCTTGGAGGCAGGGGCGCTTTCGATATCATCAGCGCTTTCGCCCTCCTCCAGCAGAATGGCAATGGCGGTGTTGACCTTGACCCCTTCGGTGCCTTCCTCAATCAGGATCTTGCCGATGGTGCCTTCGTCGACGGCCTCGAATTCCATGGTAGCCTTGTCGGTCTCGATCTCGGCCATGATGTCGCCGGAACTGACCGTATCGCCTTCCTTGACCAGCCATTTGGCCAGTGTGCCTTCTTCCATGGTGGGCGACAGGGCGGGCATGAGAATTTCGGTTGCCATATCAGGTGCTCTCCGCTGGGGTAATCATTCCGACCACGTTGCCCTGGCCGTCTTCGACATAGGCGCAACGGCCGATGCCGGGGTAATCCTGTGGTGGCAGTGCCTCTGCACCACCGTTTGCGAGCGCCCAGTCATAGCGGGCGTCGCAGTCGTCTACGTCAAAGGTCATTGTGCCGCCACGGATCGGGCCGCCGGGGGCGGGCGCGCTGTCCATGCGTTTCATAATGCCGCCGGTCACACCTTTGCCCGTTCCAATGTCGGCGCCTTCGATCAGGTGATAGGCGACATCTTCGGCTCCTGGCATCGGGTCAAACTGCCAGCCGAACAGGCCCTGATAGAAGGTTTTGGCGGCGTCCACATCGGATGCGTGTATCTCGAAATGAGGCATCAGTTCATGACCTCCGGACGGGTGCGTAATGGTCTCATGCGGCTGCCACAGCGAAGAGAACAAAGGCCAGAGCCATGCTGAACAGGATGTAGAGGATAAATTGGACGACGAGCACGATCAGCCATTTCCACAGGGCAACCGCATCGCCGTCCGTGTCGTGTGCAAATAGCGTCAGCATCGTTGCCTGCAACAGATAGCTGGCAAAGCCCAGCAGCAGGCTGGGGCCTGCGGGGATGTCGCGTTCGGCCATCAAGGGTGCCAGCAGATCCAGCCAGAACAGAATGAAGATCGAGATCAGGATCGTGATGGTCGATATCATCAGGATCAGAAAATACGATACTTGCTGGCCAAATATGAGCGAGACCAGCCATTTGCTGACCGCTGAGGGGATCACAGAGCCAAGGAAGGCCGCGATCACAAGATACGGGCCGATAGCGCTTAGAGTTTCTAGAGTGATTTCCTGTTCCATGAGGCGCGATCACATCAGGCTTCCTGCGGCACTTCTTTGGCATAAATGTCTGTCCAAAGTTCGCTCAGATCCGGTTCGGGGCTTTCCTTGGAGAATTCGGCGCTTTCGTTCACGATGCCCTTGATTTCCTTGTCGATGGCTTTGAGGTCGTCCTCGCTTGCGTGCTTGCCTTGCAGCAGCATGTTGCGCACAGCTTCGATCGGGTCGCGTTCGTCGCGCATTTTCTGCACTTCTTCGCGGGTGCGATACTTGGCCGGGTCCGACATGGAGTGGCCGCGATACCGGTAAGTCTTGATTTCAAGAATGTAGGGGCCCTTGCCCGCGCGGCAGTGGCCAACGGCGGTTTCGCCTGCTGCCTTTACCGCCAGCACATCCATCCCGTCGACGGCTTCGCCGGGGATGCCAAACGCTTTGCCACGTTCCCAGATTTCCGCGCTGGAGGTGGAGCGTTGCTGGGACGTGCCCATGGCGTACTGGTTGTTTTCGATGACAAAAACCACCGGTAGCTTCCACAACGCAGCCATGTTGAATGTCTCGTACACCTGGCCCTGATTGGCGGCACCATCACCGAAGTACGTAAAGGTGACGCGACCGTTTTCCTTGTACTTGTCCGCAAAGGCGAGGCCCGCCCCAAGCGGCACCTGCGCTGCAACAATGCCGTGGCCGCCGTAGAAATGCTTCTCTTTCGAGAACATGTGCATGGAGCCGCCCTTGCCCTTGGAATAGCCCCCTTCACGGCCCGTCAATTCGGCCATGACACCGTTGGGGTCCATGCCGCAGGCCAGCATATGCCCGTGATCGCGGTAGGACGTGATGCGCTTGTCGCCTTCCTCGGCGGCCGCTTCCAATCCGACAACAACGGCTTCCTGGCCGATATAAAGGTGACAGAACCCGCCGATCAGACCCATGCCGTAAAGCTGACCCGCCTTTTCCTCGAACCGCCTGATCAGCAGCATGTCCTTGTAGTAGGCCTTGAGTTCATCCGCTGACACGTTGGATTTGTCAGCTTTCTTGGTCACTTTCTTGGCAGCCACGGGCGTCTCCTTTGTCGGGGTCCCTAGATAGTTTAGCGTTAAACTATCTTTTATAACATTCCTTCGCGGAAGTGTAGAGGCAATTAAACGTTGTCTTGTAACGGACAAGATAGGTCTGTTGTGGCGAAGGCAAAATGCCTTTTTTAGATCTTATGATTGCCCCCTTGAACACCATCATCCACGCCGTTGCGCAGGCAGTCGATGCAACGCGCGGTGGGGTGATCGGGGGATTTGTGGGGAATCACTTTGTTAAGTCCTATTTATATGGAAATTGCGGCATCGGTTTTGCGTCGGTATCACGTCGGTATTGCGACGGTGTCCGGTCGGTAAATTGGCGTGGTTTAGGGACCGGACTGTGCGTTGTGACTATGTTTGGAGGTTCGGATGGAGGCCCTTGCGGACATCCACAACGCGCGCCGGGTTATCGCCTACCCGAGGGGCGGGCAGGCGATGGCACGGCGGCTACGCCTTAGAGCCGTGCTGAGACGCGCGCCATCAATCGGCGGCTTCGTCCGCACACCCGTCACTGCAAGTGCCGATCGCCCGATTTTGCTGCGCCGCGCTGCCGCACGTCCGGTAGGAGCCCAAAGCGGACGCTGGGGCTTCCTTAAAGGTCGGCAGGGAACCCAGCGACCTTGACTTGACCCGAAGTTCTGTTTTGCATCGGTGTTGAATTGGAGCACGCCCCTTGAAGAACAATTATATTCTGATCGACTTTGAGAATATTCAACCAAAGAATCTGGAGCTCCTCCGTGGACATACTTTCAATTTGGTTGTGTTCGTCGGTGCCAACCAAAAGACTGTACCATTTGATTTCGCCGAGGCGCTGCAAGCTTTGGGAGAAAACGCTGGCTACCAGAAGATAACTGGGAATGGCTCAAATGCCTTGGACTTTCATATCGCGTTCTACTTGGGAGAACTCGCAGCCAAAGATGCCAATGCGTACTTTCACATCATTTCCCGCGACAAGGGCTTCGACCCGCTAGTTGCGCATTTACGACAAAGAAAGATCGCCGCTCTCCGTCATGTTGACCTAACCGAGATCCCATTCGTCAAAATCTCGAACGCAAGCTCGCTGGATCAAAAAATCGAAGCGATTGTTGAAAGCTTGAGGTCCAGAGGAACCTCGCGTCCAAGAAAGGTCAAAACCCTCAGGGGAACAGTGAACGCACTTTTCAAGAAGTCTCTGGACCAAGATGATCTGGAAACTTTAGTTGATGAGTTGAAGACACGTGGTCACGTTGTTCTTTCCGACCAGTCCGTAAGTTATGGCCCTGAAATTGTCCGACGTTGACCGATTTTTGTCTCAGAGTTGGCGGGTGACGGATGACCGCTTCGTCCCGCAAACCCGTCACTCATAGTTTCAAACACCCGATTTACTGCGCTGCATTGCCGCACGTCCGGTGTGAGCCCTTTGGGGACGTTGAAGTTGAGTACCCCAGCACGGATTCAAGGCCCGCTTGCGGGCCGCCGTGCCGTCGCCTGTCCGCCCCACCGGGCAGGCGGTTTGGTGGATCTTGGTGCTTCATAAAATGGTCACACCAAGGTCGATGGATAAAGTGCCGGGCAACTGCGGTTAGCTCGCCTTCCCGCGGACAGGCGACGGCACGGCTTCGCACCAACGTCTGCTGCGTCCCGCCCAGCGGACCGACGCCTAGGTTATCAAAAGCGTCTGTCTGGTGAATCGTCAGCGGATGACAATTTCATCCGCGCGGACCATGCCCAGCACAGTGCGGGCGCGTTCGTCTAGCAGATCGAGATCGAGGTAATCGTCCGACAGACGTTTGGTCAGGTTTTCCATGCGCAACACATCAGCACGCACCTGGGCAAGCTGCACTCTGAGGTCCCGGCTTTCAGCGACGATTTCCGCGCGGCGGAAGAGGCCGAAGTCACCCTGAACGGCGGCGAATGTGAAATAGAGGCTCAGCGCGAACGCAATCGCGAAAAACAGCAAGGTGCCGAATGCAGGTCGTGCGGTGCGGGTCATCTCTGGTCTGCCTCAGATCGCCTCTTGGTGGGCGTGCAAAGACTATGTCACACCTGATTCGCCTTGTGAATCCCTTTTATTGCCGCAGCTTACGACTTTCTTCCAAAGGTGCTGTAATCATCGGGTTGCGGCCGTGCGGGCACTTCCCCGTGCTTATGGGGTCAGGTAGCGGTCCGCGAGGCCACCGTCGATCCAATCTTTTAAGGCCCGGGCCTGTAGTGCGGCGCTTTGTGCGTCCCACGCGGCGGTGACGGCATCGCCGCGCGCGCTGAACCTGCCTTCGATTTCCTGTTTCAGCGCAGTGGCCCCGATATCGCCGGCGGCTTCTGCCAGTAAGGCAAAGTAATAGGCCTGCGCATAGGATCGCGTCGCACCCGAACCGGTGAAATGCGCAAGCGCCAGCGCCCGCAGGCGGCGCGGATCGTCGCTGTCACCAACGGCGTCCAGTACATTTGTCGGTGCGCCTAGATCTGCAAGGGTGTCGGCTTGCGCCGAGAGCACCTCGGGCGTTGAAATCTGGTTCTCGAGCTGGTCCATCAGCGATACGGCCTTACGAATGCCCCCGGCTGCAGCCGCAAGTGCATAGGGGTAGGCGGCCGCAGGGTCGCGATCTTGCAGGGCGGCGGCGATGAGCGCTGAGGCTTCGGCACCGGCGCCCGGATCATCCACCAAGCGTTCGAGCAAATCTGGCACTAGTGCAGGGGTCTGCGGCACACCGTTGCCGTCCAGCAGGGCACGCCCGAGCACAAGCAGGCGATCTGCATCCAGCGCGGATGGATCGGTCAGTGCGCTCAGCTCATCATTGGCGAGGATGCGTGTGCGCGACAGCGGCGTCGCGCGCGCCTCCAGCGCCAGGGCGGCGATCAGGGCCTGCGGTTCGGTGTTGTAGGTCTCGGGCTCCACCACGATGCCGGTCTCGGGCAGGTTCGCCTCTATTGTGATCTCGCCAGGATCTGTGACAAAGGCCTCGACCCGCGCCATCAGTTCGGTCACGAAGTTTCGTTCGACGGCGCTGACCTGTCGCTGACCGTTGTTGCTGAGAAATTGCGTCACGGCTTCGGTGCCGATATCGCGGATGGTTGCAGGGTCACGGAACGTGGGGGGCAGGATGGCGCTGACTTTTTGCCATCCGCCCTGATCCTTGAGGCTGACCACCGCGCGCATCACCCGAAACGCCGGTTCCCCCGGCCCGAACTGACCCAGACGCGGCAGGATCATGCCGCTGGCGGACGCATCGAGGGTCGCAAAGTCATTGACCGCCAGTGTCACATCTGCCGACGTCTCACCGGTCGTATAGATGTATGCCGCACGGATCTTGAACTGATCCAGATCGATTTCCCGGATACCAGCCGCCCGCAGGCCCATCGCGACATCGCGCGGCAGGCAGGCTGCGGTCGCCTTGGCGCCGATCAGGTTCACGTTGAGTTCCGAGGCCACTTCGAAAGGTTTGGCGACATCGGTGTTGATGACCGCGCGGTCGACGGTGACGACGCATTGGCGGGCCTGGTCGTAGGCCAGCAACGGACGTGCCGTGACACCGGAAATCGACACGGATCCCCGCATCAGGTCGGTGGCCAGATATTCGTATTCCACTTCCATTTGCGTACGCAGGGCAGCGATTGCGCCGTTGGCCAGAAAGGTTCCGATACGGTTGGGTGACAGGAACTCCATGATCCCCGGTTGCGGGTCGGGTTCAGCGGCGAGCGGGCTGGCGATCAAGGTCGAGAGGGCGGCGATACGGGCAATTCTGGCAATGCGGGTCATCAAATGTCCTTTCTGGTTTACACAAGGTTGGGACGATGGCGGGCGTTTGACAAGGTCGGGAAATCCGGACTTCTACGTGCCTCAGCGCCCCTCGAGCGCGGCAACACCCGGCAGTGTCTTGCCTTCCATCCACTCAAGAAACGCCCCTCCGGCGGTGGAGATATAGGTGAAATCGTCAGCCGCACCCGCCTGATTGAGCGCCGCAACCGTATCGCCGCCACCGGCAACCGAGATCAGCGTGCCGTCGCGTGTTTGTCTGGCTGCAGCACGGGCCGCGGCCACTGTGGCGGTGTCGAAGGGGGCAATTTCGAACGCGCCCAGCGGGCCGTTCCAGATCAGTGTTTTCAGCCCCTCGATGGCCAGTCGGATGTGGGCGATACTGTCGGGGCCTGCGTCGAGGACCATCTGATCGTCATCAAGTCTTGTTTGGGGGCCCAGTTGGCAGACCTTGTGCGCGGCACCCGCCGCAAATTCGCGCGCCACCAGCCCATCAGAGGGCAACAGGATCCGGCATCCGGCCTCGCGTGCCTGGGCCATGATATCCCTGGCGGTGTCGAAAAAGTCGGGTTCCTGCAGTGATTTGCCGAGATTGGCCCCGAGGGCTGCAAGAAACGTATTGGCCATGCCGCCACCGATAATCAGCACATCAAGCCGTTTGACGAGGTTTTCCAGCAATTCGATCTTGGTCGACACCTTGGCCCCGCCCACAACGGCACCGACCGGGCGTTGCGGAGACGACAGGGCCTTTTCCAAAGCCTGCAATTCGGCCTGCATCAGGCGGCCTGCACTTGCGGGTAACATTCGGGCAAGCGCCTCTGTCGAGGCGTGGGCGCGGTGTGCTGCCGAAAAAGCGTCGTTGCAGTAGATATCGCCAAGGGCGGAAAGGCGGCGGGCAAATGCGGGGTCGTTGGCCTCTTCGCCGGGATAAAAGCGGATATTCTCGAGCAGGATCACATCGGCGGAGAGCGCTTCGGCGGTCAGATTTTCAGCGCCTTCCAGCGTTTCGACCAGCACAACATCAAGGCCCAGTGCCGACTGCAGGGCCGGTTGAACCTGCGCGAGGCTCATGTCGAGGTTCACCTTGCCTTTGGGACGCCCGAAGTGGGCAATAAGGATGGGTTTGCCACCGCGCGCGACAATGTCCCGGACGGTGGGCACGATCCGTTCGATCCGCGTGGCGTCCGTCACACGCCCGTCCTCGACCGGCACGTTGATGTCCACCCGAACCAACACCCGCTTGCCGCGCAGTTCCATCTGATCCAGCGTCTTCCAGCCCATGGTCCGCCCCTTCTGCCCCGTCATCGCTGGGCCGTGTTTTGCCGTTCTTAGCGGTGGCGTCAATGCACCTGCTTGGCAATTCGTGCCACACCGCCTAGTTAGCTGAGCAACGTAATACGCAGGAGCATACCATGGCCGATATCAAAGATCCCGAAAACACCATCCTGATGGAACTGCCCGCCGGCACGGTTACCATCGAACTGCTGCCCGACGTGGCACCGGCACATTGTGCACGCATGAAAGAACTGGCGCGCGCTGGCAAATATGACAACGTGGCCTTTCACCGTGTCATCGACGGTTTCATGGCCCAGACCGGCGACGTGCAGCACGGCAACATGGAAGACGGCTTTAACCTGCAGCGTGCGGGCACGGGCGCATCGGACATGCCGGATGTACCAGCTGAATTTTCGAAGGTGCCGCATGCCCGTGGGTCGCTTGGTGCAGCGCGCTCGGCCAATCCGAATTCTGCCAACAGCCAGTTCTTCATCAACTTCAAGGATAATGATTTTCTGAATGGCCAGTACACTGTTTACGGTCAGGTTGTCGAAGGGATGGAGCATGTGGATGCGATCACCCGTGGCGAGCCGCCCGCGCAGCCCGATCGGATGATCAGCGTCAAGGTTGCCGCTGATGCGTAATCTGGTTCTTTGCGCCGCAGTCGCGGGGTGCGCCGCGACAGGCGCCTTGGCGACCGGTCTGGAGATTGAGATTGCGGGTGAAGCGAACGGCACCGTCAAGATCGATCTTTTGGAAGATATCGCGCCGCAGCACGTGGCCCGGATCACCGACCTCGCAGCTGCTGGCGCCTATGACGGCGTGGTCTTTCACCGCGTGATTGACGGTTTCATGGCGCAGACGGGCGACGTGAAATTCGGCAAGGTCGGTGGTGATCTGAGCCAGGCCGGCTTTGGTGACAGCGGCCAGCCCGACCTGCCGGCTGAATTCTCGGACATCGCCTATGAGAAGGGCATCGTTGGCATGGGCCGCAAGCAGAGCATCAATTCTGCCAACAGCCAGTTCTTTATCATGTTCGACGATGCGCCCTTTCTGAATGGTCAATACACGGTTGTTGGCAGGGTCACCGATGGACAGGACGTGGTTGACGCCATCAAGCGCGGCACAGGTGGCAACGGTGCCATCGTGGGCGCGCCGGATGTGATGACCAAGGTCACAGTGACCGACTGACGTACGTTCAAGATTGCGTGGGGCGGCTGGACCGTGCCGCCCTTCGCAGGCCAATATGGGGCATGACCCGTTTTGTCCTTATGCTTTCTGCACTGCTGCTTTGGGCGGTCGCCGCTTTAGCTGATCCCAATTTGTGGCGGCACGAATGGCCGCAGACTGATTTCTCCAAGACGACGGTACCCGACTGGACCGAGATCATGTCGGGCGGCCCACCCAAGGACGGCATCCCCGCAATCGATAAGCCGGCGTTTCGAAGCGCCAGTGATGAGCGGCGGATCGGTGCACGTGAGCCGGTGATCGCGGTCGAGATCGACGGCGCAGCGCCGCGCGCCTATCCAATCCGCTATCTGACATGGCATGAAATCGTCAATGACACCGTCGCGGGCGTGCCCATCGCCGTCACGTTCTGCCCACTGTGTAATTCGGCCATCACCTTTGACCGCCGGGTGCGGGGCAGGGTGCTCAGCTTTGGGGTCAGCGGCAAGTTGCGCAACTCGGACATGATCATGTACGACCGCGAAACCCAAAGCTGGTGGCAGCAAGCGATTGGTCAGGGCATCGTGGGGCAGATGAATGGTGTCGAGCTGGACCAGTTGCCAACGTGGATGGAGAGCTGGGACGAATTCATCGCGCGCAATCCCGACGGTCTGGTGATGGAGGAACCGGCGTACAACCGCGATTACGGGCGCAATCCCTACCGGGGGTACGACACATTGGCCAAACCGTTTCTCTATAACGGCGAAAACCCACCCTACGGCATCGATCCGCTGGCGCGTGTCATACGGGTCGGCGACAACGCCTGGCCGTTGACACGCCTGTCCGCGGCAGAAGTGGTGACAGAGGCAGGCGTCACGATCAGTTGGCGCCCCGGCCAGGCCTCAGCGCTTGACAGCGGACAGATTGGCAAAGGGCGCGATGTCGGCAGTATCCGCGTGAAAGATACGCAGGGGCGTGATGTGCCTCATGATGTGATGTTTGCTTTTGCTTTTCATGCGTTTTGGCCGGAAGGCACCTGGATGTTGGGCCGCTGACACGCGGTGGTGTCACCATGGGGCGCTTGGATGGTGACGGATCGCGGATCGGAGTTATTTCCTGAGAAACAGCATGCCAATGATCGCTGTGAGCGCGCTGAGCCCTGCTGCCACGTAGACCACGCCGGCAAAGGCCGCATTCATCGCCTCGGAATGGCCCGGCGCGTCTGATGGGATACCAAAGCTCGCAATGCCACCGTTGCTTGTGTAGAGCAGGCTCACCAGCCCCCCGGTGGCCGCGACCGAGATCAGGCCCGCCATGCGGCTGATGGCGTTGTTCACACCTGACGCGATGCCGGACTGGGCCTCGCTCACCGCGCCCATCACGACCGTTGACAGGGGGGCGACGACCAAGGCCATGCCGATACCGACCACGCACATGGCAGGCACAATGTGCCGCCACAGATCCTGCGCGGGCGCCAGCCATCCCATCGCAAAATATCCCAGCCCGGTCAGAAGGCTCCCGACAATGAGCAGTGGGGCAGGTCCGATCTTGTCAGCCAAGCGCCCGGCGCGCGAAGACAACAGCGCAATGAAGATGGACATCGGGGCAAAGGGGGCGGAGGCTTCGATCTCGGAATAGCCCCAGCCGGCGATGAAGGTCATGGGCATAAAGAAAAATACCATCCCCAATGCTGCGTAGAGCGTGAAGGACATCGCATTAGCGGCTGAAAACGCGGGGCTTTCGAATAGCGTCAGGGGCATCATTGGATGTGAACTGCGCGCCTGTGCCCAGAGAAAAAGCGCGAGGGTCGCGACGCCAAGCGCAATCCATACCGTGCAGTTGCCGTCCTCGTGGCCAAGCTGGGTCAGCCCCCACGCCATGGCAAGCAGCCCCGCCGTGGCGAGTGTTGCCCCGGGCAGATCGATCCGTGCTGCACCACCCGCGGTGTCCCGGCCTACTTTCGCCCAGAGCATCCAAAGCGCGAGCGCCCCAAGCGGCAGGTTGATCGCAAAGATGATGCGCCAGGTGTTTTCCGTGCCGAAAGTAAGCAGCAGCCCCCCGAGTATCGGCCCCAGTGCCGTGGTAAGCGCCGAAGCTGCCGCCCAGATGCCGATGGCGCGCCCGCGCTCCTCGGCCGGGTAGGCACGCGCGATGATTGCCAGCGATCCTGGCACCATGACCGCAGCCCCGATCCCCTGAATGGTGCGCGCAAGGATCATGACTGCGGGCGTCGGGGCCAACGCGCATGCGCATGAGGCGACGACAAAAAGCGCGATACCCGCGCCAAAGGCCCGTGCCAACCCGATCCGGTCACCCAGCGCGCCCCCGACCAGAATGAGGGCTGCGAGGGTCAGCATATAGGCATTGTGAAACCACTGTCCCTGCACCAGCGACGCATCCAGCGACAGCCGCATGGCGGGCAGGGCGATCGACACAACAAAGCTGTCGATAAATCCCAGCGCCGACGCGAGGATTGCCGCCATCAATACATAAGGACGCGCCGCGGGTGCACAGAAGCTTTCACGAAAAACAGGCGCCGCAGCACCCTGCGACGCCCGTTCATCTGTCATCGGTCCGGCGTCTTAGGACGCTGGGTTCGGCTTTTGCACCGGTGCTGACTTCGCACCGGGGTTCAGCGGGTCGTCCTGACGCTGAACGGAGCCTTCGAAATGCGCGCCGCTTTCGATCGCGATGGTTTTATGGATGATGTCGCCCTCGACCCGCGCGGTCGATGTCAGGCGCACCTTGAGGCCGCGCACGCGGCCCACGATACGGCCATTGATGACCACGTCATCGGCAGTGACTTCGCCCTTGATGGTGGCGCTCTCGCCGATGGTGAGGAGATGCGCCCGGATGTCACCTTCGACGGTGCCTTCGACATTGATGTCGCCGGTCGTCTTCATGTTGCCTGTGACATGCAGGTCGGGAGACAGCAGCGAGGCAGGCGGTTTCGCCTTGGGCGCGCTGGCCTTGAATTCATTCTGCGCCGGTGCCGCAGGTGCGGACGATGAGGGCGTGGAAGAAGACGCCGCGGGTGTTGCGGGCCGGGAAGTGCCGTCTTCGGAAGACGACGAAGGATCGTTGATTTTGCTTTTAGAAAACATCGTTTGCAGCCTTGATATAGATCATCGGGTTCACAGCTTTGCCACCGACCCGAACTTCGTAGTGCAGATGTACGCCGGTGACACGTCCAGAGGCTCCCATATCACCAATACGTTCCCCGCGCGAGACCCTTTCACCCACTTTAACGCGCAGTCGCGACAGGTGCGCATATCGGGTCTCAATGCCAAATTCATGCTGGATTTTGACGAGCCTACCATATCCTGATTGCCAGCCGGCGTGGGTCACAACACCGTCTGCAGTCGCGTAAAGCGGCGTCCCGCTGCTGGCGGCGAAATCAACGCCTGAATGCATCCGACGGCCGCCCGTCTTGGGATCGCGCCGATACCCGAAGGGGCTGGTAAAGCGGAACGAACTTTTGACCGGCGTTGCGAAGGGCGCCTTTTGGGCTGCAATGCGGTAGAGATTCAGGCGGTCCATCTGGTTCAGCAACCGGTTGGCACGCAACGTATCGCCCGTGGGGGGCTCGCCCCGCGTTGAAAAGCTCAGCGGAGACATCGGGCCACCCTGGCCGGAATATCCACGTCGGACGGTTTCAAGGATGCGATCGGTGGGCATCCCGGCGTTGCGGAACATCTTGTCGAGTGGCGCGACTGAAACAGTCATCGCCTCTTCCAGCTGGCGGAAGATCGTATCGTTCTGATCCTGCATCAGCTCAATGCGCTGCGCCATTTCGTCGGCCTCAAGCAGGGCGGTTTGCGCATCAGCAATGACCTGATCCCGTTCAGCGGCAGTGCGCGCAAGCGCTTCGGCCAGAAAATCGACAGGTGCATTTGAACTTGCGGTGCGCACCAGTTCTACTCCGCCTTCCTCAAGCGAGCCTTCCAAGGCTGCGACCTGCTGGCGTGCTTCTTTGCGTTCTTTCATCGTGTCCCGCAAAGTGGTCTGGATGACTTCGATCCCCGTCTCAAGCTCAAGCCGGCGGGTCTCTGATTCAAGCAGTTCGGACTGCATCACAGAGATCTGTTTCAGCGCGGCGTTGAAACGGTTTTGAGCGGCCAGCGCTTCTTCGGCACGGGTGTCGCGTTGGGCAGAAAGATCGTTCAGGCGTGCCTGATAGGTGCGCTGATCGCGCTTGGCCTGTTCCCGAAAATTGCCCGATCCGATGCTGTCCATCAGGATGATCGCGGTCGCCACGATCGCCCAAGCCACCAGCAACGCGGATCCTGCAAAAGCAATCACCTGCGTTTCGGGTCGCAGGCGGATGAAACGGGTGTCGTTGTCAGATTTCAGAAAAACCCGGCGCTCCGGGAAGTAGTGCTCCATGATCGCATGAACTTTTATCGCAAGCCTTGTGCGCACGTATATTCCTCACCCTGTTCTTCATCTTCCCTGGCAAGCCGCTCCTCCCCGAAGAATGCTTGCGCCTGCCGTGCTTAGCCAGTGGGTCTCTTGTGGGCAACCCTGCTGCTGTCGGACAGGCGGGGTTTGGTCGCTATTGGGCCACATGGGCAATAATCCGCCGACCCGAGTCGCGGTGTCGGGACGCGAAGTCCGCGCTCAGTCCTGCGCCGTCAACGGCCAGTAGAAATCTGGCGGAATGCCAGCTTCGGCGCGCTTTTCTTCGTTGAACGGGGGCTTGAGGTCACCGTGGAAGTAGTGCCGTACAAGGGCGTGAAACCGTTCCTTCGGGTCCTCGTCAAAACGCCCACACAGAAAATGGAACCACTTGCTGCCATAGGCGACGTGGGCGACCTCTTCTGCATAGATGGTTTCCAGCGCCGCCACGACGCCGCTGTCTTTTGCGCGCTTGAATACCTCGATCATGCCAGGTGTCACATCCAGCCCGCGCGCTTCAAGCACCATGGGTACCACGGCCAGCCGACCCATCAGATCGTCAACGGTGTCTTCGGCGGCCCGCCACATACCTGCGTGGGCAGGCAGCGCGCCGTAAAAACTGCCAGCTGCCTCAAGACAGTCGCACATCAGGTTGAAATGCTTGGATTCCTCATCAGCCGCCTTGACCCAGTCGTCATAGAATCCCATCGGCAGTTTCGTATCGGTAAAGCGCGCGATGATATCCCAGTGCAGGTCAACCGCGTTCAGCTCGATATGTGCGACGGCATGCAAAAGCGCGATCCTGCCTTCTGGCGTGCCGGGTCTGCGGCGTGGCACATCCCGTGGGCTGAGCAACTCGGGCGCGTCCGGCCGGGCCGGATGCAGGGGCGGGCTGGCAGTGCCGATCTGAGGCGTTTCGCCTGCTTTGCGCGCAGCCTGCCAACGGGCAGCAAAGCCACGTGACAGTGCCGTCTTTTCGCGACCATCGGCGCAGCGCAAGACCGCGTCGGCCATCTCAGCGAGCGGTTTCACGCGGCGCGAACCGCATCCAGCACCTCTTCGACGTGGCCCGGCACTTTCACCTTGCGCCAGATCTGCGCGATATTGCCTTCATCATCGATCAGATACGTTGCGCGTTCGATGCCCATGCTCTTTTTGCCGTACATGTTCTTTTCAACCCAGACACCATAGGCCTCGCAGACGGTTCCGTCTTCGTCCGTCAACAGCGGCACGGTCAGGTCATGTTTGGCCGTGAATTTGTCGTGCTTGGCCATTGTGTCGCGGGAGATACCAAAGACCTTTGCACCGGCGTCTGCGAAAGCATCCAGATGTTCGGAAAATCCGATCGCTTCCTTGGTGCAACCCGGTGTGTCATCGCGCGGATAGAAATATAGCACCACCTTGTGACCCTTCAGATCCGACAGGGTCACGTCACCTCCTCCGGTCACGGGCATTGTAAAATCGGGGGCGGGTTGAGAAATCTCTGGCATGGATCACATCCTATTTGGTTGGAGGGGCGGGTCAGGCCTGACATACTAGCGCTGAGCCGACAAAGTCAAAGCGACCGAAGGTCTTCCGAGGCAGAATGAGCGACGCCGCACCAGAACCACAGAGCAAGCCAAAGCGCAGTTTCGCGCGGCGGTTGGCCGTTTTGGGCATCGGCGTGCTCATGGTGGCCCTTCTTGTGGTTGCGGGGCTTGGATTTTATGTCACGACCCGGCCCATCAAGGCCCCCGATTGGGTGCAATCCCGGATCGAAGCGCGCATTGCAGAGGAACTGCCGCTGGCCCGGGTGACCTTTGGCGAGATGGTATTTGTCATGGACGAAGGCTGGGTGCCTCGGGTGCGCCTGCGCGATGTCGCTGTGTCGACCACAGACAGTGTCGAGATCGTGAGCTTCTCTGAGATCAAGGCGAGCTTTGCGTTGCGCCCGTTGCTGGAAGGGGTGGTTCAACCACGTGAGATCGCGCTTTCGGGCATCTTTGCGACGCTCAATCGCGGCGCGGATGGCAGTGTATCGTTGACGGCGTCATCCGGCACCGCTGCCCCTGCGCGACAGGCGGCAACCTTGCCTCAGCTCATTGGTCAGGTTGACGAAATTTTGGAAACCCCGTCGTTGCGAGGCCTTTCCAACGTGGATATCCGCGCGCTGACGCTCCGCTACGAGGACAGCAGGGCGGATCGCTTTTGGATCGTGGATGGCGGGCGGATGCGGCTGACCCGTGACGAGGATAACCTGGCGCTGTCCGCTGATCTCGCCGTGCTGAGCGGCGGCGCAGGGGCGGCGACCCTCGCGGCAAATTATTCCAGCGTCATCGGGGATACGGCGGCCACCTTTGGTGTCAGTTTCGACGGTGTTCCCGCGCAGGACATCGCGGCACAGGGGCCTGCGTTTGCCTGGTTAGGGGTTTTGCAGGCTCCCATCTCTGGCTCGGTCCGTTCCAGTCTTGAGCCATCCGGCACTTTTGGCCCCCTCTATGCCACGCTGCAGATTGATGCCGGTGCCGTGCAGCCCAATCCGCAGACGCAACCGATCCCCTTTGAGGGCGCGCGCAGTTACTTCAGCTATGATCCCGCCGAGGGGCTGTTGCGCTTTGACGAATTGTCGGTGCAAAGCAAATGGGTCAGCGGTCAGGCCAGCGGCACGGCGATGTTAACCGAATTGGGCCATGGCGCCGGGTTTGGTGAACTGGTCGGTCAGTTCAGTCTGCGCGAGATGACGGCCAACCCGCGCGACCTTTACCCTGAACCCATCGCATTGGCTGAGGCTGATGTCGACTTTCAGCTTAAACTCGATCCTTTCCGGGTCAAATTGGGGCGGCTGCAAATCACCGACGAGGGAAAGACCCTGCATATCGATGGGAATCTGGAAGCGGACAGCGATGGATGGCACGTGGCAGTGGATGGCCGGATGGATGCAATCACGCCGGATCGCCTGCTGGCGCTCTGGCCAGACAGGCTGATCCCGAAAACCCGAAGCTGGCTTGTAGAGAATCTCAAACAAGGCAAGGTCGAGAACATTGATCTGGCCTTGCGCCTGCAACCGGAGGAGCGGCCCCACACCTACGTGGCCTTTGATTACCGCGAGGCCGAGGTCAAATTCATGAAAAATATGCCGCCCATCACCGGGGGGCAGGGGCATTTCAGCCTGATCGACAACCGACTTGTCATCACAGTGGATGAGGGGGGGGTCACCGCACCTCAGGGCGGGCGGATAGATGCGCGCGGGTCATCTTTTATCCTGCCGGATGTCGCGGTCAGGGATGGCGTCCCGGCGGTGATCCGGCTGGAGACACGGTCGACGGTCACGGCAGTTTTGTCGCTGATCGACGTCGCCCCGCTAAGTGTCATGGAAAAAGCGAAGTTGCCGGTCACACTGGTCGATGGTCGAGCAGATCTAAGCGGGACAGTTTCGCTGCCGTTGCGTCGGGGGACCGAACCAAAAGATATCACCTATTATTTTGACGGCACGCTGCGGGGGCTGACAAACACGACACTGGTCAAGGATCGAACGTTGACATCGGATCGGTTGCGGATCGAAGTCGATCCCGAAAACCTGATCCTGACCGGCAAGGGCGCACTGGATGGTGTGGCGTTCGACGGCACCTTTGCCCAGCCTATCGGACAGGCGGCTGCGCAAAGCACGCTGCGGGGCGAGGTCCGCCTGAACCAGCGGGCGCTTGATACATTTGATATCGCCCTTCCGGATGGCATGATTTCAGGCGAAGGCAGCGCGCGTCTGGCGCTAGATCTGGCGCGCGGTGCGCCACCGAAATTCGCCCTTGGGTCAGATCTGCGCGGCATCCGGGTGCGTGTGCCTGAGGTGTCCTGGAACAAACCCGCCGGGGCGAGCGGACGATTGCAGGTATCCGGTACGCTGGGAGACACGCCGCAGATCGACACACTGGAAGTATCCGGTCAGGGGCTATCGGCCAAGGGCAGTGTCGCGTTGAGACCCGGTGGCGGGCTGGACCGCATCCGGTTTGATCAGGTGCAGGTTGGCAACTGGCTGGATGTGCCGCTTGATCTTGTGGGGCAGGGCACCGGCAAGGCCGTCAAGGTCAACCTGCGCGGTGGACGTCTGGACCTGCGCCGCGCGAATTTCGGTGCGTCACAATCCAGCGGGCCCCCCGGTCCGCCGATGGATGTCGCATTGGATCGGTTGCAGATCACCGACACGATTGCGCTGACCGGCATGCGTGGACGTTTTGCGACGGCAGGCGGCCTGGACGGCAGTTTTGAGGCGCGCCTCAATGGTGGCACCCAAGTGCGGGGCAGCGTCGTGCCGCAGAACGGGCGCAGCGCGGTGCGGATCACATCTGCCGATGCGGGCGGTGTGCTGCGCTCAGCAGGATTGCTGCAGCAGGTGGTCGGGGGTGATTTGTCGCTGACGCTGTTGCCAGTAGGCTCAGGGGGGGCATTTGATGGTCGCGTGACGGCCAAGGCCGTGCGGATCAAGGACGCACCGGGAATCGCTGCTTTGCTGAATGCGATCTCCGTAATCGGTTTGATCAATGAGCTGAATGGAGACGGCATTTATTTCGAAGACGTCGAGGGCGATTTTCGCCTGACGTCGGACCGCATTACCCTGACCAAGGGCAGTGCGGTCGGGGCGTCGATGGGGCTGTCGATGGATGGTGTCTATGGCCTGCAATCGGGGAACATGAGCATGCAGGGTGTGATTTCCCCGGTCTATCTGCTGAATGGTATCGGCGCGATCCTGACACGCCCGGGCGAGGGTTTGATTGGTTTCAACTACAGCCTGACCGGACCGGCCAAGCAACCTGCCGTGTCGGTCAACCCGCTGTCGGCCCTGACGCCCGGGATGTTCCGCGACCTGTTCCGCGCGCCGCCGCCCAAGGTGCCCGAGGTTGAGGGCATCGCGGGCACGACCCTGCCGACACCGGAGCCGCAGCAAGATAAACCGGTTGTGCGGGAATACATAGGGCGTTAGGGCGCGGCCCATGAAACTCTCCGATTTTGATTTTGACCTGCCTGAGCACCTTATCGCCACGCGTCCCGCCGTGCCGCGTTCTGCTGCGCGGATGCTGGTGGCACAAGGCGCTTCGTTGCACGATGGTCGGGTAGCGGATCTGGTGGATTGGCTGAACCCCGGCGATCGTCTGGTTCTGAACGATACCAAGGTGATCCCGGCGCGCCTGACGGGTGTTCGGCACCGCGACAGCGCGCAAGGGCATGTGCAGGCGAAGATCGAGATCACGTTGCTTGAGCCGCGCGGCGATGGCACCTGGGCCGCGCTCATCAAACCTCTGCGCAAGCTGAGACTAGGGGAACAGGTTGTCTTTTCCGAGGATTTAAACGCGACGCTTGAAGGGACGGCAGAGGGTCAGGGCCATCTGCGGTTCAACTGTGCTGGTGATGATTTTGATGCAGCGCTTAACGCTGCGGGGGCCATGCCACTGCCACCTTATATCGCGTCCAAACGGCCTGCAGATGCGCAGGATGCGACGGATTATCAAACGGTATTTGCCCGCAATGCGGGCGCGGTCGCTGCCCCGACAGCCTCGCTGCACTTTGATGATGCTCTTTTGCAGGCACTGTCAGAAAAGGGCGTGGCCTTTACCCACGTGACATTGCATGTGGGGGCGGGCACCTTTTTGCCAGTGAAGGTGGACGATATCGCGGATCACAAGATGCACGCCGAATGGGGCAAGGTCAGCGCGCAGGCTGCGTCAGAGATTGCCGAGACCAAGGCCGCAGGCGGGCGGATCATCCCTGTTGGCACCACGGCGCTGCGGCTGATCGAAACGGCGGCACGGAGTGGCATGATCACGGCATGGGAAGGCGACACCGATATTTTCATCACGCCCGGATTTTCCTTCAATGTCGCCGATGGGCTGATGACCAATTTTCACCTGCCCAAGTCGACGTTGATGATGCTGGTCTCGGCGTTGATGGGGGTGCAGGGCATTCGCGACATCTATTCCCACGCAATTGAACAGAAATATCGGTTCTTTTCCTATGGGGACGCATCCCTTTTGCTGCCCCAAGCCTGAAAGCGGCACGATTTTGTCGCGCGTTGCGCTGACGCAGCTAAACGAAACCTTCAGGGGTGAGTGAGGCCCCATTCGGAGACGATCGATGATTCAGGTACTTTCCAGCGCTTGGGCCCTGTTGCTGGGCATGGGGTTGCTGATGGTGGGCAACGGGATGCAGGGCACGTTGCTGGGCATCCGGGGTGCGATCGAGGATTTCTCGACCTTCGAGATGTCGATTGTCATGTCAGCGTACTTTGTGGGTTTCCTGGGTGGATCCCGCATGGCGCCGGGCATGATCCGGCGCGTGGGGCACGTCCGCGTCTTCGCAGCATTGGCATCGCTGATCTCGGCGGTGATGATCCTGTATCCGACGTTTCCGAATGTGGTGATCTGGTCGCTGGGCCGGGTGCTGATCGGATTCTGTTTTTCTGCAGTCTATGTGACCGCTGAAAGCTGGTTGAACAATGCGGCGGACAATTCCAATCGCGGTCAGGCGCTGTCGCTTTATATGATCGTGCAGACACTGGGCATCGTGCTGGCACAGGCGCTGCTTCTGACGGCGGACCCTTCGGGGTTTATCCTTTTTGTCATTCCGTCCGTCTTGGTCAGCATCGCGGTCACACCGATCCTGCTGTCAATCAGCCCGACACCTGCGTTTGATGCCACAAAACCCATGAGCCTGCGCGAATTGGTGCGGTTTTCGCCGCTTGGGTCTGTCGGCATGTTTTTGTTGGGCGGTGTCTTTGCCGCGCAATTTGGCATGGCGGCGGTTTATGGTGCCGAAGCGGGACTGAGTGTTGCGCAAATCTCACTCTATGTGGCGATGTTCTTTGTCGGGGCTGTGATCCTGCAATATCCCATTGGCTGGATTTCGGACCGTATGGACCGACGCACGCTGATCGTCTTTGTATCGGCAATAGGCGGCGCCGGGTCCGTGCTGGGCATGGTGCTGGGACAGAACTATATCCTGCTGCTGGTGTCTGCCTTCGTGATGGGGGGAATGTCGAACCCGCTTTATTCACTGCTGATTGCCCATACCAACGATTTTCTCGAGCATGAGGATATGGCCGCCGCTTCGGGCGGGATGGTGTTTATCAATGGCTTAGGCGCCATTCTGGGGCCCATCATCACCGGCTGGCTGATGGGGACTGCGCTGGGCCCGCCGGGCTTTTACCTCTTCACGACGATCCTTTTCGCGGCCCTTGCCGCCTATGCGGCTTGGCGGTCAACCCGTCGTCCTTCCGTGCCAGTGGAGGAGACCGGCAATTACGTGCCGATCTACCCTTCGGCGACCTCTACAGCCGTTGAATACGCTCAGGAATATGCCATTGAGGCCGAACTTGAGGACGAGCAATCACAATGAGAGCGCTAACTGTATCATACGGATACAAATCGTGAGTAGGCATTGGCGCCAAACCCGTCATAACGTTGAATTATTGCGTGCAAGCACATGAAAAAGGAACGCAGCATGGCAGGCCCCGAAGAGATACTGAATTTCTGGCTGGATGAGATCGGACCAAAGGGATGGTATGACTCCTCCGACGACCTGGATCAGCAGATCCGCGACACATTCCAGTCCACCTGGGAGGCGGCATGTGACGGCACTTTTTCTCTCTGGTTGACCTATCCGACCGGGGCGCTGGCCTACATCGTCCTGATGGATCAATTCCCGCGCAATATGTTCCGGGGGACCGGCAAGGCTTTCGCCTCGGACAGGGCTGCCCTGGCAGCGGCAAAGCAGGCCATCGAACGCGGCTGGGACATGAAGATAGATGAACCCGCGCGCCAGTTCTTCTATATGCCGCTGATGCATTCAGAGAACTTGTGTGATCAGGACCGCTGCGTGAGGCTGATGTGCGAGCGGATGCCCGAAAGCCGCGAGAACAACCTTCTGCATGCTCGGGCACATCGCGAAGTTATCCGTCAGTTCGGGCGTTTTCCCTATCGCAACGATGCGCTTGCACGCGAAACGACCGCGCTTGAAAAGGCTTATGTCGAAGGGGGCGGGTATGGGCTGACCGTGCGCAGCCTTCAGGCGGCGACGCAAGCTGCATAGCAGGGTTGCGAAAAAACCCCTCGCCCTTCCGAACGGGTCCACTATAGTTTAACGGTAAACCAATTACCGTGACTGTAGGGGGCACTTCATGGCTGCTAAATCCTTTGATCTGATTGTCATCGGGGCGGGGCCGGGCGGCTATGTCGCCGCTATCCGGGGTGCCCAGTTGGGCATGAATGTCGCGATCGTGGAGCGGGAGCATCTGGGCGGCATTTGTCTGAACTGGGGCTGTATCCCGACCAAGGCGCTTTTGCGGTCTTCCGAAGTGTTCCACCTGATGCATCGCGCCAAGGAATTCGGTCTTAAAGCTGACAACATCGGCTATGATCTGGACGCCGTGGTGAAACGGTCGCGCAAGGTCGCGGGGCAGTTGTCGGGCGGCATCGGCCATTTGATGAAGAAGAATAAGATCACCGTTGTCATGGGCGAGGCGACGATCCCCGCCAAGGGCAAGGTCACGGTCAAGACGGACAAGGGCACCGAAGACCTGACCGCCAAGAACATCGTGCTGGCCACGGGTGCCCGTGCGCGCGAGTTGCCGGGGCTTGAGGCAGATGGCAAGCGTGTCTGGACCTACAAACACGCGTTGCAGCCGCCGCATGAGCCCAAGAAGCTGCTGGTGATCGGGTCGGGGGCCATTGGCATCGAATTTGCCAGCTTTTACAACACGCTGGGGGCCGACACGACGGTGGTCGAGGTCATGGACCGTGTGCTCCCGGTCGAGGACGAAGAGATTTCCGCCTTTGCCAAGAAAGCCTTTGAAAAGCAGGGCATGAAGATCATGCAAAAGGCCATGGTCAAACAGTTGGATCGCGGCAAGGACAAGGTGACAGCGCATATCGAGGTCGGCGGCAAAGTCGAAAAACAGGATTTTGATACGGTTATTTCGGCCGTCGGCATTGTCGGGAACGTCGAGAACCTTGGTCTGGAGGAACTGGGCGTGAAGGTTGATCGCACCCATGTGGTCACCGATGAATTCTGTCGGACCGGTGTTGATGGGCTTTATGCCATTGGCGATATCGCGGGCGCGCCCTGGCTGGCCCACAAAGCATCGCACGAGGGTGTGATGGTCGCCGATCTGATTGGAGGCAAACACGCGCACCCGGTGAAACCCGAAAGTATCGCGGGATGTACCTATTGCCATCCGCAAGTGGCATCGGTCGGCTATTCCGAAGCCAAGGCCAAGGAACTGGGGTACGAGATCAAGGTCGGGCGTTTCCCTTTTATCGGGAACGGCAAAGCCATCGCTCTTGGAGAAGAGAGCGGCATGATCAAGACCATTTTTGATGCCAAAACCGGTGAATTGCTGGGCGCGCATATGGTCGGCGCGGAAGTGACTGAGCTGATTCAGGGATATGTGGTTGGGCGCCAGTTGGAGACCACCGAAGAAGACCTGATGAACACCGTTTTCCCGCATCCCACATTGAGCGAGATGATGCATGAGGCCGTGCTGGATGCCTACGGGCGCGTGATCCACATGTAGCTTGGTGAACTGGACGGGCTGGACGGGTATGCGGCACTCTGCCATAAGTTGCATATGGTCAGCATCAATCGCGTTGTCATGCAGCCCGCCAGCCGCCGGATCATTAAGGCTTTGGGGCCGAAAGATCTGGAGGTTGCAGAGGTTTCAGGCCATTGGGGCCGGGAGTTCGATTTCAAAAGCTATGACATCTTTCGCTATCCCCGCTGGGACATCTGCGAAGGGCCATACCGCGACAAGGTGACCGGCGAGATGCGGACCTTTGACCTTGTTCTGGCAAACCAGGTCTGGGAGCATCTTGACCGCCCCTATGCGGCCACGCGGCATGTTTACCAGATGCTGCGCACCGGCGGTCACTTCTGGTTGGCCGTACCGTTTTTCGTCCCCTTCCATGCTGCACCTCAGGACAATTCCCGCTGGTCGGCGCGCGGGTTGAAAAATCTGCTGATCGAAGGCGGCTTTCCGGAAGAAACGATCCATTCGGAGCAGTGGGGCAACCGCCATGTTGCGCTGCGCAACATGGAAAAGGAGTGGCCCCCGGAATACGACGAAAAGACGGATAGCATTAAAAACGATCCGATGATGCCGATCTGCGCTTGGGCTTTGGCGCAGAAGGTTTAGGGTGCAGGCGAGATCTGCAAGAAAGCCAATCCCTTGTCTGAAAAAACACCCTTTGCGCTGATTTTCGCCCTGTGGGGTGCCGGGCTGGGCGCTGCGGCGCAATACGGCAAGGTAAGCGTGATTTTTGATCTGTTGCCGCAGGTCTATCCCGATGCGGGGGCCGCCATTGGGTTCATCGTGTCGCTGGTGGGTTTCGTGGGCATCCTCTTTGGTGTCGCGGCGGGGCTTCTGGTGGCCCGTATCCGGTACCGGCGCGCCCTGCTGGGTGCGCTCTGGATCGGGGCGGGTGTATCCGCGTTTCAGGCGGTGTTGCCTGCCTTGCCCCTGATGCTGGCGGCCCGCATGCTTGAAGGGGTATCCCACCTTGCCATTGTGGTTGCGGCCCCGACGCTGATCGCTCAGATCAGCGCGCCACGTGACCGGGGGCTGACACTGACATTATGGGGCACCTTCTTTGGCGTGGCCTTTGCGGTGTTGGCCTGGGCGGGCAGGCCGCTGGCGCTGTCTTTGGGAGTGCCAGCTCTTTTTATGGCGCATGCCGCCTATATGGCTGTCTTCGCACTTTACCTGTCCGCGCGCCTGCGGGCGCTGCCAGAGGAGGGGGCGCAGCAGCCGTTTTCCTGGAGGCAAGTCCTGCGGGATCACGGTACAATCTACCGTTCCCCTCGCATTTCCGCGGCTGCGGCAGGCTGGCTCTTCTACACGTTCAGCTTCGTGTCTATCCTGACCGTACTACCGCCCTTTATTGATCCCGAACAACGCGGTCTGATCATGGGCGCAATGCCGCTGATGAGCATTGCCAGTTCGATGACCCTGGGCGTTTGGATGTTGCGCCATGTCAGCGCCGTGCGGGTGGTCGAGAGTGGCTTTGCCTTGTCGTTTCTCTGCGTCATTTGGCTTTGGTCCAGCCCGGGGGCACCGCTGGCCTGTCTGGCGCTTGCGGCAAGTATGGGGCTGATCCAGGGGGCGAGCTTTGCCGCGGTGCCACAGCTGAACGAGACCCCATCGACGCAGGCACAGGCCAATGGCGCGCTTGCTCAGATGGGTAACATCGGCAACACCATTGGCACGCCGATCATGGCGGCCGCGCTGGTGGGTATGGGATACACCGCGCTGCCGCTCTTGGCGGGTATCGCGTTTCTAAGCGGGCTGATTGTGCACCTATGGTTGGGACGATTGCGTCGCCCTCAGGCATAGTTCACTTTTTGTTCTCATTTTTTCATTGGAGAATCCTGCGCCACCACCTATGTACAAAGCGTTAACAGGGGCATGTGATGGCAGAGCTGAAAAATATCGAGGTCCGGGGCGCGCGAGAGCACAATCTGAAGAACATTGATGTAGACATCCCGCGCGACCAACTTGTTGTGATCACAGGGCTTTCCGGGTCAGGCAAATCCAGCCTCGCGTTCGACACGATTTATGCAGAGGGGCAACGGCGCTACGTCGAATCGTTGTCGGCCTATGCGCGCCAATTCCTTGACATGATGCAAAAGCCGGATGTGGATCACATCAGCGGATTATCCCCGGCCATTTCGATTGAACAGAAGACGACGTCCAAGAACCCCCGGTCGACCGTCGGAACGGTGACGGAAATCTACGACTACATGCGTCTGCTGTTTGCGCGTGTGGGGACACCCTACAGCCCCGCGACAGGCAAACCGATCGAGGCGCAGCAAGTGCAGGACATGGTCGACCGGATCATGACGATGGGGGAGGGTACGCGCGCCTATCTGCTTGCCCCGATTATCCGTGACCGGAAAGGCGAATACCGCAAGGAATTTCTGGAGCTCAGAAAACAGGGGTTTCAGAGGGTCAAGGTTGATGGTGCGTTCTACGAACTGGATGAACCGCCCACTCTCGACAAGAAATTTCGGCATGACATTGACGTAGTGGTTGACCGGATCGTCATCCGCGAAGGGCTGGAAACCCGGCTGGCCGACAGTCTGCGCACGGCACTTGATCTGGCAGACGGGATCGCGATCCTTGAGACCGCGCCCGCTGAGGGCGAACCGGAGCGTACGACATTTTCCGAAAAATTTGCCTGCCCTGTCAGTGGCTTCACCATTTCCGAGATCGAGCCACGATTGTTTTCCTTCAACGCTCCGTTCGGTGCGTGTCCGTCCTGCGATGGATTGGGCGTGGAGTTGTTTTTTGACGAACGCCTCGTGGTGCCGGATCAGAACCTCAAGGTTTACGATGGTGCGCTGGCACCATGGCGCAAGGGCAAATCGCCCTATTTCCGGCAAACGATTGAGGCGATTGCGAAGCACTACCAGTTCAACCAGAACACCAAATGGAAAGACCTTCCCGAGACAGTACAGCAGGTTTTCCTGTATGGGTCCGGCAAGGAAGAGATCAAGTTTCGCTACGATGAAGGCGGGCGCGTCTATGAAGTGACCCGCGTTTTCGAAGGCGTCATCCCCAATATGGAACGCCGGTATCGCGAGACCGACAGCAATTGGATCCGCGAAGAATTCGAACGCTATCAGAACAATCGTCCCTGCGGCACTTGCGACGGATTTAGATTGAGGCCCGAAGCGCTGGCAGTGAAGATCGGCAGCGGCAAGGATCTGCTGCACGTTGGCCAGGTTGTGCAGATGTCAATTCGTGAGGCCTATGACTGGTGCAAGGAGGTGCCTCAGCATCTGTCAGACCAAAACAATGAGATTGCGCGCGCCATTCTGAAGGAGATCAGAGAGCGTTTGGGATTCTTGAATAATGTGGGTTTAGAATATCTTACGCTCTCACGCGCAAGTGGCACGTTAAGTGGCGGCGAAAGCCAGCGCATTCGATTGGCCTCGCAAATCGGGTCGGGCCTGACGGGGGTGCTGTACGTGCTCGACGAACCCTCTATCGGGCTGCATCAGCGCGACAATGATCGTTTGTTGCAAACGCTGAAGAACCTGCGCGATCAGGGGAACACCGTGATCGTGGTTGAGCACGACGAGGAAGCCATCCGCGAGGCGGACTATGTGTTCGACATTGGTCCCGGCGCCGGTGTGCATGGTGGTCAGGTTGTCAGCCATGGCACGCCGGATCAGGTGGCGGCGGATGCCGCGTCGATCACGGGGCAATTCCTTGTCGGCAAACGGGAAATACCGATACCGTCAACCCGGCGGAAGGGGAAAAAGAAGGCCGTGAAAGTGGTCAAGGCCACTGGTAACAACCTGCAAGAGGTCACGGTGGAGTTTCCGCTGGGCAAATTTGTCTGCGTTACCGGTGTGTCTGGCGGGGGTAAATCCACGCTGACGATTGAAACCTTGTTCAAGACGGCATCGATGAACCTGAACGGCGCGCGGCAAACACCTGCGCCTTGTGAAACCATCAAGGGGCTGGAACATCTCGACAAGGTCATCGACATTGACCAACGACCGATTGGCCGAACGCCGCGTTCTAATCCAGCGACTTACACCGGGGCCTTCACCCCGATCCGTGACTGGTTCGCTGGCCTGCCAGAGGCCAAGGCGCGCGGCTACAAGCCCGGGCGCTTCAGTTTCAACGTCAAGGGTGGGCGCTGCGAGGCGTGTCAGGGTGACGGGGTCATCAAGATCGAGATGCACTTTTTGCCGGACGTCTATGTTGAATGCGAAACCTGCAAGGGCGCGCGATATAACCGCGAAACGCTTGAGATCAAGTTCAAGGGCAAGAGCATCGCCGACGTCCTTGGCATGACAGTTGAGGACGCGCAGGCCTTCTTTGCAGCCGTGCCGTCCATTCGTGAAAAGATGGACGCGTTGATGCGGGTGGGTCTTGGCTATATCAAGGTCGGTCAGCAGGCGACGACCCTTTCGGGCGGCGAGGCGCAGCGGGTAAAGCTGTCAAAAGAGTTGAGCAAGCGGTCGACGGGTCGCACGCTCTATATTCTGGATGAGCCGACAACAGGTCTACACTTTGAGGATGTTCGCAAGCTGTTGGAAGTGTTGCATGAATTGGTCGATCAGGGCAATTCTGTAATTGTGATCGAACATAACCTCGACGTTGTCAAAACGGCTGACCATATCATCGATATCGGTCCCGAAGGCGGCGATGGTGGCGGCAAGGTGGTCGCGACGGGCACGCCCGAGCAAGTTGCGGAAGTAGACGCAAGCTACACCGGGAGATATCTCAAGCCTATGCTGGAAAAGCGTACGAAAGTGGCGGCGGAATAGGGTTCTGCCGCCACAAGGTCGCAGCCCTTAGAGAATGGCGCGGGCGATCCTGATCAGTTGCAATGTCTCGTACTGGCTGTCGCTAAGCCGCACGATCTGACCATTCAGAACCGCATAGTTTTCACCAGGTGTCAGTGGTGGCAGACGGTAGAACCGCTGCAGTTCGGTCTGATTGAGCGCGGCTGTAGGGGCGATTGTCGTTAAGGGATCAACCTGCGTGACCTGAGCCAGTTCGTTGACAAGCAGGAGAGAGGTATAATCGTTCTCATCCAGCAGAACCGGCATTCCGTCGATCACAGCGTAACGCTGACCGCGTGGGGCCGTGGGCAGGCCGAAAAGCTCCGCGATCTGATCGGACTGCAGTAACAGCCCATCCCGCGTTGGACGTACATCAGTGTTCAGCAAGCCGGATCGCCGATCAAGCCATAGCCGATCCCAATCCTGCTGCCCGTAGCCGGCCCATTCATCGTAGGTGACACCCTTTTTTGCCAGTCCCGGGGGGACGCAAGGCGGGTCCTTTTTCGCCAGTCCGGGCGGGCAATTGCGGTATGTGATGATTTCGCTGTCGGACACCTCGCCGATCGACACACCCGGCGCCAGAGCAAGCAGGCTAGCAGTGCCCAGAAGCCCACGGATGTCGCGGTCGGCGGGCGCTTCGCTACGTAGCATGCGATCAACTCTCACGGCGCGGTCCTGCGCCGACGCGTTGGCCTGATTGGTCGTTTGTTTTTTGGCCTGGCCGGGGGCCACTTTGGCCTTTTCCTTTTTCTGCGCCTTGTTGCCGGTGTTTTTGGCCTTGTTGCTGGCTTTTTGAGGTTTCTTCTTTTGCCCGGCGGCCTTGGCTTTCCCGTTGCCCTTTGCCTTGTCGTTCTTTGCCTGCCAGACCAACGCGGATATCTGCGGGTCGGCGAAGGTAATCGACGCATCGCGCATGTTTGGCACACTACCCAGCGCCGGTGGTGACACAGCTGCATGCGCAGAGGTGCCGATAAGCACTCCACAGGTGGTGAAAATAGCGATGGCCTTGTTCATGGTACTTGTCCTGAATAGTGGCGATACCAATGAAACCCTTGAGAGTGGCGTGAGGTTCCAATCGCAGGGACGCGGGTTTTGGCCTAAGGGGCCGACAGGCACAGATCGCGCAGCCGCGCAAATTCGCTGGCTGACAGGTGATCAAAGTTGCCGCTCAGGCTGGCCAGCTCCTGCGCGCGTGGCTCACCCAGAACGGGATCTGCAAAGAGGTGAAACTTTGCTTCGATGTCATTTGCCGAAAGGGGCATATCGACATCCCCCCGGGGGGTGCGCGGCGCCGCGCTGACGCGGCGGCCGTCCTGCAGGAGGAGTGACACCTCGGCCCAGCGTTTGCCGTCAGAGATGGATGTCAGATGAGGATCGTCAATGAGCGTTGTCGCTGAACTGATGCGCTGAATGTCGGGGTCGCGCAGCGTGTCCTCGTGCAATTCAGCAACCCCGACCTGTCCCCTGACGATAAGTGCAGCGACAGGAAAGGCGATGGAGTAGGCGAATTCGTCAGGCGTGGCGGGGCTGTGCCCTGCAAGCCGGGTGGCGTTGTGGAAGGTCTTGATCTCGACTGCGGCGACATCCGTGTGGTGCAAGGCATGTTCCCGCATCAGATCTGCTGCTGCGTCCATGCTGGGATGGGCCCAGCGGCAACAGGGATATGGCTTGTAATGGGTGTCTTCGACCAGCCGCCAGTTGGTGCCCAAATCGGCCCAGAAGGATGGCGCGTCTTCGCACGTCAGGGCAGGGGCGCCGGTGAAGCCTTCGCAGGCGAGATAGGCGGCCGTCACACCGGAAGGCGCGCCCCAACCCACGCCATCGCGCACCATGGTCGGGTGGTCGATGCAGCGCATCATCTGGCTGCGCGGCCCGTGGTATTCGCCGATGCCAGCGGCATGTCTGATCTGCTCCGGCGTGGCACCCAGGCCGCGCGCACAGGCCGTTGCCACGCCCACGGCTGTCCATGCGCCCGACGTGTGATAGTCAGCGCAAGTGGCGTGCTGGGCCAGCCCGGCGCGGTAGCTGACCTCGTAGGCGATGGCCAGCAGGGTCGCAAATTCCGCTCCGTTTACGGGTTCCGGCATCGCATCGGTCAATGCAAGCAGGGCCGGGAACACAGCCGATCCGGCGTGACCCTTGCAAGGTGATGTGCCGTCATGTGCATCGACGGCATCGACGGTAAAGGCCCCGGCCATGGCCGCCCCCGCTGGGCTGACGCGGGCGCCGTGCATCAAAATCCGGGATCCGCCCGCCCCACCGACCCCAAACAGCGCCAGCGCCCCGCGCCGGGCGATGTCGGCCATCTGGGTGGTGGAGGCCACAGCGGCCACGCCCATCGTGTCGGTGAATGACCGCCTGAGCACGCGCAGGACATCCTCGGGCAGGTCACCGGAGGTCAGAGTATGGGCAAAGTCATGAAAAGCCGGCGCCATGGCGGTGTACCTTTGGTTTTCCCGCAGCTTAGGCGATTATCTTGTGTCCGATAGCCCTTTTGCGACCTTAGGTGTCGCGGCTTCGCGCCTCAAACCGGGGCAGCATGGCGGAAAAGTCCTTGCCCAGCCCGTCCTCGTTTTCGACGAACTGCTTGTAGAGTGCCAGCGCCAGCGCGCCCATGGGTGTGTCGGCGTCGGCACCTTCTGCCGCTTGTTGGCTGAGCCCAAGGTCTTTGACCATCAGTTCTGAGGCGAAACCGGGGGTGTAGTCGTTGTCGGCCGGGGACTGCGGGCCGACCCCGGGGGCCGGGCAGTAGGCATTCATGCTCCAGGAATAACCGGACGAGGTGCTGACCACATCGAACATCTTTTGCCGGTCCAGACCCAGTTTGTCGGCCATGGCAAAGGCTTCGCAGGTGGCAATCATTGTGACGCCGAGGATCATGTTGTTGCAGATTTTGGCGGCCTGACCTGCGCCGGCGTCACCGCAATGCACCGCCTTCTGCCCCATGATGTCAAACAGCGGCGCGGCTTTTTCAAAGGCACTGTCACTGCCGCCCGCCATGAAGGTCAACGTACCCGCCGCGGCCCCGCCGATCCCGCCTGAGACAGGCGCATCAACGAACAGTACGCCCGCAGCGTCTGCCTGTGATGCGGTGTCGCGCGCGCTTTCCACATCGACGGTCGAGCAATCGATCAGCAGGCTGCCTGCGGTCATGCGGGGCAGGGCGCTGTCCGCCACATCGCGCAGGATCGCCCCGTTGGGCAGCATGGTTATGACAACCTCTGCACCGTCGACGGCCGTTGCGATATCTGAGGCAACTGTGACACCCTGTGCTGTCGTGCTGGCCACGTCATAGCCTGATACGTCGTGGCCTGCCGCCGCAAGGTTCGCAGCCATGGGGGCCCCCATGTTGCCCAATCCGATAAAACCGATCTTCATGCTGTTCCCTCCAGTTTCAGTGCGTGCTCTCCCAGTGGCTGCAGCATCTGCGCCACCTTTTCCTGAGGCACCTTCATGTCCGCGTATTGCCACCTTGGCTGGCGATCTTTATCGATGATTGCCGCCCGGATACCTTCAAGAAAATCGCCGTGTTCCATGGCGCGGAAGGTAAAGCGGTACTCAAGATCCAGTGCGCGGGTCATGTCCGGAGCTCCGCCACGCAGGCGCTGCATCATCTCGATGGTGCAGGCCATCGACAGGGGGCACATGCGACCCATCTTTTTCAGCGTATCGGCAGCGAATGCGTCGTGTTCCGATTCCAGCGCCGTCAGGACCTCGCCAAGCGTACGACCCGCAAAGCAGCGATCCACCGCCGCTTGCCGTGCGGACAATTGGCCGCCCTCCGGCGTTTCCAGATAAGGGTTCAGCACATCTACATCACCGCTTTTTTCCAGCTCTTGGGTCGCCTCTGGCCACTTTAGCTCTGGTATGTAGAGGTCTGCAAAACCGGCATAAATGGCATCTTGCGCATTCATGCGGGTGCCAGTGCACCCCATATAGGCACCAAGCGATCCGGCCGCTTGGGCAAGCATGTAAGACCCACCAACATCCGGCACCAACCCGATGCCGCATTCCGGCATGGCAATCTGGCTGCTTTCGCCCACAATCCGGTGAGAGCCATGGCAGCCAATGCCCACGCCGCCGCCCATGGTAAATCCCTGCAAGAACGAGACGACGGATTTTGGGTAGGTGAAAATCTTGTGGTTCAGGCGATACTCATCCGCCCAAAACTTTTGCCCATAGGCGTAGTCGCCGTTTGTACCGGTCTCATACAGTTCGGCAATATCCCCGCCAGAGCAAAACGCCCGATCACCTTCGGCATCCAGAATGATCAACGCCACAGCATCGTCGTTGGCCCAGGCATCAAACGCGGCATCAATGGCCAGGCACATCTCGTAGGTCATGGCATTGAGCGCTTTCGGGCGTGTCAGCGTAATGCGACCGGCGCGGCCGGTCTTGCGGATGCTGATGTCGCTCATTTGTTCTTGATCATATCGCGTGAAATGATCACGCGCATGATCTCGTTGGTGCCTTCAAGAATTTGGTGGACGCGCAGGTCGCGTACCAGTTTTTCGATCCCGTAGTCTGCGAGATAGCCGTAGCCGCCGTGCAGTTGCAGGCATTGATCCACGATGCGGCTTCCGGCCTCGGTCCCGAACTTCTTGGCCATGGCGCAAAACCGCGTGGCATCTGGCGCGCCTTGATCCAGTTTCCAGGCGGCTTGCCGAAGCAGCACGCGGGCTGCCTGAAGGTCGGTTTCCATATCTGCAAGACGAAACTGAAGCCCCTGAAAATCTTCGATCTTTTTGCCAAAGGCGCTTCGGTCGCCCATGTATCCGATCGTGGTCTTCATCGCCGCTTGTGCCGCGCCTATCGAACACGCCGTAATGTTCAACCGACCGCCATCAAGTCCCGCCATCGCGTATTTGAAGCCTTTGCCTTCTTCCCCCACCAGATTGGCAGAGGGCACAACGCAATTGTCGAACTGCACCTGTGCTGTGGGTTGGCTGCGCCAGCCCATCTTGTCTTCCAGGGCGCCAAAGGACAGCCCGTCCGATCCATCTTCAACCAACACACAGGAAACACCGCCAGGTCCTTCATCGCCGGTGCGCACCATGGTGACATAGGCATCTGAATAACCGCCGCCCGAGATGAAAGCCTTGGAGCCCGTCAGCAGATATCCGTCGTTGGTTCGCTCCGCCTTGGTTTTCAGCGCCGCCGCATCAGAACCAGATCCTGGTTCTGTCAGACAGTAGCTCAGGAATGTCTCCATGCTGCAGACACCCGGCAGCACCCTGTCTTTCAGCGCGTCATCGCCAAAACTGTCAATCATCCGCGCGCACATATTGTGAATGGACAAGAACGCGGCGACTGAAGGGCAGGCCATGGACAGGGCCTCGAAAATCAGCGTTGCATCCAATCGGGACAAGCCCGAGCCACCGGCCTGTTCTGAGACATAAATGCCTCCAAAACCCAGTGCGCCGACCTCTGGCCAGAATGATTTCGGGATGGTGCCCTCTGTTTCCCATTGGCGGGCATGAGGGGCGATATGTTCCTGACCGAACCCATAGGCCATATCAAAGATGGCGGTCTGTTCTTCACTCAGTGCGAAATCCATGGGGCAGTCCTTTGGCCTGAATTATTTGAACGCACGTTAAATTCCAATCTTTGCAAGAGTTTTGCAAGCCTCAAAGATCGGCGTGAAATTCGTCGATCAGGTGGCGCACGACCGCTTCTTGTCCACCTTCCTTGAAGACCGCCCGCTGGCGTGTGGCGCTGGTGCCATGCGCCACCGTGTCACGCAGACGGGTGATATCATCAAGCACGCCAAGCGCTTCGGCGTCTTCGGCCAGCAACATGATCAGTTCATTGAGCAGATCATCGAAGGGTCGGATCTTTTTCTCACCGAAGTCGATCAGCCCCTCGGTCACCCCGTAGCGTTGCGCCCGCCAGCGATTTTCGGAAATCAGGAACCGGTCATATTCCCGCCAGCGCAGATTGCGGTCGCGCAGGCGCATCAGCATCCGGGTGATGGCTTGCAAGAGCCCTGCCAGCGCAAGGGCATCCTCCATCCGTGGCTGGACGTCGAAGATACGGGTTTCAAGGGTCGGGTAGTGGTCGGAGGGGCGTAGATCCCACCAGATCTTGGTCGTGTCTTCGATGACGCCCAGATCAATGAGCGTCCCGGTGGTGCGTTCATATTCGCCCCAGCTGGCAAAGATGGGCGGCAAACCGGTGCGCGGCATATTGTCAAAGACCGACAGCCGGTATGAGGCAAGCCCGGTGTCATCGCCCTGCCAGAAGGGCGAGGACGTGGACAGTGCCAGCAGGTGGGGCAGGAAATAGGCGAGTTGTGGCATCAGGTCGATGCGCAGGTTCTGTTCTTCGATCCCGACGTGAACATGCATTCCGCAGATCAGCATCCTGCGCGCGACGCCTTCAAGCTCTTTCTCGAGGGTGGCGTAGCGGTCTTTTTCGGTGAAGGTCTGGTGTTTCCAATCCGAAAACGGATGGCAGGACACAGCAATGGGGGCAAGGTTGTGGTCGGCGGCATGTTTGCTGATCGTGCTGCGAAGGCGTTTGAGGTCTGCGCGCGCCTCTTGCACCGTTTCGCACACGCAGGTGCCGACCTCGATCTGGCATTTGAGAAACTCGGGACTGACCTGATCCTGCAGCTCACCCTGACAGGCCGCCATCAAACCGTCGGGCATCGGTGCCAGCGCAAGGCTGTCACGGTCAACCATCAGGTATTCTTCTTCGATGCCGATGGTAAATTTGTCTTGCATGACACGTCCCTCCCCGCAGAACCGGCTGAAAAGCGCGGCCCTGATCAGGAAGGTAGCGCAAGGTGGGCGTATCGCCCACCCTGCGTTTCAGAATGGCCGAAAGCCTATTCCATGACGGGGATCGAGAATTCGCCACCTTCCTTGATGCCCGAAGGCCAGCGCGCGGTCACGGTTTTGGTCCGGGTGTAGAATTTGAAGGCATCCGGCCCGTGTTGGTTCAGGTCGCCAAAGACCGATTTTTTCCAGCCGCCAAAGGTATGGTACGCAAGCGGAACAGGGATGGGCACGTTGATACCGACCATGCCGATATTGATACGGTTGGCAAAGTCACGTGCCGCGTCTCCGTCGCGCGTAAAGATCGCGGTGCCATTGCCGTATTCGTGGTCCATGGCAAGGCCAATTGCCTCTTCGTAGGTCTGTGCACGTACGCAGGTCAGGACAGGGCCGAAGATTTCGTGCTTGTAGATGTCCATGTCCTTGGTGGCTTTGTCGAAGAGATGCGGGCCGACGAAATAACCCTCCTCGTAGCCCTGCAGGCTGAAGTCGCGGCCATCGACCACCAGATCGGCACCCTGATCGATGCCGGTTTGCACCAGACGTTCGATATTGGCCTTTGCCGCTGCGGTGACAACAGGGCCGTAGTCCACGTCGTTGCCAGCGGTGTAGGGGCCGACCTTGAGCTTTTCGATGCGCGGCACCAGTTTTTCGATCAGCCGATCTGCGGTTTCGTCGCCCACAGGAACCGCGACGGAAATTGCCATGCAGCGTTCGCCCGCGGCCCCGTAGCCAGCCCCGACCAGCGCATCTGCCGCCTGATCCATATCCGCATCAGGCATAACGATCATGTGGTTCTTGGCCCCGCCGAAACACTGCACGCGCTTACCCTGCGCGCATCCGGTGGCGTAAATGTATTCGGCAATCGGGGTCGAGCCGACAAACCCGATGGACTGGATCACGTCGTGATGAAGAATCGCATCGACCGCTTCCTTATCGCCGTTGACGACCTGAAGAATGCCCTTTGGCAACCCTGCTTCTTCCATCAGTTCGGCCAGCATCAGTGGCACAGAGGGATCACGCTCAGACGGTTTGAGGATAAAGGCATTGCCGCAGGCAATCGCAGGCGCAAACATCCACATCGGGATCATCGCGGGAAAGTTGAAAGGGGTTATTCCAGCCGTTACCCCAAGGGCCTGGCGCATGGAATACATATCAATGCCAGGGCCTGCTGAATCGGTGTATTCACCTTTCAGAAGCTGCGGCGCACCGATGCAGTATTCAACCACTTCCAAGCCGCGCTGCACGTCGCCTGCGGCATCGGGCAAGGTCTTGCCATGCTCACGGCTGAGGGCTTCGGCAAGTTTGTCCATGTCCCGGTTGAGAAGATCGACGAATTTCATCATGACCCGTGCGCGGCGCTGCGGATTGGTGGCAGCCCAGGCGGGCTGGGCCGCAGTGGCGTAGGCGACGGCCTGATCCATCTCGTCGCCATTGGCCAGCGGGACCTTTGCCTGCACTTCGCCGGTGGCCGGGTTCATGACATCAGCAAAGCGCCCGGATGTGCCTTTGACGTGGGCGCCATTGATATAATGGGTGAGTTCTTGCATGGATCGTCTCCCTTTGAGTTTGGATGCAGGATAGGCTTGCAAAAACGTGGGGAAAAGGGGCAGTTTGGCAAAGTAGTTTTGCAAAATTGCAAAGCATGCGCGGTGTATCGACGGTGCGCTGAGGTATTTATGAAAGGGTGAAACACTCAGGTGGAGCACAATTGGGATGATTTGCGGCTTTTTCTGGCGGTCGCGCGGGAACAAAGCCTGAGCGGCGCAGGCCGCGTGCTGCGATTGGATCCGGCTACGCTTGGCAGGCGGGTCGGGCGGTTGGAAAAAACACTTGGGGCTGTCTTATTCGTCAAGTCACCGCAAGGATATGCGCTGACCGATGCCGGGGCGCAGTTGCTGGAGCGCGCCGAGGCAGCCGAACAGGCGATGCGCCGGGCGACCGCAGGCATGGAAGAGCAAAGTGACCAATTGCGGGGTCAGATCCGTATCGGGGCGCCGGATGGCTGTGCAAATTATCTGCTGCCGCAGGTTTGTGCACGGATCGTTGCAAAGAACCCTGCGCTTGATGTTCAGATCGTCGCCTTGCCGCGCGTCTTCAACCTGTCGCGCCGCGAAGCGGATATGGCGATCGGGGTCAGCGCGCCAACCGCAGGTCGCCTGATTGTGCAGAAAATCACCGACTATCGTCTGCACCTTGCCGCCGCAGAGAGTTATCTGGCGGCGCATGATCCTTTGAATTCTCTTGAGGATCTGCGGGGCCATCGCGTGGTGGGCTATATCCCTGATATGATCTTTGACCGCGAGCTGGATTACCTGACGGACATCGGCATTGACCGGGTGCCGCTTGCGTCCAATTCGGTGTCAGTTCAGCTGCAGATGATCCGGCAGGGCGCCGGAATTGGCGTGACCCACGACTTTGCATTGCCGCAGGCGCCGGGTGTTCGGCGTGTGATGACGCAGGCTGTCAGCCTGCGCCGCGCCTTTTATCTGATCCGCCACGCGGACGACCGCCGGAACCGGCGATTGCGGCTGTTTGCCGACGCGCTGAGCAGCGGATTGCGCGCAGAAGTGGCGACGCTGGAGGCAAAAGCTTGACATCAAACGGCTATCCGGTGGACGCTAAGGGTCCGGGGGATGTTCACAAAAAGGAGAGCTGTCCATGCTGGTGTCTCAAATTCTGAAGTCAAAGTCGGATGATGCGGTGGTCACCTCTCCGCCAGACATGTTGATTTCAGCCGCTGCGAGGATGTTGTCGGAAAAACGCATCGGCACCCTGGTGATCTCCAAGGACGGGAAAACACCGAATGGGATCCTTTCAGAGCGCGACATTGTGCGGGAACTTGGCCGTCAGGGCGCCGGGTGCCTGACACACACGGTCGAATCCATGATGACCACCAAGCTGGTGACCTGCGGGTCGGATGATCGTGCGGATCAGGTTCTCCAGAAGATGACCGACGGCCGTTTTCGGCACATGCCTGTGTTGGAGAACGGTGAAATGGTTGGCCTGATTTCGCTTGGTGACGTCGTCAAGGCGCGCCTGACAGAGTTGGCGATGGAGAAAAACGCGCTTGAAGGCATGATCATGGGACATTGAACCCGCAGTTCAGCCTGACCGAATGACCCTCCAATCGGCTTGCATGCCATTGGCACACATGTTGACCTGTCCCAAACTTCTCAGCAGGAGCGCGGCCCATGCGTATTGGCCTTTATCCCGGCACTTTCGACCCGATCACCCTTGGTCATATCGATATCATTCGACGCGCAGCCACCCTGGTGGACAAGTTGGTCATCGGTGTTGCGATCAATCGCGACAAGGGGCCGCTCTTTGATCTGGAAGAACGGGTGGCGATGATCACGGCGGAATGTGCCGAACTGGCTGCCCAGACCGGGATCGAAGTTGACGTGCATCCCTTTGAGAACCTGCTGATCGATTGCGCCCGTGACGTTGGTGCACAAATGATTGTCCGCGGGCTGCGTGCGGTCGCCGATTTCGAATATGAGTATCAGATGGTGGGGATGAACCGGCAGCTGGACGACAGTATTGAGACCGTATTCCTGATGGCCGAAGCCCAACATCAGGCAATTGCGAGCAAGCTGGTCAAGGAAATTGCCCGACTAAACGGCGATGTGAGCAAATTCGTCACCCCGCGCGTGAACAAGGCCCTGTTGGCCCGTTTCGGTTGACGCGGCGCAGGCGATACCGTTTCGACAAGGCGATCATCGCCCTCATTTGCGCTGCTTTACTTTATGCCGGGCTGATGATCTGGCTGCACCCCCGGATTCTGTATCCGTTTCGCTCAGATCGGTTTTCCGCGCCTGAGTTTGAGGCTCGACTGGTGCAGGTGCAGGGCGCGGAACCAATTGAAATTCAACTTTCCGAGGGGCGAAAGGGCGCCCCGGTTGTTCTCTACTTCATGGGAAATGTAGGGTCCCTTGTCTATTTCGAACCCATGCTAGCGCATCACGTGTCGCGAGACCGGACAGTAGTTGGCATGACGTTTCGCGGTGCAGGTGGCGTTCCCGGGCAATCCTCGGAAAGAACACTGAAGCGCGATGCGCTGGCAGTCGCAGATCATGTCCGGGCGCTTTATCCCGATGCGCCGCTGGTTGTGCAGGGATATTCGTTAGGAACGGGACTGGCTGTGCATGTGGCTGCGCGCCGCGCGGTTGATGGTGTGATCCTGTCAGCGCCTTTCGATGCGCTTTGCCGGCTGATGGCAAAGCGGTCGGGGCTGCCGGCCTGTCTGCTGCCTGTTCAACGCTGGCGCACGGACCGCGACGCACCGATGGTGCGCGCGCCAGTGCTGGTGCAGCACGGCACGGGGGATCGCGTCATTCCTTTTGTGAGCGGGATGCGGTTGGTGGGACATTTTGAGGACGCCGGTGTGCCACTGACATTCGGGGCGCTGCAGGGTGCGCGACATGGGGATATGATGTCCTTTCCGGAACACCAGACGCGCATCGACAACTTTATCTTCGGACTGCGCTGACGGGCAGTCCCCACACCCGGTCGCTATTGGGCCGCGGCCATCGCCTCTGCCGTGTCAAGCATCCGGTTGGAAAAGCCCCATTCGTTGTCGTACCAGGCCAGCACGCGGATCAGATTGCCCTGCTGAATGGCCGTTTGGTCGCTGGCAAATATTGCGCTGCGGGGGTCGTGGTTGAAATCCATCGACACCAGTTTGCGGTCGGTCACCCCCAGCACACCGTGCAACGAACCGACAGCAGCTTCGAAAGCCGCGTTCACTTCTGCCTCTGTCGTGGTTTTTTCGGTTTCCACCACAAGATCCACGCAGGACACGTTGGGTGTCGGGACACGGATCGCGGTGCCGGTGATCAGCCCGTCAAGCTGTGGCAGCACGCGCCCCATTGTCCCCGCGGCACCTGTGGTGGTCGGGATCATCGACAGGGCCGCAGCGCGGGCACGGTAGAGGTCCTTGTGGGCGCGGTCGTGGACAGGCTGGCTGCCGGTATAGCTGTGCACGGTGGTCATATGGCCACGGATGATACCGAAGGCTTCGTGCAGGACATGGGCCACAGGCACCAGGCAATTGGTGGTACATGATGCATTGCTGATGATGGTATCGGTGGCTTCGATCAGATGGTGGTTCACACCATAGACGATGGTTTTCACATCGGCCTTGCCAGGGGCAGATATCAGCACCTTCCCTGAGCCGTTCTTGTGGTGCAGTGCGGCCTTTTCCGGGGACCGGAAAAAGCCGGTACATTCAAGCGCGATGTCCACATCGGCCCAAGGCAGCCGATCCGGTTCGCGCTCAGCTGTCACGCGGATCGGGCCACGACCAACGTCAATGGTGTCGTTCCCCAATGTGACGGGATGGCCATATCGCCCGTGCACGGAATCGAATTCAAAGAGGTGCGCGTTGGTTTCCAGCGGGGCCAGATCGTTGATCGCCACAACCTCAAGATCACTGTCCGCGCGATCCATAAGGGCGCGCAGCACGTTGCGCCCGATGCGTCCAAAGCCGTTGATCCCAAGCTTGATGGTCATCACGATACCCTTTTGATCAAATTTCGGATGACCCCAGAAATGCGCGTTGATCAATGCGTGTCAACGGCGAATGCGTACCGATACAATTGCTGCCAGTGCTGTCTTTTCAGCAGACTGGGCTCAGCGCCAGAACGCGATCCACTCGATCAGCTCCAGCATCTTCTTGCTGAGAAAGATCAGGTGCTGCGTTCCGTAAAGGGATACGTCCACCACCAGGGCTGCGATCACCAGAAAGCCGAGGGCAAGGGCAATACGGTTGGTCATTTGGCGTAGGCGTCTCCGATGGGCGTGCCCCGATATGGCAGGGGCAGAGGCTGCGCGCAAGCGCGCGCCTGCGGTCCCTCAGCCCATGTTGCCCATTGCCACAGCCACGTCCGCCATGCGCACCGAAAACGCCCATTCATTGTCGTACCAGCCCAGTACCCGCACTGTGCGACCCGCGACGACGATGGTCTGATCCGGGGCAAAAATGCAGCTCTCTTCGGTATGGTTAAAGTCGATGCTGACCTTCTGCTCGGGATCATACCCCAGCACGCCCTTCATCGGGCCCTCGGCCGCAGCTTTTGCGGCGGCGTTCACCTCTTCAACCGTTACATCGCGCGACGCCGTAAAGGTCAGATCAACAGCAGAGACATTGGGTGTCGGCACGCGCATCGCGGTGCCGTCCAGCTTGCCCTTAAGCGCCGGGAGCACTTCGCCCAGGGCTTTGGCCGCGCCTGTCGACGTCGGGATAATCGCCATAGCCGCAGCGCGCGCGCGGTAGAGATCCTTGTGCCGGCGATCCAGCGTGGGCTGATCGCCTGTGTAGCTGTGGATCGTGGTCATCAGGCCGCTTTCAATGCCGATGGCCTCGTGCATGACCTTGGCCATGGGGGCAAGACAGTTTGTGGTACACGACCCGTTCGAAATCATCCGATCCGAGGCCTGAAGCGTGTCGTGGTTCACACCGTAGACCACGGTGCGGTCGACGTTTTTGCCCGGCGCTGACAAAAGAACCCGTTTCGCGCCGTTCTCAATATGGACGTTCGCCTTGTTGCCATCGTTGAACTTGCCGGTGCATTCCAGCACCACGTCACAGCCACTCCAGTCCAGATCTTCGAGGGCGTAGGTTGACATCACCTCGATATCGTTGCGGCCCAAGTTGATGTAGGCCTCGTTCGGATCCACGGTGATCTCATTGGGAAAGCGGCCATGAACGGAATCGTATTTGATCAGATGCGCGGCGGTCGAAAGTGGCCCCGTCGCGTTGATCTTGACCACCTCGATATCGTCCCGGCCCGAGGCTGCGATGTGGCTAAGCGTGCAGCGCCCGATGCGCCCAAACCCGTTGATCCCGACTTTGATAACCATTTGTCTGTCCCTCTGGCTGCCCCGAATGGTCGCTCTATATCCGCCTGCATGCTCCGGGCGAAAGAGGAAAATCCGCCGTATTTCGGTATGTTAGCGTTAAACGTCGATGTTAGCGGTAAAGGTGATCCCTTGCCTGACGCGGTGCACACGCTAGGTGTCCTGTAAGCTTTGAAAGGAACGGACATGAGCGGCCTGATTGCACTTCTTGATGATGTGGCCTCTATCGCCAAGGTCGCGGCCTCATCGATTGATGATGTCATCGGGCAGGCTGCGAAAGCCGGGTCCAAAGCCGCAGGGGCGGTCATCGATGATGCGGCGGTCACGCCAAAGTATGTGCAAGGGTTCGAGGCCAGCCGCGAACTGCCAATCATCTGGCGCATCACCAAAGGCAGTTTGCGCAACAAGTTGGTGTTCCTGCTGCCTGCCGGGCTGTTGCTTGCCAATTTTGCCCCCTGGCTGATCCCGCCGCTTTTGATGCTGGGCGGTGCCTACCTTTGTTTTGAAGGGGCGGAGAAGGTGGCCCATGCGCTTGGCCTCAGCGATGGCCACGCTGATTACCCCGGCGAGGCGGAAACCATCGAAGACCCCGCGCATCTCGAAGAGAAGAAAGCCGCAGGTGCCATCAAGACAGACTTTATTCTTTCCGCAGAGATTATGACCATTGCGCTGGCCGCCATCCCGCCCAGCAATTTCTGGATGGAGGCGGCAACCCTTGCCGCTGTTGCCATCATGATCACCGTCGCGGTCTACGGTTCGGTGGCGCTTATCGTCAAGATGGATGACATCGGTCTTGTGATGTCAAAGAAAGGTCGGCTGGGGCTGACACGCTCGCTGGGTCGCGGCATTGTCAAAGGCATGCCGGGGTTTCTGAAGCTACTGACGATTGTCGGCACGGCAGCGATGCTCTGGGTCGGGGGGTCGATCATCCTGCACGGCGCCAAGGAAATGGGCTTTTCGCTGCCGTATGACACTATTCACGACATCGCTGTCTGGGTCGCACATCTGGTGCCAGCCACCATAGAGGGCGCGACAGAGTGGCTGGCGACTGCGGCAATGGACGGTGTTCTTGGGCTTGTGATTGGCCTGTTGCTGATCCCTGTCGGAGAAAAGATCATCACGCCCCTATGGCGGGGTATCTTTCATCGTGATGTGCAAGCCGCCTGACGTCAGCGGCGACCGACTGCCCTGAGGCAGTCGCGTCGGCAGGCAGTGACCGCCACGAGGCTGAGCAATGCGGCCTGACCCGACACGACATAGGCTGCAAGGACACCCGACATTGAGGCGCCCAGAAGAAAACAGACGATGCTGCAGATCGCTGCGAAACCCGTTGCACCGATGATATAGGCGACCATCATCGCACCCTCCCGAATTGCTATCTGCAACCATAGGTTATGTCGGGCGCACTTCACACCGTAAATATCAGAATTGCTACCGTAGGCATGTATCAGCCCATCCGACGATCGGGCCAACCGAACTGCAGATAGACACACCGATCAGTGCGCGACCGGCGCCGGGCACCTCACCCGCCGCCTGATCCTCAAGAAATGCCACAAGGAATTGGTGGGTCTTGTCAGAGCAAGGCTTTTGCCTTGGCGGCCAGATTCTCTGCGGTAAATCCGAATTTGTCGAACAGTTCCTCAGCAGGCGCCGAGGCGCCAAAGCGGTCCATGCCGACGAAATCGGCCTTGCCAAATTTGCCGCGTTCCCCCAGCAGCCACCGGTCCCAGCCCTGACGGACACCCGCCTCAATGCCGACACGCACAGATCCGCCGGGCAGAACGCGCTTGCGATAGGCATCATCCTGCTCTGCAAACAATTCCATGCAGGGCATCGACACGACGCGCACGCCAATTCCCTCAGCTTGCAGCTGCTCGCGCGCGGCCATGGCCACATGTACTTCGGATCCGCTGGCGATCAGGATCACCCGCCGCTTGGACCCTTCGGCATCCGCCAGCACATAGGCACCCCTGGCTGTCAGGTTCGTGTTCTTGTGCTCGTGGCGTTGATGTGGCAGCCCCTGCCGCGTCAAGGACAGGACGGAAGGGCTTTCCTTCATCGTCAGCGCCAGTTCCCAGCTTTCCGCCGTTTCAACCGTGTCGCAGGGGCGGAAAACATAGGTGTTTGGTGTCGCGCGGCTGATGGCCAGATGCTCAACCGGCTGGTGCGTGGGGCCATCTTCGCCCAAACCGATGCTGTCATGCGTCATGACAAAGACGGTCGGCACTTTCATCAGGGCGGCCAGACGCATGGCAGGACGCGCATAATCTGTAAAACACATGAATGTGCCGCCGTAGGGGCGGATGCCGCCATGCAGTGCCATCCCGTTCATCGCAGAGGCCATACCGTGTTCTCGGATGCCCCAGTATATATAGCGACCCTTGCGGTTGTCGGTGTCAAAGACGCCCAGATCCGCTGTCTTGGTGTTGTTGGAGCCGGTCAGGTCGGCCGACCCGCCAACTGTCTCGGGCAAAACCGGGTTCAGCACCTCAAGCACTTTTTCGGAACTCGCACGCGTGGCAAGCTTTGGTGCGGCCTCTGACATCTGGCGTTTGAACGCCTTGACGGTGGCGCTCAGCTTTCTGGGGGCGTCGAGCGCCAGCGCGCGGTTGAAGGTCTCGCGCTTGGATCGGGGCAGAGTGTCAAATCGCTCTTCCCAGGCTTCGCGGTCAGCGACACCACGCTTGCCGATTTCTTCCCAAGCTGATTTCACGTCCTGGGGTATCTCGAACGGGCCGGTTTTCCAGCCATAGGCCTCTTTTGCCGCGATCAGTTGCTCAGGGTCGGTCAAGGCACCGTGTCCCTTGGAGGTATCCTGAGCCGCGTGCCCAAGGGCGATATGGGTCTTGCAGGCGATCATTGTGGGTTTGTCGGATTTCCGGGCCTCGGTGAGGGCCGCGTCGATTTCATCGGGGTTGTGCCCGTCGATCTCGATCGTGTGCCACTGCGCTGCCTGAAAACGTGCCACCTGGTCGGTGTGATCGGACAGGGTGACAGGGCCATCGATGGTGATGTTGTTGTTGTCCCACATCACAATCAGCTTGCTCAGGTCATGCCGCCCGGCCAGCGTGATCGCTTCCTGGCTGACCCCTTCCATCAGGCAACCGTCTCCGGCGATCACATAGGTGTGGTGATCGACGACCTTCTTGCCATAGTGCGCGCGCAGGATTTCCTCGGCCATGGCGAAACCAACCGCGTTCGCGATGCCCTGTCCCAGCGGACCTGTGGTTGTCTCGATGGCATCGGCAAGGAAATTTTCCGGGTGACCGGCCGTGCGGGCACCCATCTGGCGGAAATTCTTGAGCTCTTCAATGGGGAACTGGGTGTCGCCCGTCAAATGCAACAGCGCATAGAGCAGCATCGATCCGTGACCCGCCGACAGGATGAACCGGTCGCGGTCGGGCCAAAGCGGGTTGGCAGCATCAAACTTCAGGTGCTTTTCAAAAAGGACAGTTGCCACATCGGCCATGCCCATCGGCATCCCGGAATGGCCAGAGTTTGCAGCCGCAACCGCGTCTAGCGTGAGTGCGCGGATGCCAGTGGCCTTGGACCAGTGATCGGGATGGGCAGAGGCGAGGGCAGTGAGATCCATGGGGCGCAGGTGTCCTTATAGGGCAAAGCAGATTTTGCCCACGCATACCAGCCAACTCCGAAAGTTCAAGCCAAAGTGGGTTGGTACGCGTCCGCCACGGGTGGCGTAGGATCAACTTCGCCGCCCAAGATGCTGAATTGAAAGGGGGGGCGCATTTGGATAGGTCTTTGGGTAGGATCAGACCAAATGCCGCTCCAAAGCGATTCGTAAAGCGCGGTAGGACGGCTCGAAAAAAGATGCATGGGGGACCTCAGAGGTCATGAGTAACATAGACGAATTGCAAGGTCGTATCACCGCAGCCATGGACCGTATCGCCCAGGGCGTGGACCGTCTCGGTGGCGCATCTGCAGGGCCGGACCCTGAGATGGTGCAAGCCCTGGAGGACGAACGCACGGCCAACGCCCAACTGACTGCGCGGGTCCGCGCGCTGAAAACCAAGTCCGACGTCGAGATGGCCGATATGCGCGCCCAGGTCGAGGAAAGCGAAGCGCGCATGGCGCAATTTGATATAGAACTGCAGCGGGTGCGTCGGGCCAACCAGCAATTGATTCAGGCCTGCGCTGATCTGCGCGCCGCGAACGCCGAAGGGGTCGGCGATTCTGACGCAATCAATCAGGCGATGCTGGCCGAGCTTGAGGGGCTGCGCGCAGCCAGAGCCGTCGATATTGCGGAATCCAGCGCGATCCTTTCTGCCCTGACCCCCTTGGTTGACGGGGCAGGTCGCGCACCGGAACACATCTCAGAGGAGGACGCCTGATGCCCGAAGTACAAATTAACATCGGCGGACGCCAATTCGATGTCGCCTGCCAGGAGGGCGAAGAGGTCTATTTGCACACCGCAGCCAAGATGCTTGATGACGAGGCACAGGTGCTCTCCGATCAGGTGGGCCGGATGCCGGAGTCGCGGATGCTGTTGATGGCGGGTCTGCTGCTTGCCGACAAAACCGCTAGCGTCGAGGACAAGATATCCGAAGTGCGGGCCGAGTTGGCCGAACGCGAGGCAGAGCTGGCAGGCCTGCGCAACGCGGCGGTCGAACCGGAACGGATCGAAGTGCCCGTTGTACCGCAGTCGGTGACGGACACGCTGGCCGAGGTCGCGGCGCGCGCAGAGGCGCTGGCCGCTGAGGTTGAAGAAAAGGCCGGCTAAGGCCGATGCTGTGATCCCAATCGGGCGCGGACTTTTTGTGAAAAGTCCGACCGTTTTCTTTCAAAGAAAACGCGCCGCACCAAAACGATCCGGCGCGTTCACCATTCTGTGTGCATGATCAATCAAATCCGGGTGGCGCTAAGCCGCACCCGGATCGCATCAGCCTTGTGCCGTAGTGGTCGCCGACATTCCGTTATGATCAACCGTTCGCTTCACGAATTTTGTCTGCGGCGTCCTTGTCATAGGTCACCTGGTTCTCATCAAAAAGCGTGTCCAACTCTCCCGACAGGGTCATTTCGGTGATGATGTCACATCCCCCCACGAATTCACCTTTCACATACAGCTGCGGAATGGTGGGCCAGTCAGAAAAATCCTTGATCCCTTGTCGGATTACCTCGTCAGACAGAACATTCACGTCGGCAAATTCGACGCCCATGTAGTTCAGCACACCGGCCACACGGCTGGAGAACCCGCACTGGGGCATTTCCTTGGTGCCTTTCATGTAAAGCACCACGTCATTGGCCTGGATCGTCTCTTTGATTTGTGTTGCAGCGTCGCTCATTGCTCACGTCCTTTGTTTTTCATGAAAGCGGCGTGGAACCGCGTGGCATAGGTTTCATCATCAGCCAATGGCTGGATATCGGTTTCCGCGACATCGGTCTGCGTGCTGGACTTGCGCGTCCAGTTGGTATGGCCGCGCTCCAGCGCCTCGTTGCGACGGGTCACTTTGTTCACGGCGGCTATATCCATGGCCTCCATGCCCAGCGGCGTGTCGGGGGTTGCGCGGCGGGCGGGCTGGCGGCTTGTAAGGGGGCGGTACGTTCGGCTGTGGGTGCGATACTGCGCAACGCTGATCGCCACCACAGCGCCGATCCCGGCGCAGAGTATCCAGCCCCAAAGCGGCATCAGTCCGGGACGCGCGTGGTCAGCGCCAGCGCGTGCAAATCGCCATTAGCCCCGTCCATCTTGCCTTTGAGGGCGGCATAGACCGCGCGCTGTTGCTGCACCCGGTTCTTGCCCCGGAAACTTTCATCCACCACCATGGCCGCCATGTGCACCCCATCGCTGCCTTCCACGGTGATCTGGGCGTCAGGAAAACTTTGACGCAGAAGGTCTTCGATTTCTTGGGCTTGCATGGGCATGATATGCGGTCCGTCACAAAAGGGGTATTGGTGCAGATGTAGTGGGCGACGGCGTTCTGTGCAAGCGCTGACAGGCGCTGTGGGCCCCACGAATTCATCTGGTTTGTCAGAGCAAATGCAGCATTGCAGAGCTGGCACACAATGGCCCGGCGTTTCCGCTTGGCAATTGGTCATCGCTCCGTCACCCTTGTGACCACGGATAGGCTGATTTGAGCCAGAGGATTGATGCATCATGACAAAAGCCATGGGTGAATCGGAGCAGGCTCTGGCCTGGGTTGAGGTCGGGCAGGGCGCTGCTCTGGCCACGGTAATCGAGACCTGGGGGTCCGCACCGCGCCGCGTCGGCGCGCAATTGGTCGTATCCGGCAAAGGGGAGATGCAGGGCTCTGTCTCAGGTGGCTGTGTCGAAGGGGCCGTGGTGGTTGAAGCCATGGAAGTTCTTGAGGATGGTGGTACGCGCGTCCTGGAGTACGGCGTCAGTGACGGCGATGCCTTTGCCGTTGGGCTGGCGTGTGGCGGCACCATCCGCATTCTGGTGGAACCTGTTGGTCCACAGGGGATGCCGGTCGACATGCTGCGTGATCTGGTTGCAGCGCGGGCCGCGCGCGTGGCCGTCGCCTATGAGGTTGCACTGGACGGTAGTGCGCGCGCGCTGGCCTACGAAGGTCATGAAGATCGCCATCGCATGGATCGGTCAGGTGTGACGGAAGATGGGAGTACTTTTATTGCCGTTCATAACCCGCCGCTGCGCCTTGCGATTGTGGGCGGCGTGCACATCGCGCAGGCGCTGGTGGTCATGGCCCGCACCGCGGGGTTTGACACCATCGTCATCGACCCGCGAGAGGCGTTCGGGTCACCGGCGCGGTTCCCTGACACCCGTCTGATCAACGATTGGCCGGATGTGGCACTCAAGGATCTGGGTCTCGATCTGCGGACCGCACTTGTTTTGCTGACACATGACCCAAAGCTGGACGATCCTGCCATCCATGCCGCAGTGCAATCCGACACGTTTTACATCGGGGCACTGGGCAGTACGCGCACTCACGCCAAACGCATCGAACGCTTGCGCGCTGCGGGTGTTTCTGAAGAGAATATCGCGCGCATTCATGGGCCGGTCGGTCTGAACATCGGCGCGTCAGGTCCTGCGGAAATCGCGGTCTCGATCCTTGCGCAAATTCTTCAGGTTCTGAGGCAGGGATGAAATTCGGTCCTCACCCTGTCGCTGAGGCTGTCGACGCGATCCTGGCCCATTCCGTGGCGTTGCCTGAGGGACGTTTGCGCAAGGGCCATCGATTGACGATTGAAGATGTGGAGGCTCTTGCTGCCGCAGGGCATGATGATGTCATCGTCGCCATTCTGGGAACGGATGACGTAAGTGAGAATCATGCCGCCTTGCAGCTTGCCCAGGCCGTGGCCGGTCACGCCGATGGGATCAGGCTGGGCCCGCCATTCACCGGTCGGGTGAACCTGCTGGCACAATCAAGCGGTGTGGTGATGCTGGATGTACCCGCCCTTGAGGCGGTCAACGCGGTGCACCCCATGATCACCATTGCGACGGTGCCCGATCTGCAGCAACTCAGCGAGGGCGGGATGATTGCGACGATCAAGATTATCTCTTACGGGGTGCCGCGCGACGCGTTGCAAGTGGCCTGCGCGGCAGCGGGCGGGGGGGCGATCACGTTGCGTCCTCCGGTTTTGCGCACGGCGACACTGATCATTACCGAGATTGACGGCGGCGCAGGCGACAAGGGGCGCGCTGCCATAGAAGGGCGCCTTGAGGCGCTGAATGTGACGCTGGCGGATGTCGTGATGATCCCCCATGAGAAAAAGGCGCTGGCGCACGCCATATCCGCCGCGCGCAGTGATCTGGTGCTGATCCTCACCGGGTCAGCGACGTCTGACCCCGACGATGTGGCCCCCACGGCGCTTCGCATGGCGGGTGGTCAGGTAGAGCGTTTCGGCATGCCGGTCGATCCTGGTAACCTTTTGTTTCTGGGCACAGTTAAGGCCACGCCGGTTATTGGACTGCCGGGATGTGCGCGCTCGCCTGCGCTGAATGGGGCGGACTGGGTGCTAAGCCGTGTGGTGTGCGGGATCCCGGTCACTGCGAGAGACATTGCAGGCATGGGCGTCGGCGGATTGCTCAAGGAAATTCCATCCCGCCCGCAACCACGCCGCGGCAGATAAGACCGGGGCAAAAGCGGACGCGCCGCCAGACGTCGCGCCGCATTGATCATGCACGATACTGCCAAACTGCCGGGTTTACACATTTTTCCGGTTCTCAAGCGGCGTGGCGCGTGCTTAACTCTCTCCAAACGCGAATATAAAAGGGAGGAAATCATGACACAGGTCTCAATGACCGTGAACGGGAAAGCTGCGTCCGGGGAAGTCGAAGGTCGTACGCTGCTGGTTCAGTTCTTGCGCGAGGATATGGGGCTCACCGGGACCCACGTGGGCTGTGACACCAGCCAGTGCGGGGCCTGCGTGGTCCATGTGAATGGCGAAGCTGTAAAGGCCTGCACCATGTTTGCTATCGAAGCGGACGGGGCTGAGGTCGCAACCATCGAAGGGCAGGCCAATGCAGATGGCTCTCTTAATGTGATCCAGCAGGCCTTTCAGGACCATCATGGCCTTCAGTGCGGGTTCTGCACGCCGGGCATGGTGATGTCAGCCGCAGCGCTTCTCAAGGACAACCCCAAGCCCACCGAGGCCGAGGTGCGTCACTATCTGGATGGCAACATCTGCCGCTGTACGGGCTATCATAACATCGTGAAGGCGATCATGGCCGCCTCTGGCCAAGATGTCGCTGCTTTAGCCGCCGAATAGATGTCTACGCCCGACTTCATTGAGATCGGTACGTCCGATACCGCCAGTACCACCGCCTTTTTCGAGGCGGTCATGGGCTGGACCTGGGAGGAGATGCCAGGTGGTCGGGGCGGACATTTTACAGATGGCACGCGCAAGGTCGGCATGCACCAAGAGGGAACCCCCTGCATGGTGCCGTATCTGAGCGTTGAAAACATCGAAGTGGCGGTTGCCAAGGTCAAATCCGCAGGGGGCGCGTTGATGGGAGAGATCGCTGACGCCCCCGGCTATGGCCGGTTTGCCACCTGCACCGATCCGCAAGGCGTGCGGTTCGGATTGCATCAGGAATAACCCGCCAGACGCGGGACCAACACAGTGTGCGCAGTTGCTGTGCACCATCATAGGGAGGAATACCAATGCCAAAGGACGGCGGAATTGGCGCCAGCAGCAAGCGGCGCGAGGACGTACGGTTTCTGACAGGGGTCGGAAATTATACCGATGATATCAATATTCGCGGGCAAGCTTATGTGCATTTCCTACGCTCGGATATTGCACACGGCACGCTCACCAGCGTGGATGTAGATGCGGCAGCCGGCATGGCCGGTGTTGTGCGCATCTTTACCGGTGCCGATTTTGAAGGCGTTGGCGGCATACCTTGCGGCTGGCAGGTAACGGACAAGCACGGCGAGCCAATGCAGGAACCCGCGCACCCGATCCTGGCGCAGGGAAAGGTGCGCCATGTGGGCGAGCCGATAGCCGCCGTGGTTGCCGAGAGCCCCGAACAGGCGCGGGACGCGGCAGAGGCAATCGTGGTCGATATCGCAGAGCTCCCTGCGGTCGTGAACATGAAGGATGCGGTCAAGGACGGGGCCACCAAGGTCCATGACGATCTGACCAGCAACCTGTGCTATGACTGGGGTTTTGTCGAAGAAAACAAGGACGCGGTGACCAAGGCATTTGAAGACGCCGCGCATGTCACCTCGCTGGAGCTGGTCAACAACCGGCTGGTTGCCAACCCGATGGAGCCGCGTGTCGCAGTTGGCGACTATGCCCGTGGCACGGACAACAGCACACTCTATACAACGTCGCAGAACCCCCATGTGATCCGCCTGTTGATGGGCGCATTTGTGCTTGGCATTCCGGAGCACAAACTGCGTGTCGTTGCCCCCGACGTGGGCGGCGGGTTCGGCACCAAGATTTTCCACTATCAGGAAGAGGCGTTCTGCACCTTTGCGGCCAAGGCGTGCAATCGTCCGGTCAAATGGACATCCAGTCGCGCCGAGGCGTTCATGTCGGATGCGCATGGTCGCGATCACGTGACCAAGATCGAACTGGCCCTGGACGGCGACAACAACTTTACCGCTTTGCGCACCGATACCTATGCCAACATGGGGGCCTATCTGTCGACCTTTGCCCCATCGGTCCCAACATGGTTGCACGGCACGCTGATGGCGGGGAACTACAAGACGCCGCTCATCTACGTGAACGTAAAGGCAGTGTTTACCAACACCGTGCCGGTGGATGCCTATCGCGGCGCTGGCCGGCCCGAAGCCACATTCCAGCTGGAGCGGCTGGTCGACAAGGCTGCGCATGAGTTGGGTGTCGATCCGATTGCCCTGCGGCGGCAGAACTTTATCACCGAATTCCCTTATGCCACTCCCGTGGCAGTGGAATACGACACCGGTGATTATAACGCCACGATGGACAAACTGGAGGAGATGGCAGACCGGGCGGGCTTTGATGCCCGTCGCAAAGAGAGCGAAGCCAACGGCAAACTGCGCGGTTTCGGCGTCAACGCCTATATCGAGGCCTGCGGCATCGCGCCTTCGAACCTTGTGGGTCAGTTGGGCGCACGAGCGGGTCTGTACGAATCTGCCACTGTGCGCGTGAATGCCACAGGTGGACTGGTGGTCATGACCGGCTCTCACAGCCATGGGCAGGGGCACGAGACGTCTTTTGCGCAAGTGGTCGCCGAGATGATCGGTATCGATGAAAACATGATCGAAATCGTCCATGGTGACACTGCCAACACGCCTATGGGCATGGGCACATATGGGTCCCGCTCGATTGCCGTGGGCGGTTCTGCCATGGTGCGGGCAACGGAAAAGATCATCGCCAAAGCCAAGAAGATAGCGAGCCATCTGCTGGAAGCCTCAGAAGGGGACATCGAGCTTAAGGATGGGGCGTTCAGCGTGGCAGGCACGGACAAATCCGTCGCCTGGGGTGATGTGACGCTTGCCGCCTATGTGCCGCACAACTATCCGCTTGAGGATCTGGAACCCGGACTGGAAGAGACCGCGTTTTATGATCCGGCCAACTTTACCTATCCCGCCGGGGCCTATGCCTGTGAGGTCGAGGTGGACCCGGATACCGGCGAGGTGACAATCGAAAGATTTGCTGCGGCGGATGATTTCGGGAATGTGATCAATCCGATGATCGTCTCGGGCCAGGTTCATGGTGGATTGGCGCAGGGGATCGGTCAGGCGCTGATGGAATCCTGCGTGTATGACGACGACGGTCAATTGCTGAGCGCGTCTTATATGGATTACGCCATGCCGCGATCATCTGACCTGCCGATGTATCAGGTGGATCATTCGTGCCAGACCCCCTGTACGCACAACCCTCTGGGGGTAAAGGGCTGTGGTGAGGCCGGGGCCATTGGCTCTCCGCCGTCTGTGGTCAATGCGGTGCTGGATGCGCTGCGGTCCGGCGGACATGATGTGGCGCATATCGACATGCCGGTGTCTCCGAACAGGGTCTGGGCTGCGATGCATGGCGGGGATGCGGCCAAGAAGGCCGTTGGCGTTGTCGCCGCGAATGCCAAGCATAATGGATAAAGCGGGATTTCGGGGCTCTGCCCCGGACCCCGAGGTATTTGACAAAGGGTGAATGAGATGGACGGCGCTGCCGTCCCGCCACCTGGAAAGGAAAACGATGTATAACTTTGATATCGAGAAACCGACCACCGTTGCCGATGCCGTCCAGGCATTGGGCGCGGACGAAGCACAGCCGTTGAGCGGCGGGCAGACCCTGATCCCGACGCTGAAAGCGCGGCTGGCCGCACCATCAAAACTGGTCTCGCTTGCCGGCATCGATGAGATGAAGGGGATTTGCATGGACGATGAGGGACGTCTTTGCATCGGCGGGGCAACCACCCATGCGACCGTGATGCGCGAGGCCGAAGCGCATTACCCGGCCCTTGCGTCCCTCGCTGCGCGCATCGGCGATCCTGCTGTGCGCAACCGTGGCACGATTGGCGGCAGCCTGGCCAACAATGATCCCTCTGCCTGTTATCCGGCCGGCGCGCTGGCGAGCGGTGCAACGATTGTCACCAACACGCGCGAGATCGCTGCTGATGACTATTTTCAAGGCATGTTCACCACTGCACTTGAAGAAGGCGAGCTCGTCACGGAAGTGAAGTTCCCTGTGCCGCAGGCGGCGCATTACGAGAAGATGATTCAACCCGCCTCTCGCTTTCCGCTGGTGGCGGCCTTTGTCGCAAAGTTCAGCGACGGGGTTCGGGTCGCCATTACCGGCGCGTCGAATGACGGCGTGTTCCGCTGGACACAGGCCGAAGAGGCGCTCAGCAACACCTTCTCAGCGGAGGCGCTTGAGGGCATGCAGGCGGACGGCGATATGATTGCTGATCTGCATGGATCTGCCGAGTACCGCGCGCATTTGACGGGGGTGATGACCCGCCGCGCGGTTGCTGCTATCGCCTAGCCCGGTTCGGAGCATTCCGAAAAAGCCGCGCCTTCTTGCGAAAGAAGGGGCGGCTTTGCGCTGATATTGGATAACACGGTGGTGTTGGGGCAGTCTGTACTCACTTCACACGGGGAGGAGTGTTTGTGCCCAGGTTGTCGTTTGTTCTTTGTTGTGCGCTTTTGCCAATTGCGTCGCCGGTCTGGTCACGCGGCAAGCTGAGCCCGTGCCGTCCGCTTGGGATTGAAACCAACTATCCTTGCGAAGTGACCCAGACCGACGCCGTTGCGCGCGACCCCTATGAGCATGCCATCAGTTTGCATCCCTACAGTTCCGGCCGATATCGCCCCCAGATTGTGCCCGCCTATGATGTCTGGAGCGATTGGGGGTATCGCGCCCCATCGCCCGAACGGTCGAGGGACATGGATCACTAGAGGCAGGAATTTGCCATCTTGCAACGCCCGGCGGAACGTCTTTGCCGGGCCGTGCGTTAACCTACAACGCTGCCCGAACGGCGTACATTGAACCGTGAGGACGAGACCATGAAAAAGTTACTGAATTCAACCGCATCGCTGACATTGAGTCTTGCGTTGGCAATACCGACAGGCGGGTTTGCGCAAAGCGAGCTGCCAAACTGCGCTGGTACGGATGTACAAGAGGTATTTCCGTGCAAGCTGGTCGTTGGTGGCGTAGTCGGCTCGCGCGATGTGTTGCGGCAGGTGCGTCTGAACGTGCAAGAGGCCAAGGTGCGTGCAGAGAACGAAGGCCGCGCTTTCACACCCGCGGACGTGCGCGCTATCGTTGATGGGACGCCGGGCGTTGTTGCAGGGCCCGCACCGGCACCGCAGGCGACGGCACAGGCCCCTCAGCCACAGGCACCAGCGGCGCAACCCCGGTCTCAACAACAAGCGCCTGCCGCTGCCGCCTCGAGTGAAGGCAGAGACAGTGCACAGATCGAAACAGAGCAGGTCACCGAAGAGGGGGTTCGGGGATCGGACGAGGAATTTGCAACCGCCGTGACCGGCGAAGGGCGGACAGAGACGCAAGCCACGGATGGCGATGACGGTCTGAGCAAGTTCGAGAAAGCCTTGCTGTTGGGTCTTGGTGCTGTGGCCGTGGGATCGGTTCTGAAAAACGGTGACCGGATCGTCAGCCGGACCGGGGACCGGGTGGTTGTTGAGAACCCGAATGGCGAATTGCGCGTTCTCAAGAACGATGACGCGCTCATCCGGCGTCCGGGAGACGAGGTGCAGACCGAAACCTATCGAGATGGTTCCACCCGGACAATCGTGACGAAATCGGATGGATCGCAGGTCATCACCATTCGCGCGGGCAATGGCGCGGTGATCCGCCGCGTCAATGTGGACGCGCAAGGCAACCGCGTGGTGCTGTTTGATGACACGGTGCAGGAACAAGAGGTCATCGTGTCTGAGCTGCCGCAGATCCAGCAACAGACGCAGACCTTTGGCACGAGCACCGAAGAGGAACTCCGTGCCGCTCTGGCCTCCCAGATGTTGGGCGATCAGAACCGTCAGTTCTCCCTGCGCCAGATCCGGGATATCCAGCAGGTTCGTGCGCTGGCCCCCGAGGTCGAACTGGATGCTGTGCAATTTGCCACCGGCAGTGCGGCGATCCTGCCCGAACAGGCCCGTTCTCTGGCCCGCATTGGCACGGCGCTGAGCGATCTGGTCGCGCGTGATCCGCGAACGGTCATTCTGGTCGAAGGTCACACCGATGCGGTAGGCGATGCGACCTATAACCTTGCCCTGTCAGACCGCCGGGCTGAAACCGTGGCATTGGCCCTGACGGAGTACTTCAACGTGCCGCCAGAGAACATGATCACGCAAGGATACGGTGAAAGTTCCCTGAAAGTTCCGACACTGGACGCTGAAGTGGCGAACCGTCGGGCGGTGGTCCGCAATATCACAGGGCTTTTGCGCTAAGAGCACCCTGCCAACAAAGAAAAAGCGCCACGGGTTCCCGTGGCGCTTTTTTCGTTTCCTGGCCAGCGGTTTGCGTGGCCATGGCCAAGGTTACCGCTTGCGCAGCCCCAATGTTTCCAGTGTTTGCGCCAGTGCCCGACGCGCCGCAAATGCAGCGCGCGCCGGTACGGAAACACGGTAGGTTTCTTGGCATTCGCGAAATTCGGCCCGCAGATGGGGGCTGTAATGGGCCTCAAGGATTTCTTCAAAGCGCGCAATCTCTGTCGCCGTCAGGGACGGGCGGGCAGTCCAGGGCATGCTGAGAGATCCAATCGCAACCTCTTCGAAAATCGCAGGCTCCAGCGTCAGATCGATAGAAAAGATGTTCCAGTCTCCGGCGATGTCCGCATGCCGATGGCTATCGGGCATCTCGTTGAACAGCACGCGCGGCCCGACACCGCGCAGGTACTTGAACCGCCGGTAAAGCTGTAAATCGTGATGCACGACAATCTTGGGGCCGGTCAGGTGCGGGGCAAGGGCGAGGGTGTCCACCATCGGCCAGGGATGTTGGTGGTTGGCATCTATGAATGCCATGTCCCAGGGTCCACCCAGATCACCAAGATCCAACGCCGATTTGCGCGGGAGGATATCGATCTTGACGCTGTCACCGCGATAGATATCCCGCGCCAAGTAGCCAACCGGCTGGCCCGGCGCGCCAAAGAACTTTGCGGACAGATCAATTGACGTGACGCTTTGGCCGCCGTTCTCTTCGAGAAAGCGCGCGATAAAACCGGTGCTGAGGCCTGACGCGGTCCCGATCTCAACAAACCGCTTGGGTTTGTGCGTGGCAATCAGACGTTGGATGTAATCAAGTTCATCTGGCGTGGTTGTGCCAAAACCGGGACGCAGATGTTGCGCGTGAAGGGTTTCGATATCGTTCAGGTGCATGGGGGCGTCCCGAAAAGGTGGGCAGGGGCGCGCACCCGGTAGATGCGCGACCCCTAAGGCGGGCTTAGCCCTTTTGCGGCAAGGGGCCGATCAGCATGACCATCTGACGGCCTTCCATTTTGGGGAAGTTTTCCACTTTGCCATGCTCTTTGGTATCTTCTGCCACACGTTCCAGCAATTCGCGGCCCAGGTTCTGGTGCGCCATTTCGCGGCCACGAAAGCGCAGGGTGACTTTGACCTTGTCGCCGTTCTCCAGGAATTTGAAGACGTTGCGCATTTTGACGTCATAGTCGTTCGTATCCGTGTTGGGACGGAACTTCACTTCCTTGATCTCGATGATCTTCTGCTTTTTGCGGGCCTCGGATTCGCGCTTTTGCTGTTCGTATTTGAACTTGCCGAAATCCATAATCTTGCACACAGGCGGATTGGCATTTGGCGAAATTTCAACAAGGTCCAGCCCGGCTTCTTCGGCCATGTCCATGGCGCGGGCGGGGGTGACAACGCCGACGTTCTCTCCGTCAGCTCCGATTAGGCGAATTTCTGTTGATCGGATTTTGTCATTGACGCGCGGGCCAGTATCTCTTTGGGGCGGCGCGTTGTGTGGTCTGCGAGCGATGATGATCGTCCTTTGATTGTTGTCTTGTATCGAGTGAGCAAACTAGACCCGCCCCCCACCATCTTCAAGCCGCAAAATGCCGCCCATGGTGCGTGTTGCGTGAAATTCCCCTTGAACAATGGCCCATTGAAGATCATTTCACCGCTCAATGAGCCAAGGGTGTGTCATGGGATGTACCGGGCCTGAAATTGAGGGGAACAGATATGCGAAATGTTATCTGGATTGTTGTCGCTGCCATCATCGCGATCGGCGGCTATATGTTGTATTCCGGCAAGTCCGCGACGGAGTTGGCCACGGAAGCCTCCAGCGCTGCCAGCGAGACGGCAACAGCTGCAACTGAAGCGGCAAGCGACGCGGTGGATGCGGTGACCGAGACGGCAGAAGAAGCCACCGACGCAGCGTCGCAGACAGCAACCGAAGCCGCTGAGGCGGTAACTGAGGCCGCAGAAGGCGCGGTTGATGCCGTGAGCGAAGCTGCCGAAGGTGTGGCCGCTGCCGCAAGCGACGCGGTTGATGCGGCTGCAGAGGCTGCCTCTGACGCCGTCGATGCGGTCACTGAGGGAACCGATGATGCCGCGGACGCAGTCGCCGCTGCCACCGACAGCGCCGCTGAGGCAGCAGACGGGGCCGTAGACGCGACAGCCGAGGCCGCAAGCGATGCCGCAGACGCGACAGCCGAGGCCGCAAGTGATGCCGCAGATGCAACAGCCGAAGCTGCGAGCGACGCTGTCGACGCCACGCAGGAAGCGGCGAGCGATGCCGCCCAGGCGACCACGGAAGCGGCAAGCGACGCAGTCGATGCCACTGCTGACGCCACGGAAGAGGCCGCCGAGGCAACTGAAACTGCCGCAGAGGCTGCAACAGACGCAGTCTCGGATACTGCTGCCGAGGCTACTGACGAGACGGCTGAGGCTGCAACCGAAGCGACCGAGGAAACCGCAGAAGCCCCAACTGACGCTGCCGTGGATGAGGCGGCTGAGGCGGCAACCGAGGGTACCGAAGAAAACGCAACCATGCTTTCTGAGCTGCTGACTGTCGACGGTTTCGATCTGGAGAAAGTGACAGAAATGGTCGAGGGATCTGATCTGGGCGCATTGCAGAAAACCACGCTGACCCAAGGGCTGGAGCTGGCGAAGGACAATCCTGAACTGCTCAAGACTGCGCTTGAAAAAGTGCGTGAGGCGCTGGACCTCTGATCGCGCCCCGCGCCTGAGGTATGGCCACGCCCCTGAGCTGATTGGGGGCGTGGTTTTTTATTGCGAATTGGACGGCCCATCGGCAGTGTTGAAAGATGGGTTGGGAGATCACCAGAATAAGCGGCCATCTGGGGGCCACACTGCGCGGCGTCCTGCTGAAGAACGCAGACAGCGCAGCGCTGAAGGCCGTTGAGGACGCTCTTTATGCATACGGCGTCGTTGTGCTGCCTGACCAGCACCTGGCACCAGAGGATCATATCAGGGTTGCGCGACAGTTTGGGGATATTGACGTAAACCGCTTTTTCACGCCTGTGGCCAGCCATCCCATGATCGCAGAGGTGCGCACGCAGCCTGAACAGACCGCCGTTATCGGCGGAACGTGGCACACCGATCACAGCTATGATGCCGCTCCGGCCATGTGTTCCATCCTCAGCGCGCGGGAATTGCCCACTGTGGGAGGAGATACGCATTTCGCGTCGATGACGGCAGCATATCAAGCGCTGTCGTCCGGTCTTCAGGCCATGCTTTGCGGTTTGAAAGCCGAACATTCTGACAGCAGCTTTGCCGATCCGGCAGGATTGGGGCTGGGCACTGATCCGGATGCCTTCCGGCCGCCTGTGCTACATCCGGTCGTAATTCGCCATCCGGTGACGGGTGCGCCCTGCGTCTATGTGAACGGGGATTTCACCACACGGTTCGACGGTTGGACCGTGGTGGAGAGTGCGCCACTGCTGCGCTACCTCTATCGCTTTGTCACGCAGCCGATCTTTACGGCGCGGGTGGTTTGGAAGGAAGGGATGGTGGCGATCTGGGACAACCGTCTGGTGCAGCACTACGCCACTGCCGATTATCCCGGCGAAAGCCGCCTGATGCACCGGATCACGGTAAAAGGCGTGCCGCTGGAGCCCTATAGCCAGCCGTCATCCAATTGAGCGCGCTGGCGCGCGCATCACATTCTTGATTTGGCGCGCCGCCGCTGAGGGTGGCGCTCTCATCTGTGATCCGGTCAGCCGACGAAGGCTTTTTCCACCACGAAGGTCTTGGGGTCGGAGTTTGCCCCTTCTTCCAGACCAAACCCTTCGAGGATCGCCTTGATATCGGTGTTAAAATCAAGGCTGCCACAGACCATCGCACGATCAACGTCGGGATGGATGCGGTCGATGCCGAGGTCCTTGAAGACCGTACCGTTCTCCAAAAGCGTCGTGATACGGCCCATTCTCGGGCTCTCTTCGCGGGTTGTTGTCGGGTAGTACCGGATCTTGTCCAGATGATCTGCGCCGATCAGTTCCTGCATCATCTCGTCTGATTTCAGATCTTCGATCAGCTTGCGGCCATAGTCGAGCTCTGCCACGTCGCGGCAAGTGTGCGTGATCACGACCTCTTCGAACTTCTCGTAGGTTTCGGGTTCGCGCAAAAGCGAAGCAAAAGGGGCAAACCCGGTGCCGGTCGCAAAGAACCAGATGCGTTTGCCGGGCAGCAGGGCGTCATGCACCAATGTGCCAACGGGTTTGGGGCGCAGAATGATCTGATCACCGGGCTGGATGTGCTGCAGGCGTGACGTCAGCGGCCCGTCTGGCACCTTTATGGAATAAAATTCAAGCTCATCATCCCAGGCCGGCGATGCGATGGAATAGGCGCGCAGAAGCGGCTTTTGCTTGCCTGTCGTCGGGTCCGGATCGCCCATGAGGCCGATCATCACAAATTCGCCAGACCTGAACCGCAGGGAGGCAGGTCGCGTCACCCGAAACGAAAAAAGCCGGTCCGTCCAGTGCCGGACAGAAGTTACCGTCTGCGCGTCAGGCAGGGTAGGAACGGGTTTGGCGGTTTGTTGGTCCACGGGGCTATGCTCGGTCATGTATCAATCGCGCGTGAGTTCCGCGCGCCTTGTCTTAGAAGATGAAGGGGGAAGGGGCAATCGGGCGTCAGGTCGCAGGGGCGCCTTTGAGCCGGGATTGATAATCGTGGTCCTGCCAGTTGGCGCGAAATAGCCATTGATCCTGCGGCTGGCGCGCGGCGATCTCGCTGTTCACCTCAACATCGTCAAAACCTGCGCGTCGCGCCATGGCGTATTGATCCGCGAGCAGGTGTCCCCTGGCGCGCAAACGCCCCTGATAGCCCCGCAGCCGCAGCGCGCGCGCAATTGTAAAGCCGCGCCCGTCAGCCGAAGACGGAAAATCAATGCGGATCATCAATAAGCTGTCGGTCAGGTCGATCTGTGCCGGATCGGCGTCCGAAGGCAGATCGAGTGCGAGACAGTCATTGGCGGCGCCTTGCGCGCAGAAACCATGCGCCCAGTCTTCAGGGACAAAGCCGGTGTCATTGATCAGTTGTGTCATGATGATGTTCCTTGGCGGATCGCTTTGCCATCCACAAAGTGAATGCCGCATTCCTCTTTTGTCGTGTCTCTCCAACGACCTGCGCGCGGGTTTTCACCCTGTGTGATCGGTGAGGTACAGGGCGCGCAGCCAATTGACGGATAGCCCTGTGCGACAAGCGGATGGCGCGGCAGGCGGTTTTCTTCCATGTAGGCGGTCACGTCATCGCGAGACCAATAGGCCAACGGGTTGACCTTGAGCCGCGGGGGCGCATCGCTGCGTGCCTCGCACTCGAAGTGTTCGAGCGCCGCGCGCGCGCCGGACTGAAAGCGTTTGCGACCCGTGAGCCAGCCATCAAAACCATGCAATGCGGCCTGAAGCGGCTGGGTTTTGCGCAGGGCACAACAGGCGTTGGGGTTTCGCTGATGTAAAGTACCGTCCGGGTCTGTGCCTGCGCTATGGCCAGACCGCAGGAGGGTGACGTTGGTCAGCTGCAGGCGTTCCGCCACCTCCTGCTGATAGACCAGCGTTTCGGTGAAAAGCATTTCGGTATCAATGAAGAGCACCGGCAGGTCACGCTTGACCATGGATGCAAGGTGCAGAAGCACCACCGATTCCGCGCCAAAGGAAGAGACCAAGGCGAGATTTGGGGCTTCGTGCAATGCCGCACCGATGACATCCGCAGCGCTGTGATAGCGCAAGGATGTGTTCAGCGTGTACACCCGGGATTTCAGCACCTCCGTTTGGCGCAGCCGCTGCGCAGAGGTATTTGAAAAAGGGTGAAAATCTGGGTGATCAAGCGGCATCGGCACGGGTTTCCGGATAAAGGGCGGCCTTGAACGGGTGCAGCCCGAGACGGCGGTAGGTTTGCAGGAAAGTTTCGGACGGTTCTGCGCGCAGGTCCAGGTAAGCCAGAACCAGACGCTCAACGGCGGGAATGATCTCATCTGCGGAGAAACCCGGGCCCGCCCGTTCGCCGATTGCGGCGTCCTGCGTACCATCGCCACCGAGGGTGATCTGGTAGTTTTCCACGCCTGCGCGGTCGAGGCCAAGGATGCCGATGTGGCCAACGTGATGGTGGCCGCAGGCGTTGATGCAACCTGAGATCTTGATCTTGAGGGGGCCCACGTCGTGCTCCAGCTTCAACTCATCAAAACGGGTGGCAATGTCCTGTGCGATGGGGATGGAGCGCGCGGTGGCGAGCGCGCAATAATCCATCCCGGGGCAGGCGATGATGTCAGAGATCAGACCGATATTGGCAGTGCCGAGGCCTTCGGCTTTGAGGGCGGCATAGATCGAGGGCAGGTCTGCCTTGTGGACATGGGGCAGGATCACGTTCTGCTCGTGGCTGATGCGCAGCTCGTCATGGCCGTATCTTTCGGCGAGCGCGGCCATCAACCGCATCTGGCGCGCGGTGGCGTCGCCCGGTGTTTTTCCATGTGCTTTCAGTGAGATGGAAACGATTGCATAACCTGGCGCACGGTGCGCGGAAAGGTTGGTGTCGGCCCAGCTGCGGAAAAGCGGATCATGCTGGTATGCGTTCTGGTACGGTGCTTCGTCTGCCGGCCGAAAGGGGGGGGCTGCAAAATCGGCCTCGATGCGGGCGAGCATCTGTTGATCGACGCCTGTGAAAGTGGGCCTGATCTGGGCGAAGCGTGCGTTCACCCGTTGGCGGATGTCATCGATGCCGTTCTCGTGCACGGTGATCTTGATGCGGGCCTTGTATTTGTTGTCGCGACGCCCCAGCAGGTTGTAGACGCTCACGATGGCTTCGAGATAGGGCAGCAGGTCTTTTTGAGGCAGGAAATCGTGCAGAACCTTGCCAATCATTGGCGTGCGGCCAAGGCCACCGCCCACGATGACCTTGTAGCCGATTTCACCCTTGTTCTCAACGATTTGCAGGCCAATGTCATGCGTCTTTATCACCGCGCGGTCGTTCTGTGAACCGCTGACCGCGACCTTGAATTTGCGCGGCAGGAACTGGAACTCGGGGTGGTCGGTGGACCATTGGCGGATGAGCTCAGCCACGGGGCGGGGGTCGGCGACCTCGTCTGCTGCAGCCCCCGCAAAGTGGTCGGCGGTGACGTTTCGGATCGTGTTGCCGGAGGTCTGGATGGCATGCAGGTTCACCTTGGCCAGTTCGTCCAGCATATCGGGCACATCGCGCAGTTCAGGCCAGTTATACTGGATGTTCTGACGGGTGGTGAAATGGCCATAGCCCTTGTCGAATTTCTCAGCAATGTCAGCGAGTTTACGCATCTGTGCAGCGTTCAGCGTCCCATAGGGAATGGCGACCCGGAGCATGTAAGCGTGGAGCTGAAGATAGAGACCGTTCATCAGGCGTAGCGGCTTGAATTCGTCCTCTTTCAAAGAGCCGTCGATGCGGCGTTCGACCTGGGCGCGGAACTGGGCGTTGCGTTCTTTCAGAAAGGCGTGATCGAAGTCGGTGTAATGGTACATCAGATGTGCTCCTGCTTGCCGTGCGGGTAGTTCGAGGGGCCGCGTGCGCGAAAATCTTCGCGGAAGTGAGCGGGGTGGGGGATGCCATTTTTGACAGTGACATCAGCAAGATAGACGCCAACCACGTGATCGGTCTGGGCCGAGGCCTCGATCAGGCGCAGGTCGGCGTCGGCCTCATCTGTGAGGACGTCGGCCTGTGCCAGATCGCGGGTCCAGCCGGTGGCGGTGAGGTAGATCACATCGCCCTCAAGAAGGGCATTGGCGGTGATGACTTTGGGGGTAAATGGCTTGGGCATTCAGAGCGCCTCCATTGCGGAATTTGGCTGTCGGTACGACGTCGGTATTACGTCGGTGCGCGGCAGCCTCACGCGGGGCGAGGCCCCAGAACATCAGCGCGGGGCCGGACAGGGCTGCTGTGGTCAGATCGTCCGCCAGCCGGTCAAGCGTAGTGGCGAGGATGCGTTCGTTGCCGCGCGAGGCGTTCTCGACCACCGTGATCGGGGTGGCGCGGTCGGCGCCGTGCATGATCAGGCGGCCCTGTATGAAGCGGGCAGATTTCTTGCCCATGTAGATTGCCGCGACCTCGTTCGGGCGGGCCAGTGCGGCCCAGTCGTGATCGGCAAACCCTTTCATGTCGTGGCCCGTGAGGTAGCGGACAGAAGCATTGCGGCCCCGGCGCGTCAGGCTTTGGCCAATAGTCGCCACGGCGGCGGAGGCCGCGGTGATGCCGGGGACGATGGAGTAGGCGATGTCGGCCTCTGTCACAGCCTCGACTTCCTCATCAAGGCGGCCATAGATCGTGGCATCGCCGGATTTCAGGCGGACGATCTGGGCACCTTTTAACCCATGCTCGACCAGCAGGGCGTTGATGTGGTCCTGGGGAGTTGAGGGGCCAAATCCTTTCTTGCCGACGTCGATCATCGTGGCCTCGCGGCGCGCGAGTTCGAGGATTTCCGGGCTGATCAGGCGGTCATGGATGATCACATCCGCCTCATCAATGGCTTTGCGCGCCTTGAGGGTCAGGAGTTCGGGATCGCCCGGTCCCGCGCCGACAAAGGCGACGTGACCGGGGCGGGCGGTTCTGGATTTGTGCTGGCTGAGAAGCGTGTCGAGCGCGGCTTGGGCGCTTTCTTCGGTTTTGGCATGTGTGTCTAAGTAATAGGCGCGCCAGAAATCGCGGCGGGCGCGACCGAAGGGCAGGGCTTCGGCCATTTTGCGGAAGGATTTTCCGACACGGGCCAGCATGCCAAGATCAGGCGCCAGCCTTTCCTCAAGGTCTGCCTTGATGGCGCGGGCCAGCACGGGTGCCGCCCCTTCGGTGCCGATCGCGACGGTCACCGGGTCCCGGTCGACAATGGCGGGGGTGATAAAGGCGCTGTCGGCGAGGTTGTCCACGATGTTGACAAGCGCACCTTCGCGGCGGGCGATGGCGGCGGTGCGGGCGTCTTCGGCTGAGTCTTCGTCTGCCGCATAGAAAAGGGCCGCGCAGAGGGTGTCGCCGTGAGTGAGGGTGCGGCGGTGCAGTGTCAGTTTGCCTGCTGTGGCCCACTCCTCGATCTCAGGCGCGGGAGTGTGGGCATAGACGGTGATGCGGGCCTGCGTCTTGAGCAGCAGCCGCAGCTTTGCAAGGGCCGCATCGCCGCCGCCGGACAGGACGATCCGCTGGCCCTTGGTGGCGAGAAAGATGGGGAAGTGATCCATGAGGGCGTCCTTGATTGGCATTTCTGAGGCTCAACATAGGAAATATTCCCGATAATGTGCCATATGTCTGGGCAGATAAGAACAATTGTTCTAAAAGAATGGCGGCGTAGAACGTCTGGCCCAGAGATGAGGAAATTGCAGAATGAATGTCCGAATTGATGACACCGACCGGAAAATCCTGGCGGCCCTGCAGCGGGATGCCAGCCAGTCGCTGGATGAAATTGCCCGCGATGTGGGGTCGTCCAAGACGCCCGTATGGAACCGGATTCGCAAAATGCGCGAGGCGGGGATCATCGGTCAGCAGACCGTGATGCTCGATGCCGAGGCGCTGGGTTTCGAGGCCTGCTTCTTTGTGTTGATCCGGACGTCAGAGCATGAGGCGGACTGGCAGGCGCGCTTTCTCAAGGCGCTGAAGGATCGGCCCGAGGTGCAGGAGGCGCATCGGCTGGCGGGGGATATCGATTATATTCTCAAGGTGCGTGTTCAGAATGCGCGCGCCTATGATGCCTTCTATCAGGCGCTGATTTCTGAGGTGAGGGTTCATAACGTGACGGCGCTGCTGTCGATGGAGGAGATCAAATCGACCGTGGCCCTGCCGCTGTAGGGGGCGTGATCTGAAGGCCGCGCTGACGCGCGATTGCTTTTCCGGGTTGGCTGGGCGGGTGTGAGCCCGGCCTTTCGGGCGCTGCGGGGATGAGAGGTTTTCCCATGTGCTGAGAAGCGATTCAGGGTCAGGTGTGCCCTGAATGCGCGTCCGTTCAGGGTGGTGCGAGTCGCTGCCGCGTCAAGGACAGGCCAATCGGAGATTGGTCGCGTGCCGCGATCCTTGACCCGGCATCGACTCACGGGGTGATCATCAGGCGATCGAGTTTGTGAAAGTGATAGGTGTCGGCGTATTGCGGCGGCGCGTGCATGCGCATATCGGGCAGGGCGGAAAAGAGCGCGGGTAGCGCCAGTTGCAGTTCCAGCCGGGCCAGCGGGGCCCCGACACAAAAGTGCAGGCCGCCGCCGAATGCAGCGTGGGGTTTTGCGGGGCGCAAGGGGTCAAAGGTGTCTGGCGTGTCCCATATGGCCGGATCGCGGCCCGCCGCCCCCAGAACAAGGGCGATTTCCTCGCCGCGTTTCAGGGTGGCTCCGTCCAGCTCAATGTCCGCGTAGGCGAAGCGCGTGAAGACGTGCAGGGGCGGATCATAGCGCAGCAGTTCTTCGACGGTGGCGGCGATTTGATCAGGTTCTAGGACCTGTGGCGATGTTTCGTGCTCCAGCAGGCATTTTACGGCGTTGCCAAGGCTGTGCACGGTGGCTTCGTGGCCTGCGTTGAGCAGCAGGATACAGGTACTGATGAGTTCATCGGTGCTTAGTTTTTCCCCGGCTTCTTCGGCGGCGATGAGTTCGGTGATCAGGTCGTCGCGCGGGTCATGGCGGCGTTTCTTGACGTAGTCGCGCAGAAAGGTGGTGAACTCGGCGGCGGCGGTGTTTGCGGCGGCTTCGACCGCGTGTGTGCGGCCGGTTTGATACATCGCCACCATGTCCCGCGACCAGCGCAACAGGTCTGGCCAGATCTCTTCCGGCACGCCGAGCAGGCGCGCAATGATGCGCACGGGAAGTTGGGTGCAATAGGCGGGGATGAGGTCGAAGGGGGTGTCCGGGAAGGCGTCAATGAGGTCTTGGCAAATCTCGGTGATGTCGGGGGCCAGTGCGCCGATGCGGCGTGAGGTGAAGGCGCGCAGGACCAGACCGCGCAGGCGGGTGTGGCGGGGGGGTTCAAGTTCGAGCATGGAATGGGTTTCGAGGGCGATCCAGTCGGCCATGTGGGGGCCGTAGGGGCGCGGGTTCACAGGTTCGCGGCCCAAGCGGCGGTCGCGCAGCAGGGCATTCACGGTGGCGGCATCAAAAGCGGCCAGCATGCCCATGTCGTCCCAATAGAGTACCGGGCCGCGCCTGCGGGCGTCAGCGTAGACCTGATAGGGGTTCTGCACAAAGGCCGGATCGGTGAGGGATTGAGAGAGGCGTTTCATGCGTGCCAGACAATCCGGCGGGGCTGGTCATTGCAAGGGGGGTCATGCAGTCTGGGGATATGAAGAACGGCATGCGTCAGCGGTTGGCCTTAGTGCTGGCCTTTCTCGGGATTGTGCTGCTGCTGGCAGGCGCGGTCTGGCGATATGGGTATGCGCAAGGGATTGATCAGTTGGCGGCGCGGGGTCAGGCGGATCTGGCGCTGGCGGGCGACCGGCTGGTGGGGCAGTTGCAGCGCTATCGGGATCTGGCAGTGACCATGGCCGATCATCCCCATGTGCGCGATGTACTGGCGGGCACAAACACGGGTGATGTGGATGCGCTGCTGCTGGAAGTGGCGGACAAGTCTGCCACGCTGGATTTGCTGGTGCTGGACCTTGAGGGCCGGGTTGCCGCAGCCGCACAGGGCGCGCTTGACCGAAAGCTTGCAGCGCAACCGCACGTGCAGCGGGCCTTGCGGGGTGCGTTGGGGTGGGGGCATGGACCTGCACTGCCGCTGACGGACCGTGCGTTTTTCCATGCAGCCCCGGTGTTTGCCGAGGATGGCGGCGTGCAGGGTGTCGTTCTGGTGGTCACGGATCTCAACGGGATCGACTACAACTGGCGCGGCACCAACCCGGCGGCGTTTTTTACCGACAGCGATGGCGTGGTCTATATTTCGAACCGGACCGAGATCCTGTTCTGGCAGCGGCCTGAGGGCGAGGCAGGGTTGGTGACGCCGGAGGGCGCGCAGCCCCCCTTCAGCGCCACCTACATCGGTCCCCATGAGATCTGGCAGCTGGGTTGGGGGCGCTATCTTCCGGGCGAGGCGTTGCATCTGACGCAGGCGCTGCCGGTGATCGGCATGACGGGCGAAGTGCTGTTGAGCGTGGCCGAGGCCAAACAGTTGGCGCTGGCACAGGCGGCGGCGGTTGCGGCGCTGTGTCTGGCGTTTGGATCATTGCTGTACCTTGCGGCAGAGCGGCGGCGAGCCTTGTCGCAGGCCAATGTGCAATTGGAGGCACGGGTGGCGGCGCGGACAACTGCATTGCGCGAGACGAACGAACAGTTGCGGCGCGAGGCGGCAGAGCGTGAAGAGGCGCAGGCCGCCCTGCGGCGCGCGCAGGACGATCTTGTGCAGGCGGGCAAGCTCAGCGCTTTGGGCCAGATGTCAGCAGGGATCAGCCACGAATTGAACCAGCCGCTGATGGCAATCCGATCCTTTGCGGAAAACGCCGTGCAGTTCATGGAACGGGACAGGCCGGAGCGGGCGGCAGAGAACCTTGGCCGGATTTCGGATATGGCGCGGCGCATGGGGCGGATCATCCAGAACCTGCGCGCCTTTGCGCGGCAGGAAACTGGCCCGCAGGAACGGGTAGAGCTTGGGGCCGTGCTGACCGCTGCGATCGATTTGACGCGAAGCCATGTGGAGGATGCGGGCGTCAGGCTGATCTATGATGCACCTCAACGCGACGTCTGGGTGCGTGGTGGCGAGGTCCGTCTGGGACAGGTGTTCGTCAATCTGATCACCAACGCGGTGGATGCTATGGCCGCGGCTGAGGAAAAGCAGTTGGATATTGCCGTTGTGAAAGAGGGGACCGTTGCCGTGCGCTTTGCAGACACCGGGCCAGGGATTGAGATGCCCGACAAAGTGTTTGATCCCTTCTACACCACCAAGTCCGTGGGCGAGACGGCAGGCATGGGGCTGGGCCTGTCGATCAGCTATGGCATCGTGCAAAGCTTTGGCGGGCAGATAAAGGGCAGCAACCTTGAGGGCGGTGGCGCCCTGTTTGTGGTGACCTTGGAACCGGCGGCGGAAAAGGCGGTAGCGGCATGAGCAATACGGTTCTTTTGGTGGATGACGATGCGGCGGTGCGCGAGGCGCTGGCACAGACGCTGGAGTTGGCCGAGATCACGGCGATCACGGCCAACTCCTTTGTGGCCGCAAAAGACCGCATCACGGCACAGTTTGATGGTGTCATCCTGTCAGACATTCGCATGCCAGGTCGGGATGGATTTCATTTGCTGGAATACACTCTGGCGCAGGATCCTGATTTGCCTGTGATCCTGTTGACCGGCGAGGGTGATATTCCAATGGCGGTTCAGGCGATGGGGCAGGGCGCCTTTGGATTTCTGGAAAAACCCTGTGCGCCTGCTGATCTTCTGGGAGTGTTGGAACGTGCCTTGAAGACCCGAACTCTGGTGCTGGACAACCGGCGGCTTCGGCGGCTGGTGGAAACAGGTGATCCTGCGGCGCGGATGCTGTTTGGCACCTCTGATCTGGCCGAAGGTCTGCGCAAGCGGGTGCGGCTGGTGGCGCAGGCGGAAGGGGCCGCGCTGATCACCGGGGCCCCGGGCACGGGAATTTCGAAGGTCGCCGAAGTTGTGCATCTCAGCTCTGCGCGGTCCAAGGCGCCTTTTGTCAAACGCGCCGCATCCGGATTTTCCGCCGAAGGGCTTGAGGCAGCACTGATCGAAGGCGAAGGCGGAAGCCTTTTTATCGACGAGATCACCCAGCTGTCGCCGCAACTGCAACTGATCCTCTCTGAGGCGGTCGAGGGGAAGAGCCCCACGCGGTTGATCGCGGGCAGCACACGCGATCTGGCCCGCGAGGTCGAGGCCGGGCGGTTCAACGCCGATCTCTATTACCGTCTTGATGTGCTGACGGTGCGCATTCCATCGCTTGCAGAGCGGCCGGAGGATATTCCGGTCATGTTCCGGCGCTATGTGGATCAGGCGGCGGAACAGGCCGGCCTGACGCCGCCCGAGGTGATGCCGGAAGTGATTGCAGGGTTGATGGCACGCGACTGGCCCGGTAACGCCCGCGCGCTGATGTCGGTTGCCATGCGATTTGTGATGGGCATGCCCGAAGATGGCGCGCCGGATGCCGGTCTGGGGCTGGCAGATCAGATGGCACAGGTGGAACAATCGCTGCTCGAAGCTGCGCTGCGCCGGGCCGGGGGGCAGGCGTCTGCCGCCGCAGAGGCGCTCAAGCTGCCGCGCAAGACGTTTTATGATAAGCTGGCGCGCTATGGCATCAAGCCAGAGGCGTTCCGCGGATAACTGATGTGGCGCAGCCGGATAGGGTGTGCTCTGTGCTCAGCAGCAGAGATAGTTCCCGTGCGCTGCCCGACTTCCCACGTGGTTGCCGCGAGGGCTTACCCGTTGGTCCTGCTGCTGTGGTTGTGTGAGATTCCGCACATATCGTAATCTGCTCTGTGCGGGTTTTCGCACAACGTGACGGGATTTGTGCAAGTGAAACGTGAGGATTGCAATGCAACATTATGAATTTTAGGATTTTAAATTGATCCACACCTCTTGCCAAACTTCAGCTTGTGGCTGGTGGCGGGTGTGCTGTTTCATTGTGACAAGGCATTCACCGAGGAATGCCAGAAACCGATGAAACTCTCTGGGAGGAGACACCATGAAATTTCTGACCGCTGCCGCTGTGGCACTGACGATGAGCGTATCTGCGGGGGCCGTGCAGGCCGCCTGTGATGACGGGGAAGTCGTGATCAAGTTCAGCCACGTGACCAACACCGACAAGCACCCGAAGGGCATCGCCGCATCGCTGCTGGAAAAGCGCGTGAACGAGGAGATGAACGGCAAGGCCTGTATGGAGGTGTTCCCGAACTCCACGCTCTACAATGACGACCAGGTGCTGGAAGCGCTGCTGCAGGGTGACGTGCAACTCGCCGCCCCGTCGCTGTCCAAATTTGAGCAGTTCACCAAGAAGTTCCGCATCTTCGATTTGCCCTTCATGTTCGAGGACATTAACGCTGTGGATGCCTTCCAAAGCTCTGAGACGGGTCAGGCCATGAAAGAAAGCATGACGCGTCGCGGTTTGCTTGGTCTTGCGTTCTGGCACAACGGGATGAAGCAGATGTCGGCCAACAAGCCGTTGCTGTCGCCCTCTGACGCAGCGGGGCTGAAGTTCCGTGTTCAGAACTCTGACGTGTTGAAGGCGCAGATGGCCGCGATGGGCGGCTCGCCCCAGCCGATGGCGTTCTCCGAAGTATATGGCGCGTTGCAGACCGGCGTTGTGGACGGGCAGGAAAACACCTGGTCCAACATCTATGGCCGCAAGTTCTTTGAAGTGCAGGATGGCGTGACCGAGACCAACCACGGCATCATCGACTACCTGCTGGTGACCTCAACCGACTGGCTTGACAGTCTGGACGCGGACGTGCGCGATCAGTTCATGACCATCGTGGCGGAAGTGACCGAGGCGCGGAACTCTGAATCCAGCAAGGTGAATGCAGAGGCCAAGCAGGCGATCATCGATGCCGGTGGTGTGGTGCGCGAACTGACGCCTGAACAGCGCCAGGAATGGGTCGACGTGATGGCCCCTGTCTGGGACCAGTTCCGTGACGATGTAGGTCAGGAAAACATTGACGCTGCGCAAAAGTTCAACGGCTCAAGCTCTTAAATAATCTACGATCAGCCCCCGCCACTGCGCGGGGGCTGGCGTTTTAGATACCAGACATTTTCGGGGGACGGGCATGTCATCGCATTATCAGGCGGCGACGCCGCTGGGGCGCATTGTCAGCGAAATCGAGGAAACGGCGATCGCCATTATCCTGGGGCTGATGACGATCATCACCTTTATCAACGTGGTGCTGAGATACGGGTTTAACACCGGGATCATCTGGGGCCTTGAGATGGTGACGTTTCTGTTCGCCTGGCTGGTGCTGTTCGGGGTGAGCTATGCCGTCAAGGTAACGGCGCATTTGGGCGTCGATGCGGTGATCAATCTTTTCTCCCGCGGACCCCGCCGTGTGCTGGCGATTGTCGCCGGGCTGGTTTGCGTGATTTACGCGGCCTTGCTCTTTAAGGGGGCGTGGGATTATTGGGCGCCTTTTGCGGGGCTTGATGCCACCAGCGGGCGCTGGTTTCCGACGGGGTTTGAAAACAGCCGCGATCAGGCCTGGTACGAGGTAATCGATACACCGATCCCCGACTGGTTGCGCTTTATCGAGCCATTGATGAACGAAGGAGAGGCTTATGAAAAGCTGCCCCGGTTCATCCCCTATGCCATGCTGCCCTTTGGGGCATTCCTGCTGCTGTTGCGGTTTGTGCAGGCCACGTTGCGGGTGGTCCAAGGACGTCAGGACAGCCTGATTGTCAGCCACGAGGCTGAAGACGCAGTCGAAGACGTGCGTCACATGAACGAAGGGGCATAAGATCATGGAAGTTGTCATTCTTTTCGCCATGGTTGTCGGCCTGATGCTGATCGGTGTGCCGATTGCTGTGTCGCTTGGCACGTCCTCTATCGTGTTCCTGCTGGCGCTCAGCGACACGTCGCTGGCCTCTATCGCGCAGACCTTCTTTCAGGCGATGGCGGGGCATTACACGCTGCTGGCCATTCCGTTCTTCATTCTTGCCTCCAGCTTCATGTCCACGGGTGGGGTGGCGAAACGGATCATCCGGTTCTCCATCGCGCTGGTGGGGCATTTGCCGGGGGGGCTTGCCATTGCGGGCGTCTTTGCCTGCATGCTTTTTGCCGCCCTCAGTGGTTCATCGCCGGCCACGGTGGTTGCGATTGGCAGCATCGTCATCGTCGGCATGCGTCAGGTAGGCTACACCAAGGATTTTGCGGCCGGTGTCATTGCTGTCGCAGGCACGTTGGGGATTCTCATCCCGCCGTCGATTGTGATGGTGGTCTACGCGTCTGCAACGGATGTCTCCGTCGGGCGGATGTTTCTTGCCGGTGTCATTCCCGGTCTGCTGGCGGGACTGATGCTGATGGCGACGATCTATATCATTGCCAAGATCCGGGATCTGCCCAAGGGCGAGTGGCGCGGGTGGGGCGAGGTGCTGGAAAGCGGTGTGGAGGCGGGATGGGGCCTTTTTCTCATCGTGATCATCCTTGGCGGCATCTATGGCGGGATATTCACCCCCACTGAGGCAGCGGCGGTCGCGGCAGTCTATGCTTTTATCATCTCGACCTTCATCTACCGCGACATGGGGCCGCTTCATGTCGAAGGCGAAGGGCGTAACCTGAGCCTGCTGCAAAAGCCGCTGTCTCTGATCACTGTCTTCTTCCACCGGGACACAAAGAATACGCTGTTCGAGGCGGGCAAGCTGACTGTAACCCTGATGTTCATCATCGCCAATGCGCTGATCCTCAAGCACGTGTTGACTGATGAACAGATCCCGCAACAGATCTCAGCCGCGATGCTGAACGCAGGCTTCGGCCCGATCATGTTCCTGGTGATCGTCAACATCATCCTGTTGATTGGCGGTCAGTTCATGGAACCTTCGGGGTTGCTTGTGATCGTTGCACCGCTGGTGTTTCCGATCGCCATCGAACTTGGGATCGACCCCATTCATCTTGGCATCATCATGGTGGTCAACATGGAGATCGGGATGATCACCCCGCCGGTGGGCCTAAACCTTTTTGTCACTTCGGGCGTGGCGAACATGCCGATGATGTCCGTCGTGCGCGCCGCATTGCCGTTCCTTGCCGTGCTCTTCGTCTTTCTGATCATGGTGACCTACATCCCCTTCCTCAGTACATGGCTGCCGACGCTGATGATGGGCCCGGAAATCATTACCAAATAGAGCAGGCTGCGCCTGCATGACATTCAAAGACGCGTACCTAGAGGCGCCGCATCCTATCGGACGCGGCGCCTTTTGCGTGTGCAGTGCAGAGGTATTTGAAAAAGGGTGAAGCAAAGAGGGCCGGTGCGACACAGGCAGGGCGTTGACTGTTTCACCCTTTTGAAAATACCTAAATCCCGGGTTTAGCGTAAAGCGCAGGCCTCAGGATTGGGACAATGCCGTTATGATCGGCGCGAAATCCGATGCTTTGAGAGACGCGCCACCCACCAGTGCGCCATCCACATTCGCCGCCTTGAAGATGGTCCGGGCATTATCGGGCTTGACCGAGCCGCCATAGAGCAGGGGGATGCCGTCACCCTCTGTGGCGCCGCATCGGGCGCAAAGACGGGTGCGGATGAAATCGTGCACGTCGATGATTTCTGCCAGCGTGGGCACCTTGCCCGTGCCGATCGCCCAGATCGGTTCATAGGCGATCACGGTGTTGGTGGCGGTTGCCCCGTCTGGCAGAGAACCGGCAAGCTGGCCTGCAATGATGTCCAGGGTGTTGTTGGCCGCGCGGTCGTCGCCGGATTCTCCGATGCAGATAATGGCCGTGAGACCCGCCGCCCAGGCCTGACGGGCCTTGGCGCGCACGTCTGAATTGGTTTCTTCATGCGCGTCCCGGCGTTCAGAGTGGCCGACGATCACGTGGGACGCACCGGTATCTGCAACCATCGTGGCAGAGATGTCGCCGGTGAAGGGGCCGCTGGCGTCCATGTGGCAGTCCTGTGCGCCGATGGCGATGCCATGGGCGCGGGCAGCTTCCGAGGCGCGATAGAGCAGTGGCGCGGGCGGGCACAGGACAACCGTAGGCGGCGTCGCGGGCAACAGGGCGGCAAGTGCGTCCAGTTCTGACAGGGCCGCGGCGGTGCCGTTCATTTTCCAGTTTCCGGCGGCAATTTTGGCGCGCATGTGCTGAGGCTCCTTTGCGGTATGGTTGTTGTTAGCACTGCCGTTCTCCTGCAGCAACGCATGGGGGTGTTGTCTGCGCCCACGCTGCGTTAGGAGGGCCAGAGCAGCAAGAGGACGGACACGATGATACCGCGTATTGACTTACAGGCGCTGATTGCCGGCAAGGCCGAGGCCGTGGAGGCGATGCGCCTTGCGGCGACCGATATAGGGTTTGCGATCGTTTACAATACCGCACTTGGACCCAATCGTGTCGCGCAAACCATTGATATGTATCGCGCATTTTTCAGGCTGCCCGCGGCGGAAAAGCGCCCGTATGACATGGCACAGACGGGGTCGAACCGTGGCTGGGGTGCGGCTGGATCAGAGCAGGTGAACCCGGAGGCGAATGCGGATTACAAGCAGTTCTTTGATTGCGGTGTGTCCTTGCCTGCGGGGGACCCGCTGCGCGAGATGCCGTTTTATGCGCCCAACCTCTGGCCGGATAAACCCGACGGCTTTGAAGAGACGCTCCGGGGGTACTACCGCGATGCCTGTTCGGTTGCCATGCAGGTGTTGCGCGGCGTGGCCCAGTCGATTGGGCGGCCCCGGGACAGCTTTGATACCGCGTTTTATCTGCCGATGGCGCTTTTGCGGGGCAACTATTATCCGGCGCGGCCCGACTGGGCAGGTGAGAAGGACTTCGGCATTGCCACGCATACGGATTATGGCTGTCTGACGTTGCTGGCGACGGACGGCTCGCCCGGGCTGGAGGTGCGCAAGCGGGGCGGGGGCTGGATCCCTGTGAGCGCGCCGCCGGGCGAATTCATCATCAATTTCGGCGAAATGATCTCGTTCTGGAGCGGTGGAGAGATCCAGGCAACGCCGCATCGGGTGGTGGGCGGCACGGCAGAGCGCATTTCGGTGCCGCTGTTCTTCAATCCGGCCTATGAAACCAATGTCGCCCCTGACGGTGCAGATGAGGTGGTGAAGGCGGGCGATCATCTGACCAAGCGGTACACCGAAACGTACGTGCATCTGCAGAAGAAATGAGTTTGCAGGCGGCATGCGAGGCAGAGGTGACGCGGGTCCGGGCCGGGCAAACTGACGGCGCGCATGATCTGGCGCATTTGCGACGGGTCTGGTCAACCGCTCAGCTGATTTCCGGGGCGCTCGGGCAGGGGAACCTGCGCGTGATCGAGGCCGCAGCCTTTTTGCACGACATCGTCAATCCACCAAAGGACAGTCCGACGCGGGGGCAGGCCGCTGCGGCTTCGGCTGCGCATGCAGCTGCTTTTCTGAAGGGGTTGGATTGGGCAGATGCTGACATCAAAGCGGTCGCACATGCCATTGAAGCGCATAGTTTTTCGGGCGGTGTGCCGGCGGAGACGATTGAGGCGCAGATCGTTCAGGATGCGGATCGACTTGACGCTTTGGGGGCGCTTGGGATTGCGCGGTGTTTCAACGTGTCGGGCCAAATGGGGCGTGCGTTATTCGACCCGGAGGATCCGTTGGCGGAAGGACGGGCTTTGGACGATCGGGCCTTTGCGCTGGATCATTTCGAGACCAAGCTCTTTGCGATTGCACAGACTCTCAATACTGCGCCGGCACGGCTTTTGGCGCAAGAACGGGTTGCCTTCATGAAAGCGTTTCGGGAACAGTTGATGCGCGAAGTTACCTGAGCGCTGCCAGCGCGTCCTGCGCCAGCGCGCAGGCTTCAGCCGGGTCATCCAGTGCCGCGTCGGGCATGTTCCAGTAGGGCATGGAGGATGCGGCACCGTCCTTGCGGGTGTAGGTCCATTTCTCGCAGCCCATAGACGCCAGACGATCTGCAAACGGGCCGTCCTGCGCCTTGATCATGAAACGGCTGTCGGACATCAGCAGGGCAAAGATCGTGCCTTGGGAATAGATGCCGAGTCCGCCGAACATCTTGCGGGTGGACAGGTCCGGCATGTCGGCAAAGAGTTCACGTGCAAAGGCGATATCCGCCTCTGAAAGGCTCACTTGGCGAACAGGCTGTCGTCGAACTTGATGGATTCGCCGCAGCCGCAGGCCTCGGAAACATTGGGGTTATTGAATTTGAAACCGGATTCCAGCAGCGTGGTTTCATAGTCGATTTCAGTGCCGAACAGGAACATCTGCGCCATGGGGGCGATCATCACACGCGCGCCGTCGTGTTCGACGACTTCGTCATTGGGGTCTGCGGTGTCCACGTAGTCCATGGTGTATTCCATGCCCGCGCAGCCGCCTTTCTTGACGCCGATGCGCAGCCCGTGATGGCCTTTGGCCGCCATCAGCTTAACAATCTGTGCGGTCGCCTTGGGGGTTATGGTCACGGCTTGTTTGCCGGGGATGCCGAACATTGCGTTGCTCCTTTGTGCCCAAGGTAATGGCTTGGGCGCCTCATCTCAACCTTGGGCTACATGAACCCCAGTTCCAGTCTCGCCTCGTCTGACATCATTTCCATGCCCCAGGGGGGCTCCCACACCAGTTCGACGTCAACCTGTTTCACACCCGGCAGCGGTTCGACCGCGTCGGCGACCCAGCCCGGCATCTCACCGGCCACCGGGCAACCCGGTGCGGTGAGCGACATTTTGATGTTCACCTCGTTTTCGTCGTTGATCAGGATCGTGTAGATCAGGCCCAGTTCATAGATATTGACGGGGATTTCAGGGTCATAGACAGAGCGGCACGCCTCGACAATCGCCTCGTGCAGGGGATGGTCCGTAGAAGAGGGCACGATCAGCGGTGTGCCTTCTAGCGGTTGGCTCTGTTCGGTCATGACGCCCTCGGGGTTGGTTCCTGAGTGTTTATATAGGGTTTGTGGCAGGGGGCGTCCAGAGGTGCGGCGCAGTCACGTAGAGTGTTGCGATTGACTTGCCCAGCAGACCGGGCTTTTTCAGGGCGTCCATGACGGTATGGCTGACGGGGATGCGGAGCAGGTTGAGTTGGATGTGAGGCAGGGCGCAAAGCGCGTCCGGGGCGCAGGGCTATTTGCGCCGCCGCCGGACCGGTTGTGGTTTCACGCGCGCCTCGATCACGTCGTAAAGCTTGCCCGTGATATCCTTGCCCGTCGCTTTCTCGATCCCCTCAAGACCGGGGGAGGAATTGACCTCAAGCACCTTGGGTCCGTCAGAGGATCGCAACAGATCCACACCCGCCAGCCCCAGATTAAACGCACGGGCCGCGCGCACGGCGGTTTCGCGTTCCTCGCGGGTGATGCGCACAACCTTGGCTGATCCGCCCCGGTGCAGGTTGGACCTAAAATCGCCCTCGGCCCCGGTGCGTTTCATGGCGGCCACGACCTTGCCCGCAACCACCAGACAGCGGATGTCTTCTCCCGCGGCTTCCTTGACGAAGTCCTGCACCAGAAAGTTTGCCTTGAGACCCCGGAAGGCGTCGATCACGCTTTCGGCGGCCTTTTTGGTTTCGGCCAGCACAACACCTTTGCCCTGTGTGCTTTCCAGCAGTTTCACGATCAGGGGCGCGGTGCCCACAAGGGCCATCAGGTTTGACGTGTCCTTGGGCGAGGCGGCAAATGCGGTCGTGGGCATGCCGATGCGTTTGGCGGCCAGGACCTGATGGGCGTGCAGCTTATCGCGGCTGGACAGGATGCCGTCAGAGCCGTTGACGCAGTAGGTGCCGATGGTTTCGAACTGGCGAATGACCGCGCAGCCGTAGGGGGTGATCGATGCGCCGATGCGCGGGATCACGGCATCGTAGCGCGGCAGGCGCTTGCCATCGTAGTGCACCTCGGGTGCGATAGTGTTGATGGCCATGTAGCAGCGGGTAGTGTCGATCACCTCGACCGTGTGACCGCGTGCCTCGCCCACCTCGACCAGACGCCCGGTGGAATAATTCGCCTCGCGGCTGAGGACGGCGATGCGCAGCGCGCGTTGGGGGGCCTGACTGCGCAGGCGGGTGTCATGGTAGACGTCATAGCTGAGGTCGGGCTGCAGCCGTTTTTCGGTGGGAGAGATGGATATGTGATCTGACAGGGCCTGACGGCCCAGCAACATGCGGCTGGTCAGCCCGTCGCGGTTCGTCAAAGTCACCTCGATGGGCCAGGTTTCGCCGCCGACCTCCAGCGTGGTGGAGATGACGTAACGGCTTTCGGCCTCACCGTTGGACGAGGTCACTTCGCGCCGGTCCACCAGGGGGGCAGAGCAGGTGATCGAGATATCGCGCCGTCCCGGAATAGGATGCACGTTGAACCGCACCTTCGGTTTGCTGGCAGAACCAAAGGTTTCGATATCATTGGCATGCAGCGCCGAAGTGCGCGCACCGGTGTCTACCTTGGCCTTGATCGCGGGCAGGCCCAGATCGGGCAGGGCGACCCATTCCTCCCAACCGAATGTCAGTTCTTTCATGTGTGACGATCCCCCTGCGCCTGAGTGGTGTCGGGCTAACAGGCGATGGCCGCGATCACAAGACGATGGGTCAAATGCCCGCTTGAATCGTCTGGGGTGCCGGTGTCAGACCAGATCCGCTTCGGTGGGGCCATCAAGTGGGACGTCGTCTTCGATCACCATATGCTCGTCCGGCACCTCGACCGTGAAAAGGGCCATCACGTCGCTGAGCGCATATTGGTCATCGCAAACCGGCGGGGGCGGATCGTCGGGGCATTCCCCGGTCAACTTGAGAGAGCCGTTGCGCGGCCCGTCCTCTTCGCCGACAGAGGTCAGGCGGATGCCGAATTCTTCGCCGGTGAAGTCGTCGATGGACAGGCCATCGGGATGGCTAAGGATGAAGGAGGTTTCCTGGATATCGTCATTGCCGCGCAGGCCCTGCCGCCCGATTTCGACCCCGCCGTCAAACGGGCTGCGGCCGCCGCCATTCATGTTGGCACCATTGCCAAGATTGCTGACGCTGTTGGCGTCAAATTCGGAATCCGTGACATCGGCACCTGTGACGCTGATCGCGTCGAGCAGGCCATCGTTGCCGGTGTTAAAGAAAAAGCCACGCAGGTCACCGATTGCGCCGGTGCCGTTTTCGTCGTCCGCACCCAGCACTGACAGATCGACCTGCAGTTCGCCATTTGCAAGCTCTGTCAGGGTGACTGTGACATTGACCTCGCCTTCGATGAGAAATTCGCAGACGCCATCATCGGGGTCGTCCGGGGTGTCGGGGCCTCCTTTACCGTCTTTTCCGTCCTCATTGACCAGCAGGACCTGCCCGTCGGAGGTATCTGAATCGACCACGGTGGCGAGGCTGTCGAGATCGAGATCGGACAGCGACAGCGGGCTGCCGTCATTGGTGAAGACGACAAAAGACACCTCTTCAAGGCTTCCTTCGGTTGAATCGTTCACGGTCCCGAATTGCAGTTTGACGTCGTAAGGATCGGCAGTCTGTGCGCCGTTGGCCAGCGTGTCTTCGCTGTCTGCCGTGGCACTGAAATCAGTCAGACCCAGCGTGTTGATGCCGGGAAAGACATTGAGATTGTCAGCCTCGCTGTCGTCGCTGAGATCAAAGAAGAAGCCGTCGATGTCCGCCGGCTCTCCGTCCGCTGAGGTGATGTGGAAAAAGAGCGCGCCATTGGATTTCTCGTCGATGGTGACGCAGACCTGCGGGTCGCAGCCAAGCAGAAGTTCAATGGTGTCGATAACAATAGGGTCATTTGAACCAGACATGGGGGTCTCCGGAAATTGGATGTGTCTAAATTGTGGAAATTTTGGGGCAGTTAAGCCGGCAGGTCTACAAAAACAGGTGGAATTGGCGGAAATACAATCTGAGGTAGAAAATGTGTCACCGCGTGCGAAACGCTGATGCACTCATAGCGTGATTGTATCGCGAGCAGAGATTGTGCGTGGGGTCAATTGTGGCACACCGAAAGGCCCATTCTTCAGTTTTCGGGCATGTCATCCGGCTTGGGGGGCAGAATGGACGTGCCTTCGGACTGCAGTTTGCGCGCCGCTTTCTGCAAACCTTCGCGCACGCGGCATTCGATGTCCCAGCCGGTGGCCGGATTGGCTGCTGGAAGCTCGAACCGGACCTTTAGGCCAAAAACATCCTGGTCGATCACGCGCACCGCTGCGCGTTCTTTTGGGTGGACGTCTTCGTCATCTTCGCGCTCAAGCAAATCAAGGAAAACCTTGCGCATTGCGTCAACGTCCGCGTCCTGTGCAAGCGTCATCAAAATGGGGCGTACCATCTTGGGGTCCTCCAGCGACCAGTTTTCAAAGGCGTCAGAGACGAAATAGCTGACCGGCACGATCAGCCGAGTGCCATTCCAGATCATCAGTTGCACATAAGTGAAATGGATGCGTTCGACCGTGCAGAAATGCCCCTCGAAAATCAGCTGGTCGCCGATCCGAGCAGACCGGTTGAGCGCGATTTGCACCGAAGAGAGGATATTGCCCAGCACCTCGCGGGCGGCAAAACCAAGGACGATCGTCAGCGCACCGGCTGAGGCCAGCAGCGAGAGGCCGAGGTTCGGGAAGGTATCGACCGACGTGAGGACAACGCCGGTCCCCACCAATGTGGCGATAACGATCAAGAACTTGCGGGCTGCTGAGATGGTCGTGGCCATCGAACGCAGGTGCGAATTTTCCGGATCGGCCAGTTCATTGGGGTTGCTCTTGCTGATCCGGTCGAAAACCTCGTCGATGATGAGCACAAGGGCGAGGGTCGCCGCAAAGACATAGGCGATCACCAGCACCGGGTTAAGGATGGCATCCAGCACGCCGGATACGACCAGCACTTCGCGGGTGCCGGTGCCCAATACTGCAGCAAAAAGAGCAATTGCGGCGGGCCAGCGAAACGATCGGCCCAGAAACCGCATCCAGCGTTGCGGGGCTTTTTCGCCCATCTCTTTGAGGAAACCAAAGGCGAGGAACGAGAGGATCGATGCCACGATCAGCAGAAGCGGAAGGAACAGTACCTCCCAGACATACATGCCCCAAAAGCCTTCGGCGCGGGCCCACAGGGGCAGCTTCTTTTCCAGTTCAGTCGGGCCGTAAAGTTCATGCAGGCGGGGGATGTTGTCGACAGTCTGGGGCGAAAAGACCCAGACAGGATCGGCGTTTTCACCCGCTTTGATGCGGTTGAGCCGTAAGGGGACAAAGTGGTCATCAAGCTCCATCCGGTCGATAAGAAGCGACCGGCGCACACGGCCCGAGGCCTGATCATCGTTTGATCCGGCAAGCCAGCCATCGGGGCGGTCGGCCAGCGAGCCCCAGGGAATGACCACCTTGCGCTCTAACACGACGCTGAGTTCTCTGGCGCGTTTGGCCCCTTCGGTCGCCTGATCGGCACGGGGCAGATCCGTCAGATCCAACAGGTGCGCGGCATCCGAGAAGTGACCGCGCGCGGTCAGGTAAAGAAAGCTTTCCACGCTCGACATGGGCGTGCTGCGATCCATGCTGGAAGGCGGGGGGCCAAGGCCCGGGTTCAGGGCGTCGGTTTCAAACCAACGCTCTTCGGCATGGGCCAGCGTGACAAGCACGAGCAGCGCAGCGGCTGCGCCAAGACATCTGCGCAAAAGTAACATTGAGCCTAAGATAGCGCGGGCGCGCAGGCGTCAAGTCAGCCGTCGTTGATATCACGTTTCACGATGCGCGCGCCGCTTGACTGGCGGCGAAACATCATGCGCAAAACGACCCAGCCGATCAGCGACAGGATGGCGAACATCGCGATCAGTGCTGCGACATTGGTGGCGGGCATGACAAAGACGAAGACTGCCATGGAGAGTGCCCCGATGGCGAAACCGAGGAAAATGAAACCGGGGGCGAGCAGTTCGACGACCCCCAGCGCCAGGGCGACGCAGATCCAGACCCACCAAAGGGAGAAATAGGCCGCCATCATCCTCTTCCTTTCAGCAGTTTGAACGCGTCATTGAAGGCGGTCAGCGCTTCGGCAGGCAGGACGATGGTCTGGTTGCCCTGACCGGCGCCCAGCGCATTGAGCGCCTCGACCTGTTTGAGCGCGATCTGGTACTGCGCGGCCTCCAGCCCGTTTTCGTTGATCGCCTTGGCGACGGTCTGGGTTGCATAGGCCTCGGCATCGGCCAGAATACGGCGGGCCTTGGCGGTCTGTTCTGAGGCATAAAGCTCAGCATCCGCCGAGAGTTCGACCGCGCGTTTGGCTCCTTCGGCTTCGGTCACCTGCGCGCGGCGGGCGCGTTCGGCGTTAAGCTGTTGCATCATCGCGTTGCGGGTGGCCTGATCGAGGTTCACATCAAGAATTTCAGCACGTGTTACTTCGATCCCCCAGTTGTCCACCGCGTCTTCGACGTTGGCCTTGATGGTGTTGATCAGCTGCGAGCGGTTCGCCTGGACCTCATCAAGGTCCATCTTGCCAATCTCGGCGCGCACGATACCCGCGACGGTGGTCGAGATCGCGCTGTCCACGTCGCGGATACGGTAGACGGTCTTTTCTGGTTCGGTGATGCGATAAAAGACGGATGTATCAACCTGGGTGAGCACGTTATCGCGGGTGATTGCGTCCTGGCTGGCGGTGGGCAATTGGCGTTCCAGGATCGACACCTTGTGCGCGATCTTGTCGATGAAAGGCACGATCATGTTGATGCCCGGGCCCAGCACACTGCGCAGGCGGCCAAAGCGTTCGACCACGTGCTGTTCTGACTGGGGGACGATCTTGACCCCTTTGAAGATCAGAATGAAGATGAGGAGGGCCAGCAAAAGCCAGATCAGATTGTTTTGCAGGGTGTCGATCAAAAACTGTTCAATATCCACTAAAATACGTCCCTTGGCAGTGTTGTTTAACAATATCTGGGGGTTTTGCGACTGATTTGCAAGTTTTCATGGCAGGGTGTAACGCCACTCACAAGCATCTGAGAGGCGTATCCATGACGGGTTTTTCCTTTGAAAAGCTGGGCCAGGACGGCAAGGCACGCACGGGCGTGATCCACACGCCGCGCGGCGACATTCGGACACCGGCGTTCATGCCAGTGGGTACGGCAGCAACCGTCAAGGCGATGATGCCCGAGAGCGTTGCCGCGACGGGCGCGGATATCCTGTTGGGCAATACCTATCATCTGATGCTGCGGCCCACGGCTGAGCGGATTGACGCGCTTGGCGGGCTGCATCGGTTCATGAACTGGGATAAACCGATTCTGACCGACAGTGGCGGCTTTCAGGTGATGAGCCTTGCGGGCCTGCGCAAGCTGACGGAAGAGGGCGTGACCTTCAAGAGCCACATCGACGGGTCCAAACATGCGCTGACGCCGGAACGGTCGATGGAGATCCAGCGGTTGCTGGGGTCGGACATCGTGATGTGTTTCGATGAATGCCCCGCGCTGCCCGCCGACAAGGCGCGGATCGCGGACAGCATGCGGTTGTCGATGCGATGGGCGGCGCGGTCGCGGGATGCATTCGGGGATCGGCCGGGGCATGCGCTGTTCGGGATCCAGCAGGGCGGTCTGGAAGAGGATTTGCGCGCGGAGAGTGCGCAGGCGCTGACAGAGATCGGGTTTGAAGGCTACGCCGTCGGGGGACTGGCGGTGGGCGAGGGGCAGGAGGCGATGTTCGGGTGTCTGGATTTTGCGCCGGATCAGCTGCCTGCGGATAAACCGCGGTATCTAATGGGTGTGGGCAAGCCAGATGACATCGTGGGTGCGGTAGCGCGGGGCATCGACATGATGGACTGCGTGCTGCCGTCGCGGTCAGGCCGCACCGGTCAGGTCTTTACCCGCCACGGCGTTCTGAACATCAAGAACGCGCGGCATCAGGACGATCCGCGCCCGCTGGACGAGGCCTGTGGCTGTCCGGCGTGCCGGGGGTATTCACGCGCCTATCTGCACCATGTGTTCCGCAGTCAGGAGATCATCAGCTCAATGCTGCTGACATGGCATAACCTGCAGTATTATCAGGACATTATGTCAGGCATGCGCGCCGCGATTGCTGCCGGCGGGTTTGAAGCGTGGCAGGCGACATTCCACGCCGCGCGCGCGCAGGGCGATATCGATCCATTGTGATGGCGTATGGCGCGCGTCTGCGACGACGCCCCGCCCGCCATCCCTTCCTGTGACGTCTCAGACGTAGCGTCGGACCTTGCGCCGGAAGATGCCGCTCATGCTCCAGTCCCGTTTGCCCAGTTCCTGAGCGCGCATGAGGTCGGTCTGGTCCCCCAGGGCGTCGTCAAACCACATGGCAAACCCTTCTCTGGGCAAGAGCGCATTTCGGTGGGTTTCGATCAGCACATCGCAGCCGTCCCCATTCTCGCGGGGGGTGATGGTGACCTCGTAGGTGCCTTCCACCAATGCGCGGTTTTTTGGATCAACCTCGCCCACATGATGATACCGCGCATGATGAGGGGCGGACAGGTCGAGATAGGTGATGGTTTGCAGCTCGTAGAGGGAGCCGCCCATCGCATAGCGCACGTCGTAGGTGTCGCGCGCCTCTGGATCGGGAGTGATTTCATGCAAGAGCGGATCCCAGTGGCGGTCAGCCGTTTCAGGGAGCGGAACGAGACGATCCCACAGCGCTTGGGCCCATAGGGGAGACACAAAGTGACGGCGCTGGTGATGATCGAGCCAGATCGGAAACCGATCCAGCGTGGTGCCATACATCAGACTGAAAATGCCGATGTAGAGAAAGAACGGAAGGACACCGCCGACATAAGCGATGTCATACATCTGCGGGATCAGAGACTTGGTAACGGCAATGACAAAGAGGAAGATCGCCAGAACTTCAAGAAGTTGCCTCCAGGTCGGCAGGACCAGCAGCACGAGGACCCCAATCGCCATCGCCGACAGCACCAGCACAAAAAAGACGATGCTGAAGGTCGCGATCCCGATCCACGGCACCGTGAAGAAGGACGCCATTTCAAGCGGATGGGTGGTCCAGACCAGAAGCAGGAGCGACAGCGCGGCGGTCAGGCTGGTAAACAGCAGGCGACGACGTTGGCGAAAGATCAGTCTGAACATGGAAGGCCCATATAAGGAGCACGGATCAATCTTAACCTTTCGGGCAACCGAGGCCGTTTTGCGGCACGGTTACGACATTTTTCAGAAATCCCTCCTGATATCAGGCAATTCGCACCGCTGGCCGGGGCGATGTCGGTTCGTTGCCCTGAGCGCGGCTTAGGTGCGTGGCGTCAGCCTTGAGCAGGCCAAGCACGTCCGCGGTGGGCAGTGCCGTACAGAATTCACCATGCATGGAGGCGATCGCAAGATCGTGCACAAGCTCAGGATCGTGATCGGTGCCGTCAAGCGCCACCCGGTTGCAGGTCGCGCAACCATCATGGACCAGATAGACGTCGTAGTTCATGTTGCCTGCCATGCGCACGGTTGTCTCTACGCAAAAGTTGGTGAAGTAGCCCGCAACCACCAGTCGGGTGATCCCGGCGCGACGCAGATCGACCTCAAGCGACGTGCCGATAAAGCCCGCATTTGTGTGTTTCTCGACAACGATATCCTGCGGTGCAGGCACCAGCCCGTCCAGTTGCGCCCCGCCTGGAAGGTCGAATTTCAGCGGACTGTCAGGCTCAAGACTGTCATGTCGCGTAAAGGCACACCTCAGCCCGGCCTCCCTAAATCCTGTCAGAAGGGCGCGCAGGTTATCAAGGCACTCAGGGTTGTTCATGCGCCCCGTGGCACCGCCCCAATGGCCAAGATCATGTACGCCCCGCTGAACATCGATCAGCAGCAGCGCGGTTTGGTCATCAAATTTGGCAATCATTGCGGGCCCCTCTTGCAGATTTTGCTGTTTTCAGCGCTGAAACTACCAGCTTGTTCGCGCAATAATGCCCCGAAAACGGCAAAACGCGTCGCGGGCAGCCCGCGTTAATTTCTGTCAAAGGCGAGGAAAAGCCGTATTGCCCTGAGGGGCTGGAACAGCGATGATGCCCCAAACCCCATCAGAAGGGATTGAAACGGGCGGGTCGGGTACACAGATACCTTATCCAGACAAGGAGACGACAGCGGCTGCCGCATCGGGGCCCGGCGCGTCTTGCTAAAACAAGGAATTGAGCATGTTAGAACCTTTGAACGCGTCTTATCCGGTCTTGCCTTTGCGCGACATCGTGGTGTTTCCGCACATGATTGTCCCGCTTTTCGTGGGCCGCGATAAATCCGTGCGCGCGTTGGAAGAAGTGATGTCGGACGACAAGCAGATTCTGCTGTCCAGCCAGATTGACCCGGCAGAGGACGACCCTGAGGCTGAGGGTATTTTCAAGGCTGGTGTGCTGGCCAATGTGTTGCAACTGCTGAAACTGCCCGATGGCACCGTCAAGGTGCTGGTCGAGGGGCAGGCGCGGGTGCGCATCACCGAATACCTGGAGAATGATAACTTCTTTGAAGCCCGCGCAGAGTATTTGAAGCCCGCGCAGAGTATCTGACCGAGATGCCCGGCGATGAGGCCACGACACAGGCGCTGATCAAGACGGTTGGAGATGAGTTTGAGCGTTACGCCAAAGTGAAGAAAAACGTGCCGGATGAGGCGCTTGCCGCAGTCGGTGAAAGCGCGGAGCCGGCCCGTCTGGCGGATCTGGTCGCAGGTCATCTGGGCATCGAGGTTGAGCAAAAGCAGGAGTTGCTTGAAACTCTTAGCGTGAGCGAACGGCTTGAGAAGGTCTATGGCCTGATGCAGGGCGAAATGTCCGTGCTGCAGGTCGAGAAAAAGATCAAAACGCGCGTCAAATCGCAGATGGAGCGGACCCAGCGCGAATATTACCTCAACGAGCAAATGAAAGCCATTCAGCAAGAGCTGGGCGATGGCGAAGACGGCAAGAACGAAGTTGTCGAGCTTGAAGAGAAAATTGCCGAGACCAAACTTTCGAAAGAGGCCAAGGAAAAGGCCGAAGCCGAGGTCAAAAAGCTCAAGAACATGTCGCCCATGTCAGCGGAAGCGACTGTCGTGCGCAACTACCTTGACTGGATGCTGTCTATCCCGTGGGGCAAGAAGTCACGCGTGAAAAAGGACCTCTCCAAGGCGCAGGAGATTCTTGATAACGACCACTATGGTCTTGAAAAGGTGAAAGAACGCATTGTCGAGTACCTTGCGGTGCAGCAGCGTTCGTCCAAGATGAAAGGCCCGATCATGTGCCTTGTCGGCCCTCCGGGTGTGGGCAAGACATCATTGGGCAAGTCTGTTGCCAAAGCCACGGGGCGCGAGTTCATTCGCATCTCGCTGGGCGGCGTGCGCGATGAAAGCGAAATTCGCGGTCACCGCCGGACGTACATTGGCTCCATGCCGGGCAAGATCATTCAGGCGCTGAAAAAGGCGAAAACGACCAATCCGCTGATCCTCTTGGATGAGATTGACAAGATGGGTCAGGATTTCCGGGGTGATCCGGCGTCGGCCATGCTTGAGGTGCTGGATCCGGAGCAGAACTCGACCTTTGTCGATCACTATCTGGAGGTCGAATATGACCTTTCGAACGTGATGTTTTTGACCACGTCGAACTCCTACAACATGCCCGGCCCCTTGCTGGACCGGATGGAGATCATTCCGCTGTCGGGATACACCGAGGACGAAAAGCGCGAGATTGCCAAGCAGCATCTGGTCGACAAGCAGATCAAGAACCACGGTCTGAAGGGCAAGGAATTTGCCATTGAAGACAGTGCTTTGACGGGCATGATACGGTACTACACCCGCGAGGCGGGCGTACGAAACCTGGAGCGGGAAATCGCCAAGGTGGCGCGCAAGTCGCTGACCAAGATCATCAAGAAGGAAGCGGAAGAGATCACCGTCACCGGTGACAACCTCGAAGACTTCCTTGGTGTGCGCAAATTCCGCTACGGTCTTGCAGAAAAAGAGGATCAGGTCGGGGTGGTGACCGGATTGGCCTATACGTCCGTCGGCGGTGAATTGCTGTCGATCGAAGCGTTGCGCCTGCCGGGCAAGGGCCGGATGAAGACCACCGGCAAGCTTGGCGATGTGATGAAGGAATCCATCGATGCCGCGTCGAGCTATGTGCGGTCGATCAGCCCCAGGATCGGGGTGAAGCCGCCGAAGTTCGACACAGTGGATATCCATGTGCACGTGCCCGATGGTGCGACGCCCAAGGACGGTCCCTCAGCGGGGCTTGCCATGGTAACCGCCATAGTATCGGTGCTCACGCAGATCCCGGTGCGCAAGGACATCGCCATGACCGGTGAGGTCACACTGCGCGGGAATGCGTCGGCCATCGGTGGTCTGAAGGAAAAGCTGTTGGCAGCCCTGCGTGGGGGCATCACCACCGTACTGATCCCGGAAGAAAATGAGAAGGATTTGCCTGAAATTCCCGATAACGTGAAAGAAGGGCTGACCATCATTCCGGTGTCTCATGTGTCGGAAGTGTTGAAACATGCGCTGGTGTCAACGCCTGAGGCGATCGAGTGGGATCAGGAAGCCGAAGACGCGGCAGCCGCCGCGGCCCTCGCAGCGAAATCGGGCTCAGGAGATGGCGCCACCGCGCACTGATCCGGCCGCCCGGCATCTGGTAAAAGAAACGCCCCGCAAGTTGCGGGGCGTTTTCGTTTAATGGGGTCCGGATCCGGGGTTAGTCGGTGAGAACCGGAACGCTCATCAACAGAGCCAGGGCAAGAACCAGTGAGGTGCCTGTACTGCTGCTGGTGGCATCTTCGACGATAACCGGCGCTTCGATGACGGGATCTGCGACTGAGCCTGCAAAGGTCCCGGTTGCAAAGAACGCGGCAGAAACGGCAATCGCCAACGTAGATTTTTTCATGAGAGTCTCCACTATAATTCGACAGCGCCACTATATGTAGCGGCGTGTCGGGGGCAAGTGCGATGGATTGTGCGCCAAAAAACGCCTCCACTTAGCGGCAATTCGGCATCAAGTATGCCTCGGCGCGGGGGGCGCGGGCCGAAACTGAGCCTTCGGCAAGGCATTGAAAACGCGGCGCGATCAACCCTATGATATCGACCGCGACGCGACCGCAAGTATGATGCGGCCCCAAGCGGGAATTTCATACGGCAAGGTCTTGCACGGCATCACGCATTTGGGTACTTCCTCCACGGCGGGTGATTAGCTCAGTGGTAGAGCGCTTCGTTCACATCGAAGATGTCAGGAGTTCAAATCTCTTATCACCCACCACTCCAACCGGTTAGTGTAGATAAAATTCGGCCCGTTCCGGTGCTGCGGCGACGTATCTTTTTTACTGCGGCACTGGCAAGGTGTGAATGAACGCCGAACTGTCGTCGTTTGGCGTGATGTTAGGACGGGAGGATATTGCAGTGTCTGAAAAGGAAATCGTCAATCTGGTCGAAACCTATCGACTGGCCTGGAACGCGCGTGATTTCGAAGGGATGGCGGCGCTCTTTTCAGAGCCCGCCATGTACATCGTTCCGGAAGGTGTTCTGCACATCCCCGATAAGGCCGCGCTTGTATCGAAGTTGCAGCTACAATTTGTAGACTTGGAAGCCGAAGGTTTTGATCGCACCGAGATTGGTGACGTCGTTTTCACTATGGTTACTGAGTATTCTGGATTGGCAGAACTCAGACACTTGCGGCGGCTCAGGACTGACGGATCGGAAATTTCTGCGATTGATGTCCTGTACATTTGCGTCCTTGAAGAAGGAAACTGGCGTTTAAGTGTTGCGATGGCTGGACCTTGTGGGTGGAACGATAAGGCTGGGCCAACCTCCTGAGTGCGCGCATCGGCTGCATTGTGGTGTGATGCTCCGGGTCCCGCAGGTTTTTGGGCGTGCCGGCAGTTGACCTCTGCCATCCTATGCCGCACATCGCTGATCGATGCGTATCTATCCTCCCATATGGTTTCTGCGGCATGGTCAGACCGTGTGGAACAAGGCGTACCGGCTGCAGGGGCAGCTTGATTCCCCGCTCACCGATCAGGGCATTGCCGAGGCGCGCCGGCAGGCGGTCGTGATCGCGCCGGTGCTGAAAGAAGCCCCCGCGATCTGGGTATCGCCGCTTGGGCGCGCGCGCCAGACGGCGGATATTGCGTTGGACGGCGCATCCTATCAGACGGATCCGCGCCTGATGGAGATCCACGCAGGTCGCTGGCAGGGCATGTTGCGGACCGAAATCATGGATGCACAACCTGATTGGGCGGCGTGCGCGCCCTCAGCGCTTGAGATTTACGAGGCCGCCGAGGGCGGCGAGGGGATTGCGGCATTTGAGGCGCGCATTCTTGCTTTCTTGCGTGATCTGAGCGGCCCCACGGTGATCGTCGCACATGGTTTATTGGGACAGGTGCTGCGCGCGCATGTGCTGGGCGCTGATGTGGGGCAGGCCGGGGCACTCAGCAACCTCCAGGGGGTCGTGTATCATTTGCGCGACGGGCAGGAGTACGTGCTGGAGGCGCCGGAATGATCCCGCCGCTTTACATCCTGCGCCATGGAGAAACGGAGTGGAATGCCCAGGGGCGTCTGCAGGGCAGTTTTGACAGCCCGCTGACCTCCCGTGGTCGGGCGCAGGCGCGGGCGCAAAACCGCATTCTTGCGCAACGGGATCTGTCGGCGTCAACCGCACTGAGCAGCCCGCAGGGCCGTGCGTTTCAAACCGCCGCCATCGCGCTGGAAGGGTTGGTGGCTGATATCGTGACCCACGCCGCTCTGCGTGAGATCGGGTTGGGCGATTGGGCGGGGCAGGACCGTGCGGCGCTGATCGCAGAAACCAATGCGCAAGACGCATTCGACCTTTATGAGCTTGCCCCCGGGGGCGAGGGGTTTGCGGCCCTGCACGCCCGGTGCGGCGCGTTTCTTGACCAGATCACCGCCCCGTCTGTTCTGGTCACACATGGGATCACCTCGCGGATGCTGCGCCTGATCCTGACCGGTCAACCCATCACGGCACTGCGTGATATCGCGGGGGGGCAGGGCATCGTGTTCTATCTTGAGAACGGCATCCAGCATCAACTCAGATGAGGGCTTGAAGCCCGCCCCCGCCTTGCGCTAAGAGGCGTGCAGCGGGTCGTTAGCTCAGTTGGTAGAGCGCTTCGTTTACACCGAAGATGTCGGGAGTTCGAGCCTCTCACGACCCACCAGATCCCTTTAGTTTGATGAGACCGGTTTCGAGCTGGATGGCCCGGTTGCCCGCACGCTATGCGGTCAGGCTGGGTCGGGGGTATGCGCCTTTCAGAAACCTTGATCGCAGCCCGTATTCGCAAAGATGTCCCGCTCTGCACAGCCGCTCCGCATGTCCGCACAGGACAGGCTATTGTGGGAAAGCAAAATTGGTCTACGTTTGAGGAGATACGCCCAAAAGGAGACCACCCATGAGCTGGAACCCCGCCCTTGATCCCGATTGCCCAACCGGTGATGCTGTGGACGCCATTGAGACTGTTATTGTGCCGCGGGCGCGTGATCTGGGGGGGTTTGAGGTGCGGCGGGCCTTGCCGGCGCAGGCGCGGCAGATGGTGGGGCCATTCATCTTTTTTGATCAGATGGGGCCGGCGGAGTTTCTGACGGGGCAGGGGATTGATGTGCGTCCGCATCCGCATATCGGGCTGGCAACAGTGACCTATCTTTACAAGGGCAAGATCCACCACCGGGACAGTCTGGGGACCGATCAGTGGATTGAACCGGGTGCCGTGAACTGGATGGTGGCGGGCCATGGGATCACCCATTCTGAGCGCGCCGACGGGGATATGGTCAAGAAACCTCACAGTCTTTTTGGATTGCAGACCTGGGTGGCGTTGCCCGAGAAGCACGAAGACGCTGCTGCGCAATTCGAACATGCGCCAAAGGACACCTTGCCGATGCTTGAGGGGGAGGGCAAAGAGGTGCGCCTGATCCTTGGCACGGCTTACGGAGAGACCGCGCCGGTCAAGGTCTATTCCGAGACGTTTTATGCCGATGCCTTGCTGGAGGCGGGCGCGTCCATCCCCTTGCCGGACGATCATGAAGACCGGGGGCTTTATGTGCTGCAGGGAAAAATTATCGTTTCAGGGCAAGAGTTTGAGGCCGGGCGGATGCTGGTTTTCCGCCCCGGCGACCGGATCAGCGCCAAGGCCGGAGACACGGGCGCGCGCCTGATGCTGCTCGGCGGGGCAACGATGGACGGGCCACGCCATATCTGGTGGAACTTCGTCGCTTCGAGCCGCGACCGCATTGATGCGGCCAAGGAAGCCTGGCGTGCGGGCGACTGGGCGCATGGGCGGTTTTCGCTGCCGCCGGGCGACGATCAGGAATTTATTCCGGCCCCTGAGCGGTGAGGTGTCAGAAAAACCGGGGTTGGTGCAAAATCCCGCTTGACGGGGCGGGGCCACGGCCATATCAGACCCGAACACCGCGCGTCAGCACGGTGAGCAGTGGGCGGTTGTAGCTCAGTTGGTTAGAGTACCGGCCTGTCACGCCGGGGGTCGCGGGTTCGAGCCCCGTCAACCGCGCCACCGCTGCATTTCCTTCAGGTTAACACAAATCGGAAGCAACGTTTTGCGGCGCTCCTGCGCGCGGCAACGCGAATCGTCCGTTAATGCTGCGTTTGCTGGCTTTTTCGCTGTCGGTATCACGTCGGTATTGCGTCGGTACCGCGTCGGTGACAGGCACCGACAGGGCCAGATTAACAGGGCGCGCGGCGGGGAAGTGTGAAGGATGGGTTACAATGGGACCTAGTTAGATGCCCGGACCACCTGTAGCATCTGTCACAGCCTGTCGGGTGCTGCGCGGAGGATCTGCCGGGCACCTGCGTAGATTTCATCGACAATCTCGGACGCGGATTGGATCTTGCGCACCAGTCCGACGCCTTGCCCGGCCCACAGGGACATGGCGGCGACATCGCCGGTGGTTTCGGGCAGCGGCGTATAGCTTTGATACCTGACAACCGGTGTGCCATCAGGGCGGTGTCCGATCACCTGATCTTCGTTGGGCCGTTTGCCGGGGTTTGCCGCCCCGTCCGCCTGCCAGTCGGCAGAGGTATCATTCCTGAGCGCCCGGTGCGGTGCATCCGGCCAGGCAACATCATAAAGGTCGCGATACCATTCGGTTTGGGTCTCAGCGGCGTTCAGGATACGGGTGCGGTAGGTGTCGTGGATTGTGGCCTCTTTGCTGGCCAGAAAGCGGGTGCCGATCCAGACGCCTGACGCCCCCAGCATGAGCGCTGCTGCCATGCCGCGTCCGTCGGCGATGCCGCCTGCTGCCACGACGGGGATATCCACCGCGTCCGCCACCGCAGGCACGAGGGCCAAAGTCGACACCTCGCCCCAGACGTGGCCGCCAGCCTCCCATCCCTGCGCCACGATGATGTCGGCGCCTGCTGCCTCGGCGGCTTTGGCCTCCGTCACGCTGCCGACGCTAGACAGGACGACCAGACCGGCAGATTTGGCGGTCGAGATGGCATCGCTGTCCATACCCCAGAACAGGGAAACGGCATGAATCTTGTGGTCGATGCAGGTTTGCAGTTGGTCGCCAAAGGGAAAGGACAGGTTGAGGTTCACCGCAAAGGGGCGGTCCGTGATGGCCCGGACCTGCGCGATGCCTTGGGCGACGTCAGCAGCAGATTTGCCCCAGAGCGGGATCACCCCATAGCCGCCTGCGTTGCAGACCGCCGCCACCAGATCAGGACCCGCAGCGCCGCCCATCGGGGCGGACAGGATCGGTTTTTCGATGTCGAGTATTCGGCGCAGATCGGATGTCATGGCGGTAATCTCCTTTGGCGGTCGGGTGCGGCAAATCGGGCAAAAGCCGGGTCTTAAGTCAATGTGGGGGTGTTGGGCAAAGGTGCGCAGTCAATGCGCACCCTACGGGAGGAAGTCGAGGAGGGCGGTTGCGGTCTGTGTCGGGTATTGGTCGACGAAGAAATGGCCGCCGGGCAGGGGTGTGCTGCGCATGTTGCTCAGCCGATCTGCCCATGTATCCGCCACCTCGTACATCTTGCCCATAGCGCCGTCTGTGCCCCACATCACAAGGGATGGGCAGTCGATGGTGCGGTGCAGATCGGCGGCGTCGAGGTCAAAGTCGATGTCGAGGGCGGCGCGGTAGTCGTTGCACATGCCCCGGATCGCCTCTGGTGTGCGCCACGCGGCGCGATAGGCGGCAAGTGCGAGTGGATCAAAGTCGGACAGCGGGGTGCTGCCCCAGGCCATCAGGCTGGCCTCAAAATAGGTATCCGGATCGTGGCCGATCAGGGTTTCGGGGAAGGGGGTGGGTTGGGCCAGAAAGAACCAGTGATAATAGGCGCGGGCGACGTCCTGGCGCAGATCGCTGAGCAGCAGGTGAGTTGGGATGATGTCCATCACGGTGAGCGTGTCGATGCGGGCAGGCGCGTCGAGCGCCATGCGGTGCGCGGTGCGCCCGCCCCGGTCGTGGCCCACGAGATGGAAGGTGTCAAAGCCAAGATGGGTCATCAGGGCCAGTTGATCGGTGCCCATTTCACGAAAGGAATACTGGGCCGTGTCCTGCGGTTTCGAGCTGGCGCCATAGCCGCGCAGATCAGGCGCAATGACGGTGAACCGCTGCGCCAGTGCGGGGGCCACGGCGTGCCACATGGCGTGGGTTTGGGGAAAGCCGTGCAGCAACATCACAGGCGGGCCGCTGCCGCCACGGGCATAAAAGATCTGCTGGCCGTTCACATCTGCCACGTCGGTTTGAAAGTCGGGGAGGAGGGTCACGGGGGCAAAACCTTTCGCTGCTGGGTTGAGTGCAGCTTAACAATCTCGGCATGGGAAGTGTAAGAGGGGGGATGACCGCGCCCGCATCCTCACGCCTTGGTATCTATTGCATGTTGGGGGGGATGTTTCTCATTTCCATCAATGACATGCTGATCAAGTCGCTGTCGGGGGGCTATTCGCTGCATCAACTGGTGCTGATGCGGTCGTTGGTGGGGGTCTTCTTTACGCTGTTCATGCTGAAGATGGAGGGCGGGTTTGCGGTGCTGCGTACGGGGCGCCCGGGGTTGCATCTGCTGCGCGCGCTGCTGATCGTTTTTGCCAATACGTCGTTATATGCAGCAATCGTGTCGATGCCTTTGGCCACGGCGACGGCGCTTTACTTTGCCTCACCGCTGTTTGTGACGCTGTTGTCGATCCCGGTGCTGGGGGAACGGGTGGGCCCGCGCCGGTTTGCGGCAGTGGGGATCGGGTTTGCCGGGGTGCTGACGATGATGGCCCCGCAACTGGCGGGCAAGGGGGACATTGGTTGGGTGATGATCCTGCCGGTGATGGCGGCGGCGGGCTATGCGTGCATGGCGGTGCTGACGCGCAAACTGGGAGCGACCAGCCGCGCCTCGGCGCTGGCGATACATTTGCAGGTGGCGTTTGTGATCGTGAGCCTTGGTGTCTGGGCGGTTGCCGGTGATGGGCGGTTTGCGGAAGGGACGGACAATGAGAGCGTGCGGTTCCTGTTGCGGGCATGGGTCTGGCCTGAGACGGGGGATCTGGCGGCCATCGCGGGGCTTGGGGTGATGTCGGCTGTTGTGGGCTATCTGATGACGCAGGCCTACCGGTTGAGCCGCGCCTCAACCGTGGCGCCGTTTGAATACGTGCTGCTGCTGTATTCGCTGTTCTGGGGGTGGAGCATTTTTGGCGAATGGCCGGAGCCGACGGTCTTTATCGGTGCTGCGGTGATCATCGCGGCAGGTGTCTATGTGTTCATGCGCGAGGACCGGGTGAAGGCCACGCGGCGCACCTGAGCGGTTGGCACTGATCTGCACGTCTTGCGAGAATTTTGCCGGACCGCGCGCGATTGCCCTTAGACTGAGACGGGAATCATAGCGTCTTGGGGGACACCATCATGAAAAAGTATCTATTCGCAACGGTCGCAGCCATCGCCCTTTTGCCCGGCGTCTCCCGGGCTGAGATGTCGCTGGTGCGCATTGCAACGATGCCGGACGGGGCGGAGGTGACCGGGATTTCCACCAACGCGATTGGGGATCTTTTCCTTAATGCGCAGCATCCGGGTGGCAAGAACACCTTTAAGGACGACGCACCCGCCGCGCTTGTTGGATATGTGGCGCGGTTTGACGCCGCCAGCCCCGGCATGCCCATTCCGCCTGAAGATCAGCGCGCTGATCTGCAGGTGAATTCCGGCCAGTACGTCACCTTTGGCAAAGCTGGGGATGCGCTGGGGTCGGGTGAGGTTTTCGGGGGTGTCTATGACGCGGCGGGGGCGTTGATGTATGTCTCGAACGCGCCGGATTTCAACGGGTTTGTGCCGACGGGCGCCAACACTGCCTATCTCTACACGGGCTGGGAAGGTGCGGGCCGCGACGGGGCCAGCGCGATCTCAAAAGTGGCGCTCAGCCGCAGGGATGGGGTCTGGCAGGCGGATCTGTCGCAATCCAAGATGCTGGATCTCAGCTCGGTGCATGGGGGGGCGGTGCTGTGTTCGGGCACGATCACGCCCTGGGGGACGCCGCTGCTGGCGGAGGAATATTTCTTTTACAATTCTGCCACATGGAACCACCCGGACAACCATGATGAGGATGAACGCGCGGGTTTTGCGGGCGGCAATGACATCAACTACATCAAGCCCAAGAACATGTCGCAGTATCTGGGGAAGATGGCGAACCCGTATCGGTATGGCTACATGATCGAGATCAACAATGCGGCATCCGCGGATGATGAGCAGTTGGTCAAGCATTATGCGACCGGGCGGCTGAGCCATGAGACCGCAGCGATCATGCCGGATAACCGGACGATCTATATGACGGACGACGACAGTGCTGTGTACAGCCACGAGACCTATAACACCGCATCGGGTGGCGTGTTTTTCAAGTTCGTGGCGGATCATCCCGGTGATCTGAGCGCGGGGACGCTGTATGCCGCAAAGATGATGCAGGACGACACCGCCGATCCCGACAAGGCGGGGTTCGACATCACGTGGATCGAACTGGGGCACGGCAACAATGCACAGATTGAGGCCTGGGCGGCGGAGTATGATGACGTGACTGTTGCCGATTACGTTGACGGGCAGACCAGCTATCTGTCGGACGATGCGATCCGCGCCCATGCGGCCGGAACGGCACCGGATGCGCGCGCGGCTTTTCTTGAATCGCGGCGCACGGCGGCTGCCATGGGGGCGACCAATGAGTGGGACAAGCTGGAAGGGGTCACGACGCATGGTGACAAGGTCTATATCGCGGCGTCTGCACTGGCCTTTACGATGGACAAAAGCTGGGGGCACAAGGACTGGTCAACAGGCGAGATCGACACCAGCAATGGCGGCGATATCGCGTTGAATGCCGAAGGGTGCGGCGGAACCTACGTGTCGACCGTTGGGGCGGATTACAACATCACGCGGATTGAGCCTTATGTCATCGGTCAGACCGATGCCGAGGGGCGCTGTGTGGCGGATCTGCCGGCCAATCCCGACAACATCGTCACCCTCAACGATGGCACGTTGCTGATAGGCGAAGACGCCGGGCCCAAGCGGCATGACGTGGACATGCTGTGGATGGTCAAAGGCTAGCGCGCGGCAAAGCGGTTTGCCAGAAAGTCCACGAATGTCCTGATGCGGGGCGCCAGATTGCGGCGCTCTGCAAAAGTGACGGCGACGTCGGCATGGGCCTGAGCATAGGACGGAAAGAGGTGCACCAGATCGCCGGACGCGACCTTGTCAGCGACGATATAGGTTGACAGCCGCGCGATGCCCAGCCCGGCGAGGGCGGCTTTGAATACAGCGTCGGCGCTGTTGCCTTTGAAGCTGCCGGTGGCGTGCACGCGGGTGGGCGTGCCGTCCAGCGTTGCCTCCCAGGCGTTGCGGCCAAAGCTGTTTGAGGTCCGCAGGCAGTTGAAGTCAGCCAGATCTGCAAAGGTGCGGGGCGTGCCGTGGCGCGCCAGGAACGCAGGGGAGGCACACAGGATGCGTTCGTTGCGCATGATCTTGCGCACGATGACGTTGGGGTTGGTCAGTTGTTCGGCAAAGTTGATTGCGGCGTCGAATTGTTCTTCCTCCAGATCAATGGAGCGATCGGTCAGTTCAAGCGAGAGGGTGATGTCCGGGTTTTGCGCCAGAAAGTCGGGCAGGGCGGGGATCAGTTGGTATTTGCCAAAGGCGACGCTTGCGGCCACGCGCAATTCGCCCTTTGGGGCAACATCAACGGCTGAGATGTATTCTTCGGCCTCAAAGAACTTTTCCGCAACGGCCCGGCATTTTTCGAAAACCGCGCGCCCCTCCGGGGTGAGGGTCACGCCCGAACGGGAGCGGCGCAGCAAGCGTTGGCCCACGTGATCTTCGAGATGGCCGATCTGTTTGCTGACGGCGGAGGGCGTTTGCCCGCTGGCACGCGACGCGGCCGAGATGCTGCCCATCTCGACCACCCTGACAAAGGCGAGCATCTGGCTTGAGACATCCATCGTGTGACCCGTTCCTTTCCCTGCAGGCAAGGCCCCTATGCGTGGCAGAGGGCTTTCGTTCAGGGGACTGTTTGCGCTACCTCTGCAGTGCAGCATGAATACTGCAGCGCAGCAATGCACAAAAAGATGATCGCGTCCTGACCGTCGCGGGAACCCGCAAACTGACTATGAGACAGGCAGCTTCGCGCGCGGTTCGCCCAAGACTTGGGCAGTTGAAAGATGGTCCGTACGCCGCGTCGCCTAAGTGGCGGCACTGGAATTTGATATGCCCTGAGCGGGGATCTGACGCCGCTCAGTCCAACGATTTAACGGTCCTTCCTCCCGGAACCCGTTATGACTGGCCGGTTCGCCCATCCTCCTCCCGGGTGGACCGGCCCTTTTTTCCCAAATTACAGGCGCGGTTTGGTTGCTTTGCGGCCATTGCGGACAGATAGGCCGATTTGTGGTAGTGTGCTGCATTAATCATAAACTGGATTCCGGCATGCAGGACAAATGGACTGACGGCGACGCGTACGAGATGTATGTCGGGAGGTGGAGCAGAAAGACAGGGCGCAAGTTCTTGTCCTGGCTGGATCAGGACGCGGGATTGCGCTGGCTTGACCTGGGGTGTGGGACCGGTGCGCTGACGGCGCAGATCCTGCAGGAGTGCGCGCCAAGGTCGGTTGTTGGCGTCGAACCGTCAGAGGGTTTTTTGAAACTTGCGCGGCAGCACACGGATGATCCGCGCGCCGCGTTCCGGCAGGGGTCAGGTGATACCATTCCGCTGGAGGATGGCTCTGTTGATGTGGTCGTGTCGGGGCTGGTGCTGAATTTCATCCCGGACAAACCCAAGGCCCTGGCCGAGATGATGCGCGCCGTTGAAAAGGGCGGGACGGTGGCGGCTTATGTGTGGGATTATGCGGGCCACGTTCAGTTCATGCGCTACTTTTGGGACGCGGCAGTCGCGCTTGACCCTGCTGCCCGTGACAAGGATGAAGGCGTTCGATTTCCGATTTGCCGCCCCGATGCATTGGCCGCGTTGTTTTCAGACGCGGGACTCCGGGACGTCACGACTGCACCTATTGATGTCGTGACGCCATTCGCAGATTTCGAAGACTACTGGACACCTTTTCTGTCTGGTATCGCGCCTGCGCCGGGCTACTGCGCCTCTTTGGACGATGCAGCACGCGCGAAATTGAAAGAGCGCCTGATCGAGACCCTGCCCACGGACCCGGATGGGATGATCTTGATGGCCGCGCGCGCATGGGCCGTACGGGGGACGCGGTAGGCTGACATGTCCGCGATGCGGCAGGTGAGAGAAGTTTGAAGGGTCAGGATCGGCGCGGCGCCCGTCGATCATTTTCTATGAGGCGCGAAGGGCGTTTTACCAAATCGAGCGCAGGCTTTAGGTCTGGCAGGGCAGAGAACAGGCACATGGGGTCATCCGCTGGGGGAAGGGACATGCCTAAGATATTCGATTGCTTTACTTTTTATAACGAATTGAGATTGCTGGAACTCCGCTTGCAGCTGCATTGGGACAGCGTTGATCGTTTCGTCATCGCAGAGGCGACCCGGACGTTTCAGGGCCAGCGCAAGTCGCTGTTCCTGCTGGACGCGAAAGAGCGGTTTGCCCCGTACTGGCATAAGATCGAACATCTTATCATCGATGACATGCCCGAGACGCAAAACAGCTGGGATCGCGAATACCACCAGCGCAATGCGCTGGGGCGTGGTTTGGCGGCTGCATCATCCAGCGACATTGTTTTGTTGTCCGACGTTGACGAGCTGATCCGACCTGAGGTTCTGTCTGACCTCAAAACCCGACAGCTTGGGCCAAGAGATATCTTGTGTTTCGAGCTTGACTGGTACGCCTATTATCTGAATTTCAAGCGGGCTGAAAAATGGCTGCGCCAAAGTCCCAGAGGTATACTGAAAGGAAGCCTGTCGCGCTTTCAGTCCCTTCGGGAGGTGCGCGGCCCCGTCACGTCATTTACGCGCGACTTTGTGCGGGCGTGCAAGACAAACTGGTCGTTTGGCAAATTCATGAAACGGCGGCTTGTTCCTGATGCGGGCTGGCATTTGACGTGGCTTGGCGGAACAAGTGCGATTGTAGACAAAGCGCGGGCGATCTCTGTTCACAGCAGCATGACCAATAGCGGCGACGATCTGTCCGAGACCTTTTTGAAACAGCGCGGTGCAATAGAGCAAGGGCAGGGAACGGATGGGTTTTCGCCCGTCGCACTGGATGCGTCCTATCCACAGATCATTCTGGACAACACGCAGCAGTGGGAAGATTTGATCTTCAGGGGCGGCACCCCTTGATTGCGGGACGTTGAGACGAAAGGTTCGGCCCCCATCGCCTGACAAAACGATGGGGGGATGCACCCGTTTTCAGGTCACAGCGTCGAGGATGCGGGCCCAGCTGCGGATGCCTTTGTGAAAGCTTTCCATGTCATATTTTTCGTTTGGAGAATGGATGGCATCATCATCGCGGCCAAAGCCGATGAGCATGGGTTCGGTTTGCGTGATGCTTTGGAAATGGCCCGCGATGGGGATCGAACCGCCGCAGCCGATATAGGCCGCCGGGATGCCCCATTCCTCTGACAGGGCCTGACGGGCCTCTTCGAACATGGCGCCGGAGGTGTCGGCGCCTGAGGCCGCGGAGGCGCCGTGACCGGAGAATTCGACCGTGCAATCGGGCGGCAGCATGTCCTGCACCATCTTGCGAAAGCTTTCGCGGATTGCCAGCGGATCCTGCGTGCCGACGAGGCGGAAACTGATCTTGGCATGGGCCTGCGCGGGCAGGACGGTCTTGAACCCGTCGCCGGTATAGCCGCCCCAGATGCCGTTCACGTCGCAGGTGGGGCGCGACCAGATCATCTCGAGCGGGGTGCGGTCGTGTTCGCCGGCGGGATGCGACAGGCCGACATCGCCCAGAAAGCGGTCGTGGTCAAAGGCGAGGCCCTGCCACTGTGCTTCAAGCGCGTCGGGGAGTTCGGGGACACCGTCATAGAACCCCGGCACGGTGATGCGCCCGGTCTCATCATGCAGGGATGCGATGATGCGGCTGAGGACGCGGATGGGGTTGCGGGCGATGCCGCCGTACATGCCCGAATGCAGGTCGATATCGGGGGCGGTGATGGTCAGTTCCTCGCCCAGCAGACCGCGCAGCATCGTGGTGATGCCGGGGGTCTTGGATTGGAAAAGGCCGGTGTCGCAGATCATGGCGACGTCGGCTTTCAACTCTGCCGCGTTCTCCTGCATGAAGGGAACCAGCGAGGGGGAGCCGCTTTCTTCTTCGCCTTCGAGAAAGAAGGTGATCTTGCAGGGCCAGTCGCCTTTGACCGCTTTCCAGGCGCGCAGGGCCTCGACAAAGGTCATCAGCTGGCCCTTGTCGTCTGCCGCGCCGCGCCCGCGGATGACCTTGCCCTTTGGCGTGTCCTGTATTTCAGGATCGAACGGGTCACGGTCCCACAAGTCAAGCGGATCAACGGGTTGCACGTCATAGTGGCCGTAAAACAGCAGATGCGGATCCCCTTCGCCGACGTGGCCCACGACCATGGGATGCCCCGGTGTGGGACGCTTTTCGGCGGTGACACCCATCGTTGCGAGATCGGCGACCAGCCAGTCCGCCGCGCGGTCGCAGTCAGCCTTGAAGGCCGGATCGGTCGAGATGGAGGGAATTTTCAACAGGTCGATCAGCCTGTCGGTGGCGGCGGGTAGGTCGGCATCAATGCGGTCGAGGACGTCGGAGAGGGACATGGTGTGCTTTCATATCAGGAACGGGGGCCGCCAGCGCGGAGATTGGCGGCATATTGACCGCATCGGACGGCACAAGGCAATCGGATCGTGGCGCAAAACAGGTCTCATGCTCGCAGGGATGTGATGCAGCGCGATTAGGCCGGAGCCCCGTGCAGTGGTTAAGCAGGGGAAGGGTGCGACACCGCGCCGCAGCCCTGAAAACCAATACGGGAGGGAGACCCCATGAAATTTTTGATACCCGCCGCCGCCGGCACAGCGTTGGCTTTTGCTGCAATGGCAAGCACCGCCAGTGCGCAGGACTGCACCTTTGACAAAAAGGCCGTTGATTTTGAACAGGCTGACATTGATGCGCTTTATGCCTGTGTCAAAGACAAGTTGGCTGCGGGCTATGCCAAGGAAGGCCACGAGATCGGAAGTGTCTATCGCGACTGGCAGGCGACAAGCACCGGACCGGCGGCACCGGGGCCGCACGGGGATCGGTTTCTGTTCACCTACGCCAATGACGTGGGCTATGCGCAATACGTGAAATATGCCGATGAGGGTGGGTTTGCGATGCCTGTGGGGTCTGTCCTGGCCAAGGAAAGCTATAAGCTGTCCAAGAAGGGAAAGCCGCGCAATGGGCCGCTTTTCATCATGACCAAGGTCGACGCAGGCGAGGCAGATGAGTTTGGAAATTGGGTCTACTCAGCCGTGCAGCCCAACGGCAAGAACATGAAGATCAAGCAAAGCTTTTGCCACGATTGCCATGCGGCCTTTGCTGATCAGGATTCGCTGGGGTATCCGGATGTCGATGTCCGGTTCAGTGGTGACTGACACCGCAGCGTAGAAAATGCCGGGGTGCTGTGGATTTCCGCGTGCGCTGAAACATCTGTTGATCCAGATCAAGGCTGCGACAACAAGGCCTGCGGTATTTCATTGAAGCCAAGCGAGGCATTCTATAATTGTTCCAGGGAACTTGGGATCCGGGCCGCCGCGCGACCGGATCTTTCTGCCAGACGGAGAGGCGCGATGAACTATATCGACCAGCTGGATCGCGCGATTGCGCGTCTGCATGACGAGGGCCGTTACCGCACCTTCATCGACATCGAACGCCGCAAGGGTCAGTTTCCGCACGCGGTCTGGACCCGGCCCGATGGCACCGAGCAGGAGATCACGGTCTGGTGCGGCAACGATTATCTCGGCATGGGTCAGCATCCGGTTGTGTTGGAGGCGATGCAAGAAGCGCTGACAGCGACCGGTGCGGGGTCTGGCGGCACACGCAACATTTCCGGCACGACGGTGTATCACAAGCGGCTGGAGCGCGAGCTGGCCGATCTGCACGGCAAGGAAGCGGCGCTGCTGTTTACCTCGGCCTACATCGCCAATGACGCAACACTGTCGACGCTGCCGAAGCTTTTTCCCGGTTTGATCATCTATTCCGATGCGCTGAACCATGCCTCGATGATCGAGGGCGTGCGGCGCAATGGCGGTGCCAAGCGGATTTTCCGCCACAATGACGTCGCGCACCTGCGCGAATTGCTGGAAGCGGACGATCCTGCGGCGCCCAAGTTGATTGCATTTGAATCGATTTATTCGATGGATGGTGACTTTGGGCCGATCGAGGCGATCTGTGATCTGGCGGATGAATTCAATGCGCTGACCTATATCGACGAGGTGCACGCGGTGGGCATGTACGGCCCGCGCGGGGCCGGGGTCGCCGAGCGGGATCGCCTGATGCACCGGCTGGACATCATCAACGGGACGCTGGCCAAGGCGTACGGCGTCATGGGCGGCTATATCGCGGCGTCGGACAAGATGTGCGATGCGATCCGGTCCTATGCGCCCGGATTCATCTTTACCACGTCGTTGCCGCCAGCGGTCGCGGCGGGCGCTGCAGCCAGTGTGGCATACCTCAAACGCGCACCGGAGTTGCGCCAGAAGCACCAAGAACAGGCCCGCGCGCTGAAGCTGCGCCTCAAGGGACTGGGCCTGCCGATCATCGATCACGGCAGCCATATCGTGCCGGTGATGGTCGGCAATCCGGTGCATACCAAGATGCTGAGCGACATGTTGTTGGAAGAGCACGGCATCTATGCCCAGCCCATCAATTTCCCGACAGTGCCCCGTGGTACAGAACGTCTGCGGTTCACCCCCTCCCCGGTACACGGCCCGGATGAAATGGATGCTTTGGTGCGTGCGATGGACAATCTTTGGTCGCACTGTGCGCTGAATCGTGCCGAAGCGGCGGGCTGATTACCCGCTATTCGTGTTTTACGTTGCCTTATGCTAGACTTAGGGAAACAAAAGGCTACATCCGAATCGCGTAGACGAAATTGGATGAAGGCAGCGGGCAGCAAGAACACGGGGCATTGGCATGATCGGGCGTTGGTCCTCCAAGAGCGCAGACACGGAAGTGGTAGCGGAAGAGCCGAAGGGCTTTGACGCTTTTGAACTGCGTTTGGGCGATGTCATGCGGGGCGAACGGGCCACGCTGGGCAAGTCGTTGTTGGATGTTCAGCGCGAGCTGCGGATCAAGGCCTCGTACATTGCCGCCATCGAAAATGCCAATCCGGATGCGTTTGACACCCCCGGTTTTATCGCAGGCTACGTGCGGTCCTATGCGCGCTATCTGGGAATGGATCCTGACAAGGCGTTTGCCGCTTTTTGCACCGAATCCGGGTTTGAGGTTGCGCACGGCATGTCTGCCAACGCGTCTGTCATCAAGAAGCCGAGCTTTGAGGATCGCGCGAAGACACGCAGCCAAGACGCTGATTTCTTTGCCAAACCAATGCTGCCGTTCACGCCCCAGGGCGATAGCCTGATCAGCCGGATTGAGCCGGCAGCGGTCGGATCGATGATGGTTTTGGTCGGGTTGATCGGGGCCATCGGGTTTGGCGGCTGGACGGTGCTGCAGGAAGTGCAGCGCGTACAGGTCGCACCGGTCGATGAAACGCCTGTGGTGCTGTCGGATCTAGATCCGCTGGATGGGGCGCTTGCCTCGGCCCCGGAGGCGACTTCAGATTCAGCGGCACCGCGCCTTGTGGCAGATGCGCCGCGCGCGGATGCGCTGGACCGTCTTTACCGTCCGCAGGCGCTGGATGTGCCGCGTCTGACGCCGCGGGATGCACCGATCGCATCGATTGACCCGCGGTCGATCGGGAATTTCCAGTCGCCGGAGCCGGGTGGTTTGCGCGGTGCCGAGGTTCAGACCGCGTTGCTGGGTGCCGATTTGCCGGCGCCGGACACCGCGGCCTCTGTTCCGCAGGTCGTCGAAGGGGTGCCGGACACGCTGCGGATGGTGGCGGTTGAACCATCCTGGGTGCAGGTCAAGGCGGCGGATGGGTCCGTAATTTTTGAAACAACGATGAGCACCGGCGACACGTGGGACATTCCTGCGACCGAAGAACCACCGATGCTGCGGACCGGCCAGTCGGGGGCGATCTATTTCGCGATGGACAATGCCTATTATGGTCCGGTGGGGCCGCGCGGGGCTGTGACGTCGAACGTGCCGCTGAACCGTGAGGCGCTTGCAGAGTTGTACGACCCGGCCGTAGTGGAAGAAAACACACGGCTGGCGACATTGGTCTCTGAGCTTCAGAATGCCGCAGACACTGACGAAGGCGCGGACGACTAGTTGCGCGCAGCCCGCGTGGTGCTTAGGTTGAGCGCACCCGCGTATCCTGCCAAAGGCTTCCCTCATGTCGCTCAATCACATCCGCCCCTGGCGTAATATCTATCGGCGCAAGTCGCGGCAGATCATGGTGGGGTCGGTGCCTGTCGGGGGCGATGCGCCCATTACCGTGCAGACCATGACCAATACGCTGACCACGGATGTGGCGGCCACCATTGCACAGGTCAATGCAGCGGCTGACGCGGGCGCGGATATCGTGCGGATTTCCGTTCCGGACGAGGCGTCATCAAAGGCGCTGCGCCAGATCGTGCCAGAGGTCAGCGTGCCAATCGTGGCGGATATTCATTTTCACTATAAGCGCGGGATCGAGGCGGCAGAGGCGGGCGCGGCCTGTTTGCGGATCAATCCGGGCAATATCGGGGATGAGACGCGGGTGCGCGAAGTGATCAAGGCCGCGCGGGATCATAATTGTTCGATCCGGATCGGGGTGAATGCCGGATCGTTGGAAAAACACCTGTTGGAAAAGTATGGCGAACCTTGCCCCGATGCGATGGTTGAAAGCGGGCTGGATCACATCAAGATACTGCAGGACAACGACTTTCACGAGTTCAAGATCAGCTGCAAGGCGTCGGATGTCTTTATGGCGGCGGCCGCCTATCAGCAATTGGCCGAGGCCACGGATGCGCCGATTCACCTTGGCATTACCGAGGCGGGCGGGCTGGTCAGCGGCACGATCAAATCCGCCATCGGGCTTGGCAATCTGCTGTGGATGGGGATCGGTGATACGATCCGCGTGTCGCTGTCGGCAGATCCTGTGGAAGAGGTAAAGGTTGGCTATGAGATTCTAAAGTCGCTTGGATTGCGGCACCGTGGGGTGAACATCATCTCGTGCCCGTCCTGCGCGCGGCAGGGATTTGACGTGATCAAGACGGTCGAGGCGCTGGAAAAGCGGTTGGAGCATATCAAGACGCCCATGAGCCTGAGCATCATTGGCTGTGTGGTCAACGGGCCGGGTGAGGCGCTGATGACGGATGTAGGCTTTACCGGCGGTGGCGCGGGGTCGGGAATGGTCTATCTGGCGGGCAAGCAAAGCCACAAGCAAAGCAATGACGACATGATCGAACATATCGTTGAGCAGGTGGAAAAGAAAGCCGCAGAGATTGATGCGGAAACCGTGAAAGAGGCGGCAGAATAAGAACTTAGCCGGCGTCCCTCGTGCAATAGCTGAAGGTGTTCGGCCTTAGCTGCGCTTGTTGTCGACCAAGGCCAGCATCGCATCAAGCGGCAGATACCCCCGCAGCAGTTCATCCTGCATCACGAAGGTCGGGGTGCCGGTGATCTGCATTTTCTGGGCCAGGGCGCGCGTCTTGTTGATTTCTTCTGTCACTTCGGGTGCATCCATACGCGCCTCGATCGCGTCGGCGTCCAGACCGAATGTTTCGGCCACACGGCGCAGTGCGGGCACGGTGAAATCGCCCGGAAAGGTCATCAGCGCGTCATTCATGTCCTTGTAGGCGTCATCGCCGGCCACCTGTTTGGTTGCCACGGCCCAGCGCGACGCCAGGACGGATTGTTCGCCGAGGATCGGGAATTCCTTGACGATCAGTTTGATATTGCCATCGGTTTCCAGCAGTTGCGCCACCTCATCGTGGGCCCGGCGACAATAGCCGCAGCGATAATCAAGAAATTCAACCAGCACGATGTCGCCATCGGGGTTGCCGCCAACCCAGGAATAGCCGTCGTTGAAGAGTTCGTCGGTATTGTCCGCGACAAGATCGAGGTCAGCGCGTGCCTTGGCTTCGGCTTCGCGGGTCTGCAGGACCTGCACGGCGTCCATTATGACCTGGGGGTTGTCCATGAGGTAGGCGCGCACTTCGGCGCGGAACAATTCGCGTTCGGCTTCGGTCATGGCGCCAAGGTCCAGCGCGACGGCGGGCAGCGCGATGGCGGAGGCCAGAACGGGGGCAATCAGGCGGTGCAACATATGTCAGAGCCTTTTGTCAGGGGTGCCGGGGTTGACGGCGTGCGTTTGGCACGGTGAAAGCATGAACCAAGCCTAGGAGCAAGCCCATGCGCATATCAACCCGATCTGCTGTTGATCCCTTTATTGTGATGGATGTAATGCAAGCCGCCACGGATGCCGAAGCGGCGGGGCGGCATATCATCCACATGGAGGTGGGCCAGCCCGGTACAGGGGCACCGAGGGAGGCCACGCAGGCCTTGGCCCGCGCGATGGAGGAGGGGGCGCTGGGGTACACGGTCGCCTTGGGGCTGCGGGCGTTGCGCGAACGGATCGCGCGGATGTATGGCGATTGGTACAACGTCGATCTGGATCCGGCGCGCGTGGTGATTACGCCGGGATCGTCGGGCGGGTTCATTCTGGCGTTTACCGCTTTGTTCGACACGGGTGATCGCGTCGGGATCGGCGCGCCGGGGTATCCGAGCTATCGGCAGATCCTCAGGGCGCTGGATCTGGTGCCGGTTGATCTGCCCACGGCTGCGCAGAACCGCTATCAGCCGGTGCCGGGTGATTTTGACGGGCAGGATCTGACGGGGTTGCTGGTGGCTTCGCCCGCCAATCCGACAGGCACAATGCTGGACCGTGAGGCGATGCGCGGGCTGGTGGATCGCTGTGCTGCGCGCAGTATGTCGTTCATTTCAGACGAAATTTACCACGGCATCGAGTATGACAAGAAAGCTGTCACCGCGCTGGAAGTGACGGATGAGTGCTATGTGATCAATTCGTTTTCCAAGTATTTTTCCATGACCGGATGGCGCGTTGGCTGGATGGTGGTGCCGGAAAATCACGTGCGGGTGGTGGAACGGATTGCCCAGAACATATTCATTTGTGCCCCCCATGCAAGTCAGGTTGCGGCGCTTGCAGCGCTGGAGTGCGACGGGGAATTGCAGGCCAATATGGATGTTTACCGCGCCAACCGCGCGCTGATGCTGACGGGGCTGGCAGAGGCGGGCTTTACCGATATCGCGCCGCCTGACGGGGCGTTTTACGTCTATGCGGATGTATCGGCCTTCACCGATGACAGCCGCGCCTTTGCGGCGGAGATACTCGAGCGGGCCGGGGTTGCGGTGACGCCCGGGCTGGATTTCGATCCGGCGCGGGGTCATGCCACGTTGCGGTTTTCCTACGCGCGCAGCACGGCGGATATCGAAGAGGGGCTGGGGCGGCTCAAAACCTTTATGGCGGCGCGCTGAGGCGCTGGCGTGGCGGGGTCATTGATGCTAATTTGCCCGCAACGACACACCGAATGGTGGGGCATATGCGGGCGATCCTGAACACATTTCTGGCTTTTATGCTGTGTGCCGGCGGCGCGTTGGCGCAGGAGCTGACGGCATTGGCGCGGGTTGAACCGGAGCGCAGCCTGATTGAGGACGGCTGGTTCGGCAAGACTGAGCTGCGCATCGGGCTGAGTCAGGGCGTGCCGTTTCGGGTGTTCTTGTTGGATAATCCGGCGCGCGTTGTGGTTGATTTTCGCGAGGCAGACTGGTCCGGCGTTGCCTCATCGGAGATTTTGACCGAGCCGGGGCGCATCACGGGCCTGCGATTTGGCGCATTCCAGCCTGGCTGGTCGCGGCTGGTTGCCGATCTGGGCGAGCCGATGGTGCCAAAGGAAATCGGGATGCCGGTGGATGATGCCAGCGGGGCCGCGGTGCTGGAGATCTGGCTTGAAACGGCGACGCCAGAGGCCTTTGCACAAGCCGCCGGCGCGCCGGTTGATCCGGCCTGGACGGTCGCGTTGGTCGAAAAACCCAAGGGGCCTGAGGCCAAGGATGGGTTTCTGGTCATGCTGGATCCGGGGCATGGCGGCATTGATCCCGGTGCTGAGCGGGACGGGGTCTCTGAAAAAGAGCTGATGCTGAATTTTGCCCGTGCCCTGGCCGATACCTTGCGCCGGTCAGGGGTCGCGACGGAATTGACGCGGGACGCGGATATATTTGTCGCGCTCGAGACCCGGGTGGCCATGGCGCATCAGGCGCGCGCGGATCTGTTCATTTCGCTGCACGCCGATAGCCTGAGCCAGGGCGGGGCCAAGGGAGCGACGGTCTATACCCTTTCGGACGAGGCCAGCGATGCGGCGTCCGCGCATCTGGCGGCGCGGCATAACCGGGCCGATATCATTGCGGGGGCGGATTTGACCGGATCAGATGATCAGGTCGCCTCTGTCCTGCTGGATCTGGCGCGGCAGGAAACCGAGCCGCGCTCGGACGCGCTGGCCCAATCGCTGATCGCGTCGATGACCGAAGCGGGCGGGCCGATGAACCGCCGACCTGCGCGCGAGGCGGGGTTTTCCGTGTTGAAATCGGCGGATATTCCGTCGGTTCTTGTCGAGGTCGGCTTTCTGAGTTCGGCGCGCGATCTGGCAAACCTGCGCGATCCGGTGTGGCGCGCGGTCATGGTTGAGGCGCTGGCCGACGGGATCCGTGCGTGGCGCGATCAGGATGAGGCCCTCAAGCCCTTGATCCGCAAATAATTCTGGTGGGCGGGTTTCCGCCCTGACGGTCAAATCCGGGCTTTTGACCATCTTAACCTGCCAGTGTATATCTGACAGGCACAACACGAGATTTGGTGGCCCGCAGTGTTCCGATTTATCCTCTCTTTTCTGGGTGGTATCTTTACGACCCTGACCATGAGCCTTGCCATGGTGGCGCTGACCATTGGGGCGGTGTTCTGGATGTATGGCCGGGACCTGCCCAGTCACGAATCGCTGGCGCAGTATACGCCGCCCACCATCAGCCGGATTTATTCCGGTCAGGGGCGTCTGATCGACGAGTTTGCGAAGGAACGGCGGCTGTTTGTTTCGGCCGAAACGATCCCCGATCTGGTCAAACAGGCCTTCATTTCTGCCGAGGACAAGAATTTCTACCAGCACGATGGTTATGATCTGCGCGGGATTGGTGCGGCGGCCTTTGATGCGGTCAAATCGCGCGGGCGCGACGTGCGTGGTGCGTCGACCATCACGCAGCAGGTGATGAAGAATTTTTTGCTGTCGGGGGACCGTCGGGCAGAACGCAAGATCAAGGAAATCATCCTGGCCGCGCGCATTGAGCAGACGCTGAGCAAGGAAAAGATCCTTGAGCTTTACATGAACGAGATCTTTCTGGGGCAGAATTCCTATGGTGTCGCGGCTGCGTCGCAGACGTATTTCAACAAGACGCTAAGTGATCTGGCCCCGCATGAGGCCGCCTTTCTGGCGTCTCTGCCGAAGGCACCGTCTGATTATCACCCCGTACGCCAGAAAGATCGCCTGATGGCGCGGCGCAATTTCGTGCTGCGTGAGATGAACGAGAACGGGTACATCTCTGACACGGAATACGCGCGCGAACGGGATATGCCGTTGCGGTCGGTGCAGAATGGCGATTTCGAGAGCTTCAAAGCGGACCTGCCACCGCGTGATTACTTTACCGATGAGATCCGCCGCCAGCTGAGCCGGGATTTCGGTGAAGGCGAATTCTTTACCGGCGGGCTGACGGTGCGGGCGACCATCGACAACGAGATGCAGCCGATTGCCGCAAATTCCCTGCGCTTGCAGCTGGAGCAATATGATCGCGGGCGCGGTATCTGGAACGGCACCGGTGAAGTGATCCCGCGTGAGCAGCGGACCAGTGAGGAAAGCTGGCGCGCAGCCCTTGCGGATCTGCGCGTGCCGCGCGACATCGATCTGGAAAGTCAGTGGTATCCGGCAGTCGTGCTTGAGGTCGGCGAGACCGATGCCCGGATCGGTATCGAGGGCGTGGCGGAAGACGCCGATGGTCACTGGATCCCGGCCAAGGACGTGCAGTGGGCGCGCAAGCGGCTGGAGGATGGATCGCTTGCGCGCAAGGCGCAGGTTGCAGGTGATCTGGTCAGTGTCGGCGATGTGGTTCTGGTGCGCCGGATGACGGCGGATGCGGATGGATCCTTTATCCGGTGGACGTTGCGGCAGGTGCCCGAAGTGCAGGGTGGGTTTGTCGCCATGGACGTCGACACAGGCCGGGTGATCGCGATGCAGGGCGGGTTCTCTTATCAGGCATCCGTATTCAACCGGGCCACGCAGGCCAAGCGGCAGCCCGGATCCAGTTTCAAACCTTTTGTCTATGCATCCGCGCTGGACAGCGGCTATTCGCCCGCCACGATTGTGGTTGACGCCCCGATCGAGATCAACACACCGCAAGGCGTCTGGCGGCCCAAGAACGCATCGAACCGCTATTATGGCCCGACGCCTTTGCGAACCGGGATCGAACAGTCGCGCAATCTGATGACCATTCGTCTTGCCCAGGAAGTGGGCATGGATGTCGTGGGGTCTTATGCGGAGCGGTTTGGGGTTTATGACGATCTGAGCCCGGTTCTGGCCAATGCCCTGGGATCGCAGGAAACCACGCTTTATCAGATGGTCAGCGCCTATGCGATGTTCGCCAACGGGGGTGAACGGGTGCAGCCGACGCTGGTGGACCGGGTGCAGGACCGCTATGGCCGGACCGTCTATCAGCACGACCAGCGGATTTGTAATGACTGTCGGCTGGCCAGCCTTGATCCCGGTCGGGCGCCGCGGGTGATCTCGAACCGCGAACGGGTCATGGACCCGGTGACGGCCTATCAGCTAACGTCGATGATGCGCGGTGTGGTTGAGCGTGGCACGGCGCGCAAGGCGGTCGATCTGGGTGTGCCTACCGCCGGCAAGACCGGCACGACCAACGATGCCAAGGATGTCTGGTTCATCGGTTTTACGTCGAACATCGTAGCGGGCTGCTATATTGGGTTTGACCAGCCCCGGGCGATGGGGCGCGGTGCGTCGGGCGGTGGCATGTGCGGCCCGGTGTTTCAGCGGTTCATGAGCGAGGCGGTCAAGAAATACGGCGGCGGCAAGTTCGCTGTGCCCTCGGCGTGTCAGTTCATCAAGATCGACCGGTTCTCGGGCGCGCGTCTGAGCGACGGGGCATCGGGGCCCAATGTGGTGTCTGAGTGTTTCCGCGATGGCGAAGAGCCGATCTTTGGTATCACCTTTGACGGTGGTTTTGCCATGGGCGCGGATTTGCCCTTGGTCGAAGAGATCGGGCGCACATCGCGGCAGGTCACGACGTCAACGGGCCGCAAGGCGGTTGTGGGACCGAAGGCCAGCTTTGGCACGCTGTCCTCGGGTGGATTGTACTGATCTGAGCGGGCGCGTTTTCTTGTAAAGAAAACGGGGCGGAAACTTTGGAAGTTTCCGGTCCGGAATTTTTGAAAAATTCCGGGGGCGGTTGTGGCTGTCGGTGGGCTGGTCTATCTCAGGCAGACGAATTTGAGGGCAGGGCAATGCGCGCAGAAGCACAGAATTTCGCGGATGAGATCAACAAGTCGCTTGAACTGCTTGCGCAGCGTCTTGATGTGGAGACCGCACAACATCGTCTGGAAGAATTCAATGCCCGGGTCGAAGATCCCAACCTGTGGGACGATGCGGAGGCTGCGCAAAAGCTGATGCGCGACCGTCAGGCGCTGGTGGACGCCATGGCGACCTACGAGGGCATCCGGACCGAGTTGCAGGACAATGTCGATCTCATTGAATTGGGCGAAATGGAGGAAGACACCGAGGTTGTTGCCGAGGCCGAAGCGGCGTTGAAAAAGCTGGCTGCCACTGCGGCCCAAAAAGAGCTTGAGGCGCTGCTGGACGGGGAAGCGGATGCCAACGATACGTTTCTTGAAATCAATTCAGGCGCCGGCGGGACCGAGAGCTGTGACTGGGCGTCTATGCTGGCGCGCATGTATGTCCGCTGGGCCGAGCGCAAGGGATACAAGGTTGAACTGCAGGCCGAGAGTGCGGGCGAAGAGGCCGGGATCAAATCCGCAACCTACAAGGTCAGTGGACATAACGCGTATGGCTGGATGAAGTCGGAAAGCGGGGTACACCGGCTGGTGCGGATATCGCCTTTCGATTCAGCCGCCAAGCGGCACACGTCGTTCACCTCCGTCAAGGTCTATCCGGTGGTGGATGACAATATCGAGATTGAGGTGAACCCGGCGGATATCCGTATCGATACTTACAGGTCCTCTGGCGCGGGGGGACAGCACGTGAACACCACTGATTCCGCTGTGCGCATCACGCACCATCCTACGGGGATCGTCGTGACCTCGTCAGAGAAATCGCAGCACCAGAACCGCGATATCGCGATGAAGGCCCTGAAGTCGCGGTTGTATCAGATGGAACTGGATAAGCGGTCTGCATTGGTGAACGAAGCGCACGAGAGTGCGGGCGACGCGGGCTGGGGCAATCAGATCCGGTCGTATGTGTTGCAGCCCTATCAGATGGTCAAGGATCTGCGCACCAACTACGAGACATCCGATACCAAAGGTGTGCTGGACGGGGATCTGGATGGGCTGATGGCCGCCACGCTGGCGCTTGCGGTCAGCGGCAAGAGCCGCGCGGAGGCGCAGGAGGGGTAGGCTCAACGCGGGCCTCAGTGTTCGGGCGGAGCGTGGTACGAGAGATTTTGGCCCTCCGGGGGGGAATATTCTGGCCAGAAAAAGACACCATGGGGCTGTGACATCAGGGGGGAGGCAATATCAGATGGATATTTTGGAGATGGATGCCTGCGCGCAATCAGAGGCCCTGGCTGCGGGGACGCTGTCGGCGGTTGAGCTGATGCAGCCGACCCTTGCGCGCATCGCGGCGGTAAATGGGACGGTAAACGCGATTGTTTCACTGCGCGACAGCGACGCGTTGATGGCAGAGGCGCGCGCGGCGGATGCGGCCCCGCGCAGGGGGTGGCTGCATGGCATCCCATTTGCGGTCAAGGATCTGGCCAATGTTGCGGGGCTGCCCACGTCCATGGGGTCACCGGTTTTTGCCGGGCAAGTGGCGGCGGCGGACGATCTGGTTGTCGCGCGGATCAGGCAGGCGGGGGCGATTTTCATCGGCAAGACAAACACCCCGGAATTCGGGATGGGGAGCCACACATTCAATCCGGTGCACGGGGCCACGCGCAATCCGTACGATCCGACAAAATCGGCGGGCGGATCCTCTGGCGGGACGGCGGCGGGCCTTGCGTCGCGGATGCTGAGCGTTGCCGATGGGTCAGACATGATGGGGTCGCTGCGCAATCCGGCGGGGTGGAACAATGTTTACGGGATGCGCCCGACCTGGGGGACGGTGCCGTCAGAGCCGGTGGGCGACATGTTTATGCATCAGCTGGCAACGTCGGGGCCGATGGCGCGCTGTCCGCGTGACCTTGCCGCGTTGCTGGATACGATGACCGGGGCTGATCCGCGTCAGCCGCATGGGATTTCGCCCGCTGACACAGTGCCACACCTGGACGCGGCCCTGCCGCGCCAGCGCGTGGGCTGGTTGGGAGACTGGGGTGGTGCGCTGCCTTTTGAAGACGGCATCATGGCGATCAGCGAAAGCGCGATCACCCAGATGCAGGGGCAGGGGCATTCGGTGAGCCGGATGGCGGCTCCCTTTGATGCGGATCTGATGTGGGAAAGCTGGACCACGCTGCGGTCTTTTACTGTCGCGGCAGGTTTGGGTGACATCCATGCCGATCCTGAGCGACGCGCCCTGCTGAAGGAGGCGGTGCAGTGGGAGGTGGAACGCGGGTTGGCCCAGCAGGCGATGACCCTGCATCGGGCCAGCGTGATCCGATCAGATTGGTATCGGCGGGTGCTGACCCTTTTTGATGAGGTCGATGTGCTGGTGCTGCCGTCGGCGCAGATGTGGCCCTTTGATGTCGATTGGGTACATCCCACGCAGATCGCGGGCGTGGCGATGGACACCTATCATCGCTGGATGCAGGTCACTGTCCCGGCGGGGCTGATCGGTCTGCCGGTGGTGAATTTGCCCATTGGTTTTGGGGCAAACGGATTGCCCGCCGGGTTGCAGATCATCGGGCCGCGGGGGTCGGATGCCAAGCTTTTGCAGTTCGCGCAAGCCTGGCATCAGGAGACTGATTGGCCGGGGCAAAAACCGCCCAAGCTGCCTGCCGCTTGACGCGCGCGCGCTTGAGGGCGCATCCTATGGAGATGACGACCCTTGCACGTGTCCACGGCGCCCCTGCATTCAAGGCCCCCACTGCCGCTCTGATGCGCCACGCGCTGAGCGCGGGATGGCGTGATTTCCTTGCCGCGCCGACATTTGGTCTGATGATGGGGGCGGTCTGTGTCGCTGCGGGGTGGGCTTTGGCCGGGCTGACGATGTGGTCAGGCCATACCTTTTGGCTGGTGTTGGCGGTTTTTGGCTTTCCGCTTGTCGCCCCCTTTGCAGCCATCGGCACCTACGAGGTATCGCGCCGGCGCGCGCATGGGGCTGCGGGCGATCTGCGCAGCATTGTGCATGTGTTATGGGCGGAACGCGCGCGGCAATTACCCTGGCTTTCGGCGCTGATGGTCTTTGTGCTGCTGTTCTGGTTCTTTCTGGGCCATATGATTTTTGCCCTGTTTCTGGGCCTCAAGCCGATGACCAACATCATGACCTCTACCGACGTCTTTCTCAGTGCGGACGGGCTGCTGATGATGCTGATCGGCAGTGTTGTCGGCGGTGGCTTTGCGCTGTTGATCTATGCGGTCTGCGTGGTGGGTGTGCCGATGCTGCTGGAGCGGGAGGTTGATTACGTCACCGCCTTGCTGCGCTCTATCGGGTTGGTGGCAGCGCACCCCAAGGTCATGCTGGGGTGGGCGTTGGTGATTGCGGCATTGCTTTTTCTAGGAATGGTGCCGGGTTTTCTGGGGTTGCTGTTCATCCTGCCCTGGCTGGGGCATGCGTCCTGGCATGTCTATGATGGGCTGGTCGTGCGCGAAGGGCCGGCAGACTAGCGGGTGCGTGTCAGGATGGGGGCTGAAGCGGCTCTTCACACCCCATGTCGACCAGCCGCTGACGCAGGTGAGGTGCTTGCGCGTCCCCCATTTCCAAGGCGAACACATAGGCATGGGTGAGAAAGAAAGCCTGCGCGATGGGGTCGTCGGCAGCATCGGCTGCCTGCTGGTAGAGCGTAATCAGGGCGTCCCGGTCATCAGCGGCATGGGCCGCGAGAAGCCGGGTATTCAGGTCCGTCATTCTGCGGCGTGCGGCACAGCGCGATGGCGCTCAACCTGGCTGGCGACCCATTTGTGAAACAGATGCGTCGGACCATCCATTGCCGGTGAGAAACGTCCGCCGTCAAACGCCACGCCGTGTCGGCCGCGCTGCATGCTTTCAACCGCCATGATGTCTTCGACGAAAACGACCCGCCACTGTTCGGTATTGCGCGCGCGCAGTGTCGCTGAGGTGTCCGGCTCAGCATAATAGAGGTGCGCGGTTTCGATGGTTTGATCCACGGCAACGGGATCAAGGATGATGACGAAGATGTGGTCGCGTTGTACGCCGACCATGACATTCGGGAGGAAGGTCAGATATTCGCCCGCTGCATCCCACTTTTCGGACAGTCCGGGGAAGTCGGGAAAGACGGTGCCGTCGTCGTCCTTGATCTGGCGATAGACATGTGTGCCCTGACCGGAGAATTTGCCCTCCATCTCGATATGGTAGTGGTCTTCCAGTCGCGAATAGGAGTTCAGGCCGGGGTGGACCCAGGGCAGATGGTAACTTTCACAATAGTTCTCGACCACCAGTTTCCAGTTGGTCTTGAGCGATAGCTGGATGCGGCTGTCCTTGCCGCCGTGATACATCGGCACGTCGAATTCCGTCCACCGCGCCAGCAAGTCTGCGTGGACCACTTCAAAAGGATCCGCGGTGCCGGTGATGTTGACAAAGATCACATCCATCCAGATGTGGCTTCGGATTTCCACCAGGCCAAGCAGCGATCTGTCGATGCCGTCGTGGGTGTTCTGGCCCGGACCGCCGACATGCGGGGTCGAGACAAGGCGCCCGTCCGTGGCATAGCACCAGCTGTGATAGGGACAGCGGATGGCGCCTTCGATCTTGCGGGGTTCTTCGACGAGGATCATGCCCCGGTGGCGGCAGGTGTTCTGGAAAACCCGCACCTTATTCTGTTTGTCGCGTACGATCAGCAGCGGCATGTCGAGAAACGTCACCGGAATCGCGTCCCCGATTTCGGGTACGTCGGCGGCGACGGCCAGACCGGCCCAGTTGTCAAAGAGAACGGCGGTGCGTTCCTCGGCGTGGATGGCCGGATCGATATAGTGCGCGTTGGGCAGCCCTTGCGCATGTTCGATGGGTCGACGGACATTGCTGAGATCGGTGATGGGGTGTTGATCCATGAGGGGCCTCCTGACGCTGGACTGATCATAGGCGCGGTTGGAGCGGCTTAGGAACGCATCAGCGACCAGACTTTGTCAGGGGCGACATTCCGACAGTCAGGTGAAGGGCTGATCAGGTTGAAGCAGGCGCCGATGAAAGGGTGGCAGTGCGTCACGGTTGCAGAACCCGGCGGCGCGGGCGGCGGGAAGGGCCTGGGCCAGACCGGTGCCCAGATATTCGTATACCAGTCGCGAGGCCCGCATGCCGCCGACGCTTTCAGGCACGGTGCGGGTGACATAGCCGACCCAGTAATTGTTCTCGAACGACGCGACCCGGCTGAGGTAATTGAACGAGCAGGTCATCGCATTGCTGCGTGCGGCAATGACCGCAATGCCGTCTTCCTGTTGCATGACGATGCCCCGAAATTCGCGCGCGCGTCCATCCGTTGGCAGATCCTGCATCTGCATGGCCGCCCGGCTTTCGAAGCCCCTTAGAAAGGTGTTGGTGCCATCGCGGCGCACATGCACCAACCCGACGACAAAGACGTCATGATCGATAAAGCTGCGGCGCGAGAACCGGTAAAAGCCGCTTGGGAAGACGTCGTGCGGAATGTCATGTGCGCCCGACCCGACGAAGTTGCGCAGAAAGGGGTTTGCGATGGGATCCTGGCCCGCGCCGATCTCGTCCACGGGTTCCAGCAGCACGCGGGCGTCGACCTCGAAAAAGCTGCAGATGCGTGACAGGACGTCCGGACGAGGGAAGCTTTCGCCCGCGAGGTAGCGGTTGAATTGTGTCCGATTGATACCCAATTGTCGCGATAGATCCGAGATGGACACATACGACGCGGAAAGCTTGCGCAGGTTCGCACCGAACATTGCTCTAAGTTGTGCGGGAGATTTGCTGTGTTTCGCCATTTATCTCTCTGTAAGACGCGCCGGAATTGACTTTCTGTGCTGTCTGACACGCAGGTTCCTAAGCAAATACAGACATGTGACGCGCAACAGCATCACCATAGGCGCTAATCCGCTACAAAAGACTAATGTGGCAGACACAAAAAGCAAGCCGCTCTGGCAGAATTAACTATGTCGCCCTAGATGCACGTATTGGTAGCAATGCTACAGGGACGTTGGGCAAGGAAGAGTTATGATTGGTGTAGTGTTGTGGTGCGATGCTGAGGCAGGAAAAGCTGTGTTTTGGTGCGAAGATCAGGGGGATCTGGCATATTTCGAAGATCCGGCCCTGCCGGGCATTGCGTCAGAGGTATTTTTTGATGCAGGCGACATGGTGCAGTTTGACGTCACAAACGAGAGCCGGCAAAGGCGCGCGCGTAATCCGCGGCTTTTGCAGGAGCAGGGATATGCCACCCTGCCAGAGCGCTTGCGCGAGGATGCGGCAAAACCACCGGTCGCTGCGTGCACGGCCACATCGGCCAAGATCATCCCGTTTCAGGCGGCTGCGCGTGCCGTGCGGCGTCGCCAGAACAGCCTGCAGCAGGCCTAGCAGCGCTGGCTATTCGCCGCGTGACAGGGCCGCGACACCTGTGCGAGCCACATCCGTCAATCCAAGCGGGCGCATCAGGTCGGCGAAGGCGTCGATCTTGTCGGGTGCGCCGGTAATTTCAAAGACAAAGCTTTCCAGGGTGCTGTCGACGACATTGGCGCGAAAGATATCCGCAAGCCGCAGCGCTTCGACCCGTTTTTCGCCGGTGCCCGTCACCTTGAACATGGCCAGTTCGCGTTCGACCGATCGCCCCTCAACGGTGAGGTCATTCACGGCGCGCACGCTGACGATGCGGCCCAGCTGTGCCTTGATCTGTTCGATGATCTGCGGTTTGCCGGAGGTCACGATTGTGACGCGGCTGAGGTGTCCGGTATGATCCACCTCGGCCACGGTCAGGCTGTCGATGTTGTACCCCCGGCCAGAGAAAAGCCCGATCACGCGGGCCAGCACGCCGGGTTCGTTTTCCACCAGAACCGCCAAAGTGTGGCTTTCCACCTTGTCGGAAAAGGTGGGGCGCAGGTTGTAGGCGGAATGGCTCGTGGCGCCTTTTTTCAGTTTTAGCGGGGACATGACGACTTCCTTTATCAATTGCATCGGAAACTTTGAAAGTTTCCGTCCGTTTTCTTTGCAAGAAAACGTTTCTACACCAGCACAGAGCCCTTTGCGTCGATGACGCCTTGGGTTTCCGCCTCGCCGAGGAGCATTTCGTTGTGGGCCTTGCCCGAGGGGATCATGGGGAAGCAGTTTTCATGCTTTTCAACCAGACAATCGACGATCACCGGGCCGTCATGGTCCAGCATCTCCTGAATGGCATCATCGACCTTGTCCGGGTCCTTTACCAGAATGCCCTTGGCGCCGAAGGCATCGGCAAGTTTTACGAAATCGGGCAGGGCTTCGGACCAGGACTGCGAGTAGCGTTCGCCGTGCAGCAGTTCCTGCCACTGGCGCACCATGCCCAGGCGTTCATTGTTGAGAATGAACTGTTTGACCGGCAGGTTGTACTGCACAGCTGTGCCCATTTCCTGCATGTTCATCAGCCAGGACGCCTCGCCTGCCACATTGATCACAAGGCTGTCAGGATGCGCCATTTGCACGCCGATTGACGCCGGAAAGCCGTAACCCATGGTGCCCAGGCCGCCGGAAGTCATCCAGCGGTTGGGGTCTTCAAAACCCATGTATTGCGCAGCCCACATCTGGTGCTGGCCGACCTCTGTACAGATATAGCGGTCATGACCCTTGGTCAGGGCTTCAAGTCGTTCCAGCGCGTATTGCGGGCGGATGACCTTCCCCTTTTGCTCGAATTTCAGGCAGTCAACCGCCTGCCATTCCTTGATTTTTGTCCACCATGTCTCAAGTGCGGCACCATTGGTCTTGCGCCCGCGTGATTTCCAGATCTTCAGCAGGTCTTCCAGCACATGGCCCACGTCACCGACAATGGGCACATCTGCCTTGATCACCTTGTTGATCGAGGAGGGATCAATGTCGATATGGGCCTTTTTGGATTTCGGGCTGAAGTCGGGGATGGTGCCGGTGATGCGGTCGTCAAAGCGCGCGCCGATGTTGATCATCAGATCGCAGTCGTGCATCGCCATGTTGGCCTCGTACAGCCCGTGCATGCCCAGCCAGTTTTTGCCCGACGCAGGGTAAGCGCCGAGGCCCATCAGCGTTGACGTGATGGGGAACCCGGTGGCATCCACCAGTTCGCGCAAAAGCTGTGACGCGCCGGGGCCGGAGTTGATCACGCCGCCGCCGGTGTAGAACACCGGGCGCTTTGCTTTTTCGATCAGGGCAACCAGTTCGGTGATCTCTTCCAGATCGCCTTTGACCTGCGGCTGGTAGTGCGAATTGGAAGGTTTCGGGCCCTCGTATTTGCCGGTGGCAAACTGCACGTCCTTGGGGATGTCCACGAGCACCGGGCCGGGACGGCCCGAGGTTGCCACGTGGAATGCCTCGTGCAGGACGCCGGACAGCCGGTCGGTTTCCTTGACCAGCCAGTTATGTTTGGTGCAGGGGCGGGTGATGCCGACGGTGTCCGCTTCCTGAAAGGCGTCGGAGCCGATCATGAAGGTGGGCACCTGACCGGTGAGCACGACGATCGGGATCGAATCGAGCAGCGCATCCGTCAGGCCCGTGACTGCGTTGGTGGCCCCGGGGCCGGACGTGACCAGCACAACACCCGGTTTCCCGGTTGAGCGCGCATAGCCTTCTGCCGCGTGGACGGCACCCTGTTCGTGACGCACGAGAATGTGCTTGATGCTGTTTTGCTGAAACACCTCGTCATAGATGGGTAGGACGGCGCCGCCCGGATACCCAAATACGGTATCGACACCCTGATCTATCAGGGCTTGAACGATCATCTTCGCTCCGGTCATCTGGCGTGTCATCTGCTTGGCTCCATCTAAAGCAGTTATCGTTGCGCATAAAAAAGCCCCCGAGTGTGTCGGGGGCGCATGGGGTCAGAAAGGGTCTACCGTTACCGGCCCATGCGCTTTCTTCCTACAATGACGACTAGTGCTGCCATGTGCGGCTGCTCCTTCATGCTGCGCGGGACATTAGGAGGGGTTGGCAGGGGCGTCAACAGGCAAATCGCGAAATTTGTGTCGCCAAAGGTGATTTCCACGACATATTCTTGCGCTCACGGGCGCAGGCGCGCAATTTTGCCTAATTCCCGGTGCGATATGCCTCATTCACATCGTCATGGGCATCCTTCGCGAGTTGTTGAATTTCCTCGGCCAGTGACCGGAATTCATGCGCGACAACCATCAGCCCCTTTCCGGCGTCACCCGCGCGCGCAGCTTCGACGCTTGCGTTCAGCGAGACAAGGCGCACGTGTTTTCCAATGTGTTGCAGCCGTGCGAGGCGATGGGCAAGCTGATCTGCTGCGTGGCGCGCGGTTTCCAGTTGCGATTTGTGTTCGCGGGCGAGGTCGTCCCAGAACCCATCGCAAATTGATGTGACAGCGCCAAAGTATCCCCCGCGCCCAAGTTTGAAATGCCGGGCAAGGACGGTGTGTTGGTCCGGGCTGTTTGTTCTGACAGCCCTCAGAAGGTCCACAGAGAGGGTTTTCAGTCGCAGGATCATCGCGAGGTTTTCCGGCTGCTGTTGCGCAATGCTGTAGATCCAGTTGCACAGGTCAGGTGGCGTATCCTCCAGCGGAACCCCGTTGCTGAGGGTGTTGCAGACGCCGGTGATGATATCGATTTGTCGGGCCAGTATTTCAAGGTAATGCGCCCGCTCTGTCGGCGAATTGGGCGCCTGTGGGTTTGGCCGGCAGATCATCGCCGCAAAAAGCGCGATCCGGATGTTGCGCGCGCGCATTGTTGCCACGCGGTCGATGACGCGGCGGATGTCCTCGAACGGGTGGTTTTGCAGGACGTCACCCGGACAGGGCGGGGAATGCTGGTTCATTCAGCCAGTCTTGCCGGGAAACCCTAATATTCGATGAGTTGGATCAGAAGGCGACGCCGGTGCCCTGCAGCACACCGTGTTCCAGCGCATATCGGGTCAGCCCGGCGGTGGAGGATATGCCCAATTTGCGTTTGATGTTCTTGCGATGCGTCTCGACCGTCCGGACGGAGATGTCGAGGTCGTAGGCCACCTGTTTGTTCGACTTGCCCTGTGCAAGTTGCAGCAGGATGGTCTGTTCGCGTTCGGTCAGCGCCTCGCGGGCGCCGCCGGGCTTGGGGGCAAGGCTGCCCTGGGCGCCGGTGCACAGATAACGATCTCCCGCCATAACAGTGTCGATGGCCTGCTTGATTTCGTCCGTGGGCACGTCTTTTAGAAGATACCCCATGGCACCGTGGCTGAGCGCGCTGTCGATGTATTCGGCATTGTCGTGCATGGACAGGATCACGACGCGGGTTTCGGGACGGCGTTCGAGCACGATTTCGGTCGCGGAGAGGCCACCGATTTCGGGCATGTTGAGATCCATCAGGATCACGTCCGGTGTCAGCCTGTCGAGTTGATCGATGATGGCGCGGCCGTGAGGCAGGGTGCCGACAACCTCCACATCATCATAGCTTTCGAGAATGGACTGGATGCCTTCGGCCACCATGGGGTGGTCATCAACAATGGCGACACGGATGGTCATTCGGCGGCGACTTTCTGGACGGGTGATGCACTTTCAGGGGTCAGCATATGGCTGAGTGGGACGGTGGCTTCAATAGAGGTGCCGCCGCCGGCTGCTTCGCGGATGGTCAGCGTGCCGCCGAGCTGGTCCATGCGTTCCTGCATGTTGCGCAGGCCGAGGCCCGGATTGCCACCCCGTTGCGATGTCGGCAATCCGCATCCGTTGTCAGTGATCCTGAGAGACGCGCCGCGTCGGTGGCCGCGGATGTCAATCTCAACCTCGGTGGCCCCTGAATGTCGCTCGACGTTGGTCAGGGCTTCTTGCGCAATGCGGTAGAGGGCGATCTTGGCGTCGTTATCCAGACGATTGCGGAAGACCACCGTATCAAAGTGGCAGGTGATGCCAGTGCGGGCCTGAAAGTCGCTTGTGAGCGTTTTGAGCGCCGGACCAAGGCCCAGATCATCCAACACGCCGGGGCGCAGGTCGCGGCTGATGCGCCGGACTTCGGTAATAGCCTCGCCCAGAGATTCTATCCCTTTTCCAAGGGGTTCTTCGGCGTTCTTCGCGCCTCTTTCAAGCCGACGACGGGCATTGTCGAGGGCATACCGCACGCCGACAAGGATCTGGCTGATGCCGTCGTGCAATTCACGGGCCACGCGGCCGCGTTCTTCTTCCTGTGCGTCAAAAACCCGCTGGGTCAGCTTTTTCAGCTTGGCATCGGCCAGCCTGCGTTCGCGCAGGTTGATCAGCATGCCGGTGCCAAAGACCGCCAGAAGTGCCGCCAGTGCAATGGCACCGATGTAGACAAACGTCCGTTCGACCCGCGCCTCGACATCGGCGCGGGCGATGGCGACGGAGCCCACGACATCATCGATAAAGACGCTGGTGCCAACTGCCCACCGCCAATCCTGCAGGCCGACCACATAGGAAATCATCCGCGCGTCTTCACCCGTCGAGAGCTTTGGCCACATATAGGTGTGATAGCCCGCACCGTTACGGGCGATGCGGATCAGCTCATCGACAATGGGTGTGCCTTCGGCGTCGGTATCGCCAGCCCAGTTGCGGGTGATTCTGTGGGTGTGACGCGGGGAGACAAGGGCGGTGCCGTCATAGTCATAGACAAAAAACTGCCCTTCGTCGCCATAGATCATCGCCGCGAGGATCTGGCTGACGCGGGCCTTGGCGTCTTCGTCGTCAGGCGGGGCAGATCCGTAGATGAAATAGAAACCGTTACGGGCCTGTGTCACGTAGTTGCGCAGCTCGGCCTTCTTGGCCTCGATCAACTGGCCCTCGAGGGTGGAAATCTCGCGTTCGGCCAGCGCACGGGCCTGCCAGGCCACCACGCCCGCGATCGCGGCCACAGCCAGGATCAGCGGAACGGCAGCCAGCAGGGTCAGTTTCTGACCATAGCTGGGCATGAATTGGGACAAGCGGCGCGCCATGGGCGATTCGTATGCGAAGTGCCGCGCGAATCAAAGGGATTAGCGATCGTGAAGGCGAAACAATCCTGTTGTCCGACCGGTAGCCGGACCCCGAAAACATGCAAATTGCCCAATATTTCAGCGATTTCGGCGCAGGCTACGCAGTAGTAGGTATTTCATATTCTGACCTGCTCGTTAGTGTGGCGCTACTTGTAACGACCTGCGGGCGAAAAATGCATCGTGGGCAATCCAAATTCGGGAGGAGTATCCTATATGGACCGTCGTTCATTTTTGAAGACATCCGCAGTAGGCGGTGCCGCCGCTGCAACCACCACACTGGCAGCCCCGGCCTACGCCGCTGGCCACCGCACGTTGACCATGGTCACATCCTGGGGCCGCGGCCTTGCAGGCGTGTTTGACGCCGCACAGCGCGTTGCCGACAGCATCAATGCCATGTCCGATGGTTCTTTGACCATTGAGATCAAAGCGGCTGGCGAACTTGTTGGTGCGTTTGAAGTATTCGACGCCGTGACCGCCGGTCAGGCTGACATGTATCACGCTGCTGACTATTACTTCGGGGGTCAGCATCCGGGCTATTTCTACTATACATCCGTTCCCTTCGGCATGACCGCACAGGAACTGGCAAACTGGTACTACCATGGCGACGGTATGGCGCTGCATGACGAGCTGGGTCAGATCTTTGGTCTGAAGTCCTTCCTTGCGGGCAACACCGGCGCGCAGGCTGGCGGCTGGTTCCGCAATGAGATCAGCGGCCCGGAAGACTTTAACGGTCTGAAGTTCCGTATGCCCGGTATGGGCGGTGAAGTGCTGGGCAAGATGGGCGCCTCCGTTCAGAACCTTCCTGGTGCAGAAGTGTATCAGGCGCTGGCATCTGGTGCGCTGGACGGTACCGAGTGGATCGGCCCCTGGGCTGACGAAAAGGCCGGTTTCCAGGAGATCACCAAGATCTACTACACCGCCGGCATGCACGAGCCGGGCGCGGGTCTGTCCCTTGCCACCAACCGCGATGTCTTTGACAGCCTGACACCCGCCCAGCAGAAGATCATCGAGATCGCGGCGGGCGAGTGTCACCAGTGGAACCTGGCACAGTTCCTGAACAACAACGGTGCGGCGCTGCAGCGTCTGCAGTCCGGCGGTGTGAAGGTTCTGGAATTCCCCGACACTGTCTGGGATGCAATGGGTGCTGCGGCGGCCGAGACCAAGGACCAGTACAATGGCGACGAGATCTATGACAAGATCCGCACCTCCTACGAGGCCTCCATGTCCGCGTCGTCTGGCTGGCTGACAAAGTCCGAAGGGGCCTACCGCGCACAGCGTGACCGGATTACCGGCTAACCCTTTGAGGTGACACAATAATGGGGAGGGCCTGCTGCAGCGCAGGCCCTTGCCCGCGCAGGACCCGCGACAAGCGGGCCGCATCTGACAGGGGGGCTTTGGTATGGAAGTGATTGGGTCGTTTTTGACCAATGTGGTCATGGCGTTCTACAATCTGGCCTATGCGATCACGCATCCGGGTTTGTGGCTTGACTGGACTGACAAGGAAGCGCTGTCGCGCTTTGTCTATTACGGCGGGTCATCAGAGCTTTTCTACGTCATCTTCGTTATTTTATTGATCGTAACAGCCATCGGGCTGTGGCGGCATTCGTTCCTGTGGAAGGTCACGATTGGCCTTGAAGCAGTCTCCAACACGGTAGGCCGCATTGCGGCCTGGGCCGGTTTGCTGATGGTCCTGCAACAGATCATTATTGTGCTTTTGCAGCGGGTGTTTACGGCCGCTGATATTTCAATCGGATTCGGCAAGGTTTTCACCTTCGATGTAAGCTGGTGGGCGGAAGAGCTGAAGCTCTATAACGCGATCGTCGTGTGCCTGTGCTGTGCCTATACGTTCGTGCAGGGCAGTCACGTCCGCGTTGACCTCTTTTATGCCGGTGCCAAGTGGCGCACTAAAAAGATCGTCGATATGTTCGGCGCGGTGTTTTTTATGATGCCTTTGGCAATTCTTACATGGATTTACGGCTGGTACTTCATGTGGCGGCACCTGATCGTGCCGAAGCCTTCGGCGTCGGATGCGCTGGACCGGATGCTGATGAAGTCCCGCGCGCTGCGCTGGAATGTCGAAACCATTGGGTTTTCGCCCAACGGGTTCAACGCCTACTTCCTGTTCAAGGTGCTGTTGTGCCTCTTCTGCCTGATGGTGTTTTTGCAAGCCATTGCAACGCTTTATCGGTCGTACCTCGAGTTGCGCGAAGGACCGAAGAGCAAGGACAAGTATCTTGACAAAGACAGCCTTGGTGAAGGCGAAGAAGCCTACGAGGGGACGCACTGATGCTGTTTGGTCTGGATGGGGTCGAAATTGGCCTGATCATCGTCTTTGTCTGCCTGTTTGGCGGTATTCTGAGCGGCTTTCCGGTGGCCTTTGCCATTGGCGGAGCGGGCATCATCTCTTTCGGGATCATTGCGGCACTCGACAGTGCCGGGCTGTTGATCCATCAGGCCGTTGACACCGGCAGTCAGGCATTCCGCGATCTGGTGGCCAGCGGCGTAAAGCCGGACGCGATATCCCAGTTCCGATACCCTGATTTACCGCGCGTCGGTGAACCGGTGTTCCCGCAGGGTTGGGAAGTGGCGCTGGACCGCAACGTCAGCTTTATCGTCAACCGCATCAACGAACGTGTGCTGGCCGGTCAGTCCATCGAGACGCTGCTGGCGGTGCTGATGTTCGTGCTGATGGGGATCACGCTGGAGCGTTCGAAGATTGCCAATGATCTGCTGACGACGATGGCGCGTGTCTTTGGCCCGTTGCCGGGCGGTCTGGCTGTGTCCATTGTTGTGGTGGGTGCGTTTCTTGCGGCCTCTACAGGGATCGTTGGCGCCACGGTTGTGACGATGGGGCTGCTCGCGCTGCCAACGATGCTGCGCAACAATTATTCGCCTGAAATTGCCACCGGGGTCATTGCGGCTTCGGGTACGCTGGGGCAGATTATTCCGCCCTCTATCGTGATTGTTCTGTTGGGAACGCTGGCGGGGGATCTGTATTCCGCGGCACAGGAACAGCGCGCGGCGGCCGCTGGCTGTACCGATGCGCTGACGTTCCTCGGAGAGCCTGCGGTTGTGTCCGTGGGCACGCTTTTCCAGGCGGCATTGCTGCCGGGGATCATGCTGGCGCTGCTTTATGCGCTTTATGCCTTTGGCTATGCGTTGCTGAACCCCGAAAAGGCGCCGGCGGTGCCGATGGGGTCCACGAATTCAGAGCCCGTGACCCGCAATGAGGCCTTCACATGGTTCCTGGGTGTGCCTGCCGCACTGATCATCGGTGTTGTCGTACTGGGCAATCTTGGGCTGGTGGGTAGTCAATCGACGACCATTTCCAGCTTTTCGGACAGTGGACAGACGGCGTCGCTGCGCACGAACGTGGGGCCTGAATGTGCGGCCTCCATGATTGAGTTGCACGGGCAGGACGCGTGGGATGCCGCCCTTGCCCAGCAGTCGGCGATTGACGACGCGGGCGGCGTGGCGCAGTCGGAGCGACTGACGGAAGAAGAACTGGTTGCGGCCCTTGACGCAAAGGTGGCCGCAGCGGCCCCCATCGGAACGGGCATCGCGGTCTTTCTCGTGCTCTTTGGTCTGATCCTTGCGGTGGGCCGGGGTGTGTCGCCGTCCGCCAGCAGCCGGCCTTTCCTGATCGGGGGTGTCGGGCTGGTGCTTGCCGCATTGACAGACATTGTGCTGGTGGGGCCGCTGACCTCGCCAGGTATGACCGTGGTGCTGATGGCGATCCCCTTTGCACTGGTGCTCTACGGGGTCACTCATGCGATTGGCCATTGTGCCAAGAACGAGCTCATTCGTGTGGTCTTTCCGCCGCTGGTGCTGATCATCGCGGTGCTGGGATCGATCCTTGGTGGAATCACCAACCCGACGCCCGCAGCGGCGCTGGGGGCGGGTGGTGCGATCATGCTGGCGGCCTACCGCAAGCTGAAAGATCTGGACCGCAGCCCTAAGGTGATCATCTGGTCCACGCTGGCGATCATCATCTGTATCCTGATCGGTGTGAATTTTGATCTGCGGATCAATCAGGAGAACGTGGGCTTTGAAAACTGGATCGCCTTCATTGCGGCCTACGCGGCCTATCTTTATGCGCTCTTCGGGCTCTTCTTTTCGTGCTGGATCCTCTACAGCTCGGGTGTGCTGACGCCGGTGGTGCGTGAGACTGCCAAGGTGACGTCGATGGTCTTTACCATCCTCATCGGCTCGCAATTGCTGAACCTGGTGGTGATCTCGTTCGGGGGGGAGCATTACATCCAGCAGTTCCTCAAGAGTTTTGACAACGAGCTGACGGTGTTCCTCATCGTGATGCTGGTGCTGTTCATCCTTGGATTTGTGCTGGATTTCCTTGAGATCATCTACATCGTGATCCCGATTGTGGGCCCGGTGATTTATGGCGGGACGTTCGACCCCAAGTGGGTCACGATCATGATCGCGGTGAACCTGCAGACGTCGTTCCTGACACCACCCTTCGGGTTTGCGCTGTTCTATCTGCGCGGTGTGGCACCGCCGCAGGTGACGACGGGGCACATCTACCGCGGGATCATTCCGTTTGTGCTGATCCAGGTGTTGGGGCTGGCGATCTTGTGGCTGTTCCCGTCAATTGTGACGATTGTGCCGGATCTGATCCCGAACTGATGAAACGCAGATCGGAAACTTTCAAAGTTTCCGACCGTTTTCTTTCAAAGAAAACGATGGCTCGTGCGATGGTGTGCAAGGATATCGAATTCGGGCCGATCTTACTCAAAAGATCGTCTTAGTCGCGGGTGCGGGCCATATCTGGCAGCGCGATATTCGCGACCTGCTCCGCAATGGGATCATTGCTTAAAGGGTGCGTATCAGGCTCAAAGCTTTCGGGATCCTTCAGCTTTTGCCAACTGCCGCCCAGATACACTTCCAATCCCGAAAAGCGGGCCTTGTAGCCCATTTTCTGACTGCCGGGCACCCAGTAGCCCAGATAGACATAGGGCAGACCCGCCTCACGGGCGATGTCGATATGATCGAGGATGATGTAGTTGCCAAGCCCGTCTCTGGGCCGGTCCGGGGTGTAGAAGGAATAGACCATGCTGACCCCGTCCCCCAGAACATCTGTCAGGCACACACCGATAAGCGCGTCCGTGTCGGGATCGGTGTATTCGATCACGCGACTGCGGATCGGCGTTTCCTCGATCATGGCTGCGAATTCAAAGACATCCATATCTGCCATGCCGCCATCGGCATGGCGACTGTCCAGATAGCGTCGAAAGAGCGCGTATTGGTCTTCGGTGGCCCAGGGCGACGTGGCGCGCCGTTCCAGTTTTGAGCTGCGGCGCAGTATGCGGCGCTGGCTGCGGCTGGGTGTAAAGGCGGCCACGTCGATCCGTGCAGAAAGACAGGCCGCGCAGTCCGCGCAGGAAGGTCGGTAGAGCACATTTTGTGAGCGGCGAAACCCCTGCGCTGACAGGCTGTCGTTCAGCTCTGCTGCGTTTTCGCCTTGCAGGGCCGTGAACAACTTACGCTCCATCCGGCCCTCAAGGTAGGGACACGGCTGCGGCGCTGTCACATAGAACTGCGGCGTCAGAGGGAGGGTGTGGCGCATGGGATTCCCGGTGGTTTGGGTTGATGATATCAACCCCCCTCAGCAGGGCCAAGTCCCGTTTTCCGGGGAAGTCTTACCGGCGTCTGTTCAGCGCTGTTGCGGACAGGACCATGTCGGTCAGTCCCTGTCCCCGCGCGGTGGTGGCCATCAACACCACCGAGATCAGCTGCAAGGGCGGCATGGCCACGCTTACCGTATAGCCCAGGGTGTGGGCAAAGGCCTGGCCAAGGTCAAATTTCTGGTCCCGGCCATCGCGCAGTTCGATCGCCATCAGGCGCATGCCCCAGGTTGCCGATGAATTGGCAATCGTCATCACCCGGTAGACAAACCCCACGACGAGCATCAGGAGCGGAAAGAAGAAAATGCCGGTGAAGGCCGTGAAGGGTACGATGAGCACGCAGATCACCGCGATCAGCACGATGTCCACCACCCATGCGATCAGACGCTTGAGCGGGACGCCCTCATAGAATTGCGGTTGTATGTCGGGATCAGGCAGGCGGGTCATTGGGGGTTCTCGTGTCAAACTGGAAGGTGCCCCCCGGACAGGTCCGGGAGGCGGGGGGAGGATGGTTTGGGTCTTATGCCTCGGCTGTGCCGTCGTCGCGGGTCCGGCTGGCGCGTTCGTCCATGAACTGGTCGAACTCTGCCTTGTCCTTGGCTTCGCGCAGACGCTCGAGGAAGGCCTCGAAGTTGGTCTGCTCTTCTTCCAGGCGGCGCAGCGTGTCGGCCTTGTAGGCGTCAAAAGCGGCGTTGCCGGTGTTGCGTGTGGGCAGTGAGAAGGATTTGCCGCGGCGGGCGCAGGATTTGCCGGAAAACATGCGTTTGCTCCAGATCATGTACATCAGAAGGGCGAGGCCAACGGGCCAGAAGAGAATGAAACCAAGGACCATAGCGGCAATCCACGCGCCTTTGCCCTTGTCATCCAGCCAGTTCTCGGCACGCGCAAACCAGGAGGGCTGCGAGGAGTAACCGGCATCGGAGGTGATGGTGTTCATATGATCAAGCCTTTCGTATCAAGAGGCCATGTTGCGGCCCTGTTGCGGTGGAAGGTCTTATGTGAATGCCTTTCACATTACCAAGATTGGGATTCGATCTCTGTGTTGCAAGAGTAAATGTGAAAGGTTTTTACATTTATTTGGATAAAGACGTAAAATCAGCGACTTGTGCACCGGAAAGTTCCACGATTTTGGCCGGGCTCAGACAAAAGACATGGTGCGGCGTGCCTGCAGCGGCCCAGATCATGTCGAATTCCAGCAGCCGCGGATCGACCCAGGCGCGGGGTGGGGTCAGGTGCCCGACAGGGGCCACGCCGCCAATTGCAAAGCCGGTTTGGGCGCGGATCAGGGCGGCGTCTGCCTTGCCCAGGGGCTCTTGTGCAAGATCGGCGGCGCGCGTGGCATCCACCTGATTGCCCCCGGCGGTGATAAACAACAGGGCTGCCCCGCTGTGCTGGCCGCAAAAGATGATCGACTTGGCGATCTGATCGACCTCGCAATTCACGGCATGTGCCGCGTCCGCCGCCGTGCGTGCCAGCGCCGTTTCGCGGATGTCGACGTCGACGCCTGCGTCGGTCAATGCTTTGCGCACGCGCGCGAGGCTCTTGCTCATGGCCCGGTTGTGCCGCAATGCTGGACGCATGACAACTGCTTCGCTTTCCACGTTAATGACCCGCATGCCGCGCCGCTATCATGCGGGCCGGGCAGAGGACGCGGAGGCGTTGGTGGCGGCACTGGACAGGGACGCCAGAACACTGGCCGTGAACGCGGCCTCGACGGCGCCCTATCTGTTGGGGCTTCTTGAGAAAGAGGCGTCATGGCTGCAGCAGGCCGCTGAGGATCCGCACGGCGCTGTCGCCCGGGTGATTGGCACAGCCGCCGCGCATCCGCCCGAAGGCATCGCGGCACATCTGCGGCAGGCCAAGCGTCGCGTGGCGCTGATGACAGCGCTAGCCGATCTTGGGGGGGCATGGGGCCTTGAAGAGGTGACCCGTGCGCTGACGGATTTCGCCGATGCCGCTTGCCAGTCGGCCTTGCGGGCCGGTCTTACCCCGCAGATCCGGCGTGGAAAAGTGCCGGGGATGACAGAGGATGACCTGCACGATGCCGCTGGCATGGTGGTGCTGGCGATGGGCAAGATGGGCGCGGGAGAGCTGAATTATTCCTCCGATATCGACCTGATTTGTCTTTTTGACGAAACCCGGTTTGATCGGGATGACTTTCACGCGGCCCGCAGTGCCTTTGTCCGCGCCACCCGCACGATGAGCGGTCTGCTGAATGACCGCACCGCTGATGGCTATGTCTTTCGCACGGATCTGCGGCTTAGGCCGGACCCCGCGGTGACCCCGGTCTGCATGGCGATGGCGGCCGCCGAGAACTATTACGAAAGCCTGGGACGTACCTGGGAGCGTGCCGCCTATATCAAGGCGCGGCCCTGCGCGGGCGATCTGGAGGCGGGCGCACGTTTTCTTGAAACGCTGCGTCCGTTTGTCTGGCGCAAACACCTTGATTTTGCCGCCATTCAGGATGCCCACGACATGCGGCTGGCCATTCGCGAACATAAAGGGCTGGGCGGGGCGATCACATTGCCCGGTCATGACATGAAACTGGGCCGGGGCGGCATTCGGGAGATCGAGTTTTTCACTCAGACCCGTCAGTTGATTTCAGGCGGGCGCGACCCTGACCTGCGGGTGCGCGACACCTGCGGGGGCCTTGATGCGCTGGCCGAAAAGGGGTGGGTCCCCAGTCATGCCGCTGAGGCGCTGCAGGACCACTATCGGGCGCACCGGATGATCGAGCACCGCCAGCAGATGGTGCAGGACGCCCAGACCCATCTGCTGCCCCAGTCGGATGCAGGATTTGATCGGCTGGCCTGCATGGTTGATATGGACACCCATGACCTCAAGGCCGATCTGCGCACCCGGCTTGGCGCAGTGCATGAGATCACCGAAGGCTTCTTTGCCGCCTCGCGCGCGCCTGCACCGGCGCGGGACGTGCCCGCAGCACATATCTTTGACGCCAAGGTACTGGACCGCTGGCCAAGCTATCCGGCACTGCGCAGTGAAAGGGGCTCTGAAATATTCAAGCGGCTCAAGCCCGATTTGCTGGCGCGTCTTGCTGCGGCGGGCAAGCCGGATGAGGCGCTGCTTGCCTTTGACGGGTTTCTTGCGGGACTGCCTGCGGGGGTTCAGCTGTTTTCGCTGCTCAAGGCGAATCCGCAGCTGGCGGATCTGCTGATTGATATCGTTAGCACCTCGCCCGCGCTGGCGGCCCATCTGTCGCGCAATGCGGGCGTGTTTGATGCGGTGATCGGGGGGGATTTCTTTTCCGACTGGCCTGGCGAAGACGCGTTGGCCGCGATGCTGCAGGCCGAGCTTTCCCGCGAGCCGGATTACGAGGCCCGGCTTGACGGCACGCGCCGATGGGCGCGCGAATGGCATTTTCGCATCGGCGTGCATTTGCTGCGCGGGCTGATCGCGCCCGAGGTTGCGGGCGCGCAATACGCTGATCTGGCGCGATCGGTCCTGCGCGCGCTTTGGCCGGTGGTGGGCGATCAGTTTGCAACACGGCACGGGCCGCCGCCGGGGCGCGGTGCGGTGTTGCTGGGCATGGGGTCGCTGGGGGCGGGTCGGCTCAACGCGACCTCCGATCTCGACATGATCGTGATCTATGACGCGCAGGGCGTCGAAAGCTCTGACGGGAAACGCCCGCTGGCGGCCCGGCTTTACTATGCACGGCTGACGCAGGCCATGATCACTGCGATGACCGCACCCATGGCGCAGGGGCGGCTTTATGAGATCGACATGCGATTGCGGCCTTCGGGCAATCAGGGCCCTGTGGCCACCAGTCTTGGCAGTTTTGAAAGCTACCAGAAAACGCAGGCCTGGGTTTGGGAGCATCTGGCGCTGACGCGGGCTGCGGTTGTCGCGGGGCCCCACGATCTGGTCCGGGACGTGGAACAGTTGCGGCGCGAGATATTGGGATCTGGGCAAAGCAGGGCGCATGTCATGGGCGAGGTTGCCGCGATGCGGGCCCGGATCGCGGCGGCCAAGGCCCCCGAGGACATCTGGGATGCCAAGATCGGACCTGGCCGGTTGCAGGACATTGAGTTGTTGGCGCAAGGGGCCACGTTGAGTGCCGGTCAGGCGGACCGCGCCATCGCGTCGGGCCTTGCGCTGGCCGAAGCGCAGGATATCGTCAGATCAGGTGAGGCCGCAACTTTGCAAGCTGCCTATAGGCTGGCCTGGGCGCTGCAATGCGCCACACGGTTGCTTTCTGCCGGTCCCTTGGCGGTGCGTGATCTGGGACAGGCAGGCACAGCATTTCTGTGCCGGACACTGGAAAGCGACACGCTGGCTGAACTTGAGACGCAGATGCAGCAGAGCTATGCGCAGGCGGCGGGTATCATCGACCGCGCGCTTGGCGCGTATCAGGGCAGGGAGGACAGCAATGAAGAAAGGTGACGCGTCGGACCCCAAGGGTCTGATCTACGAATCCTACCGCATTGACGGGATCAGCAAGCCGGAGTGCCGCACCATTTTTCTCGACTGGGCGCTCAGCCTGCCGGTGGAAGAAGATACCGGTGCTGCGATCCGCGCGTTGCTGGCGCGGTACCGCGATCAGGGGCCGCATCCGATGACAGAGGTGCTGACCGAAGGGTTGGCGGGCATGGCCGCCCCCCGCAGGCGCGGCGGATGGCGGGGGCGTGCGCGGAACTAGCGGCGTCTTTGGGCTTTCGGTCATCGGGCGAGACGCGTAGAGGGGGCGCCATGACATCCGATATCTCCCCCCCCGCAGAGCGCCCGACAGTCCGATTGTTGCCCAAGGCGAATGCCCGTGCCATTCGGCATGGATTTCCCTGGGTCTATGCAAATGAAATGGTGCTGGACCGGCGCACCAAGAAGCTTGAGCCGGGGACCCTTGCCGTGCTGGAAGACAGCGCGCGGCAGGTGATGGGGCTGGTTGCGGTCAACCCGTCCTCGAAAATCGCGGCGCGGATGCTGGATACGGATGCCTCGGCGGCGCTGGATGCGGCGTGGTTCGAGGTGCGCATCGCCAAAGCGCTTGATCTGCGCGCACGGCTCTTCGATGCGCCGTTTTACCGGCTCATTCATGCCGAAGCGGATGGATTGCCGGGGGTGGTCATTGATCGCTTTGGCGATACCTGTGTGCTGCAACCCAATGCGGCCTGGGCCGAGGCGCTGATTGCGCCGCTGTGTGCCGCGTTGGTCAAGGTCACCGGCGTGTCGGTGGTGATCAAGAACGCCGCGGGACGCACGCGGGCGCTGGAAGGGCTCGATGATGTGTCCGGCGTTTTGGCAGGTGCTGCCCCGCAAGGCCCAATCGCCGTTTCGATGAACGGGGCCACCTATTTGGCGGACGTGATGGGGGGACAGAAGACCGGCCTTTTCTACGATCAGCGGCCCAATCATGCCTTTGCCGCATCGCTGTCGCGCGGCGCGCGGGTGCTGGATGTTTTTGCCCATGTGGGCGGGTTCTCACTGGCCGCGCTGGCAGCGGGCGCACAGGAGGCACTGGCCGTTGACGCCTCTGCGCCGGCGCTGGAGCTTGCAGCACAGGGTGCAGCGGCGATGGGTGCCGAAGAACGCTTTGCCACGCGACAGGGCGATGCCTTTGACACGCTGGCTGCCTTGCGCAGCGAAGGGGCGCAGTTCGACGTGGTGATCTGTGATCCACCGGCCTTTGCCCCATCACGCAACGCGCTGGAGGCAGGCTTGCGTGCCTATGAGCGGATTGCGCGGCTGGCGGCACCCCTTGTGGCGGATAACGGCATTCTCGGGCTGTGCTCGTGTTCTCACGCGGCTGATCTGGCGCAGTTCCGCAACGCCAGCGTCCGGGGCATTGGCCGTGCAGGGCGGCGCGCGACGCTGTTGCATACAGGCTTTGCCGGGCCGGACCATCCGCAACTGCCGCAGCTGGCCGAAAGCGGATACCTCAAATCCCTCTTCTTTGGCCTGTGAGTACGCCGCGCATCCTGATTGATGCCTGCGTGCTATACCCCACGGTGATGCGCGAAGTGGTTCTGGGGGCCGCGCGCGCAGGTCTGTTCGAGCCCATCTGGTCGGGTCGGATCTTGGAAGAATGGGCGCGCGCGGCGCGCAAGCTGGGGCCCACAGGCGAGGCGCAGGCCCGCGCCGAGATCGCGATGCTGCAGGCGGCCTGGCCGGATGCTGAACAAGCACCGGCACCGGGCCTTGAAGCGCGGCTGTGGTTGCCGGACGAGAATGACATCCACGTGCTCGCCGTCGCGGTATCGGCCAGCGCGGACAGTATCATGACCCTGAATGCAAAGGATTTTCCGCGCGGTATTCTTGGTGAAGAGGGGCTGACGCGGATCGACCCGGACAGCTACCTGATGCAGGTCTGGCCCGCCCATGACACTGTCCTTCGGCAGGTTGCTGGGCGTGTTCTGGATCAGGCGCGGGCGCTATCGGGCGACGACTGGCAGATGCGCGCCTTGATGAAAAAAGCGCGATTGCCGCGATTTGGCAAAGCCCTGAGCTGACTTTCTCTGGCCAGAACATTCCTCGGGAGTATGAGGGTCCGAGGACCCTCATCCGCCAAGCCCCGTCTTGGCGGCACCCCCTTTGCAGAAAAGCGCCGCAGGTCTATTGGTGCCACTTCGCCTCAAGACCCCTCAGATGCGCGATGCGTTCTTCTGTCTTGGGGTGGCTCAGCAGCCAGGCCGGGGCGGTGCCATGGTTGGTCTGGGTCAGAGCTTCGAGTTTCTGGAACAGTGAAATCTGCGGCGCGACGCCGATACCGGCCTTGGTCAACAGGGCGGCGGCATAGGCATCCGCCTCGTATTCATCAGACCGCGAAAGTTTTGCGGCCAAAAGGGTGGTGATCATATTGGCAATCCAGACCCCGACAAAGGGAATGAACCGGCCCAGTACCATGGCCAGTACCGTGCGCATGGCGTTTTGGCCGGAAAAGTCGATCATGCGGCGGCGTGAATGGCCAAGGGCGACGTGCCCCAATTCATGGGCGATGACCGAGGCCAGCTCTTCGGCCGTGACCTCGCCGGACTTGAAGCGGTTATAGAACCCGCGGGTGATGAAAATGCGCCCGTCCGGAGCGGCAAGGCCGTTGACCGGTTCAATCTCATAGATGTTCACCTTGATGCGGGGCAGGTCCAGCGCGCGCGCCATCCGGGCGCTCATGTCCTTGAGCGCGGGATCCATCAGCTCGGTTGATTTGGCATCCAGTTCGCGCGCTGTGCGCCAGGCGGAAAAGCGATACATGGCAAGCCCGTAGAGGACCGCCAGCAGAATGGGCAGGACGCGGATCATAAGGTTAATATGGGGAGCATTGCGCCCGGGGCAAGCGGCGCGCAGAGGTATTTGAAAAAGGGTGAAAGACCCAAGGTGTCACGACCACGCAACGGGCACGGATGTGGGACCGCGGAAGGCCCACCCCGTAAAGGGGGCGGTGCCTGTCAGCCGCAGGTTGGGCAGGGCGTCAAAAAGCATGGGCAATGCAATTTCGGTGATCAGGCAGCGTGAGGCCGCGGCACCGGCGCAGAAATGGGGGCCTGCGCCAAATGGGATGGCAGGGGACGTATCGCGGGTGATGTCGTATCGGTCAGGGGCGTCGAAATGTGTCTCATCCCGGCCCGCTGATGAAAACATCAGGAACACGCGGTCACCGGCGTCAAATGTGACGTCACTTACGGTTTCTGCGCGGGCCACGACGCGTGGGGACATCCCGATAGGCGAGATCCAGCGGACGTATTCGCCAAAGGCCTCTGCCCAGGTCGATTGCTGGTCATGGATGCGGCGCAGTTGGTCGGGGTGGTTGAGAAGGGCCCAGACGGTGCCCGCGATGGCATCGCGCGGTTCATTCTGGCCCCCGGAGATGACCAGCTTGACGTTGGCGCGCAGACTGTGTTCGGGCACTCCGGCCGCTTGCTGGACGGCAATCGCACTTTTCGCCGGCGGACCTGCCAGCATGCGGTCAATATGATCATCGATCAGCGCTGTTGCGGCGTGGCAGCGTGCCTCAATCTGCGGATCGCCTGCGTAGTTTGCGCAGCCGTCGATCATGTGCTGGCTCACCCGGTCCATTTCGCGTGGTTGCATCTGGCTGAGGCCGGTGATGGCGATGAGCGCTGCAGCTGAGACGGGCATGGCATAGTCTGTCACCAGATCGCCGGCCCCTTTTGGTGCCAGATCGTTCAGGATCTTTTGCGTTGCCGCCCTGAACATCGGTTTCCAGTGGTCTGCAACGGTGCGCGGGCTGAGCGCGGGAAAAAGCGCGCGCCGCTCTAGTGCATGCGCGTCACCGTCCTTGCGCATCATGTTTTCACCCATCAGCTTTGTCATCAGCCCATCCGGTTGGAGGGATGAGAAGACATCGATCCGCTTTTCTTGCACGTGAATGTCGTTGCGGCGGGTGATCAGGGTGGCATCGAGCTGGGGCACGTAGGTGATCGGCGCCTGGCGGCGCATGGTCGCAAGGGTCGGGTAGGGGTCGGCCGCAAAAGCGGCGGGATCAATTTGTGTGACTGGCGCGTTGGACATGTACCAAGAGTAATCGCGCGCGTCGCTGCCGCCTAGCCCTGATCGGAAACATCATGCCGACTTTGTCCGCCCTGCTCTGGCCCTTTTTCGATGCTGTCGTGATGGTGGTGGCGCTGATCGCACTGACGCGGTTTGCCGGATTGCGGTCGTTCTCGAAGATGTCGGGTTATGATTTTGCCATCACTGTTGCGATGGGCAGCGTTCTGGCCTCGGTTATCGTGACCAAGAGCACCGGGCCGCTGGTCGGGATCGCCGCGCTTGCGGCCCTTTTTGCGGTGCAGGCAGTGTTGTCCCATCTGCGGGTCGGATCGGAGCGCGCGGCGGATGCGATGGACAATGCGCCCCTGCTGATCATGCGGGGGTCTCAGGTGCTGGAGGACAATTTGGCTGCGGCCAAGATGACCCGGGCTGATCTGATGGCCAAGCTGCGCGAGGCGAATGTGCTGCAGCTTGAGACCGTGCAGGCCGTGATATTCGAGCAGACGGGCGATGTGTCAGTGATGCACGGGGAGTGCGCCATTGACGATGAAATCCTGCAGGGCGTCCGCGCGACGATTTAGCGAGTCAGCGTTTTCATGCCCCGGCTGAGGCCCTCGAGGGTCATGGGCACCATGGCGTCGGGGCCCAGTAGTTCCTGGATCATGGTGATGGACTGCGTATAGGGCCAGTACTTCTCGGGTACCGGGTTGATCCAGAGACTGGCGTTCCACTGATCGCGCGCGCGGGTCAGCCACGTCGCACCGCTTTCGGCGTTCCAGTGTTCATTGGCCCCGCCGGGGTAGGCGATTTCGTAGGGCGACATGGAGGCGTCACCGACGAATATGCATTTATAATCAGGCCCATAAGTGCGCAGGATTTCATGGGTCGAGGTCTGAGCGTCCCACCGGCGACGGTTGTCGCGCCAGACACCTTCGTAGAGGCAATTGTGAAAATAGAAGTGGTCGAAGTGTTTGAATTCGGCCTTTGCCGCGCTGAACAGTTCCTCGACGACTTTCACATGGGGGTCCATGGACCCGCCGATGTCGAGAAACAGCAATACCTTGACCGCGTTGCGGCGTTCGGGGCGGGTTTTGACGTCTAGATAGCCGTGTTCGGCCGTGGCGCGAATGGTGCCGTTCAGATCCAGTTCCTCATCGGCGCCATCGCGGGCCCAGCGGCGCAGGCGTTTGAGGGCGACCTTAATGTTGCGGGTGCCCAGTTCAACGGTGTCGTCCAGGTTCTTGAACTCGCGCTTGTCCCAGACTTTGGTGGCGCGCTGGTGGCGGCTTTCTTTTTGACCAATCCGCACGCCTTCGGGATTGTAGCCATAGGCGCCGAAGGGCGAGGTGCCAGCCGTGCCGATCCATTTGTTGCCGCCCTGATGCCGATCCTTTTGTTCCTCAAGGCGTTTCTTGAGCGTTTCCATGAGCTTGTCAAAGCCACCTAAGGCTTCGATTTCAGCTTTTTCCTCTGCGCTGAGATGCTTTTCAGCCATTTTCTCAAGCCAGTCGCGCGGGATTTCCACAGCTTCAAGAACGTCGTCCAGAGTTATGTTTTCCAAGCCTTTAAAGGTCGCTGCGAATGCGCGATCGAATTTGTCGATGTTGCGCTCGTCTTTCACCATCGCGACGCGGGCGAGATAATAGAAAGCCTCAACGTCGTAGGTTGCGATGCCGGCAGCCATCCCATCGAGAAACGCCAGAAATTCGCGCATGGACACCGGTACCTTGTGGGCGCGCAGCTGATCGAAGAAAGGCAGAAACACGCGGGCTAGCCCCCCATGATGCGGGTGATAAGGATCGACAACAGCAGGCCGCCCAAGGCAAAGAGGATCGCGAAGACAGCGGCATATTGGGCCAGATCTTTGCGGTTGCCACCGCGTTTTTTGGCCAGGTAACCGCCAATCAATGCGCCGATGACGGCGACAATTACAACATCCATGGAAACCCCGTCCGCCTATCCTTTGCGCGGGTTCAGCGATGCAATCTCGCGCATCTTGGCCCGCACAGCCCAGTCTGGGCCAAAGCCGTATCGCGCCCAGCCGATGCTGTCCAGCCTGACGCTGCGCGCTTCGGTTTGGCGGTCCTGAAGGTCCAGCGCTTCGGAGCGCAGCAGGAGCAGGGTCGAGAGCAGGGCGGCGTTTTCATTGGCTTGTGCGGTGGCGATATGGGGGTGGATCAGGGACAGGGCATCCGCGCCGCGCCCCTCGGAGATTGCAAATGCGCTGAGTTGGGTTGCGACGTAGGCGCGGTGCAAACTGGTGCCGGGGGTCCGGGCGTAGAAACGATCAGACAGAACGTATTGATGTTGCGCCGCTGCGGGGTCACTGGCTTGCAACACGCGTCCCATCGCATAGTGGGCAAAGGCGCGGCGGTGGTCCTGCCATCCCATTGCGGTCGCGATGCGGACGGCCTCACGTGCGGCCTGCAACCGGCTGGTGGCTGAAATCGACCGACCAAGGGCGGTCTTGATGGCCATGCTCCATGCGCGGGGGGTTCGGGTGGCATAGCGGCCCTGTCGCACGTCGCCCTGTGGATGGATGCGGGCCAGGACAGCAGGGAGCCTTGAGGCTACCTGGCTGCGGGTCATGCCGGACCGCAGCGCGGGATCGTAGTAGGCGCGCAGGATCAGCATGTCGAACCCTGTCAGCACAGTGTGCACGTTGTCGTCGTTAAAGACGGAATCCGGCAGGCGGTAGAGATCGTTGAGCGGCCCAAGGGCTTGTGCCACCTCTTCATGCAGGCAGTCGCGCACCTCTTGCGGGCTGGCGTCGTTGGGCAGGAAAATGGCGATCTTTGTGCGCTCTTTCAGGAGGCTCCAATTGGTTCGTGGGTGACGGCGTGCTTTGCGGTATTCAGAGAGCGACGATACGTTTGGCGCGACAAAGCAGGCGGCCTGAGGCAGGACCCGGCGGATGTCGGCGCGGCTGACTGCCTGGATGGTGAGATTGGCATCTGGACTTGTGGTATAGCCGATGTTGATCCGCGCCTCACTGCGCAGTCGGGCGATCAGGCGGCTGAGATCGTGGTTCAGGGTTGCAGGTGGTGCGCCTGTTACCCGGACGCTGATCGGTCCTTCAAAGCGGGTCAGGACGGGGAGGTCGCGGCCGCTTTCCATCTGGAACGACAGTTCAATGAAATCGAGCGCAAGATCATTGTTCGATAGGACCGGCGTGGCCGGTGTGCCGCCGGTGAAGGTTTTCATCGCGGGCAGTGTTGATTGTTGCGAGGGAGCAAAGCTGCGGGTTGCGACCTCGGGTTGGGATGCCGGAACACAGGCGTTCAACATCAATATAAGGGGGAGGACCGACCGCGCTTTCATAACAGGCGTGTGGCACGTGGCGCTTGGTGCGCGCGCATCGACGGCGCACGCGGGCGCTGCGCAGGATCTGTGGTGGAGTTTCGATTCATTGCCTGCCTGCCCTTTATCGAGCCTTCTTTGCGGGTCTTTTCGCCCGTCACTCTGATCTTGTTAGGGAGCAATTAAGGCAAATTTTGGGCAATTGGGGCGGCGCTGACTGACCGGCGCGAGGGTGATCTTTTGGCATCGGTTTTGCCGGCTGCGCCTGTCTTGGGAGGGTATCTGGCACAAAAAAGGGCCGCCCGGTGTGGGGCGGCCCTTGGCTTTTCCGTTTGAGATTAGTGCGAGAACTTCTTGATTTCGCCCGCCTTCAGGCGTGCGCTGTAGGAGTCCAGCTCTTTGCGGACCACTTTCATCAGGAAGTAGAGGCAGAAGATGTTGACCACCGCCATGGCGAAGATCGCCGCATCCGAGAAGTCGATGACCGGGCCAAGGCTTGCCGCCGCGCCAATCACGATAAAGACGCAGAAGATGATCTTGAAGACCAGTTCAGTCGTCTTGCCCTCACCAAAGAGATAGGTCCATGCCTTCAGGCCATAGTAGGACCAGGAGATCATGGTGGAGAAGGCGAAGAGGATCACCGCGATTGCCAGCACGAAGGGGAACCATGAGATGGCCGATCCGAAGGCGGCTGAGGTCAGGGCGACACCTGAATTGCCGTCAACCGTTGCGATGGCAGTGCCTGCTTCGTTCAGCACGTAGTTGCCTGTGGCCTGATCGACGATCAACTGCTGCGAGATGATGATCACCAATGCGGTCATCGTACAGATGACCACCGTGTCGATCAGCGGCTCAAGCAGGGACACAAAGCCTTCGGTAATCGGCTCTTTGGTTTTCACCGCAGAGTGCGCGATTGCCGCAGAGCCCACGCCCGCTTCGTTCGAGAAGGCGGCCCGCTTGAAGCCCTGGATCAGCGCGCCGACAAAACCGCCCGCAACGCCAAGCCCGGTAAAGGCACCGGCGAAGATCTGGCCGAAGGCCCATCCGATCATGTCAAAGTTGACAAGCAGGACGATCAGTGCGGCGCCGACGTACATGACGCCCATGAAGGGAACGACCTTTTCGGTCACTTTGGCGATGGATTTGATCCCGCCGACGATGACCGCGAACACCACGGCTGCAAAGATAAGGCCCGTGATCCAGCCCGGGAAATCGCCCGTGATCTGGGTGATCTGCACGTGGGCCTGGTTGGCCTGGAACATGTTCCCGCCGCCCAGCGCGCCTAGGATACAGAAGACCGAGAACAGCACGGCAAGGATTTTCCCGCCCGGTAGTCCCAGTTCATCAAAGCCCTTGGAGATATAGTACATCGGACCACCCGAAACGGTCCCGTCAGGGTATTCGTTGCGGTATTTCACGCCCAGCGTACATTCGGTGAATTTTGACGCCATGCCGAGGAGACCGGCAAGGATCATCCAGAATGTGGCGCCCGGACCGCCGATCCCGACAGCCACGGCCACACCGGCGATGTTGCCAAGGCCGACAGTACCCGACAGGGCTGTTGCGAGGGCCTGAAAGTGGCTGACCTCGCCTGCGTCGTTGGGGTCAGAATAATCACCCTTCACCAGACCGATGGCATGTCCGAAGAACCGGAACTGCACGGCGGCGAAGTAGACAGTAAATACCGTCGCACCGATGACCAGCCACATCACGATCCACGGAAAGGACGTGCCTGGAATGGGAGCAAAGATGAAACCGACGAAGGGGCCGGTGAAGTTTGCAAACGCCTCGTTCACGCGCGCATCAAGCGAGGGGGCGGCATCCTGTGCCTGTGCGGGCAAGGCCGAAGCCGCCACAGCACAGAGCATAAGGAACATGGAATAGATATTTTTCATTGTGATGGTCCTTATGCGACGACAGTGACGGGAACGCGGGCGTTCATCACGAGATTTGCGGTTGAGCTGCCAAAGATACGCGAGGTCAGGCCGCCGGCACTTGTCCGGGCGACGATGATCTGCTGTGCGCCTTCCTCTTGCGCGATCTGGTCAATCGTGTCGGCGACGTCGCCGTGACGCACGATGGCGCGCGCGGACAGTCCGGCCTCTTTGAGGGCGGCGACCGCCGGGTTCAGCACGCGGTCCTTGGCGACTGCTATCTCTTCCTCACGCCGCTTGTGTCGCTCAGCATTTTCTTCTGCCGTCTGGAAAGAGAACGGTGACCATTCGATCACATAGACCACGATCAATTCGCAATCCGACGTCTTTGACGCCAGATCCTTGGCGAAATCGAGGGCCTTATCCCCCGTGCTTTGGCCATCAAGGCCGATGACTAATTTCATGTTTTTGTCCCTATTATTGTTATTTTCTATCAGTTTTTAGGGCGATCGCGATGTCCGCTGGCACCCGTCTGATCTTGTTGATGTGTTGTCAGGCTATGAAATAAGTCCGGGCCGGTCCACTCTCTTGGTGGACCGAAGCGAATGTCAGCAGGGTCTGAGAGGGCGATGGCCGGGATGGGCCAAGCGGTTGAAAGCTGCCGTCTGGCCGCAAAGTTGCACAGCTAATGCGACCAGAAAGGTCATTGACCACATGGATGCCACAGCCTGCCCGCAAACAGGCAGATCGTGACAGCAATAGGCGTTTTGTGGCGCTTAGCGCTGTCCGCGCGCCATGAAAGCCAGCCGTTCGAACAGGTGCACGTCCTGTTCGTTCTTCAACAGTGCCCCGTGCAGCTTGGGCAGGGCTGATGTACCGTCCTTTTTGAGGTCTGCGGCTTCCATGTCTTCGGCCAACAGCAGCTTGAGCCAATCCAGAACTTCGGAGGTGGAGGGTTTTTTCTTGAGACCCTGCTGGTCGCGAATCTCATAAAACTGGGTCAGCGCGGTGGTGAGCAGCTGCTCCTTGATGCCCGGATGGTGAACCTCGACGATCTTTTTGAGCGTGTCCATGTCGGGGAACTGGATGTAGTGGAAAAAGCAGCGGCGCAAAAAGGCGTCGGGCAGTTCCTTTTCGTTGTTGGACGTGATGATCACAATAGGGCGCTGGCGCGCCTTGATGGTCTCGCCGGTCTCGTAGACGTAGAATTCCATCTTATCGAGTTCCTGCAACAGATCGTTGGGGAATTCGATGTCTGCCTTGTCGATCTCATCAATCAGCAGGACCACCTTTTCGTCCGCTTCAAAGGCGTCCCAAAGCTTGCCTTTGCGGATGTAATTCTTGACGTCGTGCACACGTTCTTCGCCCAGCTGGCTGTCGCGCAACCGGCTGACGGCATCGTATTCATAGAGACCCTGCTGCGCGCGTGTGGTCGACTTGATGTTCCATTCGATCATCTTCAGACCAAGGCTTGCGGAAACCTGTTTGGCCAGCTCGGTTTTGCCGGTTCCCGGTTCGCCCTTGACCAGAAGGGGCCGTTCCAGCGTTACAGCCGCGTTGACCGCAATGGTCAGATCATCTGTCGCGACATAGTCGGCGGTGCCTTGAAATTTCATATTGTTATCAACCTCTCACGCCTTGCGGCTCATGCCTGGGTCTTTAACCCCAAAACCTCAGGATTGTGTAGTGACAATCGCAGAATGCTGCGATAGACGCTGCGGCAGGGAGCGATCTCAGCCAAGAGAGAGGGCCTTTGGTGCCAGACGATACAGCCATTGAGGGGACAGAAATGAAACAGGAAGTATTCCTGCCGGATGACTATTCTCCGGCCGAAGATGAACCGTTCATGAACGATAAGCAGCTCGCATATTTTCGACGCAAGCTGCTGAACTGGAAAGCGGAGCTTTTGGCGGGCAGCCGCGACACGATTGAGGGATTGCAGGACGGCACACGTAACATTCCGGATGTTGCCGACCGTGCCTCCGAAGAAACCGATCGCGCGTTGGAGCTGCGTACCCGCGACCGCGCGCGCAAGCTGGTTGGCAAGATTGACGCCGCCCTGCGCCGGATCGACGAGGGCGAATTTGGCTTTTGCTCGGTTACGGGCGATCAGATTTCGCTTAAGCGTCTTGATGCGCGGCCCATTGCGACCATGAGCCTTGAAGCGCAGGAGCGTCACGAGCGCCGCGAAAAAGTGCACCGCGACGACTGACGCGGTCGCGGATATCATTGTCATTGCGCCGGGGCCCACGCTCCGGCGTTTTGCTGTAAGGGGTTCGAATGGCGATCTCGAATGCAATTGTCGTAGGGGGCGGTATTGGTGGCCTCGCGGTTGCCGCAGCCCTTGGGCAGCGTGGGGTTGCAGTCACGCTTTATGAGCAGGCACCGTCATTGGACGAAGTGGGGGCCGGTTTGCAGATCAGCCCCAATGGCCTTGCCGTATTGCGCGCGCTTGGGGTTGAGGCGGCGTTACGCCAGAAGGGGGCCGTGCGGGCCGGTGCCGTTCAATTGGCTGATCATAAGACGGGCCGTTCCGTCGCCCGGATGGATTTGGCGCGTCTGGGTGAAAAACACGGATACTTCTTTTTACACCGGGCCGATCTGGTCGATGTTCTGGCGGGGGCGGCAAAGCGCGCGAACGTCACATTTGCCCTTGGTCACACGGTTACTGCGATGCACGCCGACGTCTTGCCGCGCATTACATTGGCGGATGGCAGTACCCGGCAAGCCAAGTTGGTCGTGGCCGCAGACGGCCTGCATTCGGTCGCGCGAACACTGCTGAACGGTGAGGTCGACGCGGCCTTCTCCGGGCAGGTGGCCTGGCGCGCGATCGTGCCCAATGCTTTCGCACACGAGGATATTGCCATGGTGACCATGGGGCCGGGCCGGCATGTGGTCAGCTATCCGATCCGTGGCGGGCAATTGGTCAATCTGGTTGCGGTGGAAGAACGGGCTGAATGGGCCGCCGAAGGGTGGCAGCATCCAGGTGATCCGGACGATCTGCGCCATGCCTTCCGCATGTTTGGCGGGCAGGTGGGACAGATGCTGTCGGCGGTCAGGCGCACGGCGGTCTGGGGATTGCATCTGCACCCGGTTGCCCAAAACTGGAGCGCGCAGAACCTTGTGCTGCTGGGGGATGCGGCGCATCCGACGCTGCCGTTCCTTGCACAGGGCGCGAATATGGCGCTTGAGGACGCCTGGGTTCTGGCCGATGAGGTCGCCAAAGGGGGCGAAGACTGGGCAAGGCGTTATCAGTCCCTCCGTGAGGCGCGGGTGCGGCGGGTTGTCAAAGCGGCGCAGAACAATGCGTGGCGCTATCATCTGAAGCCCGGCCCCGTTCGCAGCCTTGCGCACCTTGGGTTGCGGGCGGGCAGTCAACTGCTGCCCGGTCGCATGATCGGGGCCTACGATTGGCTCTATCGCCATGACGTGACAAAAGGTGCGGCTCAGCGGTCTTGAAGATCACGCCTTGGCGCGCTGCAGCATCCCAAAGAGATCGCGCGGATCGTCCGGATCTGCCAGCAGGTCCAGCGGATGAAAGAATCCGGTATCGGCAATCTGGTCCCTGACGAAGCGCAGGGCTGAGAAATCTTCGATTGCAAAGCCGACGCTGTCGAAAAGCGTGATCTGTTTGTCGCTGGTGCGGCCCTTGGCCTTGGCTGTCAGCACTTCCCAGAATTCGGTGGCCGGATGGTCGGGGGCCATCTGCTGGATCTCCCCTTCGATGCGGGTCTGTTTGGGATACTCCACAAAGATATCAGAGCGTTGCAGGATCGCCGGGGCCAGTTCCGTTTTGCCCGGGCAGTCGCCGCCGATGGCGTTGATGTGGACGCCTGCGCCCACCATGTTGTCGGTCAGGATCGTGGCGTATTGCTTGTCGGCGGTGCAGGTCGTGATGATCTGCGCGCCCAGCATTGCGTCTTCGGCGGTGGTGCATTGGGTCACTTTCAGGCCCTGACCGGCGAGGTTTTCCGCACATTTCGCGGTGGCGGCGGGGTCGATATCGTAGAGGCGCACCTCGGTGATGCCGACGATCGCCTTCATGGCGAGGCTCTGGAATTCGGATTGCGCGCCGTTGCCGATCATGGCCATCACCGTGCTGCCTTTGGGAGCCAGAACGCGGGCCACGAGGGCAGAGGTCGCCGCCGTGCGTAACGCTGTCAGCATGGTCATTTCCGACAACAGCACCGGGTAGCCCGAGGCGACATCGGCCAGCAGGCCAAAGGCGGTCACAGTCTGCAGCCCCGCCTTGGTGTTCGACGGATGGCCGTTCACGTATTTGAAGCCGTAAACATCGCCGTCCGAGGTCGGCATCAGTTCGATGACGCCCTTGTCCGAGTGGCTGGCGACGCGAGGCGTCTTGTCAAAGAGTTCCCAGCGCTTGAAGTCGGCTTCGATATAGTCAGCCAGGCCGCGCAATGTCTCTTCCACCCCGATATGGTGGATGAGCTGCATCATGTGGTCGACGGAAACGAAAGGGACAAGGGCCTTGTCGGAGGGCAAAAGCTTGGTCATGTGCTGGTTCCTTAGTAAGCGCGGGTTGGCCGGTCAAAGACGCGGCGGCCAAGGGCAGACGCGGCGAGATCGACCATCAGGGTTGCGGTACGCCCGCGTTCATCCAGAAAGGGGTTGAGCTCAACCAGATCGAGCGAGGTCATCAGACCTGAGTCGTGCAGCATCTCCATGACCAGATGCCCTTCGCGCACGGTGGCGCCGCCCGGGACGGTTGTGCCCACGGCAGGTGCGACGGAGGGGTCGAGGAAATCAACGTCCAACGACACATGCAGCATGCCATTGGCGGCGGCGACCTTGTCAAGGAAAGCTGAGAGCGGCTTGGCGATACCGCTTTCGTCGATCTCGCGCATGTCCACGTATGTCATTGCGCTGCCTTGCATGGCTTCGCGTTCCGGCCGATCGACAGAGCGCAGGCCAATCAGGGCGATTTGTTCGTGCGGCAGCGGTGCGGACACCTCGGGAAAGCCGTCAAATCCGTCCCGGCCCGTCACATAGCCAAGCGGGGTGCCGTGCAGGTTGCCGCTGTCGGTGGTCTGCGGCGTGTGGAAATCGGTGTGGGCATCCAGCCAAAGCACAAAGAGCGGGCGGCCAACGGATTCTGCGTGGCGCATGGCGCCCAGTACCGTGCCAAGCGACAGCGCATGGTCGCCGCCCATGAAAATGGGCAGGCCCTTCTGTAGAGTGGATCGGGAGACCTCTGCCAGCGCGGTGGTCCAACCAATGGTTTCGTTCCGTCGGACCAGTTTTGGATGGGTCTCTTTGGCAAAGGCGTCCGGGGCGACATTGCCGGTATCCGTCACGTCATGTCCCAGATCGCGCAGGGCATCGGCCAGACCCGCCGTGCGGTAGGCATCAGGCCCCATAAGGCAACCCTGACGGCGCTTTCCGCTGTCCATCGGTATACCGACAAGAATGCAATTTTGCTGAGTCATCAGAGGATCCTCCATTTCTTGCGGTCAGATATAGTCACCGTTTTGCACATGGACAACTTGCCAAACTGATCATATTGTTTAGCCGATGATCGATATGGGTAGATGAAATGGACAATACGGATGAACGGCTCATCGCAGCGCTGCGGCAGGATGCGCGACAAGGCATTTCCGATCTTGCCGCGCTTCTCGGGCTGTCACGTACCACGGTCCGGGCGCGGATGGAGCGGTTGCAGGCCAGCGGCGAAATCATCGGCTTTACGGTGCTGACCCGCAGCGATGTGGCCAGCGACCCGGTGCGCGGGTTGATGATGATCGGGATCGAAGGGCGCGGGACCGAACGGGTCACCCGGCAGCTATCCGGCATGGCCGAAGTTCGGGCCGTGCACAGCACCAACGGGCGCTGGGATGTGATCGTGGAAATCGGAACTGCAACGTTAGAAGATTTCGATGCCGCCCTGACGCGGATCCGGCGGCTTGACGGGGTCGTTGCCTCGGAAACGTCGCTGCTGCTGAAGACTCGCAAAGCAGGGTAGCAAGGGACCGTGTGCTCGGGCGGATCACCTGAGGTGCGGGGTCACGTCTGGCACGGTTGCCGGGCGGACCGGCGGCCTTAATCTGGGCGGGTCGGCAGCCATTCCTCGATCTCGGCGAACCCCATGGCTTTTGCGGTTTCCCCGAAGGTGCCATGATCCGCAACTTCGCGCGCGGCATCTATGAAGGCGCCATAGGCACGTCGAGCAAAGGCAGAGCCCACGCTGATCCGGCGCACACCTGCGTCTGCAAGGGCTGTCACGTTCAGATCGACACCGGGGCTGCCCATGATCACATTGACAGGTTTGCTGAGCGCGCCGCAGACCGTGCGGATGGTCTCGATGTCGCGCAGGCCCGGGGCATAAAGCACGTCTGCGCCTGCCGCTTCGTAGGCCTGCAGGCGTTTGATCGTGTCGTCGATGTCGGGCCGGTCCCAGAGGAAGTTCTCGCATCGGGCGGTAAAGACGATGTCCTGGGACAGGTCGGCGACAGCCTTTGCGGCTGCAGCAATGCGCGCGACCGCCTGATCGAAGTCATAGATCGGGTGATCGGGATCGCCGGTATGATCCTCGAGCGAACAGCCCGCGACACCAGTTTCGGCGACGGCATAGATCGTTCTGGCGGCGTCTTCGGGGCTGTGCCCCAGCCCGTATTCCAGATCGGCGGACACCGGCAGGGGCGTTGCGGCCACGATCGCGCGGCAGTGGTCGAGCATTGCATCAAACGGGACCGAGCCTTCGGCGCGCCCCATGGCAAAGGCCATGCCGGCGCTGGTGGTGGCCAGCGCCTTGAAGCCCATGCGGTGCAGCATCACCGCGCTGCCCGGATCCCAGGGGTTGGGAATGACAAAGGCACCGGGGCCTTGGTGGAGATCTCTGAAACTGGTCATGTCGTGCAGAGTGGCAGGGCAGACGCGTTTTGGCTAGGTGCGGCGTGCGGCCGTGATCCAGAGAAGGACGAGGACAAAAGAGATGGCCGCATTCCAGCCGGCCATCGACAGGCCAAGGAACTGCCAGACAATCTCGTCACACATAACGACGTTTGTGGGGGTTTCAGTGGATAGCAGGTCTGCGCCGCTGAGCCCGGTCAGCCCCGCGCCCCCGCCGGAGCAGGTCGTGGGCCCTTCCCACCAGCGCCATTCGACCCCTGCGTGGTAGATACCGATGCCGCCCGTGGTGGCTGCCGCCGCTGCACCAAGCCATGCCAAAACGCGTGGACCACCCAGAAGGATCACAGTGCCGATCAGGACCGCTGCCGCATGCGGCCAGCGTTGCCACAGGCACATCTTGCACGGCGCATAGCCCAGCACCTGAAAGCCAAATGCGCCCAAGAGCAGCGCCGCGGAGCCAAGAGTGGCCAGAAGGATCAGACGGGGCGCGGTCATAGGTAGCGCACGGCGGCGAAACCCGCGATCAGCAGGGCGACCGCCAGAGTGAACATCAGCGGCAGGCGCTTTTCGATGAAATCGCGGATTGGCGCGCCAAATTTCCAGAGCAGTGCGGCCACGATGAAGAACCGCAGCCCGCGCGCCAGTATGGATGTGGTGACGAAGGTCGCAAGCGGCATGCCGGTCCAGCCCGACATGATCGTGATGACCTTGTAGGGAAAGGGGGTTACGCCTGCTGCCAGCACGGCCCAGAAGCCCATGTCGTTGAACCGTTCTGAGAATTCGGCCATGGCGTCAGCCTTGCCAAGCGAGGCAAGGATCGGCTCTCCTATCGTGTCAAAGGCAAAGGCACCGATGGCATACCCCAGCATCCCCCCAAGCACAGAGGCGACCAGGGCAACGCCCGCAATCACAAAGGCGCGGTTGGGGCGGGCAATGATCATGGGGATCATGAGAATATCAGGCGGGATCGGAAAGACAGAACTTTCGATAAATGCGATAAAGGCCAATGCCCACAGCGCGCGGGGATGCTGCGCGAGGCTGAGGGTCCAGTCGTAAAGGCGTTGGATCACGGGGCAGGGCATCCTGGCTGACATCACATGCGAGACCTGCAACACCACGGGCAGGCTGCGGGGTCAAGGGGACGGGGGGCGCAGGCGCAAAATTCCCTTGTCGTTGCGGCGGCTGCGCGTTATTGCACGGCCCAGTGCCCGAGTGGTGGAATGGTAGACACGACGGATTCAAAATCCGTTGCCGCAAGGCGTGCCGGTTCAAGTCCGGCCTCGGGTACCACGTCTTAAGATCTTGCATGGATTGGGGTGTGGTTTGGGCCACCGGACACGGCCGTTTTGCCTGCACCCGTGCACGTTGCCGTGTCAAAAATCCTGATCCCGAGCTGTTTCCGAAAGACGTGCAGGCCCGAATCGGGCGCCGGTTATTCGCGGATGTGCGGTGCTGGTCGCTGATTTCATGACAAGAAACCGGCGATTGGTTGAAACATTTTTGCGATCAATCGCAACCTTCGGGCGAGGTTGTTTCAAAAATGGAAACCGTATCCCGCAGTGGTTGTGGATTTGGGTGTGGAAATTAATTGTTTCCGCCAGACCCTAGATTTTCTTGCCCAGAATGTGACTAAATTATGGTAAGCGGTCGGCGTTACTGTGTAGTGAAATGCGCCGCGAGTTTCGGCGTATGTAAGTGGGATTAGGATTAGTCATGGCCAATTTGTTTGGGACGAGTGGAAACGATACGTTAAATGGTGAAGGCGAAGACGACCTGATCGATCTGGGCGCGGGCGATGATTTCGCAAATGGCGGCGCCGGCAACGACACAATCCTCGGCGGCGAGGGCAATGACGATCTTTTTGGCGGCGAAGGTGACGACACTGTTGATGGTGGCGCAGGCGATGACCTGATCACCGGCGGTGCGGGCGCTGACAGCCTGCTGGGCGGCGACGGCAATGATCAGTTTTATGGTCTGACAGTCGGCGATTTCATCAATGGCGGGGAAGGGGGCGACGATTTTGATCGCCTGTTCCTGACAGATCTCGTGCCACCGGGTGGTAGCTATGTGATCAACGCCGACCCCAATAACCCCGACAACCCGGAATTCGGTACGATTGATGTTTTTGATGCTGAGGACAACCTTCAGGGTTCGGTCACCTTCAAGAACATTGAAAAGATCGACCCGCCCAAAGAACCGCCAATTGATCCGCCGCCTCCGCCGCCCTGCTTTACCCCCGGCACACTGATTGCCACGCCCAAGGGCGAGCGCAAGGTTGAAGACCTGAAGGTTGGCGATCGTGTGATCACCCGCGACAATGGCATTCAGGAAATTCGTTGGGTCGGGTCACGCGAGATGACCGAGGCGGACCTGAAGCGCGCAACCCATCTGCGGCCTGTGCTGATCCAGCAAGGTGCGCTTGGCCATGGTCTGCCGGAGCGTGACATGCTGGTGTCGCCCAATCACCGGGTGTTGGTGGCGAACGACAAGACCGCGCTTTATTTTGAAGAGCGTGAGGTGCTGGTTGCGGCCAAGCATCTGACGGGTCTTGAGGGTGTGGACGTCGTGGATGTTTCAAACACCACCTACATCCACATCATGTTTGACCACCACGAGGTGATCCTGAGCGATGGTGCCTGGACCGAAAGCTTCCAGCCCGGCGACCAAAGCCTAATGGGTGTGGGCAATGCGCAGCGTCAGGAAATTCTTGAGATCTTTCCTGAACTGGCGACGGAAAAGGGCATTGATGCCTACGCGTCGGCCCGCAAATCCCTGAAAAAGCACGAAGCGGCGTTCCTGATTAAGTAACGGACGTGCCATCGGCGGTGCGACGGCGCCAGAGGTCCCAATCCTCTGGCGTGTCAAGATCCATGCGCGCACGGGTCCCTTCAAGGGGGACCAGGGTGACCTTGTCATCGGCCTGGATGACCACCTCGCGCCCGCCGCCATCCCCGGTGAGGTCAGCGAAGGCGGCAAACAGATCCGCTTTGAAGACAATCGGGTGACCCGGCGCGCCGTCGGATGTCGCCCCGCGCCAGATTAGCATGTTCGACGTCAGATCAACCGCTTCGGCGACTTTCTGAAGGTCACCCCGCTCAAGCGCGGGCAGGTCCGCGAGCAGCAGCATTGCGCAGGTCGCGTGCGGGGGCAGAGCGGCGAAGGCGGCCCTGAGGCTGGCATTCATGCCTTCGGCGGCGTCCGGCACTTCTATGCAAAGGACCTCCAACCCGGTCAGGTGCACGTAGCGGGGATGCGGTGCGGGGGGCAAGGCCACGATCACCGGCCCGTCTGTCGCTCCGCGCGCGAGTTCTGCCTGCCGGCGGAGCAGCGGCTGGCCGTCGACCTCTTCCAAAAGCTTATCGCGCCCCCGCATCCGGGAAGACGCCCCGGCTGCGAGAAGGATGATGGGAATATCTGCCTGCGTCATGCCGGGGATAGTATGCAAGGTCGGCGGCGAAGGTAAGCACCAGCATGCCGGGCGCACCTATCCGCGCATACGCGCACCGTCCGGATCAAAAAGAGGGGTAGTGATCAGGCGCGCGGGGCGCATCTGGCCCAGAATTTCGATCTCGACGTCGAGGCCGTCGTGCGCACGCTCGGTGGGTACGAAACCCTGGGCAACCGATTTGCCTGCGTAGTGTGAATAGCCGCCGGATGTGCAGAAGCCGACCACCTCGCCGTCAAGCCAGATTGGTTCGTAGCCTTGAACATCGGCGTCATCTGCGTCGACCTCGAAGACCACAAGCTTGCGCGCGGCACCTGTTGCGCGTTCCGCTTCAGCGGCGGCGCGCCCGATGAAATCGGTGTTCTTTTTCCACGAGATGAACCGGTCCAAGCCGGTTTCGGCCGCGGTGTAGTCTGGGCCGAATTCCAGCAACCACCCACCAAAGAACTTGTCGAGCCGCAGGGACATCATCGCGCGCATGCCAAAGGGCACCATATCGTGCGCCTGTCCGGCCTCCCACAAAGTCTGCCACAACTGGCGCTGTGCCATCGGATCGCAGTAAATTTCATATCCCAAATCGCCGGTAAAGCTGACGCGCTGGACCAGACAGTCGGTCATGCCGACCACCATCGGGCGGACATCCAGAAAGTTGAAATCGCTGATATCGTCGCGGGTGCACGCGGCCAGCACGTCGCGGGCGCGGGGGCCTGCTATCTGGAATCCGGTGCGCGTGTCAGAGATGTTTTCAACCTGTACGTCCTGGTCGAGATTTTGTTGAAACCAGCGCTGGTGAAAGGCCTGCGCGCCATAGGACGCCGTCAGTTGGAAGGTTTCGGACCCCAGACATGAAATGGTGAAGTCGCCAATCAGCTTGCCCTTGGGGCTCAGCATCGGGGTCAGGGAGAGGCGGCCCACCTGTGGCACCCGACCCGCCATGATACGGTCCAGCCAGTCACGTGCGCCGGGGCCCGTAACACGGTATTTGCCAAAGTTTTGCACTTCGTTGATGCCCACCCCGTCGCGGACGCCTGCCACTTCGCGGGCGGTGGCCTCAAAGGCGTCCGAGCGGCGGAAGGACGGGGTTTCATAGGTCGGTTCATTGCCTTGGGCAAAGTAGTTGGGCACCTCTAGCCCGTATTGCTGACCCCAGACTGCACCCATGTCGCTGAAGATGTCGTACATCGGTGTGGTGCGGTTGGGGCGTGCGGCAGGCAGTTCTTCGTTCGGATAGGCCACAGAGAACCGTTTCTGGTAGTTCTCAATCACCTTGGGCAGGGTGTAGCCAGGGGTGATCCAATCGCCAAAGCGGGCCACATCCATCGCCATCACATCGCGTTCCGGTTCGCCTTCGATCATCCATTGCGCAAGGGTCAGGCCAACGCCGCCACCCTGCGAAAAGCCTGCCATCACACCACAGGCGGACCAATAGTTGCGCATACTCGGCACCGGACCAACCAGCGGGTTACCGTCAGGGGCAAAGGTGAAGGGGCCGTGGATGACCGATCTGACACCCGCACGTTCCAGATCGGGGAACCTTTTGTAGGCGAAATTGATGCTGTCTTCGATCTTGTCGAAGTCATCGGGCAGCAGTTCCTGCCCGAAATCGTAGGATGTGCCGCCGACCGCCCAAGGGCGGCAGGTTTGCTCGTAAAAACCGATGCACAGGCCCAGCCGTTCCTGCCGCAGATAGGATTCGCCTGCAGGATCCATCACATGGGGATGTTCCTTCCCGTCTTGTGCCATTTCCTCGATCAGGGGCACATTTTCGGTGATCAGATACTGGTGCTCCATCGGGTGCAGCGGGAAGTAGACCCCGGCCATCGCCCCAACCTCGCGTGCCCAGAGACCGCCCGCGTTTACAACGTGTTCGGCGTGCACTGTGCCCTTGTCAGTCACGACGTCCCAGGTGCCATCAGCGCGCTGGGTGGTTTCGCGCACATGACAATGGGTTTCGATCACGGCCCCGCCCATCCGCGCGGCCTTGGCGTAGGCATGGGTGGTGCCGGAGGGATCAAGGTGGCCATCAAGCGGATCGTAAAGCCCGCCGATGATGCCGTCGGTGTTGGTCACTGGCGCGATCTTGGCAATCTCTTCGGGGCCCACGATTTCGGTTTCAAGCCCCATGAAGCGGTGCTTGGCGCGCTCTGCCAGCAGCATGTCAAAGCGGTCCTGATTATCTGCAAGCGTGACCCCGCCCACATGGTGCAGGCCGCAGGACAGTCCGGTGATTTCCTCCAACTCCTTGTAAAGCCGGATGGTATAGCCCTGGAGAGCGGCCATGTTGGTGTCACCATTAAGCGTGTGAAACCCGCCTGCCGCATGCCAGGTGGACCCGCTGGTCAATTCCGATCGCTCAATCAGCATCACGTCGGACCACCCCAGTTTGGTCAGGTGGTAGAGCACCGATGCGCCGACGACGCCCCCTCCGATGATGGCTACGCGGGTGGTGGTTTGCATGGCGGCCTCCGGCTTGATTTTGGGGTAAGGTGACGCTGAGCGGCGGATGGCTCTGGCCCGTTAACGACAGGATGTGTCGCAGCAGGCAAGATCACGTGGTCCAGGAGGTCAGTTCGTCTGCCTTGGCACGCAGCCAAAGCACGTCGAAGCCGGCGATCATGCGGTACCCTTTGTCACGCTGTGCTGTAACCTGTGAGTGCTGCAGGCCGACGCCGCTCATCGGCAGACCCGCCTTGGTGCAGACCTCTTCGAAACGCGTGACGGCGGCGACATACTCCGGATGGTCAAACTGACCCGAGATGCCCATGGTGGTAGACAGGTCAAACCCGGCGAGTACCATCAGATCGATGCCTTCGACGGCGCAGATGTCGTCCAAGTTTGCGATAGCTTGCGGCGTTTCGATCAGCAGGCAGCAGATCAGTTCATCCTCAATTTTTGCCTGATACCGCGGCAGGCTTGTGCCCCAACGCGATTGCGCAATGAAGGGGCCGAAGCCGCGGACGCCGCGCGGGGGATAGCGCAGAGATGCCACAGCATTCGCAGCATCCTGCGCGTCCTTGATCAGGGGAAAAACGATACCTTCTGCTCCAAGATCAAGGACGCGCCTTACCTGAGCCGGATCATTCTCTGTCACGCGCACCAGCGGCGCACAGTGAAACCCTTGTGTGGCCGCGATCATCGCGTGCGCTGACGCATGATCAACCGCACCGTGTTCCATATCGATGATCACGCTGTCGATGCCAGAGGCCGCCAGCGCCTGCGGAACGATGGGTGAAGGTATGGTGCAGATGACGCAGGTGAGCATGTCATCGCTTTCACGTAGCCGTGTTTTCAGGGTGGGCCGCATGGCGATGCTTTCTTGGACGACGAGAAATACATCACTGTTTAGGGACGCGGACCCATTTCGTCCAGCAATCGCGCTTTGTCGGACTGGACGTTGGCGCACGCGCCCTAGATGATGCGGCATGACATTGAATGATTTCATGCCGCAGACTTTGCTGCGCAAGGTGCGCCTTTTTACCCGCAAGCTTTGGGTGCGGGTTATCCTGATGGGGTTGCTGGCATTTGTAGCGCTGGGGCTGACGCAGCTTGCCGAAATATTTGTGCCGGAAAAGCTGGCGCGCAGCCTGAGTGGTGCCTCTGCTGATCGGTTGCTTGATATCATTGCGAACGCGATGCTGGCGGTCACGATCTTTTCGCTTACGATGATGGTAAGCGTCTATCGGTCGTCCTCGGCGCAGTTCACGCCGCGGTTTCACCGTCTGATCATTCAGGACCGCACCACCCAGAACACGCTCGCAACATTTATCGGTGCATATGTCTACGCGCTGTTGGGGATTATCCTGCGTGAAACGGGTGTGTATGTGGATGACCGGGCCTTTGTGCTTTTCGCCACGACTGTGTTGGTCCTGGCGATCATTGTGATTTATCTGGTGCGTTGGGTGCTGCACTTGCAGACTTTCGGCAGTCTGATCGAGACCACCCGCCAGATCGAAGAAGTCACCCGGCAGAATTTCGTGGAACGCTTGCAGACACCCTGTCTGGGTGCCGTGCCGCTGACCGATGGTATCCCGCAAGAGTGCACAACGGTTCTGGCCCCGGAAAGCGGGTATGTGCAGCATATCTATCCCGAAGCCTTGCAGGCTGCCGCCGAAGCCCATGGCATGGAAGTGTATCTTGTGAGCAATATTGGCAGTTTCGTGCATTTGAACGAACCGCTTGCACAGGTCCGCGAACGGGGGCCGCGCACTGAGAAAGAACAGGATTATGAGACGTTCGAAAAGGCAGTTCTTGCCAATGTGGTTCTGGGGGATGTGCGGACCTATGATCAGGATCCGCGTTTTGGGCTGATTGTGCTTGGTGAAATCGGCTCAAAGGCGCTTTCGCCGGGGGTCAATGACCCCGGTACGGCCATTGACGTGATCACGCGGGTGGGTCGCATCCTGTCGTGTTACAAGGACGAAACCCGTGCAGAAACCGCAGGCGACGTGCTGGACCGGCTGTTTGTGCCCCCGCTCGACCCCGGCGATTTGCTGGAGGATGGGTTTGGCGCTCTGACGCGGGACGGTCAGACGCTGGTTGAGGTGCAAGAACGCCTGCAATCGACGTTGGCCAGTCTGATGAAGCATCCGGACAGGAAGCTTGCAAAGGTGGCCCGCGTTGCGGCGAAGGTTGCGTTGCAGCGTGCCCTGTCTGCCATGGATTTCGAAAGAGACCGCGATCGGCTGGAAAACTCGGTGGAAGCTGCGCTTTTGCAAGAGACAGTAAAGGACAGGAATGTCGAACCGGGCGCACGTGCCGAGGCAACTTAACGATCTGCGACGAGAAGTGTCGCGTTCGGGCAATTCTGCACGGCAGCAGCGGTGCAGGAAGAAGACAGCGTAACAACCGCAGGACCAGACCCCATGCGTACCCATGCCCAGGCCGTTGTCATCGGAGGCGGTGTGATCGGCTGCTCGATCCTTTATCACCTGACCAAGGCGGGATGGACCGATGTTGTCCTGCTGGAGCGGAACGAGCTGACGTCAGGCTCTACCTGGCACGCGGCGGCCAACATTCACGGGTTACACGACAACAACAACATCACGCGCATTCAGAACTACACGATGGATCTGTACAACGCGCTGGAGGCCGAGACGGGCCAAAGTTGTGGCGTGTTCCAGCCCGGGTCGCTGTATCTGGCCCAGACCGAGGCGCGCGAGCATCAGTTGCGCCTGCAGGCGGCGAAGGCCAAGTACTACGGGCTGCCATTCCGTGAAGTCAGCCGCGCGGAGGCCGAAGCCCTGCACCCCATGGTCAATTACGATGGGATCCGGTGCATCATGTTCGAAGAGAACGGCGGCAACGTGGACCCGTCGGGTGTCACCAACGCCTATGCAGTGGGCGCACGCAACGCGGGCGCTGAGATCGTGCGGTTCTGCCCGGTCACCGGGACAGAGCAACAGCCGGACGGATCATGGATCGTCCGCACCGAAAAGGGCGATATTCACACGCAATGGGTGGTGAATGCCGCGGGGCTTTGGGGGCGCGAGGTGGCGGCGCTTGCGGGGTTGAGGTTGCCGTTGCAACCCACTGAACACCAATACTTTGTCACTGAAACCATTGCGGAAATCGCCGGAATGGATCGTCGTCTGCCATCGGTCGCGGATCGCGATGGGGAGTATTATTTGCGCCAGGAAGGTAAGGGCCTGCTGATTGGTGCGTATGAAAAGGCGCTCAAATACTGGGCCGAAGACGGCACGCCCTTGGATTTTGCCCACGACCTTTTCCCTGATGATCTGGAGCGGATCGAGGAAAACATGATGCGCGCCATTGACCGGGTGCCGGCTGTGGGCGAGGCGGGGATCAAGCGGGTGATCAACGGACCGATGATCTGGTCGCCCGACAGCAATGTGCTGTTTGGGCCAGTGCCGGAGTTGCGCAACTACTTTTGCTGCAACGGTATCATCCCGGGCTTCAGTCAATCTGGCGGCATGGGCCTGTTGGCTGCTGATTGGATCACCACAGGTGAGACACGCTATGACATGTTCGCCTGGGACATGGCGCGTTTTGGGTCCTGGGCGGACGAAGCCTTTACCAAGGCCAAGGTCGGCGACCAATACGCAAACCGCTTCAAGATCCACTTTCCCAACGAGGAACGCAGTGCGGGACGCCCGATGCGGCAGCGCCCGGCCTATGAAGCCCAGGCAGAGCTGGGCGCCGTTTTCGGGCTCAACTACGGATGGGAACATCCGCTTTACTATGGCTACCCCAAGGGCGCTGCGGACAAGACCGAAGGGTTCACCCGTCAGGGCTGGTGGGCCCAGGTTGGCAAGGAATGCCACATGCTGCGCGACAAGGCGGGCATCATCGACATATCGAACTTCGCGAAATACCGCGTCACAGGGGCAGGGGCCGAAAGCTGGCTGAACAGTATCTTTGCCAACAATATGCCCAGGTCGGTAGGCCGGTCTTGTCTGACGCCCCTTATCGGCGTGCGCGGGGGCATTGCTGGCGATTTCACGGTGACCCGCATGGCCGAGAATGAATTCTGGATCATCGGTTCCGGCATGGCAGAGCGGTATCATCTGCGGTTCTTTAACGCGGTGGCATTGCCAGAGGGGACAACGTTCGAAAGCCTTACCGAAGGCATGTGTGGCTTCAACGTTGCGGGCCCCAGATCGCGCGAGATGTTGCAGCGCATGACCAACGCCTCGCTGGCGACGCCTGATTTTCCCTTCATGCGCTCGCAATGGATCGACATATCGGGGGTCCGATGCCTTGCGCTGCGCGTCAGTTTCACAGGTGATCTGGGGTGGGAGCTGCATTGTGATATCGCTGATCAGGCGCGCCTTTTCGAGGCCCTCATTGCGGCGGGCAGCGAGGTGGGTGCAGGCCCGGTCGGGTCTCGTGCCTTGATGAGCCTGCGGGTGGAAAAGGGATACGGATCCTGGAGCCGTGAATATTCGCCTGAATACTGGCCGCAAGAGGTCGGGTTGGAGCGGCTTTGCAAGATGGACAAGGACTTCCTGAACAAGGAAGCGGTAGCCGAAACAATGGCCAAGCCTGCGCGCGAGCATCTTGTTCTGCTGGCGCTGGACGCAGGAGAAACGGACGCCTCGAACGCGGACGCCACGGGCGGCGAACCCATTTTCAAGGATGGCAGAGGGATCGGCCGGGTGACGTCAGGTGCTTATGGCTACACGGTCGGCCAGTCCCTTGCGCTGGGGTTTGTTAAGGGTGTTTCGGCGGGCGATGAGGTCGACGTCATGGTTTTGGGGCGGCCTCATAAGGCGGTCGTTCTGGCCGAACCGCCGTTTGATCCCAATGGGGAAAGACTGCGCGCCTGACGATTTTTATCGCAGGGGGCCGTGTCACCCGGACTGCGACGCCCGCTGGTTCTGAGGGATGAGTTTAAGAGAAAGATGAAGCCCGTTGATCCTTCATCTTTCCAGATAAACTCAATCCCGCAGGGGCAGCGTCAGCAGGTGCTGGCGATGGAAAAGAGCGTGTTCAAAGGGGTCTGATCTTGAGCTGGGTGATCCGGTTGCCATCCCGCTCCATCACTTCAAAGCGGAAGCCGTGAAAGCTGAAGACCTGGCCCATGGTGGGGATCATCTGGGCCTCATGAATAACGAGACCGGCCACGGTGTTGGCTTCGTCATCGGGCAAGGACCAGTCCGTTGCGCGGTTGAGGTCGCGGATGGTCATCGCACCATCGACAATCAGGTGGCCGTCTTCTGCAGCGGCGGGGATCTGGTCCCCGTCGGGATCAAATTCATCGGTGATTTCGCCGACGATTTCTTCGAGGATGTCCTCAAGCGTGATCAGGCCCTGAAGCGAGCCGTATTCATCCACCACAAGCGCAAAATGGGTCCGCCGATGCAGAAACTGGCGCATCTGTTCATCAAGGGTGGAGGTTTCGGGCACGAAATAGGGCGCCATCGCAACGGTGGAGACGTCAAAGTTCTTGAGCGCGCCTGCGTCGCCCTCCGGGCCGCCGATCAGCTTGTACATGGCGCGCAGCAGGTCTTTTGCGTGGATGACGCCGACGATGTTTTCCGGATCGTCGCGGTAAACCGGCAGGCGGGTGTGGTTCGACTGCAGGCATTGCTCAAGGATTTCTGAGGGGTCCGAGGCGGAGTCAATCATTTCGATGCCAGAGCGGTGCAGCATGATTTCCTCGACGGCCCGTTCATTGAGATCAAGCGCACCAAGAATACGGTCGCGATCTTCCTTTTGGACCACCCCTTCGGAGTGGCCCAGTTGAAGCGCACCGGCAATCTCCTCGCGGACGGCCAGGATGTTGCTGTCGGGATCGGTGGTGACGCCAAAGACCCGCAGAATGCCGCGCACAAAGAACCGCACCGCGCCCACCACGGGGGCGAATACGGTCACCACAACACTGATCGGGCCAGACACCAGCGCTGCGGCACGTTCGGCATTGGTTATGGCATAGGTCTTGGGCAGCACTTCGGCAAAGACCAACACCAACACGGTCATCACCAGCGTCGCTAGCGCGACACCGGATTCGCCAAAGAGCCGCGTAAAGAGGGCCGTCGCAAGCGAGGCCGCGAGGATATTGACCAGGTTGTTGCCAAGCAGGACGGATCCTATGAGGCGCTCATTGTCTTCGGTAATGCGCAGTGCGCGTGTCGCACCTCCCGATCCCTTGTCGGCCTGCGCGCGCAATTTACCGCGCGACGCCGCAGTCAATGCCGTTTCAGAGCCGGAAAAAAAACCTGACAGGACAAGCAGGAACAAAATCACCCCACTGCTGAACCAGAAGGCGCCATCAAGCATTGCGGTGCTCGTTTCCATTTGAAATGATCGATCCCTAGTTGAACTCTCTTTGGGTTATGGGTGCAGGAACGCGTATCTTCAAGGGTTTGGGCGGGGTCAGAGAAGGAACGTGCGTAAAATGCGGCACTTGCGGCATGTTGATCTGGGTGTGCTTGACGGGGCGGTTCTGCTGTTTGGCGGCCCCTATTCCAATGCGCATGCGGTGGACGCGCTGCTGTCTGAGGCGGCAGCGCGTGCCATTGTGCCGTCGCATATGATCTGTACCGGAGATGTGGTGGCCTATGCCGGACAGCCGACTGCGACAATCGCGGCGATGCGGGAGCAGGGAATCGCCGTTGTGGCGGGGAACTGCGAAATTCAGCTGGCGGCGGGGGCGACCGACTGTGGATGCGGTTTCGAGAGCGGATCCGCCTGCGACCTTTTGAGCATGCGTTGGTTTTGCTTTGCCTCACAGACCATTGCACCAAGTGACAAGATGTGGATGGCGGGATTGCCGGATGTCATCAGTTTTGTGCACCAAGGCGCGCGATACGGTGTGATTCATGGCGGCGTGACGGATGTTGCGCGTTTCGTCTGGCCGACGTCGCAAGCTGAGGTGTTTGAACTTGAGTGGCAGGCGTTGGAGTTGTCCATCGGACCTGTGGATCACATTATCGCGGGCCATTCGGGCATCCCTTTCATCCGCGATACGCCGCGCGGGCGCTGGATCAATGCGGGCGTTGTCGGCATGCCGCCACATGATGGACGCCAGCAAACCCGGTTTGCGGTTCTGGATGGCGGTGAGGTGCAGATCCACAGGCTTGACTACGATGCGCAAGCAGCGGCGCGGGCGATGGCGCAGGCTGGGCTGCCGCCCGATTATGCGCGCAGCATGATCAGTGGTTACTGGCCGTCTGAGGATATCTTGCCTGAGGGTTTACGAGCGCCGTCCTTGGCCAACGGGTGATGTTCCAGCACAAGCTCCGACAGGCGTTCCTGAAGGACGTGGGTGTATATCTCAGTGGTGGCGACGTCCGCATGGCCCAACATCGTCTGGATCGCCCGCAGGTCTGCCCCATTGGCAAGCAAATGGGTTGCAAACGCATGACGCAGGGTATGAGGTGTGACCTTGGTTGGATCAACTCCGCCGGCTGCCGCGAATTCCTTGATCAGCAGATAAAAACGATTTCGGGTGAGGTGACCAAGTTTGCCACGTGAGGGAAAGAGGAAGCGCGAGACGACCAAGCGCGCCTCTCGCGCGGCATCGTCCTGACGATCGCGCACCCCAAGCCAGGCGGCAAGGGACTCTCGTGCAGGCGGGGACAGGGGGACCATCCGCTCTTTGCCGCCTTTGCCGGTGATCAACAGCACCCTGGGATCGCCACGGGTTGCACTGATTGGCAGGCTGACCAGTTCGCTGACGCGCATGCCTGTGGCGTACAACAGCTCCATCAGGCAGGTGTTGCGCAGCCGATCTGCGTCGGTTCGACCAGAGGCGCGCGCCGCGTCGAGCAAAAGGTCGACTTCGGCCTCGCTGAGGATCTTTGGAAGGCGTTTATCCTGCCCGGGACCGCTGATCTGGATGGCCGGGTTGTCGGCGCGCAGGCCTTCTTCGAAGGCAAATCGATAGAGTTGCTTGATGGCCGACAGCCGCCTTGCGCGCGTCGATTTGGCCAGCCCCTGCGCATCGCAGTGCACCAGATAGTCCTCGACGTTTTCGCGGGTTGCTGTGACGAAATCGCGGGTCTGGCGCGCGAGATAGGCGTCAAAGTCTTTCAGGTCGCGGCCATAGGCAAGCAGCGTGTTTGTGGCGGCCCCCAATTCGGCGGCCTGAGCCTCAAGAAAAACGGAAATCCAGTGGGATGTCGGTGTCTGCCCCGGCTCAGACATCGAGCAGCAGGATCTGTAATGCAGCGCGACGGGCGGTGTCTTCCAGCCCCAGCGCGCGCAATGTGGCCAGCGCATCACGCAGCGCGTTTGCGTCGCCCTGTGCGCCGTCTTCCAGCAGATCGAGAAGGTGGAGCACAGCCTCACCCAATCGTTTGGTACGGGCCTTTTCCACCAGATCCGAGAGTGGAGGGGCATCTTTGAATGCGTCAAAGATCGCTGCCGCTACCGGTGTCTGGGGGCGGGTTGTCGACGCATCTCCAAAGGCTACGGCGCGCAGCAGGGCCGTTTGCGGATCGTCCGGTGCTGCTGCTGCGGTCGCTTCATAGCGCGGCGACAGCAGGCCGATTTCGAATGCGGTGCGCGCGGCGGGACCTTCAAGCGGTATCTCTGCCAGCCGCTCTGCGAAAAGGCTGGCGAAGGCGGTTTCGAGATCCGCATCCCGCATCGCGTCCCAAACAGCGGGCAGTGTCTTGGCCACCGCTTCGGCACTGTCGGTTTTCAGCGCTGTATCAAACCGCTGAAGGGTTGCGACGCGGTCCCAGATACCCCCGGACGCAGCGGGCTTTCGGTCCGTGTAGAGCCCCAGCAGATGGTTGTCTGGCAAGGCCCCGGCGCGGGTCAGGCGTTCTGCGGCTTCAAGCTGTGCTTTCCAGCCGGCCAGGTCGCGCAGGTCCGCGACGGCATAGGGGCGGGGCAGGGCGCCGGTGGGCAGGCGCTCTCCGATGGCTTCGAACAGCCGAAAGCTGAGCGGGTCCATCTTGCGCGGCACAGCGAGAGGCGCTGCCTCTTCATAGAGGTCCGGGTTCAGGAAGCGATCAAGCAGGTCAAGCCGATACTCGGGCATCAATCCCAGTGCCTGGGCAGAGCCGAATGTGAGTGCGGCGTTTTCCCATTCCCCACCGCGGGCAGAACACAGAATACGCGCGCCGTAGTCCCGGGTCAGGTGGGGGGATGCGGCAAGGACTGCGCAGGCCCTGTCTTCCGTGCCGGTCAGCAGGCTGATGCGCATCCATTGGTCAAAGTGATCGGGGGAAGTAGTGACACCCGCCTGTTCAATCAGCGACAGCGCCGGATCAAGAGCGCCGAGCTGAACAAGTTTATCCACCCGTGCCAGCGCCAGCGCGTCACCTGCCACAGCCTTGCCCTGCGGTGCGAGGGCATCTGCAAGCAACACCGTGTACAGCAGCGATTGCGCGGCGGGAAGCGTCATCTCTGGCAGGTTGGCGATGCGGGCGATAAGCGTATCGGGGTCACTGCCGACCCAAAGATCGGTTGGCAGCCCGGTGACTGATGGCGGAACGATGCCAATCTCGCGGGGACTGCCTTCGGCAAGTGGGGTGGTCAAGACGGCGGGTGCGGTACCGGTGCGCGCGACGGGGGGCTCGTTCGGGTTGGGATTGGCGCGGTCGCCCTGCGGTGGCTTTTGCTGGCCCAGCCAGTCGATTACCGACAAGGGCTGATCGGGCTGTACTGCGGTCTGCGCCCACGCAGCCCCAGGCGCAGAGAGACCGAAGGTTGCCAGTGCCGTGCAGCAGATCAGCCTGTGAGCCAGAGCGCGCATTACGTCACTCTGCCGGCAGACTGACGGGTTCGCGGGTCTCTGTCTGCGCTGGTGCGAAATCCGCGCCAAAGAAGGGGCCCACGTAGGCGTAGGCCACCAATGCGATGAACCCGATGATCAATAGATACATCAGCAACTTGAAGAGCTTGCCTAACATGTGTGCCTGCCGTCTTTGTTTGTTTTGTCCAATCTATATATGGCCTTTTCACCAAGATCACGTCATTCAGGAATAAATGAGCGAAATTAAGCAAACCATGGCCGATAATGCTGCAACATCCCCACGGTATCGTTTGAAAAAGACGGTCGTCATGGTGGGCATGATGGGTGCGGGAAAAACAGCAGTGGGGCGGGCGGTCGCGTCAAAACTGGGGGTCCGGTTTCTGGACAGCGATGCGGAGATCGAAACCGCCGCGAACCTGACCGTGCCAGAGATTTTCGAACGCGATGGCGAGCGGTTCTTTCGCAAGCGGGAATCAGAGGTGATCGCGCGCCTGCTGGACAATGAGCGCGGCATTCTGTCGACGGGCGGCGGGGCGTTTCTGGCAGAGGTGAACCGCCAGACCATTTCGGAGCGCGGTGTCTCGGTCTGGCTGAATGCCGATCTTGATCTGCTGTGGCAGCGTGTCAGGCACAAGGATACGCGGCCCCTGCTGCGCACCGCCAATCCACGCGAGACGCTGGCACAGCTTTATGCCGAGCGGGTGCCGGTATACGCATTGGCGGATATTTGTGTGCCTTGTGACCCCAAACTTACCATTGATGCGATGGCGTTGCGGGTCATCGAGGCGCTGAAGGCCCGGTCTGATGTGTTGGGGATTTGCGATGACTGAAACTGTCCACGTTGCCTTGCCTGGTCGCGCCTACGAGGTCGTGATCGGGCCACAGTTGCTGGCAGAGGCAGGTGCGCGCATTGCGCCTTTGCTGACCCGGCCGCGCGTTGCGGTGATTTCGGACCAGACCGTTGCCGGGCTGCATCTTGACGGGTTGCGGGCGGGACTGGACAGCGCAGGCATCGATATGGTGACGCTGAGCCTGCCGCCCGGCGAGGGCACGAAAAGCTGGGAGCACCTTCAGACCTGTGTGGGCTGGTTGCTGGATCAGAAGATTGAGCGGCGTGACGTGGTTGTTGCCTTCGGCGGTGGTGTGATCGGGGACCTTGTCGGTTTTGCCGCTGCCGTGCTGCGGCGTGGCGTAGCATTTGTGCAGATCCCGACATCGCTTTTGGCGCAGGTCGACAGTTCTGTAGGGGGCAAGACCGGGATCAATGCCACGCAGGGCAAAAATTTGATCGGTGCGTTTCATCAGCCAGCGCTGGTGCTGGCAGATACCGCCGTTCTTGGCACGCTCACCCCGCGTGATTTTCTCGCCGGGTACGGCGAGGTTGTGAAATACGGCTTGTTGGGGGATGCGGGCTTTTTCGACTGGCTGGAAAAGCAGGGGCCTGCCCTTGCGGCAGGGGACATGGATGCACGGATTGCCGCCGTCAAACGGTCTGTTGAGATGAAGGCCGGGATCGTCGTGCGGGACGAGACAGAGCAGGGGGATCGTGCGCTTTTGAACCTCGGCCATACCTTCTGTCATGCGCTGGAAGCTGCCACGGGGTATGGGGATCGTTTGCTTCATGGCGAAGGGGTTGCGATTGGCTGTGCCCTGGCGTTCGAGCTTTCCGCGCGTCTGGGTCTTTGCTCCCAGGAAGCGCCTAGCCGGGTGCGTGCGCATCTCAGAACCATGGGAATGAAGACGGATTTGTCGGATGTTCCGGGCGATTTGCCCGATGCCGACGCATTGCTGGCGCTGATGGGGCAGGACAAAAAAGTCGTCGACGGTCAGCTGAGGTTTGTTCTGGCGCGCGACATCGGTGCGGCTTTTGTCACCGGTGAGGTGCCTCGGGACGTAGTCCACACATTGCTGATGGATGCATTGCTGGCAAGGTAAGGCGGTCCGCTGACCGCAGCCGTCCCTTCATATCACCCGGCACTGCGCGATGCCTGTGGCCAAATCGGCCTGGCCACAGGAAGGGCGCGTCAGATCAGAACGGGATTTCGTCATCTAGGTCGCGCGAAGAGGACCCGCCGCCACTGCCACTTTGTGACGGGCCGCTGTCGTATCCGCCGCCGCCGTAATCGCCTTCACCGGACTGGCCACCGCCATATCCGCCGCCACCCGCGCCGCCGCCGCCTTCGCCACGACCGTCAAGCATGGTCAGTGTGCCGCCAAAGCCCTGCAAAACAACTTCGGTGGAATAGCGGTCATTGCCGGATTGATCCTGCCATTTGCGGGTCTGAAGCTGCCCCTCAATATAAACCTTTGATCCCTTGCGCAGATATTGCTCTGCAATGCGCACCAGACCTTCCTGGAAAATTGCCACCGAATGCCATTCGGTCTTTTCCCGACGCTCGCCGGTGTTGCGGTCTTTCCAGGTCTCGGACGTGGCGATGCGCAGGTTACACACCTTGCCGCCGTTGTTGAACGTGCGCACTTCAGGGTCGCGCCCCAGATTGCCGATAAGGATCACTTTGTTGACTGAGCCGGCCATGATGCCCCCCCTTTGGTACTTGGCTTTGTGCCGTCGCGCGAATCCACGCACGCGGAATTTCAGGTGTTATACCTTGGGCGCGGCATGGTTAACACAAGGTTTCGCGCATCAAACGGAATGGAAATGAAGCCCTACTTTGGCAAACACAAAAGCACGTGTGCAGGTGCCGAGGGGTGGCATGGACGTCTGCCTTTGGTATAGTGCCAGCAGGTAACAGGTGGGAGCGTCGGGCAGGATGCGAAGATCGATTGTATGTGTGATAAGTGGCTGTATTGCCGCAACTTTTCTAGCGTCTGCACCAGTTGCAGCAGACATTTTCTCTTCCAAGAATCGCAAAACGCTTTTTGCGGCGCAGAAAAACGTTCTGGATAACCGGGCGTCCAAACAATATTCGTCCTCCGTTCGGCTGAAACCTGCCACTGTGATCACCCCCACGAAATGGGATACGGGCGGCCCGCTTCCCAAGTATCGCGGACGCTACAAGGGTGTGTATCTGGCCATGGCAAAAGAGGCGGCGACCCGTCATGGCGTGCCGGTTGATCTTTTTCTGCGGCTGGTACAGCAGGAAAGCGGCTGGAACCCGCGCGCGCGGTCGCACAAAGGGGCCATGGGGCTGGCGCAGCTGATGCCCGGCACGGCGCGCAAACTGCGCGTGAATGCAGCGGATCCCAAGCAAAATCTGGAAGGTGGCGCGCGCTATCTGAAAGAACAGTATCGGACTTTCGGCACCTGGCGCCTTGCGCTGGCGGCTTACAATGCCGGGCCCGGCGCGGTGAAGAAATACGGCGGCGTGCCGCCCTACAAGGAAACCCGCAACTACGTCAAAGTGATCGCTGGCGGGTAATCCAAGTTTTTTCAATTTTTTTTCGCTGAGGCCGGAACCAATTGTATTCCGCGTGGTTTCACTATCGAAGCGTGTGAGACGGATCTGCCCATCTTTCCACCGCTCGCGCCGGGATTTTCGCTGTCCCTGAAATCACCGGCACATTTTAGGCGCGGACTGCTCCCTCGGTCCGCGCCTTTACTTTGTTCAGAGTATGATCTTGCCTATTCGGCAGCGACACCCACTTCGATCACCGGCTCCATCTCATCAAGCTTTTCGTCTGACAAGTGACACTTGATCTGGTGACCGTCCGCCATGGTGCGCTGTGGCGGAACTTCCTTTTCACAAAGGCCACCGGGAACCTCGGATTTCCAGCGGCATCTGGTCTGAAAGGGGCACCCTGGGGGTGGGTTCATCGCCGACGGAATGTCGCCCTCAAGCACGATGTGCTTTTTCTTGACGGAAGTGTCCGCGATGGGCACCGCCGACAACAGCGCTTCGGTATAGGGATGATAGGGCGGGGCAAAGACCTGATCGGTCGAGCCCAGTTCGACCACGTGTCCCAGATACATCACCATCACCCGGTCGCTGAGATAGCGCACGATGCTGAGGTCATGCGAGATAAACAGCAACGTTGTTTTCTGTTCCCGCTGGATTTCCATCAACAGATCGGTCACCGCCGCCTGCACCGATACGTCAAGCGCCGAGACGGGCTCATCCGCCACCACGATCCGCGCATCGCCCGCAAAGGCGCGGGCAATGCCAACGCGCTGTTTCTGGCCGCCAGAAAGCTGTCGTGGCATCCGGGTGGCAAATTCACGCGGCAGTTTAACCAGATCAAGCAGTTCCAGCATCCGCTGCTTCCGCTCTGCTTCGTTGTTGCCGACCTTGAATATCTCCAGCGCGCGGATGATCTGCCGCCCCACGGTCATCGAGGGATTGAGCGTGTCAAAGGGGTTCTGGAAAACCATTTGCACATCAGCGACATTTTTGGTGGTGCGCTCTTCGATCGGTACATTCCCGATGTTTTGATTATCGAGCAGGATTTCGCCTTCTGTGGCGGTCTCCAGCCCCATCAGGACTTTCGCGAAGGTCGATTTCCCACAACCGGATTCGCCGACAATCGCCAGTGTCTCAGATTCGCGTGCCTCGAACGAAAGCTCTTCATTGGCCTTGACCACCTTGGTCTCGCCGCCGCCGAACATGGCATTGGCCGCAACCTGATAATACTTCTTGAGCTTATCCATCTTGAGAACGACCTTGCCGATCTCGCCCTTCTGTTTCACGTCGGCCAGTTCAAGTGGCGCGTTCCAATCGATCTCCTGATAGCGCAGGCAGCGTGTGTGGTGCCGGTCATTGCCCGGCACGTTTTCCATCGGGATGACGCCCTGGTCACACCGTCCGGCTTCGAAATAATCGCAGCGCGGACCAAAATTACAGCCATCGGGGCGTTCGTGGGGCAGCGGGAAATTGCCGGGAATGGCGATCAGAGGCCGCGCGTTCTTGTCAGCGCCCGGCAGGGGGATCGACCGGAAAAGCGCCTGTGTATAGGGGTGCTGCATCTCATCGAACACGTCCTCGATCGACCCGCGCTCAACCGCTTCGCCTGAATACATCACACAAATGCGGTCGCAGGTTTCCAGCACCAGACCAAGGTTGTGGCTGATAAACAGCATCGACGTGCCGTATTTCTTGCCCAGATCCTTGACCAGTTCGACCACCGCCGCTTCCACGGTGACGTCAAGCGCAGTTGTCGGCTCATCCAGGATCAGCAGCGACGGCTCTGACATCAGCGCCATCGCGATCACGATGCGTTGCTGCTGGCCGCCCGACAGTTGGTGCGGATAGGCGTTCAGAATACGTTTGGGGTCGGGAAGCTTTACATCGGTGACCACCTGCAAAGCGCGCTCATGAGCATCTTTCTCATTCATGCCCGCGTGGATCATGGGCACTTCCATCAGCTGTCTGCCGATCTTCATCGCCGGGTTGAGCGAGGCCATGGGTTCTTGATAAATCATCGCGATCTCGGATCCGCGAATGTCGCGCAGTTCTTCATCCGACATCTCGCCCAGATCGCGGCCCTTGAACTTGATCGAGCCGCCAACGATGCGGCCGTTCTTGCCCAGATCCTGCATGACACCCAAGGCAACGGTTGATTTGCCACAACCGGATTCGCCGACAAGGCCCAGCGCCTCTCCGGGCATCACAGCGGCCGAAAAGTCCATCACCGCCGGGATCTCGCGCAACCGCGTGAAGAACGAGATCGACAGTTTGTCTATCTCCAGAATGGGCCCGTCGTAGTCCAACTTTGCCATGGTATCTCTCCCTGCCAGTATCTTCTGGCCATAAATATCCCTGGGGTCCGGGGGCAGCGCCCCCGAAACACATTTTCTTAATCGCGCAGGCTTTCCTCGCGCAGACCATCCGCCAGCAGGTTCAGACCCAGTACCAGTGTCAGCAACGACAGGGCTGGGGCGATGGCCGCATGAGGATAAAGCGACAACAGACGCCGGCCGGCGTTGATCGTGCTGCCCCAGTCCGGGCTCTCTGATTCAAGTCCCAGACCAAAGAAGCCCAGTGTACCCAGAAGAATGGTCGTGTACCCGATCCGCAGACAGAAATCGACGATCAGCGGACCCCGCGCATTTGGCAGGATCTCCCACAGCATGATGTACCAGGGCCCTTCACCGCGCGTCTGCGCCGCCGCCACGTAGTCACGCGTCTTGATGTCGAGGGCCAGACCCCGGACAATTCTGAAGACAGTAGGCGAGTTTACGAAGACAACCGACACGAACACCACAAGGATTTCCGATGGCATGGGTATCCAGTCCAGGAACGTGGGCAGTCCCGGGATTGTATAGCTCGCATTATCGATGATTGTTCCGTCATTCGAGATCATCGACAGATACGCCCAGGCCATGACGCCAAGCACCACTGCCAGCAAGGGTGTGCGGAACGAGGGCTGTGTATAGTATCGCGAGTTCAGCAGCACCGCGACGAAGATCAGCGGAAAGACAAATAGCACGGCGGCCATGTAGTTGGGAATACCTGTCAACACGATTTCCGGCGTCACCAGCAGGAAGAACAGCAGGATGACCGGGAACGCAAGGATCAGGTTGGCCACAAAGGACAGGATCGTATCGAGCTTGCCACCATAGTACCCTGCGGGCAGTCCCAGTGTGATCCCGACCATGAAGGCAAAGAGCGTTGCCAGAGGGGCAATCAGCACCACAACCCAGGACCCTTTGACCAGTCGGCTGAAGACGTCGCGCGCCAGGTTGTCACCGCCCAGCAGGTACCAGGCGTATTCGCCTTCTTCTGCGCCGCGCAGCGGCGTGCCTGGTAGCTTGTTTTTCATGCCCGATGCCTGGCTGAGGCTGTCATGGGTGACGATCAGATCAAAGATCCCGCCCAAAACTCCGGTAAAGACCCAGAACATCACAATGGCAAATCCGATCATCCCCACGGTGCTGTCGAACAGCTTGCCGTAAAGGCCCAGTTTGCGCTTGTAGGTGATCGAAAGTGCGAAGGTCACAATGAGGGCAATCCAGGTCGGCAAGAACTGTCTGCTCATGCCGCCAATGATCCCGGCGCCAGTTCCCATGAAGATCCCAAGGATGACGTAGATCAGAATAATCCCGACAACAGCGAAGAAAAACCAGTTTACAAGAGTACCGACAAAGCCGCTTATCCCAGTATTTGCCGACAATGTGCCGTCTGCGTTCACAGCGCGGCTATCCGCTGAGGGCACGAGCGAGATGAGGATTTGCACGATGATCCCGAGGATCAGCAATCCAAGTGCCAGTTGAAAGATGAGGTTGAGCCCGGAAAGTGAGCCCGTCCATGTCAATGGTTCCATGTCCTTGCTCCCTTATGAAATGCGAATGCGCGGGTTAAGATAAACGTAGCCGATATCTGATATCAGCTGCGTCAGCAGCACCACGGCGACCGAGACCACCGACACCGCCAGCAGCAGTTCGATGTCATTGTTGCCCGCCGCCTGTACCAGCAACCAGCCGAAACCCTTGTAGTTAAAGAGCGTCTCGACAATGACCACGCCGTTCAGCAACCACGGGATCTGCAACATGATGACCGTGAACGGTGCGATCAGGGCATTTCTCAGCGCGTGCTTGAGAACGATATCGCTGAACTTGACCCCCTTAAGACGTGCCGTTCGGATATACTGAGCCGTCATAACCTCGGTCATGGATGCGCGCGTCATCCGCGCGATATATCCCATCCCATAAAGCGAAATGGTCAGCACCGGCAGGAAGAAGTTCCAGAAAGTGGCGTCATCCATCGCCTTGGTGGCCGAGCCGAGGAACAAGGTGCGCCCCTCCCCGAAGAGAGCGCCTTCGGAGCCCAAAAGCCCCCATTGCGTCAACAGCGGCGACAGGCCGTAGTTCGAAGAGGCCAGAAGGGCGATGAAGATCACGCCCGACACATATTCAGGCGTCGCCGTTGTCGCAATCGAGAAGGTCGACAGGGACCGGTCCAGTTTGGACCCCTCGCGCATCCCGGCCAGCACCCCGACAATCAACGCCGAAGGCACCATCAGTATCAGAACCCACATCATCAGGAACCCGGTCTTGCCCAACCGTTCTGCAACAAGGCTGCCCACATTGTCCTTGAACACGGTGGAAAATCCCCAATCGCCCTGCAGGACACCACAGAACGTGCGCCGCTCTTCTTCGGGGGTACTGCTGGAAAAACACCGGCCAAAGGTTTCACCGTCCTCGCGCTCAGTCACGTAGCCGGGCCTCACGCCGAGCCATTCACCGAACTTGTCCCAGGTCGGTTGAAGGTATCCACGATCTTCCAGAAAGGACGCGACGGCCTCATCCGACATGCGGAAGTTTCCTTGAGTCTTGGCGAGCTTTTCAAGGTTTGGATAAAGATTGGTCAGCCAGAACACGATGAACGTCAGGCATAGAGCCGTCAGTAACATCACGCCCAATCGACGTAAGATAAATAGTCCCATGTGGTGCCCCTGTTGCGTGGCTGGGCAGGTATGTCCTGCCCGTATTAGTGCAGACCTGTGGCCTTGCTGTTGATCGATCGCCAACCGGTTTTCCGGAATCAGCGAACATGACGTGTGGTTCTTTGTCTCCCCCGATCCGGTCTGCGGCGGCCCATCGGGTCCATTTTCAACCGGATTTTCATTTCCCTTGCACCTATCAGGCACAATGCTAGCCGTCAGGTCAATCGCCAGTTAAGCCATTTCAAAGCAAATTTGCGACATCCGACTTGTCGTAAAACGGCATCGAAGAACAGGGTGTGGTTTGGTCAACGCCGCAGTTTGCTGGGGGGAGACCCTGTGTGCTGTTGCATGTACCGGGTGAAATATGCGGCGGACCCAAAGCCCAGATGGCGGGCAATATCCTGTGCCGTCTCATCCGTTTCGCGCAGCAATGTGCGCGCTGCGTGCAATATCCGCTCTGACAAGACATCTGCTGCCGTCTTTCCGGTTGTGGCCTTGACCGCGCGGGAGAGGTGGGTTGGTGTGACCCCCAGCAGGTCAGCAAATTCAGCCATTGTCGCCCCGGATGCATAGCGCTCAGCGACCAGATCACAAAAAGCGGCGCTCAGGCGGGCGCCGGCGTTTTGTTTGGGCGGTAGATGTTCTTCAAGGATAATTTGACGGCGCAGCCAGACTGAGATCAACGCCGCATGGGCCTCGAGCGCATCCTGTTGCAGGGGCCGACCGGCTTGTTCCTCGCGTTGGGCTGCTTCGATGATGCTGGTCAGTTCCGTTTGTACCGAAGCCTCACGGATGCGCAGCTGACGCGCCATTTGCGGTAGGCGCAGATCCATGCCTTCGGGAATCGACACCGCAAGCCCGGTGCATTGATAACCGGGTTCCAGCGCAAACAGATGGCCAGCGGGTATCCAGATGGCATTATGCGGGCCCAGCCCGCGGCGCTGGCCGTCAAGGTGAACTTTCCCCTGACCGCGCGTGGTCCAGATCAGCGTATGACCTGGCCGACCGTGCAACAGGCTGATTTGCCAACTGTGTCCACCGCTCAATTGAGACAGGGTTTGGACTTTGATGTCTGTAAGGTACCCGTGTGCCATGCGATTGTCGGAGATTGAAAAGAATGGCCCATGTTAACTGGAATTAACGGATAAATAAAGTCAGATTTTGAAAAGTGCTACGGACAGAAAATCGCGTTCCAGTCTGACATTTTGCTGCGCATCCACGTACGCTGTCGTTTGGCAAATTGTCGGGTGGCAATGATGGCGGCGCCTCTGGCGTCTTCTAGCGATGTCTCATTTTTCAGATACGAGACAAGCTCGGGCACGCCAATCGCACGATGCGCTGGCAGGGCCGGGTCATAATAAGGTGCGACCGCGCGGATCTCTTCAAGTGCACCTGCTTTCAGCATCAGGTCGAACCGGCGCGCGATACGGTCATTGAGCCAATCCTTTTCGACATCGAACACGATCGGATAGGTCCGTGATATTGGCAAGATTGGCGGACCGGTGTCGTCTTGCCAGTCTGCCAGACCCCGTCCTGTTGCCTGCTGGACTTCCCAGGCCCGCTGGACGCGGGCGCGGTTCTTCATGTCGATGCGGCTGATTGTTTTCGGATCGAGCGCCACTGCCAAATCCCCAACCGGTAAAAGATCAGCTTGCGCACGAACCTCTGTCGGGGTGGCGGGGATTTCTGCCAATCCTCGGGTCAGTGCGGAAAAATAGAGGCCCGTGCCGCCTGTGATGATGGGACGTACACCGGCGGTTAACACTGGCGTGACGTCGCGCAGCCAATGGCCCGTAGAATAGGGGCTTGTTGCCGCGATGTAGCCGTAAAGCGCATGGGGAGCGGCGGCCTCTTCCTCGGCTGAGGGGCGCGCGGTGATGACACGCCAACAATCATAGACCTGACTGGCATCTGCATTGACGATAACCCCGCCTTGCCGATCCGCAATCTCAAGAGCCAGCGCCGATTTGCCAGATGCGGTGGGCCCTGCAATCAACACAGGTTGTTCCGCGCTGAGATTGCGCAGGACGTTTTCAAAGGCTGCGGCGATAGGCATTTCTTTTCTCGCAGGCAAAGCATGGATTGAACCTGACAGCCATTTGCGACAGTTTGCGCAGGAAAGAAAACCCCTCCGCCCCGCATGAAAGGTTCACCCATGCCACAGGACGCCCCCCAAACCACCTTCAAACGCGTGATGCTGAAGATTTCGGGGGAGGCACTGATGGGGGATAAGGGGTTCGGGCTTAATCCGCCAACCGTCGAGCGGATCGCCCGCGAAGTGCAAACCGTTCATGAGATGGGTGTCGAGATCTGCATGGTCATCGGCGGCGGCAACATCTTTCGGGGGCTGCAAGGGTCTGCGCAGGGCATGGAACGAACCACAGCAGATTATATGGGGATGCTGGCCACAGTCATGAACGCGCTTGCGATGCAGTCGGCGCTTGAGGGCCTTGGCATTCATACCCGCGTGATTTCGGCCATCACGATGAACGAAGTCGCGGAACCCTACATCCGCCGCCGCGCCGTGCGGCACCTTGAGAAAAAGCGTGTCTGCATCTTCGCGGCAGGCACCGGGAACCCCTATTTCACGACCGATACTGCCGCCACCTTGCGCGCAAATGAGATGTCGTGCGAGGCCATTTTCAAGGGCACGAAGGTCGACGGGGTTTATGACAAGGATCCTGCGAAACACGCGGATGCCAAGCGCTATGACACCGTGAGCTATGACGATGTGTTGGCCAAGCGCCTGGGCGTGATGGATGCCTCGGCTATTGCGCTGGCGCGGGACAACAATCTGCCGATCATCGTCTTTTCACTGGATGAACCGGGCGGGTTCCGGGGCATTCTGGCGGGCGAGGGGACGTATACGCGGGTTCAGGGGTGACGACCCCTTGGGTGAGGTACCATTGACGACAGAAAGCTCGGACTTTTACACAAACCTTCCGCTCTACCCTGATTTCGCGCAACTGGCGCGCGATGACTACTATACCGCGCTGCCGGATGACTGGTGGGTAGGCACCTCTGACATTCTTGGCTCAACAAAATTGGTCGCCGAAGGGCGCTACAAGACGGTCAACATGGTCGGTGCGGCCGTGATTTCTGCCCAAATCAACGCACATGGTGGGACTGCTTTTCCGTTTGTTTTTGGCGGCGACGGGGCAAGCTTTGCCGTGCCCCCTGTGTGGCATGACGCGGCGGCCGATGCGCTTGCCGCAGTGCGCTTGTGGGCGCATGAGGCTTTCGGGGTTTCCCTGCGTGTGGGCCTTGTCCAGATGCGGGACCTTCGGGCTGCGGGTCACGATGTGAAAGTAGCCCGGTTTCATGCCGCGAATGCCGTGGATTATGCGATGTTTGCCGGCGGTGGGCTGAGTTGGGCAGAGACACAGATGAAAGCTGGTGCGCATGATTTGCCAAAGGCACCCCCGGGTTCAGAGCCGGACCTGACAGGGCTGTCGTGCAGATGGGGCCATATGCAAAGCCGCCATGGCACGGTTCTGTCCGTGGTCATTGTTCCACAAGAACGCACGACACCTGCGGAATTTTCGGATTTGGCTGAGCACGTGCTTGAGTTGGTGTCGAAACTTGACCGTGGGGGGCATCCAACGTCCGCGGACGGGCCCGCGGTAAAGTGGCCACCGACAGGGTCTTTGTTGGAAGCACACGCGCGTCGCGGCAAAGGATCCTTGCGTCGGGCGCGGATCGCAGCGCTTTTTGAGAGTTCCATGTACTGGTTTCTGTACAAGACCGGGATCAAATTAGCCGGATTTGACGCCCACCACTTTCGTGCCGTGGTGGGGGGCAACGCGGACTTTCGCAAGTTCGACGATGGGTTGAAGATGACGCTGGATTGCGATGCACAGACTGAGGCCAGTTTGCGCGCGCTGCTGCAAGAGGCCGAGGAAAATGGCACGATCCGCTATGGGTTGCACGCACAGTCCGAAGCGATGATGACCTGCATCGTGCCCTCAAGCCTTAGCGATGATCACATGCATTTCGTGGATGGCGCCGCAGGCGGCTACACCAGCGCTGCGCAAGCCATCAAGGCGCCGGGCTAGCGGGGCACGGACTGCGAAAGCCTACTGGTCATTCCATGACCTGATGCACTATACACCTGCAAAAGCTGAAAAAGGCCACAGGGGTAAACATGTCCGACGACTTTATGCTCGATACCGATGATCTTGAGCGGCGCATGAGCGGGGCCATTGGCTCTTTGCGTACTGAATTTGCTTCGCTGCGGACGGGTCGCGCTTCGGCGTCGATGCTGGAGCCGGTCATGGTGGATGCCTATGGTGCGATGACCCCCATCAATCAGGTTGGCACCGTGAACGTCCCCGAGCCGCGCATGGTGACGATCAATGTCTGGGACAAGGGGCTTGTCGGCAAGGTTGAGAAGGCCATTCGCGAGAGTGGGCTGGGGATCAATCCGCAGCTTAACGGTACAATTATCATGCTGCCTATTCCGGAGCTCAACGAAGAGCGCCGCCGGGATCTGACCAAAGTCGCAGGGCAATATGCTGAAAACGCCCGCGTCTCGATCCGCAATGTGCGGCGGGACGGGATGGACCAGATCAAAAAGGCCAAGGCCGATGGTATGTCCGAGGATGATCAGAAGTTCTGGGAGACCGAGGTACAGGACATCACCAACCGTTTCATCAGCCAGATCGATGAGCAGCTGGAGACCAAGCAAGCCGAGATCATGCAGGTTTGATCGATTATCCAGACGGCACTCCGGTCAATGGGTTTGATTGGCCGGAGGTAAAGGTATCAGGACGCAGAGCAGACAGGATAGAGTAATGATCACAAAGGCCGCAGTATGAAAGAGGACCGCGCGCTTGGCTCGGCCACGCCCGTCTTGCGCGGTGGACCGCGGCATGTGGCCATTATCATGGATGGCAACGGTCGTTGGGCTACGCAGCGCGGTCGCCCACGCCTTTTCGGGCATCACGCAGGGGCCAAAAGGGTGCGTGAAATTGTGGAAGCCTGCCCGGATTTTGGGGTCGAGTATCTTACCATCTTTGCGTTTTCCACGGAGAACTGGAAGCGCACACAGGTGGAAGTGGCTGGTCTGATGAACCTCTTTCGCCGCTACATAACCAAGGAAACACGATCCTTATCAGAATTCGGCGCACGGGTTCGGTTTATTGGCGACAGGGTGCGGCTTGATAACAAGCTGATCAAACTGATGAACGAGCTTGAAGAAGCGACAGCCCACAACACCCGGGTGAATTTGACTATCGCACTGAACTACGGCGGTCGGGACGAGGTTGCGCGCGCCACCAAACGGTTGGCCCAGGATGTGGCCAGCGGACGACTTGATCCAGACGATGTAGATGAAGAAACGCTGCCAAAGTACTTGGATACTTATGTTTTGCCTGATCCAGATCTTGTGATACGGACCAGCGGCGAAGCGCGAATTTCAAACTTTCTTCTGTGGCAATCAGCCTATGCAGAGTACGAGTTCATCGACACATTATGGCCTGATTTCGGGCGTGAGGAATTCGGCAGTCTTTGTGCTGCCTATGGTGGGCGCGACCGTCGCTTTGGTGCGGTCAGGACGTAACACACGGATGAGGTGACATGGCTGATACGCAAAAATGGTCAGATCTGACGGCACGCATGGGGTCGGGCGCCGCAATGGTGGCGATTGGCTTGTTGGGAATCTGGCTTGGGGGGCACATCTTTCATCTGCTGGTTGCCCTGATCTGCGGCCTCATGGTCTGGGAATTGGTGGGCATTTTGCGGCCCGGGGTGCGGCACGTGCAGCTCCAGATGGGGGTCCTTACAGGCCTTGCCGTTTTCCTCGCGATATATCTGCCAGTTGGGTTCGCGCTGCCGCTGCTGTTGGCCCCGGCGCTGATCGGTTTTGGTCATCTGACCGAAAACCGGACCATTTTCATGAGCTTTACGGTCATGATCCTGTTGGCAGGGTATGGCATGATGCAGGTACGCGACGACATGGGCTTTGGCTGGCTGATGTGGCTTGTGCTTGTGGTCGTGGTGACAGATGTTGTGGGGTACTTTGCCGGGCGCTATTTTGGCGGACCCAAGTTTTGGCCTGCGGTCAGTCCCAAGAAAACCTGGGCTGGCACCGGCGCAGGGTGGGCGGGTGCTGCGTTGGTCGGACTGCTGTTTTCGTTCAACACCGGCGTCGGGATCCAGCTAGTCGGTATTTCCGTCGCGATTTCAATGGCTTCACAGATGGGGGACATCGCGGAATCCGGGATGAAGCGACAGATGGGGGTCAAGGACAGTTCAAACCTGATCCCTGGCCATGGCGGGTTGATGGATCGCTTTGACGGGATGCTGGGCGCGTCGCTTTTCCTGCTAATCATAGGCCAGTTCATCGGCTTTCCCCCCGGGTTGGGCTGAGCGCCTGCCGATGCGGAAGGTCAGCATTCTGGGGGCAACAGGCTCCATCGGGCAAAACACGATTGACCTGATCCGGCGCAATCAGGATGCCTATGACGTCGTGGCGCTGACCGGGGCCAGCAATATTGCGCAGCTTGCTAAGGACGCGATGGCCTTGCGGGCAGACCTGGCGGTGACCGCAGATGCAGCACGTCTGGATGAACTACGCGACGCTCTTCGAGGGTCAGATGTTGAAGCCGCGGCCGGAGAGACGGCTTTGATTGACGCGGCGGCACGCCCGGCGGACTGGATCATGTCGGCCATTGTCGGTGCGGCAGGTCTGGCGCCGGGAATGGAGGCGCTCAAACACGGGACAACGCTGGCGCTGGCCAACAAGGAATCACTGGTCTGTGCGGGGTCGTTGCTGCTGAAGACGGCAGCGGCACACAAGGCCACGATCCTGCCCGTAGATTCAGAACATTCTGCAATTTTTCAGGCGCTGCAGGGCGAGGATATCCGAACAGTGGAGCGGATCATCATCACGGCAAGTGGGGGCGCATTCCGCGACTGGCCTGTCGAAGATCTTGCGCATGCCACGTTGGAGCAAGCCCAAAGTCATCCCAATTGGGACATGGGACAGCGGATCACCATCGATTCAGCAACGTTGTTTAACAAAGCGATGGAAGTCATTGAGACACGTGAGTTCTTTCAGGTAACGCCTGAGCAGATCGAGGTTCTTATCCACCCGCAATCGCTGGTGCATGCTCTGGTTGGTTTTCGCGACGGCGGCATGATGGCCCACGTCGGCCCGCATGACATGCGGCACGCGATCGGGTACGCGCTGCACCATCCCACGCGGGCGGATTTGCCGGTGGACCGCCTTGATCTCGCGGCGATCGGGCGGCTTGAATTTCGCGACCCGGACGACGCGCGGTGGCCTGCTTTAAGGCTCGCCCGAGAGGCCATGGCTGCAGGCGGCATGACCGGCGCGGTGTTCAATGCAGCCAAGGAAACCGCGCTGGATGGATTTATCGCTGGCGCGATTGCATTTCCGGAAATGGCCGACATCGTTGCGCAAACATTAACAGACATGTCAGGGCATAGTGGCCTTATTGGTGACACCATGACCCTTGATAACGTCGCGAAAGTGGACCATCTGGCACGCAAGGCCGCGCAAGCGGCTGTAGAAAAAAGAGCAGGTTAAAGACGTGGATATTTTTGGGCTGATACCGCAATTCGGCGGGCTGATCTGGACATTGGTTGCCTTTATCATCGCGTTGTCGGTGATCGTGGCGATCCACGAATATGGACACTACATCGTGGGCCGCTGGACAGGCATCAAAGCCGATGTTTTTAGCTTGGGATTTGGCCCTGTGCTATGGTCGCGGCCGGACAAACACGGGACGATCTGGCAGGTCGCCGCATTGCCTTTCGGCGGTTACGTGAAATTTGCGGGGGATGCCAACGCCGCGTCTGGCAAGGATGAAGCGGCGATGGCCGCCGTTGCCGATGACCCCAAGGCGTTGCGTCATACGATGCACGGCGCGCCGCTGTGGGCGCGCACGCTGACTGTTGCGGCGGGACCGTTTTTCAATTTTGCGCTGTCTATCCTCGTTTTCTTTGGCGTGGCGCTGTCGACCGGCGTTGCCAAGGATCCGTTGACTGTCGGGGAATTGCGCGCGCTTCCGATCACGATCGAGGACGGTTTACTGCCCGGGGATGAGATCAGAGCCATTCAGGGGATGGCGCTGCCCGAAAATTCTGTCTCAGACATTGACGATGCCTTTATTAACGCATTGCCGTTACAAGCGACCCTGGACTACGAGGTGCTGCGCAATAGCAACGTGCAGCAGGTGACGGGCCCCTATCTGATGCCGCCCTTGGTCAGCAATGTGGTGCCGCAGTCTGCTGCCTTTTCCGCAGGCCTGCGGCCCGATGATGTGATCGTGGGGCTCAACGGGCGCGATGTTGTGGCTTTCGGGCAGCTTAAAACCGCTGTTGAAGCCTCATCCGGCGCGCCGTTGGCGCTGCGGGTCTGGCGCGCTGGCGAGATCCTTGAGTTCACAATGACCCCAAAGGCCACCGATGAGCCGCAGGAGGATGGGACGTTCGTCCAGAATTACCGGATCGGCATTGTTGGCGGCATGGCGTTTGAGCCCGCAACCAACACGCCCGGTTTCGGCGAAGCGCTGAACCGGGGGGTGGAAAACACATGGCGGATCATCACCGGTTCCATTTCTGGCCTGAAACAGATGATCATCGGCAATATCAGCACCTGCAACCTGAGTGGTCCGGTTGGCATTGCGCAGACGTCCGGCGCCATGGCCAGCCAGGGCGCGCAATCATTTATCTATTTCATTGCCGTGCTCAGCACCGCTGTGGGTCTGCTGAACCTATTTCCCATTCCGGCGCTCGATGGGGGGCACCTTGTGTTCTATGCCTACGAGGCTGTGACGGGGAAGCCGCCCAGTGATGGCGCGCTGCGTATCCTGATGACCATTGGATTGGGATTGGTGCTGACGTTGATGGTATTCGCCTTGGGCAATGATCTGTTTTGCCCCTGAGAGGGGCTTGGCAATCGTCACAATCTTGCCCTTTTTTGTCCAAACACCTGCCTTGATCACCCGATACAACCGGAAGTATCCAAGGAGGATGACATGCAAGCGATTCAAAGTTCATACCGCGGTTTCCGCCTGCTGATGGATCTCAATTGGGATCGCGTCCTATATGTCTGCACGATTGCTTTCGCGCTTGCAGCCGGGGCCTTTGTCGGTTCGCTCTGATCCGCTCCTCACAACTCCATGATGTTACAGGGTGAAACACCTCTGCATCATGTAGCGAAAATCGACCCAGCTTCTTTTGACAAACAACGGCCCATTGCGTACTCAGGTGCGCAATAGATGTCGTAAGATTGGGTTTGAACCATGAGACTTTCAGGTGAGGGCGCAAAGCCTTCCGAGCAGGCAGAACAGAGCAAGATATCGAAATTACTGCAGGGGGCATCCTTTTGTGCCCTTATGTCAGTGGCTTGGATGGCGCCAGCCACCGATGCCGTTGCGCAGGAATATCGTTTCAATTCAGTTGTGATCGATGGAAACGAGCGGATTGGGGATGCCTCTATCCTGCGGCGGGCCGGAATCAGGCGGGGCCAGGTTGTTTCGGGCGGGCAGTTGAACGACGCCTACCAAAACCTTCAAAATTCAGGACTCTTCGAGACTGTGGCGATCGAGCCGCAGGGCGGCACCCTGGTGATCCGCGTCACCGAATTGCCGACGCTGAACCGCGTGCGCTTTGAGGGCAACCGGCGCATCAAGGATGACCGGCTGGAGCAGCTGGTGCAGTCGACTGAACGGCGCGTGTTCAATCCTGCGCAGGCAGAAGCAGACGCCGCCTTGATCGCCGAGGCATATGCCAACGAGGGTCGCATCGCCGCACGGGTCAATCCCAAGATCATCCGCCGCGATCAGAACCGCGTTGATCTGGTGTTTGAAATTTTCGAAGGCGACAATGTTGAGATCGAGCGTCTGAGCTTTGTCGGGAACCGGGTCTACTCTGACCGCCGTTTGCGCCGGGTTCTTGGCACAAAGCAAGCCGGGCTCTTTCGTCGCCTGGTGCGTCGCGACACCTTTGTCGAAGACAGGGTTGCGATTGATCGGCAGTTGCTGAGCGACTTTTATGTCTCGCGCGGGTATGTCGATTTCCGCACGCAGGCTGTCAATGCAGAGCTGACACAGGAACGCGATGGATATTTCGTACAATTCAACATTGTCGAGGGCCAGCAGTTCAAGTTCGGCGCGGTCACGGTAGAATCCGACATGCCGGGCGTAGAGTCCGAGGCCTATCAGAAAATCGTCAAGGTCAGGCCCGGCGTTGTCTATTCTCCGACGTTGGTGGAGCGTGATATTTCCCGGCTTGAACGGCAGGGTGTGCGCGACGGTATCGACTTTATGCGGGTAGAGCCGGTGATCTCGCGCAATGACCGCGATCTGACGCTGGATGTGACGTATCGCATCACGCGCGGCCCCCGCGTCTTTGTCGAACGCATCGATATCGAAGGCAATACCAGCACGCTGGACCGGGTGATCCGTCGTCAGTTCGACAGTGTTGAGGGCGATCCGTTCAATCCACGGGAAATCCGTGAAAGTGCCGAGCGTATCCGCGCGCTGGACTATTTCGAAACCGCAGAAGTCAACGCACGTGAAGGATCCAGCGGCGAGCAGGTCGTGGTGGATGTGGACGTCGTGGAAAAGCCGACGGGTGCCTTGAACTTCGGTGGCTCGTTCTCGAACAACGATGGCATCGGTGTCGCGGTAAGCTTTAGCGAGACCAACTTTCTTGGCCGCGGTCAGCAACTTACCCTCCAGATCTCAACCGCCGAAGAGGCGACGCGATACGGTATCAACTTTGTTGAGCCTGCGCTGCTGGGGCGTGATCTGGCACTTGGGCTGAACCTTGACTATGCCGAGACGAATTCGACCTTTAGTTCCTTCGATACCGAACGGTTCATCTTCCGACCCTCGCTGACCTTCCCGGTCAGTGAGAATGGGCGCTTGGCCCTGCGCTATACGGCAGAGGCGATCGAAATGGTCGAACGGGATCCGTCTGAAAACGGGGCCGTGGTCCAGAATGACATCGATGTTGGACGGCAGACGTCCTCGTCGATTGGCTATCAGTATACCTATGACACGCGGTTGACCGGTCTTGATCCGACGCGCGGTGTGCTGTTCCAGTTCAGTCAGGATTTTGCCGGTCTTGGTGGTGACAGCGAATATATCAAAACCGTGGCCAAGGTGGTGGGCGAGCGCAAAATCTTCAACGAAGACGTGACCTTGCGGGCAACGTTGGAAGGCGGCGCCTTATCGTGGCAAAGCGGCACTAACCGGGTTGTTGACCGATTCATTCTGGGCCCGCAGATCATGCGCGGATTTGAGCCCGGCGGTATCGGGCCACGTGATGTGGGCGGTACGACTGATGATCCGCTGGGCGGCAACCTTTATGCTGTTGCACGGTTCGAGGCTGAGTTCCCGTTGGGCCTGCCCGAAGAATATGGGATCAGCGGTGGTCTCTTTTACGACGTGGGCAATCTTTGGGATCTGTCGGATGTCAATCTGGCGGGCGGAACCATTGTGGGCGAAAGTGGCTCGTTCCGGCATGTGATCGGGATAAGCGTGTTTTGGGATACGCCAGTGGGTCCGTTGCAGTTCAACGTATCCAAAGCGCTCAAAAGCGAGACTTTCGACAAGGAGCAAAGTTTCGAAATTACGCTGCGCACAACCTTCTGATCGGATGAAGGGGGGGCGTTTCCTTGCGGTTCTGGCGTTGACCCTGATTGGGGTCGCGCCGGCCCATGCCCAGCAACAACCAAGTGTAAGTCAGCAGCTGGATCTGGGCCTGGTTGTAAGTGAGATCCTGACCATCGATTCTGATCGTCTGTTTCTGGAAAGCGCATTCGGGCAGCGGGTTTTGCGCGAGGCCGAAGCACGTGGTCAGGAACTGGCAGCAGAAAACAGCCAAATCCAAGCTGAACTGGAAGCGGAAGAAATGGCGTTGACCGAACAACGACCGACGCTGTCACCGGAGGAGTTCCGTGACCTTGCTGACGCTTTTGACACAAAGGTACAGGAAACCCGTGCCGCGCAAGCGTCGAAAAGTCGTGCAATCAGCATGGATATCGAGCGTGCGCGAGAGATTTTTCGAAATGCCTCAGCTCCTGTGCTTGAACAACTCATGCGCGATGCAGGTGCCGTTATCATTCTCGAGCGGCGATCCTATTACCTGAGTGTTTCCGAGATTGAAATCACTGACGTGGCCATTGCCTTGTTGAACGAGACGCTGGGCAGCGGTGTTGACGCGGACTAGCGCCAAGGGCATCCGCTTGCTCTGACCCTTTTGAATTGGTAGCCCTTTGGGAAACAAAGGAACCCAGCATGAGTGAAGAAATACGCAGCGCTGACATTCAACTGATCCAGCGCATTCTGCCGCACCGCTATCCCTTTTTGCTGGTCGATAAAGTTGAAGAGATTACCGGCACGCAAAGTGCGGTCGGCTACAAGAATGTCACCATGAACGAGCCGCATTTTCAGGGGCATTTCCCAGGGACGCCCATCATGCCCGGTGTGACCATCGTTGAGGCGATGGCCCAGACCGCAGGCGTGATGATCGGCACGGCTCTGGACATGGCCGACAAGGAAATGCTGATCTATTTTATGTCGATCGACAACTGCAAGTTCCGCCGCAAAGTGGTCCCCGGTGACGTGCTGCGGATGGATATGAAGACGCTGCGCGGCAAACCAGGCGGAAAAATCTGGAAATTCTCAGGCGTCGCCACAGTTGAAGGCGACATGGCCGCCGAGGCGGAATTTATGGCCATGCTCGATCTACCGAAAGAGGCTTCATGAGCAACATCCACGCGTCAGCCGTGATCGAAGATGGGGCGCAGATTGATGCAACTGCGACTGTCGGACCCTTTTGCGTGGTGGGCCCTGATGTCGTTCTGGGGCCCGACGTTGTGCTGAAAAGCCATGTCGTTGCGACAGGTCAGACCGAGGTGGGTGAAGGGACAACGGTTTTCCCGTTTGCCGTCATTGGTGAAATTCCTCAGGATCTAAAGTTCAAGGGCGAAGCCAGCCGGTTGGTCATCGGCAAGCGCAACCGCATTCGCGAGCATGTGACAATGAACTGCGGCACCGAAGGGGGCGGCGGTCTCACGAAAGTGGGCGATGACGGGCTTTTCATGGCCGGGTGCCATATCGCGCATGATGCGGTGGTGGGGGACCGGGTCATCGTCGTTAACTCAGCTGCCGTTGCCGGCCATTGTGTGATTGAAGACGATGTGATCATCGGCGGGCTCAGCGGCATCCACCAATGGGTGCGAATTGGTCACGGGGCGATCATCGGTGCCGTGACGATGGTTACCAATGACGTCATTCCCTATGGATTGGTGCAGGCTCCACGAGGCGAATTGGACGGGCTGAACCTTGTGGGGCTAAAACGGCGTGGTGTGGCCCGGTCGGATATCACGGCGCTTAGGGCCGCCTTTCAGATGCTGGCACAGGGCGAGGGTACGTTTCACGATCGGGCTCAGCGTCTGGGTGATGAAACCGGCAGCCAATATGTACATGAAATCGTTGACTTTATCATGGCGGATACAGGTCGACATTTCCTGACGCCGAAATGAGCCTTGCCCTGATCGCCGGGCGCGGACAATTGCCTGCCCTGGTCGCTGCCAGCCAGCAGACAAAACCCCTGATTTGCGCCTATGAGGACCATCTGCCGGAGGGGTTGGAGGTTGATTTGACGTTCCGGCTAGAGACGTTGGGGACGTTGCTGGTGCATCTGGGCCAGCGCGGCATAACCGAGGTATGTATGGCGGGCGGCATCAGCCGCCCAGAAATCGATGCCTCAAAGCTGGATGAGGAGACCGCACCGCTGGTGCCGCTGTTTCAGGAGGCTTTGGCAAAGGGCGATGATGGCGCGTTGAGGGTCGTCGTTGATCTCTTTGAAAAGACAGGTTTTGCGGTGCGTGGAGCGCATGATCTCGCACCGCATCTTTTGGCTGAAGGCGGTGTCTATTCCGATCAGTGGCCGACAGCGCGAACGCGCTCAGATGCTCAGGCGGGTGCTGAACATATAGCAGCGATCGGACCACAGGACATCGGGCAGGCCTGTATTGTCGTCAACGGTGCAGTCGTGGCCATGGAAGACAGCACCGGCACGGATGCCCTCATCAACAGCCGGGCGCCGTTCAGGAAATCGGACATGGCCGTGCTTTTCAAAGGTCCAAAACCGCAACAGAGCCGCCGGGTTGATCTGCCCACGATCGGACCGCAGACCATCGAAGCGGCGGCCGGGGCCGGTCTGACGGCGGTGGTCGTGGATGCAGGGGATGTTCTTGTTCTTGATAAAGACGCCTGTACGCGGTTGGCTGATCAGCACGGTATCGTCTTCTGGGCCCGTACAGGCGCATGACGCGGGTCTTCATTCTTGCGGGTGAGCCGTCGGGTGACAAGCTGGGCGGGGCATTGATGGCCGGGCTGAAACAGCTCAGGCCAGGGATATCGTTCGAAGGTATTGGCGGCCCCGAGATGATGGCGGAGGGTCTGCAGAGCCGCTTTGACATGTCAGAGCTCAGCGTGATGGGGTTGGCTGAGATATTGCCAAAGTATCGTCATTTAAAGCGGCGTATCGCTGAGACGGCACAGGCCGTTTTGCGGATGCAGCCCGATGTGTTGATCACCATCGATTCCCCGGATTTTTCCCTTCGCGTGGCAAAGCAGGTCAAAGCGGCCAGCGCAATCCGCACCGTGCATTATGTCGCGCCGACTGTCTGGGCATGGCGCCCGGGGCGCGCGGCAAAGATGGCGCGTTGGATCGACCATGTGCTGGCGTTGTTCCCTTTCGAGCCACCGTTGATGCAGGCCCACGGGATGGAGTGCGATTTTGTCGGCCATCCGGTTGTCGCGGAGGATGTTGCGACAAGAGCCGAGGCGGACGCTTTTCGGGCCGCGCGCGGTATCGCGAACGCACCAATGTTGCTTGTTTTGCCCGGCTCGCGTCGCGGTGAGGTCGCGCGTCTTGGGGACCGCTTTGGACAGGTCATCAAAAAGATCCGGTCCCGGATACCAGACGTGCGGATCGTGTTGCCTGCCGCGGCGCCGGTTGCCGATCAGGTTCGTGCAATGGTCAAAACATGGCCAGGTGAGATTCAGGTGCTGGATCCGCGGGATGAGGACTTCAAGAGCGAAAAGCGTGCGGCGTTCAGGGCGGCAGATGTCGCACTGGCCGCGTCTGGCACTGTTTCGCTGGAACTGGCGGCCGTAGGCACGCCAATGGTCATTGCCTACGATATGTCCTGGCTTAGCCGTCAGATCATCGGCCGGATGTTGCTGGTTGATACGGTAACATTGGTCAATCTCGTCTCGGAAACACGTGAGGTGCCGGAGTTTGTCGGAGACAGGTGCCAGCCGGGACCGATTGCGGATGCCATTGAGAAGGTTTTGGCCGACCCCAGAGCGCAGGAGGCCGCTATGGCGGTGACCATGCAGCGGTTGGGACTGGGTGGAGAAGCACCGGGCCTGCGTGCCGCCAAAGCAGTGCTTGCGCGCATGTGATCTGGTTGTGCGGGCAAGCCCGCATTCTATTCTATAAATTTTGGCCTGCCAAAATCGATTGCGAGACCAGTCTCGCGCTCTGGGAATATTCTGGCCAGAGAAAGACGTCTGTCAGCCCTTGTGAATCCAGCCACCGCCCAAGACGCGGGTGCTTTCAGGATCATAGAAAACACAGGCCTGTCCCGGGCTGATGCCCTCTTCCGGTGTCAGCAACTCCACCGTTGCCGTTGTGTCGCTGATGGGGCGCAGGATCGCGTCACGGGGCGGCCGGGTGGAGCGGACTTTGACGGAGATGTGCCATTCCGCCCGGGAGGTGAGGGGGATGTCGCCCAGCCAATTGATTTCACGGACCGGGACATTGCGGGTCGCCAACATGGATTTAGGTCCCACGACAACCTCTTTCCTGTCCGGATCCAGTTTGACAACATAGAGGGGATCGGCCAGTCCGCCGATCCCGAGTCCCCGGCGCTGGCCGATGGTGTAGTGAATCACGCCTTCATGATGTCCCAGCACCTTGCCTTCCAGATCCACGATGTTTCCGGGATTCGCAGCTTCGGGCCGCAGTTTGCGGATCACGGCGGCGTAGTCTCCGTCTGGCACAAAGCAGATGTCCTGGCTGTCAGGTTTCATCGCCACGCTGAGCCCGTATTTTTCCGCCAGCGCGCGGGTGTCGTCCTTGCTGGCCAAATGTCCGAGTGGGAACCGCAGGAAGTCCAGTTGTTCCGGGGTTGTGGAAAACAGGAAATAACTTTGATCGCGCGCAGCATCTGCGGCGACGTGCAGTTCTGCACCGGTAGGGCCCATGTGCCGCTGGATGTAATGTCCAGTTGCCATGCAGTCAGCCTCGAGATCTTTGGCCGTTTCCAGCAGATCCTTGAATTTGACCCTTTCGTTACAGCGGATGCAGGGCACCGGTGTGGCCCCTGCCAGATAGCTGTCGGCAAATTCGTCAATGACGGCATCTTTGAAGACGTTTTCGTAATCCAGCACGTAATGTGGGAAATTCATGTCTTCGGCCACCCGGCGTGCATCATGAATATCGATGCCCGCACAACAGGCCCCTTTTTTGGCCAGCGCTGCGCCGTGGTCGTAGAGCTGCAAAGTCACGCCCACCACGTCATAGCCTTCTTCGGCAAGCATCGCTGCCACGACAGAACTGTCTACGCCACCGGACATGGCGACGACAACACGTGTGTCTGCAGGCGGCTTGGCAAAGCCCATGGAATTGAGCGGATGTGGCTGATCTAGGGCCATGATTACGTCTCCGGGGGTATTGAGGGGCAATATAGGAAAATCCTACATACTCACAAGGGCTGGCTTCACACCGCCTTAACGCTCACAGACGCATGGTGTGGGAAACCAACACGGGATGGCCCCATGTATTTGAAAAAAGTGGATGGACCGCGGTCTGTTACCCTCTCTGACGGCACGATCATGTCGCGGGCAGACATGCCAAGCCCGCAAACCCGCCGGTGGGTTGCATCGCGCAAGGCGGCAGTGGTGCGCGGGGTGGTTTACGGATTGATGACACAGTCGGAGGCATTGGAGCGTTACCAGATCAGCGAGGATGAGTTTCTGGAGTGGGTGCGTGCGGTATCGGAGCATGGTGAAGTTGCCCTTAAGGCAACTATGGTGCAAAAATATAGACAACCTTAGGTTGTTCGCCTAGCATCGGTTTCACGGTAACGGGTGGTTAACCTTTTTTGTTCACGATCCGGTCCAAGGCCACAACGTTGACCCGGAGAACCCTAATGCGTGTATTGCTTGTAGAAGACGACCCGACCACATCCCGCAGCATCGAATTGATGCTGACCCATGCCAATCTGAATGTCTATGCGACCGACCTTGGGGAGGAAGGGATCGATCTGGCGAAGCTTTATGATTACGATCTGATCCTTCTGGATCTCGATCTGCCTGACATGAACGGACATGACGTGTTGCGTCAGCTTCGGCTTAGCCGCATTGAAACGCCCATCCTGATCCTGTCAGGTGCAGACGATACAGAAAGCAAGATCAAGGGATTTGGCTTTGGTGCGGACGATTATCTGACTAAGCCCTTCCATCGGGAGGAATTAGTGGCGCGAATTCACGCCATCATCCGCCGCTCCAAAGGGCATTCGCAATCGGTCATCGAGACCGGGCAGATCGCGGTAAACCTGGACGCAAAGACTGTCAGCGTTGACAATAATGCCGTTCACCTGACCGGGAAAGAGTACCAGATGCTGGAACTCCTGAGCCTGCGCAAGGGCACCACGCTGACAAAAGAAATGTTCCTGAACCATCTTTACGGGGGCATGGACGAGCCTGAATTGAAGATTATTGATGTGTTCATTTGTAAACTGCGCAAGAAACTCAGCACGGCAACAGGTGGGCAGAACTATATCGAAACGGTCTGGGGGCGCGGTTATGTATTGCGCGATCCGGAACCGGCTGAGGTGAACATGGCAGTCAGCGCCTGACGACAGCGGCGCAGGGCGCGTGGTGGGTACTCACGCTGCCTGAAACTGCTAGACCCGCCTGCCAAGGCCGCCTATCACATTACGGGACTGGTGGATTTGGGGGGCGGGTCTTTGACATCCCGGACAGATGTTTCCAAATTGACGGCGCGGGAAGCTGAAACAGAGTTGGCCCGGCTGGCTGAAGTGCTGTCAAAGGCGAATGCCGAGTATCATGGGCAAGACAACCCTAAGCTGAGCGATGCCGAGTATGACGCATTGAAACAGCGCAATGCGCAGATCGAATTCCGTTTTCCCGATCTGAAGCGCCCTGACAGCCCGTCCGATCAGGTTGGCGCCGCACCGGCAGAGGGGTTTTCGAAGGTTCGGCATGCGGTTGCGATGCTATCACTCAGCAATGCCTTTGATGATGCAGATGTACGTGAATTCGAAACGCGCATTCGAAAATATCTTGGCCTTGAGGAGGACGCAGCGCTTGAGTTCACCGCCGAGCCAAAGATTGATGGATTGTCGCTGTCCTTGAGATACGAAAAGGGCCATCTGGTGCAGGCGGCCACACGCGGGGACGGTTCGGTTGGCGAGAACGTCACCGCAAATGCCCGGACCGTCGACGACATTCCCACAGAAATCGAGAACGCGCCGGAGGTGTTGGAGGTGCGTGGCGAAGTGTACATGAGCCATGACGCCTTTGCCGCTCTTAATGAACGACAGAATGCTGCAGGCGGAAAAGCCTTTGCAAACCCGCGCAATGCCGCCGCAGGGTCGCTGAGGCAGCTGGATGCAGAGATCACCAGATCCCGACCGTTGCGATTCTTCGCCTATGCCTGGGGTGCACTGTCTGGCCCGCTGGCAGAGACGCAGAAGGACGCGATTGAAAGGCTGGCGCAGTTCGGGTTTTCAACCAATCCTTTGACCGTACTTTGCCAATCGAGCAAAGAGATGTTGGCGCATTATGCGCGCATTGAAACGCAGCGCGCGACGTTGGGCTATGATATCGACGGGGTTGTCTACAAGGTGAACGATCTTGGGCTGCAGGATCGTCTGGGCTTTCGGTCCACCACCCCGAGATGGGCCGTGGCGCATAAATTCCCGGCGGAGCTGGCCTGGACCACCCTGCTTGGAATTGACATTCAGGTAGGCCGGACCGGCGCGCTGTCGCCTGTGGCGCGCTTGCAGCCGGTGACGGTAGGCGGGGTCGTGGTTTCAAATGCGACCTTGCATAACGAGGATTATATCCAAGGCCGTGACAGCAAGGGCCAGCAGATCCGGGGTGGCAAGGACATTCGCGTCGGAGACTGGGTGCAGGTCTACCGCGCGGGCGATGTGATCCCGAAAGTGGCGGATGTAGATCTATCCAAACGCCCCGAAGACAGTGCCCCATTTATGTTCCCCGACCGCTGCCCGGAATGCGACAGTGATGCAATCCGAGAGCCGGGAGACGCCGTGCGGCGGTGTACCGGTGGCATGATCTGCCCGGCGCAGGCGGTTGAGAAGCTGAAACATTTTGTCTCTCGCGGGGCTTTCGACATCGAGGGGCTTGGTGCCAAACAGGTGGAGCAGTTCCATTCCGACGGTTGGATCGCCGAACCGGCGGACATCTTCACTTTGCAGGATCGGTATGGCAGCGGGGCGAAGCAACTCAAGAACCGCGAAGGGTGGGGCGATAAATCTGCGAGAAACCTGTTTCAAGCAATCGAGGAAAAACGCAGCATTCCGCTGGATCGGGTCATTTTTGCATTGGGTATCCGGCATGTCGGAGACGCCGCATCAAGCCTGATTGCGCTGCATTACGGGACGTGGGACGCATTTGAGACAGCGATGCGGGACGCTGCGGATCAGGCGGGGCCAGTCTGGGACGATCTGATCGGCATTGATGGTGTCGGCGCGGTGATGGCCGGATCATTGGTGAGTGCATTTGCGCAAGACCGCGAGCGCGCCTCGATCGACCGGCTTGTGGCTGAACTTGAGATTGCGCCGGTCGAAAGGCCAGATACAGACGGCAGCCCGGTTGCCGGAAAGACGGTGGTTTTCACGGGATCGCTGGAAAAGATGACCCGCGCAGAGGCAAAAGCGCGCGCTGAACGTCTGGGGGCCAAAGTTTCTGGCTCAGTAAGCGCAAAGACGGATCTTTTGGTTGCGGGCCCCGGTGCGGGCTCGAAGGCCAGGAAGGCGGCAGAGTTGGGGATTGAAACGCTGGACGAAGATGGCTGGCTTGCGCTTATTGACGCCACATGACAGGGCGGCCTGAGCCGCTATTCCCGCTGTTTGCAGGGCTTGAAACGCTTGAGGGGGTGGGTCCGAAAACCGCTCAACTGATGGCGCAACTGGGCGTCGACGCCCCGCGCGATCTGGTGTTCACCCTGCCGCATTCCGGGATTGACCGCGCGATGCGCGCTTCCGTCAAGGATGCCGCGTTGCCGGCGACCCTGACCGTTGCCGTCACTGTCGGCGCGCATCATCCACCGCGCACGCGCAGCGGTGCCTACCGCATTCATGTGGAGGATGCCGAAACCAGCTTTCAGCTCGTGTTTTTTCACGCGCGTGGTGATTACTGGAAAAAGCAGCTGCCCGAGGGTGCGCGGCGCGTGGTATCGGGCCGTGTGGAATTGTTTGACGGGATCCCCCAGATGGTCCATCCGGACTTTGCGGTCCCGGAGGAGGACGCCGCGGCGATTCCGGCCTTTGAGCCGGTTTATCCGCTGACGTCCGGGCTGACCCAAAAACAGATGTACAAGGCCACCCGCGCAGCCCTGGCCCGGGTGCCTGTGCTAGAGGAATGGATTGATCCAGCGCAAAGGGCCAAGGCTGACTGGCCGGGCTTTGCTGATGCGCTGAAAGCCGCCCATGATCCCGCCAACCTTGGTGATATCGCCGCCACAGCACCTGCGCGTGAACGTTTGGCCTATGATGAATTATTTGCCCATCAGGTCACACTGGCCCTGGCGCGGGCTCGTGACCGGCGGCAGAAAGGGCGACAGACCCAAGGGGATGGGCATCTGCTGGCCAAGGTGCTGGATCATCTGCCATACAATCCAACCGATGCGCAAACCCGCGCCATCGCCGAGATTACAGCAGACATGGCAATGTCGCAGCGGATGAACCGATTGCTGCAGGGCGATGTTGGGGCTGGCAAGACGTTGGTGGCATTCATGGCTTTGCTGCGGGCAGCTGAAGGGGGCGGGCAGGGGGTATTGATGGCCCCGACTGAGATTCTGGCCCGACAGCACCTTGCCGGGTTAAAGCCATTGGCGGAGCAGGCCGGGGTGGTGCTGGAAATTCTGACAGGCCGCGACAAGGGCGCAGAGCGACAGGCAAAACTCAGCGCACTTGAGCGCGGTGACATCCAGATATTGGTCGGCACCCATGCGGTTTTTCAGGCTGATGTGACGTTTCAGGATCTGCGTCTTGCCGTGGTGGACGAACAGCATCGCTTTGGGGTGCGCCAACGGCTTGAATTGGGGCGAAAGGGAGATCGTGCAGACGTGCTGGTGATGACGGCGACACCAATTCCGCGGTCGCTGGCGCTGGCGCAATATGGGGACATGGATGTGTCGGTCCTTGATGAAAAGCCGCCCGGCCGCAAGCCGATCAAGACCGCGCTGATCAGCACGGAACGGATGGATGAGGTGGTCGTGCGCCTGCAAACGGCAGTGGCGGAAGGGCGCCAGTGCTATTGGGTCTGCCCGCTTGTCGAGGAAAGCGAAGTGAGTGATCTGATTGCCGCTGAGGAGCGTTTCAAGCGGTTGCGCGCAGCACTTGGCGACGGCCTTGTCGGGCTGGTACACGGGCAAATGCCACCGTCTGAAAAGGACGCTGCCATGGCAGCGTTTCAGAATGGTCAGACAAAGGTTCTGGTGGCGACAACGGTGATCGAAGTAGGGGTGGATGTGCCCAACGCCACGATCATGGTCATCGAACGCGCCGAAACCTTTGGATTGGCGCAGCTGCACCAGTTGCGGGGCCGGGTGGGACGCGGTGCGGATGCCTCTACCTGTCTGCTGATGTATCAGCCACCGCTCAGCGAAACGGGGCAGAAACGGCTCGAAGTCCTGCGCGAGACAGAAGATGGCTTTGTCATTGCGGAAACTGACCTTGCCATGCGGGGCACCGGTGACTTGATTGGTACAGCGCAATCGGGCGTGCCGCGTTTTCGGGTCGCCGATCTGGAACGGCAGGCGGGATTAATGGCAATCGCGCAGACAGATGCCCGAAAACTACTGTCTGACGATGCCGGATTAACCAGCCCCCGGGGGACTGCGACGCGGGTTCTTTTATGGCTTATGCGGCAGGATGAGGCGATCCGTTTGATTTCAGTGGGTTAGGGGGTATCTCACGGTTTGTTCGCAAATGTTCTTAAAAAGTTCTTTACAGAGCTCAAAATAAATGAGAACAAAGGGGCAACAAAGATGGAGAGCAGCCATGACGACCTTCAAGACCCTCAAACTGATCGCGACCCGGTCGTCGGACACGTTGCTGCAAGATGCCGCTGGTGCGGCAGCGCTTGTCGTGATGTTGGTCATCAGTCTGCATCTGCCTGTGTTTGTTTGATATCTGCCTGCGCTCTCATGCCGGAACATCTTTGCATCCGTCCCAAATTGATGCCGCTGATTGACACTGCCTGTCTTTAATCAGCGCCGGGGCCTGCCGCCCCACAGGTGAACCGGGTCCCACATGAGAAACGCTTCTCTGCGCCGCCATCCAACTGGATGTGCGGCGCTTTTTTTGTCTGTTGCCATCGCGCGTGCTTTGAAAGCCTCTGCAAGATTGAGGATCGTCGGGGGAGCCGAAAGTGAACTAAAGCTCGCTTACCCTGTCTGCCTGATCCGCGTTTGCCATCGCCTCTGCAATGGATTCAATACTTAGCAAGATGGAGGCGTGTCGGTTCTTGTAGGATACCGCCGGGCTTAGCACCTCGAAACCATCGAAAGGCGCATCGGGCACCGGACCAGTGCCTTTGAGCATCGCACGCAGTTGATCGCGCCCTTTCTCTACCTGTGCCTGTGTGGCCCCCAAGGCCGCCCGGGCAGTGACCGCTGCCGCTGCCTGACCCAGCGCGCAGGCTTTGACGTCCTGACCAAGTGCGGTCAATACACCGTCTTTGGTTTCTACATCGGCGGTAACCGTTGATCCGCACAGCGGCGATCGGCGTTTGACGGTTGCGTCCGGCGTGCTTAGTCGGCCCAGATGAGGAATGTCTGCTGCCAGCGCAAGAATGCGGGCTGAATAGAGCTTGATGAGGTCTGCGTCCGCCGACATGGCTGTTTCCTTTGTCCGTCGATGACTACATAAGCGACCCAGCCACAGATTCAAACATTTCGAGTGAGAGGTGTCATGACCTTTGATCCCAACAACCTGACATTTAACGACGCGGGACTGATCCCGGCGATTGCACAGGATGCCACCAGTGGCGACGTGTTGATGCTTGCGTGGATGAACGCAGAAAGTGTCACCCAGACGCTGGAAACGGGCCGGGTCACATATTGGAGCCGGTCCCGAAAGTCCTTTTGGATCAAGGGCGAGACCAGCGGAAATCTGCAGGAACTTGTGGAAATGCGTTTGGACTGCGACCGTGATTGCCTGTTGGTGTTGGTCAACCAGACCGGTCCTGCGTGCCATACCGGCGCGCGCAGTTGCTTTTTTACAGCGATTGAAGACGGCAATGAAGTGACACGCCAGACGTCAGATTAAACCAATCTTTGCCAGACGCCGTTCGCTTCGCTAGCCTTGGCTCACGTTTTACTGAGAAAAGGTTTTTAAATATGAAGACTGCAAAGTGTGCTGCTGTGGCCAGCGTGATTTTGGCAGGTGCCGCAACGGCGGTGTCTGCACAAGGGTTTGACCCCCGGGCGAATTGTGGCGATGTGCTGCAATCCGCGACCGAAGTCGAGCAAACGATGATCGCTGCCTGGACGTTTGGCTATATCGCCGCCAACACCGCTAACGTGAGGCCCGTGGACGGGTCCAATAACGCCGTCGTGTTGCAGAATATTTTCAAGGTTTGCCAGGCCAATCCGACCGCCAGCTTGCTGGATCTTGTCAGTGCAAGCACTTCAACTGCGAAAGCCCCCGCTCCGGCCGACGTCACGCCCGGCAGTGAGGCGGACGCGCGCAGGCTGCTGACGGAATTTCTTGACCCCAACGCTGATCACCGTGCGTTGACCCAGGCTATTCTCCCGACCGAAGCTGAGATTAGCAAAGTCTATTCCGAACCGTTGGCCAGTGCCATGTGGGCCAGTTATTCAGGTCAGCTTGGGCCGGACGTCGCCTTTGCCCCAAAAACGGGCCAGACCGACCTGATTGTGGTCTACACAACGACGCGCGAACTTTTTGACCGCAAGCCGGTGTTGGGCAAGTTTCCGGGCGGATACAAAAAGGTGCTGCAGTACTTTAAGCTCGACGTCCCGATTGTCCGCTTCAAGTTTGTCAAACCAGGTGAAACATCCGGATTTGCATTTGACGGATTGATCTATCTGGATGGCCGCTGGGTCATCATGCCCAAGCCATGGCGTGCGATACCATCTTAGGAAAGGCTGCTAAATACCTGTCATCGCACGAATATCCTTGGGGTATAGGTTCTGTGCGCGATAGTAAGATATCGCGCGCGCGTCATCGCGTTTGGCAAGCCGCTTGCCCGCATCATCACGAATTAGACGATGATGAACATAGATCGGTGTGGGCAAACTCAGCAGCTCTTGCAGCAAAACCTGGAGAGGGGTCGTGTCAAAAAGATCGGCACCCCGAATGACATGTGTGATGTTTTGGGCCGCATCGTCGATAACGGCTGCCAGAACATAGGAGACTGTTTCAATCTCCTTGCGCCCAAGCACGGCGTCGCCGATCTGGCGCGTGAAATAGGGGGCGTCGAAGGTTGGCATGTTTTTCGCGCAAATGCCCATTTCGTCAAATTCAATTGGCAGCTGGACAGTCTCAAGGGCCGCTGAGACATTCAGCCGCAGGGCGTCACCGGGCTTGCGGTCAGACATGGAGCGATGACGGCATGTGCCGGGATAAACGGGTGGCGGTGTGACGCCTTCTTGTGGGGCGGACAATGCGGCACGGATGTCGCTGCGGCTGCAGCTGCAGGGATAGATCAACCCTCGGGCGGCCAGAGACATCAGAACGTCGTTGTAGCGTTGCAGGTGCTCTGATTGCCGCAGGACAGGCTCTGCCCAGGTGATGCCAAGCCACGCCAGATCGGCATAGATCAGGTCTTCCCAAGCAGGGCGCGCGCGGACCGTATCAGTGTCTTCGATACGTAGCAGAAAAGTGCCGTCGTGTGCCTGAGCCATGTCGAAGGCGAGCAACGCGGAATAGGCATGCCCCAGATGCAGAGGGCCTGTCGGGGACGGTGCGAACCGGGTGCAGAACGTCAATTCTTTTCAATCACATAGACGTTGGAGCCAATGTCGATACCTGGGATGTGATCGCCGTGCTCTCGAAAGAGAAGTGTCGCCGCGCCACAATCGAGCCATTCGTTCAACCGGGCTTCATGGCGCGGATCGTCCAATGCGTGATCATTGAAGGACAAAACCAAGTGCCCGCCGCGCGCCAAGCCACGCATCAGGGCGTCAAACGTCTCAATTGGTGCCGCACCCGCGCCGATCACGCCAATCGCGGCAATGGCTGCATAGGCGCCAGGCTTGTGGCTTAATCTTGATTTGGCTTCAATCACTTGCAGGTCACGGTAAATGTTCTTATCGCGCGCCCGGGCCAGCATGTCTGCGGACAGGTCCAGCCCGTCAATTGTTGAAAATCCCTCACGTTTGAGGGCAACGCCGGATAAACCGGTGCCGCATCCGAAATCAAGAACAGGGGCCGATTTGTTGTCGGAAAACTCAGCCAGCGCTTTGGCGCAGCGGGCCGGTGTGGCGTATCCGTTCTTCCCGAGCTCTTCCTCGTAACTCTCGGCCCAATCGTCATAAAGCTTGCGCGTTGAGCGCGCGTCTCGCGCGGAATAGGCCTTGTCCAGAAAAGTCTCGGTCATGCGGACCAATCTAAAAAGGCTGATCCGGGGCGTCCAGCATTAACTTTCCAGCCAGCTCTTCCAGTCCATCTTGGCTCTGTCGGTATAGGCCTTGTATCTGTCCTTGCGACCACGCCGTCCGCTTTTGAGGCCCTCAACCGGGGGAAACAGACCGAAGTTCACGTTCATCGGCTGGAACGTCTTGGCATCGGCCCCGCCGGTGATGTGGGTCATTAGCGCGCCCATCGCGGTGGTGTCGGGCGGGGCCTGAAGGGTTTTGCCGGTGATCTCGGCCACGGCCATCCGGGCGGCGACAAGGCCCATCGCTGCGCTTTCGACATAGCCTTCGACGCCGGTGATCTGGCCGGCGAAACGGATATTGGGCCGGGCGCGCAGACGCATCTGTGAATCCAGCAAAGTTGGTGAGTTGATGAACGAATTCCGGTGTATCCCGCCCAGCCGAGCAAACGCGGCATCTTCAAGTCCTGGAATCGTTTTGAAAACAGTGTTTTGCGCGCCATACTTCATCTTGGTCTGAAAGCCGACAATATTGTAGAGGGTTCCCAGCTTGTTATCCCGTCGCAATTGGACAACCGCGTAGGGTTTCACATCTGGTGCATGGGCATTCGTCAACCCCACGGGTTTCATTGGACCAAAGCGCAGCGTTTCACGACCCCGTTCTGCCATGACCTCAATCGGCAGGCAGCCATCAAAGTATTTTGCGGTTTCGCCCTCGTGGAATTCGGTTTTGTCTGCGGCCAGCAGCGCGTCAATGAAGGCCTCGTATTGATCGCGGTCCATTGGGCAGTTGAGGTAGGCTGTGCGCTCTTCCTCCGTGTCGCCCTTGTCGTAGCGTGACTGCATCCATGCTTTCGACATGTCGATGCTATCTGCATACACAATGGGCGCAATCGCATCGAAGAAAGCGAGCGCTTCCGCGCCTGTTTCGGCCGCAATGGCATCAGCCAAAGCACCTGACGTCAGCGGCCCTGTGGCGATGATCCAATGCCCGTCGTGCGGCAACTCAGTGATTTCCCCGTACTGCACCGTGACGTTGGGGTGCGCCATCAACGCGTCTGTCACCGATTGCGCAAAGGGATCGCGATCCACGGCAAGCGCGCCGCCTGCTGGCAGGCGATGTTTATCCGCAGTGGCCATGATCAGCCCGTCGGCTGCACGCATCTCCCAATGCAAAAGCCCGACCGCGTTCTGTTCACTGTCATCGGACCGGAAGGAATTGGAGCAGACCATTTCGCCCAACAGCCCGGTCTGATGGGCAAATGTCCCGACAGCGGGCCGCATTTCATGGAGAACCACAGGGATCCCGGCCTGCGCGGCCTGCCATGCGGCCTCTGATCCGGCCATGCCGCCGCCAACGATATGAAGCGTTTCAGTCATGGTCGCGATGTAGGGCAGGGCGGGTTCAGGCGCAACCGGGCACGGACACATCAGCGCCAGTAAAAATGTCTGAGATCTGGGGATTTGGGGTCGCCGCCGCGGGAATGGCCGATCAGTGAGAGCTGATCTGGAGGGACCTTCCGCCTACGGCGACCCAAATTACATAATCGATACCGTCTATGCCTAGGTTGTGCCCCAATTCCGCCAGATTTTCTAGGCCAAAAACAGCAACAATACCGTTGGATTTTGGAAACAATCTCGCGAGAACCAATGGGATACTTTCTCAAAGGGCACATCAATGAGCAGGAAGCGGTGCTAGCGCCGCATCTGACCCACCTTAACGCCGCTTCCTTCCCAACGCTTCTAAAACGCTCGGCAGGCGCCTCAGCGGTTTTCTTTCACATTTCATGAGCCGTTTTCTCTAAAGCGATGACATCTCACTGCGTCCAAGTTGGGTCGCGCTTGTCAAGAAACGCGTTGATGCCCTCTTCGGTGTCGCGATGCAGCATGTTCTCTACCATCACTTGCCCGGTATATTCATAGGCCTGCGCGGTCGGTAGCTGTAGCTGTTCATAGAAAGCCCTTTTGCCGATTTTGACAGCAACGCCAAGCTTGCCTGCAATCTGATCTGCAAGCTCCGATGTTTGCGACCCCAGCGCTTCGGGCGCAACAACCCTGTTGATCAACCCCAGCTCCTGCGCGCGCTCTGCATCTATGAAAGACCCTGTGGTGAGCATTTCGAACGCCTGTTTGCGGGGAATGTTGCGGCTGAGGGCCACCATGGGGGTTGAGCAGAACAAACCAACGTTTACACCGTTAACGCCGAACCGTGTGCCTGTCGCTGCCACAGCCAGGTCACAGGTCGCGACCAACTGGCACCCGGCGGCAGTCGCGATGCCATGTACCTGGGCGATGACCGGCTGCGGCATGGACTGAATACGCGCCATCACGGCAGAACAGCGATCGAACAGATCCTTGAAAGCGGCCGCGCCGCTGTCAGGATTCTGTCGCATGGCGGTCATCTGGCGCAGATCATGGCCCGCGCAAAAGGCCTTGCCGGTCCCGGCGAGGGTTATGACCCGGATATCGCGTGATTTGGCGAGCTTATTCAGCGACTCCTGTAGGGCGGCCAGCATTTCATCGGACAATGCGTTCAGCCTTTCGGGCGCATTCATTACCAGTTCAGCGACCGCACCACGTTGCGTCACTTCAAGAATTGCCATCTTGCCACTCCCATTCATTTCGGACCAATTCTAGGGCAGCCAGGAAGGGGAGAACAAGTATGCCTGTTGTCATGGACAAAGATCGCCTGAATGCGTTCATGCGCGACGTGTTTCAGCAGGTCGCGGATGACTTCAACGTTGACGCGGTGGACGACGATAGTGCGATACTGCGGCTCAAGGTTGGCGACAGGCATCTGCGGCCGGGAGGTACAATTTCAGGTCCGTCCATGTTCGGGCTCGCTGATGTGGCGGCCTATCTGGTGACACTTAGTCAAATCGGCCCTCGGGCATTGGCTGTGACGACCAATTGCTCCATCGATTTCATGCGAAAACCGGTGGCGGGCGTCGATCTTCTGGCCCATGCGCGGTTGCTTAAGCTCGGCAAGCAACTATCGGTCACCGATGTGCTGATATATTCTGAGGGGATGGACAAGCCGGTAGCCCGCGCCAGTCTCACCTATGCGATCCCGCCCCAGCCAAAGGGCTAACATTGCCAAAAAAAGGGGCCGGACAAGCCGGCCCCAGGAAGAGGTCTGCAAATCACCACAGGGATGTTATGATTTCCAGAACGCCCGCGCCGCCTCTGCTTTGGCCTGCGCGGGTGTCAGTCCCACATCGTGCAGTTGCCATGGCTCCAGTCGGGCCAGCGCGCTGCGCGTTCTGTGGCGGGTGCTCCATTTGGTGGCGCAAACAGCGACCTTTACGGCGACCAGCGCCAGTACAGGCAGGCCGCGCTGATTGAGGATGCCGAGGGCTTCGGTTGATAGTGTGAGCGCCTGTGCCATGGAGTGTCCTTTCCTGAATTGTATTGACACAATCAAACCTTGAGTTCAGAAATAAAGGTACAAACGAGGCGCGACATACACCAGAGAAACATTGTAATGGATACAATATGGCTACCCCAGATCGCACAAGGTGACGGCCCGAAATACAAGGCCGTGGCTCAGAGCATTCGAAGTGCCATCAGTTCGGGTGTCCTTCCGGAGGGTGAAAAGCTGCCCCCGGTGCGGGATCTGGCATGGAAGCTGGGCATTACGCCGGGGACGGTGGCGCGTGCCTACACGATCCTGACGGATGAGGGGGTGCTGACTGCAGAGGTCGGGCGCGGGACGTTCGTCGCGCCACAGACGGAACTCGCGGATGTCCCTTACGTCCCCCTCGAAATCGATGCTGTGCCGCATGGAACGGGCGGGCAGGCCTACCGCGTGAACCTGTTTTCGCCCGTGCTGCAGAGCATCGGGCAGGCAGAGCTGATCAAGTCACTCCTGCGCGAAGTGGCCGAGGATCCGCCTTCCGGCGTCATGCATTATCCGGGGCGTGCCGGGGCAGAAGCCGCTCGCGCCGCGGCGCTGCACTGGATGGCTGGTTGCCCCCTTGGGCCGGTTGACCAAGACGATGTGGTACTGACCCTTGGTGGCCAGCATGCAATCCTGACTGTGATGCAGGCCGTGCTGCATGGCCGCCGTCCCACAATACTGGTCGAAGAACTGTCGTACCCCGGCTTTCGGCGCGCCGCTGAGCTGCTCAGGGCCGATGTTGTTGCGGTCGAGATGGACGCGGACGGCCTGATCCCGGAAGCGCTGGCCGCAGCTGCGAAAAACAGTGATGCGCAGCTGCTGTGCACATCGCCCGAAGTGCATAACCCCACCGTTGGTTTCACACCGATTGCCCGGCGTGAAGAAATAGCGCGGGTCGCTGAAACCTGCGGATTTCAGATACTTGAGGACGATTGCTACCGTATGGGCGCTGAACGCGGCCCAACCTATCGCCAACTGGCGCCTGAGAGGGGGTGGTATGTGTCGTCAATTGCGAAAACAGTCACACCGGCCTTGCGAGTGGGATTTGCCATTGCGCCACACGGCAAGACAGCCGCGCTGCGGCGGACTGTTGAGCATGGCATGTTCGGTCTGCCAACGCCGATGATCGATCTGGCTGCCAAGCTGCTCAGCGATGCCCGCCTTCCGGCGCTGACTGCGCACGCGAGAGAGATATATGGTGAGTATGCCCGAACCGTGGCAACTGTGCTTGATGGCTACGATATTCGGTGGCGTGATGACGTGCCTTTTGTCTGGCTGACCCTTCCGTTGGGGTGGCGCGCCGGGGCGTTTGGTCAGGCGGCTGAGGCCGCTGACGTGCCGGTGCGCTCAGCCGAGGAATTCGCCGGCCGCGAGGCGCGCGCGCCGCACGCAGTCCGATTGGCGCTTAACGCTGGTGTTCAGTTGCAAGATTTCGGCGCTGCGATCGCCCGTCTGCGCCATCTGCTAGATAACCCGCCCGAACAGATCGGGGTCTAGATCAGGCCTATGGCGCCCCAGGCGATGCCAAGGGCCACGGGGATAGCCGACAGCGCAGCAGCGTAGGCCGCCAGCCTGATGGGTGACGATGGGTGCTCTCGCCACTGCCGGTCGTGTTCTTGGCCTGGCCTGATCAGCATGAGCAAGACGTCCTGCTTTTACGTGCTGCTGTGATAGGCATTGTTGTGGGGTAAAATAATACCGTATTTTTAAGCGACTGTTATTACATTGTTATTTCTTATTCATGCGGCTTGACGCGGGCGGCGCTGTCTCTATAACCCGTCCATCACATCGTGGGACGCAACATTTGTCCGCAGCCTACATCACCAAACGGGAAATTCCGATGAAAACCTTCTCTGCAACACCGGCAGACATCGACAAGAAATGGATCCTGATCGACGCCGAGGGCGTGGTTCTTGGCCGTCTTGCTTCGATCGTCGCGACCCGCCTTCGCGGCAAGCACAAACCCTCCTTCACGCCACACATGGATTGTGGCGATAACGTCATCATCATCAATGCTGACAAGATCCAGATGACCGGCAAGAAACGGGACGAAAAGTTCTACTGGCACACCGGGCACCCCGGCGGCATCAAGGAACGCACCAAGGAAATGATTCTGGAAGGCGATCACCCCGAGCGGATCGTGACCCGTGCGGTCAAGCGCATGCTGCCGGGCAACCGCCTGAGCCGTCAGATCATGACGAACTTGCGTGTCTATGCCGGCACCGATCATCCACATGAGGCGCAAAGCCCCGAAGTTCTGGACGTCAAGGCCATGAACAAGAAAAACACCCGGAGCGCATAAAGATGTCTGACGAAATCAAAACACTCGAAGACCTCGCAGAAGTCGTGACCGAGGATATCGGTGGCGTGCAGGGGGCAACCCCGCAGGAAGATGCGATTGTGCGCGAACCTGTTAAGGACGAACTGGGTCGCGCCTATGCGACCGGCAAGCGGAAAGATGCGGTAGCCCGCGTCTGGATCAAGCCAGGCTCAGGCAAAGTCACTGTGAACGGCAAAGAGCAGAATACCTATTTTGCACGGCCCGTGCTGCAGATGATCCTGGCTCAGCCGTTTGGCATCACCAACACCGACGGCCAGTTTGACGTCGTGGCGACGGTAAAGGGCGGTGGCCTCTCCGGTCAGGCCGGAGCGGTCAAGCACGGCATCTCAAAGGCGCTGCAGTTGTTTGATCCGTCCTTGCGCCCTGCGTTAAAGGCGGCGGGCTTCCTGACCCGCGACAGCCGTGTGGTCGAGCGGAAGAAATACGGCAAGGCCAAAGCGCGTAAGAGCTTCCAGTTCTCCAAGCGTTAAGGTTCTTACCTGTTAGTTATGGAGAGGGCCGCTGCGGGTGCAGCGGCCCTTTTTTTGTTTCGTCGCGCTGGCGCGCGTCGACCGGGGCGGGGACAGAGCCCCCGCGGACAGTGTCGTCGGGGTTGTGGCCCCAGACGCGGGTTTGCTGGGGGCCAGCCCCCAGGCGGGGGGTTTGCTGGGGGCCAGCCCCCAGACCCCCGGGAATATTTTGGCCAGAAAAAGAGAGGGGAGGGTTGGCGGGGTGGGGTGTCCGGAAACACGGGCGTGCGGCCTTGGTGTGGCGGTGCTGTGGGCGTTGGTTTCGCGATTGGTGCCGGGTTTGAATTTGGGATGGTGTTGGGTTCAGTCGGCACAGTTGCGTTGTGCCGTGAGCCGGTAGAACACATTCCCGCTTTCGCGCAGGCGCTGTTCAAGGCAGGGGGTGCCCACGAAGGCCTGCGCTTCAGCGATGGTGCCCGCACTGATGCGCGCGTATGTGCCATCTGGCAGGCGGACTGTGGCGGAGGCGCTATAGCCGCTGTCGCTGGCGTTTTCCATGGTCGACACCACCGTTGCTGTCACAAATCCGGCATGCTGATGCGGGTTGGGCTGTACCAGATATACATAGAGCGGGATAAACGCGGCGAAGACCATGGCCGCCAGCACAGCCCACCACCGGTTCAGCCAGAACGTCTGGGCACGTGGGGACAGGTACCGCAGAAGCCTAGTCATCCGGGCGCACGAGCCCCAGACCGCGCAGGTAAATGCCAATACCGGTTTCAAGCAGATCATCTGGCGGGAAGGGTGATGCGCGACCCGGGGAATTGCGCGCAAAGAGCTCTACCACGCCATGGCTCATCGCCCAGATATGGGCGGAGAACATCGAAGCCGGCGGTCGTTTGTCGGCTGGTATGTGTTCGCTGAGGTCCGTCGCGGCCTTTTCAAGCACGGCATTCGCCCTGGTGGAAACCGCTGCGAGGTCTGACGTGCGGTTGACCGAGATGCCACTTTCGAACATGGCGATGTAATGGCCGGGATATTTGCGCGCAAAGGCGAGATAGGCGCGTCCCGTAGCCTCGAACGCCTTGAGGGCAGATGGCTGCCCGGACTGGTAGGCATATTCCATCAGGTCCGCAAAGATTTCGTAGCCCTGCATCGCGGCTTCGGCAATCAGGTCTTCGCGACCCTCGAAATGACGATAGACCGCGGCGGGGGTCACCCCTGCCTGCTTGGCGGCCTCTGACAGAGTGAACCCCGTTGGGCCGCGCAGCTCGATCAGCTCCAGTGCTGCGTCGATAAGGGCCTGGCGCAGATTGCCATGGTGATACCCGCGTTTAGGCATCCCAGATGTCCGGACCGCCACAGATGCTGCGGTCGATGGGGCCAATCGCCTTTTCATTTTTCTGTGGATAATCAAAATGGTGCAGGATGACCCTCATGGCGTTCAGGCGCGCGCGCCGTTTGTCGTCGGACCGGATGATGGTCCAGGGTGCGACGTCTGTATGGCTGCGATCAAGGGTTTCGCGAATGGCGGCGGAATAAGCGTCCCATTTTGAAAGACCTTTGACGTCAATGCCGGACAGCTTCCACTGCTTCAAGGGATCACTTTCGCGCGCCAGCATGCGGCGGAGCTGTTCGGCCCGTCCGACATTGAGCCAGAACTTGAATAGATGGATTCCGTCATCCACCAACATTTCTTCGAACGGTTTGACCTGATGAAAGAAATGTTCGCGCTGCGCGTCGGTACAAAAGCCAAATACCTTTTCGACAACGCCACGATTGTACCAGCTGCGGTCGAAGAACACCATCTCGCCATCAGTCGGCAGGTGTTTGATATATCTTTGAAAATACCATTCCCCTTGCTCTTTTTCCGTTGGCTTTGACAACGCCACGACCCTTGCGGCGCGCGGGTTCAGATTAGCTCTCAATCGGCTGATCGTGCCCCCTTTGCCGGCTGCATCGCGCCCTTCAAAGACCATGGCGATGCGGGTGCCACTGTCGCGCACCCAAGACAGCAGTTTGACCAGCTCGATCTGGAGCTTTTCATGTTGCTTGTCATAGACCTTGCGCGCCAATCGTTCGCTGTGCGGGTAGCTGTCATTCAGGATATCGCCTTTTTCGGCGCGACTGATCGCCTGACGCACAGCTTTGGGCGCGTCATCCTTGAAGTAAGCGCTGATCGCGCCGTCAAAGGGCAGGTCCATGGGGCCTCCTAAAGCATTGTCTTTACATCTATATGGGATGTTAATGCGATTAACGCAAACCCGCACGTGCTGCGGCCCGGTCGATCGCCGCAATCGTGGCATCCGGGTCGGCATGGTGCGGCATATGCCCCACACCGTCCAGCATCACCAGATTGGCAGAGGGAACCTCGGCTGCGAAGACATTGGCGTGAATGTCTGCCGGAACGATGGTGTCAGCGGTGCCGTGAATCACCTCGATTGGCATTTTCAGCGTGTCATACTGCTTTTGCATTTCAACGACGAAGGGGCGCAATCCATTCACCTGCTGGGCATTTGCCCGGGCCGAGAAGCGGCGCACACTTAGGTCAGCACCCACATGTGTGTTGTATCCCGCAGGTGGGGATTGGGGGGCAAATATGATGTCAATGCTGCGTTCCAGATAGCTTTGCGGCAAAAAGGCCGTTGCCGGTGGGACCAGCAAGGCACCGCCCGCCGTTGAACTCAACACGTTGTAAAACCATCCAAGGCCGCCGGGCCAAGGTTCTGCCACCGCCCCAACCAGAACGACAGCCGGTGTGTCCTCGGGGTGCTGCAAAGCCCAGGCAAGAGCCACCGCACCCCCATAGGAATGTCCCAGAACGATCGGGGCATCGGCGCCCAGTTGGGCTGCTGCTTTTTGGAGCAATGCGGCCTGTTCTTGAGGTGACTCGAACGTCGTGTTCCAGGCGCCTGATTTGCCAGGCAACCGATCCGTATGCCCCATGCCGGGTCTGTCAAAGGCAATGACGCGATAGCGATCTTCAAGCCTTGGCACCAGGTCAAATGTAAAGTCCCTCAAGTTGCCGCTGGCCCCGTGCAAGAGAACAATATCCGGACCGGATCCGGACACGTGGGCATGTACATTGACACCATCGACTTCGATCATTTGACCCAGAGGCGGATGCGCATCATTTGCCGCCCGCTCGCGCGCCGCTGCACGCCATGCGACGACGACCACGAAAACCGTAATGCTCAGCAAGAATATCAAAGTCTTAACGCCCAATTTCAGCGAGCTCGAAGGGTGTTGACTGATAAATTTCATTGATCCAGTTTCCGTAGAGCAGATGCGCATGGCTACGCCAACGGTTGGTTGGCACATGGGCGGGATCATCGTCCGGATAATAATTGCATGGCACGTTTATCGGCGTACCGGCGGCAACGTCGCGGTCGTACTCCTGCTTCAGGGTTTCACTGTCATACTCAAAGTGATTGAACACATAGAGGGCGCGATGGGCAGGGTCTTCGATAAGGCATGGGCCAACCTCATCACTGCCCAGAAGCGTGTTGAGACCGGGAGCAGCGTCCACTTCTGCCTGCTTCATTTCCGTCCAGCGCGACACGGGCATCACGCAGTCGTCTGAGAAACCACGCAGATAGGGTGAAGCAGGCGCAAGATTCTGGTGCCTGAAGCAGCCAAAGGCCTTGGCATCAAGTAGGTGCTTCTTCACCCCGTGGAAATGATTGATCATCGCCATGCCGCCCCAGCAAACGCCAAAGGTGGAGTGAACATTCGTTTGAGTCCAGTCCATTACACGACGCAGCTCATCCCAATAGGTCACCTCGTCAAATTCCATGTGTTCGATTGGGGCGCCAGTGATAATCAGACCATCAAACTTTTCCTCCCAGATCTGGCTGACGGGCCGATAAAAACTTTTCATATGTTCGGCAGCGGTATTGCGCGTGCGGTGATCTGACATGCGCAACAGTGAAAGTTCGATCTGCAGTGGCGTTGCGCCGATCAGTCTTGCGAACTGGTTTTCGGTTTGGATTTTCTTGGGCATCAGGTTCAAGAGCGCAATCCGCAAGGGGCGAATGTCCTGCCGCGCCGCAAGGTCTTCGTCCACCACCATCACACCCTCGCGCTTGAGCACGTCATAGGCGGGCAGGGTTGCGGGGATCTTGATGGGCATGGGGTGGGTCCTGGCTGTTGAACGGCCTAGATAGATTGACTGCAACGCGGTGCCAAGGTCCGCCGGTTCACAGTCGCTTTAACCAGCGGGTAGGCAGGTTGCAATCAGATCGACGAAATCGTCCTGTGACGTCAGTTTCGACACCTGATCTGCAGTGACGGTGACGCCCCATTTCGCCATTGCTTTGTACCGGGGCTGGCGGTGATCTAGCGCGCGGGCGTAGGTCCAGCGGATAAACGTATCGGGATCAACTTCGCCTTCGGACATATTGTTTTCGTTCAGATATTCCTCCCACAAATTTTTGAGAAATGCGGGCTGATAGGCCATCGGCTTGGGCGATCTGTCGAAACGTTTGATAAGCTCCTCTTTGTGTGCCGCATCGCCTTTGATCCAGACCAGGAGACATTCATTCGAGAGGCTCGTTAACAAGGGGTCGTTTGGGTCGCCCGGATCAACCCATTCGCAGATCGACCCGCCGGTGTCGCAGATGAAATGATCATATCCATAAAGCCGCTTGGCCCGCGCGGCAAAGTGCGCCGTATCGTTCAGCGCCGCTACCTCTGCTTGCCGGAACGCTTCCTGGCGGGCGGCGTATTCCGCCATTGGCAATCCGGCCTTTTCCGGATCACCGGGCTTGCCAAGCCATGTTGCCACGGGGCTGAGGTTTTCGAAGGTGATATTGGAAGCCAGGTAAATGCTGTCCGTCATCAGGAGATCCCGAAGGAAAGGAACCTTCATCGCCTCGGCTTTGGCATTGTCCGTAATCCGTTCGCCCAGATAGCGGGTGCCGATGCGATAATCGATGGAGTAGTGAAACCAGTCGCCGGAGCCCCGCAGCAGGCCAGACAGATAGGTCTTGCCCAGACCGGACATCCCGAAAACAAGCACTTTGCGTCTCGGCGCATCGCGCCAGTCTTGAGCGGAGGAATAGAGCATGGGGTGGGTCCCGTCTTGTGTCGGGTCTTACCTAGCCCAGCCGCGATGCAGACGCCAGACACGCCCGTCAATGACCAGCATTCCAATCGCCAGCAGGGCAAAGCCAACATAGGCGGACGGCGTTAGTACTTCGCCCAGAATTATCGATCCCAGCAGAATGGCAATTGGCGCGACCATCAATGTCACAAGCATCAGGTTGCCGCTGCCTGCCATAGCAAGGACCCGATAATAAAGCAGATAGGCCAAAGCGGTCGCGCCGAGCGCAAAGTACATGATCGCGGCCAGTGTCTCTGGCGCAAGGTTAAGAGTGATCGGCCCCTCGGTGATCCAGGCGAGTGGAAGCATTATCAGCGTGGCGCCCGTTACCATCCCGGCTGCAGCAACCTGTGGTGGTTGATCACTTAGCATCTTTCGTGCCCAAACGCTTGCGATGGCGTATGAAATCGTTCCGCCAATCACGGCCAGTTGCGGCAGCGAACGGAGATCGAATGTGTACAGGTTTTCAATCCCGATGGCGGTTGCAACGCCCGCAAATCCCAAAGACACACCAATCGTCTTGCGGAGTGTGAGCTTTTCATCGGCGAAAAAGAGCGCGGCCATGAGCACGCCAAAAATCGCTGTTGACGCATTCAGGATGGAGGTAAGGCCGCTTTCAATATGTGTCTGACCCCAGGCCATCAGCCCAAAGGGGATCACGTTGTTGAGCAAACCCATCACCAAAAACGCCGCCCAAACCCGCGGCGCACGGGGGATCGGCAGTTTCATTGCGACGACGGCGATCCACAGCGCCACCGCAGCCCAGCCGACGCGATGTGCGACGACTGTCATCGGGCCGATTTCCCGCAGGGCAATGGCGATTGTCAGAAACGAGGCCCCCCAAATCAGGGCCAGCATTCCCATCTCCAACCAGGCACGTGTTGAGATTGTCTTTTGAACGTTCATTCGATTGCCATAGCAGTCATGCCCCAGGGGCGACGACCCGAATCCTGCGCATCAGGCAGCCGAGGTTTTGCGGTTTTCAGACCAGATATTGAGATAGTTGCCGCCGAAAATGATCAAGGCACCAACAAATACCCAGATATCCAGCGCTTCGTTGTACAGCACCATGCCGATAATCGCGATCACAGGCAGGCGCACAAAATCGATGGGGGCAACGATAGTTGCTGGCGCAAGGCTGAGCGCCTTTGCGATGCAGAAATGTGCAACCAGCCCACAGATCGCGATGACCAGCAAATAGGGGGACGCGGCAGCCGTTGGGAGACGGATATCACCATCGTATCCTGCACAAATCAGACCAAGGATCAGTTGAATGACGGTCAGGTAAAACATAATGCCTGTGATCGTCTGTCGGCTGGTCAGCTTTTTCGTCGTGATAAAGGTGAGTGCAAAGAATACCGCACACCCCGCGGCTGCGAGCATACCGATATTGACGCCCTCGACAGTGGGGCGCGCCACAATAAGGATCCCGACAAATCCCATCATCGCCGCAAGCGCCTTGACGCCGGTCAGACGTTCGCCAAGCAGCAGAGGTGACAGGATGATGACCCACAAGGGCGTGGTGAATTCAAAGGCGAACAACTGTGCGAGCGGAACCATGGTGAGTGCAAAGAACCACAGGTTCTGGCCGGTGAAATGCACGATGTTCCGCACGATCTGCAACCCAAACGCATCGCGGTTGATCTGGCCAATCGTTCCGACGCGCGCCGCCACCGCCAGCACGATGATCACGCCAAGAGCGCTGCGGTACATCATGATTTCGAAGGTGTCGTATTCGCCGCCCAATTGCCGACCGGAAATGGCCATCAGAGTGAACGAGCAAATCGCACCAATCATCCAGAGTGCGGCGCGGGTTGTTTCGCTCATGCGGGCTGCCTCACGCAATTGGCGCTGGCTGATCTGATCGTCACCATGAAGTTTATGCGCCTCTTACATCTCCCTGACTGATATCTTCCGATACCTGCTGGGTGTAAAGGGATGAAGGCACATGTGATCTATGGGTTTGTTCGCTGAATGATCCAGCGTCGGGAGTGGTTCAGAGGTGCTGTCGCTTGATGAAGAGGTACTTCTCTCCATCATCCTTCACGACGATCCGATCATGTAAGAACGCAACAAACATCTCTGAACATCCGGTTACGATACGGGCGCGCAGTTCCGCAAACACCACGTCAATCGCTTGTAGGGACGCGGCATCATGTGCCAGAAGATCCGTCTCACCGCCTTCGATATAGAGCTTTTTGAGACCGATATTGGCCACTGAAGGTTCAAGGATGATGAGTCGCGCTTCTGAAAAGAGATCGCGCAGGCCAGTGCGGATGTGCCAATGCACCCACCTGCATCGACGATCACGCCGTCATAGCTGTCGGGAAGGTAGCGGCGTAGGCTGTCAAATGCGCCACACAGAGTGCTGAGCGCAACGCCAATATCAGGCGTGCCTTTGCGCACAGTGATCGTCTTGCCGTCAATAGGAAGGGTCGGCGTGCTGCCGCGTGCAGCCTTGACATAGGAAAAGTAGGGGTGCGCTCTACCCGATCAACAGGCCGCAGGTGTCGGGGTTATGAGGATCAGGGCTGATCTCATCTAAAGCTGAACATCCTGTAGTTATCCACCCAAGTGTTGCGCGCAGGATGGACCCCTGGTTGACGCTTATTCCCATTCAATTGTGCCAGGGGGTTTGGAGGTGATATCATAGGTCACACGGTTGATGCCCGGTACCTCGTTGATGATCCGCGTGGCCGTTTCGCCCAGGAATTCATGGCTAAACGGATAGTAATCCGCGGTCATGCCATCGACAGACGTGACCGCCCTGAGGGCACAGGCAAAGTCGTAGGTGCGCCCATCGCCCATCACCCCCACGGTGCGCACCGGCAGGATCGCGCAGAACGCCTGCCAGATTTCGTCGTACAATCCATGCTTGCGAATTTGATCGATGTAGACAGCATCAGCTTCACGCAGAATGTCCAGCTTCTCACGGGTGATTTCGCCGGGGCACCGAATGGCCAGACCAGGGCCCGGGAATGGATGGCGACCAATGAAATGGCTGGGCAGTCCCAGTTCACGACCCAAGGCCCGCACTTCGTCCTTGAAGAGCTCACGCAGCGGTTCAACCAGTTTGAGACCCATCTTTTCAGGCAGGCCGCCAACGTTGTGATGGCTTTTGATGGTGACGGACGGACCGCCAGAGAAGGAAACGGATTCGATCACATCGGGGTAAAGCGTTCCCTGAGCGAGAAATGCCGCGCCCTCAATTTCATTCGCATATTTCTGAAACACGTCGATGAATAGTCGGCCGATGATCTTGCGCTTGGTTTCTGGATCGGACTGACCGTCCAATTCCCCCAGAAACAGCTCTGCTTCGTCGGCATGGATCACATGCAGGTTCATGTTGTCCCTGAACATTCCCACGACCTCTTCGGCTTCGTTCTTGCGCAGAAGGCCGTGATCGACAAAGACGCACGTAAGTTGATCGCCCACCGCCTCGTGGATCAGCGCCGCCGCGACAGAGGAATCTACACCGCCAGACAGGCCGCAGATCACCTTGGCGTCGCCCACTTGAGCGCGAATGGCCGCGACTGCCTCTTCGCGATAGGCGCTCATGGTCCAATCGCCCGAAAAGCCCGCAAGTCGGACAAAATTCTCATACAGGCGCGCGCCATTGGGCGTGTGGTGGACCTCCGGGTGGAACTGAACCGCGTAGAAATGGCGCGCGGGGTCGGCGGTAATCGCATAGGGCGCATTGGGTGAGGTGCCGTACACCTCGAATCCCGGGGCGATGCGGCTGACATGATCGCCGTGGCTCATCCAGACCTGTTCTTTGCCGTTCTCGAACCATCCCTCAAGCAGGTTCAGATCGCCCGATGGTTCAACGAAAGCACGACCGAACTCTGCTGTGCCACCGCCGCCGGTGATCTTGCCGCCCATGACTTTGCCGCCCAACTCTTCCATCATGACCTGTTGCCCATAACAGATCCCCAAGATCGGAACGCCCATGCTAAAAACGCCGGCGGGTGGTCGGGGGGAGCCTTGCCGGGTCACCGAATCCGGTCCGCCGGAAAAGATCACCGCCTTTGGGGCGAATTCCCTGAGGAAAGCGTCATCCACCAAATTGTAGGGATGGATTTCGCAGTAGACATTCAGTTCACGCAATCGACGCGCGATCAGTTGGGTCACCTGGCTGCCGAAATCAATGATAAGGAGGCGGTCGTGCTGGATCTGTGTCATGGCGCCTGATTATGCGCGCACCGTGCGCGTGGCAAGGGCGGACTGGGGCCAGCCCCAGACCCCGGGAATATTTTAGCCAGAGAAAGACCTCATGGTGACCTGCAGAGCCCAATGTCGCTTTTTTCCCTGTTGGGGCGTAATAGGCGCGGGGCCGCTGCGAGTGATGGGATAGCAGAAGGGCAGTAAACGTCGGGAAGGGGATTCTCATGGCAGAAACACGGCGCAGGGCACGCGGTGGTGGTGGCGCAGCACGGCGGGCGGAACGCTCTGCTGTTTCCTTCGATACAGTCAAGTACATCGAACGCAACATTCCCAATTTTGAAGTGCTGAATGAAGAAGCGCTGGCGATCATCGAGACCAATGCCGATACGGTGCTGGAGGAGATTGGTGTCAATTTCATCAACAATCCTGCGGCGCTCAAGCGGTGGAAGGATGCTGGTGCTGACATCGATGGCGAACGGGTCCGGATCCCGCGTGGGTTGGCGCGCAAACTTTGTGCCACTGCTCCCTCAGAATTCACGCAACATGCGCGTAACCCCGAACGCAATGTCGTTATGGGTGGGCGCAATCTGGTTCTGGCGCCCGTCTATGGCCCGCCCTTTGTGCGGGACGCGGAAGGCGGACGGCGCTATGCCACCATGGATGACTTCAACAAGTTCGTGAAGCTTGGCTATATGTCAAAGTGGTTGCACCATTCGGGTGGAACGGTGTGCGAACCCACTGATATCGCGGTGAACAAACGGCATCTCGATATGCTTCATGCGCATATGACGCTTAGCGACAAACCTTTTATGGGGTCCGTGACCGAACCAAGTCGCGCGCAAGATTCGGTGGATATGTGTGGTATCCTTTTTGGTAAGGATTTCGTGCAGCAAAACACCGTCATGACCTCGCTGATCAACATCAACTCGCCGATGACCTTTGACGACGTGATGATGGGTGCGCTTGAGGTCTATGCGCAGAACAATCAGGCCGCGATCATTTCTCCCTTCATTGTCGGCGGCGCGATGGCGCCGGTGTCAGTCGCAGGGACATTGACGCAGGTTCTGGCCGAAACCCTCGCCGGCATTGCCTATTCCCAGCTCATTCGCCCAGGGGCCCCGGTGATCTTGGGCGCTTTTGTGACCTCGATCGACATGAATTCGGGCGCACCTACTTTCGGCACCCCGGAGGCGGCGCATATCACGTATGGTGTGGGACAACTGGCCCGGCGTCTGAACCTGCCTTATCGTTCTGCCGGGTCATTCTGCGGGTCAAAGTTGCCCGATGCGCAGGCGGCGTATGAGACGGCCAATAGCCTGAACATGGGCTTGTTGGCGGGCGTCAACTTCATGCTGCATTCCTGCGGTTGGCTTGAGGGGGGGCTGGTCAGCTCTTTCGAAAAGTTTGTGATGGATGCGGATCAACTTGGCGCGCTCCATCATTTGGCCAAGGGCATCAGCGTGGACGAAAACGCGCAAGCCCTTGACGCGATCCGTGAAGTGGGGCCGGGAGGCCATTACCTGGGGTGCGCGCATACGCAAGCCAATTTCAAGGCGGCTTTCTGGAAGTCAGATCTTCTTGATTACAAGCCGTTTGAGACTTGGGCAGACGAAGGCGCGATGGACACCGAAGCGCTTGCCGCACGTCGGGTCCAGAAAATGCTGGCAGACTACCGCCAGCCCGAAATGGACATCGCGATTCGCGAAGCCCTCGATACATATGTCGCTGAAAAGAAAGCGGCGGAGCCTGACAGCTTCATGTAGAGCCCCGGTGCTGCGCGGCGCGTAGCACCCGCGCCTCGCCAACCAGTGCGATCAGCACGTCGAGATGACGGATCATGCTGTACCCGGCATCTGAAAGGGTGCGCTGTTCTTCCAGCGTTGCCTCAATCTCCATCAGGCGCATCAGGGCGGCACCGTGCCGCGGCAACACTCCGTAGCCCAACAACCGGGGAAGATGCGCGCCGCGCCGATATTGATCCGCGCCAATACGGGCGGCACGCATCATCAAGCGTGGGCGGTGAAGGTTTTGCAGCATCGTGATAACATCTTGCATGGTCATGACCTTGTGTCGGAAGCGGCCCAGAGCGGGCCTGATACGGCGACAAGATGACACAACCCACGCGGGTGTTGCGCGGACAGGCATTGGGCCGCACGGGGATTTCACCACTGTTTATCTTTTGGAAACAATGATTACCAAATCGAGGATTGTTAACGCTCAAGTAACAAAGACACCTTTAGGTTGTGCTTCGGGCTCGGCGGACAATTTTCACCAACGGCACGGGGAAGGCGCATGGCGATGACAATGGTGAACTTGGTACAGACCGGTAAAACTCTGCCCGATTGGGTGCCCGTGGGGGCGATCCATTATCTGGCTCACACAGAATTTGGGGAACCCATTCGGGCTTTGGCGCGCGCAGCGGGTTGCCACGCATCCACCATTCTACGGCAGGTGCGCAAATTCGAAACCCGGCGCGATGATCCGCTTGTGGATGCCGCATTGCGCCAGCTTGGTCCGGTCATGCAGATGCAGGCAGGACATACAGAAATTAATGGCGCCTCAGGCCCGGAAATGCCGATCACATGCACCAAAGACAGGTTGCCGGATGAGGACACACTTAACCGCGAAGCCATGCGCGTGTTGAGGCGGTTGTGTGAAACGGGTGCGGTTCTTGCCGTCGCCTCGGAAATGGAAAAAGCTGTTGTCGTGCGTGATAACAGCGAGGGCGGGACAACCCGCACGGCTGTCGTCGCCGCTTCGGTTGCGCAGGCCTTGGCGTTGAAGGAATGGATCGCTGCGGCCAACACGGGACGGATCGTGCGCTATCACATCACAGCGGCTGGGCGTGCCGCATTGATTGGGATGATGGATGATCCAGCATCCTGCGAAGCCGCAAACGACAGAGATAAGGATCTTGCGCCCTCGGTGGTCACCGAAGAGGGCATGCGCAACAGTTTGTCCGTCGAAGGCGCATCCCACAGTCGCCGCGTGCGTTATGCGCTGGCGGAAAGCCCACTGATTGCATTGTCCCGCAAAAAAGACGGTAAGGGAAAGCCGTTCCTGACAGAAGACCAGGTGCATGCTGGCGAGCGGTTGCGCGAGGATTTCGAATTGGCCCAAATGGACACGCACAAGCCATCCGATTTGGATCGTGACTTGGCGGGAAACAACCCGTCGCAGCGCCGCAGAGATGTCTCATCGGAGGCCCGGGCGCGTGTGGCTGCGGCACTGATGAAACTTGGGCCGGATCTGTCAGATGTGGCCTTGCGATGCTGCTGCTACCTTGAAGGATTGGAAACCGCAGAGCGTCGGCTGGGATGGTCGGCGCGATCCGGTAAGATCGTTCTGCGCATCGCATTGACCCGTCTGAGCCGCCATTACGAGTCGACCATAGGACCAGGCGGGCCGATGATCGGTTGAACGACGCCCGTCCATCCCTGAAAGGAACGGCCTGGCAGTCCTCCCCCGCCAGGTCGTTTCCTTTCGACTTGCGTGGTTCCGATTTCGTTTCCTATACCATCGCAAAGATGCGGGCAGGCCCGCCGGAACCACCGACATGATTGGGTGCGCCGACAACCAGCGTGGCACCTGCTGCGGGCACATCGGCTAGTCCGGCGATGTTTTCTATGCCGTAACGGCCAGCCGGCAGCCAAGCATAGTGCGTTGCGAAATCCGCCGACTGTCCGAAATCAAGCGACAGGGTGTCGACCGCAATCGCAGCCGCTGAGGTTTCCTCGAGCAACATTTGCGTCGCTTCAATATGGAACCCCGGAAAATGCATCCCGTTGTCTGCGCGTCCCACATAGCTGGCATCTGCTGTCTTGTCGGCCCATCCGGAATGCATCGCGACGCAGGCGCGGTCAGGAATATCCCCGTTCGTCGCGATCCAGGATCTTAGATCGTCGGGTGTAACCTGGGCGTCTGGGTTTTCTGCGGCTTTGGCCGCGATATCCACGACGCACAAAGGCACCACCAGATCAGTCACCGGTATTTCATCCACGGAATTCCCATCGGCTGAGAAATGCAATGGGGCGTCAATGTGCGTTGCGGTGTGTTCGTTGATCGACAGATCGAACAGGTTGAACCCTTCCTTGGCGAACGAGAATTTTTGCGTCATCGCAATTCCCGGTTCGCCAAAAAATGTTGGGAAGTCCGGGCTGAGCTTGTGGGACATATCTCTGATTGAGCCATGCCCGCCCGCCAGTGACGCAGGTGCACTCGCGATCGTGCCCAAAGTTGCAGCGGCGCCAACCGCAGCGCTTGTCCGGAAAAAGTCGCGTCGCGACAGCATCCGGTCTTTTACGGTGTTCATCACACAAATATCGCACATGGTAATTCTCCCTTCAGGTTGAAATGATTGGCTTCAACCTAAGTGGCAAACATCGGGAACGCCAACCCCTGACAAAGAAAGGGTCCGTTTTCCGCCTGTCTTTCTTGACAAGAGCGCGGCGTCGCGTGGGCCGCATGGCTGCTTTGCGTGCCCTGGTCTTTTGTTACGCGCGCAATGTGTTACATAGGGATGAGTTAATCCGAGGTCCCCATGCGCGATCTGAAAATCCCTGAACAACGCCACCCTGAGAAGGCTCGCAAACCCGATAATCCGCAGCCGAAAAAGCCAAGCTGGATCAGGGTCAAGGCACCCGGTGGTCAGGGCTATGCCGATACCGCGCGGATCATGCGCGATCACAAATTGACCACTGTCTGCGAAGAGGCGGGATGTCCCAATGTAGGCGAATGCTGGAGTCAGGGCCACGCCACCATGATGATCATGGGCGAAGTCTGTACCCGGGCCTGCACATTCTGCAATATTGCCACGGGCAAACCCCCCGAAGCACTGGATGTGTTCGAGCCCGGCCGGGTTGCCGATGCGGTGCAAAAACTGGGGCTGAACCATGTAGTCATCACATCGGTTGACCGCGACGACATTGAGGACGGCGGCGCAGATCACTTTGCGCAGACGATCCGCGCCATTCGCCACCGCAGCCCGGGGACGACGATCGAGATCCTGACGCCGGACTTTATCAGGTGTGGACCGGAAGCCCTTGAAATGGTTGTTAAAGCACGCCCTGACGTCTTCAATCACAATCTTGAAACGGTGCCCGGCCTCTATCCTGAAGTCCGCCCCGGCGCGCGGTATTTCCATTCCCTGCGACTGTTGCAACGCGTCAAGGAACTGGACCCTACGATGTTTACCAAATCGGGCATCATGGTGGGGCTTGGCGAAGATCGTCAGTCTGTGATTCAGGTGATGGAAGATATGCGCGCCGCAGATATCGATTTTCTGACCATCGGGCAATACTTGCAGCCAACGCCCAAACATCATGCTGTCGACCGGTTCGTGCACCCCGATGAATTCGCGGCATACGAAAAGGCGGCCTATGGGAAGGGATTCCTGATGGTATCCGCCACACCGCTCACGCGCTCATCTTACCATGCGGGGGACGACTTTGCGCGCCTGCGTGACGCCCGGTTGAAAAAACTTGGGGCGTAGACGGCTCTGATTGTGCTAGACTCTGCGCATTCAAGAGGTGCGGGTAGAGTAGATGGATTTGAAAATACTGTCCTGGAACGTGCGTCACTTCAAAGGTCCGCGTGAGAACTGGCGGAATCTGCCCAACTCTGAAAAAGACCGCGCGCAGGCTGAGCGTGTCGCCCGCGTGGCCAAGGTTATCATTGATCAAGATCCCGACATATTCGCAGTGCTGGAGGTGGTCGGCGACCAAGGACCCTATAAGCTGGCCGAGGCTTTGCCCGACTATTCTTTCTTGCTCACCGAAGGCGATCAGACGCAGGAAATCCTGGTGGGGTACAAGCATGGACTGCGGGTGTTCTTTACCCAGAAGGGTGAATTCAAGGAGAACAACATCCATCTGCGCCCTGCGCCTGTGCTGACAGTCAAGCTGCCGGGGGCAGAACCGCTGGCGGTCCTGTTTGGCCATTTCAAAAGCATGACGTCGCCTGATGGCTGGGGCCTGCGCGCATCAATGTTTGAAAAGGTCGGGGATCTTAAGCGCGCGCTTGATCGGCACGCAGGAACGCGCGGCGCAGCAACAGCGCGCTTTGTTGTGATGGGTGATCTCAACACCATGGGGATGCGTCTGACGGACGCGCGTGGCGACATTACTGCTGCCGACGAAATTGCCCGGATCGACAAACGTCTGGCCCGTCGCAATCTGCGCCGACTTTCCAAAAGTCATTCAGCAACCTATTCCGGCGGGTCGACGTCAAGCTATCAAGATGCCGATCTGGATCATGTCTATGTGGACAAGGGATTGATCGTGCAGCCCGAGGGCGGACATGAATGTGTTGTGGGCGGCTGGACCCGGGAAAGCACAACCGAGGGCAAGGATCGCTGGATCAAGAAGCTTTCAGATCACGCCCCTATCTGGCTGACGTTGACGGACCTTTAGGGGATGGCAGGCACGGCCTTGAGATAAGCAGCAATCGCGGCCCGGTCGGATTCGGGCAACGACGCCAGGTTGCTGACCACCTCGGCCATTTCCCCGCCGACACTGTCGTAGTCAGGCGTGAAACCTGACGTGAAGTATTCTACTAAATCAGCCTCAGACCATTCCAGCTTGCCCGGGGTGATATTCGGGATCCGGCCCTTGCCAGATGGATTGGGCGCTCCGGCAAGCCAGGCGCTTCGATCCAGCGCGCCCAAGGCATTACGTGATGTATGGCATTCCCCGCAATGGGCCAGCCCCTCGGCCAGGTAACGCCCCCGCATGACCTGCGCGTCATGATCCCCTGCCAGCACATATTCATCGGTGCCAAACAGCCATTTCCACCCGCCCAAAGTCCGCCGGATGTTGAACGGAAAGCCGACGTCATGTGCCTTGGAAGGTGTGGCATCTGCAGGCAGGGTCTGCATGTAGGCGAAAAGATCGACGACATCCTGCGGCGCCATGTGTGTGTAGGCGGTATAGGGAAATGCCGGATAATAGTGCTGACCCTCAGGAGAGACGCCAGTGATCAACGCCCGCGCAAATTGTTCAAGACGCCAGGTCCCAATGCCCGCATCGGGATCGGGCGATATGTTGGGCGCATAGAAGGTGCCAAAATCGCTGGCGAAGGGCAGGCCGCCTGCCAAAATGAGTTTCGCTTCATCCTCAGCCCCCGGTGCCGCGTGGCACGATACACAGCCCCCTGCGGCGAAAACCAACGCACCATTTTCGGCATCAGGCGTTAGCTCGGCGCCGAAAGTTTCAGGAAACGGGGCAGGGCGCGTCAAAACCCAAAAAACGCCTGCGCCGATCACGGCGCAGACAAGAAGAAATGTCAGAGCCTTTTTCAAGGATCAGTTCTTGGGCCCGCGATAGCTTTCGTGGCAATCCTTGCAGGACTTACCCAGTGCGCCCATGCGGCTGCCAACCTCTTCTGCGCTGCCTGCACCGACCATCGCGTCTGCAGCATTTTGCAGATCAAGGAACTTGGCTGCAAAGCCATCGCTATCCTGCCAGATTGATGCTTTTGCGCGGGATCCGTCGACAGCACCTTGTTCTGTGCCCTCAATCCAGAGTGTTGCCCGCTCCATCTTGGCCAGCTCGCGCATGTTTTTTGCCGCCGCATCAACCATTGCGCTGTCATACTCCATCTCGCCCTTGGCAATCCCACCAAGCACGCCGATATGATATCCGATCATCTGCATCTGCGCGTGACGCGCAGCGACGGCCTTGTTGCTGGAGCTTGCTGAATGGCTCGCGGCAAACGTGGCAGTTGCTGCCACGGCAATCGCGAGGCCGGCGCCAATAGATTTTTTGGTAAGTGAAGACATGAACTTTCCTCCCAGTTACGTCTCGACGCTAACACGTAGAATGAAAGCGCCGGAAAACAATTCTGTGAAGATTTGCACAGACGACGTTCATTTTTGCAAGAACAGTCTCATTGCCTAGAATTTCCGCGGCATCCGCTCTGCTGTGGCCCAGTCTGGCCACCAGCCCATCTGCTCAATGGCGATGATCACCAATGCGGCGATGATGACGCCAAACACCAGTTTGACCCGCGCCGCCGAAGGCGGGCGGCGCGCCCGCTTGGACATCCGAAAAAGCCAGGCCGGGTTCATGTAAAACGGACCTTGCCGATGTAGGGTAGGTTACGGTTTCGTTGGGCAAAGTCGATCCCATAGCCGACCACAAATTCGTCAGGTATCTCGAATCCGGTCCAGTCGGCTTTCATGTCAACCTCGCGGCGACTTGGCTTGTCGAGCAGCGCTATGGTCTTGAGCCGCGCCGGCTCGCGCGATTTGAGCAGGCCGGTCACGTGATGCAGCGTATGGCCGGTATCCACAATGTCTTCGACGACCAGCACGTCACGACCTTCGATTGCGCCGCGTAAATCTTTGAGAATACGCACTTCCCTGCTGCTTTCCATGCCATCGCCATAGCTTGAAGCCTCAAGAAAATCGACTTCGATCGGCAGGTCCAGTTCCCGCACCAGATCAGCGATAAAGACAAAGGACCCGCGCAAAAGGCCAACGACTACCAGCTTGTCCGTGCCTTGAAATTCATCGTGAATCTCACGGCAAAGCTCCTCCAGCCGCGCGGCAATTGATTTGGCCGAAATCATCTCATCGATGACATAGGGTTTTTGCATGGTACGCCCCTTATCCCGGTGCTTTGTGCCAAATGTGGCAAATGGTTGCCAGTGATTTCGCAATGCCGCAGAATACCGGCACTTAAACGGGAGGATTTGATGAAGCGCTTTTTAGGTTTGATTGTTCTGGGGACATGTCTGGCCATGCAGGCGGCCGCCTATACGGAAGACGAAGTTGCCGCTGCCCGATTGCAGCATATCGAAGGCGATTTTGCCGGTGCTTTAGAAATTCTTTTGCCCGCTGCCGAAGCTGGCAACCCGGTTGCGCAGAACGTTCTGGGCGTAAGCTATGAGGACGGCATGGGTTTGCCCGTTGATCCGCAGGCTGCCTACGACTGGTACAAGCGCGCGGCTGATCAGGGGATGGGCAAGGCAATGCACAACCTGGGTCACCTGAAGTGGAAAGGTGCAGGTCCCGTTGCTGCAGATCCGGAAGAGGCGCGCGCGTGGTTTACGCAGGCGATCGCCGCAGGCTATGGGCCTGCGCATGCAAATCTCGGGCTAATGTGGAATGAGGGGATCGGCGGCCCCGAAGACCCTGAGCGCGCTGTTGAGATTTACCGGGCAGGCTTGGCCGCGGGTGATGCACATTCAGCCAACAATCTGGGCGATCTTTTGCGTCTGGGGCGCGGTGTGGCCGAAGATTTGGATGCCGCACGCGCGATGTTTGCGCGGGCCGGTCGAATGGGATTGCCCAACGGTCTGAACAACCTTGGTGCGCTCTATGAAATTGGGAGTGGCGTGCCTGTCGACTATGACACCGCCTTTGCCCTTTACAGCGCCTCGATGAAGCAGGGGTATGGCTTTGCCGCGTTCAACATCGCAGAGCTGATTGAAGCGGAATTGTTTTCAGAATATGGCCCCGTTGATGCCTACGCACACTGCCTTTGGGCGCTTGAGCGGGTGAGCGACAGGCATCGCGAGACAGTGGAAGAAGGGTGCTCACGCCTGTCCCAGGACATGAGCGCAACGGACCAGCAAGCTGCACGCGATCTTGCCCAGACGCTCTGACCCTTGCGGCCCCCTGTGGGGTCGTGGCAAGGGGGGACAGCGAAACGGAGCGCCCAATGCCGACCCATTCTGAGACGAGAAAGCTGCCTTATACAGCGCAGCAAATGTACGACCTTGTGGCGGACGTTGGAAAGTATCCCGAGTTTTTGCCATGGACGGCCGCGGCGCGGATCCGGTCAAATGAACTGCGTGGCGATCACCGTGTGATGGACGCCGATCTGGTGATCAGCTTCAAGGTCTTCCGTGAACGTTTCACCAGCCGTGTGGTGCTTTGGCCGAAACAGCACAAAATCGATACAGAATATCTGGACGGCCCCTTTAAAAAGATGATCTCGAACTGGCATTTCGAGGATGTCGAGGGCGGATGCGCCGTCCATTTCTATGTCGATTTCGAATTCAGAAACCGCATCCTTCAAGGCATCATTGGCGTCGTATTCAACGAAGCCATGCAGCGCGTTGTCCGTGCATTCGAGACCCGCGCGGCAAAGCTTTATGACCCTGTCGCATGACAATTACCGACCAGCTGATCACGTTTGCGAGGGTAACGCCACCAACTGATGCGCTGACGATGATGCGGCTGTCGTTGTTTGACTGGGCGGCTTGTGGGCTTGCCGGACGTGCCGAACAGGAACGGTCAGACTTCATTTCCGCCAGTCTGGCACAAGGGCAGGGCCCCGCGACGGTCTTTGGTGGTGGCAAGGCACCGCCCGCGACGGCGGCCCTGGTCAATGGCACTCTCAGCCATGCGCTTGACTATGATGATACCCACTTTGCCCACATCGGCCACCCGTCGGTTGCCGTGCTTCCCGCCGTGCTTGCGCTCGCCGAGGAGGTCGGCGCGACCATGGAGGAGGTCGTGGCGGCAGGGACCATCGGTATCGAGGCCTCTGTCCTGACGGGCCTCTGGTTGGGGCGCGACCACTATCAGATCGGCTATCATCAGACCGCGACGGCAGGTGCTTTCGGTGCCACGTTGGCGACTGCACGGCTTTTGGGATTGAGTGATGGCGAAATGCGCCACGCGCTTGGGCTTTGCGCGTCGATGGCGTCTGGGCTGAAAGCGCAGTTTGGCACGATGGGTAAACCGCTGAACGCGGGTCTGGCCGCCCGCACAGGGGTAGAAGCGACGCTTTGGGCCCAGGCCGGCATGACCGCGGCGCGCGATGGGATGGCAGGCCCGCTTGGCTTTGGCGACACCCATCATGGTGCGAACGAAAACGTAAGACCCGGTAAGGGCACATGGCATATCACATCAATCAGCCACAAGTTTCACGCGTGTTGCCATGGTCTGCATGCGACGCTCGAGGCGATTGGCGATTTGCGACTGGACGCCGAGAGCGTGAGCAAGCTGCATATCCGGACCCATCCCCGCTGGATGACAGTGTGCAATATCCCAGGCCCCAAAACCGGTTTGGCAGCCAAGTTCAGCTTTGCCCAAACCGCTGCCATGGCGCTTTTGGGACACGATACCGCCTCTATCGCGCAGTTCACGGACGCAATCACGCGCGATAACGACATCAGGAAGCTTAGGTCAAAAGTGCAGGTAACAGCGGATGAGCGGCTGAGCGAGACACAGGCAGAAGTATCAATCACGCGGGAAAATGGCGCGATGCAGCGGCTCAAACATGATCTGATGGCGCCGATGGCGCTGGAGGCTCGCGCCGCAAAACTGGGCGCCAAGGCAGTCAGCCTTGTTGGTGATGCAACTGCGGATAGCTTGTGGCAGGCCGCGCAGGGTGATTGCCTGCGCGACCTGACCGATCAGTTGCTCAGATCGTAGGCGCGTTCCCCATGCACCGTGATATCGAGCCCGTTATGCTCGGTCTCGGCATCCACCCTCAATGGGGTGACAGCGCGGCAAATCAAGGCGATGACAACTGTCATCACAACGGTGAAGACACCGACAATCAGCAACGATCCCAGTTGTGCGACCCATGATCCAAGGCCCAAGGCCGCGATCATGACGGTCCCGAAAATACCTCCCACGCCATGAACCGCAAAAACGTCCAGTGTATCGTCGATTTTGATCCGGTTGCGGATCATCACAACGGCCTCTTGGCACAAGATGCCCGCAACCGCGCCGATCAGCAGTGCAGCCCAGGGCCCCACAAAGCCTGATGCTGGCGTAATCGAGGCCAGCCCGGCGATGGTTCCGGTAACCAGACCAACCAACGAGAACTTTCCGAACTTGATCCGCTCCCATAGTGCCCAGGTCAGCGAGGCCGTTGCTGCCGAAATATGCGTGACCGTTATCGCCATCGCAGCCCCGCCGTCGGCGGCCAGCTGCGAGCCGCCGTTGAAACCGAACCAGCCAACCCACAGCATGGCTGCACCGACCATTACAAGGCCGGGATTGTGCGGCGGAGTGGTTTGATTCTCGCGCGCTCCCAGCATGATCGCCAGCACAAGAGCTGCAATCCCGGCAGTTTCATGAACCACAATGCCGCCGGCAAAGTCCTTTACCCCCGTTGCCCCAAAGATGCCCCCATCTGCCAGAATGCCGCCGCCCCAGACCCAATGCACAACCGGCGCATAGCACAGCAGCATCCAAAGGCCGGAAAAGAGCATGACAAATACAAATCCGATCCGTTCGACATAGGCACCGACAATCAGCGCCGGTGTGATGATGGCGAAGGTCATCTGAAACGCAAAGAACAGCACCTCCGGCAGCGTACCGCTCAGGCTTTGCGAAGTGACGCCATTCAGGCCGATCTTGCCCAGACCGCCCCATAGGCCACTTTCACCGGGCCCAAATGCAATGGAGTATCCTGCAAAGAACCAGAGAACTGACATCAGGCAGGCAATGGCATAGCAGTGCATGAAAACGCTCAGTACATTTCGAGACCGAACCAGCCCGCCATAGAACAAGGCGAGACCGGGAAGGGTCATGAAAAGAACGAGGGCTGTGGCAGTCATGATCCATGCGGTATCGGCGGCATCCATTGGAAGGTCTCCGGTTTGGGAATTATCTGGTTTGGGCAGATTGCGTGCGAGTTGCGCATGGAAAAGGGTCTCCATGCCTATTTTCTGGGCAAATTGAAGGGTGCCTAATTAGCGGGCGGCTTTTGCGGTCTACTGCCTAAATATGGGGCAGATCATGAACGGCGGTAAGCAGCATGTGCAGCGCATGGTCTCGTGCAGCTTGACGCACTGCGCTGCGGCCGATGGCGCCGAATTCCTGCGTTTCGGCCTTGCACCCTTTGGATGTTGCGAGAGCAAAGCAAACCCGCCCCTCTGGTTTGTGTTCAGATCCGCCGGGGCCTGCGATGCCGGTGATTGACAGCGCCAGATGCGCCTCTGACCGCGTCAGGGCACCAACCGCCATTTCTGAGGCGACGCTTTCAGAGACGGCACCATCCGCGTCCAGCGTGGCCTGCCGCACACCTAGCAGGGCGATCTTGGCGGCATTCGTATACGTCACAAACCCCCTGTCGAACATCGCCGATGATCCGGGCAGATCCGTCAGTGCAGCCGCCAGCATCCCACCTGTGCAGCTTTCTGCACAGGTCAGCATCACGCGCTTTTGTGCCGTGATGACAAGAAGTTCCGCCGCAAGGCTCAAGTGATCAGAGGCCATGATAGACCGCTGCCAGTACCAAAACGCCAACCGCCGCGAATGCGCCCGCAATAACGTCGTCCAGCATCACGCCGAGTGGGTCGCCGCGGCGGTCCGCCCAACCCACCAGCCATGGCTTCCAGATGTCGAAAAGTCGAAAGAGGACAAACGCAGCAATCCAACCTGGCCAAAGCGCGAGGACCGAGATGTCCATGGACCAGGCAGCATAGCTGAGCGGCAAGAGGGCGATCCACTGGCCGACTAGTTCATCTATCACAATCTCTGAAGGGTCATGATCGTCGCTGCCGGCTGTCATCTTTGCGGTCGCCCACCATCCCTTGAGAAAGGCCGCCACTACGCCGATGCAAAGAAGGGGGAAGCCACCAAGTACATGCACCAACCATCCCGCAGGCAGCGCTACCAATGATCCCCATGTGCCGGGCGCGGGGCGGATATTCCCAACACCCAGAACGGTGCCGATCAGTCGCGCCAGTGTCACGGTTTCACCAATGTCGCAGTTGCCAAGCATGCGATGCCTTCACCGCGACCGGTAAACCCCAGACGTTCCGAGGTTGTGGCCTTGACGGACACGCGATCAGGATCAATCCCTATGATGTCGGCCAGTGTCGCCTGCATATCGCCGGCATGGGGTCCGATCTTGGGGGTTTCGCAAATCAGCGTGCAATCGACGTTGGAAACTTCAAAACCCATGTCCCGTGCAAGCCCTGCTGCGTGACGCAGGAAGATGTCGCTTGCCGCCCCCTTCCATTGTGGGTCGGTGGGCGGAAAATGCTGCCCGATGTCACCCTTTGCAAGGGCACCATAGATGGCATCCGTCACCGTATGCATCCCCACATCCGCGTCGGAATGGCCCACAAGCCCTTGTGGATGCGGCACTTTTACGCCGCACAGCATCACGTGGTCACCGGGGCCGAAGGCATGTACGTCAAATCCGTTGCCGGTGCGAATGTCCATTTTTGGCTCCAGAGTACGCGCGGCGCGGGCAAAATCCGCAGCCGTGGTGATCTTCAGGTTATCCGCACTACCGGCCGTGATGGCAATGCGCATTCCAACCGCCCGGGCCACTGCGACGTCGTCTGCTGCCGGGCCGTCGTATCTATCATGTGCCGCAGTAATCGACGCAACGCCAAAACCCTGTGGCGTTTGGGCCGCAAAAAGACCTTCGCGGTCTTGGGTTCCAGTTACCTGCGCGCCGTCGCCTAGCCACAGGGCGTCTGACACGGCCAGTCCGGGCGCCGCGCCGTCATTGTGCGCCAGCGCATTAATCACACCGTCGATAACCGCACGTGACACACATGGCCGTGCAGCATCATGGATGAGCACACTGTCGCAATCCTGCACCGCGGCAAGGCCGTTGCGAACCGACGCGGCGCGATCCGCGCCACCGGTCACCAGCGTGATGCCAAGCGTTTCCAGACTGATTGCCTGCGCTCGGTCGTCGGGATGGATCACAACAACGATTCTGTTCACTGCCGGATGCCCTGTGAAGGCCGCCAGAGTGTGATCGATGACGCGTCTGCCACAAAGCGGCTGCCATTGCTTGGCAGTAGCGCCACCAGCGCGTGTGCCGCGCCCGGCTGCGACGATCAGAACAGCAAGGGTCATGAGCAAAGGCCTGAGATCATGCTGATTGTCTAGGCAATGCTTTGCGGCGACGCAATCCGTCCGTAGTTGCCTAATTTTCAGGCACCATCTGATTTAGGCGCTCTTTTCCGCGCCACAATACATTGAGGTTGACGCGCCCGGACGCTACATCCGTTCCAATTGCACAAGGATTAAGCACGTGAGCGTCCGCGCCTTTCCTCTCGATTTGGCCCCACCGGTGTTTCTTGCACCGATGGCCGGAATCACCGATCTGCCATTCCGCAACCTCGTGGCGCAGTTTGGCGCGGGCCTTGTCGTGTCTGAAATGGTTGCCAGCCAGGAATTGCTGGCCCGGCGTCCCGGCACCCGCGAAAAGGCGGAATTGGGGTTGGGGATCGAAGGCACCGCAGTGCAGATCGCAGGACGCGAAGCACATCCCATGGCCGAGGCCGCGCGGATGGTCGCCGATCAGGGCGCGCTCCTGATCGATATCAACATGGGATGCCCGGCAAAGAAGGTGACGCAGGGCGCCTCTGGATCTGCCCTGATGAAGACACCTGATCACGCGTTGCGGCTGATCGAAGCCGTGGTTGCGGCTGTTGACGTGCCGGTCACACTGAAAACGCGCCTTGGTTGGGACAATGGCCTTATGAACGCCCCTGAAATCGCCGCGCGTGCAGAGGCAGCTGGAATCAGCATGATCACCATCCATGGGCGGACGCGTTGCCAATTCTATAAGGGCCACGCAGACTGGGCCGCCATCCACCACGTCAAAGACGCAGTATCGATCCCCGTGATAGCAAACGGAGACATTCAAGACAGCACAACCGCACGCACAGCATTGCAGCGGTCTGGCGGCGATGGCGTCATGGTCGGGCGGGCGGCTCGGGGCAAGCCCTGGCTTTTGGCTGAAATCTCTCATGCGCTTTACGGCACACCCGCGCCAAACATCCCACAAGGCGAGAGATTTGCCGACATGGTGCGGGCGCATTATGAGGCCATGCTCAGTTTCTATGGTGCAACGCTGGGCCTGCGTGTCGCACGCAAGCACCTTGGCTGGTACATGGATACACACGCCACGCGGGCTGATCTGCGCCGGTTGGTTCTGACCGAAACGGATCCGACGCGCGTCAGTTCCTTGATTGAAAATGCCTTTTGCGACGCGCCATCTAGGGTGGCGGCATGAATTCGGACCGGGCGATCTGGGCTTCTTTGCCAGTTCCGGCGGTTATTATTGCGCCGGATACAACGATCAGCGACCTCAATCCCGCGGCCGAGGGGTTTTTGAATGCCTCTGCCAAGTCGATTATCGGCTCTCCGGTATGGGATATCATCGCCATTGATCACCCCCTCGAGGCCGCCTTTGAACGCGCCCGCGAGAATCAGACGCCATTATTTGTCAATGATGTCGATGTCGGCTCGGGCCAGCGCGCGCCATTGCAGTGCGGCGTGCAAATTGCGCCACTTGTCGGACACGAGGGCCGAATGCTGATGCTGATCACACCGCGTGAACTGGCAGGCCGCGTCACGCAAAACCGGGGCGTCAAATCCGCCGCCAAATCTGCCATCGGCATGGCAGAGATGTTGGCCCATGAAATCAAAAATCCACTGGCGGGCATCACCGGGGCTGCACAACTGCTGTCGATGAACCTGGGCGCTGAGGATCTGGAACTGACGGATCTTATCGTCGCTGAGAGCCGCCGCATCGTAAAGCTGCTTGAGCAGGTGGACCAGTTTGGCAATTTGACAGCACCGGAGCGTGCGCCGGTCAACCTGCATGACGTGCTGGACCGCGCCCGACGATCAGCCCTACTGGGGTTTGGCGGTCAGATGACCATTCAGGAGGTCTATGACCCGTCGTTGCCCTTTGCGCTGGGGGACAAGGATCAATTGCTGCAGGTGGTCTTGAATCTCTTGAAGAATGCGTCAGAGGCCGCAGGGGAGCGGGGAGGGACAATCCGGCTGCGCACCTATTTCGAGCATTCCTTTCGGCTGCGCCGCTCAGATGGTTCCGGCCATTCGCTGCCCTTGCAGATCGAGATCACCGATGACGGTCCCGGCTTGCCGGAAGGGATCAAGGACGATGTATTCGAACCCTTCGTCTCAGGCCGCGAAAACGGCACCGGGCTGGGGCTGGCCTTGGTCAGTAAGATCATTTCCGAACATGACGGCTGGATATCGGTCTCTTCGGTGCCTGGACAAACAACATTTCGCATTTCGTTGCCCCGCGCCGGGGGAACTGAATGACCCAAAAGCGCATCTAGCCGCAATACAAGGAGCAGACCCATGGATGGGACGATACTGGTTGCCGACGATGATCGCACGATCCGAACCGTTTTGACGCAGGCGCTGACACGGGCGGGGTGCAAAGTGCATGCAACCTCAAGCCTTACGACGCTCATGCGCTGGGTTGGCGAAGGCAAAGGTGATGTCGTCATCACGGATGTTGCCATGCCCGATGGCAATGGTCTGGAAATGCTGCCCAAGATCAGTATGGACCGGCCCGGGCTTCCGGTCATCGTCATTTCGGCGCAAAACACCATCATGACGGCAATCAAGGCCGCTGAGGCGGAAGCTTTTGATTATCTGCCCAAGCCATTTGATCTGCCGGACCTGATGAAGCGAACCTCTGCCGCGCTGGCCCGCAACGTGACGCAGCGTGCGACCGCCACACCGACAGACGAAGCGCGCGACGATCTGCCAATGGTCGGTCAGACGGCTGTGATGCAATCGCTCTACCGGATGGTTGCACGGCTGATGAACACTGACCTGCCGGTGCTGATCTGGGGCGAAAGCGGAACAGGGAAATCCCTGATCGCGCGGGCGATACATGACTTTTCCGACCGGCGCAGCCTGCCATTTGTCACCGTCACCGCTGCTGATCTGCATGACATCGAAGGCCCGGCGCGGGTTCTGGCGCGTGTGCGTGGGGGCACGCTTTTGATTGACGAGATTGGCGATATCCCCTCGGACACGCAGGCCCGCATCGCCCGGATGATGGATACCCCCGGCGAGCACACGCCACGGTTTCTCGCCACCAGCCAGTCGGATCTGTCAGCCGCCATGAAGAAAGGTGATCTGCGCAGAGATCTATACTATCGGCTGTCCGGGGCCACCTTGCATGTACCGGCATTGCGTGATCGCGCAGAGGACATTGTGCTGTTGGCCCATCATTTCCTGCAAAAGGCCGCGCCGTCGGATGCAGCGCGAACACTGTCAGACGACGCGACGCAACTGATGGTCAACTATCCCTGGTTGGGAAACGTGCGCCAGCTGGAACACGCAATGCGGCAGTTGGCATTGACCAGCCGCGCCGCTGAGATTTCTCTTGCTGAGGCCGAACAGGTGCTTGGCGCGCAGCCAGAAATTGAACCGCTGCACACATCGGCAAATACGGAACGGCTGGGCGCATCTGTCAAACGCCACCTGCGCCGGTACTTCGACCTGCATGGCAATATGCTGCCACCGCCCGGCCTGTATGGCCGCATTCTGCGCGAAGTGGAGGCACCGCTGATTGAAATTGCACTTGGGGCGACCGCCGGAAATCAGGCAAAATGTGCCGATTTGCTTGGCATCAATCGCAATACTTTGCGCAAGAAGATCACCGATCTCGATATTGAGGTGACACGGGGTCGCAAAATGATGTAAAAGCGCCACATAACCGTGGCCATCATGCTTCATGCGTGTTCAGGACCACAAAATATGGCGGTTGATGCAGCAATGCATCACATCATCGGTGAGGGCAGCGGGTGGCAACCCGGTCACGCTTTTTTTCTTTGGAACACCTGGGTCGTTTGCGACGACGCAGACGTGTGCGGAATCTCTTTACATTTGGGTTGGTGCTGCTGGCCCCGGTTCTGGCCTTCGCAACCTATCTGATTGTGGGCCCGCCCGGGCAAGCGACCAACACACCTAGCGTACGACTGATCCTGCTGGCCGATCTGGTCTACATCCTTTTGGTCGCCGCGCTGGTCATGAGCCAGGTTGCCCGCCAAATCGCCGCGCGCCGTGCCAAGTCTGCCGGGTCGCGCCTGCACCTTCGCTTGACCGGCGTCTTTGCGTTGATGGCGCTTATCCCAACTGTTTCTGTCGCAATTTTCGCCGGACTGACAGTGAATGTGGGCTTGGAAGGCTGGTTTTCGGACCGGGTCCGCAGCGTGGTGGAAAACTCACTAACCGCCGCAGAAGCTTATGAAAATGAGCAACGCATTGATTTGCTAGACGATGCGCGCGGGCTGGCGCGGTACATCGACAACAGCCGGCGTCAAAGCGTTCCGTTGTCAGACAGCGAGATTCTCAGCGATGGTCAGCGGCTGGTCCAGCGCGGGCTTCGCGAGGCCTATCTTATTGATGGAACGTCGCAAATCCGCGCGCGGGGGGAGCGGTCCTACCTGTTCGACTACGAGCCACCCACCCAAGAGCAGATCGCACTGGCCATCCGTGAAGGCGTATTGATCATCGAAGACTGGACCAACAATGAATTCCGGGCGCTGCGCCCGCTGGAAACATATGTTGACCGTTTTCTATACGTCAGCCGTGACGTGGATGGTGATATTCTGTCGCTGTTGGACGAAACAGAAGAGACGGCACGGCTCTACCAGCAGTTGGAGGCTGATCGCGGCCGATTGCTATTTGAATTTGGCCTGCTGTACATCGGATTTGCAGTCATCCTGATCCTCGCGGCTGTATGGCTTGGCCTGTGGTTTGCAGAGCGGCTGTCGGGCCCCGTCGGGCGTTTGACCGGTGCGGCACAGCGGGTTGGGGCAGGGGATCTGTCCGTCCAGGTCCGGGAGGAGGACGGCGACGACGAAATCGCCATGCTCGGCCGCTACTTCAACCAGATGACCACGCAGCTCAAAGGCCAGCGCGAAACCCTTCTGGACAATACCCGCCAGATTGAACGGCGTCGGCGGTTATTTGATTCCGTGCTCAGCTCCGTCACCTCAGGGGTGGTCGGGCTGGATCCAGAAGGGCGCGTGACTTTTGTTAACAGATCCGCGATGCGCTTGCTGGATTGGTCCGAAGACCAACAATCGCTGGCGCTGGCCGTCGCGGTTCCGGAGTTTGCGCCTTTGTTCGAGACGCTGACCAATGGCCCCGGCGAGGTGTCACAAGGCGAGGTCAAGGTGTCGCGCCAGGGCGCCATGGACAATCTGTTGGTACGCATGGCCACGCGGCGGGCCGATGATGGTCGCCTAGAGGGATATGTGGTTGCTTTTGATGATGTCACCGATCTGGTCAGTGCACAGCGTATGGCTGCCTGGGGCGATGTGGCGCGCAGGATTGCCCACGAGATCAAGAACCCCCTGACCCCGATCCAGTTAAGTGCCGAGCGCATCAAACGGAAGTTTGGCAGCAAGATGGAAGGTAAAGATGCCGAAGCGCTGGATCAAATGACCGGCGTGATTGTGCGCCAGACCGGAGATCTGCGGCGGATCGTGGATGAGTTCTCAAAGTTTGCGCGGATGCCGGAGCCTGAGACCAGTGAGCAGGATCTCGTTCAACTGGTGCGCGATGCAGTGTTCCTGCAGCAGGCCGGACAGCCTGACGTAGAAATCAAAGCGGCGCTACCGGATGAGGCATTGATGGCGCAAATTGACGGTACAATGATCTCTCAGGCTTTGACAAACTTGATCAAGAACGCAGGTGAAGCCATTGAAAGTCTGAAACAAAAAGAACCGCCCGATGATCTGAGGCCGCAGATACAAGTGTCGATGTCGCACAGTGAAAGCGGTGCGGAACTGACCATTGCCGACAATGGTATCGGTTTGCCTGAGGACCGTGCACGCCTCTTTGAACCCTATGTAACAACCCGCAGCGAAGGAACCGGCCTTGGGCTGCCGATCGTTAAGAAAATTATCGAGGAACACGGCGGCAGCCTGACCCTCACCGACGCGCCCGTCTTTGACGGGCAATCCCATTACGGGGCTATGGCTGTGATTACGCTTCCCGCCGCGCCCCAATCCACCCCCAGCACATTGGAGATTGCAGATGAGTGACATCCTGATCGTTGACGATGAACGTGATATCCGGGAACTGATTTCGGACATTCTGGAAGATGAGGGCTTTGCCACCCGTCTTGCCGGCAATTCGGACGATGCGATGGCAGCGATCAATACCGAACCGCCCGCACTGATGATCCTTGATATCTGGCTTAAAGACAGCCGCATGGACGGTATCGATATTCTCAAGGCCACCAAGCGCGACAACCCGGATGTGCCGGTGGTGATCATTTCCGGCCATGGTAACATCGAAATTGCTGTCGCTGCGATCAAGCAGGGGGCATATGATTTCATTGAAAAACCGTTCAATATTGACCAGTTGCTCGTGGTGATACGCCGCGCGATGGAGACCTCGCGTCTGCGCCGCGAGAACCAAAGCCTCAAACGACGCGATGTGACCTCTGCAGAGATGCTTGGCAATTCGGCAGCATTCCGGGCGTTGGTGGGGCAGCTTGACAAAGTCACCAAATCCAACGGCCGCGTGATGCTGACCGGTCCGGGTGGGGCGGGCAAGGAAGTCGCCGCCCGCTATATCCACGCCAACTCCAACCGGGCCGCAGCGCCCTTTGTAACCGTCAATTGCGCCGGGGTTGAGCCCGACAGGATGGAGGAGGTGCTCTTTGGCCGCGAAAGTGCTGACCGAGGCATTGAACCGGGGCTGTTGGAGCAAGCCCACGGCGGCGTCATCTATTTCGATGAGGTCGCTGACATGCCACTGGGCACACAGTCAAAAATCCTGCGGGTGCTGGTGGATCAGCAATTCACCCGGGTCGGTGGCAATGACAAGGTACGGGTCGATCTGAGAGTAGTTTCCAGTACAAACAAGGACCTGGAGGCTGCAATTAACAGCGAAACCTTCCGGCAGGAGTTGTTTCACCGCCTCAACGTTGTGCCAATCGCCGTCCCTTCGCTGGAAGAGCGCCGCGAAGACATTCCGCTTTTGGCCGAGCACTTCATTGCCGAATTCAACAAGTCCCAGGGTTTGCCTCAACGGGACCTGTCAGAAGACGCCGTCGCGCTAATGCAAACCATGGTTTGGCCTGGTAACGTGCGGCAGCTCAAGAACCTGATCGAGCGGGTCCTGATCCTGGGCGATGGTGCTGGTCCGATTGAGGCAAAGGAACTTCCCGGCGAGGAGGAGCATAGTGAAGAAGACGGCCGCGTCGTGCTCTCTGGCGCGTTGGCGACACTTCCTTTGCGCGAAGCACGCGAGGCGTTTGAGCGTGAATACCTGCTGACGCAGATCAACCGGTTTGGCGGCAACATTTCTCGTACCGCGAACTTTGTCGGCATGGAGCGATCCGCGCTCCACCGCAAGCTCAAGTCGCTGGGCGTCGTGACTTCTGCAAAGTCCGGGGTACGCGTGGCGCATGTAGATGAGGAAGCGGAGGCGGCAGGATAGAGCGCGAAGGTAGGGGCAGGCACCGATGTCGCGCGATCACGTCGCGATAAACCGCGCGGTTTGGGACGCGGACGCGGTCAACTGGACCAAAGCGGGTCGGCGGCTTTGGGCATCGCGCGCACCGGTGTGGGGTAACTGGGGGAGGTCGGAGACCGAGTTGAAGCTGCTCCCTACGGATATGTCCGGAAAGGACGCCGTCGAACTTGGTTGCGGGACAGGATATGTCGCCGCGTGGATGGCGCGGCGTGGTGCGACCGTCACGGCGATTGATGTCTCATCCAACCAGCTTGCGGTGGCCCGCGACCTGGCAAAAGAGCACCGTATCGACATCCGCTTTCTCGAAGCAAACGCTGAGCACACAGGGCTACCCGACGCCTCGTTCGATTTTGCGATTTCGGAATACGGGGCTGCAATCTGGTGTCCGCCAGAGATTTGGCTACGAGAGGCGTGGCGACTGTTGCGTCCCGGAGGCAAGCTTGTGTTTCTGGGAAACCATCCGATCTCTCTTATCTGCTCTCCGCTGAACGGCGCCCCCTGCGACACCTTGCTGCATCGTCCCTATGCGGGCATGTGGGGGGCTGACTGGACAGAGGTCGAAATCGATCCCAGCGGTGTCTGCTTCAATCTCACGGTGTCTGGCTGGATTGATCTCTTCGGACAAATCGGGTTCAGCATTGATAGCTATCAGGAGATTTTCGCCCCGGATCAAGCCGGCGGGACCCGCGGTTCCGTTCCCGCAGAATGGGCAAAAATCTACCCGGCAGAGCAGATTTGGCACCTTGAGAAACCACTGCAAGCGGATGCCTAGGGTATATCGGGTAGGGATTGCGCCTTTCAGCGGGTGGCAAGCTCTTCCAGCACGTCCACGCCCTGCATCTTCAGGAAATGTAACACGTCGATGAAGATCCAGTTTTCGGCCAGCTTCTCACCATCTCGTCGATAGATGTCCACCACGCGCATATCGGCGCGCACATTTGGATCCCCCTTGATCCCCATATAGGCCCCGGCGTTGGTCAGCGTGAGATTCGGCCAGCCAAAAAACCCACCATAGGTGCCTTCCGCCATCCGGCACACATGTCCGTTAAAGACACGGTCCGTAATGTTTTTCCGGAATGGGCCCTGATGTTGTTCGATATAGCGGTCAATGGTGTAGGTCGCACCAACGCCGTCCGGACCCCACCAGATCATGTCGTCATGCCAGTTTTCTTTTAGTTCTTCACGCGGGGTACGCGCAGATGGATCGTCGTTGGCGGCGCTTATGGCAAAAATCATGCGGTCAATGAGCGCCAGCGTCTTTGCGCCTTCGGCGGAATCGTTTTCGCCCATCAAGAGCCCATCATGGGTGCGGGGACCGGGTTGGATCATATGGACGGCGGTTTGTTGGGGAAACCGGTTTAATCCGGCCTGCGTCATCAGGTGCAAAACATCGCAGAACAACGCTGTTTCCACGATCTTTCCATTCTCGACCCGGTTGAATTCGGCGTAGCGCAGCATTGCCAGCTTCCGGGTCGCGGGAATGCCCAAAAAAGGCGCGTCGAACAAACCCATCAAATGTCCCATTGAGGTCGTCCAGACAGACGCTTCGTTGTCTATTTCATTGCGTCCCGCAAAGAAAATGTCTTCGCGCCGCTGCACATGGGCAAAGGCACTGAGAAACAGTTTCCAGAAAACGGCGGCACCTGCCGGCCCAACCTGTTCGTTCCACGGATGCACCCCACGCCACGTTGCATCTGCCGTCATCCGCTCTGAGAGAATTTGAGTAACTGTTTCGCTGTCTGCGCCTTCAAGTGCCGCGTAATGTGCCTGCACAAGGGATTTGGCGTCTTGTAGATCTGTCATGAGGGCTCTCGGATAAAGTGCTGTGCAAGAGTTAGCCGCTTGCACACGTTTGCACCAGCGCCAATTTGCCCCTCACCGAAATCAGGCTAGCCGCGTGTGACGATCTGGAACGTGCCGTTTTTATTGCGAATAACGCAGGAATTCGGCGTCAGGTCCGGCAATGTCTTGGTCGCGCGGGCAGGGACGGTGTTTACGACATTGCCGGGGCAGGGCGGAATGGAAACGGGCAGGTAGCCCTTGTCTGCCATGCATTGGTTTTCAACCCGTTTGCGCAAGGCGTCGTTTGGATCAAAGGTCACGATTTCGCCGGGAATGAAATAGCCCACCCGGACGACCGTGCAGACACCATCAGCGTCACATTCCTTGACGGGCGGAATGTATTCGGGCGGGTAACGGCGGACCTGCGTGGAAGGCGGGACATCGCGCAACGCCTTGACTTTGCAGGCATCGGTGTCCCGGTTCAGCGTGCTGACGCTGACGCCTGGGCGATAGTAGGTTTCGAGACCGCCGCAGGCAACGATACCAAATCCGACAAGTACTAGGAAAAGAGCCGACCGTTTCATGCACCTATATTGCGCAGACCTGATCGCGAATACAATCCGATTGACGCTTGCCAACCTCTCTGTCATGCCCTCTAACCTGATCTTGAACGGCCATTGCAAGGCGGCCTCATTCAACCTTAGGTGCTATGATGAAGGTGATCATTTGCGGCGCAGGACAGGTCGGCTGGCAGATCGCCCGCCACCTGAGTGGTGAACGCAATGACGTTACCGTTGTGGACAGCGACGCCGATCTGGTGCGCCGGGCGACGGAAACGCTGGATGTTCAGGGGGTTGCAGGCTTTGCCAGCTATCCAGATGTACTGGACCGGGCCGGCGCCCGCGACGCAGAGATGATCATCGCCGCGACGCATTCTGATGAGGTTAATATGGTTACCTGTCAGGTTGCCCATTCGGTGTTCGGCATCAATCGCAAGGTCGCCCGACTGCGCTCGCAAAGCTATCTCGATGCGATTTATTCGGATCTTTATCGTCGTGAACACATGCCGATCGATGTGGTTATCAGCCCAGAAAAGGAGGTTGCCTCAGCAGCACTGCAGCGCCTCTCGGCCCCAGCGAGCTTTGATACCGAAATTTTCATGGATGGTGAGGCGCACCTGCTCGGGATCACCATTGATACGGATTGTCCGGTGGTCAACACACCTTTGCGGCAGCTGACCGACCTCTTCTCGACATTGCGCGCGGTGGTGGTTGGGGTACGGCGCGACGGCTCCCTCTTTGCGCCAGAGGCGAAGGATCAGCTGTTCGTCGGGGATGATTGCTACGTGTTTACCCACCGCGACGATATTGCACGCACGTTGGAAATATTCGGCAAGAAGTCCAGCAAACAGGACCGGGTGGTACTTGTCGGAGGCGGCAATGTCGGTCTGGCGGTGGCCCAGGCGCTTGAGTCCGGCGAACGGCGGGTGCGCGCCAAGATGATTGAGAAAAGTCGCATCTGCGCCGAAAAGGCTGCTGAAGCGCTTGAACGGACGATTGTGCTGAATGGGGATGGGCTGGATGCAGCCTTGCTGGCCGAAGCGGGGATTGCTCGGGCAGATGCGATGCTCGCGGTTACGGATGATGACAAGACCAACATGCTTGCCTGTGTGCGGGCCAAGGCTGAAGGATGTGATTATGTCATCGCGCTGATCAACGATCCAACACTGGTGCCCCTGATGACCCCCTTGGGGATTGACGCGTACATCAATCCTCGGGCCACCACCGTCAGTTCGATATTGCGCCATATCCGTCATGGCCGGGTTCGCGCGGTCTATTCCATCGGGGACGCCGAAGCCGAGGTGATCGAAGCGGAGGTCCTGTCCACATCGCCCGTCGCTGGCAAACTGGTCAGCGAGATCGACTTCCCCGAAGGAGCGCTGATCGGCATGCTGCGCAAGGGCGACAAGGTGATGCGCCCTCTGGGCAGCACGCGCATTGATGAAGGCGACGTGATGGCCCTTTTTGTGCTGGCCGAAGACGTGCCGAACGTCGAGCAGTTGATGCAGGTTTCAATCGATTTTTTCTGATTGTGACGCGTCAGTTTAAGGGCGTCTCAGGCCCATGTTCACGCGGCCCAAGGCGCAGCTGCGGCACAAGGATGCGCTCGGCCCAGTGCGGCCTGGCAATCACCGCCAAACCCTGGGGTCAACCTGGAGCAGTTTTACAAGCTCTGCATAGACCTCCGGTTCTTCTGCGTGCAATGCGCTTGGTTTTTCAAAGAAGGTTTCGACAGCGACGGCAAAGAATTCCTGATGATTGGTCGCGCCATATGCATCGAGAGCTGTCTTGCGACCGTGTTCAACGTTGGCCTTGTGCCGCTCGAAAGCGGTCCGGATCACCCGCGACCAGGTTTCAAAGCTTTGCCCTTCTGCCATCATGGGGCCGCCATCAGTGTGGCCGGACATATCGTCAAGTTGATGCGCAAATTCATGCAACACAACATTGTGCCCGTCCTGCGCGTTAAGCGCGCCACGATGCGAATCCTCCCAAGACAGGATCACCGGACCGCGTGACCAGCTTTCGCCGCTGCGGATCACTTCTTCCTCGGTCACCACATACCCGTCATAGTCTTTGCGAAGCGATTTGAACGCGCCGGGATAGATCATGACGGTCGTCAGATTGTCGTACCAGGCATCGCTGTTTACCACGAGCAGACAGGCCTGCGCCGCAATGCTCAGTTCCATTTCCTCTGTTACTTCCAGACCGTTGCAGCCGATGAACCGGACCTGATCGAGAAAAAGATTGATCTTGCCTTCCAGCGGATCCCAAAGTGCGGCCGGCAACCTCTGAAGTATGGGGATTTGCGCTTTGAGCATCCTTTTTTCGTGGGGATGCAGCAGGCTGTCCAGCAGATCTGCGCGGTGTTGCCGCCTTTGCCAGGCTCTGTACACGAAAAATCCCGAAACAAAGATCGCAGCGAGCAAAAGGAACGTCATGTCAGCCCTTTCGGAGCGAGTTAGGTCAGTGTTGCAAGAGGCATCCAGGCAAGGTGTCGATGCCCGCATTGCATGTCGTTAGACCCCCTAACTGTTGACTTAGCGGTGCATCTTCAAGACACAACAATTCATGCCGCCTGACGGCCCCACTGCAAAGGCCCGCCCGTGAGCCGCAATCACTCCATCCGATCTTCCTTGCTGAAACTGCCGCTGTTTCTTCTGCTCTTCGGTATTTTTTCGGTCTCGATGATGGTGCCTGCCGTCTATGGGACTGCGGTGCGCGAGCTGGAAGCGGCGCGGGCATTCTTTTACGCCGGTTTGCTGGGCATGATCGTTTTCACGCTGGTGGCTGTCGCACACGCTGGCAGGATGCCGCGACATGGCGCGCTTGGGCCCCTCATGTCGCTGCTGTCGGCGTTTGTCGCGCTGCCTGTGATGCTGGCCTTACCCTTTTACGAAGCCTTGCCGACGACGCGGTTCATCAATGTCTATTTTGAGATGGTCAGTGCGATCACCACGACGGGCGCCACTGTTTTTGATGATCCCGAAAGGTTGGACCGGACATTGCATTTGTGGCGCGCGCAAGTGGGGTGGATGGGCGGACTGGTCATGTGGATCGCAGCTTCAGCTATTTTGGCCCCCCTGCACCTTGGTGGCTTTGAGGTCACCGCACAGGCAGAGCCGGGTCGCCGCGAATCTGGCAGCGGAGGACAGCGTGCCCACGCCGACCCGCGCGAAAGGCTGATCCGAGTGACGCGCGCGTTGCTGCCGATCTATTTTGCCCTGACGCTGTTGCTTTGGCTTTTGCAGCTTTTTGGCGGTGAGACACCCCTGATAGCCATCTGCCATGCGATGTCGATTATGGCGACATCGGGCATATCGCCGGTTGGCGGGATCGAAAATGCAAACATTGGCATCCCCGGCGAGGCGGTGATGTTTCTTTTCATGCTGTTCGCTCTTAGTCGTCTTACATTTTCGCAAGATACAGTGACCGCGACACAAGGTGGGCTGCTCACTGACCCTGAGTTCCGCATTGGACTGCTGGTCGTTTCGGTGGTTCCGCTTGTCTTGTTCGCGCGTCATTGGATCGGCGCTTATGATGTCGCAGAATTTGAAAACATATCCCAGGCGGCGCAGGCGCTTTGGGGTGCTGTGTTCACCGTTATGTCCTTTCTGACCACCACAGGCTTCGTGTCGGAGCATTGGGCGACAGCGCAAAGCTGGTCGGGGCTTTCGACGTCAGGGCTCATTTTGATGGGGCTAGCGCTTGTCGGGGGCGGTGTCGCGACCACTGCGGGAGGGGTCAAGCTGCTGAGGGTATTTGCGCTTTACTCCAACGGCGTGCGCGAAATGCAACGGCTGGTGCATCCCAGTTCGGTCAGCGGGGCGGGGGCCGTCGGACGGCGTTTGCAAAGCAACGGGGCATTCATCGCGTGGATCTTCTTCATGCTCTTTGCCATGTCGCTTGCGGCCATCACCCTTCTGCTGACACTTGCAGGTGCGGGTTTTGAAGAGGCGATGATCATGTCCGTGTCTGCCCTGTCGACGACCGGGCCCCTGATGCAACACGCTGCCGAAGCCCCGATTGCCGTCCTTGAGCTGGGCGTGGCGGCCAAGATTGTGCTGTGTGGTGCGATGGTATTGGGGCGTCTTGAGACGCTTGCAATCATTGCCTTGCTGACCCCTGACCTCTGGCGGTCATGATGCCATGTGGTTGCGCCTCTGACACACCTCAGCGCCAATTCTGAACACCCCCGTGAGATTGGGGGTGGAAAGTCCCATACGTGCGCGACATACTCGCCCCATTGGGGGAGTCCGATACGCGGACGCCAGCAAGAACAAAAGAAAGATTACTCATGGCGTCTGACAGACAGAACCTTCAGGATGCGTTTCTTAATCATGTGCGCAAGACCAAGGTCCCAGTCACCATCTTCTTGATAAATGGTGTAAAATTGCAGGGCGTTATCACCTGGTTTGACAACTTTTGTGTGCTGTTGCGTCGCGATGGCCAAAGCCAGCTGGTCTACAAGCACGCGATCTCCACGATCATGCCGAGCCAGCCAATTTCGCTGTATGAGGGCGAAGACGCTTCTTGAGCAAAGCGGCCTTCCAAATCGACAATACCGACGGACCCCGCGTGACGCGCGCGTGGGTGCTTCATCCTGACATCCGCACGAATGCAGATCGCAGAGACCCCGACGCTGCACTGGCAGAGGCGGTATCACTGGCACGCGCCTTGCCCGCGCTTGAGGTCGCTGGCGCGCAGGTCGTGCCGTCGCGCACCGTTGATGCAGGAAAGCTTTTCGGAAAAGGCAAGATTGATGAGCTCAAGGCCCTCATGCACAACGAAGAGATCGAGTTGGTGCTGGTGGACGGCCCGGTCAGTCCCGTGCAGCAACGAAACCTGGAAAAAGCCTGGGGCGTCAAGTTGCTGGACCGCACAGGCTTGATCCTGGAAATTTTCAGCGATCGCGCCGCCACCCGAGAAGGCGTGCTGCAGGTCGAGATGGCTGCCCTCAATTATCAGCGCACCCGGCTGGTACGCGCCTGGACGCACCTGGAACGTCAGCGCGGTGGTCTTGGTTTTGTCGGCGGGCCCGGCGAGACGCAGATCGAAGCGGACAGACGCGCCATTGATGAACAGCTTGTCCGTCTACGGCGCCAACTTGAAAAGGTCGTGAAAACCCGCGCCCTGCACCGGGCTGCCCGTGCCAAGGTGCCATTCCAGATTGTCGCGCTGGTGGGATATACCAACGCTGGCAAATCTACATTGTTCAACCGTCTGACCGGGGCGGAGGTAATGGCCAAGGACATGCTGTTTGCCACGCTTGACCCGACCATGCGTTCTCTCGTGCTGCCCGATGGACCTGAGATCATCCTGAGTGACACGGTGGGCTTCATCTCTGATCTGCCTACTGAACTGGTCGCGGCGTTTCGCGCGACACTGGAAGAGGTTCTGGCAGCAGACATCATCGTGCATGTCCGCGACATCAGCCACGCCGAGAGCGATGAACAGGCCGCCGATGTGCGCGATATCCTGACATCGCTTGGCGTCGACGATGGCATTCGCACGTTCGAGGTCTGGAACAAGCTTGATCTTCTGGATGAGGACGCGGCGGACGCGCTGCGGCAGCGCGCGGCACGCGATGAAGACACACTCGCTATTTCCGCCATCAGCGGCGAAGGGCTGGATACGTTGCAACGGGCGATAGCCGAAGCCCTGCAAGGTGCCACCCGCGTGGCCGATCTGACGCTTGGCTTTGCGGAAGGAAAAAAGCGCGCGTGGTTGTTTGATCAGGATGTTGTCACCGAAGAAGCGCAAACCGATGACGGATTTGCCCTCAAAGTGCGCTGGTCCGCCAAACAGGAAGCGCAATTTCAGCAGCTTTGAATCTGCTTGCGCTGGCTTTTCGAAAGACCCGCGCCATATCACTCAGCACACCCAATTGACGGAGCTGCGGCAGTGACCCTTGTAATTCTCTATATCGCCACCTTTGGCATCTTTCTGGCGATCGATTTTCTCGGCCTCAGTTACATCGTCAAACCGGTGTTTGACCGCCACGTCGGTGATCTCTTGCTGGAAGACATCCGCATGGTCCCGGCGTTTGCATTCTATGCCTTTTACGCGGCTGTGCTTTTGTGGTTCGTCTCTGTGCCTGCGCTCTCACAAGACAAGAGCCTGCTTTGGGTGATGGGCAATGCAGCGCTTTTCGGCGCGGCAGCCTATGGCACGTACGAGTTCACGTCGTTCGCGGTCATGAAAGACTGGTCTTGGGAGATGGTCGCGACCGATGTGACTTGGGGCACCTTCCTGACAGCGGTAAGCGCGGCTGGCGGGGTCTGGCTGGCGCGACTGATCGGGTGATTGGAATTGGGGCGTTTGGGTTGCTGCATGGGCCTCTCCGAGAAAGATTATCGGGCACAGATGTGACCCATCTGCCCTGCATACGGTTTCCTGCCTGGTCATGCTCCGCTTTCGGACGCCCACCGCCAGGCGCCCGGACGCAGCGCATTTAACGACCAATCTCCGACAGCGATACGGATAAGCCGCAGGGTTGGCAGGCCCACATGGGCCGTCATGCGCCGTACCTGGCGATTTCGCCCCTCGCGGATTGTGATCTGCAACCACGCATCCGGAACGGTCTTGCGAAAGCGCACCGGCGGGTCGCGCTCCCATAGATCAGCGGGGGGATCGAGCTGCGTGATTTGCGCGGGTGCGGTTTTACCATCTTTGAGGTCTACACCCTGACGCAAGGCATCCAGCGCGCCCGCGTCCGGGGCACCTTCAACCTGAACCAGATATGTCTTGGGGCGTTTGAACTTGGGATGGGCGATACGTGCCTGCAGCGCGCCGTTGTCGGTAAGCACCATCAGGCCTTCGCTGTCCCTGTCCAGCCGTCCCGCAGGGTAAAACCCAGGCACGTCAATATACGAAGACAGGGTAGGGCGGACAGAGCCTTGTGTGCCTTTGTCCCTGAATTGTGACAACACGCCAAAGGGCTTGTTGAACAAAATCACCCGCGCACCGCGCCCCTTGGCCATCAATCTGCCGGCATCAGCATGGTGATCCCGGTCGCCGCCGCCCGGGCCAGATCGGTATCCAGCGACATCGGGATGTATTCGCCGCGCCGCCAAAGCTGCGCCATGTCGTCGTAGTGCCGCGACAGGAAATGCCCAGACTGGCCCGTCGAGATCACGAAAACAGACGAATCCGGGTCCGCGAAGTCATAAACGCCACGATATCCGGCGCCATGCACATTGAAGAACGGATCGGGGCCACTGCCCTTGGTGCGACCGCGCAGCAAGGTGTTGTCGCCCCCCGATGTGCTTTGTCGGATGTTTACAAAGTAGCGCAGCACCGGCACCTCACCCAAGATCTGATGATCGTGGGTGGCCTGATGCGCATCACCCCAGCGCAGGCTTTCAAGGTTCGTACCCCATGTTTCGTTGATCCAAAGCAATGCGTCATCCAGCGCAAGCCGCGCCATGTCCGAACAGGTCTCATTCGGGGCTGACTGCAATACATCACACCAGGTTGCGGCGCCGTTCACGTCGCGAAAAACGCGTTCAATAAAAAGAGGCTGCACATGGGTGAATTCCTGAGCCAACGGCCCCAACTCATCCTGGATGAGCCGCGCCTGCAGGCTGCGCAGCCAAGCAGCATAGATCAGCGGTTCCGGCAAATGCTCGTTCATCTCGCCGGACCAGCCTGCAAGAAGTGTCAGTGCGCGCTGGCGTTGCCGTTCCGGGGTACCATCTGGCGCAGCCTCTCCGGTAAACCACAGTTCCGCCCCGATCAGCGGCAATAGCGAGCGGGCGGTAAAGCTGACGGTATCCTGTTGGGCTTCGATAAAGCTATCACGCGTATGTACCTCGCGTGCCTGCATCAGACGCTGCCAGCGTTGCACCCTTTGGGTGTCACCCCATAGGTAAGACACATGGTTCGGAAAGGGGCGATCGACGGTCTTGTTGTTTGTATTGCCCAGAATACCACCCGCCGGAGCTACAAATTCAGGATTTGCCGTGTAGGGCATCATCCCTTGCCAGCGATTTTCAGGGATCCATCCTGGGGTTGGCAGCCGGCCTTTGCTTTGGTGGTTTGCATCCCGCCGGGGCATGGCGCCAATCATCTTCATGGCGATGGTGCTTGTATCGACCAGCGTCAGGTTCTGGGCGGGCGCAATGTACTTTTCGCCCGCGGCGATCCCTTCCTCAACTGACTTGGCTTCCATCAGCGCCATGGCCGCCGAAAGCGAGGTGTCCTGCGCGCTGAGAACTGTCCAGTTCACGGTTGTGACATGCCCTTGCGGAGTGATGCTGGACAAATTGTAATGGCTGCCGGGCAAGACGGGTCCGTTGTCTGTCCAGCGCAATGTGACTGTAACCGGGTCGGCATCCTTGACCGTAATGATAGTGGCGCGCGACCGAAACTTCTTGAACCCCTCCGGTGTGCGGTACTCTTCGGGATCGTCCGGGTTTAGCTCTTCGATATAGACGTCCTGATCGTCGAGATAAGCCGACGTCAGGCCCCATCCCAGTTTTTCACTGCGTCCGGTCATGATCGCGGGAAGACCCGGGATGCTGGCGCCGATCACGCCACCGGATTCAAGCTCCAGCCGGGCAAGGTACCAGATCGCCGGTGCGGTAAACCCCAAATGCGGGTCATTGGCCATCAGCGTGCCCCCGGACGCGGACCGTGTCGGTGCCGCCGCCCATGCATTCGAGGCACCGGCAAACGGTAATCGCTTGAAAGGCGACAACGCATGCTGCGTCGGCATGGTATTTTCTGCATAGCGCGGGGAATCGGGCACAATCTGCGCATATTCCGGCAACGCCGCCACACCGGATCCCGGTGCATCGGGCAGGATATCCATCAATCGATCCGGATCAGGCAGGATCAATGATGTGCGCGCCCGTATCACCTCGGCGTCAAGGTGTCCGGACAATTGCAAGCCCATCAATTTCACAATTGCCAAAGAATCTGCCGGCCGCCAGGGGGCCATCGGCGCATTGAAAAGCAACATCTCCGGTGCGCCACGCCCCAATGCCTCTGAATTGATCTGATCAAGGCGCGTGTTGACGCCGGCGGCATAGGCCCGCAACGCGTTTTGCGTCTTGGCATCAAGGGTATCAACCGATTGACGCGCAAGCCCATGCAGATCAAAGCGACGCAACAGCTTGTCGATCTCAAGCGTGCGTGCCCCGAAAACCTCGCTCAACCGGCCTTGGGCGGTGCGCCGCAGCGTAATCATCTGCCACATCCGATCCTGCGCATGGGCAAACCCAAGTCCAAAGAATACATCCGCGTCACTTGACCCAAAGATATGCGGCACATTCGCGTTGTCGCGCACGATCTCAACCGGGGCGCTTAATCCGGGCACCTCCACGGTGTCGGTGTAGTCAGGCAATGACCGCGAGGCGAGCCAGTAAACCAGGCTGACTGCCAAAACAGTCAGGATGATCAGAAGGGCTGTCAGACGGACCATCCAGCGAAAAATCACGGCCATCAGGCGCTCCGAAACAAGGCGCGCCAATTGACCAAGGCGCGCAAGGTGATAGGTGTTCGCTTGGCAATACCGCAACGGATCGACGAGGAAAAGCAGATGGCAAAACTGGCGTTTTTGGGTTTGGGCGTGATGGGCAGCCCCATGGCAGGGCATCTGCACAAAGCGGGCCACGCGGTTACCGTTTACAACCGGACACATGAAAAAGCACTGGCTTGGGTCGAGACTTATGGCGGCGCGTCCGCAACCACACCTCGAGAGGCCGCGCAGGGCGCGGATATTGTGCTGGCCTGTGTTGGCAATGACGACGATCTGCGGTCTGTGTGTCTGGGCGATACGGGCGCGTTTGCGGGCATGAGCGACGGAACCATCTTTGTTGACCACACGACCGTTTCTGCCGATGTCACCCGTGCGCTTTATGAGGCCGCGGACGGCAACCAGATCAGTTTTGTCGATGCGCCGATTTCAGGCGGGCAGGCGGGGGCCGAAAATGGGGTGTTGTCGATCATGTGCGGTGGCGATCAGGGAGCCTACGATCGTGCGCTGCCCGTGATGGAAGCCTATTCAAAGATCTGTCGCCGGATCGGAGACAGCGGTGCGGGTCAAATGACCAAGATGTGCAACCAGATTGCCATTGCCGGATTGGTGCAAGGTCTCAGCGAAGCATTGCACTTTGCGGACAAAGCCGGTTTGGACGGTCGCGCGGTCGTCGAAGTGATCAGTCAGGGTGCTGCGGGATCTTGGCAAATGGACAATCGGCATGAGACGATGCTGGATGATCACTGGGAACACGGATTTGCAGTGGACTGGATGCGCAAAGACCTTGGCATCTGCCTTGACGCGGCAAATGAAACCGGGGCAAGCCTTCCGGTTACTGCGTTGGTCGATCAGTTTTACAAAGACGTTCAGAAGTTGGGCGGTGGCCGCTGGGATACGTCAAGCCTTTTCAAACGGTTGAAGTCTTTGGGGTGACTACAGTTTTGCTGGTCTTGGTGTTTTCGGCATCGCTGCATGTCTGATCAGTATCCCGCACCTAGTGGTAGGCCACCAGTTCAGGCGCAGTGCCTCGATCTGCACTGAAACTGCAACAGCAAGGAAGGTGCCCCTGTCGAGGCACCTTACATTCAGGGAATGATGCGGGTGTATTTCGTCCCTTCCAGGGTCGCGCCAACGCGCAGGCCTGCACGCCCAAAGACCGCCGCCAGCACCGGAGATAACACTGTCGTGGTGTCTGCTGCAACGCTGTCACCGCGATCCGAGATCACATATTCCAGATCGGCACCTGCTGCCCAGCCAGGAGAGCGGCGGAAACCGGTCAGTGCGTCTTCGGTCATGAAAAAGAGCACATGCGCGTACTGCTGCGCCCCGATTTGCAGCCCGCCTGAGCCCTTGACGACGGAATAGTAATCCACTGTCACATCGTTGACCCGCAAGGCCCCCCGCCCGTAAGCGCCGCCAAAACCGAGGCCCGCCTCGGTCACCAACGGCATGATCAGCATACCATTGGCCTTGGCAGCCAGGGTTTGAGTGTTGGGAAATGATGTGTACATCTGGTTGAGGGTCGCATCGACCCTTGCGTCAATGGTCTGTGAGCCGCGCCCGCCGATGCCATTGCCGCATGCTGCGGTAACACTGACCCCAGCCAATGCGCCCAAGGTAAACACACGCCGCGAAACTGTCGGTTTGTTCATGTTGAATCTGCCCGTATTGTTGCCTGATGCCGGTTTGCCCGACTTGAGCGCCACATTAATCATAATGCAGGCGGTTGTCATTGTTTTTCGTGAAAATTGGGCGGTTACTCGCTGTTTTGCTGGTGGAATTCAAAGGGACAGAACAAGCGGGCAGTGATCAGACACCTCAGGATCGTAAAGCACATCGAATTGATCAATCGCCCCTGGATCGTTGACCAGCATATAATCCGCAAAGCGCCCCGGCTTCTTGTAGTAAGTGTTGCGCGTGCCTTCAAAATCCTGCGTCGTCACCAGTTCGGTGAAACCGGCCTCTTGCATGATATGCAGTGTCTCACTACCCGGTTCTACATTGAAGTCGCCGCAAACCACAGCAAGGTCGCCTGTTTCCGTGATCGACTGCGACAACCCTAACAAACGATGAGCCTGCGCGGCACGCTCGGGCGTGTCCATTTTTCCTGCGAGATCCCTTAGCCCGTGCATATGGGTGATGCTGACCGCGCGGTCGGCCGCAAGGTCGTATAAACGAACACCATGCGCCGACCTTGATCGCGGATGATCGCCGTAGCCATCCGGCGTAAAGTGCTTGTGTACAAACCCTTGAACCTGCGCGATCACGGGCAAGTCCCGGCTCACAAAGGTTGCAAGCCCCCACTGGCTGGGAATGGCCTTGCTTTCATCCCACAAAACACCTTGGGCGGCGGGGCAGAACGTAGCAGCGTACCCCGGTAGTGCCTTACAGACATCACGAAAAAAGTTTGCACGTTGTGGCAGGACATGGTCCCCGTCGCGGTAGGTCAGCCAGTCTTTCTCAGTACCCGGGCTGTGCACAACTTCCTGAAGACACAATACATCCGGTTGTTCCGCTGCCACATATGAAACCAGCGCATCGTGCAGTTTGCCGCCCCAGCCGTTCAGGCAAATGATCTTCATGCAACTCTCAGGCCAACAGTTTGGCCGCAGCAGGCGCGAAATAGGTCAATACGCCGTCACAGCCTGCACGTTTAAATCCCATCAGGCTTTCCATCATGATCCGCTCTTCGTCGACCCACCCGTGGGCGGCGGCGGCCTTTATCATGCTGTATTCGCCGGAAACCTGATACGCGAATGTTGGTGCACCAAAGGCATCCTTCACCCGCCGACAGATATCAAGGTAGGGCTGGCCCGGCTTGACCATGACCATGTCGGCACCTTCCTTGAGGTCGCGCGCCACCAGCCGCAAGGCCTCATCCGAATTCGCCGGATCCATCTGATATGTTTTCTTGTCGCCGGTCAGAGCGCCGGACGCGCCGACGGCATCCCGGAAAGGGCCATAGAAGGCGGACGCATATTTTGCCGCGTAGCTGAGGATCATCACATCCGAATGGCCCGCGCCTTCGAGGGCGGAACGGATTGCCCCGATGCGACCGTCCATCATGTCTGAGGGTCCGATGATATCAGCACCTGCATCAGCCTGAGAGAGGGCCATTTTCACAAGCGCCTCGACAGTTCGGTCATTAACGATTTTGCCGTCTTCCACAAAGCCGTCATGCCCATTGATGTTGTAGGTGTCCAGCGCCACATCGCTCATGACCGCAATGCCCGGCGTGGCGTCTTTGATGGCGGCGATGGCCCGGTTGGCGGGATTGCCGGGATCCCATGCCCCGGCGCAATCTTCTGTACGGTCTTCCATCCCGGTGTAGGGAAAGACGCAGATCGCACCGATTCCCAAATCTGCAGCCTCGCGTGCGGCATCCGCCACCCGGTCGACCGATCGTCGCACGACACCGGGCATGGACGGCACCGGTTCTTCAATGCCCTCACCGGAACGCACGAAGATGGGCCAGATCAGATCACCAACCGCAAGGCTGTTTTCCCGTATCAGCGCGCGTCGGGCAGGAGTTGCACGCACGCGGCGCAGGCGGGTTGCAGGGAAGGGGGCCTGGACGGGCTGCATGGCAAAAAGTCCTCAGATGACGTTCCAATACGCTTGGCATGAAAAAACGGGCCTCTCAAGGGTAGGAATTATTCGCACGCCCGGTTATGAACTGCCGACTTGGCAGCGTGAGGCGACCCGGGCTTGGACTGGTACCAGACGATCAATGAACACATCGACTTGCGGTCGTTCTCGAACCTGTGGTTCTGGATCGTATTGGGCGTCGTGTGGTCGACCGCCAGCTATTATGTGCTGGGGGTCCCCTACGACATGGTGCAACGCGCGCGTCGCTTCGGTGGCGATGCGGCGGTCGACCTGGAAGATATGGTACGCATCAACGTGAACCGTCTGATATATATTGCTCAGGTATCGGGCCTGTGGGTTCTGGGATTTACCTGTTTTGCCTTCACATCGCTCGGACTTTTGGCGATCGCGTATAATGTGGAATTTGCCCAGGCGTTGATGCTGCTCGCCTTTCCGCTGTCGCTCGTCGGCTTGCTAAGCCTTCGCACGGCGCGCGTGATCCAGACTGAGGAAGCTTCAGGCGAACGCCTGCACAAACGCCTGATGCGCCATAGGCTCTACACCCAAATTATCGGCATGATTTCGATCTTCGTGACGGCGATGTGGGGGATGTATCAAAATCTGACTCTGGGCTCGCTTGGCGGCTGAGTAGGTGATCGTCAGATGCTGCCGTTCGGAGAGGGGTTCCAAGTCCAAACCGAAATTTTTGCGTGCCACATAAAGCAGTTCTATTGACTGGCTCATAGGCTTTCGGTGTGGCAGAAATAGCGTGTCGAGTTCGAAAACCGGATCAGGGCTACGGACGTTACTGGCACGTGGTCTTTTGCAAGATTTTCTGTATTCGGCTTCGAAGTTAAATTTGTCTTACTTGTGAGGATTGGAATGACCAGAATAGTTGGAAGTATAATTATCCTCGTTGCCCTGGGGCTTGTCGGATGGATGACATTGGGCACAAGCAGCGCAATGAGCGATGAAGAGGTGGCAGCTTATTTGTCCAGTGAAGCAGATGAAATCAACGTGGCGGATGGTATCAAATATGATGACTGGTCACGCCTGACCAAAGCCACGCACGTAGAAAAACAGATCACCATTCGTGGCGAAACCATTCAGGACATGGACCAGTTGGCCGAAAATTATTTTGCCAGCCGCGAAACGCAGGCAGCAACCAAGCTTTGCAATGACGACGTCGCAAAGGCCGCCCTGTCCGGAGGAGCACGCTACATCTACAACTGGTTCAGCGCTGACGGCAAGGAACTTGGCATGGTGCGCGCAGGTGGCGAAACCTGGTGTGCGGATCAGGGTTTTTAAAGCATTGGGGCGCGGTGCGCCGCGCCCAACTCTGCCACAGAACGGGACCGCCCCCGGGCGATGTATCAGTGTTGAATTGAATGAAAGCGCAGGTTTCTGTTGCCAGGTACCTGCAAACCCCGCCTAACACTGCAAAGCGCTAGGGCTTAATTTTCGGTTTTTCGGACTGCTTACGCAGCCAGAGCTACCGGAGCACGATTGTCATTTGCAATTGTACATTTTGTACCGATAACGGTGGTAACTCACCGAGACAAAGCAACACCTTTAGACGTTCGTCGATCCTATTTCGGCCCCATGATCCCCAAATGAAGGATGTTTGGTGGAGCCGCCGGGTACCGCCCCCGGGTCCGATCCGCTTATTACGAGCGCGTTTATGTCCATAGTCCCGAAGGACACTCCAAATGTAGGGCGTGCTGCCGGCCATTGCAATGGGTTGCACATCAAAGGCCAAAGGTCAGGATTTCCCGACTGTGCGGCAGGGTTCTGACATGAGAGGGTCAACTTGCACACGTCCGCCCACCAAATGCCTGGCGCCAACACGAGCGATACCGGCATACGGTGCTGTGAATGTGACGATTGCGGTTTTTAGGGGGTTCTTAAGGGTTATCGGCGCGGCGTGTGCATTTTGGCAAAGAGCCAGATACGTCTTTCGCATTTCATTCCAGCTCACCCTTTGGCGGCACGGGCCGCAAAGACATCCCGCGCGAGGGTCTGCGTTTCCCGCTCTAGCGCACTGAGCCCCTCTGAAGTCGCATCCCCGTCGCCGTCTTCAAGCGCATCCGCGATCCGTTCATGCAGTGCGATAATCTGCGCGCGGTCGCGGGCTGTGAAGGTGATCATGTTCATGAGTGGCTGCATGGCCTCTACTGCGCCTGCCAACTGGTAGCTGAGCACAGGATTGCCTGCGCCATCCACGAGCGCGCGGTGAAAAGTCACGTCAGAGGCGCAAAATGCCTCGTCGGTGAGACCGGGCTGTCCCTGACGATGGATTTCCGCGCGCATCGCCGCCAGATGATCCGCCGTGCGCCGTTTGGCTGATAGCGGGGCGCAGGCGCGTTCAAGCGAAAACCGCGCCTCACAGGCGGTCTCAAAGCTGACAGCGTTCATCGACAAGAGCAGAATGGAAGTGGTTATCTGCTGAACCTGCGCGGCCTCAAAGCTGATACGGTTTACAAACGCGCCGCCCGTCGCCCCCCGCTGGGTCCGGATAAGCGACTGCGCGGCCAGACGCTTGAGCGCCTCGCGCACAGTCGGACGCGAGACGTTGAAATGTTCCGCCAGTTCCGCCTCTGACGGCAGACGTTCATCGACGATAAGCCGCCCCTCGACGATGGAATCGCGTATCGCGGCGGCAATCTGGGCCGACAAGTCGGCAGGGCTGTCATGATCAATTTTCATATGTCTTACATTTACTGTTTGCCCGGAATCTAATTGTCTGACATTAAAACTGCAAGAATCGAGTCGTCTGCAAGATAGGACACTTCGCCCATGAACCCTGCACTGCGCTCTACCTGCTGGCTGGCCTTCTTTGCCGCTGTGCTGAGCGCGTGGTGGATGATGGTCATGATTTCCACGGATATGGACCTTGATTTGCTGGGCCGCCCCGGTGCCATGGGCGAGATGATGCGGCAGATGGATCCGCGCATGGACATGCGCATGCCCATGGCCGAATTCGGGCCGCTGTTTGTTATGTGGGCAGCGATGATGGCCGCAATGATGTTACCAACAATGGTTCCCACGCTACGCAGCTACGAAGACCTGATGGTCAGTGCCAATGGCAGTCGGGCAGGGTGGCTGGGGGTGCTGCTGGGCTATTTCATTGTCTGGGTCGCTTTTGCTGCACTGATCGCCGGCGTTCAGCTGGCACTGCTTTTCGGTGGTGTGATCGACATGCTGGGGATCGCCAAATCGCGTTGGTTTGCGGCAGCGCTGTTGCTGGCAGTTGGCCTTTTTCAGTTTACCCGCGCCAAGGAAATTTGCCACGGCGTCTGCCATTCGCCAATGATGTACTTCATGGGCAACTGGCGCACCGGCTTTCCGGGCGGGCTGCGCATGGGGCTGGGGTTGGGCGTCTTTTGCGTGGGATGTTGCTGGGGTTTCATGGCGCTGGGGTTTGCCGGTGGCGTAATGAATCTGGCGTGGATGGGGCTGGCCACACTCTTCATGGTGCTGGAAAAGCTACCTCAAATCGGACATCTTGTGACGAAACCAATGGGGATTGCCCTGATCTGCGGCGCGGGCGTCGTGGCGGCATGGCCCCTGATAACAACGTGATTTCAGGAGGAACATAATGCCACCCAAAAAGCGCCCCGACGCGGATCGCTTGCCGATCTCGCAACGCATCGACAGCCGTATGGAGAACCCGGGCCGTCGTCGAATGAACCCAACGAACTGGGAAATCAAAGGCGAGCTGTTCATGAACTGCTCGTGCGAGGTGGTCTGCCCTTGCGGTATTTCGCTTGGCCAGCATCCACCGACCTATGGCTATTGTCAGACTTGGTTTGCCATGCAGATCGACGAAGGCAATTTTGAGGGCGAAAGCCTGGACGGCCTGAACGTCGCTCTTTTGATCGACATTCCGGGGCGCATGGCCGAAGGCAACTGGAAAGTTGCCGCCTATGTCGATGAAAGTGCAAGTGGCAAAGCGTATAACGGTATACTGCAGATCCTGACGGGTGCCGCTGGCGGCAATACAGGCGTATTCAATTTCCTCGTTTCTGAGATTTTGGGCGCTGAGCGTGAAAAGGTCATCATCGAACGCGACGGTCGCCGCCGCCGAATCATTGTTGGTCGCAAGATCCAGGGTGAAATTGAGATGATTCCCGGGAAAGACCCCGAGACGCCGGTGTCCATGCAAAACACTCAGTACTGGATGGGCCCCACGATCTATCCTGCAGTTGGATTGAAATCCAAGGTGCGTGATTATGGCCGTGTCTGGGATTTCGAGGGCAAGTCCGGTGATATCATTCCCATTCATTGGGCTGGCCCCGGCCGGATATGATCACGGCGACGTATGTCCGGACCATGGCGCGCTATAATGCGTGGCAGAACAGTCAGTTGATGCCGGTTGTTGATGGTATGGATCAGGCGGAACTGGACCGCGACCGCGGTGCCTTCTTCGGGTCCATCCAAGGCACATTGAGCCATCTGTTGTGGGGGGATCTGTTGTGGATGTCGCGGTTCGATCCGCAGTGTCCCGCGCCCGAAGGGCCATTTGACCGCAGCCGCGGCAATTTTCCCACGCGCACCGACTGGCTCTCGGAACGCGCGGCTTGTGACAGCCGCATCCGTCGCTGGGCGGACGCGTTGCAGACGGGTGACCTTGATGGCGCGGTCAGTTGGTATTCCGAAGCAGCCGGTGAGGACTTTTCCAAGCCCCTGACCGATTGCATCGTTCACGTTTTCAACCACCAGATCCATCACCGGGGCCAGGTGCACGCCATGCTGACCGCAGCAGGTCAGAACGCGCCGGTGACCGATCTGCCCTTCATGCCGGAGCACCTTTGATGGCATTGATTACCCCCTCCCGCCGTTTGCGTCGCACGCCCTTTTCCGATGGTGTCGAAGCCGCCGGAGTTAAAGCCTATACCGTTTACAACAGGATGTTGCTGCCGACGGTTTTCGAAAGCGTTCAGGAAGACTACCATCACCTTAAATCCGCCGTGCAGGTATGGGATGTCTCGTGCGAGCGACAGGTTGAAATGCGCGGACCGGACAGCGCGCGCCTGATGCAGATGCTGACCCCGCGCGACCTGCGCGGCATGTTGCCGGGACGATGCTTTTACGTCCCCATCGTCGATGAGACGGGCGGCATGCTGAACGATCCGGTCGCGGTAAAATTGGCAGAAGATCGCTGGTGGGTCTCGATCGCAGACAGCGATCTGCTGTTGTGGATCAAGGGGATTGCAAATGGTTACCGGCTGGATGTGCTGGTGGACGAGCCAGACGTGAGCCCACTGGCTGTGCAGGGACCAAAAGCCGAAGATCTGATGGCGCGTGTATTTGGTGACGCGGTGCGCGAAGTGCGATTTTTCCGCTTTGGTATGTTTGACTTTCAGGGGCGGTCACTGGTCGTGGCGCGGTCTGGCTATTCGAAACAGGGTGGCTATGAGATCTATCTGGAAGGGGGCGATCTTGGGATGCCCCTGTGGAATGCACTCTTCGACGCAGGAGCAGATCTGGATGTGCGGGCGGGCTGTCCTAATGGTATCGAACGCATCGAGGGCGGTCTGCTGAGTTACGGCAATGACATGACCGACGACAATACGCCCCACGAATGTGGGCTGGGTCGGTTCTGTGACACGCAGACAGCGATTGGGTGCATCGGACGGGACGCCTTGCTTCGGGTTGCTAAAGAGGGGCCGGTTCAGCAGATTCGACCACTTGTGATTGACGGCGATCCCCTGCCGGGCAGTGATCGGCCCTGGGCGTTGACCGCAGGCGGGCGCAGCGTGGGGCAGGTGACCTCGGCCAATTATTCGCCTGACTTTGAGAGTAACATCGCGATCGGCATGGTGCGCATGACCCATTGGGACGCGGGCAATTCGATGGAGGTCCACACGCCCGACGGGACGCGTCAGGCGGTTGTACGGGACGCATTCTGGGCGTAAGCGCAGGGGGAGAACAACGGTTTTTCGGGGCGCTGCCCCGGACCCCGAGATATTTGAAAAAGGGTGAAGGAGAAGGTGATGGGATTCAACGCATTGTTGGTGCGCAAGGACGACGAGGGCAAGACATCCGCGGCGGTGGAGCAGATCACCGAAGACCAGCTTCCTGACGGGGATGTGACTGTCGCGGTTGAGTATTCCACAGTCAACTACAAGGATGGACTTTGCCTTGGTCCTGGTGGCGGTTTGGTGCGCAATTATCCGCATGTGCCGGGGATCGATTTTGCAGGGACAGTAGAGGCGTCGAATGATGATCGCTATGCGCCAGGCGACAAGGTTGTCCTGACCGGCTGGCGTGTCGGCGAAGCGCATTGGGGAGGCTATGCCCAAAAGGCGCGAGTCAAGGCCGATTGGCTGGTTCCACTGCCTGAGGGACTTGATACCCGCTTGGCAATGGCCGTGGGCACGGCCGGATTTACGGCCATGCTCGCGGTGATGGCACTCGAATATCACGGCATCAAGGGCGGGCCGGTATTGGTCACCGGAGCGGCCGGTGGAGTAGGCTCAGTCGCTGTAGCGATCCTGTCAGCTCTGGGGCATGAGGTTGCGGGCGTTACCGGACGACCGGAGACTGCGGATTATCTCAAGAGCCTTGGGGCCAGCCAGATCGTGGCCCGGGAAGACATCAACGAGACGACCAAACGCCCGTTAGAAGGCGAGACGTGGGGGGGATGTGTGGATGCGGTTGGCGGGCCGATGCTGGCGCGTGTTCTGGGACAGATGGAATACGGCGCCTCTGTCGCTGCCGTTGGTCTCGCGGGGGGTGCTGGTCTGCCAGCGACAGTTATACCTTTCCTGCTGCGGGGCGTGAACCTGCTCGGCATCGACAGCGTCATGCAGCCCTATGAAAACCGGCTGCGCGCCTGGGAACGGATTTCCCAGGATCTGCCGATGGACAAACTCGAAGCCATGGTGCAGCCCGCGACGCTGACGGATCTGCCTAAGTTGGGGGCGGACATCCTGAAAGGCCAGGTCAAAGGCCGCGTGGTCGTCGACGTCAACGCATGATTGCGCGCGCTGTCCCCGTGCCCCTCGATGCGCTCTTGCAGCGCTATGTGGGAAACGGGGATACCTATACCGATGCCTTTGAAGTGATGTCGCCCTATGCGGTTGATCTGGAGGCCTTTATCGAGGCCTTTTATACCACCTGGCTGTTCCGGCTGGAGCGGTGGGTGCTGACGCTGACCCTGCGGAGACGGATCAGAGACAGCGATGTCGTTGCATTGGCATCAGGGGCCGACCGTTTCGCAGCTTGGCGTGTAGAAGCGCGGGAGGCCGGGCAGATCCTGCTTTGCGATCACTCCGGTGCCACGCGGTCCTGGCTTGCGGTCTCGCCAAAGGATGGTGGGGCGACACGCCTGATTTTCGGATCAGCGGTGGTCGCCGCCGAAGGAAAAGGTTTGGGCCGTCTCGTTTGGCTGCTGATCCCGCTACACCGCTTGTATGCGCGCGCCCTTTTGCGGCTGGCCGAGCAGCGCTTGCGCTTTACCTGATCGCGGCCTTATCTATCGACACGATGCAAGGAGAGCACCGATGCCTGCCTACGATGATGACAATATCTTTGCCAAGATCCTGCGCGGTGAGATTCCCAGTTTCAAAGTCTACGAAGACGATGACACCTTTTGTTTCATGGACATCATGCCGCGTACCGATGGCCATTGTCTGGTGATCCCCAAGACACCTTGTCGCAATATTCTGGACGCCACGCCCGCGCAGCTAGCCGCGTGCATGGCAACGGTCAGCAAGGTCGCCAACGCCGCAAAGGCTGCGTTCGGGGCAGACGGAATAACGTTACAGCAGTTCAGCGAGGCCGCGGGCGGGCAGGAGGTGTTTCACCTGCACTTTCACATTCATCCGCGTCACGAGGGTGTGCCCATGCGGGCCCCAGGCACCATGGGTGATATGGACACGATCAAGGATCACGCAGCGCAGATTGCCGCGGCAATCTCTTAGGAACGTCTTTGCACCTGAGCGCGCAGTGCGGCCAGAAAAGACCAGACAGCAGTGTGTGAAAAAAAGTCGGCGCCCGGTTCCCCGGACGCCGTTTTACCTTCAAAAGCTTGCCTGATTACTCGGCAGGTACAGCGTCCGCGGCCGGCGCGGTCTCCATACCGGCCTTTTCGCGGCGATAATCATTCCACAGCGCCTTGCCCAGTGAAATCATCATCAGCACCATGATGATACAGAATGGCAGCGCCCCGATAATCATCGCGTTTTGAAGCGCACCCAGTCCGCCACCCCCTGCGACCAGCAGTGTGCCAATCAGGGCGGTCATGATCAGACCCCAGATGATCCGGTGGAAAACGCCCGTTTCTTCCGCACCGCCGGACATGATGGTGTTCATCACCAGAATGCCGGAGTCTGCCGATGTCACCAGGAAGGTCAGGATCAAAACAACGCACATGATCGTCAGCGCGCCGTAGAGCCATTCTGGCAACATCGCTTCCATGGTCACGAACAGCTTGGCAGAGTTGGACGCGGCGATGATTGCCCCATCGGCCACACCTTGCAGTTCAAGATCGATGGCAGAACCACCCAGAATGGTCATCCACGCCCAGCACACAAAGCTCGGCGCAATGACGGCACCCAGGATGAATTCACGTACGGTGCGACCCTTGGAGATCCGTGCCAGGAACAGGCCAACGAAGGGTGCAAAGGCAATCCACCAGGCCCAGTAGAACGTGGTCCATGCAGCCTGCCAGGCAAAGAGACGCCCTTCAGTCCCAGCTGCATAAATCGCGGCCAGCTTTTCGTCGCCAAGGGCGGCTGCTGCGGCGGGGGCGCTCTCTTTGAAGCTATCGAAAGAACCCCATGGGTTCGAGCTTGCTGCACCAAACAGCGCCTCCAGATCCTCTGCACCAAGACCTTGTACATCAGAAGGCAGTGCAGCGGTAAAGGCGGCCATGTCCTGCGTGCCATAGGCGGCAAAGCTCAACGAAAAGAAGTTGATGATGTAGTCGATCAACGCTGTGGCATAGGTCGTCATCGCAAAGAGGAAGCTGCCAAAGATGATGAAAGTCAGCAACAGGATCAATGACAGCACCAGGTTGATGTTGGACAGCCACTTGATGCCGCGCCCCACCCCTGAGACCGCCGAAAGGATCGACAGCGCCATGATGATGCAAAGGCCGGTAATTTGACCCACAGTTGAGGGCGACGGCGCACCATCGTCTGAGAAGGTCTGCAACCAAGCCATATCGGTGACCGAATAAACGCCGTCGACAAACTGCGCGACACCAAAGCCGATCGTGACCGACACACCAAGGATCGTTGCGACAACACCAAGCACATCAACAATATGGCCGAAGGCGCTGTTGACGAACTTGCCGAAAAGCGGTGTGAGCGCTGAACGGATCGTCAGGGGCATGCCCCGGCGATAGGCATAGTACGCAAGTGAAAGACCCACCATCACGTAGATGGCCCAGGCGTGAAATCCGTAATGCGCAAAGGTGTAGCGATACGCCGATTTCAGTGTTTCGGGCTGGTTGGGTGCAACCTCGCCAGAGACGGTCAGTGGGTTGGATCCCCAAAGGCCCACGGGTTCTGCCGTGGCAAAGGTCATCAGACCCACACCAAGGCCCGCGCCAAACATCATTGCAAACCATGAAAAATTGGCGAATTCCGGTTTTTGTCCGGGTGCGCCAAGCAGTTGTTTGCCGGTGGTTGGAATGATCGCAATGATGAACAGGAAAAAGGCGAACAACCCGACCGATATGACATAGAAGGAGTTAAAGCTGTTCAGCAACGTGCTGTTGACGCTGGACAGCGTGGGTCCCGCGCTAAGAGGAAAGACAAGTGCCCAAAGTACAAGGCAGACAATACTGATTTTCGAAATCAGCGCGATCGGAAGGCTGTAGCCCTCATAAAATCCTTCATCTTGAGTATTGATCTCAAGATCCGTGAAAGGTGGTTTGACTGACATGTGTTCTCCGTCCCTGTTTCCGGACCGCGTTTTGCGATCTCTTCTGGATGTTACAGGGAACACTTAGAAACCTTTCATGCCCCCTGATCGCACGTGCAATACGTCGAATTGCCCGAACTGGTCTTATGGACCTTCATGGAATTGGCCATAGCGCAGTGGTTCTCGTCCGACGTTCACCCGCCAAATGCGACATTTCAGGGTCGCCAGCCGAGCCAGAAAGCTTCGTTTCGCACGTAATACGGTAGTCCACATACCAGAAAGCAGGGTTTGAGTAAAATTGGCCTGGCCATAGCTCTGGACTTATCCTTTTCGCTTTGTGCCAGCGGTGGATGGTCCTAGGCTTGCACCACATAAAAAAGGGACAACAGGAATGTCAATCAAACCTCCTCTCTCGGATCTTCCGATCAAAACGGCGGATTCCGGGTTCTATCGAGGCTTCAGCGTCAATGTGACGGTGGTCAGCAAGATCATCATCAGCGTGCTTGTGGTCTGGTGTATCGTATGGCCGACGCAGGCCGGGAACGTTCTGGGCAACTGGAACTCCGCCATTCTCGCAAGTTTTGCGGCGTGGTACATTTGGGTCGTAGCGGCTTTCGTCATTGTGTGCATCGGACTTGCGCTCTGGCCGGCAGGGGGCAGATTGAATCTTGGAGCCGACGGTGAAAAGCCGGAGTTCTCCAACTTTTCATGGTTCTCGATGATGTTTGGCGCCGGTATTGGTGTCGGCATGCTGACATGGGCGGTGGCTGAACCGGTTGCACACTTCAAGAACAACCCGGCAGTGATCCAAGGCGTAACTACCGCACTGGACGCCAACAACGTGCGCGAAGCCTATGTCTGGTCGTTCCTGCATTGGGGCCTTGGCGCATGGGCATGCTATGCTATTGCCGGTTTGTCTCTGGCCTTCTTCAGTTATCGCCGTGGATTGCCGTTGACGATCCGATCCTCCTTGACGCCGCTTTTTGGCAAAGCGCTCTCAGGTACCCTGGGGCATGTCATCGACATCGTTGCTGTGGTCGCGACCATTCTCGGCGTGGCACAGACCCTGGGCTTTGGTGTTGAACAGTTTGTGGCGGGCCTGACCCGCATTGGTATCGGCGGTTTGGCCAATGAAGATGGCACGGCGACATCCATGGGCATTGTTATCGCGCTTCTGGTCATCATGGGTGCCTCGACGCTGTCAGCACTTTCGGGCGTTGGAAAGGGCATCAAATGGCTGTCGAACATCAATATGGTGCTGTCGATTGTCCTCTTGGGCTTCTTTATCATTTTCGGTGCGACTTTCTTTGGCGCAACCGCGTTCTTTGTCGGCATCTGGGATTATCTGATTTCGCTGCCCTACCTGAGCTTCAATGTCTACAGCTCTGATGGTGTCGATGGATCGCAGTCCTTCCTGCTGACGCAGTGGCAGGGGTGGTGGCCCGTGTTTTACTGGGCATGGTGGATCGCTTTTGCACCCTTCGTAGGCCTTTTCCTCGCGCGGATCTCGCGGGGGCGGACCATTCGCGAATTTGTGCTGGGTGCCATGATCGTACCGTCGCTGATGTGCTTTGTCTGGTTCTCTTGGGCCGGCGGCACCGCGATTGATCTAGAGCTCAATGGTGATGCAGGTGGCGTGATCCTGGATGCGGCAAACGGCGACAAGATCTTTGCCATGACGGAATTCATGCTTGCACCGATTGCAGATGCGCTGGCATGGGGCATGGCGGTGTTGATTGTGGTTCTGTTGATGACGTTCCTTGTAACATCTGCTGACTCTGCCGTTCTGATCGTGAACACGATCAATGCGGCGGGCGATGAAGGTCCCAAGGCACGTCCGCACATCATGTTCTGGGGTGCGGCCCTTGCCCTTGTTGTGGGCGGCTTGCTGATCTCAGGCGGCACCGGTGCCATCCAGACAGCTATGGTGATCGGCGCCCTGCCGTTCTCTGTTGTGATGGCGCTGATGTGCGTCGCACTTGTAAAGGCGATCTGGAATGACGGGCGCCGAGAGGCTGCCGGGGTTCAATCAGTAACCGTTGATCCTGTGGTAGCGCCCGCCGAATGACGGCAGGTCAGGCCCTGTAATAAATGAGCCTTCGGCGCTTGCGCGCCGGAGGCTTTTTCGCAAGTGTCGCCACATGACACTTGATACAAACTGGGTGCGCTCCCAATTCCCCGCTTTTTCGGAACCATCCCTGCAGGGGCTTTCCTTCTTTGAGAACGCCGGGGGATCATACGCCTGTCAGCCCGTGATCCACCGGCTGACCCGCTTTTACACCGAGCGCAAGATGCAGCCCTACGGCTCCAGTCCGCCAAGCGAATTGGGCGGACAGGAGATGGACGAGGCGCGCGCGCGCATGTCTGCCATTCTGGGAGTTGAGCCAGATGAACTGAGCTTTGGCCCCTCAACCACGCAGAACACCTATGTGCTGGCTCAGGCGTTTGGTCAGATGATGCAGCCGGGCGAGGCGATCATCGTCACCAACCAGGATCACGAAGCGAACACCGGACCTTGGCGGCGATTGGTGGATCACGGGATAGAAATCCGCGAATGGCAAATCGATCCGGACACCGGTCACCTGGATCCCCAAGGTCTGGAACATTTGCTTGATGAAAACGTCCGCCTTGTATGCTTTCCGCATTGTTCAAATGTCGTGGGCGAAGTGAATCCGGTCGCGGAAATCACCGCCCTGGCGCATGCCGCGGGTGCGTTTGTCTGCGTCGATGGTGTCTCCTACGCGCCGCATGGCTTTGTGGACGTAGGTGCGCTGGGACCCGACATTTATCTCTTTTCCGCCTACAAGACCTACGGGCCACATCAGGGTTTAATGGTGATGCGCCGCACCTTGGGCGAACTGCTGCCCAATCAGGGGCATCACTTTAACGGCGGGACGCTCCACAAGCGCTTTACACCTGCCGGGCCGGATCATGCACAGATCGCTGCCTGTGCTGGAATGGCGGATTATATCGACGCGTTTTATGCCCATCACGTGGGCGGCGATGCGGGACCGGCGGCGCGGGCGGACGCGGTTCACGGGTTGATGCGCGCGCATGAAACCAGGCTGTTGCAGCCGCTCCTGGACGCAATGAAAGATCGCAATTCAGTCAGGTTGCTGGGCCCCGATACCGCGACCGACCGCGCGCCAACGGTTGCCCTTGCGCTGAACACACCCGGCGAAAAAGCGGCAGAAGACCTGGTCGCGCATGGCATCATCGCCGGCGGCGGAGACTTTTACGCGGGCCGTGCCTTGGATGGGATGGGCGTGGAAGAAAGCCGGGGGGTGCTGCGCCTTAGCTTTACGCATTACACAACTGCTGACGAGATCGATAAGTTGCTGAATGCCTTGGATGATGTCCTGTAGCGCAGACGAACTGTTTTGAAGTCAATGCCTTGATTGCACCTGTAACGGACTAGATTACGGCGCAACGAAGCAGGATTTGAAATGTGAGCGACACCTCCCCGATCATTCTATGGTTCCGCCGCGATCTGCGGCTCAGCGACCATGCAGCGCTCACGGCTGCCTGTTCAACGGCCAGACCCGTGATCCCGGTATTCATCCACGACGGTCTGGTCGAGGAATTAGGCGCGGCACCCAAGTGGCGTCTGGGATTGGGGTTGGCACATTTTGCCGATAGCCTTCGCGAAAAGGGCAGCCGCCTGATCCTGCGTGCCGGTCCAAAAGCGCTCACCGAACTGCAGGAGCTGGTCAAGCAGACCGGGGCATCTGCTGTTTACTGGACACGCGCGTATGATCCCGCCAGCAAGGCGCGCGATACCGCGATCAAGGATGCATTACGGTTGGACGGGATCGACGCGCGGTCCTTTGGCGGCCATCTGATGTTCGAGCCGTGGACGGTAGAAACCAAGACAGGCGGATACTACAAAGTCTATACGCCCTTTTGGAACGCGGTGAAGGGCAGGGGCGTCGATACCCCGCATGCCGCGCCGGGCAAGATACCAGCACCTGATGACTGGCCCGCGTCGGACACCTTGGATGACTGGCAGATGGGTGCGGCGATGAACCGTGGCTCTGAGGTGGTACGCGATTACGTCCAGTTGGGCGAGGACGCCGCACAAGCCCGGCTGGCGCATTTTTGCGATGAAATTATCGCGAATTACAAATCCCTGCGCGATATTCCGGCAGCGGACGGCACATCGAACCTTTCCGAAAACCTAACCTATGGTGAAATCAGTCCACACCAATGCTGGCATGCCGGCGTGCGTGCAATGGAAGAGGGCAAGGCCGGGGCAGAACATTTTCTCAAAGAACTCGTCTGGCGTGAGTTTGCCTATCACCTGATGCACCACACCCCCCATATCCTGGACACCTCCTGGCGCAAGGAGTGGGAAGCATTCCCCTGGAAGAAAGACCAGCGCGACGCCGACATCTGGGCATGGAAAAAAGGTCGGACAGGGATACACTTTGTCGACGCCGCCATGCGCGAACTTTACGTGACCGGCACGATGCACAACCGCTCGCGCATGATCGTGGCCAGCTACCTGACCAAACACATGATGACGGATTGGCGGGTTGGTCAGAAGTGGTTCGAGGACTGCCTGATCGACTGGGATCCGGCCAGCAACGCAATGGGCTGGCAATGGACGGCAGGCTCGGGCCCAGATGCGTCGCCTTACTTCCGGGTTTTCAACCCAGCGACGCAACTGGACAAATTTGATGCAGATGGGGCCTACGTGAACCGATGGCTGGCCGAGGGCTGCGAGAATCCGGGCAGGGATGCACTGGCCTTCTTTGACGCGATGCCGCGCCATTGGCGTCTGGCGCCGGACGATCCATACCCCGACCCGATCGTTGCGCTTGATGAGGGACGCAAGCGCGCCCTTGCGGCCTATGGTGACCGCGACTTTTAGTTATTGTTTCTCCGGCCTTAAGCGGTAAAGTTGTCGCGGCCATCAAAAATCCCAGGGGAGTGGGCATATGTTGACCGATACGCAGGGACAAGAGAACCTGCCACGATACTTTGCCCGCGTCTTTGCGATGGCAAGCGACATGAACCGGGGAAGAATTGAGTTTGTTCTCCCCGATGGGCGCCGTTTCCGTGCCGAAGGACGCAATCCGGGACCGGTTGCAGAACTGCACATCCATAACGATGATCTGTTCGCGCGTTTGATCCGTGAGGGGGATCTGGGATTTTGCGATGCCTATCTGGACGAATGGTGGTCCACGCCTGATCTACAGGCCTTCATGGATCTGGTACATGCCGGAAACGAAGACCTATATGACGGTTTTCCCGGTCAAGGACTGGTGCGCGCGTTCGAACGGTTCCGCTTTTGGCTCCAGCGCAATCACAAGGCGCAGGCAAAAAAGAACATCAGCTATCACTATGATCTGGGTAATGAATTTTACGGCCTATGGCTGGATGAAACCATGACGTATTCTTCGGCTCTCTTTCCGGAAGACGCGCAGCTGTCGCTCGAGGCCGCACAGATCGAAAAGTATAAAAGCATGGTCGATCAAATGGGCGTGGAGCCCGGCGATCATGTGCTTGAGATCGGGTGTGGCTGGGGCGGATTTGCGGAATATGCTGCAAAAGAGCGCGGGCTGCGAGTGACGGGGCTGACCATCAGCGAAGAGCAGTTCAAATACGCGAAAGAGCGCATTGATAAGGCAGGGCTTTCGGACAAGGTCGATTTCAAGCTGCAGGACTACCGTGATGAGCGTGGCACCTATGACGGGATCGCCAGCATCGAGATGTTCGAGGCGGTCGGCGAAAAGTATTGGCCGGTTTATTTCGACACCCTGCGTGAGCGGCTGAAACCGGGCAAGGCGGCCACACTGCAGATCATCACCGTCGATCATCGCCGTTGGGATGTTTACAAGCGCGGTGTGGACTTCATCCAAAAGTACATCTTTCCCGGCGGCATGCTGCCCAGTCCGGTCGTATTGCGCCAGCAGGTTGAAAAGGCGGGCCTGATTGTCGACAAATCCGTGGATTTCGGAAAATCTTACGACATCACGCTGCGCCGCTGGCATGAGACATTCAATGCCAAATGGGATCAGATCACCCAGATGGGCTTTGATGAGCGGTTCCGCCGTATGTGGAATTTTTACCTCACTTCCTGTGCGGCGACATTTGACAGTGGAAATTGTGACGTCACGCAGATTACGGTAAGGCGACCTGCCTGAGCACGCAGGTACGGGCAAAAAGGACAAACAAATGCCTACCGCTGCGCGATTGATGGCTGCCGTATGTCTGGCGGCTCTTGCTTTTTTGTTGTCGGGCGTGGTCATGCCATTGATGCCTGAAAGCACTGATTTCGGATATTTTGTACCTGTTAACATTGTCCTCGGGCTATTGGCTGGATGGTTCGTGATGGGCAAGCGGGCCGGACGGGGCACAACGGCGGCAATCAACAACGGGCTGACGGGGGTCTTCGTGCTGGTTCTTTGGGCGCTATTTGTCCAATCCTGCAACGAGATGACCCGCCTTGCCATGCGCAACCGCTATGACGACGCGTTTGAAGCCATTGTCGCGATATTCGAAATTGGCGCGGAATGGGCCTGGACGATTGCAACGTTCGATTTCATGGTCATCGCCATCATCGGTGCTGTGCTCAGCGGTCTTGCCACGGAATTTGCTGAGAACCGCTGGCGGTGAAATGACCCATCTGTTCTTTTACGGGACGTTGCAGCACATTCCCTTGCTTGAGATCGTGCTGGGGCGCAACGCTCATGAAATTGATTTCGCGCCCGCAACGCTGCCCGGCCACCGTGTCTATGCAGTTCACGAAGGCCCATTTCCAACCATTCTGATTAAGAATGGCGCCAGTGCAAAAGGTTTGCTGGTGCGTGGGCTGACGGCAGAAGATATCGGACGGCTCAACTTTTACGAGGGCAGTTTTGACTATGATCTGACGCCGGTCACTCTTACTGACGGTCAGTCAGCCCATGTCTACTTATCTGCGCCCGACAGGTGGACGGCGACAGATCCCTGGTCCCTTGCAGGCTGGATTGACGCACATGGCGCGATGACATTGCACGCCGCCCGCGAGGTGATGGGCTATTATGGCGTCAAGACGCAGGCTGAGGTTGCCCCACTTTTTCCGCGCATTCGCGCACGGGCAGCCGCGAAGGTACGGGCGGCCCAGACCCGGCATGGCGCAAGAACCTTGCAAGGCAAGGTCGAGATCGACACGTTGACGCGGGCCTATGCCGGGTTTTTCGCGCTTGACGAGATGACACTGCGCCATGCGCAATTTGATGGCACGATGTCGCGTGGGCAGGACCGCGCCGTATTTGTGGTGTCTGACGCGGCGATCCTGCTGCCATACGACCCGGACCGCGACAGGGTGTTGCTGGTCGAACAAATCCGAATGGGCCCTGTCTTGCGAGGAGATCGAAGGTGTTGGCAGTTGGAAGCAATCGCTGGCATGGTCGACGCGGGCGAGGAACCTGCCGACACCGCACGCCGCGAAGCGCAGGAAGAAGCAGGATTAACGTTAAAGAGCCTCGAACCCGTAGCAGAGGTTTACGCCTCTCCCGGCAACTCAACCGAATTTTACTATATATACGTTGGCCTTGCCGATCTTCCAGACGGCACTGAAGGCACTGGCGGTCTCGATAGCGAAGGCGAAGATATCCGCAGCCATCTGATGTCCTTTGACGATCTGATGGACTATGTGGATAACTTTCACGCGGCCAACACGCCATTGGTGTTGTCGGCCTATTGGCTGGCCCGGCATCGTGAACGCTTGAGGTCGGGCTAAGCCGCCGCTACACCAGAGGCAACGTTACTGCGGGGGATGACATGCACGTTGCGAAAGATATGGCTGATGCCATTGGGAATACACCGCTGATCCGCCTGAAAAAAGCCAGCGAAGAAACCGGCTGCGACATATTCGGCAAGGCCGAGTTCATGAATCCCGGCCAGTCGGTCAAAGATCGCGCTGCACTTTTTATCATCCGCGACGCAATCGCCACAGGGGCGCTCAAACCCGGTGGGACGATCGTAGAAGGAACCGCCGGGAATACCGGGATCGGTCTGGCATTGGTCGGGGCATCGATGGGCTTCAAGACCGTCATCGTCATTCCCGAAACCCAAAGTCAGGAAAAGAAGGACATGCTGCGCCTAGCGGGTGCGCAACTGGTTGAGGTGCCCGCCGCCCCATATCGCAATCAGAACAACTTCATTCGCTACTCCGAACGTCTGGCCAAGGAACTCGCGCGGACAACGAATGAAGGCGTGATCTGGGCCAACCAATTCGACAACGTCGCCAACAGACAGGCGCATATCGAAACAACGGGGCCGGAAATCTGGGAACAGACAAAGGGCAAGGTTGACGGTTTCTGCTGTGCAGTGGGATCGGGCGGGACACTTGCGGGAGTGGCAATGGCGCTGCAGCCCAAGGGTGTCAAAATCGCGTTGGCCGATCCGGATGGCGCGGCCCTGCACAGTTACTACAGCACGGGTGAATTAGCGAGCGAGGGGGGCTCCATCGCTGAAGGGATCGGGCAGGTACGGATCACCAAGAACCTCGAAGGGCTCAAGCCGGATTTCAGCTATAACATTCCCGATAGCGAAGCTTTGCCCGTCGTCTTTGACATGCTTGAGCACGAAGGTCTGTGTCTGGGGGCATCATCGGGCGTAAATGTCGCGGGGGCGATGCGTCTCGCCCGCGATCTGGGGCCAGGCCATACCATCGTGACTATCCTGTGTGATTTCGGGACACGCTATCAATCGAAACTCTTCAACCCTGACTTCCTGCGCGAAAAGGGCTTGCCGGTGCCTGGGTGGCTCGATCGGGCTCCGGCGTCGATCCCCGGGGTTTTTGAGGACGTCTGATGCGGATGGTCCGGCACTTCCTATGGATATTGGCACTGCTTGCCAGCATGTCGGGCCTTGCGGTGGCGCAAGACACCCTGCTCAAGGATATGGAGCGGTGGGATAATCTCGCGAACCGGACCGAGACTGCGGTGGATGCACCCGATGCGAACCGAATTGTTCTTGAAGCAATGCGGGTCGAAATCGTTGAGTTTCGTGAGGAATTCGACAGCGCACGCAATCTGAATGCAGGCCGGATCGCCACCTTGCGCGAACAGATCGCCGCTTTGGGTACGCCGCCCGAAGGCGAGGGGGCACAGCCTGAACCCGTCGAGGTGACGGCAAAACGCGATGAACTGACCAAGACGCTCAACACGCTGTTGGCCCCGGTTCAGCAGGCCGAAGCCGCCTATCTGCGCGCTGACAGTCTTGTCGCGCAGATCGACGACCGCTTGCGAAATGAACAGACCCAGCGCCTGTTATCCTTAAGCCCCTCACCACTGAACCCGGTGAACTGGCCCGTTGCGCTGCACGATATTCGCCAAAGCCTGGCAGCCGTTGCAACAGAAACCAAAGGCGTCAGCATAATGCCCGGCGGACAGGCCCGGGAAAACCTGCCCCTGGTTGTGGTGATGACACTTCTGGGGCTTGTGCTGATCATGCGCGGGCGCACCTGGTCGGCCCAGATCGTCAGGCGATTGCGCACAAATGCGACACGCGGATTCGGTATCTGGCAATTTGTGGCCTCACTGCTCCGTGTCATCCTGCCGGTTGCCGGTATCGCGTTATTGCTTGGTGCAGTTATCCAACTTGCTATCCTCGACAAACGTCTGACGGAACTGGCCTATGTGGTGGCAGGGCTGGCCGCATTGATGCTGTGTTTTCGATGGGTTTCGGAACGGGTGTTCCACCGCGACGAAGACATCGCGCTGATTTCCCTGCCGGACGAGACCCGCCGCCGCGCCCGGTTCTATGTCGCGTTTGTGACCATCGTGGTGGTGCTTAGTGGGTTGGCGCTGGGTCTTCTGCAAACCGGCGAGACCAATCCCGCGACACTGCCCGTCGTCGCCTTCCCGTTCTTTATCGCGATCAGTTTCGCACTTTTTCGGTTGGGGCAGTGCCTGCGCGGCTACCGCGAAGAGATCGAAACACCCGATCCCGATACCGAAAACCGCAGCTCTTCGCTCAGTCGGTTTGTGCGCGGATTGGGGACAGGCGCAATGGTCGTCGCCTGTATCGCGCCGCTGCTGATGGCGGCGGGCTATTTTGAACTCGCCTCCGCCATCCAGCGCCCCTATATTCTCAGTCTTGCGGTGCTGGGTCTCGTGCTGGCGCTGCAGCGCTTTTTGGCAGATATCTATGGCGCTATCACCGGGCAGGGGGCTGCGGCGCGGGATGCCTTGATGCCGGTCCTGCTGGGCATGTTACTGGTGTTGCTATCCCTGCCTGTGCTTGCGCTGATCTGGGGTGCGCGGATCACTGACCTGAGCGAGATCTGGACGTCGTTCAGCAGAGGATTCAGCATCGGCGACAGTCGAATATCGCCCACTGATTTTCTGTATTTCGTCGTCATATTCGCGGTCGGCTACGTGGTCACGCGTATCGTTCAGGGCACGCTGCGCACAAACGTCCTTCCGAAGACGAAGATCGATATCGGCGGGCAGAATGCAATCGTGTCCGGCCTTGGCTACGTCGGTATCTTCATTGCCGCGCTTCTGGCGATCACAGGGGCAGGCATCGACCTGAGTTCCCTGGCAATTGTTGCAGGCGCACTTTCCGTCGGCATCGGCTTTGGGCTTCAGAACATTGTCTCGAACTTTGTCTCTGGCATTATCCTGCTGATCGAGCGCCCGATTTCAGAAGGGGACTGGATCGAGGTCGGCGGGCAAATGGGGTATGTGCGCGATATCTCTGTTCGTTCCACACGCATCGAAACGTTTGACAGAACCGACGTCATCGTTCCCAACGCCGATCTGGTCAGCGGGACCGTCACAAACTACACGCGCGGCAATACGGTAGGGCGGGTCATTGTCGCCGTTGGCGTGGCCTACGGCACGGATACGCGGAAGGTTGAAAAGATCTTGCGCGAAATTGCCGAAGGTCAGCCCATGGTGCTTGCCACTCCTCCGCCAGGGATCCTGTTTGTCAATTTTGGCGCCGATGCCCTTGAGTTTGAGATCCGGGCCTACCTTCGTGACGTGAACTGGATGATGGTGGTCAAGAACGAGATCAACCACGCCATCGCCGCACGATTTGCCGAGGAAGGCATCGAAATACCTTTCGCGCAGCGGGATCTGTGGCTGCGCAATCCCGAAACGCTGCGACAAGATCCCGGATCGGAGGAGACCGAATGACCCGGATGTTATTCCGCGATGACCCTTACCTGCGCGATGCGTCGGCCATTGTTCAGGGCCACACTAACGAAGGGGGTGTTATCCTTGATGGCAGCGTCTTTTATCCAACAGGCGGCGGTCAGCCCGGCGATTCAGGTTGGCTTGACTGGGATGGGCAACGCTTGGTGGTCGCTACAGCGGTTAAAGGCACGGCTGATCAGATCGTGCTTGTTCCGGCCGAACCACGGTCTTTGCCGCCGATTGGTGCGCATGTGACGCAATCGCTCGATTGGGACCGCCGCCATCGCCATATGCGCCTGCACACGGCGCTGCACCTTTTGTCTGTTGTGATACCTTTTGGTGTGACTGGCGGGCAAATCTCAGCAACCCACGCGCGGCTCGACTTTGACATGCCTGAAGCGCCTGAGGACAAGCCGGCATTGGAAGCAGCACTGAATGACTACGTCGCGATGGATGCACGCGTGAGCGATGGCTGGATCACTGCCGCAGAACTGGAGGCCGCGCCGCAACTGGTCAAGACCATGGCGGTTCAGCCGCCCAAAGGTGTGGGCGACGTGCGATTGGTCCGCATCGGCGAGGAGGACGACTGGATCGATCTGCAGCCCTGCGGTGGCACTCATGTCGCGCGAACGGGTGAAATCGGTCAGGTGCGCCTAGGCAAGATCGAGAAAAAAGGGCGCCAGAACAGGCGCGTCTACGTGCATCTGGACGGCTGAAACAGCGGTACGATTTGCTCTTGCAAACGGCGCGCCGCGCGCGGTAAACCCGCGCTCACGGAGAGGTGGCCGAGTGGTCGAAGGCGCACGCCTGGAAAGTGTGTAGGCGGGAGACCGTCTCCAGGGTTCGAATCCCTGTCTCTCCGCCACCCACCCGTTGAGTGCTGTCGTTATCGCCGCCGTGCGGCATACCGCAGGCCCCCAACCAGACCGCGTGCCAGATACCCTGCCATTTTGTCATAAAAGACCTCGATCCCTTCGTAGGCCGTCGCACCATGAACCTGCTCGTACGCCATTCGATTGTCGCGAAAGGCGTCGAGACGCGCAGCAGTGAACGCAGTCCAATCGGTCGTCATATCGGTCATTTTCACAAGGTCAAAGCCTGCGGACTCAAGGGTGTCGCGATAGGTGTGCAAGTCGACCAGTGAGTTTGGAAAGAGATGCCGGTTAAAATCCGCCTGCTCTTCACCCGGCGGCGGCGTTATCTGATAGAGATCTTCGACGAAAAGGATGCCGCCGGATTTGACCGCATCCGCGAGCTTTGCCAGATAGTCTGCGCGCTTTGGAATATGAAAGAGCGCCAGCCAGCTGACCGCATAATCATAACTGTCAGGGGCAATCTCATGCTCGAGAAAGTCGGCATTCACATGGGTGACACGATCTGCCAGAGCCGCTCGCGCGGTCAGGTCCTGACCCACTGCATGATAATCCGCCTGCAACTCAACGGCTGTGATCTGCGCGCCGGTTCTATGCGCAAGATATCGCGCGCACCCACCCCAGCCTGAACCAACCTCCAGTACCTGATCGCCCTCGACCATGCCGATCGCATCGATGGCCACATCAAGCGCATCGGTCCCGTGGTAGTGCAGTTGATCGTATTGGCTCAAAACATCAACCGGAACAGGCGCACCGTCGGGGTAACCGAGACTTTGCAAATCTGCATAGATGCGCTGCGCGCGCGGGTAGAGCTGCATGCTTTTGATCGCGTCAGTCACGGCGGCTCTCCCTTCAATCCCCCAACTCCATTATGGCCCCATAGCAGGCGATCAGGCCAAGGAAATCTGCTTCAGAGGGCCGAATGCATCGCCGTTAGCAGCGCGTGATGCAACGATCCTGCGCTGGCGCGCGGTCCCAGAATCCGGACAAACGCATCCGGCTCTCCGCACACGACAAAGCATCCAAGATGATGGATTGAGGTGCGCGTTGCATCCCCTGGCTCCATCCGCCGGTGGTCAATATTGCACAGAAGCTCCATCACCATCTGAATGCCCGCTCCAGACAGATCAAAGCACACCCAGGCATCAGATTGCTCGGTGACTGATGCGCTGGACTTCAGCACGTCCTTGCAGGTCTGCGCCAGAGTTTCATGCGCTTGGTAGTCCGCACCGATCATCCATTGATCCGGGCCCATCCAAACTGCGGATAACGGATCAGACAACAGTGCCTTGCCGGGGGCAGGCGGGGCAGCGCCCAGTAACCTTGTCAGGTTTTCGGCGCAGGTTTCTTCTTGGCCGAGGCGCGCAGCGACGCTGGACAGCGCAAGGTCGCTGTTTTCCGCAAGCGTCACGCCGCCGTGCCTGTCAACTCGCGCCTCTGCGCCGCCAAGCGCTGTTATTGCTGTCAGATCATGCACGCAACCGCTCCCCCTTTGGATCGACAAAGTGGGCTGAGACCACTTCTACCGAAATGGTCAGATCGGTAAGGGGCGACACCAGCCGCAGCGTTTCGCCCAACCGCTCATCCCCTTGTTTCAACAGGGCCAGACCGATCATGCTGTTCATTGCAGGCGAGAACGCAGCCGACGTCACGTAGCCTTGATCATGCGCGGCATCCACGGGGCCATCCGCCCGCATCAAATGCCCTCCCGCCGTTATCTTGGTTTCCGGGTCGAGGGGTTTGAGACCGACCAGCTTGAGCGCGTCCGCCTCATTTAGGCCAGGGCGTCGTGACAAGGCCGCACCGATAGTGTCCTTGGCCGTGCTGACCATACGCCCCAGACCAAGGTTGAGTGCCGTTGTGGTGCCGTTCAGTTCGTTACCTGCGGCGTGGCCTTTTTCGATACGCATCACCCCCAAAGCCTCGGTTCCGTAGGGCGTTACACCGAATTCTTCACCTTGTTGCATCAGCTTGCGCATCAGCGAGTCGCCATAGCGTGAGGGCACCGCGATCTCAAAGGCCAGTTCACCCGAAAAGGAGATGCGGAAAAGCCGCGCGCGCAGGCCGCCGCAGACCGTGATGTTCGCGCAGGCCATGAAAGGAAACGCGTCGTTTGAGATGTCGTGGTCGGCATCGACAATCTTTTCCAGCAATTTCCGTGAGTTCGGCCCGGCAACGGCGTATTGTGCCCAAGCCTCGGTTGTGGAAATCAGCTGCACATCGGCATCCGGCATCAGACACTGGCGGACAAACTCCATGTGCTGATATACCTTGCCGGCGTTGGCTGTCGTGGTGGTGACCACAAAATGATCTTCCTCTAGGCGGGCGGCGGTACCGTCGTCCATGACAATTCCGTCTTCGCGCAGCATCAGACCATACCGGGTCTTGCCAACAGGCAGCTTCGCCATGCCGTTGGCATAGACAAAGTTGAGAAACCGTGCAGCATCAGTGCCTTGCACGTCAATCTTGCCAAGGGTCGTACAATCGCACACCCCCACCGACGCGCGGGTCTGTCGCACCTCACGGTCCACGCTTTGCCGCCAGTGCGTCTCGCCGGGGCGTGGAAACCATTGCGCACGGAGCCAGTTGCCAACCTCGACAAAGACTGCGCCCTGTTCCTTTGCCCAGTTGTGCGACGGCGTCAGTCGGGTGGGGTGAAACTCGGTCCCCCGCATCCGCCCGCCAAAGGTGCCAATAGGTACGGGCGTGTAGGGCGGACGAAAGATCGTGGTCCCTGTTTCGGGGATCGATTTTCCCGCAAGCTCGGCCATGATGGCAAGACCGCCCATGTTCGACGTCTTGCCCTGATCGGTCGCCATGCCCAGCGTGGTATAGCGTTTGAGATGCTCGACGCTGCGAAAGCCTTCCTGATGGCTGAGTTTCACGTCCTTGACGGTGACGTCGTTCTGCTGATCGAGCCAGCCGCGTGTGGTGCCTTTGACATACCAGAATGGGGTCATGTTTACGGGCATGTCTTCGGCGTCTGCCACCTTTGGCGCGCGGCCCTTGAGACCAAGCGCCTTGCGTGCGGCCTCTTTTCCCGTAACCAACGCCTGATGGGTCGACAACGCCCCCGTTGCAGCCCCCGCAACGCGCATTCCCATCGGCAGGATACCGCCCGGCACAAAGGCAGCAATGTCGTCTTGCCATGCCGGCCGTCCGCGTTGGTGACAGGTCAGATGAACGTTCGGATTCCATCCGCCAGACACCCCCAAAGCACCGCATTCCAATGTGCGTTCTGATCCATCCGCCAGCTTGACCTCGGCAAAGGTCAGGCCAAGACGGCCTTTGGTATCAATCACTTGAGCGCCGCGCAGCACTTGATAATCGGTGCTGAGGGCGGCGTCGGGGCGGGTGTCGACAACGGCGGCAATCTGGACGCCGCAGGCTTGCAGATCCCGCGCGGTGCGGTGCCCGTCGTCATTGTTGGTAAAGATCGCAATCCGCTTGGCGGGTGTGGCCGCAAAACGGTTGGCGTAGGTGCGCAGAGCGCTGGCCAGCATCACACCGGGACGGTCATTGTTGTCAAAGGCGATGGGTCGCTCGGTGGCACCGGCACACAGGATTGTTTGCCGGGTGGTGATCCGCCACAGGATCTGGCGCGGTTTGTCTGCATCGGGCATGTGCAGATGGTCGCTGATACGTTCCACAGCACCATAGATGCCGTGATCAAAGGCGCCGATGATCGTGGTGCGGGGCATCAGCCGCACGTTGGGCAGGGATGAGAGTTCGGCCACCGCAGACGCGGCCCAGTCCGCGCCGCTTTGCCCAGAAATTTCAAAGGTTTCCGCATTCAGGCGGCCGCCCATTCTGAAGTCTTCATCAGCCAAAATGACATCCGCGCCCGCGCGACCGGCGGTGAGCGCGGCCATCAGTCCCGCGGGGCCCGCACCGATGATCAGCAGGTCGCAATGGCGGAAACCCTTGTCATAGACATCAGGGTCTTCGCGGCCTGACAGTGCGCCCAGACCTGCCGCTCTGCGGATAATGGGCTCGTACAGCTTTTCCCAGAACGCTTTGGGCCACATGAATGTTTTGTAGTAGAACCCGGCGGTCAGGAAGTTTGAGAACCGGTCGTTGATCGCCATGGCATCAAAGGCAAGGCTGGGCCAACGGTTCTGGGAATGGGCGACAAGACCGTCATAGAGCTCTGCCGTGGTGGCGCGGGTGTTGGGCTCGCGCCTGGCGCCGCCGCGTAGCTCTACAATCGCGTTTGGTTCTTCTGAACCTGCGGTCAGCGGCCCACGCGGGCGGTGGTACTTGAACGACCGGCCCATAAGCCGCACATTGTTGGCCAAAAGGGCAGAGGCCAGGGTATCCCCTTCAAATCCCTGATAGAATTTTCCGTCGAACATGAACTTGAGCGGCCGATCTCGGTTGATCTGGCCGCCTTGCAAACGGTTGATCTGGGTCATTTTCGCCGCTCCAGTGCAACGTCGCGGGCAAGCGCGACATCGGTGATTTCATGCGTCGTTGTATCGCGGGTGACGACCAGCCAGGAGCGGTCGCCGCCCTCGTGGAACCACAATTCGCGATGCGGCCCCGCGGGGTTGTCACGCAGGTAGGCGTAGGCGTGCCAGTCGTCCGGTGTGGCCGTCTGTGGGTCAGGCCGATCAAGGAGCGTGGCAGCGCCCAGATAGACAAATTCAGAGGCGTCGCGGGGACCCAGAAGGGGGTGGTGGATGATCACGGAAAGACCCTCAAAATCAACGTCGGTATAACGTCGGTATCGTGTCGGTATTGCGTCGGTTTCAATGCAGATTGGGCTGATTGCCCACTCCCTTTTCGTCAATCATGTGTCCGGTGCGAAAACGGTCGAACCGATAAGCGGTGGCAACGTGATGCGGGGTGTCGGTGGCCAGCAGATGGGCGAAGGTATAGCCCGAGGCCGGCGTGGCCTTGAAGCCGCCGTAGCACCAGCCGCCGTTGAAGTAGAGCCCGTCGATATGAGTGCGGTCGATGATCGGCGAGCCGTCCATCGACATGTCCATGATCCCGCCCCACATGCGCAAAAGCCGGGCCCGCCCGATCATGGGCATGATCGCCATGCCCCCTTCGCAGACGTCTTCGACGACTGGCAGGTTCCCCCGTTGGGCGTAGGAGTTGTACCCGTCGATATCGCCGCCAAAGACCAGGCCACCCTTGTCCGACTGGCTGACGTAGAAGTGTCCCGCCCCGAAAGTGATGACGCCTGGTAGGATCGGTTTGAGCCCTTCGGAGACAAAGGCCTGCAGAACGTGAGATTCGATCGGCAAGCGCATATCGGCATGGGCCATCAGTCGACCGGAGGAACCGGCAACCGCGCAGCCTACCTTGGTGGCCCCGATAAATCCGCGCGAGGTTTCGACGCCGGTGCAGGTGCCGTCCTGAATGCGAAAACCCGTCACCTCGCAGTTCTGGATGATATCGACGCCGCGACTGTCGGCTGCACGTGCAAATCCCCAGGCGACCGCATCATGGCGCACGGTGCCGCCGCGTCGCTGGGCAAGGCCGCCCTTGATAGGAAAACGCGCGTCACGGAAGTTGAGATAGGGGTATTCACGGCGCACGGCGGCCTCATCCAGCAATTCGGCGTCCGCACCGTTGAGGATCATTGCGTTGCCGCGCCGGGTAAAGGCGTCGCGTTGCGCGTCTGAGTGGATCAGGTTGATGATCCCGCGCTGACTGACCATGGCGTTGTAGTTCAGATCCTGCTCCAGCCCCTCCCATAGCTTGAGGGAAAACTCGTAGAAGGGTTCATTACCGTCCAGCAGATAGTTGGAGCGGATGATGGTCGTGTTGCGGCCCACGTTGCCACCACCGATCCAGCCTTTTTCGAGCACAGCCACGGATTTTTGCTGATAGACCGACGCCAGATAATGCGCCGTTGCCAGACCGTGTCCGCCGCCACCAATCACGATGATGTCGTAGTGCGCCTTGGGCTCGGGCTCGCGCCAGGCCGGACCCCACCCGCGATGGCCTGTCAGTGCTTCCTTGATGATCCTGAATCCGGAGTACCGCATGATGATCCGCCTTTTGTCACCCGCATCCTGTCGCATCCCGGTGGGCTGGTCCCACCCGAATCCGACATCGGATCAGCAGCTTCGGACCTTTTTTGGCGTCGACCTGAGCGGATATGTGTTGGATAGTAGATTGCCGGAGGTTTCTGGTGCTGCAACGTGAAGGAATTGGCGAAATGACACCTCGCACGGCGGTCATCGGCGCACAGATCTTTGATGGAAGAAAGCTGCATGACGGGGCAGCCCTGATTGTTGCGCCCGATGGCACAGCTGACGTGGTTAAGGCCGCGGATGTGCCCACCGATCTGCATGTAGTCATCTTGAAGGGTGGCTTTATCTGCCCGGGATTTGTTGATCTGCAGGTCAATGGTGGTGGGGGCGTGATGTTCAATGATGCGCCCCGCGTTGACACGCTGGCGCGGATGGCAGAGGCGCATCAGACCCTTGGCACGCACGCGATGTTGCCGACATTGATTACCGACACCCCTACGCAGACGCGCGCGGCAATTGATGCTGTGATTCAGGCGATGGCACAGGGCGTTCCGGGGATTGTCGGGCTGCACCTTGAAGGACCTCATCTGGCGGTCGCTAAGAAGGGCGCACACGATGGTGCGCTGATCCGACCCATGGACGAGGCGGACCTCGCGATGCTGCTAGCGGCGTCAGAACATCTTGAAAATCTTGTGGTCACGCTTGCCCCCGAAGCGGTGAGCGTGCAGCAGATCAGTGCGTTGGCCAAGGCGGGCGTGATCGTTTCCATCGGTCACAGCAACGCGGGCTATGATGTTGCCATGCGCGCCTTTGATGCGGGTGCGACCATGGCCACCCATTTGTTCAATGCGATGAGCCAGATCACCGCGCGTGATCCCGGTGTCGCCGGTGCAGCGTTGCGCCATGGCAATGTGTCGGTCGGGCTTATTGCTGATGGCCTTCATGTGCATCCTGCGGTGATGCGGATGGCCTTGAGTGCCAAAGACGCCGGGGTTTTTGCCGTGACCGACGCCATGGCGCCGGCGGGTACTGGGATGTCCACGTTCCCCTTGGGTGGCAGGACCGTCACGCGGTCAGAGGGGCGGTTGACCTTGGATGACGGCACACTGGCAGGTGCTGATGTGGATTTTCCACGCGCCATCAACGTGTTGCTGCGGGATGTTGAGGTCCGCACGGCGCACGCGCTGGCGATGACCACGTCGACGCCCGCGTCGATCCTGCGTGGAGCGGATCGGTTGGGTCGGTTTCAAGGCAGGGTCGCGGGGCTGATCCATTTTGATCCCGAGGGTGGTACTGCACGGGATTTGACCGATCTGAACTGAGGGCTTCTCCGGCCTTTGCGCTCAATTCGCTTTATTTTGACGCGAGCCCTTAAGTCGGACTTAAGGCGGGTCAGACATTTTCTGGCGCATGAGACGCAGGTGCCCGAAACGTTTTGCCTTCCCCGTCACGGCGGCGGCCCTTTGAATGGTTGGCACTGCGGCACCACCGGCAAAGCGGGTCGTGATTGTAGACGATTCACAAACCATGCGCCTGTGGCTGGCGCATGTTCTCAATCAGGATCCACGGCTTGAGGTTGTCGGGCAGGCCGCCAACGCGGCAGAGGCCAGACGGACCATCAGGGACCTTAGGCCGGACGTGATCACACTTGATATCGAAATGCCGGGCATGGATGGTCTGACCTTTCTGGAGCGGCTCATGGTGCGCGATCCTTTGCCGGTGGTCATGGTCGCGGGGCAGACCCGCCAAGGGTCGGCGACGGCCATTCGCGCGCTTTCACTCGGCGCGGTCGATTGCGTGATGAAGCCGGGCAATGCGCTTGATCTCAAGGCGCAACGCAGTTTGGTACGACAGGTCTATGCTGCTGCTTGCAGCCAGGTGCGCCCCCTGCAAGGAACCCATCAGACCGTTACTGCGCAATTCCCGGCGGCGCAGGTTGGCCCGCAACCGCTCGTGCTGATCGGGGCGTCGACAGGCGGCGTGACGGCGCTTGAGCGTATTCTGCGTGATCTCCATCCTGCCGGGCCACCCGTCGCAATTGTGCAGCACATGCCGGGCCCGTTTCTGAGCAGTTTTGCACACATGCTCAATCGCAATCTGCCGCAGATGGTCGGCCTGATGCGCGATGACGCGCCGATGGAGGCGGGGCAGATCTTGCTCGCACCCGAGCTGGGTCGTGATGCGACGGTTTCACGCCTGTCCGGACGGTGGGTGGGGCATTTGACGACATCCGCGCAGACGGCGGCCCATTGCCCGTCGATTGACGCCTTGTTCACATCCGCTATGCCGTATGCCGCAGATGTGATCGGGGTGATCCTGACGGGGCTTGGTCGGGACGGGGCGCGGGCCTTGCAACATTTGCGGGCGGGTGGGGCGCATACGATTGGACAGGATGCGGGAACCTCGGTGGTCTACGGCATGCCACGCGCGGCCTTTGAACTGGATGCGGTCACCGAACAACTTCCGCTGGACCGGATCGGACCAGCGATCAACGCGGCCGTGGCTGATTATCTGGGCGGTCGCGGGAAGATGAGGGGGTGAACACGGAGCGTGCGGCGCGATGAACGGTTGATTTAGGAGGTTTCTATTCTGCGAAAAAAACGACAATAGCATTAGTATCAATGGAGTATGCCGTTAACCTAATGTCGATCAAGCCTGTGAGAGGTCAGCTTGGATCTGCGCTTGTGGTATCGAAAAGATACGCGATGCCGGTTTGTGCCGGTAGATGCGGGGCTGGGGTGTCTGAACTCAGCAACAATCTGCGGGTCGATTCTAACTTGAGCTCTGCACTCCAAGCCTTTGACAGGTCAGTGGGAATTGGATCGGTGTTCGACAGGGCGCCGATCTGTCGCGAAAGCCGGGCGAGGTCTTGCAGTGACTGGTGAAGGTGATCCAATGCCTGCAATTCCGCGACCAAATCAGAGTGCAGGTGGCTCATTTCGGTCAATCGTCTTCCCGCGACCAGGTCCAGGCGACGCACATCAGCACCCATCGCATCAAGTCGTGCCGCGAGGTCAGTCATCAAACCGGGAACCGTTTGTGCGGGTTGTCCCGGGTCGGTCACAGCCGACCCACGACCGCTTCAATGCAAATCTTGAGTTGTGTGACCTCAAAGGGTTTCTTGATGAAGTTGTTCATCCCCAGTTTCTTGCCATGATCGATGATTTTCTGCTCGGCTTGGCTTGTGATCAGGATAAAACCAACGCCCTTTGTTTTTTCGCCAGAGCGCAGGTGCTGCAACAGGTGCAATCCGTCCATCTCCGGCATGTTGTAATCCGAGATCACCAGATGCACCGGCTTTTTTGCCAGTAGCGCCAGCGCGGCCTTTCCGTTTTCGGCGCTTGAGACATTCCGGATACCAAAACTGTCCAGCGCCTGCGTCAGCAGGCCCCGGCTGGTGGACATATCATCGACCACCATGATCTGAAGTTGGTCACGCAGGGACAAGGGTTGGTCTCCTTATTGTTGATGTCGCATAGAAATCACGACATGAGGGGCCGATACGCCGTTGCCCCGGCGATATCAAAGCCAACGCGGGCAGGGTCGGTGATCCGCTCCGAATGGCCAAGAAACAACAACCCACCGGGACGCAATGCATCGCGAAATCGCGGCCAAAGCCGGGCTTGGGTCATCAGATCGAAATAGATCACAACATTTCGACAGAATATGATGTCGAACGCGTTGCGCATGGGCCAATCGCCTAGAATATTAAGTTCATTGTAGCGGATCAGTCGCATGACATCGGGGCGGGCCTGAAACGCGAGGTCGCCTTTGGCCGACCTGCGCGGGGTAAAATGCCGCTGCCTCACATCCTGGGGCAGCCCTTCGATCATTTTTTCGCTGTAGGTTCCCGCCCGGGCAAAGCGGATCACCTGGCGGTCGATATCTGTGCCAAGTATCCGCAGATCGAATTCACCGATGCACGGAAAACGCTCCAGCAGAAAGAGGGCTGCGGACAGGCTTTCCTGTCCATTTGAGCAACCGGCTGACCAGATCCGCACCCGATCGCCTGCCTGCAGCGCAGAAAGGCGTGATTGCACTACCTCGCACATCATCTCGAAGTGGTGCTTTTCACGGTAAAAATGGGACACGTTCGTTGTGAGGGCACAGATCAATTCGCGCCGCTCTGGCTGGCCCTCCTCAGAGGTTAAGAATGCGGTGTACTGCGCGAAATCACCGATCCCAAGCGCGCGCAGGCGATGCCGCAACCGCGACTGGATCATGATCGCCTTTTCCTCAACCAGTGTCAGACCGCTTTCGCGATAGGCAAGTGCCGCAATGGTCCGGAAACTTTCGCCGTCGAGCGTTTGGGTCGGATCAGTCTGGCGCATCATGCGGCGGGTCTTTCCATATCGTCGAGCGTCGCCGTCAGATCCAGAACGCGGACCATCTTGTCCTCGATGACCGCCAACGCGGTCACCATTGATTTGCTGCTTTTTGACATTGTGGGCGGGGGGCGCAGATCGTCCGTTGCAAGTGTCACGATGTCAGAGACGGCATCGACAAGAAGGCCTGTAAGGCGATCTTCAAGCGCGACCACAATAATCACGCTGCGGTCATTGTGCGCACTTGGGGGCAGGCCAAGTCTTTCACCCAAATCAATCACCGGCAGCACGGTGCCGCGCAGGTTGATCACACCTTTCATGCAGGCCGGTGATTGCGGCAATGGCGTTGCGTGGGTTGATCCGCGTATTTCGCGGACCGATGTGATTTCGAGGGCGTATTTCTGGTCTGCGAGCTTGAACGTGAGCAGTTCAATTGGTTCGGCTTCGGTGTCACGGGTCATGCGGGCTCTCCTTGTGGGGCAGGGGCCGTGTGCGGCACCCGTGGCGTGTCAAATGCCCCGCTGACAAAATCGGACGGATCGAGGATAAGGGCGATGTGGCCATCCCCAAGGATGGTTGCCGCAGCGATCCCCGGCGCGCGGAAAAAACGGTCGTCGAGGCCCTTGATGACCACCTGACGCTGATCAACGATGTCGTCTATGAGCAGCGCCGCGCTGGTGCCGTCCGCAAGGGCAACAAGCAGCACGATGCCACCCTCGAAGGTTTCGATCAGAGGGCGATAACCAAGGTGATGGCCCAGATCAATAAGTGGGAAAAACCCATCCCGTGCACGAACGACATGACACCCCGGGCGCAACAATGACACGTCTGGCGCGGTCAGTGTCAGGGTTTCAATCACCAGACTGATCGGTAAGACCAGGGTTTCATCGGCGACACTAATGACCATTCCGTCCAGCACGGCGAGGGTGAGAGGGAGCGAGATCGAGAACGTTGTGCCGCGCCCAGGTGCCGATTGGATTGAGACGCGCCCGCCGAGGGCCTGAATTTCCGTGCGCACCACATCCATCCCGACCCCCCGACCCGACAGGTCGGAGACGGCGGGCGCGGTGGAGAAGCCCGGCAAGAACAACAGAGCGTCGATGTCGCTGTCTGACAGGACCGCATCGGCAGCGATCACTTGTTTTTCGATGGCTCTTTGCCTGACGCGGGGGCGATCGATGCCCGCGCCGTCGTCGCCGACCTCAATATGCACCCGCCCGGACCGATGTGCCGCACTGAGCGTGATTGTGCCCTGCGCCGGCTTTCCGGCCGCGCACCGTGTCGCCGGGTCTTCCAGACCATGATCGATGGCATTACGAATTAGATGGGTCAGGGGGTCGGCAAGCCGTTCAATGACGGTCTTGTCCACCTCGCAGCACTCGCCCAACATGCGCAAGCGCACGTCCTTGCCGAGCGCGCCCGAGGCCTCTCGGACGATGCGGGACATGCGTTGGAACAAGGCCTTAACCGGTTGAGCACGGATCATCATGACACTGTCCTGAATGTCGCGGGTCAGCCTTTGAAACTCCTCAACTCCGTGCATTGCGTCGGAATGTGGTGACAATCCGGACTGATCCAGACTTTGGCTGAGCATGGCCTGATTGATCACCAGTTCACCGACCAGATTGACCAAACGTTCCACTCGGTCCAGCTCGACACGCACAACGGGTTTTTGGACGGGTGGAGTGGGCCTGCCCGGTTTGACCTGACGGCCGGTTGTCGGCCGCGATGGGGCCGCGGTGTCATTTCGGTATTGCGGCGGCTCTGATTGATGGGCTGGGGTGGGATCGGCACTGGAGACGCTCTCCAGCTCGATGTTCAGGTGGCACAACCCTTCGACGAATTCGAAAACTGATTGCACTTCTGCCAGATCGGCCTGGGTCTCAAGTGTGATGTCCCAGCGCAGATGGGGTATGTCAGGCACCAGTTTCTCGAAGGGCGGGAGGTCGGATAAATCGCATGAGGTCGAAGCATGGCCCAATGCGTGCAAATGGCGCAACAGCACGGCAGGTTCGTTGCCGGTCTCGAACAGCTCTGCGAAGGGTTGGAAGGTTATTCGGAAATGTCGGATTTTGGATGTGGTGTCCGGCACATGTGCCTGGTCTTTCGGCGGGTCAGAAGGATCAAGGTTTAGCGTGATCTTTTCGGGCTCAAAGTCGATGTCACTTTGGTGGGTTGTCTTGGGGGCGGGATCGCCGATCAGCTGATCGATTGCGTCACAGATGGCCAGGGTATCGGTTTCGGGCAATGGTGCGTCATCGCGTGAAAGTTCCACGATATCAGCCAGATGGTCTGTGGCGCTGAGCAATGTTCTGAGCACATCTGCGCTTGGGGCAAGGGTACCTGCGCGCAGTGCGTCCAGTACTGTTTCAAACCGATGGGAGAACCGTACCAAACCGTCAAGGCCAAACGCACCCGCGCCGCCCTTGATGGAATGGACCGCACGGAAGATCACATTGATCGTCTCAGAATCTTCCTCACCGTTTTGCATCGCCATCAGACCGTCCTGCAGAACATCCAAAAGCTCCTCGCACTCATGGAAAAAGGAGGCTTTGATCTCTGCCATGGGGTCGTGGGGCGCGGGCATGGAAGGGACCTATCCCGCGACCATGTGGAGTGCTTTGACCAGTTTCGCAGGGTCGAAGGGTTTGACGATCCATCCGGTTGCGCCTGCCATGCGGGCGCGCTCTTTCAACTGTGGGGCGGCCTCGGTGGTCAGCACGAGGATCGGCGTGGTGCGGTGCTGGTCGGTTCCGCGCACGGCGTCGATGAACCCAAAACCATCCAACCGTGGCATGTTGATATCGGTGATGATCGCATCGGGTTGCAGCCCTTCGAGCACTTCGATCCCATGCACGCCGTCCTCTGCGGTGTGGACATCGAATCCTTCGGGAAGCAAGGCCAGGCGGATGACATCGCGCATTGTTGGGCTGTCATCTACGGCGAGTATTTCAAGTGTCATTGCACCCCTCCGTGATCCGTTCCGGGGTCAGGCCCATCACGCTGAATTGCCTGAGCAGAGTGTCGCTGACGTTGCTGAGCGACAGGCGCCGGTTGGTCGCGCGCAAGTGAACACCGGCGGCAATCAAGACCTGTGCGCACAGGGCACCAACCTGCGATACGTGCGTCAGGTCCACCTCAACGTCGACATCATTTGCCGCCGATATCTGCGCGTAAAGTGCGGGAACGGCTGTGAGGTCCAGCTTTCCCTGAGGGGCGATGACGCTATGCATCTGATAGACAAGGGGCGGTCAGCGGGTTGATGGACACAGGCAGCACTCCGATTGTGGGGTTCTGCCTGTCTAGGCCGGGGGATGTTAAGACCGGGTTACCTGCCTTGCATTTCATCCCGTGCGGCTGGCCTTGGACAAAACAAAAAAGGCCGCTCAATCGAGAGCGGCCCTTGTCTGTTCTGTCTGTCGTGGCGCGCTTTAACCGCGGCGACGACGTCCGCCAGTGCGGCCCGCACGACCGCGGCCCTCGTGACCTGCTTTGGGCGCGACCTTGTTGAATTCGATCCATGCCGATCCGTGTGGATCGCGGTCAAAGAGGAAGTTGGCGGCGCGGATGGCTTCCATTTCCTTGCCCGCACGCGCCTTGGTGGAACCCATGCCGAACATCTGCACAAAGGTCTCGTCGTCCATACCGTCGGGGATCATGATACCGGCTGCAATCACTTCGGCCTTCTTTTCCTCGATCCGCTTGGCGTTCACAGGCAGGGCAACCGGATTCATGATCGCAGATGTCATCCCGGCGCCCATCGCCATAGGCAAAAAGGCGTTATTGATGCCGTGGCGGTTGGGCAAGCCGAAAGAGATGTTCGATGCGCCACAGGTCGTGTTCACGCCCAGTTCCTCGCGCAGGCGGCGTACGAGGGTAAAGACCTGATGACCGGCGGTCGCCATGGCACCGATGGGCATGACCAGCGGGTCCACGACGATGTCATGGGCCGGAATACCGAAATCAGCGGCGCGTTCCACAATCTTTTTGGCGACAGCAAAGCGCACGTCGGGGTCTTCGGAAATACCGGTGTCATCATTGGAGATGGCCACCACCGGCACATTGTATTTTTTGACCAGCGGCAGCACCATTTCCAGCCGTTCTTCTTCGCCGGTAACAGAGTTCAGCAGGGGGCGCCCTTCGGCGGCGGCCAGACCGTTTTCCAGTGCGCCGGGAACAGAGCTGTCGATGCATAGGGGCACATCGGTTATTGCCTGTACCTTTTCAACCAGTTCCCGCATCAGGGGCGGTTCAACAAAGTTGTTGTCGGCATAACGCGGGTCTTCGGCCATCTTGTTGGAAAAGACCGCACCTGAGTTGATGTCAAGGATGTTCGCCCCGGCAGCGACCTGCGCAAGCGCATCCGCCTCAACACGGCTGAAATCGCCGCGCTCAAGCTCTTCTGACAGGATCTTGCGGCCTGTGGGGTTGATCCGTTCGCCGATGACACAGAAAGGCTGGTCAAAGCCGATGATCGCGGTCTTGGTTTTGGATTCGACAACAGTTCTGGTCATGATGGGTCCTAAAGGCTTGCGTTTGCAGGGACGGTAGAGGCGCCGCCGTTTTCGATTGCCCAATTGGCATTGGTTTTGATGCCGCCCAGCGGGAAGAAGTGAACGTGGCTGATATTGAAATCGGGGTTTGCGGCCTTGTGGGCGGCTAGTTCTGCGACAACCTCGGTCGGCTCGTATGGCAAGAGCAGCTTGGTCACATCCATCGCGCGCTTTTGCAGAACTTTCAACGACGGGCCAACACCGCAGGCGATGGCGAATTTGATCAGGGTCTGCAGCTTGGCCGGGCCTGCAATCCCGATGTGTACGGGCAGAGTGATACCTGCATCCCTCAGGCCATCAGCCCAGGCGATGATCGGCTTGGCCTCAAAGGCGAACTGCGTGGCGATGGCCATTTCTGCGTCTGTCCGGGTCTGGAAATCGTTCTTCCATTTCAGCGCTGCATCCACGTTGGCAGTCCCTGTGGCGTCGATGTCGCGGTTGCCTTCGGGGTGACCTGCAACGTGCAGACGCTTGAAGCCCGCGTCGTCAAAGAGACCCGTTTCCATCAACTGCATGGAGTCGCTGAATTCGCCGTGCGGTTCAGCCACGCCACCGGCGAGCAGCAATGCCTGGTTTACGTCCGCTTCGCCTTGGTACATGGCGATCCAATTGGCGAGCGTCGCGCGGTCCTTGATAATACGCGCGGGAAAGTGCGGCATGACCTTGTAGCCATCTGTATTGAGGCGCTTTGCCGTTGCGACCATGTCTTCGATGGGCGTGCCTTCGATGTGGGCGATATAGACGCGGGTGGCCTCGGGCAGCAGATCGCGAAAGTTCTCCACCTTTTCGGCGGTCCGGGGCATCACTTCGATCGAGTAATCCTTGAGGAATGCTTCGACCTGGGGGCTGTTTGCCGGCGCGGCGGGCGCGTCTTTGCGGCGGAAATTCAGCAGGGACATGATGTTATCCTTGAGAGAGGGCACGGGCGTTTACGCCCAGCCGTCGTTGTCGATAAGGGTCTTGATCCGGGTCTTGTCGTATTCTGCGTCCAGGCGGGCGGCTTCGGCGTCAGCGACGGCATCTGCGTCACCCTCGACCACGTAAGGGTCTGCTTTGCGAAAACCCGACATATAGGCATCGCTGTCGGCGGCACCCACCTTCATGGCGGCGCGGTCAATGGCCTGTTCGAACCGTTCGGGCAAGGGGCGTTTGGAGCCGCGACGGCCCTTGCCCACGATCACCTGCGCGGGGATATCGCGCCAGTATACGATTGTAACGTCCACCATGATCTGATTCCTCCCTCAGCCTTGCCGCTGTCTACGCGGTGCGCTCCTGAAAACACTGCCGGTTTTCGACACCATGCGCCCTGTGAGCGACCTTGGTGTTTCTTAACGCGCATGCCGGGGTCGGGCGAGGGGCGCTGGCCCCCATAATTTTCACGATGATTGTGAGTGCGACCCTGATCCTGTGCATCGGCAGGGTCTGCCGCGATGCAAGCCCTCCGGGTCGTTCCGATCACAGTGCCGCGGGAATATACGCGCGCAATCAAGGCGCGTTGACTTTGCACCGCCAAATTGGGCACGCTTGATTCAGCTCTGACGAAGACCAAGGTTGATCGTTGTTGTTTGATGGTTGTTGAGTTGAACTGCCCGCTTATCGTCTGGCCTATGTGCCCCTGCCCAAGGCCGCTTGCACAACGATCAAACACGTCTTCTCCCAGATTGACCCCCATTTTGACACCAAGGCGGCCGCACTTGCATTCGAGGGAACAGAGCTGTTGCACCATGTTTACCGGACAAAGCGGTTCAACGCGAATGACTGGCAACGCTATGCCACCGGATGGCATCGGTTCTGCATAATCCGTGACCCGCTGGCGCGCGTCCTGTCATGCTATACCAATCGGGTTGTTGCCCACCGCGACCTGCACAAAAGCCCACGGTTGCGTACGCAAAAGCCGGATTTGCCAATGGATCCGGACCCCGATTTCTTTTTCGCACATATCGGCGACTATGCATCGAACGCGTCAGTCATCCGCCACCATGTATTGCCCGTGGATCGGTTTTTGGGCATTCGACATGCGCAATACGATCAGGTGTACCGCATCGAAGAACTGGATGCGTGCATCACTTTTCTAGAAGCGCGGGCCTACCGGAAGGTGACGCGCGAGGTGCGCAATTCGAGCACCACGAAGCTGTCGATTGATGATCTGTCAGGCGCTACCAAAAAGCATCTCTCGGCGTTCCTGGCGCAGGAATACCGCGATCTGGCGCCGTGGTACGACAATCCGTTTTTATGACGATCGTGCTTGCGCGAACGCGCGCGGCGCAATAGCTTGATCTCAACTCGATATGAAAGGCGCGAAAGATGGCGCCAAAGCGTCCCCAAGGTGCGGGCGCGCTCGATAAGGACAAAAAGCCGGCTCTGAGCCCCGCGCCAGTTCCGTCCAGATCGTCCGAGCTGTATGCGGCCCTCGATCTGGGCACAAATAGCTGCCGTATGTTGATCGCCCAGCCCAAGGGCAGTGGTTTTCATGTGGTCGACAGTTTTTCCAAGTCCGTCCAGCTGGGCGCGGGGCTGGAAAAGACCGGGCGATTGTCGCGCGGATCGATGACGCGCACCATTCAGGCCCTTCGGATTTGTCAGCAGAAACTCAGACGCAACAAGGTGCGCCAGATGCGACTTGTGGCGACCGAGGCATGTCGGCGGGCGCTGAACGGGGATGAGTTTATGAAGCGCGTGACCCGGGAGACCGGGCTGCGGCTGGACATCATCACGCCCGAGGAAGAGGCGCAACTGGCGGTGATTTCATGCGCGCCGCTGGTCAGCGAGAAGACCGAGAACTTGCTGGTGGTCGACATTGGCGGAGGATCGACAGAACTGGTCTGGATCGATGTCTCAAAGGTACCACGCAAAGACCGCACACAGGCGATCATGCGTCTGCACACAGGGTTCAAGCAGGCCAAGACTGACCTGCCTGCGGCAAAGGTCGTCGATTGGATCAGTGTGCCACTGGGGGTCGCGACCCTGCGCGATCAGTTCAATGATGTGGAGGACGATGCGGCGCGCTTTGCCCTGATGAGCTGGTTTTTTGAGGAAAACCTTACCGACTTCACCCCTTACCAATCCGCCCAACCGCAGGAACGGTTTCAGATCGTCGGGACTTCGGGCACCGTCACCACGGTAGCTGCCAGCCATCTGGGGCTGCGGCGTTATGACCGGACAAAGGTCGACGGGTTGCGCATGACATCAGACCAGATCGACAAGGTCATTCATTCCTATTTGGCGATGGGCCCCGGCGGCCGGCGTGTCGATCCGCGCATCGGTCAGGATCGGTCCGCGCTGATCATGTCGGGGGCAGCCATCCTTCAGGCGTTGATGCGATGCTGGCCCACGGACCGGCTGAGCGTCGCAGATCGCGGTCTGCGCGAGGGGCTGCTCTATGCGCAGATGACCGAAGACGGCGTGTTGGAGCAGGGGCCCTATTGAGGCGAGTTTTCCGTGACCACGCAGGTGCCGCCCGACGACTAGCAGGTCGCCTGTCGTAACGATCAGGCGCAGCAGGACGTGCCTTGCTGGATCGGCGGGCAGGGCACGGTGGCGTAAGAGCAATAAACGCAGCAGTCACCCTTTTGCGGTTTGAGGACGGTGTGGCAGGCGTTGCACTCGTAAAACCACTGGCATGCATCCGTCGGCATCACTTCCGTCTCTGCATGGCCGCAGCATGGACATGTGAGGGTAGAGTGTAGGATTACCGGTGTTTCTTCTGTCGCCATGGCCCATATCCTGTCAGCAATAGAACGCCCGTCAACGCGGGTCGCAGAACCGCACAGCTATAAAGTACCGTCAATGTCCGGGTAAGGCCAACGTCGATCCGCGCAATGGGCAAAAGCGGTGTGAAAGACCCTGGGGCAGAAGTGACACCACCATCGACGCCGAGGGCAAGAAATTTGGCATCTACGCCCACAGGGTACACGAGATGACAAAAATTGCGGCGCGATAAAGCGCGTCGTACGCAGGGCTGATCCGTCAGTGTGACGGTGGGACAGTCACATCCCGACGCCAATTCGGGGCAGCCGGAGCCCGGCCTCTGGCGAAATGCGCTGCATCTGCTTATGTCTGCCCCAACCAATGCAAGGCAATACCATGGCCAAGACACCCACCGGCAAAAATACTTCGGGGCGCGGACAGCGCGATCTGAAGGTCAAAGTGAAATCCGCCCGCGGGCGCAAGCTAAGCTCGACCCGTTGGTTGCAGCGGCAGCTAAACGATCCATACGTCAAACGCGCGCAGGCCGAAGGTTATCGCGGTCGCGCGGCCTACAAGATCATGGAACTGGATGACAAATACCGCTTTCTGGTGCCGGGCGCGCGCGTCGTGGATCTGGGATGTGCGCCGGGGGGCTGGTGTCAGGTGGCAGTCAAGCGCTGCAATGTGCTGGGCGACAAGGGCGGCAAGGCGCAGGGCACCATTCTGGGGATTGACCTGCAAGAAATGGAGCCGATTGCGGGCTGCGACCTCTATCAGCTGGATTTCATGGAGGATGACGCCGACCTCAAGGTCAAGGAGTGGCTAGGTGGTAAGGCCGATGTGGTGATGTCGGACATGGCTGCGTCGTCCTCCGGGCACAAGCAGACCGACCACCTGCGCATCATCGCGCTGTGCGAGGCCGCAGCCTATTTCGCCTTCGATGTGCTGGAGGAGGGCGGCACCTTCGTTGCGAAGGTGCTTGCGGGCGGCGCAGAGGGAGATCTTCAGAAGATCCTCAAGCAGCGCTTTGAAAAAGTGGGGAACATAAAACCCCCCGCAAGCCGCGCCGACAGTTCCGAGAAGTTCGTCGTGGCGACGGGGTTTCGCGGCTGACAACCCCTTGCTATTTCAGGGCATTGTGAGACAATGGCGGTGTCTCGGGGGGGATTTGAATGACGGAACAGACCACGTCGCCGCGCTTGCGCGGCACGGTTGCCGATATCCTTGCTGCTGAAACGGTCCAGGCCGCATGGAACAGCTGTGCCGACGGGCTGGAGAGGCTGGGGTTCATCAACCTGCTCTATGGCGCGACCCGGGTTCCCACTTGGGGCATCATCGGAGATGGACAGGATGCGCTGATCCTGTATCGGGGGCCACAGGCCTATGCTGATGTCTACCTGGGCGAGGAGCTGTACCTCAATTCACCCACCTACCAATGGGCAGAGCATCACGAGGGGTTTGTCAGTTGGGCAGACGCTGTGACGCAAAATGGCGCGATCCCCACGCCAGAGCAGCTGAAGATCGTGCAGCTCAATATCGAACATGATTGTCTTGCCGGTTTTGTCGGCAGTCTCAACCATATCGTCCCGGGCATGCGCGGTGTGATCGGGTTAAGCCCCGGTCGCAAGATGATGCAACCTCAGGCAGACGCGCTTTGGGCCGAGGTTGGCAAGGATGTGGAAGTGCTGTGCCAGCTTCTGCACCTGCGGGTCGCGTCGCTGCCGCAGACCCCGCAGCGCCGCCCGCTCACCAGCCGCCAGCGCGAGGCGCTGTCATGGTGCGCGCAGGGAAAGACCATGCAGGATGTGGCCACGATCATGAATCTCAGCATTGCAACAGTTGAAAAGCACCTGCGGTTGGCCCGCGAAGCACTGGATGCGCAGACCACTGCCCATGCTGTTCAAAAGGCCACGTCGCTTAACTTGTTGGTCGGCGCGATCTGAGTCGAAACGTCGATGCGATGGCCGAATGCGGCCGGGGCACACGCAAAGAGGCAATGGCGTCGCGCTTCAGGGCCTGCACAAGATCGTGCGAATTCGGCTCACTCAGGCGCGGCTGCGCCAAACGGGTCGACGTGATCTCGGCCTGATGGGATTGTCTGAGCAATTCGAACATCCGCGCATGACGGGCATCCAATGATATGATGTCGTGTTTCATGATCCCAAGTTGCCCTTTCAATAGGGCGTGGCTGAGGCATCAGAGCGGCAATTGAACGACAGATGACAATTGGACGCCGCTGTCTGGAAAAGACCGCGCTGGCGTTTCAATGTTCCAAAAATATGCATCTAAACAGTGCATTATGAGAGCCACACTTGCGTTCAACACTATGGTTGTCAGACCAGGCCACAGACCACGCAGAAGGCGTCTAATACAGCGACACCACAGGCGCGCTGGCGGAGAGACAGGGATTCGAACCCTGGGTAGGCTTGCACCCACAACGGTTTTCGAGACCGCCCCGTTCGACCACTCCGGCACCTCTCCGCGGGGGTCTGAGGCGCTCGTTTAGGGTCATTTAGGATGCGGGGCAAGAGGACAATCGCGCAATGGCAGGCTCACACGGGAAATTTGATTGCCCCTGCGCCGGGATGACCTAAGCTTGCAAGCAACCCCATTCATCAAGGAGAAATCATGCCTCAACTGTTCCGGACCCCGCTTGTCGGTTTGTGCCTGTCATTGGCCTTCGTTGTGCTCAGTGCCATGCAACCGGCACATGCGGCGGCAGATCGTACCAAGGTTGAGGCTTTTCTGGAGGTCACCGGCTTTGATGTCGCACTTGAAAGCATCCGGCTTTCAGCCGATTCAGCCCCAGCCATGCTGGGCATTCAGGCGGATGCCTTCGGGTCGGAATGGTCCCGCCTCGTGGGTGAGGTTTTTGCCACCGAAACCATGCATGAGATGGCAATTGATATTCTCAGCCAAACGCTGACCGAAGAGCTGTTGAGCCATGCGGCCGATTTTTACGCGAGTGATCTGGGCGTGCGGCTGGTCGCCGTCGAGAACAAGTCACATATGGAAGAAGACGACGCGAATAAGACCGAAACAGGCGAGGCGATCATCGCCGGGTTGGTGCGTATCGGCAGCCCGCGAGTGGAGATCCTCAATCGGCTGAATAGCGCCTCAAGCACCGAAGACAACGCCGTACGCGCCATTCAGGAGGTGCAGGTGCGGTTCCTGATGACGGCGGCGGCAGCAGGGGTGATAGAATTGCAGATGGACGAGGCCGACCTGCGCGCGTCGATGCGCAGTCAGGAGGGCGAAATGCGGCGGGCGATCCAGGCAAATGCGCTGGCCGGATCTGCCTATACCTATCAGGCCTTTTCCGATGACGAGGTCGCGGCCTATGCCGAGGCGCTTGAGCATCCCAAGATGCGCCGCGTCTATGAATTGATGAACGCGGTGCAATACGAGATCATGGCCAATCGGTTCGAGGCAGTCGCGCGCCGCCTTGCGGGCATGCAGCCAAGTCAGGACCTCTAGTGCGCGCGCGTGTCCTCTGGCCGCTTATCGCGGTTCTGACTTTGGCGCAGCCCGTGTGGGCGGATGCGCGGATGACCATCCTCATCGATTTTCTCAGGCTGGAAGAAGCCGCACAGATTCTGGCGGATGAGGGCAAGCTGCAGGCAGAGGAGTTGCAGCAGGAAATGCTGGATGGCCACGGCGGCCCGTTCTGGACCCTGCAGGTGAATTCCATTTATCGCAGTACGCTGATGGTTGAAGCCGTGCGCGCGTCCTTGGAGCAGTCCCTGAATGCGCCCGACCTGGAAGAAGCGATTGCCTTTTATGGCTCTGAGCTGGGACAAAGAATTGTTACTTTGGAAAACGCAGCGCGTGCCGCGATTATTGATAAGGCCGTCGAAGCCGCTGCGCGCGCGCGCTACACCGCCCTGACCGGTGAGGATGATCCGCGTCTCGCGCTGATCATCGCCTTTGCCGAAACCGGGGACATGATTAACCGTAATGTCACCTCATCCATGAATTCCAGCTACCAGTTCATGCGGGGCATGGCCGAAGGCGGCGCGCTTGAGATGTCGGAGGATGAAATACTGTCGGATGTTGCCGCCGATCTGGACGACATTCGCACCGATACCGAAGAATGGCTTTATGGCTATTTCCTGATGGCCTACAACCCGCTGAGCGATGAGGATTTGCGCCGTTACATTGCCTTTAGTGAAGGCCGGGCAGGGCAGGCGTTGAACCGTGGCCTTTTCGATGGTTTTGGTCAGGCATACGAGACGATATCCTACGTTTTGGGCCAGTCCGTGGCACGCGCCATGCTGGCCGAAGAATTGTAGCCAAATGCGCTTGACATAAAGGGCGCAACCCCCGATAAGCCCGCATCCCGGCGGGTATCCGCATTCGGGATAGATATGTAATGACGCCCCAACGGGCGCGCTGTTCGAGGTGGCCCAGTGGCCAAAACGCCCCATCAGGGGGACCACAGGACGCGGTAAAATAAAGGAAGACGCAATGTTTGCGGTCATCAAGACTGGCGGTAAGCAATATAAAGTAGCCTCCGGCGATATGCTGCGGGTGGAACGTATTGCGGCAGATGCCGGTGAAACTGTTCTTTTTAACGAAGTTCTGATGCTTGGCGGTGACAGCCCCAAGGTCGGTGCGCCGCTGGTGGACGATGCCGGTGTCGAGGCCGAAGTGGTCGACCAGATCAAAGGTGAAAAGGTCATCAACTTCGTCAAGCGCCGCCGCAAGCACAGCTCGAAGCGCACCAAGGGCCACCGTCAGAAGCTGACATTGGTCAAGATCGGCGATATCCTCGCCTCCGGCGCTGGCAAGTCCAAGGCCAAAGCCGCAATGGGCACAGGGTCCGTTTCCGCCTCTATCGTGGCGGCCATGGAAGAGCGCTATACCATGAACCGTGGTGATCAGGCGGAGATGAAAAAGCGCGTGGCCACTGGTGAGGCACCTGAAAAGTCAGCCAAGCCCGTAAAAGCCAAGAAGGCAGAGGCCCCTGCAAAGGCTGAAAAGCCTGCTGAGGAAAAGAAAGCTGCACCCAAAGCCAAGAAGGCAGATGCGGGCGCGGACGATCTGAAAGAACTCAGCGGTGTAGGCCCGGCACTTGAGAAAAAGCTGCATGCAGCGGGTGTCACAACCTTTGCGCAGATCGCGGCGTGGACTGAGGCCGATGTGGCCGACATGGACGAGAAACTGTCTTTCAAAGGCCGGATCGAGCGTGAAGGCTGGGTCGCACAGGCTCAAGAAAAGACAAAAGGCTAAGGAGAGACCAAATGGCACATAAAAAAGCAGGCGGCTCATCCCGTAACGGGCGCGACTCAGCTGGTCGTCGTCTTGGCGTGAAAAAGTATGGCGGCGAAGCTGTCATCCCCGGCAACATCATCGTGCGCCAGCGCGGCACCAAGTTTTGGCCCGCCAACGGCGTCGGCATGGGCAAGGATCACACGATCTTTGCCACGGTTGAGGGTTCCGTTACCTTTCACAAGGGCCTGAAAAACCGCACCTTTATCTCGGTTCTGCCACAGGCGGAGGCCGCTGAATAAGCCCTTCCCCGATAGGTTTGAGAAAATTCAGGGATCGGCGGAAACGCCGGTCCTTTTTCATTTTTGAAAGACGGTCCCATGACTGAGACCATCCATACCAGGCGGCTTACCCTCAGGCCGATCGCCCCCGACGATGCGCCGCAGATCACGGCGCTGATCGGGGATTATGATGTTGCGCGGTGGCTGACGCTGGTGCCGCATCCCTATGCGCTGTCGGACGCACAAACGTTCATTTCAAACATCCGCAACCTTGGACAGCATTGGGCCATTGTTGCGGATGCGTCGTTGATAGGTGTCGTCTCTATCAGGTCCGAACTGGGGTATTGGCTTGGCAAGCCATATTGGGGCCGGGGCTACATGACCGAAGCCGCGAGCGCGGTGGTGTCGGACCACTTTGACGAGACAAGCGCGCCGTTGAATTCGGGGTTCCATCTTGGCAACGCGGCTTCGGCGCAGGTGTTGCGCAAGCTTGGCTTTGTGGCGGGCGGAACGCGGACGGCTTTCTCAAGCGCATCGAAAGAAGAGGTCACCATTCAGGAAATGACGCTGACCCGTGCCGATTGGCAGGCACGGCCATGAGCATCGCCCTTGCCCCCCTCATCGTCTTTGCGGCCTCCCAGATTGGCACGCCCGGTCCGGCCAACATGGCGCTGCTGGCTACCGGCGCGCGCTTTGGCTTTCGCGCGGCACTGCCCTTTGTCGCGGGCGTGGCACTGGGCAAGCAGCTGATCATCTGGCCTATCGGCTTTGGCCTGATGGAACTGGCTGACCGGGTGCCGATGCTGTTCGAGGTGCTGAAATACGTCGCGGCTGCCTATATCTGCTGGCTTGCCTGGAAGGTCGCCAATCTGCGGCTGAGACCCGGGCAGGGCGCGGCCAAGGCGCCAGGGTTCGCTGCCGGGTTGATCGTGCATCCGCTCAATCCCAAGGCCTGGGCCATGATCGTGGGCAGTTTCACGGCGTTTGTCGCCCCACAAACGCCAGCTTTGCTTGCTACGGCCACAATTGCGGCCGTGTTGCTGAGCTGCCAGATCATCATGCATCCCATCTGGACACTTGCGGGTGATCGAATTGCCAAAACCGTGGCGGGAACGGCCGCGGAACCTTATCTGATGTGGACATTGGCGGCGCTGACCGTGGCCTCTGTGCTCTTTGTTTTGTTCGGAGGAGGAACATGACGATGCAAATGCAACAAATCGTAAACCAGCCGGTGATCGAGACCGAACGCTTTGATCTGCGCCCCTTGCGGCGCTCTGATCAGGGGCTGATCGAGATGTATGCCGGGGACGCGCGGGTTGCCAAAAACACCACCACAATTCCGCATCCTTTGCCGCCCGGTGTGGTCGAGGCCCTTATTTTGCGGGCGGTTGCCGAAGCGCGCGACGAAGATGTCTGGGCCATGGACGGCACCAAATCAGACGGCGGGGAAGTCATGGGGCTGATTTCGCTTACGCGGCTGGACCGCAATCAGTGTGAAGTGGGCTATTGGGTCGCTCCGGCGTTCTGGAACACGCATCTGGCGAGTGATGCCGTGGCAGCACTGGTTCAGGCCAATCCGCTGGGCAATGACGCGATGTTTGGCACGGTCTTTCAGGACAACCCGGCCTCAGCGCGGGTGCTGACCAATGCGGGCTTTGTCTATCTGGGGGACGCGGAAAGCTATTGTGTGGCGCGCGATGCCGCCGTACCTACCTGGACGTACAGCTGCAAACTTGTCGCGTGATCAGAAAGCGGACCGATGAAATTTCTTGATCTGTGCAAAGTCTATATCCGCTCCGGCGCAGGCGGGGGCGGCTGCGTGTCGTTCCGGCGCGAAAAGTACATCGAATACGGTGGGCCTGATGGCGGCGACGGCGGCACAGGCGGGACGGTCTGGGCTGAGGCGGTCGACGGGCTGAATACGCTGATCGATTTTCGCTATCAGCAGCATTTCTTTGCCAAGAACGGTCAGCCTGGCATGGGCAAACAGCGCACCGGTAAGGATGGCGACGATATCGTGCTAAAGGTACCTGTGGGCACAGAAATTCTGGACGAAGATCAGGAAACGGTGATTGCTGATTTGACCGAAGTCGGCCAGCGCGTGAAGCTTGCACGCGGGGGCAACGGCGGATTTGGCAACCTGCATTTCAAGTCGGCGACCAATCAGGCGCCGCGTCGTTCTAATCCCGGGCAGGATGGGGTGGAACGCACGCTGTGGCTGCGTTTGAAGCTGATTGCGGATGTGGGTCTGCTTGGGCTGCCCAATGCGGGCAAGTCGACGTTTCTCGCAGCCACGTCCAACGCGCGTCCAAAAATTGCGGATTATCCCTTTACCACGCTGCATCCCAATCTGGGCGTTGTCGGCGTGGACAACGTCGAATTTGTGGTCGCTGACATTCCGGGCCTGATCGAGGGTGCCTCAGAAGGGCGCGGTTTGGGTGATCTGTTTCTGGGACATGTGGAGCGGTGTGCCGTGCTGTTACATCTGGTCGATGGCACGTCCCAGACGATTGCCGAGGATTACCAAACCATCATTACGGAACTTGAGGCCTATGGCGGGGATCTGGCCGAAAAGCCGCGTGTGACCGTCTTGAACAAAGTTGATGCGCTGGATGAAGAAGAACGCATAACCGCCTCCGCTGAATTGGAAAAGGCGAGCGGTAGATCGGTAATGTTGATGTCGGGTGTGGCGCGTGAAGGGGTGACCGAAGTGCTGCGTGCCCTGCGCGCGCAGATTGACGAAGACCGTGTGCGTCACCGCCCGCAAGAAGACGTGGCACCATGGCAACCCTGAGCACAGCCAGACGGTTGGTGATCAAGATCGGGTCCGCCCTGTTGGTGGACCGCAAGACGGGCGCGCTGCGCTCTGACTGGCTTCAGGGCTTGGCGGCGGATGTGGCAGAACTCAAGGGGCAGGGGACAGACGTTGTGCTGGTGTCCTCGGGTTCGATCGCGCTGGGGCGCGGCGTGCTGGGCCTGCCTGCGGAAACCTTGGCGCTGGAGCAGTCGCAAGCGGCAGCAGCCGTCGGGCAGATCCGCCTTGCGCGCGCGTATGAAGAGGCGCTCGCCCCGCATGACATCACAACAGCGCAAGTGCTTGTCACGCTTGAAGATTCAGCAAACCGTCGGCGGTATCTCAACAGCCGCGCCACGCTTGAGCAGCTGCTGGGCTTTGGGGCGGTGCCCATCGTCAATGAGAACGATACCGTGGCCACAGACGAGATCCGGTTTGGTGACAATGATCGGCTGGCCGCACAGATTGCTGTCACGGTGGGGGCAGACATGCTGGTGCTGTTGTCTGATGTGGATGGATTTTATTCCGCCAATCCCGCTGATGACGCTGCTGCACGGCGGTTCGACACAATCGATGAAATCACGCCCGAGATCGAGGCGATGGCCGGAGATGCCGGATCGGGTCTGTCAAAGGGCGGCATGAAAACCAAGCTGATGGCGGCCAAGACGGCCACCGCAGCAGGCTGCGCCATGGTGATTACGGAAGGCACGGCCACACGGCCTTTGAAAGCGTTGGAAGACGGGGCAAACGCCACCTGGTTTACCGCGCAGAGCGACCCGCAAGCCGCCCGCAAACGCTGGATTGCGGCGATCAAACCGCGCGGTAGCGTGACGCTTGATGATGGGGCTGTGGCCGCCCTGAAACGCGGAAAGTCGCTGTTGCCTGCGGGCGTGAGCGCCGTCGCGGGGCCATTTGGTCGCGGTGACAGCATTGCCTTGCATGACGCGCAGGGCCGCGCCATCGGCTATGGTCTGACGCGGTACTCTTCAGCGGAAGCGGAACTGATCGCAGGCCACCAATCGGCGGAGATTGAAGCATTGCTGGGATATCCCGGCCGGGCCGCTTTGATCCACCGCGATGATATGGCACTTTAGGCGTCACCAAAAGGACCACGGACCATGAAAGATCTTGAAAACATTCCTGCGCTGATGTCCGACATCGGTTCCCGCGCCAAAGCCGCTGCCGCCACCCTCGCAACCGCCCCGTCAACGCGCAAGAAAGCTGCGTTGGTCGGTGCGGCTGAGGCCGTCTGGTCAAGGCGTGCCGAAATTCTGGAGGCCAATGAAAAGGACCTTGCGTACGGGCGGGACAAGGGGCTGAGCGACGCGATGATGGACCGCCTGATGCTGGACGAGGGGCGCATACAGGGCATGGTCGACGGATTGCGATCTGTGGCAGAACAGGACGATCCGGTGGGCGAGGTTCTTGCCGAATGGGACCAGCCATCGGGTTTGCATATCAAACGCGTGCGGACGCCGCTTGGCGTGATTGGCGTGATATACGAATCGCGCCCCAATGTTACGGCAGATGCCGGCGCGCTATGTCTGAAAGCGGGGAATGCGGTGATCCTGCGCGGCGGATCAGAAAGTTTTCATTCGTCGCAGGCGATCCACGCCTGTCTGCAACAGGGTCTGCACGATGCTGACCTGCCCGAAGATGCGGTGCAGCTTGTCCCGACGCGCGACCGCGCTGCGGTGAGCGAGATGCTTACGATGACGGAAACCATTGATGTCATCGTGCCGCGCGGCGGGAAAGGATTGGTGGGGCTGGTGCAGCGCGAGGCCCGTGTGCCGGTCTTTGCCCACCTGGACGGCATCGTGCATATCTACATTGATGCCGAGGCCGACCCCGAGAAGGTTTTGAAGGTCGTTCTCAACGCCAAAACGCGGCGCACAGGCATTTGCGGCGCTGCGGAGTGCCTGTTGATCCACGAGAAAGTTGCCGCAACCATCGGACAGGGTGTCATTCGGGCGTTGCTCAATGCCGGTGTTGAAGTTCGGGCCGACGATACGCTTGCCAGAATAGAGGGCACAAAGCACGCCGCTGATGACGATTGGGGTCGTGAATATCTGGACATGATCATCGCTGCGCGCACTGTTCCTGACATGGATGCGGCGATGGCACATATCCGAACGCACGGGTCCAACCACACCGATTGCATCATTACCGAAGACCCGCAGGCGGCGGCGCGGTTTATGACCACGCTTGATAGCGCCATTATCCTGCACAATGCCTCGACCCAGTTTGCGGATGGCGGAGAATTCGGGATGGGCGCCGAGATCGGGATCGCGACCGGCAAAATGCATGCGCGGGGCCCGGTGGGTGCAGCACAGCTGACCAGCTTCAAATATCTGGTAACAGGCGATGGCACGGTGCGGAGCTGACACTAGAACCGCAAGGTAAGTTTACGGTCGTCAGACATTACCTTAACCCGACGGCCATCCGCCCTTGCGAGAAGGGGCAGCAGGCCAAATTGAACCTGTGATGGTTGCAACAAATGCGGATCCGGTTCGCCTGTCAGGTGTTTCCATAAATCCGCGTGCTTGCTGATTTTGTCTGCTGAACCTTCAAGCGTCCATTCCATATCCTGTGCGGAAATCTGCGCGCGCCCGCCGTAGGGCATCGCCGTTTCCAGGCACAAGAGTCCCAGAAATGCCAGCCGCACTGCTGCGCGTGGCTGGGGCTCCGTCGGAGCCCATGTGATATCCAGCCTGCTTTTGTCATAGAGATCGCGCAGAATCGAAGAGACCTCGGCGGCACCTACCAGTTGATCACCGGCCGCGCCGAAAGCGATGCGGAAGAACCGGATGCGGGCACTGGCGTTGCCGACGCTTTCCCCGATCAGGGTCATCTCCGGCCCATCCAGATCGCCCGACATGCCCAACAGCTCCAACCCGTTGTTGATTGCGCCAATCGGCGATATCAGGTCATGACAGATACGACTGCCAACCAATGCGGAAAAGGCTGCGCTGCTGGCCGTCACAGGATGTACCGCACGCCGGAGGGGTTCCAATGGATGATCTCAATGCGCTTTTGACCCCCGGTATGCTGGTTCGCCACCCGGGCCGGCCCGAATGGGGTGTGGGCCAGGTTCAAAGCAACATTGACGGCAAGCTTACCGTAAACTTTCGCGACGAAGGCAAGATGGTGATTGACAGTTATCGCGTCGGGTTGGACCCCGTCTTTGGCAGGGATGTTGGGCGGCATTAGCATTACGTGTGTTTTTCCATTTAGATCAACCTAAGCGACTATAACCGATCACGCGGCTCAAGCAAGGATTGCGCTGGCAGGGCCAATTGCATATGAGGCTGCAAACCTACAGTTCTGATCCAAAGTTGAAGAGGCCAGAACCGTCCATGGCCCAGGGCACCACCATCGGTTTTGAGACACGTCTGGCGCGCACTCAGGAAGAGATGCGGGCAGCGCAGTGCCTGCGGTATGAGGTGTTTGTTGAGGAGTTGGGCGGCAGTGGGCCGCTGGTGGATCATGCCAATCGGCTTGAGCGTGATCAATTCGACCCCCACTGCGACCACCTGATGCTGATCGATACGCAAACAGATGCCGTTGTGGGGGTTTACCGTCTGATGCGGCGCGAGATGGCACAGCGGGCAGGGGGCTTTTACTCTGCGGCTGAGTATGACCTTGGGCCCCTGCTGACTTCGGGTCGCAGATTGCTTGAGCTGGGCCGATCCTGCGTGCATCCCGATTATCGTGGTGGTGTGGCGATGCATCATCTGTGGACGGCGCTGGGCCGCTATGTGACGGATCACAAGATCGACATTCTGTTCGGAGTGGCCAGTTTCCACGGCACTGATTTCGCGGCCCTCGCGCAGCCCTTGTCACTGCTGCATCATCGCCATCTGGCACCCCCAGAGCTTCGTGTGCGTGCGTTGGAAAAATCATTTCAGGCCATGGGGTTGGTGGCACCAGATGATCTGGATCGCAAGGCCGCGATGGTGCAGATGCCCAGTCTGATCAAGGCCTATTTGAGGCTTGGGGGATGTGTGGGCGAGGGGGCCTTTGTCGATCATGCGTTCAATACAGTCGACGTGTGCCTGATCATGGATACCGCACTGCTGAGTGCGCGGCAAAGGCGGATCTATACGGTACAAGGTTCATGAGCCCGACATGGGACAATGGCGAAGTGCCGGCCTATCCGCCGATCACCGGTTTGGGGGGGGTCAGGGTTTTGGTGCGCGGGCTGGCACTGGTCGGGGTGATTTTCGGTGGCCTCATCGTCCTGCTGCTCGTGCGGTTGATTGAACGACCGCTCAATGGCCTGCACAGGCCAGTTACCCCCTACATCACCCAAGGGGTTTGCCGGGCCAGTCTGTTTATCCTCGGGCTGAGGCACCACATCCGCGGCACACCGATGACGGGTAGGGGGGCGATCGTTGCCAATCACAGTTCCTGGTTGGATATTCTGAGCCTCAATGCGGCCAAGAGGATCTATTTCGTGTCCAAATCCGAGGTCGCTCAATGGCCCGGGATCGGATGGCTGGCGCGGGCAACGGGCACGGTATTTATCGAACGCAACCGTAGTCACGCACGGTCGCAGACGGCATTGTTTCAACAGCGTCTGCTGGCCGGTCACAAGCTTTTGTTCTTTCCGGAAGGGACAAGCACCGATGGCCAGCGGGTGCTCGGGTTCAAATCCACGTTGTTTGAGGCATTTGTCACACCGGATCTGCGCGACAAGATCTGTGTGCAGCCGGTCAGCGTAATCTATGCCAACCCCGCCGGAACAGATGCCCGGTTCTATGGATGGTGGGGGGACATGGATCTGGGGCCGCATCTGTTGCAGATGCTGGCGCGCAGGCAGCATGGCAGTGTCACGGTGCAGTACCATGCGCCGCTGAAAGTGTCGGATTTTGACAATCGGAAGGCACTGGCGCTGGCCTGCGAACAAGCGGTGCGCGCAGGCCATCAGGCGGTATCAGGGCAGGGGTAGTGGATCAGCCTGCCGAATGGGCGAAGACCCCGTCCGGAACCGGCTCCATCTCGCCGTCAACGCTCCAGTCCATCATAAGGCAGGCCGACCCCTTGCGCTGGAAATACGTGGCTTCGAATTCGTACCAACCCGCCTGAGGCACCTCAACGGTGACGGACCCGGCTGGCTCACAGCCATGGACACCGTCAAAAAGCGCAACCTGTTTGCCGCCGATCTTAGCCTTCAGCCCGTCGTTGCTGAAAAAGTCGACCTCAAAGGTACCGGCCTTGTCAAAGCGGATGTAGCCATCAATGGCGGCGGCAACCTTGTGCGCCTGTGTAGACGTCAGTGTCTTGTCCCCATCGTTGCCATCAAGATACGACAGACCTTGCAGCGGCGTGCCTGGCTCGGCTTTTTTCAATCGATCCTCGGCTTCCTTGAGCGTTCTGCCACCGCCGCCATAGGCGTAGGACACCGCAAGGCCCGGTAAAAGTTGGCCGGTTGTGGGTTGCGGGTTGGCTGGCGTCAGCGATAGCGTCTCTGCCCAGGCGGCGCCGGACAGGGTCAAGGCCACAGCGGCACTCAGTACAAACTTCATCTTGGCATTCTCCCAAAAATAGATTTCCCGGCAGTTTGCGATATGACCGCGCCCGGTGTCCAATGAATAAAATGTAAGTGTTTTGTGACCATCTCTGTCGGGTTGTGAAATCTGCTTGCACATGGCGCGCGCGGGGCCTATACGCGCGGCACTTAAACCCGCAGTCGGGGTTGGGCCTTTGGGGGAGAAATCCCTGAACGTCCGCCGGTTGGCACGCAGATGCGCGTCATACCCCCGATGAGGCTAAACCGGAAAGGTAATAACGACATGGCTCTTCCTGAGTTCTCCATGCGCCAACTGCTTGAAGCAGGCGTACACTTTGGCCACCAGACGCAGCGTTGGAACCCCCGTATGGGTCCGTTCATCTATGGCGCGCGCAACGGCATTCACATCATGGACCTGACGCAGACTGTTCCTATGCTGGATCAGGCGCTGAACGCGATCCGTGACACCGTCGCCAAGGGCGGCAGCATTCTTTTTGTCGGCACCAAGCGTCAGGCGTCTCAGCCCATCGCCGAAGCCGCAGAGAAATGCGCGCAATACTACATGAACCACCGCTGGCTTGGCGGTACGCTGACCAACTGGCAGACCGTGTCCAAGTCGATCAACCGTCTCAAGCACATCGACGAGCAGTCCGAGATGGGCTTTGAAGGTCTGACGAAGAAAGAGCGTCTGGGCATGGAGCGTGACCAGGGCAAACTGCAGGCATCCTTGGGCGGTATCCGCGAAATGGGCGGCCGTCCTGACCTGATCTTTGTGATTGACGTCAAGAAGGAAGCACTGGCCGTGGCCGAAGCCAACAAACTGGGTATCCCGGTTGTGGCTGTGGTTGACACCAACTGCTCGCCCGATGGCATCGACTATATCATCCCCGGCAACGATGACGCGGCACGCGCGATTGCGCTGTATTGCGATCTGGCATCGCGCGCGGCCCTTGATGGCATGTCGGCCCAACTGGGTGCGGCAGGCGTTGATCTGGGTGCCATGGAAGAGGCCCCTGTCGAGGAAGCGCTCACCGAAGAGGCACCGGCGGAATCGACCGGTATCGAGGTTGGCAACGCCTCATCCGAGACCGTCAGCGATGACGTGATGTCCAAGGATGCGCCGCTGGATCTGGAATCCAAGAAAGAGACCGAAGCCAAGGCTGAAGAAAAAGCCGAAGGCTGATCGTCACATTTGGCTGAGATACGGGGGCAGGGACACACCTGCCCCTGACAGGCATTTCATAAAGGAGAACCGAAGATGGCTATCACGGCATCAATGGTGAAAGAACTGCGCGACAGCACGGGCGCGGGCATGATGGACGCCAAGAAGGCGTTGACAGAAAATGACGGCGACATGGAAGCAGCGGTCGATTGGCTGCGCACCAAGGGCCTGGCGAAAGCGGCCAAGAAATCTGGCCGGACGGCTGCCGAAGGTCTGGTTGCGGTCAAGGTTGACGGCGGCAAGGGCGTTGCGGTCGAAGTGAACTCCGAGACCGATTTTGTCGGCAAGAACGCGGATTTCCAGAAGATGGTTGCCGGTATTGCAGATGTGGCCATTGGTCAGTCTGATGTGGACGCGCTGAAAGCTGCGGACATGGGCGGCAAAACCGTCGAGCAGACGGTGACAGACGCGGTCGCGGTCATCGGCGAGAACATGTCCGTGCGGCGTATGTCCGTGCTTGAGGGCGAAACGGTTGTTTCCTACGTGCACAACGCAGCCGCGCCCGGCATGGGCAAGATCGGCGTTCTGGTCGCGATGACCGGCGGCGACGAGGGCTTTGGCAAGCAGGTTGCAATGCATATTGCGGCTGTGAACCCGGCGTCCTTGTCAGAGGACGATCTGGATCCGGCGGTTGTCGAGAAGGAAAAGCAGGTCCAGATGGATATCGCACGCGAATCCGGTAAGCCCGAGCAGGTCATCGAAAAGATGATCATCGGCCGGATGAAAAAGTACATGTCCGAAGTGACCCTGCTGAACCAGCAGTTCGTCGTGAACCCCGACCACACCGTGGGCGAGGCGGCCAAGGAAGCTGGTGCAACGATCTCTGGCTTTGTGCGTCTGGAAGTGGGCGAAGGCATCGAAGTGATTAAGGAAGACTTTGCTGCTGAGGTTGCAAAGGCCGCCAAAGGCTGAAGACTACAAAACATGACGACAAACGGGGCGGTGCAGGGATGCGCCGCCCCGTTTCGCTTGGGTGAAGAAAACAGGCAGGCTTGGTTGAACCAAGGCCTGCCCATTGCGCCCAATGACGGATGCTCGGGGAGGAGCAGGGCGTAATTCACCCCGGCCAGCCGGATCGAGCAATAGATCCAGCTGAACCCGGAACCCTTACAGAGCCTTGCAATCACAAGGGTTTAAGAGCTGTCGTCCCCTTGGTTTAACCAATCTTGGGGAACAGGTTAACCTTGCGGCATGCCGGGCCCGTGCGCCAGTCAGGGATTCCTTACCTTACCTTCAACCATGACGGGAGCCTAAGATAAGACACGTCTGATGCTTTGAGAGGGTCAGCGATCGTGTGCCAGATTTCGTCACACGTCAGACCCCCGAATTGGGTATCCGGCGCATTTTTGAAACCAAATTTGAGGACATACCGATGAAGAAATTCAACGATAAGAACGCCGTCATTCCACTCGAAATTGTCACCCTCTTTGGCACCGTCGCGGTAAGCCGCATTGCTGCGATGAAGACAAAAGCGGTGCTGGATCAGATGCCGGATGTGCGAAAGGCACTTGATCAACTGCCAAAGGAGCGGGGGCAAACTAAATCTCTTGGACGGTTTGACGTGGAAAACGGCGGGATGGAAGATGAATTTGAGGAATTCATGACCCACGGGTTCGAGACTCTGATCCCAGATTTTCGCAATCCGCCAACCAAGTTTCCTGTGCCGGAAATCCCAGAAAACGTGCTTTTGTGCGCTCGTGTTCTACGCGCGCTGCGCGACGCGGTCGAAGAGCAGCGGATCCAGAGGGAAGCTGTCGAAGATCTGCAAAGTCTCGTTGATGGTCTGGGCAGCAGTGCGCATCCACTGATTCAGATTTTTGTGGCCCTGTTCAAAGCCGGGCTGTCGGAGGCGCAGGCGCGGCTGGATGAGTTGAACGATCTGATTGCCGGCCTGATCCGCACGGCAAACAACAACGATTGTGAAATTCCGGCAACATTTTAAAGCGTAGGGGGGCAGCGCGGTTGCCGCGTTGCCCCTCAGGTATCCAGCACAAACATCTGATTCGCGAAAGCGGCCTTCATCACGGCCTGTGCCGTGGTTTCGACCGCCAGCGCCTCACGCGCAAGGCGCAGGTGTTTTTCCACAGTCGCAGATGTCAGCCCCATCAGGATGGCGATATCCTGCATTGTCTTGCCGTCGCCAACCCATTCCAACGCCTCGCGCTGGCGCGGCGTGAGCGCGCGGTTGGGGGTATTATAGGGCAGGGTGAGGATCTTGAGGTGCACGATCTCATTCATAAGTTGGATGTCATTGCCATGCTCAGCCCAGACCGCATCGACCTCTTCCTGGCTCATGCCGTCACGCGCTGTCAGGGCAATCGCCCCCTTTGAACGGGCCGAGATGGATTTGAAGCTGATGCTATAGCCTGCCACCACACCCATGCGCCGGTTGAAATCCACCACCCGTTGTTCTGACGGGCTCATCGCGCGTTCTGCCGCCATTTGGTGCATGACCGTCCAGCTGCAGGCACCGTCATGGGTCAGGGCCCAACGAACCATCGGCGCATGCTGATAAAGGCCACCGCCCAGAAACTCATCGGTGTAGGCGCGGCTGTGGTTGGTCAGAATGATGAAATCTTCCGGATCGCCAAGCGACGTCGTCGTGCGATAGCGTGTGAAGCCGTAGATAATCCGATCAAAGCCATATTCCGCCATCTTTTCGCAATGGGGTTCCCACAGGTCCTCCATCGTGGGGCGGTGCGCGATTGATCGGAGATATTTACGCAAACTCATAGGCTTGCGAGCCGTTCTGAAAGTGCATCAAGCGCCATGGTATAGCCTTTGGCCCCAAAACCACAGATCATCCCGACCGCAACGCCAGAGATATAGGACGTATGGCGGAAGGTTTCGCGCGCGTGAATGTTGCTCAGGTGAACTTCGACGGTTGGCAACTCAACAGCGGCAATCGCATCCCTGATCGCAACGGAGGTGTGCGTATAGGCACCAGCATTGATGAGGATCGCGTCGTAAGTCCCTTTGGCAGCGTGAATTTGTTCGATCATCGCGCCTTCGTGATTGCTTTGCTCAAACGCGATACTCAGGCCAAGTTTGCGCGCCGTTTCCTGGCACATCGTCTCGATATCCGCGAGCGTGGTCGTACCGTAGACGTCAGGCTGGCGCGTGCCGAGCAAGTTCAGGTTGGGGCCGTTCAGGATCAATACAGATGGCATTTTGCACGTCTCGCACGAAAAAGGGTTGGTTCAATTAACGATCTGTGCGCTGCGGTGTCCAGCATTGCGCCGGGAAGGGCGTGCTATTCTGGCGTTTTTTTCCGTATCCATTAGTCCTATAATCAGTATTATGTAATTAATGAATCTGTGGAAAGCCCGTAAAACATGGGAATACTTACGCAGATCAACCCAACGCGTAGCCAACCCCCCGCACGGTCCGGATCGGATCGTCGTGGCCATATTGCATCAACGCCTTGCGCAACCGTGCGACGTGGACGTCGACCGTACGCGCGTCGACATAGACGTCGCGACCCCAAACCTGATCCAATAGCTGATCACGGCTGAAAACCTGCCCAGACCGTTCCATCAGTTTGACAAGCAAACGATATTCCGTCGGCCCCAGCTTGAGTGAGACACCCGCGCGATTGACACGGTGCTTGATGGTATCGACCTCAATGTCCTCGTGGCGCAGGACCTGCCCCGTCGCGGCAGGTGTACTGCGTTTGAGTTGCGTGCGGACACGCGCCATCAGCTCCCGCATCGAATACGGCTTGACCACGTAGTCGTCCGCACCGGTCTCAAGGCCGCGCACCGTATCGACGTCTTCGGACCGCGCCGAGAGCATGATGATCGGAATGCCGCGTGTCTCATCACGCACCTTGAGCTGTCGGCACACCTCGATGCCGCTCATCAACGGCATCATCCAGTCCAGAATGACGAGATCGGGTGCCGCCTCTGACACCAGCAACAAGGCCTCTTCGCCATTCTCGGCACGGTGCACATCGTAGCCTTCGGATTCGAGGTTATAGGCCAGCACCTCGCGTTGGGCAGGCTCGTCCTCGACCAATAGAATCTGAGGTGTTTGTCCGGTCATCGCGTTCAGCCTTTGGCGACATTTGATGTCTTGTCTGCTTTTGGGCGGTCTTCTTCGGGGTGCTCTCCGGTCACGAGATAGACGGTCTGTTCTGCAATCGATGTCACGTGATCACCCATACGCTCTGTGTTCTTGGCGATAAAATGCAGGTGCATGCAGGCGGTGATATTGCCCTGATCCTCCATCATATAGGTCAGGAACTGCCGGAAGAGCGCATTGTACATCTGATCCACATCTTCGTCTCGCGCAATAACGTCCATGGCGAGGTCGGCGTCGCGTTGGATATAGGCGTCCAGCGCGTCCTTGAGCATTGCCTCGACAGACCGGGCCATGCGCCGGATCGCGCCGGCACTGTCGTTGACCGGCGGGATCTGGGACAGAACGTGGGTGCGTTTGGCCATGTTTTTGGCATAGTCACCGATCCGTTCAAGGTTTGCGCTTATCTTGATGACACTCAGGACCAGCCGCAGATCAATCGCCGTCGGCGCGCGCAGTGCGATCACACGGGCCGCCTGTTCGTTGATCAGCTGTTCCAGCGCATCGATGCTCTTGTCGGCGGTCCGCACCTTTTCGGCCAGATCGGCATCGCGCGTCTCAAGGCTTTGGGCGCTCAGGCGAATGGCGTCTTCGACCAGCCCGCCCATCTTCATGATCTGCGCCTGTACCCCTTCGAGATCGCGGTCAAAGGCGGATGCAATATGTTGATCTGACATGATATTATCCAATGCGTCCGGTGATGTAGCTTTCGGTGCGGGGGTCTTCTGGCGACGTGAAAATCTTGTCTGTGTCGCCGAATTCAACAAGGTTCCCGAGGTGGAAGAACGCGGTTTTCTGGCTGACACGCGCGGCTTGCTGCATGGAGTGCGTGACGATCACCACCGAATAGTTGCGGCGCAGTTCATCGATCAACTCTTCGACCTGCGCTGTGGCGATGGGATCGAGGGCGGAACAGGGTTCGTCCATCAGCAACACTTCGGGTTCGGTGGCAATGGCGCGGGCGATGCACAGGCGTTGTTGCTGCCCCCCGGACAGGCCAGTGCCAGGAGCCGCGAGCCTGTCTTTGACCTCGTCCCAGATCGCGCCGCGGCGCAGGGCCTGTTCTACGATATCATCCAGTTCGGCCTTGGTGCTGGCAAGACCGTGGATCCGCGGGCCATAGGCGACATTGTCGTAAATGGATTTGGGAAAGGGGTTGGGCTTTTGAAAGACCATGCCCACCTTGGCGCGCAACTGCACCGGATCAACCTTTCGATCATAGATGTCTTCGCCGTCGATCCGGATATCGCCCTGGACACGGCACACATCAATTGTATCGTTCATCCTGTTGATACAGCGCAAGAAAGTGGACTTTCCACAGCCGGAAGGACCGATGAAGGCGGTCACGGTCTTGTCCTCGATATCAACATCCACATCCTTGATCGCGTGGTTGTCGCCATAGAAGACCTGCACATTGCGGGCCGATATTTTTGCGTCCGTCACAGCGCCGTCCTTTGCTGAACTGAAGTTGTCTTTCATGGTCTGTTTACCTTTGTTACCAGCGACGCTCAAACCGGCGGCGCAAGAGGATGGCGATCAGGTTCATGGTTAACAGGAAAACCAACAGGATGATGATCCCGCCCCAAGCCCGTTCGTAATAGGCCGGGTCAGCCCGCTTGGCCCACTCGAAGATCTGCGCGGGCATGGCAGAGTTCGGATCAAGAAATCCCGACGCCACGCCTTCGGGATAGTTCGTCGCGATGTAGCCGACCATGCCGATCAGCAGAAGCGGTGCGGTTTCGCCCAAAGCCTGCGCAAGACCGATGATGGTGCCTGTAAGGATACCGGGCATTGCAAGTGGCAGGACATGATGGAACACCGACTGCATCTTGGAGGCCCCTACCCCCAATGCAGCATCGCGGATCGACGGCGGCACCGATTTGAGCGAGGCGCGCGTGGAGATCACGATTGTGGGCAGTGTCATCAACGTGAGGGTCAGCCCGCCAACAATCGGCGCTGATTGGGGCAGATGCGCGAATTGGATGAAAACCGCGAGGCCCAATATCCCAAAGACGATCGATGGGACGGCTGCGAGGTTTGATATGTTGACTTCGATAAAGTCGGTAAAGGCGTTTTGCGGTGCGAATTCCTCAAGATAGATAGAGGCGGCCACGCCGATGGGCAGCGACAGAACCAGCACCACAAGCATCATGAAGAATGATCCCAAGATCGCGACGCCCATTCCGGCCTGCTCTGGTCGGCTTTCCGAGGCATCAGCGCCCGTTATGAAGGCAAGATTAAACACGCGGTCAATCGCGCCATTGGCCACCAGCCCGTCCACGATATCGAGATGCGCCGGGCTCAGATTTGGGTCGCGTGCCAGGCTTTCGCGATCAACCCGGCCTTTCATGTAGCCATCGACACGCGACGAGGTCAGCACCGTAAAATCCTGCACCGATCCGATCAGCTCCGGGTTTGCGATGACCACGTCGCGGATCTGGGCCGCTGCACCGCTGGACAACATATCGCGCAGATCTTTGCCCCGGGTGATCTCTGTCTCGATGCCCGCCTGCGCGACCGCCTTTTCCAGGGCCGTGTCGATCAGGGGGTTATAGCCAAAGGTCGATACCTTTTTGATATCGTCGATGTCGCGATTACCATTTTTGTCGAGCTTTTCAGCCAGCAGTTCGACCTGCACCGTCATATAGGTTTGGGTGAAAGCAGGGATGCCATTGCGCACGATGGCAAACAGCAAGGCTGCGAGAAAAATCAGCCCCACGCCCACCGCGCACATTCCATAGATGCGGAACCGCTTTTCAGCGGCGTTGCGGCGTTTGGTGCGCGGCGATTCCTCAAGCAGGGAGCCAAATCGCCGAGGCGCGGCACCGGTCGGTGCATTGGTAAGGTCGGTCATTCGTATTGCTCCCGATACCGCCGGACAATCCAAAGGGCGATCACATTCAGGCCCAGCGTGATGACAAACAGCGTTATCCCAAGCGCAAAGGCCACCAATGTCTCAGGGCTGTTGAATTCGCCATCGCCGGTCAATTGGCTTACGATCTTGGCGGTAACGGTGGTCATGGCCTCAAAGGGGTTCATTGAAAGGGCTGCAGCGGCCCCTGCGCCCATCACCACGATCATGGTTTCGCCAATGGCCCGCGACGCGGCCAGCAATATCGCGCCAACAATGCCCGGCAGTGCTGCGGGCAGCACCACCTGTCGCAGGGTTTCAGATTTCGTGGCCCCAAGCCCGAAAGAGCCATCGCGCAGCGCCTGTGGCACCGCATTGATGATGTCATCCGACAGCGAGGACACGAAAGGGATCAGCATGATCCCCATCACCAGCCCTGCGGTAATGGCCGCCGTGCCCCCCGACATCCACGTCACACCCAGCACACCGTCGCGGCCGAAAACGTCCATCAGTAGCGGACCCACGGTCAAAAGCGCAAAGAGGCCATAGACGATTGTGGGGATGCCTGCCAGGACCTCCAGCAAAGGTTTGGCGATCGATCGAACGGGGTTGGAGGCGTATTCGGACAGGTAGATCGCCGAGAACAGGCCCAGCGGTACCGCCACGATCAGGGCAATGCAGGAAATAAAAAGTGTGCCCCAAATGAGCGGCAGAAACCCCAATTGCGAATCCCCGCCGCGACCGGAAAAGCTTGGCTCCCAGGTGGTGCTGAAGAAGAAATCAGCCGCGTGGTAGCGCGAGAAGAAATCCACCGTATTGAAGATCAGGGAGAACACGATGCCGATGGTCGTCAGGATCGCAACAGAGGCCGCTGCAATCAACAACAGCAGAATGGCGCGTTCCACGAAAGGCCGCGCGCGAAAGTCCTTGTTGGTCATCCGGTAGGCAACAGCAAAGCTCAGGAAGGCGACCAGCAAGATCACGACCGCACGCCACATGTTGCCGGTATCGGTGGCAGCCCGATAAGTTTGCGCCAGCGCGAGAGTTGCTGCGTCCACCTCTGATCCGAGGGCGACACCGACCGTCCCCAAAAGCGCACGGACGTCGGTTTCAGTGCTCTCGATTATCCGGCTTTGATCCATGGTTAAGGCGCCCTGGCTGACGGCTGCATCAAGGCCATCGGCGATCCGGCGCACATCCGCCATCGCCAAGGAGCGTTCCCCCGGAACGGCCCGGATCTCTGCCGGCAGATTACTTGAGACAAAGGTATCAATTGCGATGGGTTGAAGGATCATCCATCCCATCAGAATAAAGAGCGCAGGTGCGGCCGCAGCCATGGCGGCGTTGCCGCCGTAATAGCTGGGCAAGGAGTGCAAGGCACGGCGGTTGCCACCTGCCGATTGCAATGCCTTGTTGCGGGCCATGACATATCCGACCGCAGAAAGCGCCAGAACGATCAGAAGGATCCAAGTTGCGGGCATCCAAAGCAGGCCTTTGCGGTTCGGGGTGGTGCGCCGCCCCTGCTGTATGTGCGGCAGGGGCGGCTGGCAGTTTTGGTGGTGCCGGGAGGAAAGCCCGGCGTGGGGCTTGCTTTAGGGCAGCGTGGTTTCGTTGCTGACCGCATCCTGTGTCATCACCAGTTCCGGATCGGCAACAAGACCATAGTCAGAGAGCGGACCATCCGGGCCTGCGATGTCATCCAGCACGAAGAATTCGGCATATTCCTTGAGACCCGGGATCACACCGATATGTGCCTTCTTGATGTAGAAGAACAGCGGACGGGATACCGGGTATTCGCCGGTCGCGATGGTCTCGGTCTTGGGTTCGACACCACCAACCGTTGCCACCTTCAGCTTGTCGGTGTTGTTTTCGTAAAACGCGAGGCCGAAGACGCCGATGCCGTTGGGGTTGCTGTCAACACGGGCCAAGGTTTCGGTATAATCACCATCGATATCCACCGTCACGCCGCCACCACGGACGGAGATGCAGGCATCTTCTGCCGCGTCTTCATCCATGCCGCCATCCATCATGGCCTGCATCGCGCCGGTGTCTTCGCAGCCCTGCAGCAGAACCTTGTCTTCAAAAACCTCGCGGGTGCCATGCTTGGTCCCCGGAATGAAGGCGAGGATGTCGGCAGCAGGCAGGTCGGCGTTGAAATCCGCCCATTGGGTGTGCGGGTTCTCGACGATGGCACCGTCGACCAGAACGTTCTCAGCCAGCGCGTTGAAGATGTCGGCGGGTTCAAATGCGGTGAACGCCGGGCCGTCAAGCTGGCTTGCAAAGACGATCCCGTCATAGCCAAAGCGCACCTCGATGATGTCTGTTACTCCGTTGGCGGTGCACACCTCGATATCGCTCTCGCGGATCGGGCGGGAGGAATTCGCAATGTCGATCGTGTTCTCGCCGACGCCCTCGCAGAACCGTTTGAGACCCGCCGATGACCCACCGGATTCCACCACCGGCGTCGGGAAATCAAAGTTTTCGCCAAAAGCTTCAGCGACGATGGCGGCATAGGGCAGCACGGTAGAAGAACCGGCAACCTGGACCTGATCTCGTGCGGCAGCTGTGGTGGCAGAAAGCGCGGCGATGGCCAGCGCGGATGTGGTCAGTTTTGTGAAAGACATGACGTCTCCTGTCAGAAGTGAAGCTGATTCATCTCGAATCTGATGCCCGTGATAAGCAGCCTGCACGGCGCTTTTGTTACGGTTCCGTTACAGTTTTATGACAGTGCTCTTAGTGGGCCCGCAGTGCAGCACTGCCGGTTATCCTTCCGGCGGTTTTGCATCAATTGGCAACACCACCGCGAACTGCGCGCCCTCGCCATAGGTCGATGTAATGCGCAACCGGCCCCGGTGCCGGTTGAGGATGTGCTTCACGATCGCGAGCCCCAGACCTGTGCCGCCCAACTTACGGCTGCGGTGGCTGTCGGCCCGGTAGAACCGTTCCGTCAGGCGCGGCAGGTGCTGTTCTTCAATACCCTGACCGTGATCGGCCACCATAATCCGTACACCGGGGCCGCGCAGTTCGGGGGCCGGGTCTTCGAATTTGGCGGTAATGTCCACCTTGCCGCCTTGCCCGCCGTATTTGATGGCATTTTCAATAAGGTTGGTGAAAACCTGCTGCAACTGGTCGCTGTCGCCACGGACATAGATTGGCGTATCGCCAAGATCGATCTGCAAAACCACATCCGCTTCAACGGCGAGAGGATTGATATTGCGCGATGTTCTGATCAGCACGTCAATCAGGTTAATCCGTTCAGTTGGGCGGACGCGCTCTTGGGCTTCTAATCGACTGAGCGACAAAAGATCGCCGATCAGACGGTTCATCCGATCGGCTTCGGCCCCCATGGTTTCGAGGAAGCGGGCCTGTACCGTAGGATCGTCGCGCGCCGGACCACGCAACGTTTCGATGAATCCGATGAGAGAGGTCAGCGGCGTGCGCAATTCGTGGCTGACGTTGGCCACGAAAACTTTGCGCATCTGGTCCGCTTGGGTCACTGCCGTGACGTCCTCGAAACTCAGAACCACGGCGCCGTGGCCGGCCATGCGTTGCAGATGTACGTCGTAGGTCAGATCGCTTGAGGCGTCGCCCGCCAGGTACGTCGCGGTTCGCGGGATATCATCCTGCAGGCAATGCTCGACCGCTTCTGCCAAGGCGGGTTGGCGCAAGACGGTGATAAAAGGGCGCGCCTTTGCGCCCTGCCCCAAAAGGCGCACGGCCCGTTCATTGATCGCGGCCACCTTTTCGTCGGCGTCCACGATCAACGCCGGAAAGGGCAGCGCTGCGATCACCGCGTCAAAGAGCGTTTCTGGCATGCGATTAACGGGTTTTCAGCTCTCTGCGGAATCGGGCGGCGTTTTCGGTATAGTGCAGGGCGGATGCCGTCAGCATTTGTATGGCCGCGGGATCAAGGCTGCGCACAACCTTGCCCGGCGCGCCCATGACCAGACTGCCGTCTGGAATTTCCTTGTTCTCAGTGATCAGCGCGCCTGCCCCGATAAGGCAGTTCTTGCCGATCCTGGCCCCGTTTAGGATCGTTGCCCCCATGCCGACAAGAGAATTATCACCGATGGTGCACCCATGCAGCATTACCTTGTGGCCGATCGTGCAGTTTTCGCCAATGGTGAGGGGAAAGCCCAGGTCTGTGTGGAAAACACAGTTTTCCTGAACGTTCGATCCGCGACCTACCTCGATCACTTCATTGTCGCCCCGCAACGTGCTGCAAAACCAGACAGAGCTGCCTGCCTGCAATACAACGTTGCCGATCACATTGGCGTCCGGTGCTACCCAGGCACCAGGATCTATCTGTGGATTCAAATCTCCTAGAGCGTAGATTGTCATGACATTCCTTCGAATTCGGATTGCAGATTGCGGACATGTTCGTTGAGCCAGGGTTGCTGCAGCCGTCTAAGCCGTGTCGCCTGAACGATCGTTTTCAACTGCGCTTCGGTCTTGTCCAGATCATCGTTGACCAGGACATAATCATAACCACCCCAATGGCTTATTTCGTCCCAGCTTTTCTCCATGCGTCGGCTGATCACTTCCGGGCTGTCCTGATTGCGCTTTTCCAGCCGCGTGCGCAGCTCAGCGATTGATGGCGGCAGCAGAAAGATAGACAGCGTGTGGGCCCCCAGCGCGGAGTTCGTGATCTGCTGGGCACCTTGCCAGTCGATGTCAAAAAGCACGTCACGGCCCGCGTTGATGGCCCCTTCGACCGGGGCGCGAGGCGAGCCGTAGAAATTTCCGAACACGTGAGCGTGCTCAAGCATGTCGCCCGATGTGACGTGATCCTTGAACGTTTTTTCCGACATGAAGTGATAGTGCTGGCCGTCGATTTCGCCAGCCCGCATCGAGCGCGTGGTGGCTGAGACTGAGAATTCCAGCCCGTCATCCCAAGCCCGCAACCGCCCCGCCAGCGTTGATTTGCCGGCCCCCGACGGCGAGGAAAGAATGATCAGCAATCCACGGCGGTCAGTCATCGGTTACTCCACATTCTGCACTTGCTCGCGCATCTGGTCGATCACGGCCTTGAGCGCCAGACCAACTGCGGTCAACCCGGCATGCTGGGCTTTTGAGCACAGCGTGTTGGCCTCGCGATTGAATTCCTGCATCAGGAAATCCATCTTGCGGCCCACCGGACCGCCCTGCCCCAACAGATTACGGGCTGCGGCCACGTGGGTGGTCAGGCGATCAATTTCTTCGGTCACGTCTGCCTTTACGGCGATCAGTGCAAGTTCTTGCGCGATCCGTGTCTCATCAGCGCCATCTGCGTTTTCCAGGATGCGCCCCAGGTTGCGTTTCAACGTAGCGGCGATATCACCCTTGCGCGTTTCGGCGATCCCGGCTGCCTCGGCGGTCAGCCGGGACACTTCAGCAAGCTGACTGTCGAGCACGTCTGCCAGTGCCTGTCCTTCGCTGGCGCGCATCGCGTCGAAATCGGCAAGGACAGTCTCAAAGTCGGCCAGGAGCGTGTCACGCAGGGCATCGGTGTCGTCTTCCTGCGTTGACTGTTCCAGCACGCCGCGCATGGTCACGATGTCGCTGGCTTTGGAGGGGGCAAGCGAGACCCCGGCATCCATCGCTTGTGCCTCAATCTGATGCAAAGCCTCGAGGATGACGGACAGCTGCGCTTTATTCACTTCAAGCGTGCTGCCGCCCTCTTCCCGATTGAGGCGCAGATTGCAGGTGACATTGCCGCGCGCGGCGGCCGCGCCAAGGCGCTTGCGCAATGCCGCTTCCAGCCCGTCGATCCAATCGGGCACCCGCAAGCGCAGATCCAGGCCCTTGCCGTTGACGCTGCGCAGCTCCCAGCCCCAGCTGAAGGGGGCATCGGCACCGCTGGCAGAGGCAAAGCCTGTCATGGACTTGATCATAGATGCTGTGCCTCTCGCGCCAGTGGTTGGGGCAGACTTAGGGGTAAAACCCACTGGGGGGCAAGCCCCGGCATGGCCTGAGAGGCGGATCCGGGGACAGATTTCGGAGGGGATCAGGAGATGTGAGTGATTAACCAAATTGCCGGATAATGGAAGAATTTGGGGAAAATTCTGGCTATTCAGATCTTGCTAACGTTGCCGCCTGTGGGGGGTGGATCGTGAGGTATTTCAGGCTGGCTTAACCGCCTTGCCGGGCAGATTGGTTCAACCAGAGGTGGTCTTACATGGACAAGTCATCGCAGAAGGCGCAGAATATCATTTCAATGACAGATTTTAGGCCAGACCCCGGCTTTGCCGCAGTTTCTCAGGTTGAAGCGTACTGGGAGGCATTACGCGCGGGTCGGTTATTGCCCAAGCGATCCGACATAAACCCGCGTGGCATTGAGAAGGCGTTGGAAAATGCCTTTATTCTGGAGCGTGTCGCGGCGGGGGTTGCGCGGTTGCGTGTGGCAGGGAGCCATCTGAACGATTTGATGGGGATGGAAGTGCGGGGCATGCCGCTGACGACATTTTTTGCACCTGACCAGCGCCGCCGTGTTGCAGATGCGCTGGAAGAGATGTTTCAGACCCCGGCCACCTGCGCGCTGAGCCTGCATGCGCCTGCTGCCTCCGGACGGCCGGAGATCACGGGCAAGCTGATCCTGCTGCCGCTCAAAAGTGATCTCGGCGATGTAAGCCGCGCTTTGGGGTGCCTGGTGACACAGGGTGATATCGGCAGAACACCGCGTCGTTTCGAGATTGAAACGCAACACTTCAACCCTCTGGTACCTGGCCATGCGCCCGTCACCTTGCCACCGCAATTGCCCCCATCACGGGTGAGCGACCCTGCCGCCCCGGATAGGAACCCTGGATTTGCGGATGCAGCGCACAGGTTCGACGGGTCCGGCGCAAAAAAGCGCCCGCCCTATCTGCGTTTGATAAAATCGGACGACTAAGCGGGCCCCAAATCAAAAGGGCACCGCACGACGCTGCGTGCGATGCCCTGTAGTGTATCGGGACTGATTGTTATCCCGCTGCCTTGGCCGCTTCTTGCCCCCGACGCGACGACAATTCTTCAGCGACGAGAAATGCCAGTTCAAGTGACTGGCTGGCATTGAGACGCGGATCACAGGCAGTATGATAACGATCTGACAGGTCTTCATCAGATACGGCGCGCACGCCGCCAGTGCATTCGGTTACATCCTGCCCTGTCATTTCAAAGTGGACGCCCCCCGGTACCGTACCTTCGGCCGCGTGAACGCCAAAGAATTCGCGCACTTCACGCAGGACCGCGTCAAACGGGCGGGTCTTGTAGCCCGAGGACGACTTGATTGTGTTGCCGTGCATCGCATCGCAGGTCCAGACCACGTTCGCGCCCTCTTGCTTGACCGCCTTGATCAGACGCGGCAGGTGGTCGCCAACCGATCCAGCGCCAAAGCGCGCGATCAGGGTCAGGCGGCCCGCCTCGTTTTCCGGGTTCAGGGTCGCCATCAGTTTCTTGAGGTCATCCACTTCCATCGTCGGGCCGCACTTGAGGCCGATGGGGTTCTGAACGCCCCGGGCGAATTCCACATGCGCCCCGTCTGGCTGGCGCGTGCGATCGCCGATCCAGATCATGTGACCGGAGCCCGCCAGCCATTTGCCGGAGGTGGAATCAAGGCGTGTGAGTGCCTCTTCATATTCCAGCAGAAGGGATTCGTGGCTGGTGTAGAATTCCACGGACGAAAACTCGTGCGTGGTGTCACCGGTAATGCCAGCGGCCGCCATGAAGTCGATCGTGTCCTGAATGCGGGTCGCAATCTGGCTGTATTTTTCGACCTCATTACTGTCGGTAAAGCCCAAGGTCCATGAATGCACGTGGCTCATGTCGGCAAAACCACCTGTGGAAAAAGCGCGCAACAAGTTCAGCGTGGCGGCGGCCTGTGTATAGGCCTGCAACATGTTGGCGGGCGCAGGAATGCGCGCCTCGGGCGTGAAATCGAGCTTGTTGATGATATCGCCCCGGTAGCTTGGCAATTCCACACCATCAACGGTCTCTGTTGGGGCGCTGCGGGGCTTGGCGAACTGGCCTGCCATGCGGCCCACTTTGATCACCGGAACCTTGGCACCATAGGTCAGCACCATCGCCATCTGCAGCATCACCTTAAACGTGTCGCGGATACCGTCCGAGCTGAACTGTTCAAAACTTTCGGCGCAATCGCCTCCCTGCAGCAGGAAGGCATCGCCACGGCTGGCTTCGGCGAGATGAGCCTTGAGGCGGCGCGCTTCGCCCGCGAATACCAGCACCGGATACCGCGAAAGCTGTGCCTCGACCGCGTTCAGGGCGTCCTGATCGGGGTAGTCGGGCATCTGGATGCGCGGTTTGTCACGCCAGCTTGATTTGCTCCATTGAGTCATTTGCCATCTCCGCGTCGACGTGGCGCATCACGTTAGCGCCACCAAGAGCAATCCCTATACGAAAACTATGCGTACATGGCCAGAACCCAATTTCGACCTCTTGACGCGGGCGTAGGCGCGTGAGCAAGGTTTACGCCAAGTCGCGTCGCTATTGGTGCATCGCGGCCCTGAATCACTGCTCAGGAAAGACGGTTTATGTCTGACGTTCGCGCCGCCACACGGATCCATCAGGACAAAGACAAACCCAAGCGGTTTGTCTTTGTCCTGCAGGCCAACTTTACCTTGCTCAGCTTTGCGTCAGCGGTGGAGTGTTTGCGCATCACCAATAGGATGGCCGGGCGCGATGTATTCAGCTGGCGGATCATCGGTGAGGGCGGAGACGTGATGCGCAGCTCTGCCGGCGCGGTCTTTGCGCTTGATGGCGACCTTGATGAATTGTCGCGGGACGACACGATCATGGTGTGTGGCGGTATCGACGTGCAGGCTGCCACGACCAAAAAACTGCTCGGGTGGTTGCGCCGCGAGGCCCGCAAGGGCGTGATGGTCGGCGGGCTGTGTACGGCGGCCTATACACTGGCCAAAGCCGGTCTGCTGGAAGGCAAGCGGGCCACCATACACTGGGAAAATCAGGATAGTTTTTCCGAGGAGTTTCAGGACGTTGAATTGACCAAATCGGTCTTTGTTGTCGATGGCAACCGGCTGACCACAGCGGGCGGCACATCGTCGATCGATCTGATGCTCAAGTTGATCGCTGACGAACAAGGTGAAGAACTGGCCAATTCGGTGGCAGATCAGCTGATCTATTCGTCAATCCGAACCGATCAGGATACCCAGAGGCTCAGCGTGCCGACGCGCATCGGCGTGCGACATCCAAAGCTGAGCCAGGTCATCCAGATGATGGAAAGCAATATCGAAGAGCCAATCAGCCCCTCTGTGCTGGCAAAGGACGTGGGCATGTCCACCCGACAGCTCGAGCGGTTGTTCCGACGCTATCTGAACCGCAGTCCCAAGCGATACTACATGGAACTGCGGCTGCAAAAGGCGCGCAACCTGCTGATGCAAACGGATATGTCGGTGATCAACGTGGCACTTGCCTGCGGCTTTGCCTCGCCCTCGCATTTCTCGAAGTGTTACCGGGCGCATTACGAAACAACGCCTTACCGCGAACGCGGCAGCCACGCAGCGCGCCTTTCAATCTAGGGTGCTTTCGGGCTGACGGGCCTCAGAACCGTTCCATCACCGGTTTGCTGTTGGTGTTGACGTGAAAGTTCAGCACCACCAGTGCATCTTCGCGCTGGTGCAAAAGCGCATAGTAAAAGAGATAACCGGCATCCCCCCAGAACAGCCGCCCCTCTTGTCTGACGCCGCCCCCCAGATCGACCTCGCGAAAGACGGTGACCCGTTTGAAATCCACCGGCCAGATCTGGCGCATCTGGGCCTGATTTTCCTCAATCTCTTCGTCCGTATATTCATTGCGCCCACCAAGACGCAGAAGAAGCGGGACAAACTCGCGCGCCATGATCCGTTCGTTCACGAAAGCGTCGTAGGCGTCGTAGTCCGCAAAAATCGACTCGTCTTGTGCCAGCGCGGGCGTGCTGAACATGCACAGCATCGCAATAAGGGGGCCAAGCAACCGCATCTGAAATCTCCTATCGGGCAATAATGCGGTAGACCGTACCGTTGCCTACGGAAATAAACCAGATGGCGCCGTCCGGCCCTTCAACAATGTCGCGCACACGTGCAGTCTGCGGCCCCTTGATCTGATCCACTTCTTTAAGGGGCAATCCCGCCAGCCGGGCGATGTAATCGAACTTGAGCGCGCCCACAAAGATGTGACCGCGCCAGTCCGGGAACATCTTTCCCGAATAAACCAACAGGCCCGATGGCGCGATTGAGGGGTCCCAGTAATGCATGGGCTGCTGCATCCCCTCTTTGGCTGTCCCCTCACCGATCTTGCCGCCAGAATAATGACGACCGTAGGAGATGACCGGCCAACCATAGTTGGCCCCCTTGATGATCTTGTTGACCTCATCCCCACCGCGCGCGCCGTGCTCGGATGTCCAAAGCGTGCCGTCAAGGTCGAGCCCTGCGCCCTGCGGGTTACGGTGCCCGTATGACCAGATCTCGGGAAGGATGTCTGATTGCCCCACAAATGGATTGTCCCGCGGCACCGTGCCGTCGCGGTTGATGCGCACAATGGAGCCGTTGTGCACACTGCGGTCCTGAGCCGACGGGCGATCACCCCGATCCCCGATGGTGACAAACAGCGTGCCATCGGGTGCCTCGACCACGCGAGATCCGAAGTGACGCCCCCCCGATGACCCGGGTTTCATCGCAAAGAGTTCCTGCAAGTCTTCCAGCCGTGTGCCGTCATCCGACAGTCGCGCCCGGGCCATGGCCGTACCGGCGCCGCGGGGCTGTTTCTTGGCGTAGGTCAGAAAGAGCGTGCGGGTGCGATCAAAATCACGCGCCAGAGTAATGTCGAGCAGACCGCCCTGCCCGTTCAGATCACTGTTCGGCGTGCCGGCCACCTCGCGCAGGTTCTGGCCGTCGGCCAGCAACAACCTGCCGTCCTTTTCGGTGATAAGAACACCGCCCCGTGGCAGCGGCGCGATGGCCCAGGGCGTGTCCAATCCTTGCACAACACCTTCAATTTGAGCCGATTGCTGGGCTGCGGCACCTGAAAAAGACGATACCGACAGCAAGGTTACCGCGATGACGATGGAGAAATTTTTCATTAACAACATGGATTATCCCCTGAAATGAAAAGCACTTTCACAAAAGGTAGGCACTTGCGGAGAATTTTCCAACTAACGTGTCCGACAGGTCTTGGACGCAAGGTCAGCCGGGGAAAAAGTGGCTTTTCTTTTGGCAACGGCCCCTCTACCTTTCCGCCAGAACATTACGTTCCAACAAGGGAGAAACACATGAAAAAGATGCTTTTGGCCACGACGGCTGCCGCACTTGTGGCATCATCCGCGATGGCGGATGGCCACGCGAAAGAAATCAAACTGGGCGTTCTTTATGGCTTTACCGGGCCAATTGAATCGCTGACCGGCCCGATGGCAGCTGGTGCTGAACTGGCGATGAAGGAAGTCTCTGACAGCGGTATGCTGCTGGATGGCGCGACCGTCACCAGCTCGCGCGGCGATTCAGGCTGCATCGACAACGGCATGGCCGTGGCATCGGCCGAACGTCTGATCGCCGAGGGCGTCAAAGGCATCGTTGGTGCGGATTGCTCCGGTGTGACCGGCGCTGTTCTGCAGAATGTCGCGATCCCCAACGGCATGGTGATGATCTCGCCGTCGGCGACCTCGCCCGGCCTGACGACCATGGAAGACAACGGCCTGTTTTTCCGCACATCCCCGTCCGATGCGCGCGAAGGTGAAGTGATGGCCGAAGTGCTGCAGGAACGCGGCATTGAATCCATCGCGCTGACATATACCAACAACGACTACGGCAAGGGTCTCGCGGATGCGATCCAGTCTTCGTTTGAGGCTGTCGGCGGCGAAGTAACCATCGTTGCAGCGCACGAAGACGGCAAAGCCGACTATTCGGCTGAAATGGGCGCACTGGCCTCTGCCGGCGGTGACCTGCTGGTTGTTGCGGGCTACCTTGATCAGGGGGGTGCAGGCATCATCAAGGCTGCGCTCGATTCAGGCGCGTGGGATACATTCGGTCTGCCCGGTGGCATGATCGGAGACAACCTGCCCAAGACCATTGGTCCCGACCTGAACGGGTCTTATGGCCAGATCGCAGGCTCCGAAGGCAAAGGCATCGAGACATTGATCGAGATGGCAGGCGACGACTTTGACGCCTCTTCGCCTTACACGCCTGAAGCCTATGATGCCGCAGCGCTGATCATGATGGCGATGCAGAAGGCTGGCTCCATGGAACCGGGTGACTACAAAGATCACATCCTTGATGTGGCCAACGCGCCAGGCACCGAAATCTACCCCGGTGAATTGGGCAAGGCGCTTGAGCTGATCAAGAACGGTGAAGACGTCGACTATGTGGGTGCATCTGCGGTTGAATTGATCGGACCCGGCGAAGCGGCAGGCACCTATCGTCTGATCGAAGTCAAGGACGGCGAGAACGCCACGATCGGCTTCAAGTAAGATTTGACCATCAAGTCATTGTACAGCCCGCATTCATGTGCGGGCTGTACGTTTAGAAAAGACCAAGAACGATAACCGCAAAAGCGGGACAGCAGGGGGTGTGGCATGGGCCACAATGACGAACACATGATCGTCGTGGAGGATCTCCACAAACATTTTGGCGGCTTTCACGCGGTGGATGGGTCATCGCTAACCATTGACCGCGGCTCCATCACCGGGTTGATCGGGCCAAATGGAGCCGGAAAAACCACTCTTTTCAACGTGATCGCAGGCGTTCTTCCACCAACCTCCGGCAAGGTCTTCATGGACGGTGAAGATATCACCGGCCTGCCGCCGCATACGCTGTTTCACAAGGGTTTGCTGCGGACCTTCCAGATCGCGCATGAATTCTCGTCGATGACCTGCCGCGAGAACCTGATGATGGTGCCCGGTGGCCAGTCTGGTGAAACACTTTGGAACACCTGGTTTGGACGCAAGCGCATTGCCGACGAAGAACGAGCGCTGCAGGCAAAGGCAGATGAGGTTCTAGAATTCCTGACAATCGAACATCTGGCAGAACAGAAAGCCGGACAGGTCTCGGGCGGGCAGAAAAAACTGCTGGAGCTGGGGCGAACAATGATGGTGGATGCCAAGATCGTGTTTCTGGACGAGGTTGGCGCAGGCGTGAACCGTACCCTGCTCAATACCATCGGTGATGCGATCATCCGCCTGAATCAAGAGCGTGCGTATACGTTCGTCGTGATCGAACACGACATGGATTTCATCGGACGGCTATGTGACCCGGTCATCTGTATGGCCGAGGGGCGCGTGCTGGCCGAAGGGACGCTGGACGAGATCAAGGCCAACGAACAGGTGATCGAGGCATATCTGGGTACTGGCTTGAAAAACAAAGAAAAGGTCGGCGCATGAAGCGGGCGCTGGTTGCCGCCGCGTACCTCTGGGCCCTGCCCTGCTTGGCGCTGGCCTGCCAGCCCCTTTCGACACATGTGTGGATGTGCAGTGCTGCCAGCGAATGGGCGGACGCCGAATGGGACCCCGAGGGGGAAGGTACGGCCATGTTCCTGGGTGATGTGATCTTTAACTTCACCGAAGAATTCCCCGGACATGACATTGGCGACCACCTGACCACGTTGGAAGAGCAATACGACACCTACCAGCAATGGGTGACGGAAGAGGGCAACGGCCCCATTGAAATTTATCGCCGCGACCTGATTGAGACGAACAACACCAGCGCTCTGCGTCAACTGCAGCGCGATATCATCGAGGGCGAACAGACAATGAGCGCCGTCATTCTGGCCCAGGTCAGGGCGCATCGGATCATGCTGTATGTGGACGGCCCCGTGGAGATGGAGATTGAGCGCATGCAGGTTCTGTCGCGCACTTTGATCGAGATACTTGATGATCACTGTTCTGACCCCGATGCCTGCGACGGAGTTCTAGATAACATGGACAGAAGCTGACATGAGCAACCCTTATCAGGACGACCGCGGCAACAAGGATGCCTCGATTACCAACCCCAAGGGGCAAGGCACGCTGACCCCGTCACCGGGCACACGGCAGGCGATGGATACCGCCAAGGCGTTTCTGGTCGGTGACAGCATGACGGCAGGGTATGGCAATGGGCCCGATATTCTGCACGATTGCACCATTGCGGTGGACGAGGGCGAAATTGCTGTAATTGTCGGCCCGAACGGCGCGGGCAAGTCGACCGGGATGAAGGCAATCTTCGGGATGCTGGACATGCGGCAGGGCTCCGTCCGGCTGGATGGTGATGATATCACCGGTCTCTCCCCACAAGACCGAGTGGCCAAGGGCATGGGGTTCGTTCCGCAGACGTCAAACATCTTTACCTCCATGACGGTCGAGGAAAACCTGGAGATGGGAGCGTTCATTCGCACCGATGATTTTTCAGACACGATGGCCCAGGTCTACGACCTGTTTCCGATCCTGAAAGAAAAGCGCTTGCAGGCAGCGGGCGAGTTATCAGGCGGGCAGCGACAACAGGTCGCCGTGGGGCGCGCTTTGATGACACAGCCCAAGGTGCTGATGCTGGATGAGCCGACGGCCGGGGTGAGCCCGATCGTGATGGATGAGCTTTTTGACCGTATTATTGAGGTCGCCCGGACAGGGATACCGATCCTGATGGTGGAGCAAAACGCCCGGCAAGCTCTTGAAATAGCGGACAAAGGCTATGTCTTGGTTCAAGGGCGGAATGCGTATTCCGGGACGGGTAAGGAACTCTTGGCGGATGAAGAAGTGCGCAAGAGCTTTTTGGGGGGCTGAGGCATGGATTTTCTCAACGCAATCGTGGCCTTTGCCAACTTCGTCTTCATCCCCGGGGTGGCCTATGGCAGCCAGCTTGCCCTTGGCGCGCTTGGGGTGACACTGGTTTATGGCATCCTGCGGTTCTCGAACTTTGCCCATGGCGACACCATGGCAATGGGGGCGATGTCTGCGGTGTTGCTGACGTGGCTCTTCCAGAGCTGGGGGATCAGTTTCGGCCCTCTGCCGACGGCGCTGCTGACCCTGCCCTTCGCCATTGGGTTTACCATTTTGCTGCTCTTGGGCACGGACCGCGCAGTCTACAAGTTCTATCGCACCAAAAAGGCGAAACCTGTGATCCTCGTGATTGTGAGCCTTGGAATCACGTTTATTTACAACGGCCTGACCAGGTTTATCATCGGTGCGGATGATCAGAACTTTCTTGATGGTGAACGCTTTATCATCCGGGCCCGCGACTTTAAGGAGATGACGGGACTGCGCGAGGGACTGGCCTTCAAAACCACGCAGGGGATCACCATTGTCACGGCTGTAATCGTCGTCATCCTGCTCTTTTGGTTCCTCAACAAGACGCGGTCCGGCAAATCGATGCGCGCCTATTCAGATAACGAGGATCTGGCGCTGCTCAGCGGCATCAATCCAGAACGTGTGGTGATGATCACCTGGATGATCGTGGCGGGGCTCGCCACCATTGCAGGGGTACTCTACGGGCTCGACAAGAGTTTCAAGCCTTTTACCTATTTCCAGCTATTGTTGCCGATCTTTGCCAGCGCCATTGTCGGTGGCCTGGGCAATCCAATCGGGGCGATCGCTGGTGGATTTGTGATCGCCTTTTCCGAAGTGACGATCACCTATGCCTGGAAAAAGGTTCTTGTCTATCTGATGCCTGACAATCTGGAACCTTCAGGCCTCGTCCAGCTGCTGAGTACCGATTACAAGTTCGCCGTCAGCTTTGTCATTCTGCTGATTGTGCTGCTGGTCAAACCCACGGGACTGTTCAAGGGGCAAGCGGTATGAACGATACGATGCGCACAACGATGCTCTTTGCCGGGGTCGCCCTGCTGATCGCCTATGTGGGATTTGCCCAAAGCTGGAACTCGGCCTTGTTGATCATTGCGATGGGACTGATCTCTTCGGTCATGGCCTTGGGCGTGAACCTGCAATGGGGCTTTGCGGGGCTCTTCAACGTCGGGATCATGGGGTTTGTTGCCCTGGGCGGTCTGGCGGCCGTGCTGATCGGGATGCCGCCAACCGAAGGCGCCTTTTCTGCGGGTGGCTGGGGTGTGCTTTCGGCCCTCATTCTGGGCGCTGGAACAATCTTTGCGGCCATTTTTGCGGTCAAGAAGATGACCAGCGGGTGGCTGCGGACGATGACAGTGATCGCCATTTTGGTGGCCGGCTTCTTTATCTTTCGCGCGATACTGGACCCGGCGGTTGAGCGGATCGAGGTTATTAATCCGGCTCAGACCGGGTATCTGGGTGGATTGGGGTGGCCTGTGCTGCTGGCGTGGCCTGTCGGTGGGCTGTTTGCCGCCGGTGCGGCGTGGATCATTGGGAAGACGGCGCTTGGTCTGCGATCGGATTACCTAGCCATCGCCACGCTGGGCATCGCCGAAATCATCATTGCCGTCCTTAAGAACGAAGACTGGCTGACGCGTGGCGTCAAGAACGTGATCGGCGTCCCGCGCCCTGTCCCCTATGAGATCGATCTGCAGAACGACCCCGCCTTTGTTGAACGCGCAGCAAACCTTGGGTTTACGCCCGTTGAAGCGTCTACCCTGTGGGTCAAGGTTCTGTACATTCTGCTTTTCGGTGCCGTGTTGTTGATCCTGCTGTGGATGGCACAACGGGCCCTGCATTCGCCTTGGGGGCGGATGCTGCGGGCGATCCGCGACAATGAGGTCGCGGCAGAGGCGATGGGCAAAGACGTCACCGCACGGCACCTACAGGTCTTCGTGCTGGGGTCTGCCATTTGCGGCATCGCCGGCGCCATGATGACAACCATGGACAGCCAGCTGACACCGGGGACCTATCAACCGCTGCGCTTTACCTTCCTGGTCTGGGTCATGGTGATCGTCGGCGGCTCTGGCAACAACCTTGGCTCAGTTCTGGGCGGGTTCCTGATCTGGTTCCTGTGGGTTCAGGTGGAGCCGATGGGCCTGTGGCTGATGAACCTGATCACGTCCGGCATGGCCGAGGGATCGGCGCTAAAGGATCACCTAATCGATTCAGCGGCGCACATGCGGCTGCTGACGATGGGGCTGGTACTGCTGCTGGTGCTACGGTTCAGCCCGCGTGGATTAATACCTGAAAAGTGATGAGTGCAACGATGCGCTGCGGGTAGCAAGACGCGCTGTCTGCGCGCGTTGCGAGCGAGCGCAACCGGACCTTATGAGCCGCCGCACGATCGGTACAAATCTGTGGGTATAGACAAAAAAATGCCTGCGAGACTGTTAACCCCCATATTATTGGAGCAGGCTCGCAGGCTTGGCAATTTTTGGGTACTAACACTTAGAAACTGATAACGTCGTTTGCCAATTGCCACTAAAGAACCTTTCATACGCCTTGTTTTCAAGACCGTTTTCGTGAAAATACAATTTACCTGCGTCAAAGTTCGGAGTTCTAATTTTCGCGATGCGCCAATTTTTCGACATGAACCCATGGCACAGGAAGACTTTCTGCTTCCTGGTGGCCTTGGCGATTCTAACGATTCTCGGACCGTTCGGCACTTACGACAACCAGACGTTGTTTGCGCGTCTGGTGTTCTGGACAGCAACCCTGATCGGCGTCGGGTTCATGGTGCATTTCTCGGTTCAGATGATTCTGAACCTTTCCTTTCTGGATCATGTGACGCGGGCGACGCGTATTGCCCTCGGAGCGTGTATTGGCGCGATCCCGGGGTTGGGGATGATGGCCTTTGTCGAACGGATCATGAATCCGCCCGGTATGGTCCTGGATAATCTCAAGTTCATTGAGCTGTGGCTGCAAGTGGCATTCATCAGTGTTCTGATGGCGCTGGTGGAGTATTGGCGGCCGAGGGACGACCCTGAGGCTGATCAGACGACCGACCCGGCCACACCGGTTGAGACACCTTTTCACAAAAGGCTCCCGCGGTCTGAAGACGGCCCCGAAGACATCGTATCGCTTAGCATGCAGGACCATTACGTCGAGGTGGTCACCACACAAGGCGAGCATCTGATCCTGATCCGCATGCGTGATGCCATCCAGGAACTGGCCGATCTGGAAGGTCTTCAGATCCATCGATCACATTGGGTCGCACGCGCCCATCTCCAGGAGCTCCGCTCCAAAGGTCACCGAACCTGGGTCCGTCTATCGGACGGCAGGGAACTGAGCGTCAGCAAGACCTACCTGCCGGACGTGGAGAAGGCGCTTGGCGGGGCACCTGTGGCCGTCAGCGCCCCTTGAAAAGCCCGCCAAGGATTCCACGCACGATGCGACGCCCGGTGGTGCCTTTGAGTTCCTTGATGACCACCGAGGCAACCGCGCCCCCAAAGGTTTCCGTGGCCTTGCGGGTCGACTTGCGTGGTGTTGTCCCACCACGGGTCCCTTTTCCGGCATAGCGTCGGGCGTTGTTGAACTCGCGCAAGGTGGGCGTTTCGGCTTGTTCGGCCTTTGCTTCGGCCTCTGCCGCTTCTTTGGCTGCCTTGTCGGCGCGCGCGCGCAGCATTTCAAAGGCGCTTTCACGGTCCAGGCGGGTGTCGTATTTGCCGGACATTGCAGATGTCGCCATTAATGCCTGACGCTCTGTGTCGTTGATTGGCCCCAGCTGCGATGAGGGAGGCCGGACCAGCGTACGCTCTACAATACCGGGCACCCCTTTCTTTTGCAGGAATGATGTTACCGCCTCACCGACGCCAACCTCGCGAATTGCCTCTTCGGTATCGAATGCGGGGTTTTCACGATAGGTCTGCGCGGCCATGCGCAGTTCCTTGCGATCTTTGGCCGTAAACGCCCGCAGGGCGTGTTGCACGCGGTTACCCAACTGGCCGAGGATATCCTCTGGAACGTCTGCCGGGTTTTGCGTGATGAAATAGACGCCCACCCCCTTGGAGCGGATCAGCCGTGCGACCTGTTCCACCTTGTCGACAAGAGCCTTAGGCGCATCGTCGAAAAGCAGATGTGCCTCATCGAAGAAGAAAACCAGCTTGGGTTTGTCGGGGTCGCCCACCTCGGGCAATTCCTCAAAGAGTTCAGACAGTAGCCACAGCAGGAATGTGGCATAAAGCTTGGGTGCAGCCATGAGTTTATCAGAGGCAAGAATGTTGATTATGCCCCGTCCGCCCGTGTCGGTGCGCATCAGATCGTCCAGCGCCAGTGCCGGTTCACCGAAAAGATCCGCAGCCCCCTGATTTTCCAGCACCAGCAGACGGCGCTGGATCGCCCCGACAGACGCTGAGGACACGTTGCCGTACCGCAAAGCGATCTCCTTGGAATGTTCGCCGATCCAGACAAGAAGGGATTGCAGATCTTTCAGGTCCAGCAGCGGCAGACCATCTTCGTCCGCAATACGAAAGGCTATGTTAAGAATGCCTTCCTGCGCCTCTGTTAATCCCAGAAGCTGCGAGAGCAGCAACGGTCCCATTTCCGACACGGTGGTGCGGACCGGATGGCCCTGCTCGCCGTAAAGGTCCCAGAACGTCACCGGGAACGCGGCATAGGAATAGTCGTCAAATCCAATTTTGCCTGCACGTTCCATGAATGGCGCGTGCAGTTTGTGATCTGGCGACCCGGCCTTTGCCAGACCGGACAAGTCGCCTTTTACATCTGACAAGAACACGGGCACCCCCTGAGACGCGAACCCTTCGGCGAGGATCTGCAGTGTTACGGTCTTGCCGGTCCCTGTGGCCCCTGCGACCAGACCGTGCCGGTTGGCGTAGCCAATATTGAGATATTGTTTGGTGCTATAGTCCGGCCCACCGCCGCCGATGAAAATATCCTGGGTCACGCGCACATCCTTTGATCAGGTCAATCAACACTTCGGGTGAGCATACAAAGTTAACTTTTCGGTGCCATAGTCTTATTGACCCGCGCGGAATGTCCGTTCCGGTGGGTGACTTCCTCCCTGTCAGACTGGCCGCGCCCTTGTGCGCGGCCCTTTTTCTCGCTCTCTTTAAGTCAATGTTTGCGCTAACAATTTTTGTCGAAAAACGACGCTTTTTCGGTTGACCGACGCGGTGTGCTTTCGTAACGTCGCGTCAATAAGTCGGCCCAGTCCGACGGGGAGAATACCATGCGAAAGAGGACGCCCTGCGTCCTCTTTTTCTGTTCTGAAGGCCTTTCAGCCGATCAGCAGAAATTCGCCCCTGATGCGATCAATTTACTGGCAATCCGCACTGACATCCGGTGCGGTTCATGTTAAACGACAGCAAAGCAACAAACGTGGAATTGACATGAGCAAGTTTATTACCGCCCTGCCCCTGGCTGCCGTCCTCGCCCTTTCGGCCCCTGCAGCGGTGTTTGCACAAAGCAGCACAACAACAGAAGAGACCGCTGACGCAGACCAGTCGGACACAGCGTCGCAAATCGAGAGCCAGCTGAGCCTGGGGGAAGATGCCGAACAAGATCCAGAATTGGGCAAACCCTACACCAGAGAGGTCGTGGGTTCCTGGGAGATGCGCTGCCTGAAAACAGCGGAGGGGGACGAGCCCTGCCAGATGTATCAGTTGCTGGATGACGGACAGGGCAACCCGGTCGCCGAAGTGTCGCTTTTCCGGCTTCCCGGCGGAGGCAAGGCTGTCGCAGGTGCGACGATCGTGGTTCCGCTTGAAACTTCCCTGCCCGCGCAGATGAATATCGCGGTCGACGGTGGCAAGGCACAGCGCTATCCATTCGCGTTTTGCAACCCGGTTGGCTGTTATGTCCGCCTTGGTCTCACCGAACGGGATGTCGCCACCTTCAAGCGAGGCAAGCAGGCGGTCGTCACGATTGTGCCTGCCCTTGCACCTGATCAGAAGGTTGAACTGACGCTTTCGCTTGATGGGTTCACGCGCGGGTTCAATCAGGTTTCGGTGATCGATCAGTAATTCGCTGAGAGCTGTAGCATTCGAAAGGCCGCTCTGACCGGGCGGCCTTTTTCGTTTGATATGCCGCTTGACGTCCTTTTGGCATGACGGCTTGATATCGGACATCGTATTCGCCGAAAACACAGACCGCCTACCATGTCATATGAGCCCCCAATCCTTCACATGCTCTGCGGCAAGCCAGCCTCTGGCAAATCAACACTTACGTCAAAACTTTCACGCGTGCCCGGAACTGTCTTGATCTCGGAAGATGTGTGGTTGAGCGGGCTATATTCTGATCAAATGCACACTGTCGCGGACTATGTGCAGTACGCAAGAAAACTGCGTGCGATCATGGGACCTCACGTCGGCGGGTTGTTGCAGGCGGGCGTATCTGTGGTCTTGGATTTTCCGGCCAATACTGTGGAGACCCGCAAATGGATGCACGGCATTCTGCAGCAGACAGACGCGGCCAACAAACTGCATGTTCTGGATGTACCCGATGAGGTCTGCCTTGAACGACTGCAGGCGCGCAACAAAAGTGGAAAACATCCGTTTTCGGTGACCGAAGACCAGTTCCGCCAGATCGTCCGGCACTATGCCCCCCCGACGGCTGACGAAGGGTTTGATATCGTTCTGCACAGGTGGGACGGCTGACATTATCTGTCGCGGCGCAAAGACGCGCCCGGGGCCGCATTGGCTGACATCTTCTCTATACGCGCCGAAGCGCCAGCACCGCATTCATCCCGCCAAACGCAAACGCATTGCTAAGAGCGACGGTCACCTTAGCCTCGCGCGCCTCGTTCGGAACCACGTCGAGCGCGCATTCGGGATCAGGTTCCTCGTATCCAATGGTTGGGGCCACGATCCCGTCGCGCAGCGCCATGATGCAGGCCAAAAGCTCAACCGCGCCGGTGCCGCCGATCAGATGACCATGCATGGACTTGGTTGACGATATCATCAACTGATCCGCGTGTGGCCCAAAGACATCGGCGACAGCGGCGCATTCGGTCTTGTCATTGGCCGCGGTGCCGGTGCCGTGTGCGTTGATATAGCCAACGTCATCACCGTTAATCCGTGCGTCTGCCAGCGCACCCGACATCGCGCGCGCGGCACCGGCCTTGGAGGGCATGACGATGTCCGCCGCATCCGAGGACATGGCGTAACCTGCCACTTCGCACAGAATTTCGGCACCGCGGGCGCGCGCATGCTCCATCTCTTCAAAGACGAAAATACCGGCCCCTTCGCCCTGGACCATGCCGTTGCGATTGGCAGAAAACGGGCGGCAGGCATCGCGGCTCATCACGCGCAGGCCTTCCCATGCCTTGACCCCGCCAAAGCACAGCATGCTTTCCGACCCCCCTGTGATCATCGCTGGGCTCATCCCGGATCGCACCATGGCAAAGGCCTGCGCCATCGCGTGATTGGACGAAGCGCAGGCGGTGGCCACGGTAAAGGACGGCCCTTTGAGGTTCCATTCCATGCTTACATGGCTTGCTGCGGCGTTGTTCATCAGCTTGGGGACCACAAAGGGATGCACCCGGTTTTTCCCCTCCTCGTAGACCAGCCGGTAATTGTCATCCCAGGTCGATACGCCACCGCCCGCGGTGCCCAGCACGACACCAGACCGCGCGGCCAGTTCCCCCGAGAAGGTGAGGCCTGATTGTTCGATCGCCTCCTTCGCTGCGGCCAGCGTAAACTGGGTGAAGCGGTCGTAGAGGGAGATCTGCTGCCGGTTATAGCGCCCTTCGGCCTCAAAACCGCGCACCTGGCCGCCGATCTGGATCTGCAGACGATCAACATCGCGAAAATCCAGTTGGCCTATGCCACAGACACCTTCGCGCATGGCCTGCAGCGTGTCGGGCACCGAATGTCCCAGCGCGTTGATTGTGCCCGCACCGGTGATGACGACGCGCTTCATTTGTCTTGCTCGGCCTTCAGTCGCTCGATCCCGGCGATGATGCTGGCGACATTAGTAATGTCAAAGTCTGACTCGGCCGGGTTGTTCGCGTTGAATGGCACATTGATGTCAAAGGCCTCTTCTATGGCGAAAATGCTTTCGACAAGGCCAAGGCTGTCGATTCCCAAATCCTCGGGCGTACTGTCCAGCGCGACATCCGCAGGCTCAAGCAAAGCCTGTTCGGCAATGATGGCGATGACCTGATCCTTGGTGTCCATGGCAACCTGCTCCGGCTTGGCTGAGTTGCGCTTGATTTAGTCATCCTTGTCGGATTTGAAAACAGCCTTTCGCAGGGCCGCGACATCGCGCAGCAACTTGGGCAAACGGCGCTGTGCCTTGTAGATGTCCATCTGCCGATCCATCGCAGTGGCCGGGTAGCCAAGCATGGTCCGGCCTGCCGGTACATTCGACAGCACTTTAGAGCCCCCTCCGACAATCACACCATCACCGACAAAGATATTGTCACTGACCCCGGTCTGGCCGCCCAGCACCACATTATTGCCAATGACCGATGACCCCGCGACCCCCGCTTGCGCGCATAGCAGCGTATTGTCACCAACAACGGCGTTGTGGCCCACTTGAACAAGGCTGTCGATCTTTGTGCCGTTGCCCACGCGCGTATCGCGCACGGTCCCGCAGTCGATGGTGGAATTCGCGCCGACTTCTACGTCGTCGCCGATTGTCACGGACCCCAGCGAGTGAATGCGATGCCAGCCTTGCGCCTTGGCGTCTCCCTGATCCCCGAGAGTGGCGCGCGCGGCCTCGACCGCACTTTTCTCGGGCGTGACGAAGGAAAAGCCATCCCCGGCGATACGCACACCGGGTTGCGCAATAAAGCGATCTCCGATGCTGACCCGGGCCCCGATGCTCACGTGTTCACGCAAGAACGCCTGCTGCCCTAGCGTGCTGTCCCATCCGATGAAACAATGAGGGCCAATGACACTGCCATCACCAATCCTGGCGCCAGCCGATATCACGCAGAAAGGACCGATGCTGACGTTGTCGCCGATGTCGACGGCGGCATCGACTACTGCTGAGGGATGTATGCCCGGCGCAAATCCCTGTCCCTGATCAAGCATCTCTGTCAGCGAAGACATCGCATAGCGGGGCCGTTCTGGCATGAGCGCCGCACGCAGTCCCAAGGCTTGCCAATCGGCCTCTGCCCATAAGAGCGCGGCACGCGCATCCCCTTCAGGAATGGCCTGCGCGAACTTGGGCGTCATGGCAAGTGCGAGATCATCCGGTCCCGCGCTTGCAGGCTCGGAAAGTCGGGTGATGCGCATGGCTGTGTCGCCCACCGCAGGGACACCCAGAGCTTTGCCGAGTTCAGCGATTGTGTAGGCCATGGTTGCATCCCCGGTTCAGACGGGGAAAGGATTAGCTGCCCAAGCCGCCCAAGACCACCCCTGCTTTGGTCAGCGCCGACCAGATCCGCGCATCCCGCCCGTAGATATCGGCACGATACTCAGTATGGCCACGCGCATTGGTTACCGCAGTGCGGTAGATCAAATGAACCGGAACAGGATCGACCAGGTTTATCTTGATCTCCCGCCCGGTGTTCAGGGCCGATTTGAAGGCGGCCTTGGGATCGGACTCTTGGACTGCCAGCAATGCATACGCAAAATCAAAGGGTTGCGCGAGGCGGATACAGCCGTGGCTGAACGCACGCACATCGCGGGAAAAGAGGCTCTTGGCGGGGGTGTCGTGCAGGTAAATGTTATATTTGTTGGGAAACATGAATTTGACCAGACCCAGCGCATTGGAACGACTGGGCGGCTGGTGCATCGCATAGGGAAAATTGCGTTCAGTGTACTGACTGAAATTGATCGATGACCGGCTGACCTTGCGGCCGCGGCGATCTGTTATCACCAGGTGGCTCGCCGCGTTCGGGTTCCGCTTCATCGATGGCAGGTATTCCTTGGTCACAATCGACCGTGGGACGAACCAGCTTGGGTTCACGATCATATGTTCCATCACGTCCGAAAATTCCGGTGTGACCCGGTCTGGGTCACGCGCACCGACAACGGAGCGGGTGTAGAACGTCACCTTGCCGTCATCTATGATCTTGGCCGAAAAGTCGGGGATATTCACAAGAATATGCCGTTTGCCACGGTCCGTATTGAACCAGCGTTCGCGTTCAAGCGCGACCATGACGGATTGCAGGCGCTTTTCGACGCTGGTGTTGATCTGCGCCATGGTTGCAGGGCCGACCTTGCCGTCCGGGTTCAGGCCGTGCGCAATCTGAAATTCGATGACCGCGTCTGTGATGGCCTGATCATAGACCATTGTGTTGGACCGCGGCAGATACGCCATCGCATAAAGGCGGTTGCGCAGGGCAATCACGGGTTGCCCTTTGTCGCCGCGCTCAAGCGATTTTCCAGGCACCTTCGGCCCCCAGCCGCCCCTGCTGAGCAGGGCTTCCATCTCGACCTTTTCCTTGAGAAGGGCGTTGTATTCCATGCTGCGTGGCGGCAGCGCACGGAAAAAAGCGGCAGGACGCGCATTTGCGAAATCGGTCAGATAGGCGGTGCGGTCTCGCTGCGGGATCTCGCGTTTGATGGCGCTGTCAATCCGCTTGGGATCGGCGATGATCCCGGTCTGCATATCGCGCGCGAACTGAACGAAAACGCGGCTCATCTCAACTTCGGCCAGTCCCCGGTCACGCGCGGTGCGCACGGCACTCAGGCGCGCGATCAGGGCGGCAGGGTCATAACGGCTGACCGGAAGGCCGTGATCCGCAGCACCCCTGATGGCCCGAAGTAGCTCAGCCCGACGCATGCGATCCGCCTCGCCCGGGCCAGTCCAGATCGGCGCAAATTTGTTGGCTCTGTAAAACGCCGCGATATCGTCATCCCGCGCGGCAGCCTCTGCCACCGCCTGTTTGAAGGCCGTGACCTCTGCGACAGCAGGTGTTGGGGCGACATAAAGCCAGACCCCCAGAACAAGTGAAGAAACGGCCAGAATGCTGCCACGTCTTGCCCGGATGCCTGTCATCGATTTCCCCTTAAATGCGCGATTTACTTGCTATGTCTCAAGTGTTCCGGACCATTGAACGCATGTCTAATCACAATGACGTCTGGCGGTGTTTCGGACCCCCATACACCGCAAACTGGTGCGAAAAAAGCACCCTATTTCCGAACCGGCGATTAACAACTCATCACGCATTGCGCAAAAATTCGCCGAAATTTGCATATTCATGGAACCTTTCTGATTCAGCACTTGGTTCAAGAATCACGCTATGCCATAAGAATGTTGCATCTGGGGATGAGATGAAGTGCCCGTGTAACATCACGGGTCACACAGGCAGACGACGGGACGAGAAACCATGGCAGGCAATAGCTCTTCGGGCATGACCCGGCGCGCCCTCTTGGGTGCATTCGCAGCAACAACCATCACGGCAGCTCCGACATTTTCCAACGCAGCAGGGTTCCTGCGCGGCGGCGGTGATATTCGCCGGATCCGGATGTATTCCGGTCGTACCGGTGAACGGATCGACATGATCTACTGGATCGAAGGCAAATACATCAAAGACGCGGTGAAGGAAGTGAACTACTTCATGCGCGACTGGCGCACGGATGGGGTCAAGTCTATCGACCTGCGCACAGTAGACATCATGGCAGCCGCCCATAACCTGCTGGATGTGAACGAGCCATATATGCTCTTGTCCGGCTATCGCAGCCCGAAGACAAACGCGATGCTGCGGTCACGGTCGCGTGGAGTCGCCAAGAATTCCCTTCATATGCGCGGTCAGGCTGCTGACCTTCGGCTTTCGTCGCGGTCTGTCGGTCAGATGGCCAAGGCCGCGGCGGCTTGCCGTGGCGGCGGTGTGGGCCGGTATTCCGGCTCCAACTTTGTCCACATGGATTGCGGTCAGGTGCGGACCTGGGGCGGATAACAGTCCGATACTCGGTCTCAGATTTTGATCTAAGCGCCGCCATGGCGCTTTTTTCTTTTGTACCTGCTTGGTCGCCGACCGCGTTCACGGCGCGGCAGACAGATTGAACTGTGCCAGCGCCTCCTCTGTTGAGATGACCTGCACATCCAGCACACCAGGCCCGTGACTGACCTGCGCCAGCAGATGCTGCCCAAGCCTGACTTCAGAGACCCCATCGCTTGTCTCGATTGTCACCTGCCCGCTAAGCTGAGCACCGGCTTCCAAGATCAGGGCAAGTGTATCTTCAGCCGGATCGAAGTCGGTGATCTCCGTCACCTGCGTGTCATTCAACGCGGTGTAAATGCTGATCTGATCCGCCCCCTCACCCCCGGTAATTGTGCTGCCGTTGTCCACAAAGATCGTATCATCACCCGGCCCGCCATCAACCTGGCTGATGTTGGCGCTTTGCAGGCCCGGCAAATCGAAATCGATGATCTCGTCATCCCCCGCGCCGCCGATATAGACGTCGTTCCCGCCATTGCCCCACATCACATCGTCACCAAGCCCGCCCAACAGGGTGTCATTGCCGTCATCCTTGAATCCAATCGCCGGATCAGCATCATCCCCGACAAGGGTGTCGTTCCCGCCATTTCCCGCGATAACGTCATTGCCGCCCAGACCATTGATGAATTCATCCGCCGACGCGCCCTGAAGGATGTCAGTTGCATCAGTTCCCTCGATCACGGTGGCGCCTGTTGTTTCTGGTGGCGTCTCTGCGTCTGGTCCATCCTCGTCACCGCTGTCGCCTGAGCCCATCAGTCCGGCCAGGCCGATGAATCCGGCCAATAGAACAAGAATTTCCATAACAACGCCTAATCACTAACAACGGGCGAACCGTCTCAGGAAACCACAATCGTGTCCAGTTTGACGGCAATTGGGGCGGGTATTCCTACACTTATGGTCGAAAATCCGCAGGAATGATACCTTCTGTCCAGCGATCGTGGTCAATCAAGGATGGGGTACAGGCTCAAAAATTAGGGGAATGGCGGACCATAGAGGATTCGAACCTCTGGCCTCTGCCTTCGGAGGGCAGCGCTCTATCCAGCTGAGCTAATGGTCCACGCCACCGCTACATAGCCAGAGCGTCCGCGTGCCGCAATGGCAAAGTCAGGCAAAAAGCTCGTGCGCAAGCTCAAGCGCGTCGACCAGCACATCAACCTCATCCGTGGTGTTATAAAGCCCAAAGGATGCGCGACACGTGGCGGTCACGCCGAAATGCTCCATCAACGGTTGGGCGCAGTGGTGCCCTGCCCGCACGGCCACCCCTTTCTTGTCAAGAATTGTAGAGATGTCATGGGCATGGGCCGCGCCATCCAGCGTAAAGCTGAATATCGCCGCCTTGTCCGGCGTTGTCCCCTGAACCTGCAGCCAGTTGAGACCGGCAAGCTTTTCGGTCGCATAGTCGCGCAGGCGATCCTCGTGGGCTGCAATGTTCTGCATCCCCAGATCCATCATGTAATCCAGCGCCACACCCAGCCCAATGGTCTGTACAATCCCTGGTGTTCCTGCTTCGAACTTCATCGGCGGGTCGTTATAGCTGATAGTGTTCTTTGCGACCTCGCGGATCATGTCGCCACCTCCAATAAACGGGCGCATTTCTGCCATACGTTCCTTGCGGATGTAGATCGCGCCCGAACCGGACGGACCATAGAGCTTGTGCCCGGTGATCGCATAAAAATCACAGCCAAGATCGGCCACATCCACCGGCATGTGCACTGCAGCCTGCGAGCCGTCAACCAGCACCGGAACGCCCTTCTCATGGGCCGCAGCGGTGATTGCCTTTACATCAACCTTTGTGCCTAACACGTTGGAAAGATGCGTGATTGCCACCAGCTTGGTTCTTGGACCAATGGCATCGATCACAGATTGCGTATCCAGCGCCCCGGTGCTGTCCACATCAACCCACTTGAGCACGACGCCCTGACGCTCGCGCAGAAAGTGCCAGGGGACGATGTTTGCGTGATGCTCCATCACACTAAGCAGGATCTCATCACCGGCTTGCATCCTGGGCATGGCCCACCCGTAGGCGACGGTATTGATGCCCTCGGTGGTGCCCGAGTTCAGGACAATCTCATCCTCAGACGCGGCCCCGAGAAAGCGAGCAATTGTGCCGCGTACGGCCTCATATTTGTCAGTTGCCAGATTAGAAAGGTAATGCAATCCCCTGTGAACATTGGCATATTCATAAGAATAGGCCTGCGTGATTGCATCAATCACGACCTGCGGTTTCTGTGCGGACGCGCCGTTGTCCAGATAGACCAACGGTTTGCCATTCACCTCGCGCGAGAGGATCGGAAACTGTGCCCGGATTGCATCAACATCATACATTAGCTTGTGTTCCCTGGGCCAACACCCCGATGAAGGCCAGCAATATGCCCAGCCCCAAGACAAGTCCGATCAACCCCACAACCACAACAACCAGCGCGTGCCCGTAAGACGTCAGATTGAGCGCGGTCATCAAGAATGTCAGCAGCACCCATACCCCCCACGCAAAGACCACCAAGGTTGCAAGGGCTGCAAGGGTGGGCGAGAATACGCTGAGAAGGATGATCACCAGCTGCAACCCGGTGCGCAGAACCTGCAACCAGACGACCAGTGCGAGTAGATCAATCAGCCGGCCATTGCCCCCCATCGCCATCCCGGCCCAGTAAAGCGCGTGGATATAGATGACCATCATGCCCGCGATCAGCACAAAGGCCGCAAGCGGTGTGCTGAAATAGCTTGGTAGTTGCTGATCCGGTCCGGCGGTTGCCATCAACAGCTGCAGGAACACCGCGTTGAAAGCTGCCACAAGGGCCAGCGCTGTCCACAGCACATCGCGACTGAACCCCAGAGCAAGGATCGCCTTGCCCGCGGCAGCAGGATCCCGAAAAGTCAGCTTTGCCAGATCGATGATATCCTGAGGTGTCATGCCGCCCCCCGGCCTGCGCCAATAAGCCCGGCGACCCAAAACCAGATGAACACGATCATCCAGAGCAATCCGACGCCGCTCATCTCAATGCCGGGCCCGATAAAGCCTGCGGTGAGACCCCAGAGCAGCATCAGTGGAGATGACGCCAAAAGCGCCCAGAAGAGCGCCAATCGTGCCCCAAAGGCACTTTGCTTGCGGCCAAAGGCACGCGCAATCAGGTGGCTGACAAGGCCAATAGCGTAGAAAATCAGGGGCGCGATGAAAAGCCACGCAAGCAACGTGGCGCCCAGCATCATTGGCAGATCCGTCTCCATCACATGTGCCTCACGCGCCAGACGCGGCATCTGTGCGACAAAGACCATCAAGCAACCGATCATCAGGTAGATCAGCGCACGGTCTTCGCGTTCCCCCTGCCCCAGAATACGACGCACGACGCGGCCGGGACCGCGATAGGTCGCAACGATGTCAGATGTCGCCGCCATTAGGTACTGTGCCGCTCCAACCAGCCAGCAAGGCGCGCGTTGATCTCGTCGCGCAGCTCTTCGGCGGCAATCTCCTCCACGGCTTCGGCAAGGAAAGCGAGCGTCAAAAGATCTGTTGCTTCACGGCGCGAAACACCACGCGCGCGCAGATAAAAGAGCGCCTCTTCATCGATTGCGCCAGAGGTCGAACCATGTGAACAGGCCACGTCATCGGCGTAGATCTCAAGTTCCGGCTTGGCCAGAAACTGGCTGTCGCCATCAAGAAGCAGCGACTGGCTGATCTGATACCCGTCCGTTTTCTGGGCGCCTTCCTTGACAAGGATTTTACCCTGAAACACGCCGGTTGCCCCGTTGCGCAAGACTTTCTTGAACACCTGACGGCTTTCGCAATTCACCGCATCATGGGTGATAAATACTGTGTCATCGTGGTGAAATGCGCCATCGCCGACACAGGCCCCGGCCACATGGGCAGAGGCGTCATCGCCCGTCAGTTCGATCACACATTCGTTCCGGGTCAGGATGCCGTTGACCGTGAGCGTGAAGCTCTTGAATTCCGATTCCGACCCAAGGCGTGCAAAGATGTGCGTGGCAGCACGGCGTTCGTGGTCGCGGCCCTGTGCGCGGACATGGGAAAAAGAGGCGCCATCTGCTACCTCGACTTCCATCACTTTGTTGAACCGCGCCGCTGCCGGGCCGTTCTCCACAACGGTCAGGTCGGTGCCGGGATCCATCTTAATCAGGTGATGCAGGATCGCATCAGAAATTTCTGATTCATGGCGATAAATCAGGCTGACAGGTTTGCTGGGCCTGCCGGTCACATGGATAAGCACGCCATCCGTTGCAAAGGCTGTATTCAACGCCGCAAGGGGTCTGACCACCGGGGTCTGTCCGTTCTTTTCCAATGCACCATAGAGGTCTTGCGCCCAGTGCAGATCGCTGGTTGCCTCAGCCAGACGTTCGATCTTGATCCCTTCAAGGGCCAGATCGTCAGAGGCGGTCGGATCAAAAACGCCGTCCACAAAGACGACCTTCAGCCGGTCCAGCGCATCAAAAAGTGGTGCCTCATCATGGACAAATACCGCAGCGGGTTCCGGCGCGGGCTGGGTCAATGTATCGGGGCGGGTGAATTTCCAATATTCGTCCCGACGATGCGGTATGCCCATTGTAATCAAGCGGTTAAGCGCGTCTTCTCGTGCGGTGACGGACCATCCCTCGCCGGGCATGGCGTGCCCTTTGATTAAGGCCTCGGTCGGCGTTTCCTGTGCGGCAGCTTCGCCCATTACGCGACCTCCGCAAGGATGTCGGCATAACCGTTATTCTCCACCTCAAGCGCCAGCTCCGGCCCGCCGGATTTGACGATCCTGCCGTCCGCCATGATGTGCACGACGTCCGGTTTGATGTGATCGAGAAGGCGCTGGTAATGGGTGATCACCAAAAAGCCGCGCCCACTTGAACGCAGTGCATTCACGCCTTCGGCCACCAATTTCATCGCGTCAACGTCCAGGCCGGAATCGGTCTCATCAAGGATGCACATCCTTGGCTCCAGCATGGCCATCTGCAGGATTTCATTGCGCTTTTTCTCGCCGCCGGAGAAACCCATGTTGACGGGTCGCTTGAGCATATCGGCGTCGATTTTCAGCTCCTTCGCTTTTGCACGGATCACCTTGAGAAAGTCAGCGGCAGACATTTCCTCTTCGCCGCGCGCCTTGCGCTGCGCATTCACGGCAGTGCGCAGGAACGTCATGTTGCCCACACCGGGGATCTCAACGGGATATTGGAACGCCAGAAAAAGACCCGCTGCTGCGCGCTCTTCGGGCTCAAGCTCCAACAGGTCCTTGCCCTCAAGCGACGCCGACCCTTCTGTCACCTCATATCCGTCCTTGCCGGACAGCACGTAAGACAGCGTGGACTTGCCAGAGCCGTTCGGCCCCATAATCGCATGTACCTTGCCTGCCTCGACCTCCAGATCGACGCCTTTGAGGATCTGCTTGTCCTCTTCTTCAAGTTTCACGTGCAGGTTCTTGATGCTCAGCATTTTTAGCTCCTAGGGGGTATTCTGTATCATTCGTTAACGCACCGAACGGGACGTCGGTATTGCGTCGGTATTTCATCGGTATCGCGTCAGTTTCAGGGTGTGGGTTCCGGGTCGCGTTAAGAATTTCGTTTGCAGAGTTCCAATCAATCCGTCGTCCGTCACCCCACGGACCCTTCCAATGAGATCGCAACCAGCGCCTGCGCTTCCATAGCAAACTCCATCGGCAACGCCTGCAAAACGTCCTTGCAGAACCCGTTCACGACCAGCGCCACGGCCTCTTCTTCGTCCATCCCGCGCGAGCGGCAATAGAACATTTGGTCGTCATCCACTTTGGAGGTCGTCGCCTCGTGTTCGACCCGTGAGGAGTTATTCTTGACCTCGATATATGGCACAGTATGCGCCCCGCATTTGTCGCCGATCAGCAGGCTGTCGCACTGCGTGTAATTGCGCGATTCCTTGGCCTTGGGGTGCATGGACACCAACCCGCGATAAGTGTTCTGCGCCTTGCCCGCCGAAATCCCCTTGGAAACGATGCGCGACTTGGTGCGCTTGCCCAAATGCACCATCTTGGTGCCGGTGTCGGCCTGCTGCATGTTGTTGGCAATGGCGATGGAATAGAATTCACCCTGACTGTCATCGCCCCGCAGGATGCAGCTGGGGTACTTCCACGTCACCGCAGAGCCGGTCTCAACCTGCGTCCACATGACCTTGGCGCGGTCGCCCCTGCAATCGGCACGTTTGGTGACAAAGTTATAGATGCCGCCCTTGCCGTTTTCATCGCCGGGATACCAGTTCTGCACTGTGGAGTATTTCACCTCTGCGTCTTCTTCGATGATGATCTCGACGACGGCCGCGTGCAATTGGCTCTCGTCGCGCTGGGGGGCGGTGCAGCCTTCAAGATAGCTGACGTATGATCCCTTGTCCGCGATGATGAGCGTCCGTTCGAACTGGCCCGTGTTTTCCGCGTTGATACGGAAATAGGTGGAAAGCTCCATCGGGCAGCGCACGCCTGGCGGGACGTAGACAAAGGAGCCATCCGAGAAAACGGCCGAGTTCAGCGTGGCGTAGAAGTTGTCAGAGACGGGCACGACGGTGCCTAGATACTTTTTCACCAGATCCGGGTGATCCTTGATCGCCTCGGAAATCGAACAAAAGATCACGCCAGCCTTCTTCAGCTCTTCCTGAAAGGTCGTGCCGACGGACACGCTGTCAAAAACCGCATCAACCGCAACCTTGCGGCCTTCTGCCGGCGCGTCTTCGGCCCCTTCAACCCCGGCAAGGATCATCTGTTCCTTCAGGGGAATACCCAGTTTCTTATACGTTTCCAGCAACTTGGGGTCGACGTCATCCAGCGACTTGGGCTTTTCCGCCATGCTGACGGGGCGGGCGTAATAATACTGATCCTGAAAATCGATTTCCGGATAGTCGACCATTGCCCAGTCGGGTTCTGTCTTGGTCAGCCAGCGCTCATAGGCCTCGAGCCGCCAGTCCGTCATCCACTGCGGTTCTTCGTTTTTCGACGAAATCAGCCGCACGATATCGGGGGTTAGGCCCTTGGGCGCATATTCCATCTCGATGTCCGTGGACCAGCCGTATTTGTACTTGCCCCCAACTTCACGCACGGCATCGACGGTGTCCTGATCGACGCCTTCCTTGACGACATTTCCTTCGACAATTGTATCCACGGTATCGATCCTCATGCTCAGGCCGCGCGGGCCTCGTGTTTCTTCAGCTTGGCGGCCCACGCATCGGCAAACCGCAAGACATCGTCTTGTGTCGTTTCCAGCCCCAGCGACACGCGAATGGCGCTGGAGGCTTCGCTCTCGTCATAGCCCATGGCCTGCAAAACCGTGCTTGCCTTCACCTTGCCAGATGAGCACGCCGACCCGGCAGAAATCGCAAACCCGGCGAGGTCCATTTGCATGACCTGCGTCTCGCCTTTCCAACCGGCGGTGACAAGACAGGAGGTATTGGGAAGACGCGGCGCATCTTTCCCTACTAAAATAGTCGTGTTTGACGCAGCCTCAAGGGCGCTTTCCATCAAATCGCGCTTTTCTGCAACAGCCTCCCAATGGCCTGCCGCAACGTCGTGTGCCGCGGCCTCAGCGGCGGCGCCAAAACCTGCAATGCCGATCACGTTTTCTGTCCCGGAACGGCGGCCCATTTCCTGACCGCCCCCTTTCAATCCGGCACTGATGTCCACCCCCTGCTTGACGACAAGCGCGCCAACGCCTTTGGGCCCGCCAATCTTGTGGGCAGAAACGCTGGCATATTCGCACGGCGTATCCCGATAGGAAAAAGGCACCTTGCCAAAGGCCTGCGTCGCATCACAAAACCGATGAGAGACCTCCATTTCGCCCGCGAATTCAGCAAAGACAGGATGAAGCGGCTGTAAAACGCCCGTCTCGGCATTTGCGGCCGTCAGGGCAAACAAGCCGCGCGCGGCGCGACCAAAGCCCGGTTCGCCACGCTTGGCGCGTTGTGCGTAGAATCCAAATCCGGACACCAGCGCCCCGTTGAAAACCCCATCGCGCCCGATAAGCGGTGCGCCGGTATGCGGGTCATCGTGCAATGCATAGGTCTGTCGCAGAACGGCATCATGCTCCAAAGGAGAGCAGGCCGCTTCGTCCCAAGGCTGGGCAAAAACAAGGTTGATGGCCTCGGTCGCGCCAGAGGTAAAGACGACCTCGGCGGGATCACACGCCAGGGCCGTCGCCACCTGCGCACGCGCACGTTCCACCAGTGCCTTGGCCGCGCGTCCTTCTGCATGCACCGACGACGGGTTGCCCACCACATCCATCGCCGCCAGCATGGCCACGCGCGCCTCTGCGCGCAGAGGCGTGGTCGCATTATGATCCAGATACACTCTCATCTGCAGGCCCGAAATATCCCGGGGTTTGGGGCAGCGCCCCAACAAGGAATAAAATCGTGCCGCGCGGCAGGCGCGCCCTTGGGATCACGCCTCATGCCTCGTCCACCACGTCAAAAAGCACGGGCACGGCGGGGCATGGCACCAGTTCGTTGGCAATGACATCCGACAGACGGGTCTGGTGCAGGAACACATAGACATGCGCACTCAGCCCCTCCCACAACCGGTTGGTCAGTGACTGCGCGCGACTGCCCGACAAGGCACCGGAAGCGCCGGCACCCTTGTGCATGGCGTCAACCGTCTCATCCACAGCGGCCAGAATATCAGACACCCGGATCTCCGCCGCGGGACGCGCCAGACGATATCCCCCGCCCGGTCCGCGCACGGATGTCACCAGTTCCGCGCGCCGCAGTTTGACAAACAGCTGCTCCAGATACGGTAGAGAGATCGACTGCCGCTCCGCAATATCGCCCAGCGATACCAGCCCCCCGCCCCGCTGCAGCGCGATGTCTGCAAGGGCGACCATGGCGTACCGGCCTTTGGTGCTGAGTTTCATCGCTTTTCACCCCGGGGCGCGCCGCGATTGATTGACGCGGGCGCACGAAATACGTACATGCAGGTCTCCGCCCCGGCGCAGTCCGGAGAGGAACAGATTAGAACCGTTCTAAAGTGCCTTAGCGAATAGGTCAACTATTCGCCGCAGGCCAGGAACCGCCACAGATGGAACCCGCATGCCAGAGGTAATCTTTCCCGGACCAGAAGGCCGCCTTGAAGGCCGCTATCACCCCCAGAAAGAGCGGGACGCGCCCATCGCCATCGTGCTTCATCCGCATCCCCAGTTCGGCGGGACGATGAACCACAAGGTTGTCTACAACCTGCACTATGCCTTTTATAACATGGGCTTCACCGTCCTGCGGTTCAATTTCCGCGGCGTGGGTCGCAGCCAGGGCGAATACGATCAGGGCATTGGTGAACTGAGCGACGCGGCCTCGGCACTCGATTACCTGCAGTCGATGAACAACAACTCCAAGCATTGCTGGGTTGCGGGCTTTTCGTTCGGGGCCTGGATCGGGATGCAGCTCTTGATGCGCCGGCCCGAGATCACCGGGTTCATCTCGGTCTCGCCGCCCGCAAACATGTATGACTTCAGTTTTCTCGCGCCCTGCCCCTCGTCAGGTCTGATCATCAACGGCACCGCAGACCGCGTCGCGCCGCCGCCCGATACGGTGAACCTTGTCAACAAGCTGCACGAGCAAAAGGGCATCACGATCACGCATCAGGAAGTCGAAGGGTCCGGACACTTCTTCGAAGAACCGCATATGGAAACGCTGATCGATTCGACAACCGAATACGTCAAGCGCCGCCTGACCGAGACCACGCGCTAAGGGGCACCGGACATGGCAGACACCCCACTGATCCAGATGGCCCACAAACTGGCGGAGGATTGCCTCAAGGTTCAGGCCGAGATTGGCGATGACCGTCTGTTCATGGAACTTGGCGAAGCCATCGGTACGTCATCCCAAACGCTGGAAGAAGCGTTCCTGACAGCCGTGCGGACCCAGATGGCGAATGAAAAAGCCCGGCATTTTCTGGCGGAGAAACTCAAGGCCCACCGGGACGGAAAGCCGACTGAGTGAGCACCCGGCTGGACCGCCAGATTGCCTTTCTCAACGAAGCGGACAAGCTGAAATCGGTCGTGCGGGGCACGACGCTGTGTGATGCCTCGCGCTATGAAAATTCGGCTGAGCATTCGTGGCATCTGACACTTTATGCGATGGTGTTAGCGGATCAGGCCGGACCGGATGTGCAGATTGACCGGGTGATAAAGATGCTGATCCTGCATGATCTGGTGGAGATTGACGCAGGCGATAATCCGATCTTTGGCTCTCATGATCCTGCGGCCGTCGAAGTGCAGGAGCAAGCGGCGGCAGATCGCATTTTCGGGCTTCTTCCGAATGACTTAGACAATGATCTTCGCGCGATCTGGGAAGAATTTGAAGCCGCAAAGACACCGTCTGCACAGTTTGCAAAATCGCTTGACCGGTTTCAGCCGCCAATGCAGAACCTGCAATCGGGTGGCGGCAGCTGGGTGACGTATGACGTCACCGAAGACAAGATTGCCGAAAAGGTTGGCGCCAAGATCAAGATCGGCGCGCCCCGCCTTTGGGACTATGCCCGCACCCGGATCGCCGCGTGGTTTTCGGCTCAGTCCTGACCGGCCATGTGCAGCGCCTCTGCGGCACCTTTGGGATTGATGAACAACGCTTCGTGCCCATCCATCACCTGGACCAGACGGAAAATACCCAGCCGCTCTGACAGGCGCGGGTGCCAGCCCAGTGAATGAGGCATCGCCGCGTCATTCAGCCCGTTGATGTAACTTTTCCCCACCTCCCAGTTGCCCGGCGCGGACTTCAGGCTGATCTTGTCTGCAAAGGTGGCATGCGGATGCGGGTTGAGCTTGTCATAGGCGTTTTGTGCCAGATTGCCGTCACCGTCGCTGAAGAACCCGTCGCGCCAGATTGGATAGGGCACCGAAAACCCGCCTGATCCGCCTGCCTGCGCAAGATCTGAAAAGAGCTGAGCAAACGGGGGCGGGACCAGATCGTCGAGGGATTCGCCATCGTGCGGAACAAAGGCATTCCAATAGACCAGCCGTTTGATCCGATCGGGCATCCGGTCATAGACGCCCGAGATGATCATCCCGCCGTAGCTGTGTCCCGCCAGAACGATGTCCGTCAGATCGTGGGCGGCGATATAGTCCGCTATCGATCCGATTGCCGCGTCCAGCCCGACGGATTTATCTTCCCCTGCCCCGTTGCCCAGAATTGTGGGTGTGTGAACGGACCATCCCATCCCTTCGAGATGTCCCGCGACGTCTGCCAGAAGGGATCCGTCATGCCACGCGCCATGTACCACTACGTAAGTCGCCATCTCATTCTCTCCTGTAACCTTCCGGCAGCGTGAGGAACTGTCAGGGACCTGTCAAATAGCACCCCTTTCGGTATGCAATTGTATACAGACTTTCCCTTGGCGATTGGATGGGATAGAGCGGGGCAAGCCAAACAGCCAAGCGAGTATCACGCATGTCCAAGATCAAGGTAGAGAACCCCATTGTCGAACTCGACGGGGACGAGATGACCCGCATCATGTGGGACTTCATCAAGAAAAAGCTGATCACGCCCTATCTTGATGTGGATCTCAAGTACTACGACCTTGGCATGGAGTCCCGCGATGCCACCGATGATCAGATCACCATCGACGCGGCAGAAGCGATCAAGACATATGGGGTCGGGGTGAAATGCGCAACGATCACCCCGGATGAGGCGCGGGTCGAGGAATTCGGTCTCAAGAAAATGTGGCGCAGCCCCAATGGCACCATCCGCAACATCCTGGGCGGCGTGATCTTTCGCCAGCCGATCATCTGCAAGAACGTGCCCCGACTTGTGCCGGGCTGGACCAAGCCCATCGTGGTGGGCCGCCATGCCTATGGGGATCAATACCGCGCGACGGATTTCAAATTTCCCGGCAAGGGCAAGCTGACGCTCAAGTTCGTTGGCGAGGACGGGACGGAGATCGAGGAAGAGGTTTTTGACGCGCCGGATTCGGGTGTGGTCATGGCGATGTACAACCTTGATAAATCCATCATCGACTTCGCCCGTGCCTCGCTCAATTATGGTCTGAATCTGGGCTGGCCAGTCTATCTGAGCACCAAGAACACGATCCTCAAGCAATACGATGGTCGGTTTCTTGAGCTGTTTCAGCAAGTGTTCGATGAAGAGTTCAAGGACAAGTTCGACGCCGCCGGCATCTGGTACGAACACCGGCTGATCGACGACATGGTTGCCTCTTCGCTCAAGTGGTCGGGCGGGTATGTCTGGGCGTGCAAGAACTATGACGGGGATGTGCAGTCCGACACGGTGGCGCAGGGTTTTGGATCACTTGGGTTGATGACCTCGATCCTGATGACGCCGGATGGCCAGACGGTCGAGGCCGAGGCGGCCCATGGCACCGTGACACGCCACTATCGCCAGCACCAAAAAGGCGAGGCGACATCGACCAATTCGATCGCGTCGATTTATGCCTGGACGGGCGGGCTGAAACATCGCGGCAAGCTTGACGGTAATGACGCGCTTATCAGCTTTGCCGAGACGCTGGAGAAGGTGGTCGTGGACACGGTCGAAAGTGGCCACATGACCAAGGACCTCGCCTTGCTGGTGGGCCCCGATCAAGGGTGGCTCACGACGATGGGTTTTCTGGAGAAGGTGGATGAGAACCTGAACAAGGCGTTGGCGGGCTAAGTTCAGGCCGCGCAAAGGGATGCTGCGGGCGCAAACGGCGTGATCTCGCAGTTTGTGGCGGTGAAGGTGCAGAAACTGCCCTTGGGCACTTCGATCCAGTCACCGCTGCTTGTGTCGTAGGGTTCAGACACCACGGCCCAGCCCTGCCAGTCCGGGTACCAGCGATAAAAGAGCGACGGCGCCAGCGTGTCAGAGGCGTATCGCACGGCATAGAGCACCTCACCATCCGACAGGGCGGCGGTGCAGCGCATGTGGGGTTCTTCGCCTGCCTCGCGTGAGAGATGTTCAAAGCGGGCAATGGCCGCGGCAAGCGCGCCCTTGGGATCGGTATCCAACCCCAGACCGCAGGCCACGAGAAAGAGCGCCTCGCTGTCGGAGGCCCCTTTGCGATCCGCATAAAGGCTGTCGGGGATCAGCATGTCGGCGGCCTTGCGGAACCGGCTGAAGCCGCCGACCTGACCGTTGTGCATAAAGCTCCACCGCCCCTGCACAAAGGGATGGCAGTTGTTGCGGCTGGTCGCGGATCCGGTCGAGGCGCGCACATGGGCCATGAAAAGACGCGCCTGTACCTGATCGGCAAGAGCAAGCAGGTTGGGATCTGACCAAGCAGGATAGACATCACGATAGAGCCCAGGGGTCGGGCGTTTGTCATACCACGCCAAACCAAAGCCATCGGCATTGATCGCCGTTTTGCACTTGTTGGCTTCGCGCGATTGCTGGATCAGCGAATGTTCGGGCGCTGAAATCATCTGGCTGAGAAACAATGGTGCGCCCTGCCACGCAGCCCAGCGACACATGCTTAGTGGCCCCGGTTATGGGTGCGCGCGTACAGGGTGGCGATGATCCGGCTGGCGGTCTTTTCGAAAAGACAGGGCACGATGGCGTGAACCAGCGCCGCACCCGCCGCTGCAAAAAGCAGGCCGGAGAATTTAAGAGCGAAGGCCATGTGCTGAAAAAAGGTCTCATCCACTTTTGCGGGATGGTCGAGGAAGATGCGTGCGATCATGTCGGGGCTCCAGTTTTGGTGGTGATGACAGAATGCCCTGAGCAGCGGGTGATTTTATCCCAAAAATGCTGAACGTTCTGTTGATTGCGGTACGTTGTCCCGCTAATTCTCTATTTATGTGGAACATTGATGATGCAGACCGCCGAATCCTGAACGCTTTGCAACGGGATGCGGCACAATCGCTGGACCAATTGGGCGAAACAGTGGGCTTGTCACGCAATGCGTGCTGGCGCCGCGTGCGCGCGCTGGAAGACGCGGGCGTGATTGCGGCGCGCGTTGCTTTGCTGGACCCGGCCAAACTGGGCTTGGGCCTGACGGTATTCATGCAAATCCGAACGAATGCCCACGCGCCGGACTGGCTTGCCAAATTTTCGACTGCGACCCGGTCGATGCCCGAGGTGTTGGGGGTCTACCGGATGACCGGCGATCTGGACTATCTTATCCGTGCCCGGGTGGCGGATATGGCAGATTATGATCGGCTGTATCAGCGGCTGATCAAGAAAGTCCCGTTGAGCGACGTGTCGGCAAGTTTTGTCATGGAAGAGATCAAGGAAACGACGCACCTGCCGTTGTAGGTTGACGGAACCCCAAGGGGTTCGACGCGTTGACGTCACATGAATGACTTTCTTAGCACGCTTTGGGGCAGACTGCCTGCCCCGCTCCGAGACCAGCTTGAAGGATATGCCACAGGGTTTTGGGAGGTGCTGCCTCAGCTGATCCTGTCGGTGTTTTTTCTGGTCTTCGTTTGGTTTGTGGTCCGGCTGGTCAATTGGCTGGTGCCAAAGACCCTGCGGCGTGCGCGGATGCGGCGGTCGCTGATCGATGTGGTCATGATGCTGTTGACGGTCAGCATTTGGCTGTTTGGCGTATTGGTCGCGGTGACAATCGCCTTTCCCACGATCACCCCGGGCCGCGCCTTGACGGCGCTTGGTGTGGGGGGCGTGGCCATCGGTTTTGCCTTCAAGGACGTTTTCGAGAATTTCCTTGCCGGTGTGCTTTTGCTGATCCGCGAGCCCTTTTCCATCGACGACTATATCGAATGCGAAGACATCGAAGGTCAGGTCGAAGAGATCACCATTCGCGACACCCACGTACGGCAAACCGATGGACAGCTGGTCGTGGCGCCCAACGCGATGTTTTTCAAGAACCCGGTGACCATCCGCACCGCAAAGGACGTGCGCCGCACCACCATCATTTGTGGCGTGGCCTACGGCGAGGACGTGGACGAAGCCCGCGACGTGATCGCAAAAGCCGTACGCGGCGTAGATACGGTGCGCGATGACATACGCGACGTAGAAATCTTTGCCCAGGAATTTGCCGACAGTTCGATCAATTTCGAGGTGACCTGGTGGACCGGTTCACGGCCCATCGACATCCGGTCGTCGCGCGACAAGGTGGTTTCAGCCGTGAAACGGGCACTGGATGATGCCGGGATCGAGATCCCCTTCCCCTATCGTACGCTGACGTTCAAAGAGCCGCTCACCATGAACAAGGGCAACGAAGGCCAAAGCGACCCGACGCCCGCTGATAGCGACTGACGCTTTCGGGGTGGCCTTTGCTGCGGCTGCACGGTATGGCCGCGACAAATCCTTACAAGGCTGAACCCATGGACCTGCGCAACATCGCAATCATCGCACACGTCGACCACGGCAAGACCACACTGGTGGACGAATTGCTTAAGCAATCGGGCACCTATCGCGAGGGTCAGGCGACCACCGAGCGTGCGCTTGACAGCAACGATCTGGAACGCGAGCGCGGGATCACCATCCTGGCCAAGGCGACATCCGTGGTCTGGAAAGACACGCGCATCAACATCGTTGATACCCCCGGCCATGCCGATTTCGGCGGCGAGGTGGAGCGTATTCTGAGCATGGTCGACGGCGTTGTGCTGCTGGTGGATGCCGCCGAAGGGCCGATGCCGCAGACCAAATTCGTGACCTCAAAGGCGCTGGCCCTGGGGCTGCGGCCGATTGTTGTCCTTAACAAGGTCGACAAGCCCGATGCGGAACCTGACCGCGCGCTCGATGAGTGCTTTGATCTTTTTGCCAATCTGGGTGCAGATGATGATCAGCTGGACTTTCCCGCGATGTATGCCTCAGGCCGCTCTGGTTGGGCCGATATGGAGTTGGACGGCCCGCGTGAGGATCTTTCAGCGTTGTTTGATCTGGTCGTCGAACACGTCCCTGCCCCGGCTCAAATTGCTGCGCGCGATGAACCGTTCCGGATGCTGGCGACCACACTGGGTGCGGACCCCTTTATTGGCCGGATTCTGACGGGCCGTGTCGAATCCGGCACCTTGAAAGCGGGTGAAAGCGTCAAGGCGCTAAGCCGTGACGGCACGCTGATAGAAAACTTTCGCTGCACCAAGATTCTTGCGTTTCGGGGTTTGTCGCAACAGGCCATCGATCTGGCCGAGGCAGGCGATATCGTCACACTGGCGGGCATGTCAAAAGCCACCGTGGCCGACAGCATCGTAGCCCCGCAGGTGACCGAGGCGCTGCCCGCGCAACCGATCGATCCTCCGACGATTTCTGTCACTTTCGGGATCAACGATTCCCCGCTTGCCGGGCGCGATGGCAAAAAGGTGCAGTCGCGCGTCATCCGTGAGCGGTTGATGAAAGAGGCCGAAAGCAACGTGGCAATCAAGATTGCCGATACGCCCGGCGGCGAGGCGTTTGAGGTCTCTGGCCGGGGCGAGCTGCAGATGGGCGTTTTGATCGAGAACATGCGCCGCGAGGGTTTTGAGCTGAGTATTTCGCGTCCGCAGGTTCTGTTTCAGGAAGACGAGCACGGCAATCGGTTGGAGCCTATCGAAGAGGCCACCATCGACGTGGATGACGAATATTCCGGCGCGGTGATCGAAAAGATCACCGGCGTCCGCAAGGGCGAACTGGCTGAGATGAAACCTGCCGGGGCGGGCAAGACGCGTATCGTGGCGCATGTGCCATCAAGGGGACTGATCGGATATCACGGCGAGTTCTTGACCGATACGCGGGGCACAGGCGTGCTGAACAGGGTGTTTCATGGATGGGCGCCACACAAGGGCCCGATCCCGGGGCGCCGTGCCGGTGTGTTGATTTCCATGGAAAACGGCACCTCGGTCGCCTACGCCCTTTGGAACCTCGAAGAGCGCGGCAGGATGATGATCGGCGCGCAGGCGGATGTGTATACCGGCATGATCATCGGGGAACATTCCCGGGAGAATGATCTGGAAGTGAACCCGCTGAAGGGCAAGAAGCTGACCAATGTGCGGGCATCTGGCACGGATGAGGCAGTGCGTCTGACCACGCCGATCACCTTGTCGCTGGAAGAGGCGATTGCGTATATCGACGATGATGAACTGGTTGAAGTGACGCCCAATGCAATCCGGCTGCGCAAGCGCTATCTCGATCCGCACGAGCGCAAGCGGATGGCGCGCGCCGGGTGATGCCGCTGGACTGAAGGGGCCAGCCCCTTCAGACTTCCCCGGGATATTTGGGGCCAACGGAAGATGAGGGTCAGTCGGTGGTCTCGACGATCATCAATTCGCGTTCGGACGCGCCGCGTGCATGGTTTAGGGCTGCCTGATAGGCGTCTGAATGATAGCACTTTTCTGCTGATTCAACGTCCGGGAAGCGGGCCACGACATTGCGCGGGCGATCCTTGCCCTCAAGTTGCACGTAGCGGCCGCCCCGGGCGATGAAGGTGCCGCCGTGGGCCGCGATGGCCTCAGTCGCGCCAGCGGCGTATCTGGCGTAGGCCTCTTCATCGGTCACGGTGACATGTGCAATCCAGAGTGCGCCCATTGGTTTATCCTTTCACGACGGTTTCGGCAGCCGCAATGGCGGCGTCAGCGTTTTCGGCGGACGGCCCGCCGCCCTGTGCCATGTCAGGCCTGCCGCCACCGCCCTTGCCGCCCAACTCTGCCACGGCGGCCTTGACGATGTCGACAGCTGAGAGCTGATCTTTTAGGTCATCGGTCACACCCGCAGCCACGGCGGCCTTGCCGCCGGTGTCCGCGATCAGCAGCACAGCACCGGAGCCGAGGTTAGACTTGTGTTCGTCCACCAGCGCGGGCAGATCCTTGCCAGTGACGCCTTGCAGAACCTGAGCGGTGAATCTGATGCCGCCGACGTCCTTGGCCTCGGGCGTAGACGTGCCGCCGCTCCCTGCCATTGCAAGCTCGCGACGCAATTGCGCCACCTCGTTGCTGAGCGACTTGCGCTCCTCCAGCAGTGCTTTCACCCGGTCGGGGACATCGGCCGCTGTGGCCTTGAGATCAAGCGCTGTTCTGGCAAGCAGGTGGTCTTGACGGCGCAGGTAGTCAAGCGCCGCCTGCCCGGTCAATGCTTCGATCCGGCGCACGCCCGCACTGCTGGCACTATCGCCCAAGGTGACGAAAGCCCCGATATCGCCTGTTCGGGTTACATGGGTGCCGCCGCAGAGCTCCAGCGAATAAGTGTTCTTGTCAGCGCCTTTGCCCGAACCATCCTGGCGGCCCATAGAGACTACCCGAACCTCATCACCGTATTTTTCACCGAACAGGGCCTGTGCGCCAAGCGCGCGTGCGTCATCAGGGGTCATGATGCGCGTCTCGACCGGGGCGTTCTGGCGGATGTAGGCGTTGACCTCGGCCTCGACCGCTTCCAGTTCCTGCAGGGACAGGGCTTTGGCGTGGCTGAAATCAAAGCGCAGGCGGTCTGACGCATTGAGCGAGCCGCGTTGTGCCACGTGATCGCCAAGGGCCTCGCGCAACGCCTCGTGCAGCAGGTGCGTGGCGGAGTGGTTGGCGCGAATGTCTGTGCGGCGCGCGTGGTCGACTTCCAGTACCGCCGCCTGGCCGGCTTCGATGGTGCCTTCTTCGACGGTGCCGATATGAGCGAATACGCCCGCTGTCTTGCGGGTATCGCGTACACGCAACAGGCCGGTTTCCGTGCGGATGGTGCCCGTATCACCAACTTGACCGCCGGATTCGGCATAGAAGGGTGTTTGGTTCATGGCAATGTGGACGTCGTCACCTTTTTGCGCGGAAGCCACCGAGGCGCCACCGGAAACGACCGCGACGATCTGGCCCTCTGCCGTTTCCAGCTCGTAGCCCAGAAAGTCGGTTGTCCCATGCTGATCGGCCACGTCAAACCAGACGGTGGCATCCGCCGCCTCGCCAGAACCGGCCCATGCCGCCCGCGCCTTGGCCTTTTGTTCGGCCATGGCTGCATCAAAGCCATCGGTATCCACGCCGCGGCCCTGTTCGCGCAGGGCGTCCTGGGTCAGATCGAGGGGGAAGCCATAGGTATCATAGAGTTTGAAGGCGGCGGCGCCGGGTAGATCTGCGCCTTCGGTCAGGCCGCTAACCTCGTCCTCCAGCAGCTTCAGGCCGCGTTCCAGCGTCTGCTTGAACCGGGTTTCCTCGAGGTGCAGGGTCTCCGTGATGAGAGGTTGGGCCTGGCCCAATTCCGGGTAGGCCGCGCCCATCTGACCCACAAGCGTGGGTACGAGCTTGTACATCATCGGATCTGTTGCGCCTAGTAGATGCGCGTGGCGCATGGCGCGGCGCATGATCCGGCGCAAAACATAGCCACGGCCCTCATTTGAGGGCATGACGCCATCGGCGATCAAGAACGACGTTGAGCGCAGGTGATCAGCAATCACGCGGTGATGCACGTTTTGATCTCCGTATGGGTCGACATTCGAGGCATCTGCCGACGCCTCGATCAGGCTGCGCATGAGGTCGGTGTCGTAGTTATCATGCTTGCCCTGCATCAATGCGCCGATGCGTTCGAGCCCCATACCGGTGTCGATGGACTGCATGTCCAGCGGGATCATGCTGCCGTCTTCGAACTGCTCATTTTGCATGAAGACGATGTTCCAGATCTCGATAAAACGATCGCCATCTTCGTCGGGGCTGCCAGGGGGGCCGCCGGGAATATGATCGCCATGGTCGTAGAAAATCTCAGTACAGGGGCCGCAGGGACCAGTGGGTCCCATGCGCCAGAAGTTATCGTCCGTTGGGATGCGAATGATGCGATCATCAGGCAGGCCTGCGACCTTTTTCCAGATGTCGGCGGCCTCATCATCGGTGTGATAGACGGTAACCAACAGGCGGTTGCCGTCGATGCCGAAGTCTTTTGTCAGCAGTTCCCAAGCAAAGGCGATCGCCTCGGCCTTGAAATAATCGCCAAAGCTGAAGTTGCCCAGCATTTCAAAGAACGTGTGGTGTCGCGCGGTGTAGCCGACGTTGTCCAGATCGTTGTGCTTGCCGCCTGCCCGCACACATTTCTGCGCAGTTGTCGCGCGCTTGTAATCGCGTGTCTCAACGCCTGTGAACAGGTTCTTGAACTGGACCATGCCGGAATTCGCGAACATCAGTGTCGGATCGTTGCGTGGCACAAGCGGGCCTGACGCCACAACCGCGTGATCCTGTTTGCCAAAATAGGACAAGAAGGTAGAGCGGATGTCATTGAGCGTCTTCATGGGGCAAGCCTTTCGGGGCATTGGTGTTCCGGTGAGATACCCCTGCGCGCCCGCGCTGTCCACAGGGTGCTGAATCGAAAAAGGACGCACGGGGTACATGCGTCCTTTGGAAGGTCTTTGGGAGGAAATCAGTGGCGGGTCAGGCCTCCAGAATGTCCACGTCGTCGTTGTCGGACCCGCCAAAATCCAGCCCGTGTGCGGCGCGGATCTTATCTTCGATCTCATGCGCCATGGCATCGTTGTCCGCGAGGAAAGCCTTGGCGTTTTCACGCCCCTGCCCGATACGTTCGTCGCCATAAGAGAACCACGAACCGGATTTGTCGACGATGCCAGCCTTGACACCCATATCCAGAAGTTCCCCCATCTTGGAGATGCCTTCGCCGTACATGATGTCAAACTCCACCTGCTTAAAGGGCGGTGCGACCTTGTTTTTCACGACCTTGACGCGGGTGGCGTTTCCGACGACCTCGTCGCGGTCCTTGAGCGCGCCGATGCGGCGGATATCAAGGCGGACGGAAGAGTAGAATTTCAGCGCGTTGCCGCCCGTGGTGGTTTCGGGAGAGCCGAACATGACGCCGATTTTCATGCGGATCTGGTTGATGAATATTACCATGCAGTTTGAGCGCGAGATGGAGCCGGTGAGCTTGCGCATGGCCTGGCTCATCAGGCGCGCCTGCACGCCCACAGAGCTGTCGCCCATGTCGCCTTCCAGTTCCGATTTCGGTGTCAGGGCCGCGACGCTGTCCACGACCACCATGTTCACGGCACCTGAGCGCACCAGTGTGTCGGTGATCTCAAGCGCCTGTTCGCCCGTGTCAGGCTGCGAGATCAGCAATTCATCGATGTCCACGCCCAGTTTGCGGGCATATTGCGGATCAAGCGCGTGTTCGGCATCGACAAAGGCACAAACGCCCCCCGACTTCTGCTGCTCAGCCACGCAATGCAATGTCAGCGTTGTTTTGCCGGAGGATTCCGGCCCGTAGATTTCAACGATCCGGCCCATGGGCAGGCCGCCGATTCCCAGCGCGATATCCAACCCCAAAGACCCGGTCGAACTTGCCGTGATATCCTGAACGGCCCCTTCCGCCCCCAGCTTCATGATCGAGCCCTTGCCAAACTGGCGTTCGATCTGTGCCAGCGCACTATCAAGCGCCTTTTGCTTTTCAGCTGATTTCTTATCGTTCATTTTCAAAAGCTCTGCCGTTGCCATGTGCCTATCCTTTAGTGTCATACCGCCCTTGCCTGCGCAATCGCGCATTGGGCTGCTCTGCTGTTTTGTTCCTCTAATGTTCTCTATGGGGTCAAAAGGGGAACATATCAATCATTTTATTTCATTGGGTATCTTTTGCCGCTGCCGGTTAAGAAGTAGTTTACGGCAGCGATACTCTTGCTCAGATCCGAAAGGCGTTTCTCAAGTGCTTGTTTTTTTTAAAGAACGCCTTGCCTTTTTGTCGGTGCCCAAGACCGGGACCACAGCTTACGAGGTGGCTTTGGCCGCGCGTGCGGATATGGTGATCTCAGAACCCCCGATGCTCAAGCACGCGCCGGTGTACCGGTACAACCGATTCCTGCGGCCGATGTTCAAGAATGTCTGCGATGCGGAGATGGAGCTGATGGCCGTCATGCGCGAGCCGGTCTCCTGGCTGAGCAGCTGGTATCGTTATCGCCGCCGGCCCTTCATGAAAGACAAACCCAACAACACCTACAACGTCAGCTTTGACGATTTTGTTCTGGCATACATGAAGGGGGACCGGCCCGGTTTTGCCGATGTCGGCAGTCAGCTGAACTTTATGAAGACGCAGCCAAACGGAACCGGCATCACGCACCACTTTCGATATGAAAATCAGGCACGGCTACAAGATTTTCTGCAAGATCGGCTGGACGTGGCGCTTTCTCTGACGCAGGAAAATGTATCGCCGCGGATGGATATCTCTCTGAGCCCTGACGTGGCGCATCGTTTTCGCCGCAAATTTGCAGATGAATTCGCGCTTTATGACAGCATTGAATGAAGCTCAGTGCAGCTGATCGTGCACGGTGTCCGTCAGATCGCTAAGCGAAAACGGTTTGGGCAGGAACACCGAATTGGGGATTTTTGTCTGCGCTTCATCAAAACTGCCCTCTGCATAGCCTGATACAAAGACGACGCGAACGTCGGGCCGATTTTTCAGGGCCTCGCGCACCCAACTGGGTCCATCCATGCCGGGCATGACCACATCCGTTACAAATACATCGATGGCAAGCGCGTCATCTTCAAGGGTCTTGAGCGCGGCTTCGGCAGACTCCGCTTCCAGAACCGTATAGCCGCGCAACCGCAGGGCCCGGCTCGCAAACGCCCGCACCGGCGCTTCATCTTCCACGAGCAGGATGACCCCATCGTCGTGCTTGGCGCGGGACGGCGCCGCCGCCTTGGGGATGCGGTTTTGCGCAGGTGCTGATACTTCAAGCGCAGGGAAATATAGGGTGAATACCGTTCCGGTGCCCAACTCCGAATCCATAAAGATAAAGCCGCCGGTCTGCTTGATGATCCCGTAAGCCGTGGACAGACCAAGGCCCGTCCCCTCACCCGTTCGTTTGGTCGTGTAGAAAGGTTCGAACACCTTCTGTCGTTTTTCGGGCGCGATCCCCGCACCGTCGTCCGACACTGTAACAGTGACATATTCACCCGGCGGCACACTGACCCTGTCGCGCGACATCGGCTTTTCCAGTGTCACGCATTCGGTGAGGATTTTGATCTCACCACCTGCAGGCATCGCATCACGTGCATTGACCACAAGGTTCATCAAGACCTGTTCCAGCTGACGCTTGTCCGCACGAATGGGTTTTAGCACCGGATCGTGGCTGAGGGTCAGTGTAATTTTCTCGCCCACGAGGCGGTTCAGCAAATGAGTGAGATCGGCCATCGTGTCGCGCATGTCCACCGTTTCGGGCCGCAAGGTCTGCTTGCGCGAGAAGGCCAGCAACTGACCAACCAAAGCCGCCGCGCGGTTGGCGTTCTGATTTATCTGGACAAGGTCCCCATAGTCCGGATCCCCCTGATCATGCCGCAGCAACAACAGATCGCAATGCCCCGCTATGGCCGTCAAAAGGTTGTTGAAGTCGTGTGCGACACCACCCGCAAGCTGACCGATGGCCTGCATTTTCTGACTTTGAACAAACTGCGCCTCAAGGGACTTCAGCTCTGTCGCGTCATTAAGAACCGCGATCAGAGAAGGTTCTCCTTCTTCGGTGATGCGGTTGAGGGTTACCTGAACGAAGACTTCCTTGTCCGTTCGCGTCAACCTGAGAAATTCGGATTTTTGCGCCAGACGTCCGGCAACCGTATCTGCAAGCCAATCCGCGATGGACCGCCCCAGCCCTTCCATCAATTGCGACAAATGCACCTCTTCGGCAAGCTGCACGCCAATCAATTTGGACGCCATGCGATTGTAAGACTGAACCGATCCATCCGGCGCGACCTTGATCAGCGGTACGGGCATGTCCTGAAAAACCTGCCATCCCTGTTGCAGATCGCCCCCAGCCGGTCCGGGCAGGAAATAGAGGGCGCGCCGTCCGGCCCCGCCGGGTGTCTCGGCCACAAGGACCTTTTGCCGCCCCTCGGCTGTGGTGATTTCATTCAGGCTGCCCTGCTGTACGGGCAGGGACGGAAAGATCTTTTCGAGCGACTTGGCCCGCGACCCGATCAGGGCACGCGCGCCGTCATTCATGTAAAGCACCGTGTCATTGCGCCCGACCATGACCATTGGCAAACCGTTCGTCTCTGGCCCGCGCGGCATCTGCCGACGCTCGACCTGCTCAATCCGCCAGACAAACGCGTCCTGCGCCATATTTTGCACCGAGATGCGCAGCGGCGGCCCACGCACGGCAATATCTTCCTGCGCGGACCCGGAGGCCTGAGCACGTTGTTGAAGGCGAAACAGAATGCTGCCCGGGTTGGCAAGAGTATCGCCAAGCGCCGCAGTCAGCGTTTCCGCCTCTGGCTTGGCGAAGGTGTCAAGCGAGGCTGCGTTGCGAGAGGTGATCGTGCCTTCCGACGTGGTGATAAATCCTGGCGTCGCATCCTTGGCCATGAAAAGCGCGACCGCATCAAGGCCCGCGGACCGGACCGCCCTTGCGCGCGCATTCAGGATCCAGAACGCGCCCGACATGACGAGAAGGGTCATCGCGACGCTCAACAAACCCAAAGTCAGGCTGCGATTGGGGCTGATCAGGGCAAAGACGGTGACGGCGAAAGCCACCAGCAATAAAAGACGCAGGCGGCCCTGCGCCTTGCCGGCCATGGCGCCCAGCCGATCTTGCTGATTTTCAATGTCTTCTGACAAACCAGTCCCCGCTTGCACGAATCGTCAGGCCATTACGCGCAATAAGGGTTAATCAGCCTTTAATCACGGCCGATCAGCACGCCTAAGTTGAAAATACAAAATACTACTCTCGCGTCAAGTGCGCTGTGAAAAAGCCGTCTCCTTGGGACGTGACCCCAAAGCGGCGTTGGAACGGCGATGCCCAGCCGGCATGCCTGTCAAGAAACGCGGCGACGCGGTCTTCATTCTCGGATGCGAGGACAGAACAAGTGGCATAGACCAGTGTTCCCCCGGACGAGAGCAGAGGCGCGGTCGCATCAAGAATGTCGTCCTGTATCTGCGTCAGGGCGGTCAAACGGTCAGGTGTCAAAAGCCATTTGCCTCCGGGCGCGCGCCGCCACGCACCGGAACCCGAACAGGGCGCATCGCATAAGATCACGTCGTAAGGCGCTGTTTTTAGAACCTGATCGTGATTCAGGATTGCAATCGAAGTACCTGCCCGATTTGCCCGCTCGGGCAGATCGGTCATGCGATTTGGGTCGGCATCATGGGCATACACGCGCCTGCTTGTCTGGGCGGCAAGCGCAAGTGCTTTGCCACCACCGCCAGCGCAATAATCCAGTACCTTTCGACCTGCAGGGATGGCATCCACCACGGCCTGGCTTGCGCCGTCCTGAAGCTCTACCAGGCCTTCCTTGAAGACACTTGTCTGCTTGATCCGGCGCGCGCCCTGCGTGACCGTCAACGCGGTCGGTGACAGCGAATTTCTTTCGGTATCAACGCCTTCCAAGGCGAGCTTTTCAGCCGCTTGCAAAACTGTGGTCCGTGCCACATTGACCCGCAAATGCACAGGAGCACGGGTTTGAAGGGCCTGCGCGGTCGCGGTTGTATCTGCGCCCAGCGAGGCCTCGAAGAGCGGCACAAGCCAATCGGGCAGGTTCAGCGCGGTTGACAGATCGGCAGGTGGGCCGGGAAAGGCGCGCTCTTTATCGCTGAGAGGGGGAGGCGCATGACCTGCGCCATCGAACAGGGCAGACAGGTCCGCGCCCTGCTGATGCAAAAGGCCGATCATCAGGGCGCGTCCGTCTTGCCCCTGGCCGAAATGCGCCGCCGTCCTGCGACAACGCAGGACATCAAAGACATGATCCCGCACCGCGGCCCGGTCCTTGGAGCCCGCAAATCGGCTGTTCCTTGCCCAGCGGGTCAACGCTTGTTCTGCGGCGCGGCCCTGGGACATATCGTCGAGAATTTCAATCGCTGCCGCGACCCGCGCACCGGGCGTCACGGCGTGTGAACCACTTTAATAAACGATCTTATCCCATTGATCATAATCCGTTATCCAACCCGGTAGTTTGGGCTTTCACGGGTGATCTGAACGTCATGGACATGGCTTTCCTTGAGACCGGCACCGGTGATTTTTACAAAATGGCAATTCTTGCGCATCTCTTCGACGGTTGCACAGCCGGTATAGCCCATCGCCGCGCGCAGACCGCCCACCATCTGATGCACGACGGCTGCCGCACTTCCCTTGTAGGCGACCTGCCCTTCGATGCCTTCCGGCACGAGCTTGTCAGAGGCTGCGTCTTTCTGGAAGTACCGATCGGCAGAGCCGCTTGCCATGGCACCGAGCGAGCCCATACCACGGTAGCTTTTGAAGCTACGGCCTTGATAAAGAATGACTTCGCCCGGGGATTCGTCGGTGCCCGCAATCATCGAGCCGACCATGGCGCAGGAAGCGCCAGCGGCAATCGCCTTGGCGAAATCGCCCGAGAACTTGATGCCGCCATCGGCAATGACGGGCGTGTCGCCTGCCGCTGAGGCGCAATCCATGATCGCAGTCAGTTGTGGCACGCCGACGCCCGCAACCATGCGTGTCGTGCAGATGGAGCCAGGGCCAATGCCCACCTTGATCGCGTCCGCGCCTGCGTCGATCAGCGCGCGCGTGGCTTCGCTTGTGGCGACGTTGCCGGCCACGACCTGCACCTCGTTGGATAGTTTCTTGGCGCGGGTCACAGCGTGAGCCACGCCTTCGGAATGTCCATGGGCGGTGTCGATGACAATCATATCGGCCCCCGCATCCACCAGGGCCTCCGAGCGCTCAAAGCCAGCGTCGCCCACCGTGGTGGCCGCCGCAACGCGCAGACGCCCCAGCATGTCCTTGCAGGCCGTCGGGTTCAGGACGGCTTGTTCGGTGTCCTTGAGGGTCAGAAGCCCGGTCAGTTTGCCGGACTTGTCGGTCACCAGCAGCTTTTCGATGCGGCGCGCCTTCATCAGGCTGATCGCCTCGTCCCGGTCGGCGGGTTCCATCAGAATGGCCAGATCATCGGAGGACATCATGACCGAGACCGGGGTCTTGTCGTCAGAGGCAAACCGCATGTCGCGGTTGGTGACGATGCCCACGACCCGGCCAGCGCCGTCTACCACCGGAAATCCGGTGACGTTATAGCGCGCCTGCAGCGCTTTGGCGTCAGCCAGCGTCTGATCGGCGGTCAGCGTGATAGGGTTATAGACGATGCCGGATTCAAAGCGTTTGACACGCCGGATCTCGCGCGCCTGTTCTTCGATGCTGAGATTGCGGTGGACCACGCCCATGCCGCCCGCCTGTGCCATCGCGATGGCCATACGCCCTTCGGTCACCGTGTCCATGGCCGAGCTGAGAAGCGGAATGTTCAACCCGATGCTTTTGGTCACGAAGGTGCGTGTGTCCGCCGTTGAGGGCAACACGGAAGAGGCCCCCGGCACCAGTAGTACATCATCAAAGGTGAAGGCCTCACGAATCTCCATTTTGCTCTCTCCGGCATGGGTTCATTTGGCAAGTTCCTATCTCACGGACGGCAGGAGATGGAAAGGGGGTTTGTCAGCGCGGTCTTGCGTTGCGCGAGGGGTTGCGGAAAGGTCGCTGCAAAGGGAGGCTTTGGATGATGGATCACGGGTATGAAAAAGGCAGACTGGACCTGCCATTTGTGGGCATCTCGACCTTCGGGAAAAGGCCCTATGTCGCCGATTGGGCGGCGCTGGATGCGGATGTGGCCATTTTGGGCGCGCCTTTTGATGCGGGCACCCAATGGCGCAGTGGTGCGCGGTTTGGGCCGCGTGGCGTGCGCGAGGCGTCAACGCTTTTCAGTTTTGGCCATGCGGGGGCCTATGACCATGAGGATGACGCGACCTATCTGCCGGGGGATGTGAACATTGTCGATATCGGTGATGCGGACATCGTTCATACCGATACCGATGCCAGCCATGCCAACATCGAAGCGGGGGTGCGCGCAATCCTGGACGCAGGCGCCCTACCCGTGGTGATCGGTGGCGATCATTCGGTGAATATTCCCTGCATTCGGGCGTTTGAGGGGCAAGGTGACATTCATATTCTGCAGATCGATGCGCATCTCGATTTTGTCGATGAACGCCATGGTGTGCGGCACGGGCATGGCAATCCGATGCGCCGTGCTGCTGAGCAGGATTTTGTAACCGGCCTGACGCAGGTGGGTATCCGCAATGTCAGCTCCACTGCCAAGGAAGGCTATTCAGATGCCCGTGCGATGGGGTCTGATATCATTTCCGTCCGCCAGGCGCGCGAGATGGGAACGCGCGGGGTATTGGAACATGTGCCGGTGGGCGCACGGGTGTATGTGACGATTGATATCGATGCGTTTTGCCCCTCGATCGCCCCGGGAACGGGCACCCCGTCGCATGGGGGGTTCTTGTATTACGAGGTGCTGGAGCTTTTGCAGGCTGTGTCCGAGCGGCACGAGGTGGTGGGCATTGATCTGGTGGAAGTGGCACCGGACTATGATCATAGCGGGTCCACAACGATTCTGGCGGCACAGATTCTGCTGAACTTTCTGGGTTTCATCTTTCACGCACGCGCGCAGTTGTGACCTTATTGAGCGGGCAAGCCCGCATTTGATTTATTTGGGAATGAAGGACGCTGTCCTTCAAACTACCTGGGAATATTCTGGCCAGAAAAAGAGCCCTTGGCGGCGCAGATGTTTGCTGGGGTGACGTTGTTGGGCTGTTGTCTTTCCCAACGCGCGTTATGGTGCGCGAAAGTGCATTGAGGACAAGACGATGAGCAGCGATCCTTTGGTGATATTCACCCCCTCCGGCAAGCGCGGCCATTTTGCCGTTGGCACGCCGATACTGACAGCCGCGCGGCAGCTTGGGGTCGATCTGGACAGTGTATGTGGCGGGCGAGGAATTTGTTCCAAGTGTCAGATCACGCCGGGGTTTGGTGAATTTCCAAAGCACAAGGTGACGGTCAGGGACGGGGCGCTGTCTGAGTGGAACAAGGTTGAGCAGCGCTATCAGGACAAACGCGGGTTGAAGGAAGGGCGGCGGCTGGGGTGTCAGGCCACGGTGCAGGGCGATGTGGTCATCGATGTCCCGCCTGAGAGCCAGGTGCACAAACAGGTCGTGCGCAAACGGGCTGAGGCGCGTGATATTGTGCTGAACCCATCCACCAGGCTGTTTTATGTTGAGGTTGCCGAACCTGACATGCACGACCCCTCAGGGGATCTGGAGCGGTTGCAGAATGCGTTGCGCGATCAGTGGGCGTTGGAGAATGTCACGGCTGATCTGCATATTTTTCAGCAGATGCAGCCTATTTTGCGCAAAGGGGCGTGGAAGGTGACCGTTGCGGTCAATCTGGGAGATGCCGAAAACCCGGCCCGGATTATGCATATCTGGCCGGGGTATTATGACGGTACGGTCTACGGGCTGGCGGTTGATCTGGGCTCCACCACCATTGCGGCGCACTTGTGTGATTTGCAGACCGGGGAGGTTGTCGCCTCTTCCGGGGTGATGAACCCGCAGATCCGCTTTGGTGAGGATCTGATGAGCCGGGTGAGCTATTCGATGATGAACGCCTCTGGCGCGGATGAAATGACCCGGGCAGTACGCGAGGGCATGTGTGCCTTATTCGAACAGATTGCCGAGGAAGGCGGGATTGACCGTGGGCTGATCGTGGATGCGGTCTTTGTGTGCAATCCGGTGATGCACCATCTGTTCTTAGGCATTGATCCTTTTGAGTTGGGGCAAGCGCCCTTTGCGCTGGCCACCTCCAATGCGCTGCGGTTGCGGGCCGTTGATCTTGATCTGAATATTCACCCTTCTGCGCGCGTCTATCTGTTGCCGTGTATTGCGGGCCATGTGGGGGCGGATGCGGCAGCGGTTGCACTGAGCGAGGCGCCGGATAAATCCGAGGATCTGGTGCTCGTGGTCGATGTCGGCACCAACGCGGAGATCTTGCTGGGGAACAAGGAAAAGGTGCTCGCCTGTTCCTCGCCCACCGGCCCGGCGTTTGAGGGGGCGCAGATTTCGTCCGGTCAACGGGCCGCACCCGGCGCGATTGAGCGGGTGGAGATTGACCCTGCCACCAAGGTTGCGCGATTCAAGGTGATCGGGTCGGATCTGTGGTCGGACGAAGACGGATTTGACGACGCGATCGCCACGACCGGGGTGACCGGTATTTGCGGATCAGGTATCATCGAGATGGTGGCCGAGATGCGCATGCAAGGCATCGTGGACGCGCCGGGGCTGATTGGCACGGCCGAGCAGACGGGCTCGGCCAATGTGTTCGCTGACGGGCGCACCAATTCCTACCTCGTTTACGACGGCACTGCCGCAGGCGGGCCGCGGATCACGGTCACGAACCGGGATATCCGTGAGATCCAGATGGCCAAGGCCGCGCTCTATTCCGGGGCGCGTCTGCTGATGGACAAGTTCGGCGTCGATAAGGTGGACCGAGTGGTTCTGGCGGGGGCCTTTGGCGCGCACATCTCGACCAAGCACGCGATGGTGCTGGGGATGATCCCGGATGCGCCACTGGATAAGGTCACCTCGGCCGGCAATGCAGCGGGTACAGGTGCGCGGATTGCGCTGCTCAATACCGCCGCACGGGGCGAGATTGAGCAAACCGTGCGACAAATTCACAAGATCGAAACCGCGATCGAGCCGCGCTTTCAGGAGCACTTTGTGAATGCCTCAGCCATCCCTAACGCGGTGGAGCCCTTTCCGATCCTCAACAGCATTGTTACCCTGCCAAATGAGACCTTCAACACAGGGGGCGGCGGTGAGGCCGAGGGCGGCGGGCGCAGAAGGCGGCGGGCGCGTTAACTTGTGATCCGGAGGCACTTTGGTCAGGATATGTGCAACACTACCCGAAAGGCCTTCTGAAATGAAACGATTGATCCCTTCCCTGCCAGAAACACCTGATCTGGGCGATGTGTTCAGAGCGTTCCCGACCAACGTGGTGCAGATCCTGCAACTGGACGATGCGATCATGTGTGACCCGGCGGCGATCAATCAGGGAGATCGTGAGCTGATTGCGGCCTATGTCTCAGCGCTTAATGCCTGCCAGTTCTGTGCAGGCGCGCATCTGAATGCGGCAGAAGCGTTCGGCATCGAACGCACGGTTCTGGACGAGTTGCTGAACGATGTGGAGACAGCGCGCGTCGACACGGCGCTGAAGCCTATCCTGCGATATGTCGGCAAGCTGACCCAGACACCCTCGCGGCTGACCGAGGCGGATGCGCAAGCGGTCTATGCCGCTGGCTGGTCCGAAGAGGCGCTATATGATGCGATCAAGGTGTGTGCGCTCTTTAACTTCATGAATCGGATCGTGGAGGGCACGGGCGTAAGCGCGGATGTCAGCGGCAGCAGGCCAGTCACCGAGGCGGACAAGAAAGAGCGGCGGGCACGGCGGTACACCGACTGGGCGCGTGCTGAAGGTTTGATGTCATGAGTGCGGATAACGCCGATCAGGTGGCCTTCTGGGGCGGCAACGCGGGTGAGAAGTGGGCGGCGTACCAGGGGCAGATGGATGCGCAATTGCAACCTGTTCTCGACGGGGTGCTTGACCGCGCAGACCTGCAGGCGGGACAAAATGTGCTTGATGTGGGCTGTGGCACCGGGGCGAGCACTTTGCAGGCCGCTTCGATGGTCGCACCGGGCGGACATGTGCTGGGCGCAGATGTATCAGAGCCGATGCTGGCACTGGCCAAGACGCGCGGCGATGGGGTGTCAAATGCGGCGTTTGCCGAAGCTGACGTAGCTGTCCATGATTTTAAAGCGGGGCATTTCGACCGGGTCATTTCCCGCTTTGGCGTCATGTTCTTTGCTGATTCCGTTGCGGCCTTTGCCAATATCGCCGGAGCCATGAAACCCGGTGCGACACTGACCTTCGCAAGCTGGGGACAGATTGACCGCAACCCCTATTTTACCGTGCCCGCGCAAGCCGCCAAAGCCCTGTTGGGACCTATGCCCAAATCCGACCCCGATGCGCCCGGCCCCTTTGCGTTTCGGGACATCGACAAGGTCGAGGGCATCCTGCGCGACGCAGGTTTTGCAGATGTGTCGGGCGCGGCGAATGATCTTGTGCTATCTCTGCCGGGTGGCGCATCCGAACTGGCGCAGTTGAGTTGCGAGATCGGATCGGGCGCGCGCGCGCTTGACTATTTCGAGAGCGACGCCGCCACCGCAGCCCGGCTGCAGGCCGACATTACCGAGATCTACGCGGGCTTCCCAAACGAGGCCATTCCAGCGGAAATCAACTATTTCACGGCGACCAAACCCTGATCCGCCTGGGCCGTTCTGCCCTTGACGCTGTCATGGCAGAGGCCTATCCCATGCAAGGCTCAGGCGGGTATGGTGAAAAGGTATCACGGCAGCTTCCCAAGCTTTAGTTACGGGTTCGATTCCCGTTACCCGCTCCAGCTACTCCCTTGTCTGATCCAGACCGGGGCGATGGCGCGCCAGCAGCGCTTTGATTGCGGGCCAGCGTGGCAGGACTGATGGGCATTGACGATGCCCCTACCCCAGTAACACATCCCCAAACTCTTCGCGCAGGTTGCGTTTGAGCACCTTGCCGGTTGCATTGCGAGGTAGTTCATCCTTCCAGACCACCTTGTCCGGCACCTGCCAAGTGGCGATCTTGCCGTCGAATATTTCCAGAATCTCCGCCTCGGTCGGGTTCTGACCGTCGGCATTGACCACAATCAGCACGGGGCGCTCGTCCCATTTTGCATGACGCGCCCCAATGACGGCGGCATCGGCCAGTTTCGGATGCGCAATGGCGATATTCTCCAACTCGACAGAGCTGATCCATTCACCGCCCGATTTGATGATATCCTTGGACCGGTCGCGAATGGTGACGTATCCGTCGGCGTCCATTGTCGCCACGTCTCCGGTGTCAAACCAGCCGTTGCGCAGTGTTTGGTCGCGGGTCTTGCGGAAATAGCTGTCGAGAATCCAGTGGCCGCGTGTGACCAGATCACCCTGTGTTTCGCCATCGTGAGGCAACGAATTGCCATCATCATCCCAGATGTCCAGATCCACGCCGAACACGGGCCGCCCCTGATTCTCGCGCAGACTGTGCTGTTCGTCGATAGGCAGGTCGAGGTGCTTGGCCAGAGGTTTGTTCACTGTGCCCAGCGGAGACATTTCCGTCATGCCCCAGGCGTGAATCAGCTCAACGTCGTACTCTTCACGGAAGGTCGTGATCATCGACGGCGGACAGGCAGAGCCACCCACTACCGTGCGCTGCAAAGTGGCCAGATCGCTGCCCGCCGCCTTGGCCGCGCCCAAAAGGCCCAGCCAGATCGTCGGAACACCCAGGGCCACTGTGACCTTGTAGGTGTCGATGTGTCCTACGAGGGACGGACCATCAAGGCCAGGTCCCGGCAACACGATCCGTGCGCCAACCATGGCGCAGGCATAGGGCGATCCCCAGGCATTGACGTGAAACATGGGCACGACCATCAGCACCACATCGGCTGCCGAAAAGGCAATCGCGTCTGCGAGATTTGAGGCAAAGCTGTGCAACAACGTGCTGCGGTGGGAATAAAGCACACCCTTTGGATTTCCCGTGGTTCCTGATGTATAACAGAGGCTTGAGGCGGTGTTCTCATCCAGTTCGGGCCACTGGTAGTCCGCATCACCCGTGGCGAGCAGATCGTCATACGCGCGGATGCCGGGCAGCGCATTTGCAGCATCACCCACCTCCGCCTCCATCAGCACGATATGTTCCAGATGCTCAAGCTTGTCGCGGATAGCGGCGACCAACGGCACAAAGGTTGCATCGATGAACAGCACTTTGTCTTCGGCGTGATTGAGGATGTAGACCAGCTGTTCGGGGAAAAGGCGCGGGTTGATCGTATGGCAGACAAAGCCCCCGCCCGAGGCGCCAAAGTAGATCTCAAGGTGGCGCCGGTTGTTCCAGGCGATCGTGCCACACCGCGCCTGTGGCTCAATCCCCAGATTGGTCAGCGCCGAGGCCAGCAGCCGCGCGTTGCGTCCGACCTGCCCCCAGGTTGTGTCTTCGACACCACCGCCGGTGTTGACTGAATGGATGGCCCCATCACCATGATAGGTTTCCGCGTGGGTTATGAGGCTGGAAATCAGCAGGGGTTGGGTCATCATTTGGCCAAGCATGGTCGGTCCTTCAATTGGGGGGCAGAGCATCTGACCAAACTGGACAAAGCGGCGCGGTCTTGCAAGCACTAGGCATCCCTTCTACGCAAGGGACATGACGTTACCCTACCACACCCCGTTGAGTGCCGATTTGCAGATATCGCTAGGGATTGACCCGCCGCAGCCGCTGGCGATGGCCGATCAGGTGCGCTTTTCTGAGCTAGACGTGCTGAACCACGTCAACAACGCGGTCTATATGGAATGGTTTGAACGCCTGCGCATCCGCTATACGCAGGACTGGGGGTTGTCTGGATATGATAGCCCTGACGATCCGCGGATCGTGATCCGGTCAGGCACCATTCACTACCGCCAGGAAATGCGGATGGATGAGGATTACGTGACCACCTGCGGCTGCACAGCCTTTCGCAACACTTCCTTTTCGCTGTGCCAACAGCTTTGGGCGGGGGGCACGCTGCGTGCAACATTTGACTGTGTACTGGTTCTGCTGATGCCGGATGGGTCGGGGCGATTTGTCATTCCCGACGGGCTGCGCGACCGGTTTCAGACAATCGATAAGGCGCGGCCTGAAGGCTGAGAAAGGAAACAGATCATGAGCACCACCATTCGCCCCCTCACAGCAGAGGATCGGTCCGACTGGGACCGACTTTATCAGGGCTATGCCACTTTCTACAAAGTTGATCAGACCGCTCAGATGCGCGACACCGTCTGGGGTTGGCTGATGGATCCCGCGCATGGCAGCAAGGGATTGGTCGCCGAAGACGCGCAGGGCGCGTTGATCGGGTTGACGCACTATCGTCCTTTCGTCAGCTGCCTCAAGGCCTGCATCAACTGCTTTCTGGATGATCTCTTTGTTGATCCGGCCGCACGCGGCAGCGGGGCGGCGGACGCGCTGATTGCGGCCGTAGGTGAAGTGGCGCGGGCCAACAACTGGAAGGTGGTGCGCTGGATCACGGCCGATGACAATTACCGCGGGCGCGGGGTGTACGACAAGATCGCAGATCGCACCATGTGGATCACCTATGACATGAATCCTGAATGAATTTTCTGCAGATCACGTCGCTGCTGATCGTTCTCGCGGGCGGCTTTGGGGCGATTAACTATCTGTTTTTGAAGCTGCCTTCGGCTATTGGTATTCTGGTGGTGTCGCTGGTGGCATCCTTTGGGTTGCTGGCGCTTGATCTGATCTGGCCCGGTTTGGCGATCGCGGACACGGTGCGAGGGATCGTGCTGGGCATTGATTTCTCAGAAGCCCTTCTGGAAGGGATGCTGGGCCTGTTGCTTTTTGCCGGAGCGCTGCACGTCAAGCTGAGAGATCTGCGGCGTGAGTGGATTGTGGTCTTTCTGATGGCGACGCTGGGAATTGCCCTGTCCACAATGATCGTCGGTTTGGCATTTTCATGGCTTACGGGCATGCCACTGCTGCTGGCGCTGGTCTTTGGCGCGTTGATATCGCCCACCGATCCGGTAGCGGTGTTGGGTGTCCTTCGCGAAGCGGATCTGCCCAAATCACTGGAAACCAAGATTGCCGGTGAGAGCCTGTTCAACGACGGCGTTGGCTATGTGGTGTTTCTGGTGCTGGTGGGCCTTGCCTTTCCCGGGGATGCACATCACGGCGAAGCCGACAGCCCGCTGGTGGGCGCGGCGACGCTTTTTGTGCAGGAAGCCGTTGGCGGGGCGGTGCTGGGGCTGGTGTTGGGCTGGCTCACCTTCCGGGTCATGCGGCGGATTGATGATTATTCGCTAGAGGTCTTGCTCACGCTCGGGCTGGCCTTTGGCGGCTATGAGCTGGCGGTCTGGCTGCACGTTTCTGCGCCTATCATGGCAGTTTGCGCGGGCTTGCTGATCGGAGATGTTGGCACGGCACAGGGTATGACGGAGGAGACCCGGCGTTATGTCGATGCCTTCTGGAAGCTGATCGATGAGATCCTCAACGCGGTGCTCTTTCTGTTGATCGGGTTCGAGGTTTTTGCGATCGCCTTTGAGGGGGATCTGCTGCTGACCGGGCTTGCGACCATTGTTATTGCCTTGGTGGCCCGCTTTGCTGCCGTGGCCATCCCTATCATCATGCTGCGCCCGTTCCGTACGTTCAATGACGGGGTGACGCGGATCATGACCTGGGGCGGGCTGAAGGGCGGAATATCGGTCGCACTGGCGTTGTCACTGCCCGAAGGGGAATTCAAGCCACTGATCCTGACTTGCACCTATATCGTGGTCGTCTTTTCGATCATCGTGCAGGGCTTGACGGTGGGCCGGCTGGCCAATCGTGTGGGCCGTGCGCCGGATCTGATGTGATCCGATAGGCCGGGCCGAGGCCCGGATTCTATTTGTTTTATTGAGGCGCTGCCTCAAACTCCGGGAATATTTTGGCCAGAAAAAGAAGCTATTCCCGGTGAGTGTGGATGTAGTTGACCAGCGCGGAGGTTGAGCTGTCCTTGCCAGTGGCGGGGGTCTCGCCTTCGACGATGGGTTGAAGGGATGTCGCAAGTTCCTTGCCGAGTTCAACGCCCCATTGGTCAAAAGAATTGATGCCCAGGATCACGCCTTCGACAAAGACCCGGTGTTCATAAAGGGCGATGATCTGGCCCAGCGTGTAGGGGTCAAGGCGCGGATACATCAGCGTGGTTGAGGGGCGGTTGCCGGGGAAAACGCGATGTCGGGCCTGGCGTTCGAGTTCTGAACCCGTCAGGCCTTTTGCCTGCATCAGTTTGCGGGCCTCTGTAAGGGACCGGCCCCGCATCAGGGCTTCGGACTGTGCCAGGCAATTGGCGATGAGCAGCGTGTGGTGATGGGCAAGTTCGGGTTCGTGACCATTGGCGGCGATCATGAATTCGCACGGGATGACGCGCGTGCCCTGATGGATCAACTGATAGAAGGCGTGCTGGCCGTTGGTGCCTGCAGCCCCCCAGACGACCGGGCCTGTGTGGGTGTCGGCATCGGCACCGTTCATCTGCACCGATTTGCCATTTGATTCCATTTCCAATTGCTGGAAGTAATCTGGCAGGTAGCGCAGGCGTTGATCATAGGGCAGCACAGCACGGGTGGCATGGCCGCAGATCTGGTTGTGCCAGATGCCCACGAGCGACAGCATTATCGGCATATTCTCTAGGGGTTCGGCCACTTGAAAATGGCGGTCCATCGCCTGCCCACCGCGCAGGAAGGCATCAAACCCTTTCGGTCCGATGGCGATCATCAGCGACAGCCCGATGGGCCCCCACATGGAATACCGCCCGCCGACCCAATCTTCGAACCCGAAGACCCGATCAGGGTCGATGCCGAAGGCTTCTGTCTTGTCTTCGGCGGTGCTGAGAGCGGCGAATTGCGTTTTAGGGTCACCGCCATGGTCCAGCATCCAAGCCTTGGCGGTGCGGGCGTTGGTCATCGTCTCAATCGTCGTGAATGTCTTGGAAGCCACGATCACCAAAGTGGTCTTTGCATCCAGCCCCTCCAGAGTGTCGGCGATATGTGCGCCATCCACGTTGGAGACGAAGTGGCAGCGCGGCCCGTCGTGGTAGGGATGCAGCGCGGCCACAGCCATTGCCGGACCGAGGTCAGAACCGCCGATGCCGATGTTGACGACATCCGTGACGCCACTGTCCCGCACCTGGTCGGCAAAGCTGCGCATCCGCGTCAGCGTGTTACGCACGCCGGGCATGACATCGACGCCCTCCACGATCACTGGCGCGCCGTCGAGATTGCGCAGGGCGGTGTGAAGAACCGCGCGGTCTTCGGTTTCGTTGATGCGGGCACCGCTGAACATGGCGTCGCGCTTGGCGGAGACACCGGTGGTTTCGGCCAGTTTGATCAGATCGGCGCGGGTGTCGCGGTCGATGTTGGTTTTGGAATAATCAAACCGCATGTCCTGCAGCTGGATCGAAAAAGCATCGGCCCGGTCCACGTCTTCGAACAGCGCGAGCAAGGGGCGGTCAGCGATGGCCTTGTGGCGGCTTTTGAGGGCGTCCCAGATCTCCATCAGGCGGCCCAGTGCACGTCGGCACCTCCCAGAACGGCGGCGATTGGGGCCTCAAATGCAGGCAGCCCCTGGGCACGTTCCAATGCCGCACGCTTGTCATCGCCAAAGATCACAAGGTGTTTCGACATCGCCCCGTCGAGCACATGCGCGGGCAAGGTCACGCGCGCGATCTCTTGTTGCGGGGCCGAGATTGGGCAAAGCAGCGGTGCATCCTGCGCCATTGCCGCCGCGAGTCCCTCAGCACCCGGGAACAGCGAGGCGGTATGCATGTCCGCCCCCATGCCGAGCATGAGAAGCGAAATGGGGATATTGGGGCCGAGCGTTGCGGCGACCTGTGCGCTGCCGTCAGCCGCATCTGCACCATCTTGATAGAAGGGCACGAATGTTGCCGCCGCGGCCGGCCCGGTCAACAGACGGTCCTTCACAAGGGCGGTATTGGACATCGGATGATCCTCGGGCACCCAGCGCTCATCGGTTAGCATCACATGGACCCGCGACCAGTCGAGATCGATGCCACTGAGCATGTCAAAGATGGGTCCGGGCGTGGTGCCCCCGGGCACGGCGAAAGAGGCAAAGTCATGCGCCAGAAGACACTTCTTGATCTCGCTGGCCAGAACGTTGGCAACGTTCAGGGCCAGCATCTCGCGATCTGCATATTCGATCAGGTTCATGGGCTGACCTCGCGCCAGTCGCGACCATCACGCCGCATCAGTTCAAATGCATCGGTCGGCCCGTCAGAGCCGCTGTCGTAGGGTTTGGGTACATCATGGCGCAATTCCCAGCCTTCGATGATGGGGTCGGTCCAGGCCCAGGCGGCCTCGACCTCGTCGCCTCGCATGAAAAGGGTCTGATTGCCCCGGATGACGTCCATGATCAGCCGCTCATAGGCGTCGACATGGTCAGCGCCGTCCTCGCCCAGGGCATCGGCAAATGTCATGTCCAGCGGTACATCGATCAGGCGCATACCGCCCGGTCCCGGTTCCTTGATCGTAACCCCAAGGGTGATCCCTTCGTTGGGCTGCAGGCGGATCGACAGCACGTTGCGGTGACGCCCGGCGTCTTCGGCAAAGATGGAATGGGGAGTGTCCTTGAAAACAACTGTGATCTCGGAGGACCGTGCAGACATGCGTTTGCCCGTGCGCAGATAGAACGGGGTGCCCGCCCAACGCCAGTTGCTGATGTGGGTCTTGAGCGCCAGAAAGCTTTCGGTGCGCGACTTGGCATCGCCAACGGCCGTCCGGTAGCCCGGATGTTCGGATTCTTCCATCGGCACTGCCTGATACTGGCCACGCACGATCTCGTAGGATTCGACAGGATCAAGCGCGCGAATGACCTTGAGCTTTTCGTCGCGCACCGCGTCGGGGTCGAACCGCGCAGGTGGTTCCATCGCAATGAGACACAAAAGCTGCATCAGGTGATTTTGCACCATGTCCCGCATCGCGCCTGATTTATCGTAATATTCACCCCTGCCCCCGACACCGACGGTTTCGGCCACAGTGATCTGGATGTGGTCGACATACTGGCTGTTCCACAAGGGCTCGAACAACATGTTGCCAAAGCGCACAGCCATCAGGTTCTGGACCGTTTCCTTGCCAAGATAATGATCAATCCGGTAAATCTGGTGTTCATCAAAATAGGCGGCCAGTGTGGCGTTCAGATCCCTTGCCGTCTCAAGGTCCCGGCCAAAGGGTTTTTCAACCACGATCCGCGCGTCTTCGTCCGCCATGCCCCATTGTTGCAGCCGTTCTGCGAGATCGCCGAAGAGTGCGGGGGATACGGAGAAGTAATAGGCCTCAACCCGGCCCTTGCCCTTCATCGCCTCCTGAAGATCGGCCCACCCGGTCTCGCCCCGGGCATCAATGGCGATGTAGCCAATCAGCTTGAGAAAGGCATCGCGGGCATCGCATTCTTTCGCCAGATCACCGCCAAATTCGTCAATCGCGTCGGACACCATTTGCCGATACGCATCCGTATCCATGTCAGAGCGCGCCGCGCCGATGATGCGCGCCGCGTCTGGCATTTGCCCCGCACAAAAGCGCCGGAACAGTCCCGGCAGGATTTTGCGGCGCGCCAGATCGCCCGTACCCCCGAAAATCACGAGGTCAAAGGGATCAACCGGTATGACGCGTGAAACCATGAAGACGATCCTGTTTTGCTGCCGATTGGCCAATGTTAGCGCAAACATACGGCTTTTTTGCCGGTTCACAAGAGTGTGCGTGGCTGCACTTGGGCTTTCCTTCAGTACAACACTAGCTTAGCACACTGGACAGCAATCACAGGCATCAGACAAGGACCAATCATGAAGGATATGGCCAGCACCAAAGCTTTGGCAAACCGAGGCAAATTCCGCGACCCGCTGGTCACTGCCCAGGGCGAGGCGCGGGCAACTGTCGCACTGAGCAATCCGCAAACGCTTTGGTTCAATACAGGCACCTTGTGCAACATCGAATGCGTCAACTGCTATATCGAAAGCAGCCCGACCAATGATGCGCTGGTCTATATCACCGCCGATGAGGTGCGGGATTATCTGGACCAGCTTGAGGTGCGTAACTGGGGCGTATCAGAGATTGCCTTCACGGGCGGTGAGCCGTTCATGAACCCGCAAATGATTGAAATTACAGAGGCTTCGCTGGCGCGGGGGTATGATGTATTGATCCTGACCAATGCCATGCGCCCGATGATGCGAAAGCCTATGCTGGAAGGGCTCAACAGGCTGAATGCTGCGTATCCCGGCAAGCTGACGCTGCGCATCTCGGTGGATCATCACCGGGCAGATGTGCACGATGCCGAACGGGGTGAAGGATCGTTCGAAAAAACCCTGACGGGCATGAAATGGCTGCGCGACAACGGGTTTCGCATGGCGGTTGCGGGACGGTCAGTTTTTGCAGACAGCGAAGCGGAAAGCCGGGCGGGGTATGCCGCATTTTTTGCCGAACACAACTTTAATATCGACGCGCAAAACCCTGGCATGACAGTTCTTTTCCCGGAGATGGACGAAGGCATCGAGGTGCCCGAAATTACCACTGCGTGTTGGGGAATACTTGATACATCACCCGATGCGGTCATGTGCTCAAGCTCGCGCATGGTGGTCAAGCGCAAGGGGGCTGAAAAGCCTGTGGTGCTGGCGTGCACCTTGCTGCCCTACGCGCCTGAGTTCGAGCTGGGATCGACGCTGGAAGAGGCCGAGCGCGACGTGGCCTTGAACCATCCGCATTGTGCAAAATTTTGCGTTCTGGGCGGGGCAAGCTGTTCGGCGTGAAATGCTGAAAATCCACGTCGGTGTTACATCGGTATTACGTCGGTATTTCGTCAGCGCTCAGGTCAGTGTGACGACATGCCCCTGTGCGGGGTCAGCCCTGCCTGCGGCCAGGGCCGCATAGACAGGTTCTGCTGCGGGCAGACCCTTGTGCACTGTGACATCCATCCAATCTGCGGCGTCTGCGGCGATGCGCTGCCAGGCGGTGGTGATCTCGCGCTCCACCACGCCGGGGCCCCATTCCTTGCGACGCTTGGCAATCTGGGCGGGGGCAAAGAAGAATTGGGGTTTGACGCCGGGCAAATCCTGCTTGGGCGCAAATTTGTCCCAATGGCTGATACCAACAGCAGCCGAATGTTTAAGGTGGTCCGCCAAGGCCGCGTGCAGCGCCAGTTTGACCTCTCCGTTGCCGGACATGTCGACATAGACCGAAGGCACCTTGGCGATGTCGTCAATCTGATCATAGCTCAGCACCTGATCGCAGGCGTTAAGGCCTTTCACGAAATCCAGATTTCCGGCTGAGGTGAGACCGACAATCTGGACCGGGTGGTCCTGATCTTCGGACAGATATTTGCACAGACCAAGCCCGGTTTTGGACGAAGCCGATCCGACGATGACCTGTTTGGCACCAAAAAAACCATTGTCCCGCAACCAATCCGCAAGCAGCCATGAGGTGGCCAGAAGCGGCTGCAACAGCGCGCGCAGGTGATCCTCACCCGGCGTGTTTTCCCTCACGGGCATATAGCGATTATAGACCGCCGGCAGTTGCGCGCGATGATCTGCCGTGTCCACAATTGCGCCACCGGAGGTCTGGCGCGGCGTGATGACCAGCTCTTCCGCCAGCGGATAGAATCCATATAGCCGCTTGCCCACCGGAAGATCCGAACAGTGGCTTTCGACGACTTCAGCAGTGCCCCAGACCGGTACCAGGCCGTGCCCTTCCGTACCGCTTGGAAAAAACTGCCAATAACCGATGGCAAAGCCGGACGCGGCATAAGTTACATTGTTGGCGGTCAGCGCAAAACTTTGCAGACGCAGTCGAGACTGCCCTTCGGCAAGAGCGGGCGGGGTCACATTCTCAAGCCGGGTGCGCGTGATGGCGTTCTGGTCGATCAGCAATTGTTGCATCGGCTTGGCGCTCCTTTGGACGGTTTTGGGGAGCGTCGACCAGATTGGCCCTCATCACAAGAGACACGCCACGTCACGGGCAGCTAGAAAGTCACCACGTCCTCGCAACGGCTCGACCTCGATGAGATCGATCACGCCTTGATAATAATGCCCGCAGGTTTTGGATCTCTGGTTGCCCGCCGAGGTATGCGCTGCCGTGGCTGAGGTGCTCCCTATTAATTCTGCAATATATCAGTGCAGCGTAAATTCGCCCACCTGATTGCGCCATTCACCGGGGCCGATCAATTTACGGTGGGTAAAGCGCACAGAATGCAGCGGCCCGTCCAGTTCCTTTTGCCAGAATTCGACAAACTCAAAGAGTTTCGGGTGGTCTGGTGCCAGATCGTAGTCTTGCCACACATAGCTGTTCAGCACGTGCGTATAGTCGGGCATATGGTAAAAGAATTCCGCTGTGGTCAGCCCGTATCCCTTCAGCATCAGCTCTGTTTCTGATTGGGGCATTTGCGCCTCCGTTTCTGCCTGCACTATCAACATCCTGTCACAGCAGAATTACTTTTCAATGAAAACAATATGTTGGCACTCTAACCCGTTGGCTGCCAATGCATTATGGTCACAGGCATTGCACCCGATATGGCGTTTCTGATAGAGTTTCAGACAACATATAGCGTGTCCAGAAAGACCGAGCAGATAACGTGAACGACACCCCTGAACCTCCTGAAAACGATGATGAAAACCGGCCCGAACGCCCTGTGTTCGATGGCCCGTCTGTCAGCATCGAACATGAGATGCGTACATCCTATCTGGATTACGCGATGTCCGTCATTGTCAGCCGGGCGATCCCCGATCTGCGTGACGGTCTGAAACCGGTCCACCGGCGCATCATATATTCGATGTATGAAAAGGGGATCACCCACGACAAGAGCTATCGCAAGTCGGCCAAATCGGTCGGTGATGTGATGGGGTCGTACCACCCGCATGGGGACAGCGCGATCTATGACGCGCTGGTTCGCATGGCGCAGGATTTCTCGATGTCGCTGCCGCTGATTGATGGTCAGGGCAACTTTGGCTCTATGGACGGCGATAGCGCGGCCGCGATGCGCTATACCGAATCCCGTCTGGCGCGCGTCACGCAGTTCATGACCAATGATCTGGACAAAGATACTGTTGATTTCATTGATAATTATGACGGTAAGGAAAAAGAGCCTGCCGTTTTGCCGGCGCGTTTTCCGAACATGCTGGTCAATGGCGCAGGCGGAATCGCCGTGGGCATGGCGACAAACATTCCACCCCACAATCTGGGCGAAGTGATCGATGCTACGCTGGCATTGATTGAAGAGCCTGATCTGACGTCCGAGCAGTTGATTGATTACATCCCCGGGCCTGATTTCCCCACGGGTGGCATCATGTTGGGCCGGTCCGGGGCGCGCAAAGCCTATCTTGAGGGCCGCGGCAGTGTGATCATGCGCGCCAAGACCCGGGTTGAGGAAATCCGCAAAGACCGCTGGGCCATCATCATTGATGAGATCCCCTATCAGGTGAACAAATCGGTCATGATCGAAAAGATCGCCGAGCAGGTGCGCGAGAAGAAGATCGACGGTATCGCCCATGTGCAGGACGAATCCGATCGCAACGGCGTGCGCGTGGTGGTCGAGCTCAAGCGCGATGCGACCGCAGAGGTGGTGATGAACCAGCTGTTCCGGTTCACGCCGATGCAGACCTACTTCGGGTGCAACATGCTGGCGCTGAACGGCGGTCGCCCCGAGACGCTGACGCTGCGCCGTTTTCTCACTGCTTTCATAGACTTCCGCGAGGATGTTGTCGCACGTCGGATGGCCCATCTGCTGCGCAAGGCGCGCGAGCGGAGCCATATTCTGTGTGGTCTGGCCGTGGCGGTGACCAATATTGATGAGATCGTACAGTCGATCCGGTCGTCAGCCGATGCGGCTGAGGCGCGCGAGAAACTGATGACCCGGCGCTGGCCTGCCGCCGACATTCTGCCCTACATCAAACTGATCGATGATCCGACCCATACGGCCAACGAGGACGGGACCTACAATCTGTCCGAGACCCAGGCGCGGGCGATCCTTGAGTTGCGCCTGCAGCGCCTCACGCAGATCGGCGTCAAGGAAGTCACGGACGAATTGGAAGAGTTGGCGGGCAAGATAAAGGAATACCTTGAGATCCTCGCAAGCCGCGAGCGGATCATGGCTATCATTGCCGATGAGCTGCAAGAAGTGAAAGACCAGTTTGCCGTGCCGCGCCGCACTGAGATTGTCGACTGGTCCGGTGACATGGACGACGAAGACCTGATTGCGCGCGAGGACATGGTCGTGACGGTCACATCGGGCGGCTATATCAAGCGCACGCCGTTGGCCGATTTCCGCAGCCAGCGGCGCGGGGGCAAGGGTCTGGCAGGGATGCAGACCAAGGAAGAGGACGTGGTCACCACCCTCTTTGTCGCCAATACGCACACGCAGCTGCTGTTCTTTTCGACCGATGGAATGGTGTACAAGCTCAAGACTTGGCGGTTGCCTCAGGGTGGGCGCACGGCCAAGGGCAAGGCCATCGTCAATATCCTGCCCATTCCGACGGGGGTCTCTGTTGCCGCGATCATGCCGGTCGACCGGGACGAGGAAGAATGGGACGATCTGCAGGTGGTCTTTGCGACATCGGCTGGCACGGTGCGTCGCAACAAGCTCAGCGATTTCACCAACGTTATGCGCAACGGCAAGATCGCGATGAAGTTCGAGGGCGAGCACGAGGGTACGACCCTGATCAACGCGCGGATTGCGTCCAACGATGATGACGTGATGCTGGTGACTGACGCGGGCCGCGCGATCCGTTTCCCGGCCACCGATGTACGGATTTTCAACAGCCGCAGTTCGGTCGGGGTGCGGGGCATTAAGCTGGGCGATGCCGATAAGGTCGTATCGATGTCTGTGATCCGTCACTTTGATGCGGAATCACCCGAGCGCGTTGCCTATCTCAAACAGCGTCGCCTGATGGCCGGTGTGACTGACGAAGAACCAGTGGATGACGACGAGGAAATCGTCGCCGCTGGTCAGCTGAACCCTGAACGCTACGCCGAGATGTCGGCGGCCGAAGATCTTATCCTGACGATCACCTCAGGTGGCGCGGGCAAGATCTCCTCCTCGCATGACTACCCTGTTCGCGGACGCGGCGGCTTGGGTGTGACAGCCTGGACCAAGGGAATGGCGCATGGCCCGATCATCGCCTGCTTCCCGGTTGAGATGTCGGATCAGATCATGCTGGCCACCTCAAAGGGCCAGTCGATCCGTGTGCCTGTCGATGGCATTTCTTTCCGCTCGCGCAGTGCGGGCGGTGTCAAGGTGTTCAACACCGGCAAGGCTGAGGAAGTGGTTAGCGTTGCCTGGATCGCCGATCAAGGCGAAGCCGATGGCGAGCCTGAGGCAGACGACGCCGACGCATAAGCGCACGATGTCTGGTAGAAATGTGAAACGCCCCGGGTACTCTCCGGGGCGTTTCTGTTTGGTGCGGGCGGTCTGTCCCTACCGGCGGGCCGCACCGTTTGTTGCGTTGTCCCCTTGTGATGAGACTGCGCAGGCAACGTGCGCACCTGCAAGCAACACGTATAACGGGAACCGAGTTCCAGCGGCAAAGCGCCTGCTGGCTGTCGGCGTCGGAGGAAATCCGCAAAGACCCGCAGCACCGCAGGCGGCAAGCCGCAGATTGCGCCCTGCCCCGTCGGCCAGCATCGGCCGACGATCAGAGGTTGTAGAGGGCTCCGAATTTTTCTGAGAGGTACGCCAGCAGGGGTTCTTCGCTTGGGGCCTGCCCGCTGGCGCGTTCGATCACCTCGCGCGGCTCATAGAGGCCGCCATGGGTTTGCAGGTTGTCGCGCAGCCAGTTGGTAGCTGTCGATGTATCCCCTGCCGCCAGATCTGCATCCAATGTCGGCACAGCGTCCCGCAAGGGGCCGTACAAACATCCGGCATAGACATTGCCCAGACTGTAGGTGGGGAAATACCCAAAGAGCCCGACCGACCAATGCACATCCTGCAACAAACCGTTGGCGGGTGTATCGACGGCAAAGCCAAAGTCCGCTTCGAAACGGTCGTTCCAGGCCGCTTCAAGATCAGTGACGGCAAGATCGCCCGCCATCAGCGCCCGTTCCAGATCAAAACGCAGCATGATGTGCATGTTATACTGCAGCTCGTCCGCTTCGGTTCGGATGTAGCCGTCCGAGACGCGGTTCACGATGGCATAGAAGGTATCGGCATCCGCCACACCAGAATCGCCAAAGGCGGCATTCATCTGATCAAACAGCCAGCCAGTGAAGGCGCGGCTGCGCCCCAACTGGTTTTCGTAGATGCGGCTTTGGCTTTCGTGAACGCCCATCGACACGCCGCGCCCGAGCGGGGTCAGCAGGTAGTCGCGGTTGATATTCTGCTCATAGCTGGCGTGGCCGACCTCGTGAATGGTGGAGTAAAAGCAGTTGAAGGGATCCGCAGGGTTGGTGCGCGTGGTGATGCGCACATCCAGCCCCGAGCCCGATGAAAACGGGTGCACGGCCTTGTCTACGCGGCCCATGGACATGTCATAGCCAAAGGTTTTGGCCAGTTGCCGGGTCAACTTCATCTGCGTCGCTTCGTCAAAGGTGCCTTCAAGCTGTGGCGGGGGCGTTGCCTCGCGCACGGCTGCGCGCAGTTCGGTCAGTTTGGGGCGCAGGGCGTTGAAGATCGTGGCAATATCATCACCTGTGGTGCCCGGCTCGTAATCCTGCAGCATGGCGTCATAGATATCGCCTTCGCCTGCCAGCGCCTGCCCCTCTTCGCGTTTCAGCGCAATCACGTCGGACAGCGTCGGCAGAAAGGCCGCGACATCGTTGTCACTGCGCGCTTCGGCCCAGATGCCCTGCGCCTCTGAGGTGACGCGCGCGATCCGCGCGGCCAGCGCGGCCGGAACCTTTGTGGCGCGGTCGAAATTGCGGCGGATATGGCGCAGGTTGGCATGGCCGACGGCATCGAGGGTGGTCTCGTCGATAAATTCAAGCCAATCGGCGATGCGTGGGTTCAGACGGCGGGCATGCAACACGCCTTCGATGGCGGCCATTTCCTCGCCCCGCTGGGGGGCGGCACCGCGTGGCATCATGGTTTCCTGATCCCAGCCCAGTCGGCCAGCGATCTGGCTCAGCGCTTCGGTGTCGCGCTGGTAGGCCATCAGTTCATCATATGCAGACATGTCAGGATCCTTTGATCGAGGTGGCAACGGGATAGCCCGCGAGGAACCGCGCACGGATGATCAGCACCCACAGCACGACGGCCAGCCCCTGATGCACCAGCGCGATGTGTACAGGGGCGGCATAAAGCACCGTGGTGATGCCCACGACGATCTGCAGAGCAAGAGCAGCCATCACCGCGTTGAAGGCAAAGCGGGTGGCGGCATGGGCAGATTTGCGCCCCCTGAGCCAGACCACCACGCCAAAGATCGCCAGCAGGTAGCCCGCGATGCGGTGGATGAACTGCACCAGTCCGGGGTTTTCAAAGAAATTGCGCCACAAAGGCTCGATGCTGAAGGCATCGGGGGGAAAGAACTGCCCTTGCATGAGCGGCCATTCGGGGAAATAGCGGCCCGCGTCGATGCCTGCAACCAAAGCGCCGATCAGGATTTGCAGGAAAGCAAAGTGCATAAGGCCCGTGGCCATCGAGAAAGGCTTGGCCTCCTTGGCGCGGCGGGCCTGCATCAAATCCGGCTCTGAGCGGCCCAGCAACAGGGTGTACCAGGTGATGAAGCCAAGGATGACAAAGGCGAGACCAAGGTGCGTGGCAAGGCGGTAGCTGGCCACATCTGTGGTGCCTTCGCCCACGGTCACGCCAGAGGCGACCATCCACCAGCCGATGGCCCCTTGCAGGCCGCCCAGCCCCCCGAGCAGCAGCAAGCGCCCGGTCCAGCCGACAGGGACCTGCTTGCGTACCCAGAACCACAGAAAGCCAAGGGCCCAGACCAGCCCAATGACGCGGCCCAGTTGGCGGTGGCCCCATTCCCACCAGTAAATCACCTTGAAATCAGAGAGTTGCATCCAAGAATTCTGCACCTGGAATTCGTCAATGGCCTTGTATTTGTCGAACTCTGATTGCCAGTCCGCCGCGTTCATCGGCGGCAAGGCACCCGTGATCGGGCGCCATTCGGTGATTGAGAGACCTGAATCGGTCAGGCGCGTCATGCCGCCCACCGCGATCATCACAAACACCAGCGCAAAGAGCACCATCAGCCAGATGCGGATGGCCCCGCGCGCGCCGCCCCGACCCCGGTCAATCAGGCCGGGCTGGGCAGCCGGACGCTGGTGTTCCTGGGCGGCGACTTCTTCAAAGATACTGCGTGGTTTTTGTGCCATGGGATGTCTCGTTGCAGGGTGCCCGATAGGTAGGACAAGTGGTGCGGAAGGTCTAGCGGGTTAGCGCGAGTGTATCTTCTGGCCGGAGATATCCCGGGGAGCGCGAGGGGCAGCGCCCCTCGCCCTGATCGGACGCCCCTTGGGGCGTTCGACATACAAAATCTCCGTACCCACGCGCTAGTCCCGCTCTTTCCAGCGCACCATCTGGCGCATCATGCCGTGCAGCATTTGCACGTCGGCACGTGTCAGCGGCAGGCGCGACCACATGTTGCGCAGATTAAGCTTCATCGAGGCGATTTTATGATCCGGAAAAAAGAACCCCGCTTCTTCGAGGCGTTCTTCATAGTGACGGCCAAGGGCTTCTATCTCTTGCCCGTTGGCCCAGTCGGTGCCGGCCATTTCAACGGTCTGGTGTACAATATCAGCCGTCGCGCGCCGCCATTCGTAGCCTGTCAGCAGCACGCATTGCGCAAGATTGAGAGAGGGAAAGGCCGGGTTCACCGGGACCGAGATGATCGCGTTGGCGCGGGCGATGTCGTCGTTTTCGAGCCCTGCGCGTTCGGGGCCGAAGAGGACCGCGACACGCTGACCTTCAGAGATGCGGCGCGCGGCCTCGGCCATGGCGGCTTCGGGTGCGAAGACCGGTTTGGTCAGATCGCGATCACGCGCGGTTGTCGCAAAGACAAAATCGCAATCGGCCACGGCGTCAGGCAGATCTGCACACAGCCGGGCCTCGTCCAGCAGGCGCCCGGCCCCCGATGCCATCGCGACCGCCGCCGGATTGGGCCAGCCGTCGCGGGGGGCGACGATGCGCATGTGATCAAGGCCGAAATTCCACATCGCACGGGCCGCAGCCCCGATGTTTTCACCCATCTGCGGGCGGACGAGCACAAAGGCGGGGATGGTGGGATGCAGCGCGGGATCAGTCATGGCGGCCTGATACGCCTGTGCTGCCAACGCCGCAAGTCGCGTCAAACGACGCCGCGTGCGCAGCAAGTGTTTTCCTTTGGCGCCGCCATCGGCTAGTCACCCTCAAAGACCGCCCGAAGGACGCGCCCATGGACGACCCAAACCAGCCCCCCGAACAGCCGCAGACCTATCTGATCACCCCGCCTGAAATCGGGCTCAGCACCTTTCCCGACCAGTTGGCGCGGGTGCTGGACGCCCACGAGGTCGCCTGCGTGCGCATGGCCCTGTCGAGCACGGATGTGGATGCGCTGGCGCGCGCCGGGGATGCCTTGCGCGAAGTCGCGCATGCGCGGGACGTGGCACTTGTCATCAGCGACCATCTGCTGATGGTGGATCGCCTGGGTCTGGACGGGGTGCACCTGAGCGACGGAGCGCGCACCGTGCGCCATGCCCGCAAAGAGCTGGGCGAGGATGCCATTGTCGGCACGTTCTGCGCAGGGTCGCGCCATGACGGTATGAATGCGGGCGAAGGTGGGGCGGATTACGTCAGCTTTGGCCCGGTGCAGGCCAGCCCGCTGGGCGATGGCAGTTTTGCCGAACTGGACCTCTTTCAGTGGTGGTCGGAAGTGATCGAAGTGCCTGTCGTCGCCGAAGGGGCGCTGGACGAGGCCATGATCCGCACTTTGGCCCCCTACACCGATTTCTTTGGCATCGGCGACGAAATCTGGCGCGCGGATGATCCGATTGTCGCGCTCAGCACCCTTTTGGCGGCAATGGACTAGGCGCGGGGCCTCAGAGGAACACCCGTTCGATCACCCACCAGGTGCCGATGATCGCGATGATCAGAGATCCCACGATCGAGATCGCGCGAAACATCACTGAATGTTCGCGCACCAGCACGTCTTCGCCGTCCAGTTCGGCATACCATGCCGCCCGCAGCGCCAGCCAGATCAGCAGCGCGGCCATGGCGATGACCGTGAGCTGACCCAGTTCCACGCCGATGTTGAAACCGATCAGCGCCGGAATGAACTGCCCTTCAGGCAGGCCAAAGTCGCCCAGCACTGACGCAAAGCCCAAACCATGCAGCAACCCGAAGCCGAAGATCACGAAGGGTCGCCATCGGCTGAGGTGCGACAGAAAGATGTTTTCGACCGCGACGTACACAATGGAGGCGGCAATCAGCGGCTCGACGATCGATCCCGGCACGTTGACCCACCCCAGCGCCCCCAGCGCCAGTGTGACCGTATGGGCCAGTGTAAAGGCGGACACCTGCCACAACAGCGGGCCCAGTTGGGTCGACAGCAGGAAAAGGCCCAGAACGAACAGGATGTGGTCGAGCCCCTTGGGCAGAATGTGATCGAACCCGACAGGGATATATTCAACAAATGCTTGCCAGCCGCTTTGCGCGCCGCCGCCGTCAAATGCGATTTCAGGCGAGGTGTCGCCGCCATCAAGATAGCCGGTGAAGGGGGCATCGACCCCTTGCTGGCGCACCACAATGGCCCCGGCCCCGTCAGGCCAGGTAACGGTCAGCGCGCGCGCATCTGCCGCCACATCCCCTTGCAGGGTCCAGGTGGAGATACGGGCCAGTTCGATATCCACATCGCCCGGTATCTCAAGATTGGAGGATTTCAATGCGACCGGCGCGCCGTCGACGCGAACCAGCGGCAGGGCATTCCATTGATCCAGCAAGGCAGGCGCGCGGTCGATGATCTCTTGCGCAGAGAGGGCGCGCAGGCTGTCGTAATCCGCGACGTTTTCGGCGTCATCGGTGTCTTCCAGCCCGTCAAGATCAATCCCTGCGAGCAACGCCTCAAGGTTCAGCCGCATGACCACATTCAACGTCTCGCCGTCTCGGGAAATATCCGCGATGGTGGGCTGCAGTTCGTGCGCCTGCGCGCGCGGTATCGTGAGCAGCAGCGCACTTGACAATGCCAGCAGCAACGTCAGCTTTGTGAGTACCCTTGAGAGAGTGTTCGTCATGAAATTTTCCCGCCTGTTTGCGCCTGTTTTCTGTGTCTTGGCAGCACTGCCTGCCGTTGCACATGAATTCTGGATCTCGCCAGAGAAATATCAAGTCGCACCGGGCGCTGCAATCCGCGCGCACTTTCGAAACGGGGAAAGTTTCAAGGGCAACACGTTGAGCTTTTTCGACCGCTCAAGCGCGCGGTATGAAGTGGTATTCAGTGGCAATCCGGAGCCTGTTCTTGCACGCGCAGGCGACTCCCCCGCTCTTGCTGTCGACGCGCCAGACAGCGACGGCTTGATGGTGGTGCTGCACGAGACGACGCCCTCCAAGATCACCTACAAGACCTGGGAGAAATTCGCCCGGTTCGCGGCGCACAAGGACTTCCCCCAAGCGGAGGCCGATCACGATGCCGCAGGATGGCCCCGGGAGAACTTCAAGGAAAGTTATACCCGTCACGTCAAGTCCCTGGTTGCCGTGGGGGATGGTGCGGGCAGTGATGCGCATTACAAGATGGCGACGGAATTCGTGGCGCTGACAAACCCATATGACGCGGGATTCGACGGCACCATGCACATCGCGCTTTATGATCAGGATGCACGGCGGCCCGATGCACAGGTCGAGGTGTTTGACCGTGCCCCGGGTGGGGCGGTCACGGTCACCCTACACCGTACCGATGCCGCAGGCGAGGCGCGCATTCCGGTGTCGCCGGGCCATGAGTATCTGTTTGACGCCGTCATTCTGCGCCCCTCGCCCGAGGCCGGCAATTATGACAACGCACCGGTCTGGGACACGCTTTGGGCAGCGCTGACCTTTCGCGTGCCTGAATAGGGCCCCGCCCTTTGTCAGGCTTGCACCTTCCCGCTTCAAAGGCGAAAAGGCGGGCCATGACATCCTCTCCAGATATTCTGTGCATCGGGTCAGTCCTGTGGGACATCATCGGCCGGGCTGAAACGCCGATGCGGCAGGGCTCTGACATGCCGGGGCGGATCACGCGCCTGCCGGGGGGCGTGGCGCTGAACATCGGGATGGCGATGGCGCGGTTCGGATTGACGCCTGCCCTGTTATCCGCCGTGGGGCGCGATGCAGAGGGGGATGATCTGATCAGGGCCTGCCAGATGCGTGGGTTGGTGACGGAATACATCTATCGCTCTGATGATCTGCCGACAGACCGTTACATGGCTGTAGAAGGATCAAATGGTCTGATTGCCGCCATTGCGGATGCGCATTCACTGGAAGCGGCGGGTGACAAGATCCTGCGTCCGCTGTCGGATGGCAGCCTGCCTGCCCCCTATACCGGGGCCGTGGCGCTGGACGGGAACCTGACGCTTGATCTGTTGGGGCAGATGGCGCGGTCACCGCTTTTGGCGGCAGCAGATTTGCGGGTGGCACCCGCCTCGCCCGGCAAGGCGCAACGATTGGCCCCGTTCATGCAGGCACGCCGCGGGACGCTTTATGTGAACCTCGAAGAGGCGGGATACCTGTGCCAGACGACCTTCGAGACCTCGGACGCCGCAGCGGCAGGATTGTTGCAGCGCGGGGCGGTGCGTGCGGTCGTGACAGATGGCGGCAATCCGGCGACGGTGGCGTATGACAAAACCATCGTCACGCAGACCCCGCCCCCTGTTATGGTTACCCGGGTCACGGGCGCGGGCGATACCTTTATGGCCGCCCATATCTCAGCCGAGATAAGGGGGGCGGCGCCGGATGCCGCATTGCGCCAGGCCTTGCAGGCCGCCGCCGCCTACGTTTCAGGAGAGACCAAGATATGACCACCCTGCCCCTGCATTTCAGCACCGAGGTCGCGAAAGCGCGCGACGCAGGCACGCCCATCGTCGCGCTGGAAAGCACGATCATTACCCATGGCATGCCCTATCCGCAGAACCTCGAGGTTGCCCTACAGGTGGAAAGGGATGTGCGGGATGCCGGTGCGGTCCCGGCCACGATCGCCGTGCTTGACGGGCGTCTTCACATCGGGCTGGACGACGATCAACTCAGCACTTTGGCGCAGGCCAGCGGCGTGGCCAAGCTCAGCCGGGCGGACATGGCCGTGTGCATCGCCTCGGGCGGGACCGGTGCCACAACCGTGGCCGCGACGATGATTGCGGCTGATCTGGCGGGTATTGCCGTTTTTGCCACCGGCGGGATTGGCGGCGTGCACAAGGGGGCCGAGGACAGTTTTGATATCTCTGCCGATCTGATGGAACTGGCCCAGACGCCTGTGACAGTGGTCGCCGCCGGGGCCAAGGCGATACTGGACGTGGCCAAGACACTGGAAGTGCTGGAAACGCAGGGCGTGCCGGTGATCACGGTCGGGCAAGACAGCTTTCCCGCGTTCTGGAGCGCGTCATCGCCGCTGAAATCCCCCCTGAGGATGGATCACCCTGCCGAGATCGCCGCGGCGCATCGCACGCGGGCCGCTCTGGGTCTGCCCGGTGGGCAGTTGGTCGCCAATCCGATCCCGGCTGAGGCCGAGATACCCGCCGCCGAAATGAACCCGGTGATCGCCCAGGCGCAGCGCGATGCGCAGGCCCATGGGATCGTCGGCAAGGGGGTGACTCCTTACCTGCTACAACGCATTTATGAGCTGACCAAAGGGGCGTCTTTGACCGCCAATATCGCGTTGGTGCGCCATAATGCCCGTCTGGGTGCTGAAATTGCGATCTCTTTAGCGGGTAATGCGCGCTAAATCAGCACCTTGCCATTGTCCCCTGAGGCCAAACCCCCTAGCTATACAGCGATATCTGTTGCGGAACCGCGCTTGCCATGAACACCCCCTTTGATCCCGAGACACCGCCCCGGCGCAGCCTGATCGGCGGCCTGCGTGCGTCCTTTCTGACAGGGCTGGTCGTGATCGCCCCGGTGGGGCTGACGATCTGGCTGATTTGGTCGGTCGTCGGCTGGATCGATGGTTTTGTGCTGCCGCTGGTGCCGCAGGCCTACCATCCCGACCGGCTGATACAGGATTTGCTAGGGTTAGATCCGTCCGTCCAGATCAATGTACGCGGCCTGGGCGTGGTGATTTTCCTGATCTTTACGATCATCGTGGGATGGTTGGCCAAAGGTCTTATTGGACGCAGCCTGATCCGCACGGCGGAAAGCGTGGTAGAGCGGACCCCGGTGGTGCGCACGATCTATTCCGGGATCAAGCAGATATCCGAGACTATCTTTGCCCAGTCCGAGCGTAGTTTCGAGACCGCCTGCCTGATCGAATACCCGCGTCGGGGGATCTGGGCGCTTGGCTTTATCTCGACCAGCGCGCGGGCCGAGATCGCCGCCAAGACCGACCCTTCGGGGGAGATGGCTTCGATTTTCTTGCCGACCACGCCAAACCCGACCTCCGGCTTTTTGCTTTTCGTGCCGCAAAAGGATGTGATTTTGCTGGACATGACCGTGGAAGACGCAGCCAAACTGGTGATCTCCGCTGGCCTTGTTTACCCACAAGAGCGAGAAGAGAACGGCGCGACGGAACCCACGTTGCTTGATATCGGGGCCAAGGACCGGCTGGTTGCGGCATCGAAAGAGCGCGCAGAGGCCGATGACGGTGTTGCAACGAAAGAACACGGGACCTGACCGGACAAAAGCTGTGCCTTAGCCGAACATCTCGTCCAGATCGATTGAGGATCGGACCCCCAGATCGCCGCCACTTTCTGCCAGAAATTTCTCCGCCGCTGCATATCCTGCGTCGTGCAGATGTTTGATGACAGCACCGTTGGGCACCAGTTTGGTCGCCACTGACAGTTTTGCCATCAACGCATCGTCGGCAATCATGTGTACCCGGACGCGGCTCATCCGTCCTTCGGGCATTGTGCCGTCATCAAGCAAGCGCTGCACGAACTCGATCGCACGCAGTTCCCGCAGCAGGCTGGAATTGAAGCTGATCTCGTTGATCCGGTTCTGGATCTGCTGCGGGGAGCGCGGCATATCTTCGCGCTCCAGCGGGTTGATGTTCACGATGACGATGTCGTCGGGCAGATCGTTGCCAAAAAGCGGGAATAGTGCCGGGTTTCCGGTATACCCCCCATCCCAGAATGCCTCGCGCTGACCTGTGTCCGGATCATCCAGTTCGACCGCCTGAAAAAGCGTCGGCAGGCAGGCCGAGGCCATGATCGCCTCTGCGCTGATCTCGTCACCCTTGAAGATCTTGATTTTGCCGTTGCGCACGCGCGTGGCACAGATGAACAGCAGAGGTGCCACCGAATTGCAGACACGGTCATAATCAAAGCGCGCGACGATGTCCTGCAGGGGATTGCGATAAAAAGGACCGTAGGCATAAGGCGATATCATCTGGCTGAGCGCATCGGCGGCTGAGAAATGCCAACTGTATTCCAGTGCCTTGCTGAACATCTCAGCACCAAAAGGGGCCAGCCAGTGGGTCATGCGCATGTCGTCGACACCCGCAACCTGCCCCCAGAGCCAACGCAGATTCTCCTGCGCGCCATCCCGGCCATTCTGGACCATCCCGGCCTTGAGCGCCGCCCCGTTCAGCGCGCCGGCCGACGTGCCGGAAATTCCGCAAATCTCGATGCTGTCATCCTGCAAGAGCCGCTCAAGCACGCCCCAGGTAAATGCCCCGTGCGCGCCGCCACCCTGCAGGGCCAGATTGATCCGTTTTTTCTTTTTTGCCATGAGGCAGAGCTAGCGCGCAACACTTCCAAAGCAAAGTGCAATCGCTCACACTGTTTGGTTGTGCTTGGGATTGTTTTCTCGCATTGCTAGAGCAAAAGCAGAGGCAAGGAAGAAATCATGACGGAACAGGTTGATGTATGCATTGTCGGTGCCGGACCTGCAGGATTGCAGGCGGCGTATCTTTTGCGCAAAGAAGGGCTGTCGGTCCGTCTTTTGGAGCGCGGCAAGGGCGTCAGCGGATTTTTCCGACGTTTTCCGCGCCATCGGACGTTTATCTCCATCAACAAAGTACATACCGGGCTGGCAGATGAAGGCGCGCGGATGCGTTATGACTGGAACAGCCTGATCAACGATGAAGGCCTCAAGGTTGGCGACCGCACGACGCGCTATTTCCCCAAGGCCGATGAATACGTCAGCTACCTCGAAGACTTTGCCGGCCCGCTGGAAGACTGCATTTCCTATGAGGCTGACGTGTCGCGGGTCAGCAAGGCGGGCGATACTTTCACTGTCGAGACAGCCGATGGACGTGCTTTCCGCGCCGGTCATGTGATTGTCAGTACCGGGGTGACGCGGCCCTGGCTGCCAGAGGTCGAAGGCATTGAACTGACCGAAAATTACATGACCTTTGACACCACACGGTCACGGTTTGACGGCAAGCGGGTGCTGATCCTGGGCAAAGGCAATGCGGCATTTGAAAGCGCGCAGAAAATGCTGGAGCACGCGGCGGCCATTCATGTGATGAGCCCGAACCCGATCAAGTTTTCGTGGAACACCCACTTTGTCGGTCACGTGCGCGCCGTGAATGTGGAGTTCATGGACACCTATCAGCTGAAATCGCAGAATGCGGTCGTCGATGCCGCCCCCCGGAAAATCGAGCGGGACGGAGACGAATATGTGGTGACGGCCACCATGACCGCCGCCGAAGGGCACGAGATTGTGCTGCGCTACGATCATGTCATCTGCTGCACGGGGTTCCGGTTCAACCCGGATATTTTTGATGCCGATATCCGCCCCGAGTTGCGCCATTTCGACAAATTCCCGGCCATGACCGCCCAGTGGGAAAGCGAAGAGACACCGAACCTGTGGTTTGCGGGCACCCTGATGCAAAGCCGGGACTTCAAAAAGACCATGTCGGGTTTTGTGCACGGGTTTCGCTACAACATCGCGGCCTTAGTGAAATTCATCGCCGGTCGCGAGGCACAAACATCCTTTCCCACGAGCACCGCACCCGTCGAGGGCACGCCGCTGATCGATCTGATCATCGACCGGATCAGCCTGTCACCTGCCCTGTTTCTCCAGCCGGGTTTTCTGGGCGATGTGATCCATTTGTCGGGTGCGACAAGCGGGACGCATTATCAGGACGTGCCGGTGCAGTGGGCCACGCAGGAAAGCGACGTCATGGGTCAGGACAGCCTGTTGATCACGCTTGAGTTTGGCAATTTCGGTCAAACCCCAACCCATGTGAAGCGCGCGCATTCCGCTTTCCAAGGTGATCCCGATCCGTTCATTCACCCGGTTCTGCGGCACTACCGCGACGGGGAATTGGTGGGCACGATGCACCTGTCGGATCACCTTGATTCCGATTGGCGGCGCGCGGCAGACAAGGAAGCCGGTGCCGGGACCGTTTCGGCAATGACCTTTGCCGATCTGGGGCAGACGCTGCCGATTCCGGAAGTTGCGCGACAGCAGATACAGTCGTTCCTGGCAGAACAGGGACTGGGCAGGCAGATGGCGGCGGAATAGCCGCCACCCCGTCTGTCAGAGCGCCGTCCAGCCGCCATCGACGCTGATTGCGGTGCCGGTGATCTGTGCGGCGGCGTCCGAGCACAAGAAGGCACAGGTGCCGCCCATCTGTTCGACGGTGGCAAATTCCTTGCTGGGCTGGCGCTTGAGCATGACGTTCTTGATCACGTCCTCGCGGGACATGTCGTATTCCTTCATTGTGTCAGGGATCTGTGCCTCGACCAGCGGGGTCAACACATAGCCCGGGCAGATGGTGTTGGCGGTGATCGGTTCTTCGGCTGTTTCAAGTGCGGTGGTCTTGGTGAGGCCAACGATGCCGTGTTTAGCCGCGATGTAAGCAGATTTGTAGGGCGACGCCGTCAGCCCATGGGCTGATGCGATGTTGATCACGCGGCCCCATCCAGCCTTGCGCATCTTGGGCAACGCGGCCGCGCTGGTGTGAAAGGCAGAGCTGAGGTTGATGGCGATGATGGCGTCCCACTTTTCGGGGGGAAAATCGGGGATCGCGGCAACGTGCTGGATCCCGGCGTTATTCACAAGGATATCGCAATCGCCCGCCTTTGCGATCAGTTCGCGGCATTCGCCCCCCTGAGACATGTCGGCCTTGATATAGCGCGCGTTGACCCCGGTTTCGCTGGCGATTTCGCTGGCGATCGCATGGTCCTCTTCCTTGTTGGTGAAGGAATTCAGCACGACATTTGCACCAGCCCGCGCAAGCTCCCACGCGATCCCCAGTCCGATGCCCGAGTTGGATCCGGTGATGATGGCGGTTTTTCCGCTGAGATCGATGGTGAAGGCCATTGGGTGCTCCTTTGCGAATTGCTGCGTGCGCATCATGACGTGCCGCACCTGCAAAGGAAACGCACAATCAGGTGTGATGGTTCAAAGATGACGTTTGCGCGGGGTACGCCCGCGTGCAATACAAGCCGACAGCCTGGCGCGCTGTGATCATCCGAATGGCCGCCCCACCGATAAGCACCGGGCACAAAGCCAAAAAAAACGCCCGCACGAAGCGGGCGTTAAGTTATTGAGGCAGGTTTCATACAGGCAAGAAACCTATCGAGCAGTGCCCTCTTTATAGAAGATGTCCGCCGATCCGCCAAGCTAAAAGTTTGAACTGGCTGGATTCCCCCGGTAACACTTGGCCCAATAAAACAAGGGCAGAGCAGGATTGTTGCGAAAATGGTGATAGATTTTTTCCAAATGGCACGGGGCGTTGCGGCCATTTCTTCACTGATTCTCTGTGGTGCGCTGGCCCAAGCGGAGCCTCAGCACGGGATATCTATGTATGGTGACCCTGCTCTGCCACCGGATTTTGTGTCGCTCCCTTATGTGAACCCCCAGGCGCCCAAGGGCGGTAACATCACCTTGGGCAACACCGGGACGTACGACAGTCTGAACCCATATGTGCGCAAAGGCAGCGTGCCGTGGCAGCTGCGGTTCTTCACACACGAGAGCCTGATGGGCCGCTCGTGGGACGAACCATTCACGTTATACGGGTTATTGGCCGAATCGATTGAGACCCCCGAAGACCGCAAATGGGTCGAATTCACGCTGCGCGAGGGTGCCCGATTCTCTGATGGGACGCCTGTCACGGTCGCGGATGTGATCTTTTCCTACGAACTTTTGGGCACCGAAGGGCACCCGCGTTACCTTGGCCTTTGGCAACAGATTGAGCGCATTGAGCAAACCGGGCCGCGGACCGTGCGGATCACCTTTAACACCGACAATCGCGAACTGGCGTTGCTGGCCGGCATGCGCCCGATCCTCAGCAAGGCGCAGTGGGAGGGCAAAGATTTCGCCAATGCGCCGCTGGGCGAGGTCCCGTTGGGCACCGGGCCCTATGTCGTTTCAGACTATCAGGCCGGGCGACAGGTGACGCTGACGCGCAATCCTGACTATTGGGGGGCGGATGTGCCCTATGCCAGGGGGCAGTACAATTTCGACAGTATAACCATCGACTTCTACGGCGATGCCAATGTGCTGTTCGAGGCCTTCAAGGCGGGTGAGATATCGGCTGTGCGGGAATTCAACGCGGAAACATGGGCCACGCAATACGATTTCCCCGCTATCGATGCCGGTGACGTCGTCAAATCAACCTTCCCGCACCAAAAGCCCTCGGGCATGACTGGTTTCGTGATGAACACACGCAAAGCACCGTTCGATGACTGGCGGGTACGCGATGCGCTGATCACCGCGTTCAATTTCGAGTACATCAACGAGACTCTGACAGGTGGCGCGCTGCCCCGGATCAGTTCGTATTTCTCGAACTCCGTGCTGGCGATGGAACCAGGGCCGGCGGAAGGCAAAGTGGCAGAGTTTTTGGCTCCTTTTACGGATATCCTGCCCCCCGGCGCGCGGGACGGATATGCGCTGCCGCAAAGCGACGGCACGGAACGCAACCGCAAGGGCATCCGCACAGCGATGGCGCGTTTGCAAGAGGCGGGGTTCAGCGCCGAAGGGGGAACGATGCGCGCTTCAGACGGCTCGCCCCTGGCCTTTACCATCCTGCTGGAAAAGGGCAGCCGCGAAAATCTTGCCATCGCCGAGTTGTATCAGCAGGGCCTCAAGCGCCTTGGCATCGAGGTCATCATCGAGACGGTGGACAATGCTCAATATCTTGCGCGCACGAATGCGTATGACTTTGAGATGACCTATTTCCGTCGCGCCCTGTCGCTGAGCCCGGGCAATGAACAGCGGTATTACTGGGGATCAGAGGCAGCGGATGCAGAGGGCTCGCGCAATCTGATGGGCGTGAAATCCGCCGCCATCGATCAGTTGATCACCGATATGCTGACGGCCACAGAATCCGAGGATTTCACCGCCGCAGTCCGCGCGCTTGACCGGGTATTGACGGCGGGCCGCTATGTCATCCCGTTCTGGCAATTCAACGAAGGGCTGATCGCCCATGACGCGGCCATGAGGTATCCCGACTACATTCCTATTTACGGCGATGGGTCGGAATACATGCCGCATGTCTGGTGGTACGAGACCCAATGATGTCACAAAACCGTAACGAAGCCTGAGTACGCGCAGATCATGAATATCCTTGTCCTGTGTACCGGCAACTCTGCCCGGTCGATCCTTCTTGAAGTCCTGCTGAATGAGCTGAGCGATGGCCGCGTGCGGGCCTATTCTGCGGGCAGTCAACCTGCCGGGCAGGTCAATCCGCACGCGCTGCGGCTGTTGGCCGAGAGGGGTCATGATACCCACGGTTTGCGCTCCAAGAGTTGGGATGTCTTTGGCGCGGCGGATGCGCCTGTAATGGATGTGGTGATCACCGTCTGCGGCTCTGCTGCGGCAGAGACCTGTCCGATCTGGCCCGGCGCACCTATGCAAGCGCATTGGGGGGTCGAGGATCCGGCAGCGGTGCCGGACAATGCAGCACCCGAGGCCTTTGCCACGGCCTACGGCATCCTGCGCCGCCGGGCAGCGGCTTTGCTTGCCAAACCGGTTGAGACGTTGGACAAGGCGGCCTTGAAAGCCCACCTTGCAACCGCAGGAGCGACCCCATGATCCGCCGTCTTGCCGCCGAAGGGCTGGGCACCGCCCTGCTGCTGATATCCGTGATCGGGTCGGGCATCATGGGTCAGACGCTGGCCGATGGGAACATTGCCATCGCGCTGCTGGCCAACGCGATTGCCACGGGGTGCATGCTTTATGTGATCATCACCACGCTTGGGCCCATTTCGGGGGCGCATTTCAATCCGGCGGTCAGCCTGGCCTTTGCGCTGCGCGGTGAACTGCCTTGGGACGAGGTGCCGGGCTATATCATCGTGCAGATTGTCGGGGGCGTTCTGGGGGTCTGGGCCACGCATCTGATGTTCGCGCAGCCGGTGCTGCAGCTTTCCGAGACCATGCACCGTACGGGCGGCGCGCAGTGGTTTTCCGAATTTTTCGCCACCTTCGGGTTGCTGATGGTGATCTTTGGGGGCCTGCGCGCCCGGCCCGAAGCCGTGCCGACATTGGTGGCGCTTTATATCACCGGGGCCTATTGGTTCACCGCCTCGACCAGTTTTGCCAACCCTGCTGTGACCGTTGCTCGGGGCTTTTCGGACACGTTTGCGGGCATCAATCCGGCGCATATCCCGGCCTTTATCATCGCGCAGCTGCTGGCAGTGGGCATTGGTCATTGGATCCTGCGGGAGCTTTTCGGCCGCGATCAGCCGTGATCTTGCGCGCGCCCTCGTGCTGAGGTAGCGCGGAGGCATGCCGATGGACGCCGACCCTTTCAACCTTGCCGCCTATGTGTTGGCTGCAGGTGCGGCACATCCCGACAAACCTGCATTGAGTCTGGTCGGGGGCGACAAACCCGAACACTGGACTTTCGGCGATCTGATCCAGGCAGTGCGCGGCACTGCGACGGGGCTTTTGCAGCGGGGTCTGACACCGGGGGATCTGGTGCTGATGCGGCTTGGCAATACGCCCGACTTTCCACTGGCCTATCTGGGGGCAATCGCCGCTGGGCTGGTGCCGGTGCCGACCGCCGCGGTGCTGACCGAAGCCGAAGTGGCGCGTATCATCGACACGCTGCGCCCGCGCTTCATTCTACGGGACCCGGATGTGGCCTGCCCGCCAGCAGCAAACGTGCTGTCGCTGGATGGGTTGCGCGCCATGCGCGATCTGCCGGCCGCCGCGTGGCATATGGGCGATCCCGAAAGGTTGGGGTATGTCATCTATACGTCTGGTACTTCGGGCAAGCCGACGGCGGTCATGCATGCCCATCGCGCGATCCGCGCGCGGCGGATGATGTTTGACGGCTGGTATGGTCTGCGACCGGATGACCGGGTGATGCATGCAGGCGCGTTCAACTGGACCTATACGCTGGGCACGGGTCTGCTGGACCCCTGGACAGTGGGGGCCACAGCCCTGATCCCTGAACCGGGTACGGCACCTGCCAATCTGCCCGCGATAATGGCCGCAGAGCAGGCCACGATCTTTGCCGCAGCGCCGGGTGTTTACCGACAAATGCTCGCGGCGCCGGGCACAATCGAAGTCCCTACCCTGCGACATGGTCTGAGTGCGGGCGAAAAGATGTCAGCCGCCCTGCGGGATCGCTGGCAAGACGCGACTGACACCCCTGTCTTTGAAGCGTTTGGCATGTCCGAATGTTCAACCTTTATCTCTGGCAGTCCCGACGCCCCTGCAGACGGGGATGCCGTGGGTCGTGCCCAACCGGGCCGCCGCGTGGCGATCCTTGGGCCGGAGGGGCCAGTGGCAGACGGCACGCACGGTACGATCGCCATCCACCGCAGTGATCCGGGCCTGATGCTGGGGTACTGGGGCGCACCTGATCAGACCGCCGATAGATTTCAGGGCGATTGGTTCCTGACCGGGGATCAGGGCGTCCGGGATGCGGCGGGCCAGATCACCTATCTGGGCCGCAACGACGACATGATGAACGCAGGCGGTTTTCGCGTCTCGCCATTGGAGGTTGAAGCGGCATTGGCCAGCATGCCAGGGATTGAGGCCATCGGTGTGACCGAGGTCGAGGTTAAGGCAGATGTGCGGGTGATCGCGGCTTTCTATGCGGCACCAGCCCCACTGGACGATGACGCGCTGCGCGGATATGCCCGAACCAAGCTTGCGCGGTACAAACAGCCGCGCCTTTACATTCACCTGCCCAAGCTGCCCACAGGCGCGAACGGCAAACTGCTGCGCCGCGCCCTGCGTGCCGCCTTTGAGGCTGAAAACCATGGCTGACCCGATCAAGCTTGATATCATGTCCGACCCGATCTGCCCCTGGTGCTTTATCGGCAAGGCGCATCTGGACCGGGCTCTTGGCGATCATCCGGACCATCCCTTTGTGATCGAATGGCATCCCTTTCAGCTGAACCCGGACATGCCCGCTGCCGGCATGGACAGGCGTGCCTATCTTGAGGGCAAGTTCGGAGGCAAGGACGGGGCTGTGCGCGCCTATGCCCCTGTGGTGGAACATGCCCGAAAAGCAGGCGTCGAGATCAACTTTGAAGACATGAAGCGCACGCCCAATACGCTGGATGCCCATCGCCTGATCCATTGGGCGGGCATCGAGGGGCGCCAGACAGCCGCCGTATCAGCGCTGTTCAAGGCCTATTTCACCGATGCGCGCGACATCGGCGACCCGGAAGTGCTGGCGGATATTGCCGACAGTATCGAGATGGACGCCGCTGTGGTCACACGTTTGCTGGCAACCGACGAAGACAGGCAAGCCATCCGCGACCGCGACGCCCACAGCCGCACGATGGGTATCAGTTCTGTCCCGACCTTTATCGTGGCCGGAAAACACGCTGTGCCGGGGGCCCAACCACCCGAGCTTTGGTCCTCTGTGATCGCTGATCTTGCCGGTGCAAACGCCGGATAGCGGCCTTTTGGCAACAGCTGCGCCCACCGGCGTGTCAGGGCTTTTGCCATGCTGCAGGTTATGACCTAGGGTCAGGATGTTACGGGACGTCAGATCCCGAATGAATAAAAATAAGCGCAGGCAGGTGCTCATGACACGCGACGACACATCACCCGATGCGGTGACATCCAAACCGATTCCACGCATCGCCAAGATCATTCTAGACGGGCCGTTGGGCTGGACCATATCTATGCCCCGCACTTCATTGGCCGAAGCCGACATTGTTCGCGCTGTGTGGCGCAACGAACAGGGCACCGCAGAATGAGCTTCATGTCCCCGATCCGCCACCGTGCCGTGCTGAGCTATGGCGCATTTGACACCTTCGGACTTCAAGACGTTGAATTTTTACGAAAACTGTCGCGGCTGGGCGATGATGTGATCATCGGATGCAATTCGGATGCGCTTTGCGATCTGCAGGGCCGGCCCGCAAGACGGTCATTTGAAACGCGCAAGGCGATGCTGGAAAGCTGCCGTTACGTCAGTCGCGTGATCTGTGCTGAAAGCCATTCTCAACGGCGAACGGACATCGTAAATTACAATGTATGCGTGTTCGCGATGGCGGATGTCTGGCAGGGAGCATTTGATGATCTCCTTGATATTACACAAGTTATTTATTTGCCAAGGGCCGAAAATCGCGATGACAGGCCCCCGGTCTCACTAATCGAAAATACATGCGCAGGTTGATCGTTTAACAATTGCAACATCCGCAACCATAGGTTACGACTGACGCCAGTCCGCGTCACATTATGACGCGCGAAGTCGGAGTTTTCGTGTCTTCTAAATCTGCTGAATATTCCATGAGCCGTGCGGAATTTGTCGCACTGGTCGCAATGATGTTTGCAACGGTCGCCTTTTCAATGGACGCCATGCTGCCGGCACTTCCTGAAATTGCCGCCGAATTGTCACCGCTGGATCCAGAGCGCGCGCCGCTGGTGCTGACAACATTCTTTTTTGGACTGGGTTTGGGGACGTTCCTTGCCGGACCTCTGTCGGATACTTTTGGGCGCAAGCCGGTGATGATATTTGGTGCCGGGCTTTACATTGCAGCCTCTGTGGTGGCCTGGGCCAGCACATCGCTTGAGCTGATGCTGGTGGCCCGTGCGGTGCAGGGATTGGGCGCATCCGGCCCCCGTGTGGTGGCAATGGCTGTCACGCGCGATTTGTTCTCGGGGCGTGAAATGGCGCGGATCGTGTCGTTTATCATGATGGTATTTGCGCTGGTGCCCGGATTTGCCCCGGCCATGGGTGTCGGGATTATCTCGGTGATGGGATGGCGCGGGATCTATGTGGCTTTTGTCATTTTTTCGTTCTTCACGGTGATCTGGATGGTGCTGCGGTTGCCAGAAACCCTGCCTGAAGAAAACCGGCGCCCTCTGTCCATTACAGCTATCTTCAGTGCTGCGCGCTATATCTTCGGATTGCCGGTCGTGCGCCTGTCTATCGTGGTTCAGACGCTGTCGATGGCGGTGCTGATTTCGATGTTGATGCTGGTCCAGCAAATCTATTCTGAGACCTATGGGCGGGCAGATACCTTTGCCTATTGGTTTGGCGCAACGGCGCTGATCTCGGCCAGTGCGAGCTGGATCAATGCGGTACTCGTCGTGCGGCTTGGCATGCGCCGTCTGGTGACCTTTGCCCTTGGCGCGCAAATCCTATTGTCGTCAGTTTTGCTGGGGTTTGGTCTGACCACCTTGCCTGAGCCCTATGGGTTTGCGGTCTTTGTTTTGTGGCAGATCAGTCTCTTTTTGCAGGCGGGTTTGACCCTTGGCAACCTCAATGCCATCGGAATGGAACCGCTGGGCCATGTGGCGGGCATTGCGGCCTCGATCATTGGCGGCGTGTCGACGATGTTTGCGGCGTTGATGGCCGCGCCCGTAGTGTTGCTGTTTGATGGCACTGTGATGCCGCTGGCGATGTTTGTGGTCACCCTGTCGCTGGCAGGTTTCGGATTGATGCTGATGCTGGCGCGGGTCGAGACGCGGCAAAAGACCTTCAGGCGCAGATGATCGTCACATCCACATCGGTGTAGATGACACCGGAAATGCGGCGCGTTACCTCGCCCGTGCGGCCAATTTCGCGGTAGCCAGTGGGGCAGATTTCTAACGCACGCGCCGCGATGGCGCCGGAAGAAACCGGGGTGATCCCCAGCGCGTTGCTGCGGGTCAGCCTGAACTGATAGACCGGTTTTCCCGTCTCTGTCTGGCCGATCTCGCGCGGGGCGCGGTCACTTGTCTGGGGCAGGTCACCGCAGGCGACAAGCCCTGCGCACAGTGGGATCATAAGATACTTCAACATAGCTAGCCCGCCTTTGCCTTGCGCTGCTTTTCCTTGGCAATGACGTGTTCGGCCAGATCGCGCGCGATGGCAAAGGCACCCTTGATCTTGTCGGCGTCTTTCTTCCAGTCGCGGCGCACGACGATCTTGTTGTCACGCACCTTGGCCAACCCGCGCTGATCTTCGATGAACTTCACCAGCCCTTCGGGGGAGGCGAATTTGTCATTGTGGAATTGAATGGTAGCGCCCTTTGGCCCGCCATCCAGTTTTGCAATGCCAGCGCGCTTGCACATCGCCTTGATGCGCACAACAAGCATCAGCGTGTTGACCTCACGCGGGAGCCTGCCGAACCGGTCGATCAGTTCGGCGGCAAAGCCTTCAAGCTCGACCTTGGTGCTAAGCTCGGACAGCCGGCGATAAAGACCCAGCCGCACATCGAGATCGGGCACGTAGTCTTCGGGGATCAGCACGGGAACACCCAGATTGATCTGCGGGGCCCATTGATCATCAGCGGCTGACAGCCCCTCCATCTCACCCGCCTTGATCTTGGCGATCGCCTCTTCCAGCATGCTTTGGTAAAGTTCGAACCCCACATCGCGCATCTGGCCCGATTGTTCTTCGCCCAGAAGGTTCCCTGCCCCGCGAATATCGAGGTCCTGCGAGGCCAGCGTAAATCCCGCCCCCAGCGTGTCGAGCGAGCCCAGAACACGCAGGCGTTTTTCGGCAGTAGGTGTCAGACGGGCGCGCGGTTTGGTGGTCAGATAAGCATAGGCACGGGTTTTGGAGCGGCCCACCCTGCCCCGGATCTGATAAAGCTGCGCCAGACCGAACATATCGGCCCGGTGCACCACCATGGTGTTGGCGGTGGGGATATCGAGGCCGGATTCAACAATCGTGGTGGCCAGCAGGATGTCGAACTTGCCATCGTAAAAGGCATTCATGCGTTCGTCCAACTCTCCGGCGGCAAGTTGACCGTGCGCAATGACATAAGAGAGTTCCGGCAGTTGGGATTTCAGAAAATCCTCAATCTCAGGAAGATCCGAGATGCGCGGGACCACATAGAACGACTGCCCGCCGCGATAATGTTCCCGCAGCAAGGCCTCGCGCAGGGTGACGGCGTCAAATTCGCTGACATAGGTGCGGATGGCCAGACGGTCGACGGGTGGCGTGCCGATGATCGACAGGTCGCGCACGCCCGTGAGCGATAGCTGCAGCGTGCGCGGGATGGGTGTGGCGGTCAGCGTGAGAACGTGAATGTCGGTGCGCAGCTGTTTGAGCCGCTCTTTGTGGGTCACACCGAAATGTTGTTCTTCGTCGATGACCAGCAGGCCGAGATTGTGAAAACGAATGCCCTTGGCCAGCAGCGCGTGGGTGCCGATCACGATGTCACAGGTGCCGCGTGCCATGCCATCACGTGTGGCGTTCGCCTCTTTCTGGGACACAAAGCGCGACAGTTGCCGCACCTCGATGGGAAAGCCGCGAAAGCGTTCGGCAAAGCTTTTGTAGTGTTGCCGGGCAAGCAGGGTCGTCGGTGCAATGACTGCAACCTGCACGCCGGACATGGCCGCCACAAAGGCCGCGCGCATGGCAACCTCGGTCTTGCCAAATCCCACATCGCCGCAGACCAGCCGGTCCATCGGGTTGCCTGATGTCAGATCCTCCATCACCTCGCTGATGGCGCGCAGTTGATCGTCCGTTTCCTGATAGGGAAAGCGGGCCGAAAACGCGTCCCACATGCCCGGGGGCGGCTCAAGGATCGGGGCCTTGCGCAGGGCCCGTTCGGCGGCGATGCGAATGAGCTTATCCGCCATCTCGCGGATGCGTTCCTTGAGCTTGGCCTTTTTGGACTGCCACGCGCCGCCACCCAAGCGGTCGAGCAGGCCTTCCTCGTGGCCGTACCGCGACAGCAGCTCGATATTCTCAACGGGCAGGTAGAGCTTTGACTTTTCGGCATATTCCAGCACGAGGCACTCGTGCGCGGCCCCGGCGGCGGTGATCACCTCAAGCCCGTGATAGCGCCCGATGCCGTGATCCACGTGCACGATCAGATCGCCGGGGCTGAGGCTTGTGGCTTCGGTCAGGAAATTCTCTGCCCGGCGTTTGCGTTTGGGCGCGCGGATCAGACGGTCGCCCAGCACGTCCTGCTCAGAGATCACAGTGAGACCTGGCGCTTCAAACCCGTGCTCCAGCGCCCAGACTGCCAGATGCAGGCCCCGTTTGCCGATGCGTATGGCGTCACGGATGGGGATCGCTTCGGCCAGTCCTTCGTCTTCGATCAATCCCGTCAGGCGTTCCCGCGCGCCCTCCGAATAGCTTGCGATCACCACCGGGCCAGCTTCAAGCTTTGCTTTCACATGGGTCGCCAAAGCGCCGAAAAGGCTGATATTTTCCTGCTGACGTTCAGGCGCAAAGTTGCGCCCGATCCGCGCACCTGCGTCCAGCACGCCCGGGCCTGTGGGTTGGGGCAATTGGTTGAACTGGACCATTCGGTGATCCACCGTCGCCTGCACCCAGGCGTCATCCGTCAGATACAGCCCTTCGGGCGGTGCGGGTTTATAAACCGTGTCCATTCTGGAGCGGCTGGTCATCGCCAGACGACGGGTTTCATACTGATCCGCCACGCTCTCCCACCGAGCCAGCCGCATCGGCGTCAATTGATCATCCTGGGTGATCGTGGCCTGCGGCAGATACTCAAAGAGAGTTTCCATTTCGGCATGAAAAAACGGCAGCCAGTGTTCCGCCCCCTGATGCTTGCGCCCGGCCGATATGGCCTCGTAAAGCGGATCATCGGTGCCGGCCGCGCCAAATTCGATGCGATAGTTTTGACGAAACCGCGTGATCGCGGCCTCATCAAGGATCACCTCGCTGACCGGCGCGAGTTCCACCAGATCAAGCTTTTCCGTGGTGCGCTGGGTGGCAGGATCAAAGCGGCGGGCGCCGTCCAGCACATCGCCGAAGAGGTCCAACCGCACAGGCCCCAGATCGCCGGGGGGATAGATGTCGATGATCCCACCCCGGATGGCATAGTCACCGGGTTCAGTCACTGTAGGGCTTTGCACGAAGCCCATGCGCACCAGAAACTGGCGCAGCGCATTTTCGTCGATGCGGCTGCCCACCCGCGCGCTGAAGGCGGCATCGCGCAGGATCGCGCGTGCAGGGACCCGTTGGGTCGCGGCATTGAGGGTGGTCAGCAGGACAAAGGTGTCGGGCATGCCGTGCACAAGGGCGGCAAGCGTCGCCATGCGCCGGGCAGATATGTCGGCGTTGGGTGACACCCGGTCATAGGGCAGGCAATCCCAGCCCGGAAAGGTCATCACCGGCATATCGGGGGCGAAGAAGGCCAGTGCTGCCTGAAGGGCGGCCATCCGCTTGTCATCACGCGCCACATGCAGCACAGGCGCATTGCGAGAGCCGATTTCGTTCAGGATTGCCTTGGCATCAAAGCCCTCTGGCACCCCGGAAAGGATCAACTGATCGGCCATTGCCGCCTCATGTGGCGCTTTGGGGGTTGGTGTCAATACGGCAGACCGCAAAGCCTTTGCTTTTTCGCTCAAGGGATGGGGCCGGGTTGACATTGGGCCGGCACTGGCGGCACAAAACCCTATGGGGCCTGCGACCGCCCCGTGAGGCCAAGGCCCAAGGATCGCATCCTGAACCTCTTGAAAGGATGCCTTGTCATGCCCGCTCCAAACGAAATTACCGTTCCCCAACTTCTGCGTCTGATCGGCACGCCGGAATGCCCGGTGATCGTGGATATTTCCATTGATCCCGACCACGACGAAGACCCCTATCTGATCCCCGGATCGTTTCGCCATCCGCACACGGATATTCCGGGTCTCAAGGCGCGGCTGGGGGGACGGGCCTGCGTCGTGACCTGCCAGCAGGGCATCAAGCTGAGCCAGGGTCTGGTCGCGCGTCTGCGCGCGGACGGGCTGGCGGCGGAATACCTGTCGGGCGGCATGTATGGCTGGCGGGATCATCCGCAGATGACGCGGATCCCGGCAGAAGCGATCCCTGCCCCGGTGGATGGCGCGACCCTGTGGGTCACACGGCACCGTCCCAAGATCGACCGCATCGCCTGTCCCTGGTTGATCCGGCGGTTTGTGGACCCCGAGGCGCGGTTTCTTTTCGTCTCACCCGAATGGGTGACAGGGGTTGCGGATCGCTATGCTGCCACGCCTTTTGATATCGAGGATGTGCCGTTCTCGCACAAGGGGCCCCAATGCACCTTCGACACGATGCTGGACACCTTCGCCCTGCACTCAGCGCCGCTGGACCGGCTGGCAACAGTGGTGCGCGCGGCAGATACCAATACCCATGACGCGTCACCGCAGGCGGCAGGGTTGTTGGCGATTTCCGTGGGCCTGTCACGTCAATACAAGGACGATCAGGCACAGCTGGAGGCGGGTATGGTACTTTACGATGCCCTCTATCGCTGGGCGCGCGATGGGGTGGATGAAGGGCATGACTGGCCCACGGGGCGCAGTTCATGAGCACACCGGGTTGGGATGAGATGACCCGCGTCTATGGCAAGATCGGGATGCTGTCCTTTGGCGGCCCGGCCGCGCAAATCGCACTGATGCACCGCGAGCTGGTAGAGGTGCGCGGCTGGCTCAGTGAACAGGCCTATCTGCGGGCGCTGTCGCTGTGCATGCTGTTGCCCGGACCCGAAGCGATGCAACTGGCAACCTATGCAGGCTGGCGCATGCGCGGCGTGCCAGGCGGGTTGCTGGCCGGGCTGTTGTTCGTGGTGCCGGGTGCGATTGTCATTGCCATTCTTGCATTGGGGTATGCCTATGTCGGTCAGGTCCCGCTGGTGCAGGCCGCGTTTCTGGGCATCAAGGCAGCGGTGATCGTGGTCGTCTTTCAGGCATTGCGCAAGGTTGCGGGCAACGCGCTGGTCGGGGGCACGGGCTGGGCGCTGGCGCTGGGGTCCTTCGTAGCACTTTTTGTCTTTGGGCTGCCTTTCCCGTTGATCATTCTGATCGCCGCCGGGATTGGTTTCGCACAGGTCCCGCGACAGGTCTCAGCCCCGGCGCATATCCCACAGCGCCCCGCAAATCCGCTTGCGACCGTTGCGGTATGGGCGGCACTTTGGGCGGCCCCCTTGGTGGGGGTCTGGGCCGCGGGTCAGGAGTTTCTGCTTCAGCTAGGGCTCTTCTTTTCCAAGCTGGCCATTGTGACCTTTGGCGGGGCTTACGCGGTACTTGCCTATATGACCCAGACCGTCGTTCAGGATTACGGGTGGATCACAACGGGCGAGATGATCGACGCCTTGGGCCTGGCTGAAACGACACCGGGGCCGCTTATTCTGGTGACAGAATTTGTGGCGCTGCTGGCCGGATTCGCGCACTCTGGCATCGCGGGAGCGATTGCCGCAGGAATGCTGGCGCTCTGGGTCACGTTCACGCCCTGCTTTTTGTGGATTTTCCTTGCGGGACCGTATCTTGAGCGTCTCGCAGCCCAGCCGCGCCTTTCTGGTGCGTTGCAGGGCATCACGGCAGCTGTGGTCGGGGTGATTGCAAATCTGTCGCTGTGGTTTGCGCTACACGTGCTTTTTGACCGCGTAGATCCGGCAGTCCTGCTGGCCCTGCCCGCCCCGGATCTGAGCAGTTTCAATCCGGTAGCGGCCCTTTTGACAGGGGGTGCGGTAGTCCTGATGCTGGGTTTCAATTGGGGGTTTGTCAGCACGATGGGCGTGCTGGCGCTGGCTGCATCGGGATTGGCGGCGCTTTAACCATTGCCCCCTTTTCACTCCCGGCAAAAGGCGTATGCTGAAACTGCCCAAGGGCCAACCCGGAGAACGCGATGAGCCGCAGCATTGACTATGGCAACCTGATGCATGACGCCATGCGCGGTCTGATCCGCAAGGTGCTTCAGGATGTTTCGGACAACGGGCTGCCGGGCAATCACCACTTTTTCATCACCTTTGACACGGCGCACCCGGATGCCGAACTGGCCGACTGGCTGTCGGACCGGTATCCCGGCGAAATGACCGTGGTCATGCAACACTGGTACGACAAGCTGGAAGTGGGCCAGGAAGGGTTTGCTGTCACGCTGAATTTCGGCGACGCGCCAGAGCCGCTTTATGTCCCCTACGATGCCATCCGTACCTTTGTGGATCCGTCTGTGGAATTCGGCCTGCGGTTTGAACAGCAGGAAGGCGATGGAGAAGACGCGGCAGTCACCGCAGCGCCAGAGCTGGCGCAGATAGATGAGGCAGAGCTGGAAGTCGCCGAAGAAAAGGCAGCGGAAGCTCAGATCGTTTCGCTCGATTCCTTTCGCAAATAGACCTGTTAGCGCCACCGCCTGATTGCACCCCTTTCGTCAGGGCGGTACACCGATTGCAATGCCACGTTCAGGAGCCCGCCCCATGGCCGATACCCGCACCGAAACCGACAGCTTTGGCCCTTTGGAGGTCCCCGCAGACAAGTATTGGGGCGCGCAGACGCAGCGGTCGATCATGAACTTCCCCATCGGTTGGGAGCGCCAGCCGACCGCGATCGTCCGCGCCTTGGGCGTGATCAAGAAGGCCGCGGCATCGGTCAATCTGGAATTCGGTGATCTGGATGCGGACCTGGCCCCAGCCATACAGCAAGCTGCACAGGAAGTGATCGATGGCAAGTTCGATGACAACTTTCCGCTGGTGGTCTGGCAGACCGGGTCCGGCACGCAATCGAACATGAACGCCAACGAGGTGATCTCGAACCGCGCAATCGAGATCATGGGCGGAGAGATGGCCAGCAAATCACCCGTACACCCCAATGATCACTGCAATATGGGGCAATCGTCCAACGATACCTTCCCGACGGCCATGCATGTAGGCATCGGCATGATGGCGCGCGATACGCTGTTGCCGGGCCTGCGCAAGCTGCACGCAGCCTTGGAAGCCAAGGCGGAAGAATTCAAGGACATCATCAAGATCGGCCGCACCCACACGCAGGACGCAACGCCCCTGACGCTGGGTCAGGAATTTGGCGGCTATGCCCACCAGATGGCCAAGGGTATCGCGCGCGTCGAATCCTGCTTGCCGGATATCTATGAACTGGCCCAGGGGGGGACAGCGGTGGGTACCGGGCTGAACACGCGCAAAGGGTTTGCAGAGAAGGTCGCGGCAGAGATTGCCGAGATCACCGGCCTACCCTTCGTGACCGCGCCCAACAAGTTCGAGGCACTGGCGGCCCATGACGCGATGGTGATGTTTTCGGGCGCGTTGAAGACGGTCGCGGCCTCCATGTTCAAGATCGCCAACGACATGCGGCTTTTGGGTTCTGGCCCCCGCTCCGGTCTGGGCGAGCTGATCTTGCCCGAGAATGAGCCGGGAAGTTCGATCATGCCGGGCAAGGTGAACCCCACGCAGGCCGAGGCGCTGACCATGGTATGCGCGCATGTGATGGGCAACGATGCCGCGGTCGGGTTTGCCGGCTCGCAGGGGCATTTTGAGCTGAACGTCTACAACCCGATGATGAGCTATAATGTGCTGCAATCGATGCAGCTGCTGGGGGATGCGGCGTCCAGTTTCACCGACAACATGGTTACCGGCACGCGCGCTAACGAAGAACGCATCGATAAGCTGATGAAGGAAAGCCTGATGCTGGTGACGGCGCTGGCACCAACCATCGGCTATGACAATGCGACCAAGGTCGCAAAGACCGCGCACAAGAATGGCACGACGCTGAAAGAAGAGGCGATTGCCCTGGGATTCGTAGACGCAGAGACCTTTGATCGCGTGGTACGGCCAGAGGATATGATCGGACCGAAGTGAGCGAGAAACCCATTAACCTCAACAAGGCGCGCAAGACCCGGGCAAGAGCTGCCCGATGCAAGCAGGCCGATGAGAATGCCATCAAGTTCGGCCAGTCAAAAGCCGAAAAAGCTACTGATAAATCCGACGCGGAGCGGGTGATGCGGCATCTGGACGGACACAAGCGCGAGACATGAGCGGGCGGCCGGTCAAACATTCGGTTACCCTGCACGGTCATCGCACATCGATCTCGCTTGAAGATGAATTCTGGCAGGTATTTCGCGATCTGGCCGCAGAAAGACGCATGCCAATCAATGCACTGGTGGCCGAGATTGACGCAGAGCGGGGCATCGAGATGGGGCTCGCCTCTGCCATACGGCTTTACGTGCTGCGCGCCTTAAGAGATCGTTTACCTTGATCGGATCGAATGGGGCATGCGATTTTCTGGCTCCCCTCTCACCTCGAATGAATGGCTGATTGACCTCTTTGGATCTCGCGCGGCAAAAAGCGGTGGCGTGGTCAGACGCAAAAGTCGGGACATCGAACGGTATGTGGGCGGCCGCGAATTCGAGCAGGAACTGGCAAGACGTGGGTTTCACGCCATCGAGAACGCGGGCCAAACAGTGATATTTTGCAATCAAGAATCCATTCGCCGGATCCGGTGATCGTTTTCTTTGAAAGAAAACGGTCGGAAACTTTGAAAGTTTCCGATCTTAGGTTTCAGAGGATGTGCCTTACGCCACCGATGCGCGGTAGATCTGGTCGATGTTTGCCCCTAGGGCCGCATTGAATGCGTCATCTGACATCGACACGTTCAATCCTTCGGTCAAGGCCCTGCTGAAGCTCGCAATCATCGATCCGTTCTGCGCCAGCTTTTTGCTTGCCTCATCCGTTGAATACCCCCCCGAAAGTGCCACCACGCGCACCACTTTGGCCTGGCTTGCGACGCTGTCGTAGAGGTTGGCCTGTTCCGGCAGGGTCAACTTGAGCATCACCAGCTCATCCTCGGCCAGCGTTTCGATCTGGCGCGCCAAAGCGTCTCGCAGCATGTCTTCGGCGGCCGACTTGGTGTCTGAATGAATGTTCACTTCAGGCTCTATGATCGGGACCAGCCCTGCCGCGCAAACCTGCCGCGCCACGTCGAACTGCTGGGCCACCACGTCGTTGATCCCGCCTTCATTGGCATCATGAATGACAGAACGTTCCTTGGTGCCAAAGATGCCCTTGCCCGCCGCGCGCGCCAGCAAAGCATCAAGATCGGGCATTGGTTTCATCAGCTGAACGCCATTGGCCGTCTCTTCCAGTCCCTTGTCGATCTTGAGAAACGGCACGATACCCCGGTCCCGCCACAGCAAATCTGCTGTCGGTGTGCCGTTGATCTCGCTGTCCATGGTGCGTTCAAACAAGATCGCGCCGATGACCTTCCGGGCGGTGAAGTCATCCGCAAGAATGATCCGCGCCCGCATCTCGTGCATCTTCTGAAACATCTCTGCGTCGCCGTCATAGTCTGTCGGCTCGACGCCATAAAGACCCAGCGCTTTGGGGGTGGAGCCACCGGATTGGTCCAGCGCAGCGATGAAACCCTTGCCGTCTTTCATTTGCGCCAGTTGCTCTGTGTTCCTTGCCATCCTGCGGCCCCCTTGTATTTTGATTCTGTTGATCCGGTTTTTAGTCGAAAGGCGCTAGCGATGCTACCGCCGGGTCAGTCTAAGCCAGATGCCGTCGGCTGCGCGCACTGTCAGATGAGCCACCGGTCGGGGCACCTTGTCGGTGACAGGTGCAACCCGGAAATCCCGCAAGATACGCGACAGGATCAATGGCCCCTCGACCATCGCAAATCCGGCCCCGGGACACACGCGCGCGCCAGCAGAAAACGGAATGTATGCCGTGCGCTGGCAGGTCTGGCCGTTCTCGGTCTGCCAGCGCGCAGGGTCAAATCCATCCGGGTTGTCCCACAGTCGTTCATGGCGGTGCAGATGCCAGGGGCTCAGCACCAACTGGCTGCCCCGTCTGATCCGCCGATCCCGAAAGTGTTCCGGGCAAGACGCCTGGCGTACCATCATCGGCACCGGCGGGTAGAGCCTGAGCGCCTCGCGGAAGACGTCACGGCTGATTTTGAGTTTGGCCATGACAGAAAAATCACAGGTCTCAAGCACCTGCGCCTCGTCGGCCAGCTGGTCCTGCCAGTGAGGATGCGTGGCCAGCAGATAGAGCGCCCAGGCCAGAGCCGAAGCGCTGGTCTCGTGCCCGGCCAGAAAGAAGATGGCGACCTGATCGACCATCTCTTGCGCGTCAAAACAGGCACCTGTTTCGGGGTCTTGCGTTGTCATGATCTTGGTGGCCAGATCATCTGGTGCCGTGCCATTCTCGATCGCGGCCCGGCGCGCCTGTGTCAATTCGGTGATCAGCGCCCGGATGCGGGCTGCACTGCGGGTCGTGTCTTTGCGAAAAAATCGCGGCATCCAGCGCGGTAACGGAACAAATGCGGCGAGGTTCAGGATCGGTTGCGTGCGTTGATACGTACGGAATTCCTCAAAGACAGCACGGGCGGTCGCGTGCCCGATCGGGATCGAAAACAGCGTCCGAAAGATCACATCCGCAGCGGCATGGCTTGTCTCTGCCTCGATCTCGATCACCTGGCCATTGTGATCGTTCAACCGCGCAACAGCGTCCTCAGCTGCATCCCACATGGCAGGGAAAACCGTGCGCAGGCGGCCACCCTCAAAGGCAGGGTCGATGATACGCCTTTGTCGATGCCACGTCGCGCCATTGGTCAGGAAAACCGAATTGCCCAGCAACGGCCTCAGCCCCTCGCCGATCCTGTCTGACTTGGGGAAATCCTCCGGGCGGTCTTTTAGCACCGTCTGCACCAGCTCGGGTTGATTGATCAGATAGCTTTGAAAGAACGGGGTCTTGAAGGCGGCCATCCATGCCCGGTAAAGTCGCGCAGGCTGCGCACTGAGGATATCTGCGCGAAAGAGGCGCGCATAGCGCCAAAGCGATACCTGATCGGGGCGGCTGGGGGGTTTGGGTGGCAGCAGGGTCATGCCGCCACAGAGGTGAATTTGCTGACCGCGTGATCTATGCGCGACCGCGAGGGCACGCGGCCTGCATAGCGCGCGCCCAGGGTCTGCGGGCCGGCGGTGATTTGAAAATAGTCGTAGTCCTTGGGCCGGTCGAAGGCGCAGAGGTACTGGAAATGCAGCCGGAAAAAGCGCCAGCGCAAGGCCTTCCAGCGGGCGGGGCTCAGCGTCTGGGTGAAGGCCGCAGAGAACACCAGGGGCCAGCGCTTGTCGGCGGGCGCGACGCCGGACACGGCGACGGGATCACACAGCGCAAAAGCGCAGCCGTCGCCAGGGGCAGTCACATCAACCCAAGCGAGGGTGTCCTGAGCCGACAGGTAACGCAGATCGGCGCGCAGCCGGTGTGCGTCGGGCAGGAACGACACCATCGGCACCACCTGCCCCAGGCTGAGAAAAGCCAGCGCAGGGCCGTTTGCGGGCACCCTGCCCGCGCGGATCAGATCGGCCAATATGCTGACACCCAGATGCGCGCCCGATGAATGGCCGACCACCAGCACCTCGTCGACGTCCGTCTCGAGCGCGGCGGCCACGGTATCTGTGAAAGCGGCGATGCGCGCCTCAAGCTCGGGTGAATTGGCCCCGCGCGATGCGGCGGAATAGGAATAATCGTGCATCAGGTAGTAGGCAAAAAATCTGCTGTCCTTGCCCTTGAACCACCGCAACAGCCAGATCGCCGCCGCGGCCCCAACCACAGAGCCCAGAACAGGGTGGACCGGTGACAGGAATGCATAGATCACTGCCAACAGGAGGAGTGCAAGCAGTGCTTGGCCCAGCAACATTCCCACCGGATAAAGGGCTGCGATGACCGGGCCTTTGCGCAGTTTCATCAACCGCCACAGCGTGCCAGAGGCGGCATAGATCCACGCGGTGCGGATCAGTTGCAGGTAGGTCGCGGGAATTGATGTGTCCATGCTGTCGCGGACGATATCCGACCAGACCAGCACGTCGACATCCGTAGTGACCTTTGTGCCGTCGATCTGCGCTTGGACATGCCAGCCGTAGTGCCCATCGCCCCGGCCCGGTGACAATGCGATGTCATAGCCCGAAATTGCAGCCTGAGCCGCGCCTTCCTTGCGGTAAAGTTCGCGGTAGCGGCGCGGATGAATTGGGTCGTAGCCGGGGATGTAGAACACCCGACGCCGTTTCACTGCGCTATCACTGCTCTTGCCCATGGTCTGTCCTCTGGACGCAGCATAGCTTTGGTTTCGGGCAAGAGTAAGGCTTAACTAGCCCAGCGTGGCGAGGGCCGGAAAGGTTTCCAGCAGCCAGAACGCAAACCACGAAAAGGCCCCTGTGACCATCGCCACACCCACGATCAACAAAAGCCCGCCCATGATCCGCTCAATCAGCTTCATGTGGCGTTTGATGCGATTCATCACGCCCATGGCGCGGGTGATGAACATCGCTGCCAGCAAAAACGGAATGCCAAGGCCCGCGGCATAGATGCCCAGCAACAATGTGCCACGTGTGACCGACGCCTCGGATGCGGCAAGCGACAGGATCGCGCCCAGTTGCGGGCCGATGCAGGGCGTCCAGCCAAAGGCAAAGGCAAGGCCCAGCACATAGGCACCAAAGCTTGATCCGCCCTTGTCGCCGGCATCCATCCGCGCTTCCTGATCCAGAAACGGGATGCGGAATACGCCCAGAAAATGCAGACCGAAGATGATGATCACGACACCTGAGATTTGTGCGAAAAGCGTCTGATTTTGCAGAAAAAAGGCGCCAAATGCAGAAGCCGTGAACCCGAGGATCAGAAAAACCGTGCTCAGCCCCATCACAAAGAAAAGCGCCGCAATCACCGCGCGCCGACGGGCGGCGCGTTCAGACGACATATCCTGAAGTGATACCCCCCCCATATAGGCCAGATAAGGCGGTACGATAGGCAACACACAGGGCGACAGGAATGATATCACCCCAGCCAAAAGGGCGACCAGCATGGCGGGCGCAAGGCTCGCGTCGATCAGTTCAATACCAAACATACTCTCCCCCTTAGACTGCCACGGGGCCCACGTCACCTGCTGGGTGGTCACAACCCTGTGGACGGGGTGTAACATCCACGATATGGCGCTGCCCATGACTGAGGAACTGGATGCCACCGGGCTGTTGTGCCCCCTGCCCGTGCTGAAGCTGCGTAAGCGGCTGCAGGGTGTTGCGGCAGGCGACTGCGTGCGGCTGCTTGCAGATGATCCGGCCGCGATTGTAGACGTGCCTCATTTCTGCGCTGAGAGCGGTCACCAATTGGTTGAGACCGGGGATCAGGGCACCGCACAGGTCTATCTGGTGCGCAAGGCAGGCTGAGACAGGCGAAGGGCGGACCGATGGCCGCCCCTGCACATGTCGAAATTTGTCAACGTGACCTGGGTCTAGCTGCCCAAAGACCACCATCCGCGACGCTTTTTCTTCGGCTTTTCAGACGACTCCTGCGCGGCAGGCGCCTCCTGCGCAACAGGTGCGACAGGCTCTGGTGCCGGTGCGGTGACCGCCTCTGGTGAGGCATCGGCCATCGCCTGCGGCTCTGCCGCGACGGCCTCTGGTACCGCCTCTTTCGCCTTGGGTTTTGCGCGGCTTCGGGTGGCCCTTTTCTTTGGCTTTTCCTCTGCTGGTGCGGCGTCATCGGCCTTGGCATCTTCAGCTGCCGGTGCTGCGTTATCGACCTTGGCGTCATCAACCTTGGCGTCTTCAGCTGCCGGCGCTTCCTCCGCGGCGGTCTCTGCTTCTTTCGGCTTGCGGCTGCGCGAACGCGTCCGCTTTTTCGGCGCATCTTCTTCTACCGGCGCATCCTCAACTGCCTCTGAGGTTTTGGCATCTGTGTCGCTGACCGCTTCGGCCTCTGCGTCGGCCTTGGGCTTTCGCGACCGGCTGCGGCTGCGCTTGGGCTTTTCCTCAGTCTTGGTCTCGCCTGTGTCCTCGGGCGTGGCGTCCTCTGCTGGCGCGTCCTGCACGGGGTCGCCGTCACCGGCATCATTCGTCTGGGTCTCGCCGTTTTGCTGATCGCCATTTTGCTGTTCACCGGCACCCTTGCCCCGACGCCGCCGACGACGACGACGTTTCTTGGGCTTGCCCTCGCCATCGGTGTGCTGGCGTTCTTCACTATCGCTCTCTGGTGGCAGGTTATCTACGGTCTCTGCCTCATCCTCGTCGATCTGATCCATGATCGATGTATCGACGGAAACCACATGTTCGACGGCCTTTACCACCCGTGTTGCGGTCTTGAACTTTTCAAGGCTGAAATCGGGGCTAATCAGCATTGGATCACCCTCAATCCGCACGGACATGCCATAGCGCGCTTCGATGTGCGCGATATGCTCGCGTTTCTGGTTCATCAGGAAGTTGGCGATGCCCACAGGCGCCTTGACCAGCACCTCGCGGGACCGTCGACGGGTGCCTTCCTCTTCGATCTGGCGGATGATCGACAGCGCGAGGTTGTCGTCAGACCGGATAAGCCCGGTACCGTGACAGGCATGACAGGGCTGTGTCGTCGCCTCGATCATGCCGGGACGCAGACGCTGGCGGGACATTTCCATCAGGCCAAAGCCGCTGATACGACCCACTTGAATGCGCGCGCGATCGGTCTTCAGCTTGTCCTTCATGCGCTTTTCAACAGCGGTGTTGTTCTTGCGCTCGTCCATGTCGATGAAGTCGATGACGATAAGGCCTGCAAGGTCGCGCAGACGCAGCTGGCGCGCGACCTCGTCAGCCGCCTCCAGATTGGTCTTGGTCGCAGTCTGCTCGATCGAGCCTTCCTTGGTTGCCCGGCCAGAGTTCACGTCAATCGCGACCAGCGCTTCGGTCACACCGATCACGATGTAGCCGCCCGAAGGAAGCTGCACGGTCGGATTGAACATTGCGCTGAGATAGCTCTCGACCTGATAGCGCGCGAAAAGCGGCAGCCCCTCTTCGTAGCGTTTCACGTTCTTAGCGTGGGACGGCATGATCATCTTCATGAAGTCCTTGGCGATGCGATAGCCGCGCTCGCCCTCCACCATGATCTCATCAATCTCGCGATTATAAAGATCGCGGATCGAGCGTTTGATCAGATCGCCTTCCTCGTAGATCTTCGCGGGCGCGATGGATTTCAGCGTCAGTTCGCGGATCTGCTCCCACAGGCGTTGCAGGTATTCATAATCGCGCTTGATTTCGGCCTTGGTGCGTTTGGCACCTGCCGTGCGCACGATCAGTCCAGCGCCCTGGGGCACTTTAATTTCGTTCGCTATCTCTTTGAGTTTCTTGCGATCCGCGGCGTTAGTAATCTTGCGAGAGATGCCGCCACCGCGCGCGGTGTTGGGCATCAGCACACAATAGCGACCGGCCAGTGACAGGTAGGTTGTCAGGGCTGCACCCTTGTTGCCGCGCTCTTCCTTGACGACCTGCACCAGCAGGATCTGGCGCACTTTGATAACTTCCTGGATCTTGTAGCGCTTGGGCCGGGGTTTGCGCGCAGGACGAATATCTTCGCTGTCGTCCTCATCGGCCACAGATTCGATCGTTTCGTCCTTGGCAGAGGCCTTGCTGCCTTTCTTGTCGCCGGTATCGTCGTCGTCGTCGTCCGCGCCGGCAGTGTCATCCGACGCAGATGCGTCTTCTGTCTCTGCGTCCGCGTCGTCTTCTTCGCCGACAGCTGGTGTGTCCACAGGGGTCTCTGGCACGCGTTCCATGGGAGAGGACGCTTCGTCTTCACTGACTTCGACTTCGTCGTCGTCGGTCAGGTCGACAGTTTCCATCCCGTTGATGTCAGATGTGGCGACAGCATCATCTGATGTCGTCTCTTCTGCCTTGGCCTTGGATCGGCTTCGGCCACGCCCGCGCGTCCGCTTGGGTTTGGGGTCTTCATCATCCTTGGCGGCCTGCGCTTCGGCATAGGCGCGATCTTCTTCCAGCAGCGCCTGCCGGTCAGCGACGGGGATCTGGTAGTAATCGGGGTGTATTTCCGAGAACGCGAGGAAGCCATGGCGGTTGCCGCCATAGTCCACAAACGCCGCCTGAAGCGACGGTTCAACCCGTGTTACTTTTGCGAGATAGATGTTGCCAGCAAGCTGGCGTTTGTTTTCGGATTCAAAGTCAAATTCCTCAACCTTGTTTCCGTCCACCACCACGACGCGGGTCTCTTCCGCGTGGGTGGCATCGATAAGCATTTTCTTGGCCATGTTTCCATATTGCACAATCGCCTCGACCCGCGGCGCCCTGGGGGTGCTGCGGCGTGAAACGTGTGACTTGTCAGGGCGATATGAGACGCGGGGCAAACGGGGCCGCATTGGGCCCTGGATCGTCTGCTCATGCATTCTGCGCGCGTCATCGCGGTTCTTCTCCGACGGTGAGCACATCTGTGCCCCCATCCGTTAATGTACTGACCGATCCAAGGGGCATGCCCCGGGATGGCATCAGCAGTTCTTTGGCCCAAAAGGGCCCAATCGGCCTGTCTGCGACCCATAATCGGACCTGTCAGACAGCGAAACTCTTGCGGCGATACGTGACGCAAATGCGCGTCACTATGCCTGTCTCCTAGTTAAGGGCTTTGGGGGGCAAATGACAATGGGCAATCGGGCACACGCGGCGGCAATTGCGTAAAAAGCAGCGCGCTCCGGTTGACAACGGTAAGGACTGCGAGGACATTCTGCGCTCCAAAGAGCCCCCGTGCCGATTGCTGCCGCTTTCGGCAGGTGGGTCGCCACCGATCCGAAGGATATTCAATGCCCGTTTTTCTGCGCTCTGCCTTGTGCCTGTCTTTGCTGGCTGTCGCTGCCTGTGATGAGATTGCCGTTGCAAACGATCCCGAAGCGCTGGCGGATCTGCGGGGTCAGAAAAGCTGTGTGCGGGCCGTGGTAGACGAGACCGGGGCGGACGGGGTGGCGATCAACACGACAATCCCGATCATCGAGACGAATTATTTCATCGTTGACGTTCCAAACGCCAAAAGCTGGTCCTGCGTGACAGATGAAAACGGCCGCGCGACGCAGATTGCTGAGATCAACCGCTAAGCGGCTTGGTTCCAGCGGTCACAGATAATCGGACCGCTGCAGCCCGTACTTGGCCATCTTTTCGTTAAGCGTGCGTCGCGGCAGGCAAAGTTCATCCATCACGCTGGCAATCGACCCCTTGTGCCGCCGCATGGTGTTGTCGATCAGCATGCGTTCGAATGCTTCGACATATTCCTTGAGCGGCTTGCCCTCGGTGGTCATCACCGGCTGCATCTCGTCATGATCGCTCATCAACAGGGACGCGATTGTGCCTGACCCGCGCCGGGACTGCAGCACGGCACGTTCGGCCACGTTGATCAGCTGGCGCACGTTACCCGGCCAGGGCGCCTGCAACAGCTGAGCGGCCTCTTGCGCCGACACCTGCGGCGCGTCGCAGCCATATTCATCGGCAAACTGATCGCTGAGCCGGGTAAACAGCGTCAGGATATCCTCACCCCGCTGCCGCAGCGGCGGCACCGTGATCCTGAGTGCGGCCAGCCGGTAGAACAGATCGGACCGCAGCGCGTCTTCTGATGTGCGCCCGGCTTCCTGCAGATTGGAGATCGCCACGATCCGCGTCTCGGCCGGGGTCCCCTGTTCGTTAATCACGGACAGTAACCGCGCCTGCAGTGTCTCACTCAGCGCTTCAACGTCTTCCAGCACCAGCGTCCCGCCGCGTGCTTCTTCGATGGCGGGCAGTTGTGCATCTTCGGGCATCATCGGGCCAAACAGACGCTTGCTCAGCGCGTCTTCCTCGAACGCACCGCAGCTGACCAGCACAAATTTCTTGCCCGCACGTGATCCAACAGCGTGCAGCGCATGCGCCACGAGGGTCTTGCCGGTGCCGGTTTCCCCATCAATCAGCACGTGACCATCGGCCTGCCCCAGATCAAGGATATCCTCGCGCAGCCGCTCCATCACCGGGGACTGCCCGATCAGCTTTTTCATCAGCTGCCCGCCATCGCTGAGCTCGCGCCGCAGCGCGCGGTTGTCCATGACCAGCCGCCGCGCGGTGGTGGCTTTCTTGGCCAGCTCCGACATCCGGTCAGGGTTGAAGGGTTTTTCCAGAAAATCAAACGCCCCCACGCGCATTGCCTCAACCGCCATGGGCACATCGCCATGCCCGGTGATCATGATCACCGGCAAAGCGCTGTCATTGCCCATCAGCTTCTTGAGAAACTGCATCCCGTCCATGCCCGGCATCTTGATGTCTGAAATGACGATCCCGGGATAATCGGGGCCGAGATTTTTAAGCGCGTCTTCCGCGCTGGCGAAAGTTTCGGTGTCGTAGCCCGACAGCGCCAGCCATTGGCTGATCGACTGCCGCATATCCTGTTCGTCATCGACGATCGCGATTTTCATTGCCTGAGCCATGTCTTACTCCGCCGCTTCAATGTTGGCGCCGTCCTGATGGATCGGCAGTTGCATTTCAAAGACCGCGCCACCGGTCGACCCGTTGCGCGCCCTCAGCCTGCCCCCAAGGTCGTTCACGATGCCCGAGGAAATGGCAAGCCCCAGCCCGACACCGTCGCCGGGCTGCTTGGTGGTATAAAACGGCTCAAAGAGCGCATCGAGGTCTTCGATACCCGGGCCGTTGTCGCGCACCGTGAGCGTCGCGGTTTCGCCAGCTGCTAACATAATGTCCACCTGAGGGTTTCGTTCCGATTTGGTGGCGTCCAGCGCGTTGCGCAAGAGGTTGACCATCACCTGTTCGATCCGCATCCGGTCGCCCATGACCAGCACGGGGTCCTCGGGAAGGATTCGGCTGATCTGGACCTGCCGCTGGCGTAACTGAGGCTCCATCATCGACAGGCTGGAAGCCAGCGCAGCTCCCATATCCACAGGCGATAGCGCCTCCTGCCCCTTGCGGGCGTAGGATTTCAGCTGCCGCGTGATTGCCCCCATCCGCTCAATCAGATCGTCAATGCGCCCAAAGGACGACAGGGCCTCGTCCGGGCGGTTGCGGCGTAGCAAAAGCCGCGCCCCGGCAAGGTAAGTTTTCATCGCCGCCAGTGGCTGGTTCAATTCGTGACTGACCGCCGCCGACATCTCGCCCAGAGCCGCCAGTTTGCTGGACTGCTCAAGCGTTTGTTCGGCCACGGCGAGCGTCTCTTGCACGCGTTTTCGTTCGGCAATTTCCCGCTGCAGGGCGACGTTCAATGCGCGAAGTTTGGCCGACTCGCGCTGGAAGATCGCCAACCGCCCCGCCGTGCGCCGGCTGAGGAAATAGAACGCCAGCGCCAGCAGAATCGCAAAGCCCATCATCTCGAGCGCCAGCACCGCATTCACCCGTTCGCGCACACTTTGATAGGTGGTGAAGCTCACCATCTTCCAACCCCGGAAGGGGATCCGGTTTTCCAGCCGCATCACCGCTTCACCCTGCAAATAGGCGTCGGGGGGGAGCGCGGTCCAGTCGGCGGTGGCTTTGATCGCCCGCTCGATGGCAGACTGCGGAGAGTCGCTGGCCAGCGCCTCAGGCTCCGTCATACCGCGCCAGCGTGGTGCTGTCGCAAGAATGATCTCGCCTGTGCTGTCCATGACGATGACCGCATCCGAGATCCCCGCCCAGGCCCGTTCAAACTTCTGCAGATCGACCTCAACCGCGATCACCCCCAGCGTCGTGCCCCTGTCCTGAATCCGGCGCGAGTAGACAAAGCTATAGCCGCCGGTGTCGCGCCGGATGGCCGTAAAGATCGTTGCACTGGACCGGATCGCATCCACGAAATAAGGCTCAGACCGGTGGCCTGATCCTAACCTGTTGCGATCGGTTGCGGCCACAGTGCGCCCGTCATTGTCAAACAGCATCAGCGACGCTGCTCCGATCTCGTCCACAAACGAAATCAACCGCTGGGTGGACAGGGAATAATCCGCCGACTCCAGCGCATTGATCAGCGTCGGGTCCCGCGCGAGAAGCTGCGGGACAATCGCGTTTTGACGCAATTCCGCCAGCAGATTGCCACTGTAAAGTGCGATGCGCAGTTCAGCCCTGTCGCGCGTGGTGTCCGTGAACCTGTCTGTCAGCAGCTTGTTAGTGACAGAGATGGTGACAACCGCCAGCGTGACAAGCACAGCCATGGCCAGTCGCAAACGCCACGAACTTCGCAATTCCGGTTTGGAGGGAGGGGGCGCGTCCATGCCGGTAATCTAGCCCGGCCTGCATCCACCCTCAAGTCACGCGGTCGTCAGCGCCCCTGCCAATGCGCGAAAGAGCGCCTGACCGTCCGTCCCGCCATGGCCAGCATCCGCCGCCCGTTCAGGATGCGGCATCATGCCCAGAACGCGCCGGTTCTCGCTGAGAATCCCCGCGATGTCGTCCTGCGCCCCGTTGGGATTGTCGGTGTAGGTAAAGGCAATCCGGTCGTCATCATGAAGCTGCTGGATCGTGGTTTGATCGGCAAAATAATTGCCATCGTGATGTGCGATCGGGATGTCGATCACATCGCCCGCATTGTAGCCGTTGGTATAATCGGACTGTGACGTCTCCACCTTCAGCCCGACAGTTTTGCAGATGTACTTCAGACCCGCATTGCGCAGCAGCGCGCCGGGCAAAAGTCCGGTCTCTGTCAAGACCTGAAACCCGTTGCAGATCCCCAGAACATAGCCACCGCGATCTGCATGGGCCGCGACCGACTTGCAGATCGGCGAATGTGCTGCAATCGCCCCGCAACGCAGATAATCACCATAAGAAAACCCACCGGGAATACCAACAATATCAATGCCCTGCGGCAAGGTGCTGTCCTTGTGCCAGACCATCTCCACATCCGCACCAGCGGCCTTGAAGGCCACCGCCAGATCGCGATCACAGTTGGAACCGGGAAAAACGACGACGGCCGCTTTCACGCGCCCATCTCCACCGAGTAGGATTCAATGACCGTGTTCGCCAGAAGCTTTTCGCACATGCGCGTCACGTCGGCCTCCGTGGCTCCGTCATCGAGATCAAGTTCGATCACCTTGCCCTGTCGCACGCCGTTCACACCGTCAAACCCCATTGCTCCCAGCGCATGGCGCACTGCCTCGCCCTGCGGATCCAGAACGCCGTTCTTCAGCATCACATGTACCCGTGCCTTCATGTTCCTGCCCCCTGCTTCATCTTTCCAATAAACTCAACACCAACGTCTGCCTCAGTTGATCAACGTCGGTTTGGTGATCGGCGTGGCCGTCTTGGGCATGACGCCCAACCGCTTTGCAACTTCCGTATAAGCATCCGTCAGCGACCCCAGATCGCGCCGGAACACATCCTTGTCGAGCTTCTCATTGGTCTCGATGTCCCACAGGCGGCAACTGTCCGGGCTGATCTCGTCAGCAACGATCAGCCGCTGAAAATCGCCGTCATACACCCGGCCCACCTCGATCTTGAAATCGACCAACCGAATGCCGACCCCGTACATCAGTCCGCTCAGGTAGTCGTTGACCCGCAGGGCAAGGCTGAGGATATCTTCCATGTCCTGCTGGCTGGCCCAGCCAAAGGCAGCGATATGCTCTTCGGTCACCAGCGGATCGCCAAGGCTGTCGTCCTTGTAGCAATATTCCACGATGGGTCGCGGCAATTGCGTGCCTTCCTCGATCCCCAGGCGCTGGGACATCGTCCCGGCGGCATAATTGCGCACGATCACTTCCAGCGGCACGATCTCGACCTGGCGCACAAGCTGTTCGCGCATGTTCAGCCGCTTGATGAAATGAGTAGGCACGCCGATATGGTTCAACCCGGTCATGAAAAACTCGCTCAGGCGATTGTTCAACACGCCCTTTCCGTCGATCACATCTTTTTTCTGCGCGTTGAAGGCAGTCGCATCGTCCTTGAAATACTGCACGATCGTGCCCGGTTCGGGGCCTTCGTACAGAATTTTCGCTTTGCCTTCGTAGATTTTCTTGCGCCGGGCCATGGGCGTCCTTTCGCATATGCCGGAAATGCCCCGGCACTTTGCGCTTCTCTTAGTCTATGCCCTATGCCGCTGCAAGCCGCACGACCCTTGCACAGACGCCACAGGGCGCGCATATCTATAGCCAACACCCTATCCCAACACGGAGCGAGCAGATGAGCACCTTTGACGACCGCGAAAACGCCTTTGAGAACAAATACGCCCACGACAGCCAGATGCAGTTCAAGGCCGAGGCGCGCCGCAACAAGCTTCTGGGTCTCTGGGCGGCCGACCTGATGGGCAAATCAGGCGACGATGCGGATGCTTATGCCCGGGAAGTCATCAAGGCCGATTTTGAGGAAGCGGGCGATGAAGACGTCTATCGCAAGGTTTCAGGTGATCTGGGCGATTTGGCGGATGAGTCCACGATCCGGTCCAAAATGATTGCATTGATGGCCGAAGCCAAAGCGCAGGTCATGTCAGAAGTAAAAGACTAACAAGGTATTACGCGCCTGTCTTCATGCACCACATGAAGCCGGGCGCGGAAACTTCCAAAGTTTCCGACCGTTTTCTTTCAAAGAAAACGATCCCCGGCGCGACGCACTGCGCCTGCCCTCATAATCATCTTGAAGATTATGAATTTGCCGATCCCATCTTGACGTGAAACGGGACAGTATCCCTACACGTCCGGAGCACGGCCCATGACCAACCCCTTCATCGACCTTTTGGCCCAAAAAGGCACGCTATTGGCCGACGGCGCCACAGGCACCAATCTTTTCAACATGGGCCTGATGTCGGGGGATGCACCTGAACTGTGGAACACGGATGAACCAGCCAAGATCACGACCCTCTACAAAGGAGCCGTGGATGCGGGCAGCGATCTGTTCCTGACCAACAGCTTTGGGGCCAATGCGTCGCGTCTCAAACTACACGGTGCCGAAAAGCGCGTGCATGAACTGGCCCGCGTCTCTGCCGAACTGGCCCGAAACGTAGCTGACAAGGCAGAGCGCAAGGTGATTGTCGCCGGTTCCGTCGGCCCTACCGGCGAAATAATGGAACCTGTCGGCACCCTTTCGCACGCCCTCGCGGTCGAGATGTTTCACGAGGCCGCCGATGGCCTCAAGGCGGGCGGCGCCGACATCGGCTGGCTGGAAACGATCTCAGCTCCAGAAGAGTACAGGGCGGCTGCCGAAGGGTTCGCACTGGCCGGTCTGCCCTGGTGCGGCACCATGAGCTTTGACACCGCCGGGCGCACGATGATGGGCCTTACCTCGGAAGGTATGGTCGATATGGTCGATGGCCTGGAAAACGCGCCGCTTGCTTTCGGCGCCAATTGCGGTACCGGCGCGTCCGATCTGCTGCGCACTGTGCTGGGGTTTGCCGCCAAAGACCCCGCGCGCCCGATCATCGCCAAGGGCAACGCAGGCATCCCCAAATACCACGATGGCCACATCCACTATGACGGCACGCCCGAACTGATGGGCGATTACGCCGTCATGGCCCGCGACTGCGGCGCGTCCGTTATTGGCGGATGCTGCGGCACCATGCCAGCGCATCTGGCGGTAATGCGCGACCGTCTCGACAGCACCGAAAAGGGCGAGGCCCCCTCGCTGGATCAAATCGTCGCCGCCTTGGGCGATTTCTCTTCAGCAGGGGATGGCACCGGCGAAGATGTTGCCCCCAAACGCGAGCGGCGTGGGCGGCGTCGGTCGTAAATCCCGCATCCGTCAACTATCAGGCAGATGCGCGGTCAATGCCGCACCGTATCTGCGCTTAAGTGCTTCCAGGTGAGCCTGGATATTGTCCGAAGGCGTAAGATCGAATGCATCCTTCATGTCGCGAAGCGCCGCTTCCGCCGGCTTTTCCAACTGAACACCGCCTTCCAGCTGGGCAATTGCGGTCGGCCGGTCGTAGACCAGTTGCTCGAGACCGAAGTAGCCTGCCCGCAGGCCAATTGACAAAAAATCCCTGAAGTCGTTCCCGATCAGAAGATTCGGCGCATCGAAGTGCATCGGCACGGTCATCACGACCGGCGTTCCGACATCACCCAAATCTGCCAGGCTGAAATGCACACCATTCCCCCCAGTCGATCCGAAGGTACGGCAACAGCGCGGCGTCGCATCATATCCCGACGGGTTGCCGTCCAAGGTCAGAAAAAGCCCCAGAAACTCGTCAGCATAGGGATGCCTGTCGAAAATTTCAGACAGAACGTGAAGGTCTGGATCAGTCATCATGGCCCCTGCCCCAATATGTTCAAGTGACTGATACTTTACCTTTTAGCGGCCAAGCATTCAAAAAAGTTCTGCCTGCATGTCGCTTCTCTGAAACGCAGTCTCGCGATCTTTGCGTCGCGCGCCGTCTGGGCATCATGCTTACCCTACCCAAAAAGCGACATCTGCGCCCCTTCCAGAACAGGCGCGCGAAACAAATCACACCGCATCGGTGGCGCGCTCTTACGCAGCCCCAGTCGCTTGGCGGACACGTCAAACCGTTGCGCTACCATCTCGGCATAAGGGCCCTCGCCGCGCATCCGGGCGTGCCAGCGCGCATCATATTCCTTGCCGCCATGCATCTCGCGCAAGCGCGACATGATCCGCCCGGCGCGGTCAGGATAATGCGCCGCCAGCCACTCCTGCACCAGCGGCGACACTTCCCGCGGCAGACGCAGCATGATCCAGCTGGCCGTGCGTGCGCCTGCGTTCCGGCCAGCGGCAAGAATCGCCTCAAGCTCCGGATCGGTCAAGGCCGGTATCATCGGCGAGGCCATGATGCGCACCGGCACCCCCGCGGCACTCAGCCGCCGGATCATCTGCAGGCGGCGCTCAGGCGCGGGCGCGCGCGGCTCCATCAGACGTGAAAGTTTCGCATCAAGCGTGGTGACAGACACCCCGACCCGCACCAGCCCCCGCCGCGCCATATCACCCAGAATATCAAGGTCGCGTTCTATCAGACTGCCTTTGGTGACAATCGCCACCGGGTGGCCTGCATCCGACAGCACCTGCAGACAGGCGCGCATGATCCCCTGATCCCGCTCAATCGGCTGATAAGGATCGGTGTTGGTCCCGATGGCAATTGGCGCGACCTTGTATTTCCGCGCCGCCAACTCGCGTCGCAGCACCGCAGGTGCCTCTGGCCGCGCCACAAGCCGCGTCTCGAAATCAAGCCCCGGCGACAGCCCCAGATAGGCATGCGTCGGGCGCGCAAAACAATAGACGCATCCATGCTCGCACCCTCTGTAGGGGTTGATCGACCGATCGAACGGCAAATCAGGCGACCTGTTGTAGGTAATCAGACTGCGCGGGCGCTCCACACTGATCTGCGTGCGCAGTACCGGCAACTCTTCCTCAACCGCCCAGCCATCATCTATCAGCGTTCGGGTATGCCGTTCAAACCGGCCCGCATGGTTGCTGCCTGCCGCACGCCCCTTGATCTGATATCGCCGTCTTTCATCGTCCATTCCTCAAACTAGAACAAATAGGGAACACTCACAAGGGCAACCCCCTAATCCCTTGTGGAGCCACCTGAAAAGTGCGTGGCAAATCTGCCAAACGCGTCGCGCAACAATCGGCCAGTGTCGCAAAAACCCTAACGTCAACGGGTGAACCGTGACAAAAGGAATCTAGTAAAGACACACCTGCGGCAAAAGCAGAAGGAAGACCCCATGTCAGATGAAGACGATATCATCCTGTCCGAACTTGATGACGAAGAGCTTGTCGCGCAGATGTTTGACGACCTCTACGATGGCCTCAAAGAGGAGATCGAAGAAGGGGTGAACATCCTGCTGGAACGCGAATGGGCACCCTACGATATCCTGACCAAGGCGCTTGTCGGCGGGATGACAATCGTGGGCCACGACTTCCGCGACGGGATCCTGTTTGTGCCCGAGGTGCTGCTGGCCGCCAACGCGATGAAGGGTGGCATGGCCATCCTCAAGCCGCTGCTGGCCGAAACCGGCGCGCCCCGCGTCGGCAAGATGGTGATCGGTACGGTCAAGGGCGACATCCACGACATCGGCAAGAACCTTGTCGGCATGATGATGGAAGGCGCGGGCTTTGAAGTGGTCGATCTCGGCATCAACAACGCGGTCGAAGCCTATCTTGAGGCGATGGAAGCCGAAGGGCCTGACATCCTCGGCATGTCCGCCCTACTGACAACCACGATGCCCTACATGAAGGTCGTGATCGACACGATGGTCGAACAGGGTATCCGCGATGATTATATCGTACTGGTCGGCGGCGCCCCCCTGAACGAAGAGTTTGGCAAGGCCATTGGCGCTGACGCCTATTGCCGGGATGCCGCTGTGGCGGTGGAAACCGCAAAGGAATGGATGGGGCGCAAACACAATTCCATGCAATCCGCCTGATCTGGTATCGCGCATCGTCGCAAGAGGCCCTGCGCGGACGTGCGGGGCCTTTTTTCGTGGGACACCATTGCCTATCTTGGCAGGGAAAGGACACCACATGCCATTCTTGAACCTCCTCGTGATCTGGCTGGCCGTCCTGATGGCCGCGGCAGCCACAGTCTGGCTCTTCACCCTGGGCGGGCCGGGGTTGATGGTCGCCGCCATCCCTGCGCTTCTGATCGCCGCTGTTGCCATTCGGGTATTGCGCCGATGACGCTGTCAGACACCGCCCTGACCGAAGACGGCCTGCCTCTGAAGACCCGACAGGGTCGCATTCTCCTGATTGCCTGTGGTGCGCTGGCGCGCGAAATTCTAGACCTCAAGCGCCTGAATGGCTGGGATCATCTCGATCTGACCTGCCTTCCCGCCAAATACCACCTCTACCCAGACAAGATCACCGATGCAGTGCGCGCAGCGGTGGCCAAACACCGCGCCACATATGACGATATCTTTGTTGTTTACGCAGATTGCGGTACCGGTGGTCAGCTTCAGACCGCCTGCGCCGAACTTGGCGTCAAGATGATAGCAGGCCCACACTGCTACAGCTTTTTCGAAGGCAACGGCCGGTTCGCCGCCCATGACGACGAAATCACGGCCTTCTACCTGACGGATTTTCTTGTCCGCCAGTTTGATGCGTTCATCATGAAGCCCATGGGCCTCGACCGGCACCCGGAACTGCGCGACATGTACTTTGGAAACTACGAAAAACTGGTCTACCAAGCCCAGACGAAAGACGACGATCTGCTTGAAAAGGCAAAAGCCTGCGCAGCAAAGCTCAACCTGACATTCGAATATCGCTTCACTGGATACGGCGATTTGGCCAACGCGCTGAAAACCCTCTGACAATATCTTCTGGCTGAAAATATCCCGGGGGTTTGGGGGCTGCCCCCCGATCAGGCCTGCGCTACAGCCAATTCCCTTATCCGTTCGATCATCGCCCGCAAACCATTTGACCGTTGCGCTGACAGATGATCATTCAACCCAAGGCGGCCCATCTCTGCCCTTGCATCGACGGCCAGCACCTCATCAGCCGTCAAACCGTTGTAAAGCGCGCGCAGGATGGCGATCAGGCCCGAGACGATCATCGCATCGCTGGCTCCGTCAAAGTGCAGCCGTCCGCCGGAAAAATCCGCATGCAGCCAAACCTGACTGGCACAGCCATCCACCTTGGTGGCCGGTACCCGCAACGCCTCGGTCAGCTGGTCCATGGCCTTGCCCTGATCAATCACATGCCGATAGCGGTCTTCCCAGTCCTCCAGGAACTCGAAATCCTCAACCAACTCTTCGAAGGCGTCTGTGGCCATGGGGCGTCCCGTCCTGCAGCAATCAGCCCGCCACACGTAAGAGCCTGATCTCAAAACGTCCAGCCCCCTTCCCAAGTCCCCCGTCATGAGGTAGTCAAATGGCATAAGAAAAAACGCGAGCGGACCTCATGCGCAGAACGTTATCCCTCCTTCTGGTCACATCGCTGACCCTGGCGGCCTGCGGGTCCATTCGGGACAGCCGCATTAACCCCCTAAATTGGTTCGGACGCGGACAGCCCGCGCCGGTCCAGCAACAGGCTGAGCATACCAATCCCCTGATCCCGGCACGCGGCGGACTTTTTGCCAATCGGCGCGCGGCGGTCGAAGATTACGCGGGCATTCCCTTCGAGCAGGTGACCGCTTTGACAGTTGAGCGGATCCCGGGCGGCGCGATTGTGCGCGCGACCGGACTTGCAGCACGCCAGGGCATCTACGCGGTGCAACTGACTCCTGCAAATGACGATGAAGAGCCGGTCAACGGTGTTCTGACCTACCGTTTGGAAGGGGTGCGACCCCAGCAACCCACCGCCGTCGGCGCGGTGCCCACGCGCGAGGTGATTGCAGCGCGCAGGCTCACCGATCAGCAACTGCGGGCGGTCAGCCAGATCCGTGTCGAAGGCCAGCTGAACGCGCAGGTCGCCCGCCGCTAAGCGGAACGCACCCCCTTGATACCGGCACATTTCGATTGGTCGGAATGCGTTTACTGAAGTTTTGCAGGCCGGGCGGCCCTAGTGTACTTGGCCCCTGGACGCATCATTCCCGATTCCGTAGATCAGGCAGCAGCGGTGACGATAATCTCAACCGTGAAGTCCGGGCGCGCAAGCTTCGCCTCACCACAGGCCCGTGCTGGTGCCGCACCCTCTGGCACCCAAGCGTCCCAGACCTCATTCATTTCAGCGAAATCAGTCATGTCGTCCAGCCAGATCACCGCCTGAAGAATGCGGGATTTGTCACTGCCTGCCTCGGCGAGCAGCGCGTCGATCTTATCAAGGCAATCCTGCGTTTGCTGGGCCACGCTTGCGCCGGCGGTTCCCACCTGCCCGGCCAGATAGATCGTGCCATTATGCATGACGATCTGGCTCATACGGGTGGTTGTGTGGTGACGTGTGATGTCGCTCATCGTGCTCTCCCTTGAATTCAAACCTCGACCACGGCAACATCGTTGCCGTTGGTGGTCAGCGCGATTTTTCCATCGCACAGCCGCAGCGCATCCTCGCCAAAGACATCGCGCCGCCAGCCCTTCAAGGCCGGCACATCGCGTAGCCCCGCCGAGATCCCGTCAAGGTCGGCCGCTGAAGCAATGAGTTTGGCGGCAACGCCGGTGCTTTCGGTCTTGGCCTTCAGCAGCACCCGCAAAAGATCCGCCAACGCAGGGTTAACCTGCAGCTTGTCGCGGCTGCGGTCGGGTTTGGGCATGTCCTCGGGTTGGCAGGCCACACCTGCCGCGATGGCCGCCAGAATGCCATCCGCCACGGGGCCTTTGCGGCCCTCGCGCAGCAACAGGCGCGCGCGGCCCAGTTCCTCGTGGGTCTTGGGTTTTAGGCTTGCCAACTCCACCAACGCGTCGTCCTTGAAGACCCGGTTGCGCGGCACATTGCGTTCTTGTGCATAGGCTTCGCGAAATGCCGCCAGTTCCCGCACGATGGCCAGAAACTTGGGGCTGTTGGTCCGCGTCTTGACCCGTTTCCAGGCATCCCGGGGGGCTGTGACATAGGTGTCTGGGTTGGTCAGGATCTCAAGCTCTTCCGCCACCCAGCGCGCGCGCCCGGTCTCTTCCAGCTTGTCACGCAGAAATTCGTAGATCTGGCGCAGGTGCGTGACATCGGCCAGCGCGTATGTCTTTTGCGCATCGCTCAGCGGGCGGCGGGACCAATCGGTAAAACGCGATGACTTATCAACACCTTCGCGCGCGATCTTGCGCACCAGCGTCTCATAACCCACCTGATCGCCAAAGCCACAGACCATCGCCGCGACCTGGGTGTCAAAGAGCGGCGCGGGGATCACATCTGCGTCGACACAAAAGATTTCGAGATCCTGCCGGGCGGCGTGGAACACCTTGACCACGCCGGTGTCCCGGTAAAGCGCATAGAGCGGATCAAGCGAGATGCCCTGCGCCAGCGGATCCACCAGAACCGCGCCGCTGTCATCCGACCCCGGCATGGCAAGCTGCACCAGGCACAGCTTGGAATAATACGTCCGTTCGCGCAGAAATTCGGTGTCCACGGTCACATAGGGATGGGTCGCGGCCTCTGCGCAGAAAGCAGCAAGATCGGCGGTTGTCGAGATGGTTTTCATGAAGGTCTAAGGAAATCTCTTGGGCCGGAATGGCATGGGGTCACCGTTACAGCACCAGCGCCGCTTTGACCAGTTATGCGTGCAAAAGAACCGGCGTTCTGTCGCCAGCGGCAAAGCGTCGCAAGACGGCAGGATACAGCCGGTGTTCAAGGGTCAGAACCCGCGCCGCAAGGCTATCGGGCGTATCGTCAGGGGCGACCTTAAGCACCGCCTGACCTAGCATCGGCCCGTTGTCCAGCGCGGCGGTCACCTCATGCACCGTGCAGCCATGCTGCGCATCCTGCGCCTCCAGAACCCGCGCATGGGTGTGCAGCCCTTTGTACTTGGGCAAGAGTGACGGATGAATGTTCAGCATACGCCCGGCCCATCCGTCGATGAACCCCGCGGTCAGGATGCGCATGAAGCCTGCCAGACAAATGATGTCGGGCGCGTGTGGTGCAAGGGCCGCGTTAAGGGCCGCCTCAAATGCCGGGCGATCTGCGCCGTAAGGGCGGTGGTCCACAACCTCTGTCGGGATACCTTGCGCGCGGGCCCAGGCAATGCCCCCCGCATCCGCATTGTTAGAAAGAACAACAGCCGGGCGTGCGGGGTGATCCTCCACCATGTCCGCCACCAGCGCACGCATGTTCGATCCGCCGCCAGAGACAAAGATCGCCACACCTTTGGTCAAATCAGCGCGCCCTTGTAGCGCACACCGTCACCCGGCACGATCTGGCCTATCTCAAAGGCCGCGTGATCGTCGGATGCAAAGGCCGCCTTGGCCTCCGCAACCCGGTCTGCGGGCACAACCGCGACCATGCCGACCCCTGCATTGAAGGTCTTGAGCATCTCCGCTTCGTCCATCCCCCCCGTTGAGGCGAGCCATCCGAACACTGGGGGCAGATCCCAGGCGCCAAGATCAATCTCAGCCCCCAGCCCCTCGGGCAGCACCCGCGGCAGGTTCTCTGTCAGGCCGCCACCGGTGATATGCGCCAGCGCGTTTACCGCCTCTGCGCGCAACGCCGCGACAGCACCTTTGACATAAAGCCGCGTCGGGGTCAGCAGCGCGGCCCCCAATGTACCGGCCCCCCACGGACACGCCGCGTCCCAGCCAAGACCACTGTTTTCGACAATCTTGCGCACCAGCGAATAGCCGTTGGAATGCACACCGTCACTGGGCAGCGCGAGCAAGACGTCGCCCGCCGTCACCGCGCGCGGCAATGCCGTGCCGCGCTCCATCGCCCCTACAGAGAACCCCGCCAGATCGAAATCACCTGCCGCATACATGCCCGGCATCTCTGCGGTCTCGCCCCCGATCAGGGCGCAACCAGACTGCGCGCACCCGGTCGCGATGCCCTCGATGATCGCAGTGGCCTCGTCAAGCTCCAGCTTGCCGGTGGCAAAGTAGTCGAGAAAAAACAGCGGCTCGGCCCCCTGACACACCAGATCATTGACGCACATGGCGACCAGATCAATCCCGATGGTCCCCAGATTGCCGGTATCAATGGCAATCCGCAGCTTGGTCCCCACCCCATCCGTGGCGGCCACCAGAACCGGATCGTCAAAACCGGCTGCCTTGAGATCAAAGAGCGCCCCAAAACCGCCCAGGCCCGCCATCGTGCCGGGGCGTGCCGTGCGCTTGGCCGCTGGTTTGATCCGTTCAACCAGCGCATTGCCTGCATCGATGTCCACGCCCGCGTCCGCGTAGGTGATGCCGTTTTTCGATGATGTCACGCCCTGCCCCCACTTGGCTTGGTTCCTGTCTGGCCGAGGGGTTAGTGCATCGCCGCAACCAGCGCAACGGTTTGGCTTGACGAAGACGCATGTGCCGCATACCCAAGCGCCGTGGCGGGCCTGTAGCTCAATTGGTTAGAGCAGAGCGCTCATAACGCTTTGGTTGCGGGTTCAAGTCCTGCCGGGCCTACCATATCCGCTCCCACCGCTGACCGCGCCGATTGACGGGTGCCCCAAAAGGTCGCGCACGATTGCCCTGCCCTGCCCAACTTTCAGGGGCGGACGTGCGGGTATACACCGACAGCCTGACTGGCGGGCCGCGCAAATCGCGCAAGCCACGGAATTCATGCGCGAATTGACGGCTTTGATAAGAAGTGCAAATGTTAACTAATTTTCAAGCCTCTGATCTCCTGCCAAAAGGAATTTGAAATGAAATACACCATCCTTCCCCTCTCGCTGATCAGCCTCGGACTGGCCACACCAGCCCTATCAGATATCGTACAGAACGATGATGTGATCATTCGTTCCGAACTTTGCGTCGGAAACAGCGACTGTGTGGATGGGGAGCAATTTGGAAGTGAAGAAATAAGGGTAAAAGGCACTACCCCCGAAATCCTCTTGTTCGACACGAGCCCTGACGCGGCCAATCAATGGAAAATTACAGGTGATAACGGAGTTGGAAACGGCTTTTCGATCGGTAACGCAGCCCAGTTCTCAACCCCCTTTTCCATTAATCAATTCGCTCCCTCCAACTCGATCTTCGTCGCGGGGAACGGTGATATCGGGTTCGGCACCAGCTTGCCCGGCGAGGAACTGCACGTGACCGGAACCAGCCCGAACGTGAGATTGGAAGACATCCTTAACACTCCATACACATGGGATGTTGGCGGGAACGACGGTAGTTTCTTCGTCGAGGACGTCATAGCAGGGTCTCTTCCCCTCCGCATATTTCCCGGTGCGTCAACCGGTAGCTTCACGTTGAGGAGCGACGGAAGTGTCGGCCTTGGCACCGAAAACCCAACCACCGCGCTGCACCTGCGCCGCTCCGACAACACGGCTGCCCTGTTGATCGAGGAAACGGGCGCAGGCACGCTGGGGCAAATGACGCTGCGCAACAACGGGATCACGTTTTTCTCGCTTGAAGACACCTCAATTGCCGACGCCCCCAACTCTGGCCGGGCATGGAATTTCCAGAACCAGGCTGGCACCTTCCGCGTGACCACGGCCCCCGGTGGCCCCGGTGACATCGAAATGATCCTGACCCCTGACGGCGACATGACGATCGAGGGCGAGCTGACCACCGCGGGTGGCACCTGCGGCGGCGGCTGCGATGCGGTGTTCTCGGAAGATTACGATCTGCCCAGCATCGCCGAACATGCCGAAGCGATGTTCACGCTTGGCCATCTGCCAAACGTCGGACCCACGATCGAAAACACACCGATCAACGTCTCGGACAAACTGGGCCGCATGCTGAACGAGCTCGAGCATGCGCATATCTATATCGCAGAGCAGGAAAACCGGATCGCTGCACAAGAGGATCGGATTGCAGCGCTTGAAGCGAAGTTGGATGCTTTGCTGTCAAAGTGACCATTTCGAGAGACTGACGGCGCGGCCAAGATAGGCCCGCCGGACCCTCAAACGTTCCGAACACAGGTGGACTGAGAATCCAATGCGCAAAGCCGCCCGAGAACAGCCGGGACGATGTTGCCAGGCTTTGTTCTGTCTTCTGGCGCGAGGCAGCGCGCGCCAAATGAAAGTTCTGAATGCCTATCGCATCACTGAGCACCAGATGGACCCGCTCGATCCGAGGCACCCAAAGTTAGACTTCAGCAGACTCTGGTTGGCAGACGTAAAAGTAGAATTTTCTATGCTGATAACAGCAGTAAGAACACTGATGCTCAAAGCGACCGTGGAAGGGCGTATCACCTCAAGAACAAGGCATCTGAATGATGAAAGAAGGTACATTTTTGTTCCAGCTCCTCTTGTGTGTGCATTCGTGCATTGGGGCACATTGATGTCACTCGGCAACAGATAGCGAATAGTGGCGCTCGGAACTGATGATTGCCCATATCTGAACAACACTTCCGCATTTGTTTGGCAGATTTGGGGTAATTTTGGGGCACGGCGTCAATTTCAAATAGCCGCCAGACGTTCCGGCTCCACAAGCTTTTGGCGGGACTGAAATTGATGCTGGCGGGTTTTTGACCCTGTATCGGCTGCTCACATGCAGTCGTCGCTCCCATCAGACGCGTTTTGCCGGGCACCCGCCTTGAAACCAGGCAATGCCGTTGTTGCTGGAGCGATGGCAGATCGACAGAGAATAGACCGTCCGTCGCAGCGGCTTGTAAGCGATGTGAACTTGGTCGCAGGTTGAAAATAGAAGGGCCAAACCGGGCCAGTCGGTCATGTCTTCGACCGCAATGTTATGCCCGGTTTCCGGACGATCATATATCCGCTGGCACTGTAAGTGATAATGTCGAGGGAACGAGCCAATGCCAAAAAAATTTGACCCATATTTAAAAGATGCGCATAATTTAACCAATTATTATTAAGAATTTTGATGCCCACCACCGATAGGAATTTGTCATGAAATGCACCGTTCTGCCGCTCTCACTGATCAGCCTCGGACTGGCCACACCAGCCTTATCAGACATCGTACAAAACGATGATGTAATCATTCGTTCCGAACTTTGCGTCGGAGGCTTATCCTGCGTGGATGGGGAGTCATTCGGAGCTGAAGAAATCAAAATCAAAAACCCAAGCCCGAACATCTTGTTCTTCGACACCACCACCGACGCCCCAAATCTATGGAGGTTGGATGGAGATAGCTCTGTTGGGAACACTGATTTCTTTTCGATCACAAACACAGCCGCGGGTGGCTCAATCCCCTTCTCCCTTGCCCCCACCGCTCCCCTTCACTCACTGTTCGTTTCAGCAAACGGTGATGTCGGGTTGGGCACGAGCTTGCCCGGCGAGGAACTGCACGTGACCGGAAACACCCCGAACGTGAGATTTGAAGACATCTTTAACACTCCATACACATGGGATGTTGGCGGGAACGACGGTAGTTTCTTTGTCCAGGACGTCACAGCAGCGTCTATTCCATTTCGCATACGAGCCGGTGCGCCAAACAATAGCGTTAGGATCATGAGCGACGGAAGTGTCGGACTTGGTACCGGATTTGCCGCCGCTGCCCTGCACGTGCGCCGCTCCGACAACACGGCTGCCCTGTTGATCGAGGAAACGGGCGCAGGCACCCTGGGTCAGCTGGCGCTGCGCAACAACGGGATCACCTTCTTTTCGCTTGAAGACACCTCAATTGCCGACGCCCCCAACTCGGGCCGGGCATGGAATTTCCAGAACCAGGCTGGCACCTTCCGCGTGACCACCGCACCCGGTGGCCCGGGCGAGATTGAAATGATCCTGACGCCCGCCGGCGACATGACGATCAAGGGCGAATTGACCACCTCTGGCGGGACCTGCGGCGGCGGCTGCGACGCGGTATTCTCGGAAGACTACGCGTTGCCCAGCATCGCCGAACATGCCGAAGCGATGTTCACCCTCGGCCACCTGCCGAATGTCGGCCCGACACTTGAGAACACACCGATCAACGTCTCGGACAAACTGGGCCGGATGCTGAACGAGCTCGAGCATGCGCATATCTATATCGATCAGCTGCATTCGGACATCGAAGACCTGAAAACGGCGATGGCCGAACGCGACGCGCTGCGCGAAGAACAACTGAACAAATTGCTTGCCCTTCTGGACAGATCTCAGAAAGATTGAGAAGTTAGTCTGGATTTCCTTACCATTCAGCATGGAGATACTCACGATGAAACGTTGTCTTATCGCAGCCGCCGCATTTGCACTGAGCCTGGCCCATCCCGCGCAGGCCGCCGATCTGGTTCAGACAAACAACACCAACGCGGTGTGGTTCGAAAACTGGACCGGGCTTTCCAAGGCGTTGATGCGGGTCGCCACGCCGGAGGGCGACATATCCGATGTGCGCGCTGACCGGGGCACTCCGGTCTACCAGCTGTCGGCGAATGCCGTCGACGGCGTCTATCGTTATGAGTTGCGCGCCGCCACCGAAGAGATGGTCAAGAACCGCGATTACCAGAGCGGCGACCTGAATGGCGGCGACGAGGAATATATACCCGAGCAATTGTACATCACCGGTCACTTCGTGGTAGAACGTGGCGCTATTATTGGTGAAATGGAAGAGGAAGAGGGGGATAACTGACAGATACCCCCGCTACTGCTTGCGCCTAGAAGCCGCGCGTTATCGCATCCAGAGAGGGTGCGCGCCCATCATGACCATGTCGCGCCTGGCGCGGTGAGAGCTTAGCGGTGTCAGATCGACGGCGTTGCAGAAGGCGCAATTGCACGTGACGTGCGCCCGCCTGCCTTTCCGACTATCAGAGCCATGGCGGGTCTGCATGCCATTGTCGATGGCGCGTCCGAGACTTGCGCTGTAGGCGCTGATCTGCCGGTCTGGCTGAGCGCTTGGCGCTGTGCCTCACCTGTTTGCAGGCCTCTACCGCTGCGGGCTCACATACCAGTTGACCGTCATGCCCACCACGCTATCGCCCGCCGCGTCGGTGATATCGACCGTGACGTCAAACGCCACCTTGCCGTCGTCCTTGATCGCCTGCATCAATTCGCCGCCGGGGCGGGAGGTTCTGGCCTGCGCGGTCAGTTTGCCTTTTGCAACCTTAAGGAACTTGATGTCAGCCGTCGCCGCGACTGGGCGCATTTCCAGGATGACCGGTGCCAGTGCCCCTGCAACGGCAGCCCCGGACGCGGCTTCGCCCAAGGCAAACATCGCAGCCGCATGCATGCTCTGGATGTGGTTCGAGGTCTCGTCACGCTGCTGCAACTCGGCGCTCGCCTGCCCATCTGAGATGTCCAGCAGGTCGACACCCACATAAGTCGCGAAGGGTACCGCAGTGCTGAGGTGGGCTTTGATCATGTCATAGGGGGTCATGCTGGCTCCTGTATTTGGTGGGCCAAGGGTCGCAACTCAATGATGCGGATGCAATGTGGACGCTGCGGCATACGGCGCGGGATCGTTCAGCCGGATCGGGGACACATCCTGCCGATCAGCGTCCGATCACGATATCGGCGCGCAAGCCGCCAAGCTCCGGCGCCTCGCCCAGACGCAAGACGCCGCCATGGGACCGCGCGATATCGGTCGCAATGGCCAGCCCCAGACCCACGCCGCCGCCCTTGTCCTGATTGCGCGCCTTGTCCAGCCGCGAAAACGGCCGGGTTGCCTCGTCACGGCGGGCCTCAGGGATACCGGGGCCATCATCCTCAACCCGGATGCGCAGGGTCTTGTCGCTCAGCATCACGGAAACTTCGGCCCGGCCGCCGTAGCGCACTGCGTTCGAAATAAGGTTATCGATCGCACGTCGCATCGCCACCTTGCGCAGTTTGACCGTGCCCTCTCCCTCGCCCTGCAGGGGTTTCAGCGTGACCAGCCTGCCCCCGCGCTGCGCTTCTTCGACGATTTCCCTGACGAATGCATAGGGCGCGACACGCTCAGGCTCCCCCTCTGCGGCACCGCGGGCGAAATCAAGGAATTCATCCAGCATCCGTTGCATATCGTCCACATCGCGCAGCAGGGGTTCCGCTTCATCCTCGTCCATCATCGACAGGCCCAGCCGCATGCGTGTCAGCGGGGTCCGCAAGTCATGGCTGACCCCCGACAGCATCAGGGTGCGCTGTTCAATATGCCGCTCAATCCGTTGGCGCATATCGATAAACGCGTTGCCTGCCGCGCGTATCTCAACAGCTCCTGAGGGGTTGAAGGGCTCGTGCCGGCCACGGCCAAATGCCTCAGCGGCGCGTGCAAGACGTTTGATCGGGCGCAGCTGGTTGCGCAAATAGATCGAGGCGATGAATGTCAGCAGGACGCCGAAAAAGACCGTATAAACAAACAGCTGGTGCGGGTTGGCCGCCGAGATGCGGCGGCGGTCGAATTCAAGCCGCAGCGGCCCCTTATCACTCTGTACGTAAAGCGCCACGCGACGGTTGTTGCTCAGATCCACCGCACGCAGTTCCCCAAGCACCTCAAACAGTCGGTCAGTCAGCACAATGCCGGAATAATCGTACCAGTACCGCTGGTTGCGCTGGGGCACCTCATCAGCGGTCACCGGCATCGCAGTGATCTCAAGCGGGCCTGTCTGGTCCACGACAGACTGCAGCACCGCGTCGCGCGACGGTGCGGCGTCAACAGCGGCCATCACCATGGACAGTTCGCGCAGAACCGTATTGGTCATCTGCAATGTAACGCCTTCGAAATGACGCTGCGCAAAGATCACCGTGACCACCAATTGCAGGAAGACCACCGGCAACAGTAGGATCAGGGCGGCACGGCCATAGATGCCGCGGGGCACATAACGTTTGAGCCAGACAAAGGACATGGGCTAAAGCGTAAGCCACAGCGCTTGCAAAAGGTCAAACCATGCTCCCCCCTGACGACTTTGATCCGCCGATCGGCGTGGCTCAGCAGCTCGAACCCGGCCTGCGCCGCGTTCTGGCCCCCAACCCGTCGCCCATGACCTATCGCGGCACAAACACCTATCTGCTGGGCACCAGCGACATCGCCGTAATCGACCCGGGCCCCGACAGCCCCGCGCATCTTGAGGCGATCCTGAACGCGCTGCAGCCCGGGCAGCGGATCAGCCACATTATCGTCACCCATACGCACCTCGATCATTCCCCATTGGCGCGCCCGCTGGCGCAGCGCTGCGGCGCCCCGGTGCTGGCCTTTGGCGACGCACAGGCAGGCCGGTCGCAGATCATGCAAAACCTGGCGGAACGCGGGCTCATGGGCGGTGGCGAAGGGGTGGATACCGCGTTCCGCCCGGATCAGCGGCTGGCTGATGGCGCGTGCATCACCGGCGCCGACTGGGAGCTGTCTGTCATCCACACGCCCGGCCACATCGGCAATCATATCTCGCTGGGTTGGGGCACCGCCTGTTTCACCGCCGATCACGTCATGGGCTGGGCATCCTCGCTTGTCTCGCCCCCTGACGGAGACCTCACGGACTTCATGGCCTCCTGCGCGCGGCTGCAGACGCACGACTGGCGGGTGTTCTACCCCGGTCATGGCGCCGCGGTCACCGATCCTGCAAAGCGGCTTGACTGGCTGATCTCACACCGCACCGCCCGCGAAGCCGCGTTGCTGGAGGCCCTCAGCCACGGCCCCGCAGACGCGGCAACGCTTGCCAAGGCGATCTATACCGACACCCCACCGGCCCTTCTGGGCGCGGCCACGCGCAATGTGCTCGCCCATCTGGTTGATCTGACAGGCAAATCCGTGGTCCGCCCGGACACAGAACTGCACGCAACCGCGACATTTCGATTGCGCTGAAATCCAACCGCCAAAAATACGCATTTCTGAGCCAAAACCCTCTGGACGCGCCAAAACCCCACTGCTATATCGCGCAAACCGTTCCGGCGTAGCTCAGCGGTAGAGCAGTTGACTGTTAATCAATTGGTCGTAGGTTCGATCCCTACCGCCGGAGCCATTTCCCCCGACCCGCCCATGCCAGCACCGCACACAAGCATGCGGCGCGCAATTCTGGATAATTCCTAATGATTGTCTCGTGGCAGGCTCTTTCGTGCGATATCGCGGTAGTTGGGGGCGTCGCGCAGGGTCATGCCCTTGTCAAAGGGTTGCACCAATTCGCGGAAATATTGTTGCCAGGGCGATTGGCTGTCGGGCACCTGATAGCCGCCCGCTTCCATCAGATCGCGGGCGCGTTCCTTGAGGATCTCGTCATCCACCAGAATGTCCGCGCTGCACTTGCGCAGATCGATGCGGATGCGGTCTCCGGTCTGTAGCAGCGCCAGACCTCCGTTGTCCGCGGCCTCAGGCGCCGCGTTCAGGATCGAGGGCGACCCAGAGGTGCCCGATTGCCGCCCGTCCCCGATGCACGGGAGCGCCTCAACCCCTTGTTTCAGCAGGTACGCGGGCGCCCGCATGTTCACGACCTCGGCCCCGCCGGGATAGCCCTTGGGCCCGGCCCCGCGCATCACGAGAACACAGCCCTCATCGATGTTTTCCGCCGGATCATCGATGCGGTGGTGATAGTCTTCGGGGCCGTCAAATACCACGGCCCGCCCCTCAAAGGCGTCCGGATCATCGGGATTGCTGAGATAGCTCTTGCGAAACGCCGGGCTGATCACTGAGGTTTTCATGATCGCACTGTCAAATAGCGTGCCCTTGAGGTTGATGAAACCCGCCGCCTTGACCAGCGGATCCTCCACCGGTTTGATCACATCCGGATTGCTGCTGCGCTGGTCCTCGCAATTGTCGCCCATCGTGTGCCCATTGGCCGTGACGACGTCGGGATGCGGCAACAACCCGGCCCCGATCAGATGCCCGGTGACGGCGGGCACCCCCCCCGCGCGGTGGAAGTCCTCGCCCAGATATTTCCCCGCTGGTTGCAGATTGACCAGCAAAGGCACGGCATGGCCATGTGCCTGCCAGTCATCGTTGGTCAGGTCGATATCCAGATGGCGTGCGATCGCGTTGAGGTGAATGGGCGCGTTCGTCGATCCCCCCAAGGCAGAGTTGATCACGATCGCATTCTCAAAGGCCTCGCGCGTCATGATGTCCGAGGGGCGCAGATCTTCCCACACCATGTCGACAATGCGCTTGCCCGTTTCATAGCTGATCTGCCCGCGTTCGCGGTAGGGTGCGGGGATCGCCGCGGCACCGGGCAATTGCATACCCAGAGCCTCAGCCAGAGAATTCATCGTGGTGGCCGTGCCCATGGTGTTGCAATACCCGACCGACGGCGCAGAAGCTGCGGCGATTTCCATGAACTGCGCATCGTCGATCTCGCCCGCCGCCAGCTTTTCCCGGGCCTTCCAGATCACTGTGCCGGACCCTGCCCGTTCGCCGTCGAACCAACCGTTCAGCATCGGCCCGACCGACAGCGCAATGGCCGGAATATTCACCGTCGCCGCCGCCATCAGCAAGGCCGGCGTGGTCTTGTCGCACCCAATCGTCAGTACGACGCCATCAATCGGATACCCAAACAGCGCCTCGACCAGCCCCAGATAGGCCAGGTTCCGGTCCAGCATGGCCGTCGGGCGCTTGCCGGTCTCCTGAATGGGATGGACAGGCAGTTCCATCGCGATCCCGCCTGCCGCAATGATGCCGTCACGGGTCCGTTTGGCCAATTCCAGATGATGCCGGTTGCAGGGCGACAAATCGCTGCCGGTCTGGGCAATTGCAATGATCGGTTTGCCCGATTGCAGCTCGTCGCGCGTCAGCCCGTAGTTCAGGTACCGTTCCAGATAGAGGGCCGTCATTTCCGGATTATCAGGGTTGTTGAACCAAAGGCGCGACCGCAGGTCGGAGGGGGTGATTTTGGCCAAGGCGTATGCCTCCTGAAACTGTCTGAGGGGTTCGGCTGCATTCAACCACCCTCTGCCCCGATTTGCCAGTGGCTCAGGCCCAGCACCGCCGCATTCTTTCGGGCGCGCGCCAATTGATCGCAAACGCGCCCGGCAGGGACACATTTCCCTTCAGGCGCGCAGATCAAACCACTAGGCTATACACACCCCCCTGCAAGAAGGCCCTTATGACCCCCGACACACCCATTCACCTGCACACCGACCCTCTGCACGTCACCATCCTGCCGAGGGGCGCGGCGCTTGTGGGCGTCCGCCTGTCGGGTCAGACGCGCAATCTGGTGCTTGGCTTTGCGGATCCGGCAGACCACAGCGCCTGCCTGATCTTTGCCGGGCCGCTTGTCGGGCCCGTCGCCAACCGGATACGCGACGGGCTGGTCCGGATCGACGGCACCACCCACCGGATGCCCCGCAATGAAAACGGGCGCACGACACTGCATTCCGGGCCGGATGGGCTGCACGCGCAAAACTGGCAGGTAACGGACCACCGGCCCGACATGGTAACACTGAAATGCACCCTCGCGGACAGGCACGGCGGCCTGCCGGGCAACCGACGGATCACCGCCCGCTATGCGCTGTCGGGCAGCACACTGCGCCTGACCATCACAGCGACCACCGATCAGACCACACCGATCAACATCGCCGCACACCCGTACTGGAACCTCGATGGCGCAGCGGATGTCTCGGGCCACAGGCTATCCGTCGCCGCGCAAAGCTATCTGCCGGTGGATGCAGATAACCTGCCCACCGGAGATACTGCACCGGTCGAGGGAACGCCGTTTGACTTTCGCCAGCCCTTCCCGGTGCCGCTGACCCCGGCTCTTGATGTGAACTACTGTCTGGCCGCGCAGATGTTGGACACCCCCCGCCCCGCCGCGGTCTTGCGTGGTGCAAACGGCCTCAGCCTGAGCATCGCGACCACAGCGCCGGGCCTGCAGGTCTATAACGGCGCGCACCTGCCTACCGGTGCGCCGGCCACGTCAGATTTCCCCGATCTTGCCCCCTTTGCCGGGATCGCGCTGGAACCACAGCACTGGCCCGATGCGATGCACCACGCCCACTTTCCGGATATCCTTCTGAAACCCGGCGGAACCTACCAACAGATCACCGAGTTCTCCTTCTCGACGGCATAATTCATCACCGAATCGCCATGATTGCGCCCTGCCCCCGGCAGGAATGCACGCAAGGCTCTCTGGTGGGGGATGTGCCAACCGGGCGTTCGCGTCCAGAGCCAAGGAGCAGGTCACATGACCGATGCCAACCAGACCCCAAGTCCGTCCAAACAGGCGGCCCAGGACGACGACAGCGCGCGCAAGGTGCAAGACACCCGCCCGCCAGAGCCTCAGCCTCTCATCACCGATTACGCCAGTTTGTAGGCGTGACAGACCCCACCTGAGGCCTTAGGTTCGGCCCATGACCGAACCGATCTCATCAATCCGAAACCTTGGCCCCGCCTACGAGGCTGCCTGCGCCAAGGCCGGGATCCATACCGCCGAAGAGCTTCGCACACTCGGGGCCGATCAAACCTACGCCCGCTTGCTGCGCACCGGTATGAAACCGCATTTCATCGGATACTACGTGTTGGTGATGGGCCTGCAGGGGCGGCCATGGAACGACTGCAAAGGCGCTGAAAAGACCGCCCTGCGCGCGCGCTTTGACGCGCTGAAGGCCGACAACCCCGCCAGCACCGACAGCGAATTCGAGCGCCTGATGAACGTGATCGGCGTGCGCGAGGCATGATCGTCAGGAACCCCCTGCACCCCCGCGCGTTGACCCGTCATGGATGAAACGCGCACAGACATTCCCGACGCTCTGAATGATCACCCCCATGCGCGCGACCTCGCCCGCTTGCGGCGGTTGGCGATGAATATGGACAGCGCCTTCAAATTGCCCATCGTGGACGTGCGCGTCGGCTGGGATGCGATCCTTGGCCTTGTGCCGGGCGTTGGGGATGCGCTGGCCCTCCTGCCATCGGCCTATATTATCCGGCAGGCCCACCGCATGGGCGCCCCGACACCGCTTTTGGCCCGCATGGGCATCAACACAGGGATCGACCTTGCGATTGGCGCCATCCCGGTTGTGGGTGACCTGTTCGACATCGGCTGGAAATCAAAACTGCGCAATGTCGGACTTCTTGAGGATCATCTGCAAAAAGAACTTGCGCGCGCGGGCCCTGCCTTTGGCATCAGCGACCAGCCTGCAGACGCGACCCCGGTACCGCCGCGTGACTGACCGGATCGTCACCATCTGAAACGCAAAAGCCGGGTCATCAGACCCGGCTTTTTCAGTCTAGGCGCGTGAACCGCGGGCGATCAGCCCACCAGTTCCAGACCTGAGAAGAAATACGCAATCTCAGTCTTGGCCGTCTCCGGCGCGTCAGAGCCGTGAACAGAGTTTTCACCAACGCTCTCGGCGAATTCTGCACGAATGGTGCCGGGTGCCGCATCTGCCGGGTTCGTTGCCCCCATCACTTCACGGTTCTTGGCAATGGCATCCTCGCCTTCCAGAACCTGAGCCACGATCGGTGCCGATGCCATGAACTCGCACAACTCATCATAAAACGGACGCTCTTTGTGCACGGCATAGAATTCGCCCGCCTGCGCCTTGGTGAGATGAATGCGCTTGGACGCAACCACCCGAAGGCCTGCATCTTCGAATTTCTTGACAATCGCACCGGTCAGGTTGCGCTTGGTGGCATCGGGTTTGATGATAGAAAACGTACGCTCAAGGGCCATGGGGCTTGCTCCTCTGGGGTGTTGAATTTGCGCCGCTCCTAACATGGGGTTTGCGCCATGAAAAGGCGCGACTTTGCCCGACCACAACCGCCGCCCCGAAGGCCAGGCATAGGCCCCGCCTTTCATCCCAACGCGCACAGCTGACACCGGGGCACATGATCCCCCTGCGCGCGCAAATCCCATGATTGACCTCCGCCCCGCGACAAGAGATACCGCGCGCATGTTGCAGATCACGAACATCAACTATTCCGTCGAAGGCCGCCCTCTCTTTGAGGAAGCCACCGCCGTGATCCCCGATGGCCATAAAGTCGGCCTCGTGGGCCGCAACGGTGCGGGCAAGACCACCCTTTTCCGCCTGATCCGCGAAGAACTGACGCTCGACGGCGGCACCATCTCGCTGCCCTCACGCGCCAAGATCGGCGGCGTCGCCCAAGAAGTTCCCTCCTCCGACACCTCGCTCCTCGACACCGTCCTGCAGGCCGATACCGAACGCGCCGCCCTGCTGGCCGAAGCGGACACGGCCACCGATCCCGCCCGCATCGCCGACATCCAGGCCCGTCTGGCGGATATCGACGCCTGGTCTGCCGAAGGTCGCGCCTCCTCGATCCTCAAGGGCCTCGGCTTTGAGGACAAAGAACAGCACATGCCCTGCTCCGCCTTTTCGGGCGGCTGGCGCATGCGCGTGGCGCTGGCCGGAGTGCTTTTTGCCCAGCCCGACCTGCTGCTGCTGGACGAACCCACCAACTACCTCGATCTGGAAGGCGCGCTCTGGCTCGAAAGCTATCTGGCCCGATACCCCCACACGGTGATCATCATCAGCCACGACCGCGGCTTGCTGAACCGCGCGGTGGGCGGCATCCTGCATCTGGAAGAAAAACAGCTCACCTACTACCAGGGCCCCTACGACCAGTTCGCCCGCCAACGCGCTGAACGGCGCGCCCAACAGGCGGCGATGGCTAAGAAACAACAGGCCCGCCGCGCCCATATGCAATCCTACGTGGACCGCTTTCGTTACAAGGCCGACAAGGCCAAACAGGCCCAGTCGCGCCTCAAGGCCATCGAAAAGATGGACATGATCACGCCCCCCGAAGAGGCCGCGCGCAAGGTTTTCACCTTCCCCGAGCCCGAGGAACTGTCCCCGCCCATCATCACCATAGAAGGCGGCGTCACGGGCTATGCAGAAGACGTCCCCGTCCTCAGCCGCCTCAACCTGCGCATCGATCAGGACGATCGCATCGCGCTGCTGGGCAAGAACGGTCAGGGTAAATCGACCCTGTCAAAATTGCTCTCGGACCGCCTGCCGCTCTTGGCGGGCAAGCAGGTCAAGTCCTCCAAGCTGCGCATCGGCTTTTTCGCCCAACACCAGGTCGAAGAGCTGATCGTCAACGAAACGCCGCTTCAGCACATGACGGCGGCGCGCCCCGGCATCATGCCTTCGAAACTCCGCGCCCAGCTGGCGGGCTTCGGCCTTGGCCCCGAACAGGCCGAAACCGAGGTGGGACGCCTCTCGGGCGGTCAAAAGGCGCGCCTTTCGCTCCTGTTGGCCACGCTGCACGCCCCGCACCTCCTCATTCTCGACGAACCGACCAACCACCTCGACATCGAAAGCCGCGAGGCGCTGGTCGAAGCGCTGACCGCCTACTCCGGTGCCGTCATTCTCGTCAGCCACGACATGCACTTGCTGTCGATGATCGCCGACCGGCTATGGCTTGTCTCGGACGGCACTGTCACGCCCTATGACGACGACCTCGAAGCCTACCGCACGATGCTGCTGAGCACGCCCAAACCGGCCTCCAGAGCCTCGAAGCCGAAAGCGGCCACAAAACCCAAGCGCGCCAGCCGCGAAGACGTGCTCGCCCTGCGCTCAGAGGCCCGAAAAGCCGAAGCACGGGTGGAAAAAATCAACGCGATGCGCGATAAACTGGCCAAGAAGCTCGCAGACCCTGCCCTCTACGAAGACACCAAGAACGGCGAACTCGACGTCTGGAATAAGAAATACGCCGAAGTTATGGACGCGCTGGAACGCGCCGAAGCCATCTGGATGACCACATTGGAAAAACTGGAAAAAGCCTCAGCCTGATCTTCACCCTTTGCAAAAATACCTCGGGGGAGTTTGAGGGGGCAGCGCCCCCTCATCAGCAAGAATAAAATCGAACGCGGGCCTGCCCGCACAACCGGATCCCTCAATGCCCCTTGATACCGCCTATATGATCACCGCCCTCGTCACCATGTTCGTGGTGGTCGATCCGATCGCAATCGCGCCGCTCTTTGTGGCCCTGACCCCCGGCATGACCGCCGCGCGCCGCCGCCGCATTGCTTGGCGCGCCTGCCTGATCTCCGGCATCGTGCTTTTGCTGTTCATTTTCACCGGCGAAACGGTCCTGCGCTTTATTGGTATCTCCATGCCCGCCTTCCGCGTCGCGGGTGGCATCCTGCTCTTCATCACGGCCCTCGACATGCTCTTTGAACGCCGCACCAAGCGCCGCGAGGACCGCGCGGAAGAAGACGAACATGATGATCCTTCCGTCTTCCCTCTGGCGATTCCCCTGATCGCGGGGCCGGGCGCCATCGCCTCTGTGATCCTGCTCACAAGCGAAAAGCCCGGCGTCGAGGGCCTGCTGACCGTCAGCGTCATCACCCTGCTGGTGTTGGTCGTCATGGCCCTGACCCTGCAGGCCAGCAGCTATCTTGAGCGTGTGATCAGCAAGACGGTAATCACCGTCATCACCCGGCTGCTGGGCATGTTGCTGGCTGCCCTGTCGGTGCAGTTTGTGCTTGACGGCCTGCGCGCCTACAGTTTCGGCGCCGCCCCCACCTGACAAGCGCGCCCCGCGTGCCTATATCGGCATCAGGAGGCCGCGACCCATCATGGAACCCTTTGAAAGCGATCGTCTGATCTATCTTATCGTGCTTCTGGCGATGGTGGCCGGCTGGTTCTTCATGAACAACCGCATCAGCATGAACAAGACCCTGCAATACGCTGCCATCTGGGGCATGATCTTTATTGGCGGCGCCGCTGCCGTAGGCCTGTGGGAAGACATCCGCCGCGACGCAGACCGCGCCCAGATCGGCGTGACGCGCGAAGGCACGATCATCGTGCCGCGCGCTTTTGACGGGCATTACTATCTCTCCGCCGCCGTGAACGGTGCCAATGTGCGCTTTGTGGTCGATACCGGTGCGACCGATCTGGTGCTGACCCAGGACGACGCCGCTCGCGCGGGCCTCAACCCCGAAACACTAGCCTACCAGGGCCGCGCCAATACCGCCAATGGCGAAGTGCGCACCGCCTATGTCCGCCTCGATGAGGTCCGGCTGGGCCCTGCGTCGGACTATGACGTGCCCGCCGTGGTGAACGCCGGTGAGATGAACCAGTCCTTGCTTGGCATGGGGTACCTGCAACGCTGGGGCCGGATCGAGATTGCCAATAACGAGCTGATCCTCAGCCGCTAGACCCCCCGCTCAGGTTTCCGCCTTCTTTTCCCAACTGCCACTCTCTTCGGACCAGTATTGCGCCGATGCGCCCGCGTCCTTGAGCACTCTCCACTGAGCCCGCGCCCCCTCCAATGCGGCCTCATCATTACCATCAAACAGAATGCACACCCGCTCATGGGCCGCGACCTCTTCGGCTGTGATCTCGGCCCCGCCAACCGACATCAGGCAATCGGGCGCATTGGGCGCCGCCGCCGATGTCGTCAGCAGGATTGGCTGATCCGCATCATGCGGCCCCCCCGCCAGCCCATGCGGCAAAAATCCGTCATCGGGCCCGCGCCACAGCGCCACATCCAGCGCCTGCATCTGCGCCATATCCTGCCCGCGCACGACAACGGTCCAACCATTGGCGCGCGATTTGCTCGCCAGCATCATCAGCGTCTCCGCCAGGGGCCGCCGAGTCAGATGATAAAAGAACGCAGCTCCCATCAGCCGCTCACGACGACTCGAAACGGTCTGAAATCAAACGGTTGAGCGTCGCCACACCCCAGCCGGTCGCGCCAACCGGGGCCAGCGTCGTCTCGGATTTGACCGACGCAACACCGGCGATATCTAGATGGATCCATGGCACCCCGTCCTTGACAAAACGCTGCAGGAACTGGGCCGCTGTGATCGACCCTGCCGCGCGCCCGCCAATGTTCTTCATATCCGCGATCCGGCTTTTCAACAGCTTGTCATAGCTTGGTCCCAGCGGCATCCGCCACGCGCCCTCGCCCTCTGCCGCCGCAGCTTTCAGGAAATCCTTGCACAGATCATCATCATTGGAAAAAACGCCCGCGTTCTCATGCCCCAGCGCAATGATCATTGCGCCCGTCAAGGTCGCCAGATCGATCATCGCCGCTGGCGCGAACCGATCTTGGGCGTACCACATTACGTCACACAGCACCAAACGCCCTTCGGCGTCCGTATTGATCACCTCAACCGTGTCCCCCTTCATTGACGTGATCACATCGCCCGGACGCACCGCATTACCTGACGGCATGTTCTCCACCAGCCCCACAAGGCCCACAACATTGGCCTGTGCCTTGCGCCGCGCCACCGCCCGCATGACCCCCGCCACGACGCCGGCGCCGCCCATATCCATCGTCATGTCTTCCATGCCCGCCCCGGGCTTGAGGCTGATGCCGCCGGTATCGAACACAACGCCTTTGCCAACCAACGCCAGCGGCGCGTCGCCCTTCTTGCCACCGTCCCAGCGCATGACCACCACCTTGGACGGGCTGTCAGACCCCTGCCCCACACATAAAAGCGTTCGCATTCCAAGTTTTGCGAGCTCTTCTTCATCCAATACGTCAACTTTGAGACCTAGTTCGGACATCGCCGACAGTTGATCGGCAAAGGCCGTCGTGGTCAGAACGTTGGCTGGCGCATTGGTCAGATCGCGGGTCATGAACGCGCCCTCCGCAATGGCCATCAAGGGACCTGCCTCCGCCTCCGCGGCGTCGGGTTTGCTGCACATGATCGTCACAGCCCCCTCCCGCGCAGATGGCGCGCTCTTGTGCGCGTTGAACTCATAGTCCCGCATCACCAGCCCGAAGGCCAGCTCAGCAGGCCGGCGCAACGTGCCGGCCAACGCCAGCACATCCGTGGTCCCGCGCACCCGCGCCAGGGCAACCCCGGCCCGCCGGGCCAGATCCACGTCCGCGTTGCGCGGCAAATGCACCACATCAACCGCCTCTGCCGCCAGACCGACAGGATAGGCCAGCGTGCGTACGTCACCGGGCTTTGTCTCGGCAAACCCATTGCCCTCCACCAGCCGCAGTAACGCGCCCTTTGTCAGCCGGTTCACCCGCCGCCCGGCCTTGTCCAGCTTGCCCCCCGGCTCTGCAAACACAGCAATGCGGCCTGGCTGATCCGCAATCGTGTCGATGTCTGTTTCGACAAATGTAACGGGGGTCAGTTCTGTCATCACGTGGGCTTCCTTTTCTGCTGATCCCAGACCTAGCCCGCGATGCCGCCTATGACCAGATATCAGTTTTCCCGCCGCGCAAATTGCAGTAAGTTATCCCCAATCGCCGCAAGGCCACGCCTCGAGGAACGACGTTGAGCAGAGTAGACCGCTACATGCTGGCACAGCTGCTGGTACTCTTCGGCTTTTTCGCGCTGGTTCTGGTCGCCCTGTTCTGGATCAACCGGGCCGTTGTCCTGTTTGATCGGCTGATCGGCGACGGTCAGTCTGCCTTTGTGTTTCTGGAGTTCACCGCCCTCGGCCTGCCCCGTCTGATCACAACCGTTCTGCCCATTGCGGCCTTTGCCGCAGCCGTCTACGTGACCAACCGGATGAGCAGCGAATCCGAACTGACGGTCCTGCAATCAACCGGCTCCGGCCCCTGGCGACTGGCGCGCCCGGTGCTGATTTTTGGCCTTTGTGTCGCGGTGATGATGACCCTGCTCAGCCATTTCCTTGTCCCGCTGGCCCAATCGCAACTGAACCAGCGCGAGACCGAGATCAGCCAGAACGTCACCGCCCGCCTGCTGACCGAAGGCACATTTCTCCATCCCACAGAACAGGTCACCTTCTACACCCGCCAGATTGATGCCGACGGCGTCTTGCGCGACGTCTTCCTGTCAGACCGCCGCGATCCGGCTGTGGGCGTGATCTATACCGCGGCTGAGGCGTATCTTGTGCGCAACGGCGAGGGCACGACGCTGATCATGGTCGACGGTCTGGCCCAGCGGCTCAACACCGATGACAAACGACTGGCTACGGCCAACTTTCGCGACTTCTCCTTTGATATCTCGGCGCTTGTAAACACTGATCCCGACAAGGATCTGAGCATCGCGCATATGACAACCCCCGCCCTGATCGGTGACTGGGACGCGCTGGCCGCGCGCACCGGTCAAAGCAAGGGGTTCATCGCCGAAGAAGTGCACGCCCGCTTCGCCCAGCCGCTCTTTTGCATCGTGGCGGCCATGGTCGGCTTTGCCACGCTGCTGCTGGGAGGGTTCTCACGCTTTGGTGTGTGGCGCGAGATCGTGATCGCTTTTGGCCTGTTGATCGCCATCGATGGCATGCGCGGTGTATTGGTCGATCCGGTGCGCGATGACGCAAGCCTCTGGCCGCTGATGTATGTGCCCACCACTTTGGGCGCGCTTCTGGTGCTTGGCATGCTGTACCAGGCCGCCAACCCCAACTGGATGCGCCGCTTGCGCCGGACAGAGGCCGCGCCATGATCCTGCATCTTTACTTTGCGCGCCGCTTTGCCATGACGTTCCTGATGATCACAGCCGTGCTCTTTGCGCTGGTCATGCTGGTAGATGCTGTCGATCAGGCCCGCCGGTTCAGCGACTTTGATGTCGGCTGGCAGGACATCCTGCGCCTGACGCTGCTGAACACCCCCCAGACCATCAACCTGATCCTGCCCCTGATCGTGATCCTTGCCACGGTAGCCCTCTTCATCTCGCTGGCGCGGTCCTCCGAACTGGTCGTGACGCGCGCGGCGGGGCGCTCCGGCCTGCGGACGCTGATCGCGCCCATCATCGTCGCCCTGATCATCGGCGTGCTGGCCGTTAGCATGCTGAACCCCATCGTCGCCGCAACCGGCAAGCGCTACCTGCAACTCTCAGAAGGATTCCGGGCCGGAGGCGCCTCTGCCCTGTCGATCAGCGATGAAGGGCTCTGGCTGCGTCAGGGCAGCGCAGAAGGCCAGACCGTCATCCGCGCATGGCGGTCCAACGCGGATGCGTCGGTGCTTTACGATGTTACCTTCATATCCTACGCGCCAGACGCGGGCCCCATCCGCCGGATCGAGGCCGCCAGCGCCGCCCTGCGCGACGGCGCATGGTCCCTGCGTGACGCCAAAAGCTGGCCACTTGAGGCTGGCGTGAACGCAGAAGGCACCGCAGAAAACTTCGAGACCTTGACGATTGCCTCGTCGCTGACACTGGACCGCATCCGCGAAAGCATTGGAGAACCGGCCGCCGTGTCGATCTATCTTTTGCCCGAATTCATCCGCCAGCTTGAACAGGCAGGCTTCAGCCCACGCCGCCACAAGGTCTGGCTGCAGGCCGAATTTGCCCGCCCCTTCTTTCTGGTGGCAATGGTGCTGATCGCCAGCGCCTTCACCATGCGCCACGCCCGCAGCGGCGGCACCGGTGTGGCGGTGCTGACGGCTGTGCTGTTGGGCTTTGGCCTCTACTTCATCCGCAGCTTTTCGCAAATCCTCGGCGAAAACGGGCAAATTCCGATCCTGCTGGCCGCCTGGTCTCCTCCGGTTGCCGCGACCCTGCTCGCCCTTGGCCTGCTCTTGCACATGGAGGACGGTTAAGCGATGCGGCTCATCTGGCTGATTTGTGCGCTTCTGATGGTGCCGCTCGCGGTGCTGGCACAGGACGTACCGCCGCGCCCGGCGGTGCTGGTGGCCGATCAGGTCTTTATCACGCGCGACCGCACGCTTGTGGCCCGCGGCAATGTCGAGGCGTTTCAGGGCGAAACCCGTCTACGCGCTCAGGCCATCCGCTACAACCAGCAGACCGGATCGTTGGAAATTGACGGTCCGATTGTCCTGCAGGACGGGGACGACCAGATCATTCTTGCGGATGCGGCCCAACTGGATCAGGGCCTGCGCAATGGCATCCTGACCGGCGCGCGGCTGGTTCTGAACCAACAGCTGCAACTGGCCGCACAGCAAATCAACCGCGTCGATGGCCGCTACAGTCAGCTTTACAAAACCGCCATAACCTCTTGCAAAGTCTGCGCGAACGGCAAACCACCACTGTGGCAAATCCGCGCCCGGCGCGTGGTGCACGATCAACGCGAACAACAGCTTTACTTTGACGAGGCACAGTTCCGCATCCGCAATGTGCCGGTCTTTTATCTGCCTCGCCTGCGCTTGCCGGATCCGACGCTCAAACGCGCGACGGGCTTTCTGACACCGTCGTTCCGCACCACGTCGCAACTGGGCACGGGCATCAAGATCCCCTATTTCATCAAGATCGGCGATCATCGCGATTTGACGCTCACACCTTACTTTTCCTCGGCCACCAGTACGCTGGAACTGCGCTACCGGCAGGCATTCGTGCATGGCCGGATCGAATTCAACGCCGCCATTTCGGACGACGACCAGCGCCCCGGCGAAACGCGCGGATACGTCTTTGGCTACGGCACCTTCGACCTGCAACGCGACTACAAGCTTTACTTCGCCATCGAAGCCGTGGGGGATCGGTCCTATCTCACCGAATACGGCTACTCCGACCGCGACCGCTTGCGCTCGGAACTCACTGTCAGCCGCGCGCGCCGCGACAAATGGGTGCGCGGCAGCCTGATCAATTTTGAGACCCTGCGCGATGGCGAAGTGAACGACAACCAGCCAACGCTGGTGCTTGTCGGGGAATACGAACGCCGGATGTTTCCTGAAACCGTCGGGGGCGAGCTGCGCTTTGCCTTGCAGGCTCACAGCCACCGCCGGGGATCGGACGTGGACAGCGATGCCGATGGCGACGGCGTGGTCGACGGGCGCGACGTGGCGCGGATCAATGGACAGGTGGAATGGCTGCGCCGCCACACCTTCGCCTCCGGACTGGTCGCCGATGCACGCGCTGGCATCAACTTTGATGTCTTCGATATCACGCAGGATGCCACCGTTGCGCAGAACCACTCGGATCTGTCGACCGAAGCCGCCATCGCCCTGCGATACCCGATGCTGCGGCGCACCGGGTCTGGCGTGGTCCAGATGCTGGAACCCGTGGTTCAGCTCGCCTTTATTGGCGGCAACCGCCTGCCTATTCCCAATGACGAAAGCACCCGCGTCGAATTTGACGAGGGCAACCTGCTGGCGCTCTCCCGCTTTCCGCGACCAGACCGGCGCGAACGCCACGGGGTGGCGGCCGTCGGGCTCAGCTGGGCCCGGTTCGACCCGGCGGGCTGGGACGCCCACCTGACCGTCGGTCAGGTTTTTCGTGAACGCGCTGATCCGGCCTTTACCGACAGCTCCGGCCTGGGGGGCAAGGCGTCTGATATCCTGCTCGCCGGTCAGATCGCGAACGCAGGTGGCCTGTCCCTGACCGGTCGCGGTCTTTTTGACGATCAGCTCAAGGCAACCAAGGCCGAACTGCGCGGCGACTGGAAATTCAGCCGTGGCCGACTGGGCGGCTCCTATGTCTGGCTCGATTCCGATCCGGCCGAAGATCGCCCCCAGGCGATCTCGGAATTCACCCTCGATGGCGCCTACAAGATCAATCGCCAATGGACCGCCAGCGCCGACTGGCGCTACGATACCGCCGATGATCGCGCGGCAACGGCGGGACTTGGCCTGACCTACAACAACGAATGCGTTTCGGTCGACCTTTCGGTGCGCCGCCGGTATTCCACATCAACAAGTGTTGAGCCCTCAACCAATATCGGGTTTAACATCGGCCTGAGGGGCTTTGCCGCCTCCAACGGAACAGAAAGATTCGAGCGCTCATGTCGGAATTAAAGCCAACGCCCTTCGCCCTGCTGATCCGGACCCTCGCGGTGCTGTCGATTGCGCTGCTTCTGGGGCACACGGCCGCAGCCCAAAACCTCTTCGCCCCGGTGGCGCGCGTCGACAGCGCGGTGGTGACCGAATACGAGGTGCAGCAGCGCCAGCGCTTCCTGCAGTTGCTCAATGCGCCCGGGTCCGACCGCGAAAGCGTCATCGACGCGCTCATTGATGACCGTCTGCGGATCGCGGAAACATCCCTGCTGGGCGTTGAGCTCCCTGCTGAGGCACAAGCCCAGGGTCTGGCCGAATTTGCTGCCCGTGCGAACCTGACAACCGAAGAGTTCGTGACCGCCCTCGGTCAGGCGGGCGTCGATCGGGAAACCTTTCGCGATTTCGTCTCAACCCAACTGATCTGGCGCGACCTGATCCGGGCACGTTATTCAAGCCGGGTCTCCATCACCGATGACGACATTGATCGCGCACTGGCCCAAAGCCAATCGGGGTCCGGCGTGCGGGTGCTGCTGTCCGAAATCATCATCCCCGCACCGCCCCAGAACGCCGCACGGGTCAACGCGCTGGCGGATCAGATCTCACAAACCCGCTCAACGGCTGAATTTTCCTCCTTCGCGCGCCGCTACTCTGCCACAGCATCGCGCGGGCGCGGCGGGCAACTGCCCTGGACCCCGCTTGAACAATTGCCCCCCTCTCTGCAGCCCCTGATCCTGCAACTGGCGGTGGGTCAGGTCACGCCTCCTCTGCCCATTCCCAACGCTGTCGCCTTGTTCCAACTGCGCGGGATCGAAGAAACCGGCGCACCCGCACGCGAATATTCAGAGATTGAATATGCCGCCTACTACATCGCGGGCGGACGCTCCGAGGCCGCCCTGGCCGAGGCCGCCAAAGTGCGCGCGCGCGTCGACACCTGCAATGATCTCTACGGCATTGCTCAGGGCCAGCCCGAAGAGGTGCTGGAACGGGGCACCAAAGCACCGGGCGACATCCCTCAGGACATCGCCATTGAGCTGTCGAAACTTGACCCCGGCGAAAGCTCAACCGCCCTCACGCGCTCAAACGGTGAGACGCTGGTGTTCCTGATGCTGTGCAAGCGCACCGCCGCTGCCAACGCAGAAGTTGATCGCGAAACGGTCGTGTCCTCCCTGCGCCAGCGCCAGTTGCAAGGCTACTCGGAACAGCTGCTGGAAAATCTCCGCGCCAACGCCCGCATCATTCGCCAATGACCCAAACCCCGTTGCCGGTGGTGATTTCCTGCGGGGAACCGGCAGGCATCGGCCCCGAAGTGGTCGCGCGCGCCTGGGCGGCCCTCGCAGATACAGTGCCAATGGTTTGGCTGGGCGATCCGCGCCATCTGCCCACAGACATCCCCCACCGGATCGTCGATACCTGCGCCGAGGCCCCGGCGATTTCCGCCACCGCGCTGCCGGTGCTGGCCACCGATTTTGGCAGCGCTGCCACCCCCGGTGTGCCAAACCACACCCACGCCCCGCATGTCATCGACGTCATCGCCAAGGGCGTCGCTCTGGTGCGCGACGGACAGGCCACAGCGCTCTGCACAGCCCCTATTCACAAAAAGGCGCTGATGGACGGCGCTGAATTCGCCTATCCCGGCCATACCGAATATCTTGCCGCCCTTGCCGGGGTCGATAACGTCGTGATGATGCTGGCCTCTGACCAATTGCGCGTCGTGCCTGCCACGATCCACATCGCGCTTGATCAGGTGCCAACAACGCTTACCTCCCAAAGCCTGCGCCGCACCATTGAGATGACCCATGCAGGCCTGCGTGATCTTTTCGGCATCGCCGTCCCACGCCTCGCCATTGCAGGGCTCAACCCCCATGCAGGCGAAGGCGGCGCCATGGGCCGTCAGGAACGGGACTGGATTGCGCCACTCATAGACCAGATGCGCAACGAGGGCTTTGATCTGCAAGGTCCACAGCCTGCCGACACGATGTTCCACGCCGCCGCCCGCGCGCGCTATGACGCGGCGATTGCCATGTATCACGATCAGGCCCTGATTCCGATCAAGACGCTCGATTTCGACCGCGGCGTGAACATCACCCTCGGGCTGCCCTTCATCCGTACCTCGCCTGACCACGGCACCGCCTTTGACATTGCCGGCAGCGGCGTGGCCAACCCCACCAGCATGATCGAGGCGATCCGCCTCGCCCACCGTCTGGCCCTGTCATGAGCGCCATCGACACCCTGCCGCCGCTGCGCGATGTCATCGCCACCCACGGCCTGTCAGCGCGCAAATCACTGGGTCAGAATTTCCTGCTGGATCTCAACCTCACAGCCAAGATTGCCCGGCAGGCCGGCGATCTGACACAGTGCGACGTGCTCGAAATCGGCCCCGGACCCGGCGGTCTGACCCGCGGCCTGCTGTCTGAGGGCGCGCGCCATGTGCTCTGCATCGAAAAAGACAGCCGCTGCCTGCCGGCCCTGCACGAGATTGCGCAGGCCTATCCGGGCAGGCTGACGGTTCTGGAAGGCGACGCGCTTGAGATCGACCCGCTGGCCCATCTGACACCCCCCATAAGGGTCGCCGCCAACCTGCCCTACAACGTGGGCACCGAATTGCTGGTGCGCTGGCTGACCCCGCCCGCATGGCCCCCTTTCTGGCAAAGCCTCACCCTGATGTTTCAGCGCGAAGTCGCGGAACGGATCGTGGCCGCCCCCGGCTCCAAAACCTACGGACGGCTTGCGATCCTTGCCCAATGGCGCGCGGACGCACAAATCGTGCTAAATCTGCCGCCCGGCGCCTTCACGCCACCGCCCAAGGTGTCCTCCGCCGTGGTCCACCTCAGCGCCCTGCCTGAGCCGCGCTTTCCGGCAGATGCCGCCATCCTCAGCCGCGTCGTCGCCGCCGCCTTCAACCAGCGCCGCAAGATGCTGCGCGCCGCCCTCAAGGGCGTGGCCCCCGATATTGAGGATCACCTGCACGCCGCTGGCATCGCCCCCACCGAACGCGCCGAACAGGTCCCGCTCGAAGCCTTCTGCGCCCTCGCCCGCAGCCTCGCGACCACATGAACCGCCGCCACATCCTGCTGGGGGTGCCCGCCCTCATCACCGCCTGTTCTCTGCGGGACGGCCCACCCAATCCCGGCACGCGGCAGGATATAGACGCGCTGGCCAGCGCCATCACAGACCTCAGCCCCGCGATCGATCCTGCCGAAGCCCGCCACGCCGCCGATCTGGCCTATGCCGAAACCCACAACCTTGCCGCGACTTACCAGATCACCGGCCCGCCGCTCTTGCATAACGCCCAGGTCAACGCCGGACAAAAACCCCGCGGCCTCTGTTGGCACTGGGCTGAAGATCTTGAAAAACGCCTCTCGACCGTGGGCTACCGCACCCTGCGCATGCACCGCGCCATCGCAAACGCGGACAATCCCCTGCGTATCGACCATTCCACCGCCATCATCGCTCCCACGGGCGCGCGCTGGCACGCTGGTATCGTGCTCGACCCCTGGCGCCACGGCGGCACCCTGCACTGGGTCCGCGTCGCCGATGACACCAAATACAACTGGCAAGACCGCGAAACGGTGCTCCGCCGCCACGGACGCATCCGATACGTCAAACAGGGCGCAGACACCTGACCCCGCCCTTCACCCTTGCAAAAATACCTCCGGGTGTCTGAGGGCAGGCAGCCCTCATCCGCCAGCCCCCGTGCTGGCGGCCCCGCCTCACCAGAACCACACCGGTTAAAGAAAAAAGGCCCCGCATCCGCGAGGCCCCTGTCCTATTCTGCCGCTTCGGGCTGGTCGTCGCTGCCACCACCGCCCTCTTGGTCAGCATCCGCCACCTTCGGCTTGCGACGTGGCTGACGCTTGGGCTTGGGTTTCGGCGCACTCTCGGGCGTCTCCACCAACCCGCTCTCCTCGTCGGGCGCATCCGCATCTGCGACATCGGGCTGCGGCTCAAGCGCGGGGTCATTGCGGCGGCGGTTGTTGTTGCCGCCCTGCTGGTTCCCGCCACCCTGATTGCTCTCCCGCTCCTGCCGCTCGGCCCGCTCGCGATCCCGCTCGGCCTGGCGCTCGCGGTTCTGACGCTCCTGTTCTTCGCGTTTCGCATCCATCTCGCGCTGTGCCTCTGACAACATGCGCAGATAATGCTCTGCGTGTTGCTGGAAGTTTTCCATCGCCACACGGTCATTTGAAAGCTGCGCATCCCGCGCCAGCTGGTTGTACTTGTCGATAACCTGCTGCGGCGTGCCGCGCACCTTGCCCTCGGGCCCGTTGCTGTCAAACACGCGATTGACGACATTGCCGCCCTGGTTCTGCCGGTTGCGGTTATTCTTAGACCGGCCCCGTGATCTGGTAGACTTCATGAAATACTGTCAGCCTTTGATGCTGTGGATTGGGTGACCCGAACCGGCGTAGCAGCGCCTTTGTTTATCCGGGCATTCAATATGTTGGGCTTAAAGCCGCGCGGGACCGCGTGAACGCATCCACCGCTGCAACACCCTTGATTAAGCATGGCGTGCAGCGCGCGGCAAGTGAAAATTCGTGCAGATGCGCGAAAAACGGCGCATTCCCGACCCTTTATGCCGGGTCTGAGGCCGTAATGACACGCGCACGGCCATCCAGATCCTGCGCCAAGGTCACGCGTCCCCAACCCGCATCGCGGAAAATCTGCTGAACCGCATCACCCTGCTGCCAGCCGATTTCCACCATCACGTGACCCGCTGCAGTCAGATAGCCCTGCGCCTGGCCCGCAATCACACGATAGGCAGACAACCCGTCCGCCCCATCGGTCAACGCCATCGCAGGCTCGTGACGGGCCAGTTCGGGGGCTACCTGCGCCATCTCTTCTGCCGCCAGATAGGGTGGGTTGGACACGATCAGATCAAAGCGCCCCTCGACGGCCTCGAACCAATCCGATTGCAGGATTTCCGCGCGTCCGGCCACCTGGTGCAACACGGCATTGGCACTGGCCTGCAGGCACGCGGCCTCTGACATATCAACACCCACGCCGCGCGCCTCCCCCCGCTCCGCCAAAAGCGTCACCAGAATGCACCCTGAACCCACACCAAGATCCAGCACACGCTCAAAAGGATCGGCAAGTGCCAGCTCAATCAGGGTCTCCGTCTCGGGTCGCGGGTCCAGCACGTCGGCACTGACCTTGAAGTCGCGCCCGTAAAACGCGCGCTGCCCCACCAGATGCGACACCGGCACCCGAATGGCCCGCAGCGCGATCAGATGCTCGAACCGCTCGGCAATCTCAGGCGCAATTTCCTCAGGTGCGATCAACGTAATGCGTGCCGCGTCCACCGACGCTGCATGGGCCAACAGCAACCGCGCGTCGCGCGCCGGGTCCGGCACCCCGGCCGCGCGCAACCGCGCGGCGGCAGCCGCCATCGCCTGCGCCGCCGTCGGCGCGCTCATGCGTTCATCTCGGCCAGCGCGCGCGCCTGCGCATCTGCCGTCAATGCGTCGACAATCTCGTCCAGGTCCCCCTGAAGGATCGCCTCCAGCCGGTATAGCGTCAGATTGATCCGATGATCTGTCATGCGCCCTTGCGGGAAATTATAGGTCCGGATCCGCTCCGACCGATCCCCCGATCCCACCTGCGACGCGCGATCAGCCGAACGTTCCTCGTCTACCCGGGACCGCTCCATGTCATAGAGCCGCGCCTTGAGCACCTGCATCGCCTTGTCGCGATTGCGGTGCTGGGATTTCTCGGACGATGTCACAACAATCCCGGTCGGCAAATGCGTGATCCGCACCGCAGAATCGGTCGTGTTCACATGCTGCCCGCCAGCACCGGAGGACCGCATGGTATCAATGCGCAGGTCATTTGCGTTGATCTCGATATCCACGTCCTCGGCCTCAGGCAGGACGGCAACGGTCGCGGCTGAGGTATGAATGCGCCCCCCGCTTTCGGTTGTCGGCACACGCTGAACCCGGTGCACGCCGCTCTCATACTTCAGCCGCGCAAACACATCTTTTCCGGTGATATGGGCCACCACCTCCTTGACCCCGCCAAGTTCGGTCATCTGCTCTTCGATCAGGTCAATCTTCCAGCCCTTGCTTTCCGCATAGCGCTGATACATCCGCAACAGATCAGCAGCAAAGAGCGCTGCCTCATCCCCGCCCGTACCGGGACGGATCTCAAGCATTGCAGGCTTTGCATCCGCCGCATCCTTGGGCAACAGCGCCAGTTGCAGGGCGTCTTCCACGCGCGGCAGGGCCTCTTTGATCTGCGGCAACTCCTCGCGCGCCAGCTCTGCCATTTCGGGATCGGCCAGCATCGCCTCGGCCTCTTCCAGATCGCTCAGCAACTGCTTGTAGGCGTCAATCTGTTCAACCACCGGCCTCAGGTCGGCGTATTCCTTGGCCAATGCCGCAAAATCCGCCCCGTCCGAGCCAGCCGACATCGACGCTTCCAGAAACTGAAAACGCTGCGAAATCTGCTCAAGACGGTCCATCGGGATCATGGCATTGCTGTCGCTGATGCCGGGGCTTTGGTCAAGGGCGAAACCCGTGCTATACTCGCCTCATGAAACGCATGATCGCCCTTTGCACTCTGATCGCCCTACCCGCTGCGGCAGATGTCACATCGCCTTCGGGCAAAACCGTCGATTGCTACTGCACCGATGCAAATCGCAACCGCATCGAACTGGGCGAAACCATCTGTCTGCAGGTCGATGGCCGCATGTTCATGGCGCAATGCCAGATGTCGCTGAACGTCCCGATGTGGCGCGAAGTGCAGGAAGGCTGTCTGTCCTCAGCGCTGGACGGCCCGCTTGAGCCGTTCCAGTCTGGCAGCATTGACGCCAAAATCCCGGCGTCCAAATCGTAAGCGCGCATGCATCTTGATCAGATCACCGTCCTGCTCGATGGTGGTGAAATCGGGAAAGCCCCACCATTTGGTGCGCGTGATATAGGTGATCCGCCCCTCCTCGACCGATCCTGCCAACCGCTTGGTGCCCGCATCGGCCATCATCAGGCCATCCAGCTTTTCCAGCAGCCCCTCTGACGCCGGGATGATCCGAATGGCGCGCCCGTCGCGGGTCTTGTCTTCGGTCGCTGTGACCGGCTGATGCTGCGCGTCTGCGTCCACCGGTTCCAGCCGCACATAGGCCGCCAGCGCCACCACAACGATCAACAAGATCCAAAGCCACATGCGCACGCCCTTCCATTTCACCCTTTTAAAAATACCTCTGCGCCTCGGCTCAGCGATATGAAACGCCCGGCAGGACACACAACATCTCGTAAAGGATGTTGGCCCCCGTCAGCGCCGTGTTCCCGGATGTATCATAGGGGGGCGAGACTTCAACCAGATCGCCCCCCACGATATTGAGCCCCCTGAGCGCGCGGATCAGCTCCATCGCCTGCGGCGTTGTCAGCCCACCAATTTCCGGTGTTCCGGTGCCGGGGGCATAGGCGGGATCAAGGCTGTCGATATCGTAAGTCACGTACACCGGCCGCTCCCCGATGTCCCGCCGGATCTCGGTGCCAAGCCCGCTCAGGCTCTTGCCCCAAAGCTCATGCGCCGGGAACTGCTGAAAGCCCCAGCCGGCCGCTTCGGCAAAATCCTCCGACCCATAGCCCGTGCCCCGCAGCCCGATCTGATAGGTCTTGTCGGGCTGAATCAACCCTTCCTCCCAGGCGCGGCGAAAGACCGTGCCATGCGCTTCCTTCTCGCCGAACATCGTGTCGTTCACATCCGCATGCGCATCGACATGAACAAGCGCCACAGGCCCGTGCCGCTGCGCCATCGCGCGCAAGATCGGCAGCGTGATCGAATGATCCCCCCCAATCGCCAGCGGCATCACGTCATAGGTCAGGATCTCGCTATAACTCTCTGCAACGATACGCAAACTATCCGAAAGCGAAAACGTGTTGATCGCCAGATCCCCAATGTCCGCCACCTGCAGACTGTCATAGGGTGCCGCCCCCGTGGCCAAATTATAGGGCCGGATCATCGCGGACTCAGCGCGCACTTGCTTGGGCCCGAACCGCGTGCCTGATCGCCAAGACGTGCCCACATCCAGCGGGATCCCCAGCACCGCCACATCCAGACCTTTCAGATCATTGGCCGAGGGCAGCCGCATGAACGTATTGGGCCCCGAAAACCGCGCCAGATCATTGCCGGAAATCGGCTGGTTCTTGTCGCTCATGAGGTGCGCATCCGGTGGCCCAGCAGACACAGCAGCTCCGTCGCCACATGCGCCCCCGCCACCGCCGTCGCCCCGGTGGTGTCATAGGGCGGCGAGACTTCGACCACATCAGCGCCGACGATGTTGATCCCCGCCAGATCCCGCAGCATGATCGCCGCCTGTGCCGACGTCAGCCCGCCCCAGACCGGCGTGCCCGTCCCCGGCGCATAGGCCGGATCCAGCGCATCGATATCCCAGGTCAGGTAGCAGGGCCTGTCGCCCAGAATGTCCTTGATCTGGCGCACCGTTTCTACCGGCCCCTGCTCGTGCACGCGCCGCGCGTCGATGATATTGACCCCCATCGTGTCCTCATTGGTGGTCCGGATGCCCACCTGAACAGAAGTCGCCGGGTCCACGATCCCTGTCTTGACCGCCTTGTAAAACATCGTGCCATGATCGATGCGATCCAGATCGTCATCTGCCCAGGTGTCCGTATGGGCGTCAAACTGCAGCAGACTGATGGGCCCGTATTTCTCTGCATAGGCTTTGAGAATGGGATAGGTGATATAGTGATCTCCCCCCAGAACCACGCTGGCCACATCCGCATCCAGAATGCCTTTGATATGCGCCGTCAGTGCATCAGGAAAGGCCGCGATATGCCCGTAATCAAACGCCAAATCGCCATAGTCGATGATAGCAAATTCGCTCAGGACGTCGAAATCCCACCCATAAGGCGGATCAGGGGCCTGCAGGCTGGACGCCTCGCGGATTGCCCGCGGCCCAAGGCGCGTGCCGGGCCGATTGGTCACCGCCTGATCAAACGGCACACCTGTGACAGCAATATCAACGCCGCTCAAATCCTTGGTGTACCTGCGCCGCAGGAACGACGTCGCCCCGCCAAATGTCAGCTCGAAACTCGGGCCCTTCAGATCATCGCGCGTAAACGCATGATCAATCTCGCGGCGCGCGTCCTCCAGCGCCATCAGCGGCCCCCGACGGGCTGCGCGATCTCCACCACGCGGGCAAAAAACGACGCGCCAACCGGGCTGATTTCATCGTTGAAGTTGTATTTGGGGTGGTGCAGGCCCCCTGTGCCCTCGCCGGTACCGACAAACAGATACGCGCCGGGCCGTTCCTCCAGCATATAGGCAAAGTCCTCGGATCCCGCGACCTTGGGAAAGGCCGCATCGACCTTGGCCTCGCCCACAACCTCCTGCGCAACCTGCGCTGCAAAGGCGGTCTCGGCCTCGGCATTCACGGTCGCCGGATAGCCAACCTCATAGTCCAGTTCAGCCTCAACCCCATAGCTGGCCGCCTGGCCTGCCACGACCTCTTCCATACGGCGGCGGATCAGCGCCTGCACGTCCTTGTCAAAAGTCCGTACGGTCCCGTTTATCATCGCGGTATCCGGGATGATATTGCTGGCCGTCCCCGTATGGACCTGCGTGACCGAAATCACCTTTTCCTGCGCCGAATGCACATTGCGCGAGCTGATCGTCTGGATCGCCTGCACCATGCCCGCGGCCGCGACCACCGGATCGGCCGTTTCATGCGGCATTGCCCCGTGCCCGCCGCGGCCCTTGATGTGGATTGTGAACATATCCACCGCCGCCATGATCGGGCCGGGGGTCGTCATGAACTTGCCAAACTCAAAATCCGGCACGTTATGAATGCCATAGACTTGGCTGATGCCAAAGGTGTCCATCATGCCTTCCTGACACATGACCTCGGCCCCGCCGCCGTCTTCCTCGGCGGGTTGGAAAATCAGCGCCACGCGCCCTGAAAAATTCCGTGTCTCCGCCAGATACTTGGCCGCCCCCAGCAGCATCGCCGTATGCCCGTCATGGCCGCAGGCATGCATCTTGCCCGGATGGGTCGAGGCATATTCAACCCCCGTCTCTTCGGGGATCGGCAGCGCATCGAAATCGGCGCGCAAGCCGATTGTATCGCCCGCACCCTGCCCGTTGATAATCGCCACCATCCCGGTTTGCGCGATCCCCTCATGCAGCTCATCCACGCCAATTTCTTCCAGCCGCTCCTTGATAAAGGCGGCGGTCTTGGGGCAATCGAAACTCAGCTCCGGGATGGTATGCAAGTGCCGCCGCCAGGCGGTCATGTCGTCGGCAAGGGCGGCAATTCGGTTGATGACGGGCATGGGGTGGACTCCTGACATGGGTTGCGGTCAGGTCACATCAGACACCACCAGAGGGCACACTGCAATGGCCGACGATCTGATCCATGACCAAAATGCCGGGATAGAACGCCTGCTGGAAATCATGCGCCGCCTGCGCGATCCCGACACCGGCTGCCCCTGGGACATCGAACAGGATTTTGACAGCATCGCGCCCTATACCATTGAAGAGGCATACGAAGTTGCCGACGCCATCCAGCGCCGCGACTGGTCAGAGCTTGAGGGGGAATTGGGCGATCTGCTGCTGCAATCGGTCTACCATACCGCCATGGGCGAAGAGGCCGGCCATTTCACCTTTCAGTCGGTGGTGCGCAACATCTCTGACAAGATGGTCGCACGGCATCCGCATGTCTTTGGCTCTGAGTCCCGCGACAAAAGCGCCGAACAGCAAACCGCCGACTGGGAGGCGATCAAGGCCGCAGAACGGGCAGACAAGGCACAGCGCGGCACCCTTGACGGCGTTGCAATTGGCCTGCCCGCCCTCTTGCGCGCGCTGAAGCTGCAAAAACGGGCGGCGCGCGTCGGTTTTGACTGGCCCTCGACAGATCAGGTCATCGACAAGATCACCGAAGAGGCCCGCGAACTGGTCGAGGCCCGTGATACCCTGTCCCAGACCGAGATCGAGGAAGAGTTTGGCGATCTGCTGTTTGTCATGGCCAACCTTGGCCGTCATCTGGGCCTCGACCCCGAAGCGGCCCTGCGGGCCGCCAACGCCAAGTTCACCCGCCGTTTTGAAGCGGTCGAGGCACGGCTGAAAAGCCTCGGCAAAACGCCGTCCGAGAGCGACCTTGCAGAAATGGATGCGCTTTGGGACGCTGTCAAAGCGGAAGAACGCGCATAGCGTTCGACACCGACGAAATACCGACGTAATACCGACGCAACACCGACGTGCCTATCAGCCCCTGACCGGAGCCCTCATGCCCCCTCGCAAAATCATTATCGACACCGACCCCGGACAGGACGACGCCGTCGCCATCCTGCTCGCCCTGGCCAGCCCCGAAGACCTCGACGTGGTGGGCATCACCTGTGTTGCAGGCAACGTGCCGCTTGATCTGACGTCTAAAAATGCACGTATTGTCTGCGAGTTAGCAGGCTTTCCTCATGTGCATGTTTACGCAGGTTGTGACCGCCCCCTTGGTCGCGAACTGGTCACAGCCGAGCACGTGCATGGCAAGACCGGCCTCGACGGCCCCACGCTGCCAGATCCCACGATGCCCCTGCAGGATCAGCCCGCCGTCGATTTCATTATCGAAACCCTCAATTCCGAACCCTCGGGCACCGTCACCCTTTGCCCGCTTGGCCCGCTTACGAATATTGCGACAGCCCTTCAAAAAGCACCTGAAATTGCCGACAAAGTGCAGGAGATCGTCCTCATGGGCGGCGGCTATTTCGAGGGGGGCAACATCACGCCGACAGCGGAATTCAACATCTACGTCGATCCGCAAGCCGCTGATATCGTATTTAAATCGGGCATTCCAATTGTTGTGATGCCGCTTGATGTCACCCACAAAGCACTGGTCACCAAACCTCGCAACGACGCTTTTCGTGCGCTGAATACGCCAGTGGGGACCGCCGTGGCCCAGATGACCGATTTTTTCGAACGTTTCGACAAGGAAAAATACGGCTCCGAAGGGGCACCGTTGCATGACCCCTGCGTCACCGCCTATCTGATTGATCCTTCTATGTTTTCTGGCCGTCACATCAATGTCGAGATTGAAACGAGTTCAGAGCTCACCATGGGCATGACCGTCGCCGACTGGTGGCGTGTCACCGACCGCGCCCCCAACGCCACCTTCATGGGCGACATCGACGCCGACGCCTTCTTTGCTCTGCTCACAGAAAGGCTGGCCCGCCTATGAGCGCCGCCCTCACCCTCGGCAAACCGGAGCACCTTGACAAGATCTTGCCCCTCATCACGGCCTTTCATGCCGAAGAAGGCATTGAAACTACTCACGAAGATCGCCAAGCGGGCATCGCGCCACTGCTTGATGGCATCCCTCACGGGGCTGCCTATCTGATCGGCCCGCCCCGAGCACCCATCGGCTATATCGTGGTCTGTTTCGGGTGGTCGGTCGAATTCGGTGGGCTCGATGCCATCATCGATGAACTCTACATCCGCCCCGGTGTGCGCGGGCGTGGCATTGCCTCCGAAGCCCTCATTGCTTTGCCCCGCGCGCTCTCGCAATATGGCCTGCGCGCGCTGCATCTCGAAGTCGACAAGACCAACACCGCCGCCATCAAACTTTACCGCCGCGCAGGCTTTCAACCACGCGACAATTACATGTTCATGTCACGCTCGTTATGAAAATACCCTTTGACAACAGCTATGCAGCGCTGCCGCCGGCCTTCTACACCCGTCTTAATCCGACGCCGGTGAAAGACCCCAAATTGATGGCCTGGAACGCCGATCTTGCCGCCGTGCTGGGCATTGAAACAGGCGATCTTGCGGAAGCCGCACAGGTCTTCGCGGGCAACACCATCCCAGACGGGGCCGCCCCGCTTGCGCAGCTTTACGCGGGCCACCAGTTTGGCAATTTCTCACCGCAACTGGGCGATGGCCGCGCGATCCTGCTCGGCGAGGTGGTTGGCGCGGATGGCATCCGCCGCGATATCCAGCTCAAAGGCTCCGGCCCCACGCCCTATTCCCGTATGGGCGACGGCCGCGCCTGGCTGGGCCCGGTGCTGCGCGAATATGTCGTTTCCGAGGCCATGCACGCCTTGCGCATCCCCACAACCCGCGCGCTCGCAGCAGTCACCACCGGTGAGCAAATCTGGCGCGAACAAGGGGCCCTGCCGGGCGCGATCGTCACCCGGGTCGCGCAAAGCCACCTGCGGGTCGGCACGTTTCAGGTCTTCGCCCATCGCGGCGAGACAGCGCATCTCAAAACCCTCACCAGCTACGCAATCCAGCGCCATTACCCCGACGCGGCGGGGCCCATGGATCTGCTGCGCGCCGTGTCCATCGCGCAGGCGGAACTTGTCGCAAAATGGCTCTCTGTCGGCTTTATCCACGGCGTGATGAACACCGACAACAGCAGCATCGCGGGTGAAACGATCGACTACGGCCCCTGCGCCTTCATGGATGCCTTCCACAACGGTCGCGTGTTCTCATCCATCGATCAACAGGGCCGTTATGCCTACGGGAACCAGCCCAACATTGCGGTCTGGAACATGGCCCAACTGGCGACCTCCCTGATCCAGCAGATGGACGACAAGGACGCCGCTGTCGAAGAAGCCACTGCAATCGTTCACGCCATGCCCGACCTGCTCGAAACCGCCTGGCTTGCCGCTTTTGCCAACAAAATCGGCATCGCCACGCCGCAAGACGGCGATCTGGCCCTGATCCAGCGGCTATTGGGCCTGATGCAAGAGGACGGCGCCGATTTCACCAACACCTTCCGCGCCCTTTCCACACCCCGAGCGCGCGATCACTTCACAAACCGGGACGCCTTTGATGCCTGGGCCACAGACTGGCAGGCGCGGTTGGCATCCGAGACCGGGACCCGCGCCCGGATGAACGCCGCGAACCCTGTTGTGATCCCGCGCAATCACCGCATCGAGCAGATGATCGAAGCCGCCGTGGCAGGGGACATCACCCCGTTCGAACGTCTGAACACAGCGCTGGCCACCCCCTTCACCGAAACCGACCCGGACCTGCACCGCGTGCCCACGACGGATGAAATCGTCCCCGCAACCTTCTGCGGCACCTGAATTTCACCCTTTTTCAAATACCTCTGCGCTTCGCAGGCTGCCGGGGCCTGCGGTTGATCAGGTAAATGCCCCCTGCCACCAACACCAGTGCCCCCCAGACCGACGGGGCCACATCTTCGGACAGCAGCAGCCACCCCAAGATCACGGAAAATACCGGCGACAGAAAACTGAACGAAGCGACAGAAGACGCAGGATAGATCGACAACAGCCAGAACCACGCCAAAAACCCCAAACTGGCCACCGCGATGATCTGAAACGCCATGCCCGCATAGTGAATCAGCTCAGGCTCGCGGATCAGCGGACCAAAAAGCGGCGACAGCAACAGCAAAATGGGGGCGGAAATCGTCACCTGAAAGATCAGTTGCTGCGCAGGCGGCACCTTGGACAGCGGGGTCAGACGCACACATAACACAATGCCCGCCCACAAGAATGAGGACGACAGCGCAAGCAGATCCCCGGTCCAGCTCGCCTGCCCGCTGTCGCGATCCATCAGGGCAACGGCAACGCCGGTCATCGCCATGACAAGGCCCGCGGTCTTTGTGCGGGTCAGCCCTTCCCCAGGAAAGACGAAATGCGCGATCAGGGCCATCCAGACCGGCATGGAATAAAAGATCACCGAGGCCCGGCTGACGGTCGTGATATCAAGTGCGATAAATAAGCATAAGAATTCTATGGCAAAAAGCACCCCGGACAGGATACCGCCAAACCACGCAGCCTTTGGGATCTGCAGGCTGACCCCGCGCAGATACATCCACAAAAGCAGCACAACCACCGCCCCGGCAGAGCGCATCCCAGCCGAAAACACCGGGCTGAACCCGCCGCCTGTGACCTTGATCACAACTTGATTGAACGCAAGATTCAGCGCGAACAGGATCAGGGCAACAGCCCCGAAAAGATCAATGTGCGATTTGCGGTCCATCCGCGCAGTCAGTCGGTCTTGGGCACCAGGGTCAATGCGCAAAAGCCTGCCAAGGGCAGAAAACACACCAAATTCCCCTGCGATCCGGAACAAAACCTGTCACTCTGCCCTTAATCCAATAGCAAACAGGGGATTTTCAGATGTCTTTGATGAAAACGTTGGCCAAAGTGGCCGTTGGCGTGGCCATGGCCAAAGGGGCCAAGTCCATGATGAACAAAAGCAGCAGAACAGGGTCAAGCGGCGGTGACCTGGGCGGCCTTTTGGGTGGTCTGGTCAAGAACGCGGGCGGTTCGCAGCGCCATGGTGGTGCCCACAGCCCGGGCGGCGGGCTGCAAGACATGCTTGGCGGTATTCTGGGCGGTGCCACGGGCAGCAGCCGCACAGGCGGTGCGGCAGGTGGGCTGGGCGGTCTGCTGGAACAGCTCGGCGGTGGTTCATCCGCAGCGGGGGCCGGTGCAGGTGGGCTTGGCGGTCTGCTGGGCGGTCTGGCTGGCGCTGTGGCGGGGGGCAACAATGACCTTCTGTCCGGCACCGACGAAACGTTGCGGCGCAGACCCGAAAAGCCCAACGCCGATTTCGGGGCGGTGCTGAATTCCCAGTTCGACGACACCCCGGTAGAGCCTATCGAGCCCTCCCGCGACCAGGAAGCGGCCGCAGCGCTGATGCTCGCGGCGATGATTCAGGCGGCCAAGTCGGATGGCACCTTCGACGAGGCTGAGCGTGACAAGCTACTGGGCCAACTTGGCGATGTGGATGCCGAAGAGGCGGCCTTTGTCAGAAAGCAGATGCAAACAGACGTCAGCGCAGATGACCTTGTTCGCCAGACGCCACAGGGCATGGGAAAGCAGATCTATGCGATGTCACTGCTGGGCATCGACCTCGATACTCAGGACGAGGCGCAGTATCTGCACAAACTGGCGCAGGGCTACGGGCTCCAGCCTGCCGAGGTGAACGATATTCATAAGGAAATGGGCGTGCCCAGCCTCTATACCTGAGGCGGCATTCCCCAGATCAGACAACTACGCGCGGCAGATCCACCTGCCGCGCGTCTTTTTTTGTCAGGCTGCTTTCTGACCGCCCGGTTTGCCGCCACCGCGTCTGCGGCGACGTCCTCCACCCGGCTTGCCATTATTGCCACCGCCGCCTTGCGGGCGATTGCCTCCGCCATCGGGGCGTCCGCCGCCACGACGGCCACCCCGCCCTTTCGGCTTGTCAGGGATTTCCGACGGCTCCCACGGACGGCCCGAGGTCACCGGGATTGATTTCCCCATCGTCTTTTGAATGTCCTTCAGCTCGCCCATCTCGTCAGGCGCACAAAAGGCAATCGCCGCCCCATCCTTGCCCGCCCGCGCCGTCCGGCCGATACGGTGGATGTATTGATCAGGCACATTCGGCAGCTCATAATTGTAGACGAATTTCACGTCCGGAATGTCCAGACCGCGCGCAGCCACATCTGTGGCAACCAGCACCGTGATCGCGCCAGACTTGAACCCTTCGATGGCGCGGTCGCGCTGACCCTGGCTTTTGTTGCCGTGGATCGATGCCGCATCAAAGCCAGCCTTTACCAGCACCTTCATCAGCTTTTCACAGCCATGTTTCGTGCGGCCAAAAACCAGCGCGCGTTCGCCCACGTGCTCGCCCAGCAGTTCGATCAGCAGATTGGTCTTTTCCGCCTTGGCGATGAAATGCAGCTCTTGCGTGACCTTGTCGGCCGCCTTGCCCGGTGGTGTGACTTCGACCCGGATCGGCCGATCAAGATAGCTGTTGGCAATCTCGTTCATCAGCTTGGGCATGGTCGCTGAAAAGAGCATTGTCTGCCGCTCTTTCGGGATCAGCGCCGAAATCTTGCGCAGGTCATGGATGAACCCCATGTCCAGCATCTGATCTGCCTCGTCCAGCACCAGAAAGGTGGTCTGATCCAGTCGTACGGCCTTGCGGTCCAACAGGTCCAAAAGCCGCCCCGGCGTGGCCACAAGCAGGTCGGTGCCGCGCTCAAGCCGCTTGATCTGCGGGTTGATGTTTTGCCCACCCACGACCATCAGCGCCTTCAAAGGGGTGTCCTGACAGTAGCCACGCAGGTTCTCCATGATCTGCTGGGCCAGTTCCCGCGTGGGCGCCAGCACCAATCCGCGCACAGTACGCGGCGCGGGTCGGCCTTCCATCTCCAGCATCTGCGCCACCAGCGGCACACCAAAGGCGGCGGTCTTGCCGGTGCCGGTCTGGGCCAGCCCCATCACGTCGCGCCCGTTCAGCGCGTGCGGGATGGCTTGTTTCTGAATCGGTGTAGGATCTTTGATCCCCATCTGAGTGAGCCGCGCCACCAGTTTCGGCGGCAGGTCCATCATTGTAAAATCGGTCATATTCTTCTTTCCGGCGCGACACCCCTTGGTCTCGCGCAAAATTCTCGCAACCCCAACATGGGGCGGCATCATGGGTCACGTGCAGCAGATCGCAGGAAAACGGCACAATGCCGCGAACCTGTCTGCCAACGTCTGGCCCCACGCGTGATTTTGGGAACAAGGGCGGCCTTGAAAGCCGGTATGCCTGGATCGGGGTGACCCATCGGCACCGGAACTGCTCACGCGGCAGAAGGCGTCGCCTGTTTGTGCACATGGGCCCCGGATGCGAATAAGTCAACCTCCCGCGCCAGAACCCGGTAGCAGAGCGGCGCAATTGTCGCTAAACCTGCGACGCATTCGACCAAAGGCAGCTGTCCATGACCAAATCCATCATCAAGCGTTGCGAAGCCAGGGGCATGCGCATGACCGGTCAGCGCCGCATCATCGCGAAAGTCATCGAAGACAGCGATGATCATCCCGACGTCGAAGAACTGTTCAAGCGCGCGGTGTCGGTCGATGACGGCATTTCGATCGCCACGGTCTACCGCACGGTCAAGCTGTTCGAAGAAGCGGGCATTCTGGATAAGCTGGAATTTGGCGATGGCCGCGCGCGCTACGAAGACGCGGAACGGGATCACCACGACCACCTGATCGACGTAAACTCCGGTGAAGTGATCGAATTTGTCGACGCCGAGATCGAAGCATTGCAGGAAAGGATCGCCCGCAAGCTGGGATACGAGCTGCGCGGTCACCGGCTGGAACTCTACGGGGTGCCGAAGAAGGAGGGTTGAGGGTCGGCTTGGCGGGACTTTCCCGACTTTCGCTGCTGCTGTGCCAACGGCGGCTTCGGGTGAGATGCGCAAGGTCACAAACGGTGGTTATCGCCGGTGCCAGAAATGTATGAGTTTTCGCCGCGACTAGCTCGCAAACAACAGTTTGGACGAACTCCAGTTGAGTTGCTATCGTGAGAGATGCTGGCTGGAGGATCGAGCAACTTGAAACTTTTATTGGATTTCGTAGCGAACCCAGACAATGAATGGATTTGGCACCTTGTACAGGCCACGCTCGTCATTATCGGCTTCTACCTGGTTTCGAGACAGCTCCGCCTTGCACGGGATCAAAATTCCATCTCTCACTTGAACTACTTTCGTGAGGTCTGGAACTCCGAGCCGTTGTTGCGCGCTCGATTGGCGGTTGCTGAGAGAACTGTTCTAGAATCATCCGATTTTGAGGGATACGAGGACGTACTGGTGACGTTCATGGAAGACCTCGGCGCAGCAATCAGCGTAGGGCAGGTCAATACTGAGCATGTGTGGAGGTATTATAGCTATTATATTGATGGCTATTGGCTACTGCTCAACCCGAAAGTCACCTATTATCGCGAGCGGACCTCTGATCCGATCTACTTTGAGGGATTTGAGGAGCTTCACAATCTTTCGGCGAGAGTCAGCCGTCAGCACGGTACGTTTCCGATGCTTGAGTCCTATCTTTCGTCCTTTCGAAAGGAGGAAATCAAAACAGTGCGATTCCTGCTAGGGAGCGACTTGTTGCCCGATAATCCTGTCCAGTAGGTTTTTGCCGCGTGTGACAATAACCCCCTGCCAAAACGCCCCGATCAAAAACGGTCGTTTTTGTCACTGGCGGCGATGCTCCCACAAACATTGAAAAATCTTGTGCCACAAACCCTTGGCGAAACTCGGTATGATTCTGTCACGTTTTTGCCGTCGGCAAGAAGAGCGGACATTGGTGCGCCGTGCAGCATCTAGAACTTTGGGCTCAGAGCGGACCTGCGTAATTCCTCCCCAGCCCGGAATCAAGGACGCGTGCCGACGTCGGGAAGCGCCATTCCCTCCCACGGGCTGACGCTTTGGTTGGGCTGATCGCGTCGCACCTGGCTCGCGCCCAGTTGAACAATAAAGCGCCCAGGATCATCTGTCAGGGGCGCCACCCCAGGGGCTGGCCCTGCCCGGCGCGCAGGGCGTGTGTGGCACTGCCGGCACGGGTGCGCAAACCCGAAAGTGCACCCTCCTGCCTTACCGCCTTGGGTTCCGCCCTTCCGCCTGCTATTCCCCCGATACACGTCAAACCTGAAAGCCCCCCATGTCCGACCGCGACCGCCCCCTGCTTGCCGTTCTGATCGATGCCGACAACGTGCCCGCCAAACATGCGGCCAAGATCATGCGCGAGGTTGCCTCCATCGGGGAACCAGCCCTGCGCCGCGTCTATGGGGATTGGTCCAATGAACAGCTCAAGGGCTGGAAGGACCCGATCCATCACCTTGGCCTTGTGGCCCATCAGGAAACCGCCAATTCACGCGGCAAGAACGCCACCGACATTGGCCTTGTCATCCACGCCATGGACATCTTGCATTCGGGCAAATTTGACGCTTTCGTGATCGTATCCTCAGACAGTGACTTTACGGCGCTGGTCAACCGGCTGCGCGAGGATGGCCTGACCGTGATCGGCATCGGAGAGGCCAAGACTCTCGATGGGCTGCGCAACGTCTACAACCGTTTCATCCTGATTGAGAACATCCCAGACCCGGACGCCCCCGCAGATACGCCGCGCAAGAGCACGGCAAAAGCTGCCAAGGCGCTCCCGCTGTTCCGCGAGGCTTTCGACAAGATCGACAGCGAGGATGACTGGTACAATCTGGGCCAGATCGGACAAGCTATTCAGGCCCGCCACCCTGATTTCGACAGTCGTACCTATGGGTTTGGAAAACTCAGCGCACTCGTGAATGCGCTGGACAAGCTGGAGACGAAAAAAACGGGCAACCGCCTCTTGGTGCGGCTCAAGGCTTAGACCGACCCAACATCGCGGGTAGTAGCACGCTCAGCACCAGCAGTCGCGAGATGTGGCAGGCCGCAACAAACCCCGGCACCACGCCGATGATCACGCCCATGACGATCATCGTCTCAAGCCCGCCGGGCGCAAAGGCCACCAGCACGTGCGCCAGCGGCATGCCAAGCGCCCAGGCCACAGGAATCGCACCTGATACTGTCAGCACGGCGGCGATGCCGGTGGTGGTAAGCCCCGCTGCCAACCCACCCGCCAGCGCCTTTAAAGTCATGCCGGAAAACCGCGTGCCAATGAGCGCCCCGAACACCAGATAGGCCGGCAACACCAGCCAGTCCGGCGGCACACCCGGTGCCCATCCCGTCAGATGACCAACCCCTGAGGTCAGCATCGCCCCCAGCAACAGCGCCGCTGGCACCCGAAGGTGCGCAATCACCCGCGCCACCAACAGGGCTGTGGCAAAGACAACCAGCAGCGTCAGCAGCGGCATGATCTCTCCCTGCGGCGCGATGGCGCCGTTTACATCGACGCCCATCCACAGGGCGACAAAGGGAACCACGATGGACAGGCACAACAGCCGCACAGATTGCACGATGGACACCCGTGCAACATCCGCCCCACTTTCCTGCGCGTAGGCAACGACAAAGCTCAGGTGGCCGGGCGACCCGGCCAGCAGGGCGGCCCTGTGATCAAAGCCGAACTGGCGCACCAAAACGCGGCGGCAGATCAACAACATCATCCAGATCAGGACCACAACGAACAAGACCGCCAGCGGCCAGCGGATCATCGCCCCCAGCGCATCGCGATCAAACCCGCTGCCAACGGCAACGCCCAGCACGACGAAACAAACGTCGCGCAGACCCGGCGCAATCTCGACCCGCAATCCCGCAAGCCCGGAAAGGCTGACTGCAACCGCAGGCCCCAGCAGAATGAACACCGGGGCAGACCCCAGCCAGGCCAAAACCGCGCCAAGGGTGGCGATCGCCAGTGTGACGGTCGTCCGGACACCGATGTGACGGTCATTCAATCCCTGCATGACCCTTCGCTATCACCCGCGCCAAAGACTGGCCAGCGCCCTTGCACGCGGTGCCTAAAACGGTCAAGGCAGGTGCACTGATTTTCCAGCACAAGGGCCGGCCATGGACAATCTGAGAGGTGCCGCACTGATGGTTCTGTCCATGCTGGGCTTTGCCATCGAGGACACGTTTATCAAGCTGATGGCAGGCGCGCTGCCCGTCGGTCAATTGCTTGTCATGCTGGGCTGTTGTGGTGGGGCCGTCTTTTACCTTGCGGTCAAGGCGCAGGGGGACCGCATCCTGGTCCCCGAATTGCTGACCATCCCGATCCTGCTGCGCGCCATTGGGGAATTCATCGGCACGCTTGGCTTTGTCTCGGCGATCATGTTGACACCCATCTCAACCGCTTCGGCCATTCTGCAGGTCACGCCGCTTGTCGTCACCCTGGGGGCCGCCCTGTTTCTGGGCGAAACCGTTGGGTGGCGCCGTTGGGCCGCGATTCTGGTGGGGCTTTTTGGCGTGCTGCTGATCATCCGCCCCGGCATGGACAGTTTTGAGCCGCTGTCCGTGCTGGCCCTGATTGGCGTCTTTGGTCTCGCGATGCGTGACCTTGCCACCCGCCGGGTGCCAGCCAGCACCAGCACCATGCAGCTTAGCTGCATCGGATTTCTGGCCATTGTGCCGGGCGGCGCCGGGCTTATGGCTGTCACCGGCACGCCCTATGTCATGCCCGACGTCCAGACGTGGATCTATTTCACCAGCGCCTTGTGTATCGGCCTTCTTGCCTACTACGCCATCGTGGCCGCGATGCGGGTGGGCGACATCAGCTATGTGACCCCCTTTCGCTACACGCGCCTGCTTTTTGCGCTGATCGCGGGCATGATCGTTTTTCGCGAACGGCCCGATGCGCTGATGCTTGTCGGTGCGGCAATCATTGTGGGATCGGGTATCTATACTGTCTGGCGCGAACGCAAAGTCGCGCAGCGTGCCGCCGCGAGCCTTTCCAAGCCCGCCCCGTCGCGCTAAACGTCGCCTCAAATCAATCCTGCTAAGGACGCACGCATCATGAGCACCATCATCGACATCCACGCCCGCGAAATCCTCGACAGCAGGGGTAATCCGACGGTCGAGGTCGATGTGATCCTCGAAGATGGCACCATGGGCCGCGCGGCGGTGCCTTCAGGCGCCTCCACAGGGGCCTACGAGGCCGTAGAGAAGCGGGATGGCGACAAGGACCGCTACATGGGCAAGGGCGTGCTTGAAGCCTGCGCTGCCGTCAACGGCGAGATCGCCGAGGCGCTCGTGGGCATTGATGCCACCGAACAGGTCGAGATCGACGAAACCATGATCGAACTCGACGGCACCGACAACAAAGAGCGTCTGGGCGCGAACGCGATCCTGGGCGTGTCTCTGGCGGCGGCAAAGGCAGCGGCGGATTACTGCACTCAACCGCTTTTCCGTTACGTCGGCGGGACCTCTGCCCGGGTGCTGCCCGTGCCGATGATGAACATCATCAATGGCGGTGAGCACGCGGACAACCCCATCGACATTCAGGAATTCATGATCATGCCCGTCGCCGCGGACAACATCCGCGAGGCCGTGCGCATGGGCGCGGAGGTGTTCCATACGCTCAAGAAAGAGCTTTCCGCGGCAGGCCTTGCCACCGGTGTCGGTGACGAGGGCGGCTTTGCACCCAACATCAGCTCCACCCGCGACGCGCTTGATTTCATTCTGAAGTCCATCGAAAAGGCGGGCTACAAGCCAGGCGATGAAATTCATCTCGCGCTTGATTGTGCCGCGACAGAATACTTCAAGGATGGCGCGTATGTTCTTGCAGGAGAAGGTAAAACCCTCAGCTCAGATGAAAATGTCGATTATCTTGCGGCCCTCGTCGCCGACTACCCGATTATCTCGATCGAGGACGGCATGTCCGAAGACGACTGGGACGGCTGGGCAGCGCTGACCGCGCGGCTGGGCGACACCGTGCAACTGGTGGGCGACGACCTCTTTGTTACGAACCCGGCGCGCCTTGCGGATGGTATCGCGCGGAAGTCGGCAAATTCCATGCTTGTAAAAGTCAATCAGATCGGCAGCTTGACCGAAACACTTAAAGCGGTCGACATGGCCCATCGCGCCGGTTTCACCAACGTCATGTCGCACCGGTCAGGCGAGACCGAAGATGCCACCATCGCGGATCTGGCGGTGGCCACCAACTGCGGACAGATCAAGACCGGTTCGCTGGCCCGGTCCGACCGTCTGGCCAAATACAACCAGTTGATCCGCATCGAAGAGATGCTGGGCGAAACGGCGGAATATGCCGGTCGTTCCATCCTGCGTGGCTGACAAGATCACACTAAACGCGGCGACGACCGCAGCTGATCTGGCAGCGGTTCGGGACCTCTGTTGGGCCTACCGCGATCTGCTTGAAAAGCTGTCGCCCGTTGACGCCGCCATCACGCGCTTTTTCTATCCCGAGGACAAATACACTACGCTGATGAACACTCTGGCTGAGGTGCACGCACGCCCAACCGGACTGATCGTGCTGGCAAAGATCGGCGATAGGCCCGTCGGGTGCGGCATGTCCCACGCGCTGGATACCACTACGTCCGAGATCAAGCGCGTCTTTGTCACCGAAACCGCACGCGGGCGCGGCGTTGCGCGCATGATATGCTATGCGCTTGAGGATCAGGCCCGCCGGGATGGATTTGCCCGGCTGGTGCTCGATACCTCGGTCGCGCTCAAACCGGCCCAGCGGCTTTATGAAACCCTCGGCTTTCAGCGCTGCGGTCCCTACCAGCCCACGCCAAAGGACATGCTGCCCAAGCTCGTCTTCTTTGAAAAGCAGCTTTAGCCGAAGCGGTCGGGACGATAGGGCGCGATCAGCGCCTGCTGGGCATTGCTCAGCGCGGCACCCAACACCTGTGCCGACAGTATCTCGGCAACCACCGGGGCAAGCGTGATCCCTGAATGCATCACAGCGGTGAAAAGCCCCTCGGGTCCACAGGCGCCGACGACCGGCAAACCATCCTGCGGCACCGGACGCTGGGCCAGGGCCACGTCCTGCCAGACTAATTTTGTCCCCGGCAACATCGCCTGCAAGCGCTCCAGTGCCGCATCAGCAAGCTGGTCGGGTCTGGCCCAGATGCGGTTGGTGTCATCTGCCTGATTCGACACCGCGGTCGGCATCACGATCTGGCCCTCGGGGGTTTGCCGGAATTCCCCTGCGGGGGCCACGCAGATGTGGCTCAGCGTCGGCGCAATCGGCGCTGTCCGAAAGATCACCCCGGGCCGGTCCAGCATCGGTAGGGCCACGCCCAACGGCGACAACAAATCCGTGCTCCCGTTGCCGCCAGCCACCACGACCGCATCGGCGGGCAAATCCCCACCGGGTATGCGCAGACCGCACACCCGACTGCCCTTTGCCAGAATGCCCGAAACGCGACACCCTGTCATCACCCGCGCGCCGGACGCCTTCAAAAGCGCTTGCGTCAAGGAGCCCGGCTCCGCGGCGGCCTCGTCCTCAAACAGAATGGCCCGATCGGCTGCCTTTACCTGCGGTTCCAGCCGCGCCAGCTCCGCCCGGTCCACAATCCGCGCGTGATAGCCCAGCGCCCGCAGATCGCGCTCTTGCGCCTCAAGGGCCTCACCCTCTTCCTCCCAACACAGGCACCCCGACCAGTAGACCGGCACGTCAAGAACACGACAAAGCTGCCGGTAGGCCTCGATGCTGGCCGCCCGCAACGCAAAATGCGCCGCATCCGCATAATAGCTCGCGTTGATCCAGCCAAAAGACGCCCCTGTCGCCCCCGCGGCTGGGCCTGCGGCATCAACAATCGTGACCTGAGCCCCCTGCCTGCCCAGCGCATAGGCAAGGCTGGCCCCAATGATCCCTGCACCGACAATTGCAACCTGCATATGGCCCCCTTGGCATGCCCCGGACCCCACCCTAAGCTGCGGTCATGACAGCGCAAGAGATCATCGACCATCTCGCCCTCGCACCGCATCCGGAGGGCGGCCATTATCGCCAGACATGGGTCGCGGAAAACCCGGGCCGTCCCACAGGCACCTGCATCTATTTCCTTCTCCGTGCAGGCGAAAGCAGTCATTGGCACCGGGTTGATGCCACCGAAATCTGGCTTTTTCACGCAGGTGCACCGCTGATCCTGTCGATATCTGAAACCGATGCAGGCCCCGCAAAGGACCATATGCTGACCCCGAATCTGGCAAAAGGCGCGCCGCAACTGATCGTGCCGGAAAACCACTGGCAGGCCGCGCGCAGCACGGGCGACTGGACTCTGGTCAGCTGCACGGTGTCCCCCGGCTTTACCTTTGATGGCTTCACCCTGGCCCCCCCTGGCATGGAGATCCCGCAATGAACCGCCGCTTGATGGTTTACCTCGCACTCGTACTGATCGTCGGGCTTTATCTCTATGATCGCGAGACCAGCACCGAAACTGTCCTCCCCGCCACCGTCACCGGTGTAGAGGCGCGCGATGATGCCGCCGGGCCCGAAATCTGGCACATCACCGCGCAAATCGGCGACCAGCGCGTGGTCTTGTCCCCGCTACAGGCCCGGCCCGATCTGTCCCCCGGCGACCGCATCTGCGTCACGCGCATCCAGCGGCCGGATCAGCCCGATGAACTGCGCCGCGCAAACGCAGGCGCAACCTGCTAGCGGGATGGATCACACCGCCTTCATCGCCTCGCTCAGCCCACAGGACAAGACCGCCCTTCACGCACGCTCTGACCAGCGCGGCCTGCGACATTTGGCAGGCCACCTTGGCGTCCTTATCGCGATGGCGCTCTATGTGGGCCTTCAACTGCCGCTTTGGCCCTTGATGCTGCTGCCCTACGGCATCACGCTGATGTTTCTCTTTACCCTGAGCCATGAATGCACCCATGCCACGCCCTTTGCCCACCCGCGCCTGAATGACATTGTCGGCCATGCGGTATCGCTGCCGCTGCTGCTGCCGTTCACATGGTTTCGATATTTCCATCTGGCGCATCACAAATACACCAACGATCCCGACCGCGACCCGGAACTTGCCGGTGGTGGCCGCCCCCAAACATGGCGCGCCTATCTGATCTACCTAAGCGGCTGGGGCTATTGGTCAGCCAATGCCCGCACTTTGTGGCAACACGCCCTGGGCCGGGTCACAGCCCCCTACTTGCCCGTTCGCAAACACCCCGCCATCATCCGCGAGGCACGCATCCTGCTGGCCTGCTACGCCCTGCTGGCGCTGTCGCTGTTCATCAGCCCGCTGGCCCTGACCCTTCTGGTCCTGCCCGCCCTGATCGGCCAACCGTTCCTGCGCCTGTACCTGCTGGCAGAACACGGCCACTGCCCACCGGTGGCGAACATGCTTGAAAACACCCGCACGACCCTGACCAATCGCATCGTGCGCTTTCTGGCCTGGAACATGCCCTATCACGCGGAACACCACGCCATGCCGATGGTGCCGTTCCACGCCCTGCCCGACCTGCACGAACGGGTCCAGGCGCACCTGAAATCAGTCTCGGACGGCTATGCCAGCTTCACGCGCGACTACGCGCGGGAACTGGGGCGTTAGGGTAGGCTGACCGTCCCGCCCCCGACCGCCGCGCGCACCCCGGTGGTCCCGGGGCAAGAGGTCGGCAATCCGCGTGCCACGCGCACGGCAAGAAACCCAAAGGCCTGCGCCTCCAGCATATCGCCATCCAGCCCGATCTCCTCGACCGGGGCGACAGGGCAGTCAAGCGACACCGCCAACATCTGCATCAGCACCGGATTGTGCCGCCCGCCGCCTGTCACCAGCACGCGCTCAGGCGGCGTTGGGCAATGCTGCATCGCCTCGGCCACCCCAGCAGCGCACATGGCGGTCAATGTGGCCGCAGCATCGGCATCTGACAGCTCCCCCACAAGATCGACCATTTCGGCAAAGTCATTACGATCGAGCGATTTGGGCGGGATGCGCGCGAAATAGGGCTCTGCGAGAAAGAGCTCCAACGCGCCCTGCGCCACAGTCCCCCGGGCGGCCAGACGCCCGCCTTCATCAAAGGTTCTGCCAAGACGCGCCTGCATCAGATCATTCAGCGGCGCATTGGCAGGCCCGGTATCAAAGGCCAGCAAGGCGCCGTCCTGCTCAGGCCGGTCCAGCGCCGGATCAACCCACGTGAGGTTCCCGACACCGCCAAGGTTCAAGAACCCAACAGGTGCCACAAGCCCCGCGAACCGCGCACAAGCGTGATGAAAAAACGGCGCCAGCGGCGCGCCTTCCCCGCCAAGCGCCACATCCGCCGTGCGAAAATCCCAAACGACCGGCACGCCCAACGCAGCAGCCAAGGCCGCCCCATCCCCCACCTGCAACGTCCCTTGGGCCTTGGGCGCATGGGCAAGGGTCTGACCGTGAAACCCGATCAGCTCTGCCCCCGACAGATCGCACAACGCTTTAAGATGTGCGGCATCAACGACCTCTGCCGCCGCATCCACTTCGGCCCCTGCCCATTTGCCCAGACCGGCCCGGATCACGGCGCGCTCAGCGTCGCTATAGGGCCGATACCGCGTCTCACCAAAGCCCTCAATCTCATGTCCGTCGGTGCGCACAACGGCGATATCCACACCATCCAGCGAGGTGCCCGACATCGCGCCGCAGGCATTCACCACCCCCGTCTTCCCGATCCGCTTTTGTGCGGCCTTATTCATGGCCTTTTCCTTTGCCCCGCTGCCCCCTATAGAGTGCCCCGCAATACGCACATGAGGCAAGCCATGACCTACCACCCCAAATCGGACTTCATCCACACGATGATGGAGCGCGGCTTTCTCGCCGATTGCACCGATTATCAGGGGCTGGACGAGGCTCTTTTGAAGGGCGCGCAACCCGGCTACATCGGCTTTGACGCCACGGCGAAATCGCTGCACGTGGGCAGCCTCATCCAGATCATGATGCTGCGCTGGCTGCAAAAAACCGGCGGCAAGCCGATCACCCTGATGGGTGGCGGCACCACCAAGGTGGGCGATCCGTCGTTTCGCGCCGACGAACGCCCGCTGATGGGGCCGGAACAGATCGATGCGAATATTGCGGGTATCAAAAAGGTCTTTTCCGCCTACCTCACCTACGGTGATGGTCCGTCAGATGCGCTGATGATCAATAACGCCGAATGGCTGGATGATCTGAACTACCTTGATTTTCTGCGCGACATCGGGCGGCATTTCTCGATCAACCGCATGCTGTCCTTCGAGTCGGTCAAATCCCGGCTCGACCGCGAGCAATCGCTGTCGTTTCTCGAATTCAACTACATGATCCTGCAGGCCTATGACTTTATGGAACTGCACCGCCGCTATGGCTGCATCCTGCAGATGGGCGGCAGCGACCAATGGGGCAACATCGTCAACGGCATCGACCTCACCCGCCGGGTGATCGATGGCGAAGTGTACGGGCTGACCTCGCCCCTGCTGACCACCAGCGACGGCAAGAAGATGGGTAAATCGCAGTCCGGCGCGGTCTGGCTGAACCCTGACATGCTGTCGCCCTACGAATTCTGGCAATTCTGGCGTAACACCACAGACGCGGACGTGGGCCGGTTCCTCAAGCTCTACACCGAAATGCCGGTCGACGAATGCGACCGTCTGGGCGCGCTCGAAGGGTCCGAGATCAACGAAGCCAAGGTGCGTCTCGCCAATGAAGTCACCACGCTCCTGCACGGGGCTGAGGCCGCGACAGCCGCCGAGGCCACCGCGCGCGAAGTCTTTGAAAAAGGCGGTGTGGGCGACGATCTGCCCACGCTGACAATCGCACCAGCCGATCTGCCCCTGTCCATCGTACAGGCCATCGTGCGCTCCGGGCTGGCAGGCTCAGGCAAGGAAGCAAAACGGCTGATCGCGGAAAACGGCGCACGGATCGACGACCAGCCGCTGACAGACGCGGGCCTGATGCTGGACGCCGGCGCGCTGTCCTCTCCGATCAAACTGAGCGCGGGAAAGAAACGGCACGCGCTGGTGACACTGGGCTAGCTTTCCGGCATCCCGGCCCGGCGCAGGCCCTCGAAATAATACTCTGTCCCGGGTGTATCGACATAGCGACTGCCTGAGCGCACCGATGCGATTGTCGCATCGGGCAGAATCGCGCGGTGTTCTTCCAGCGCGGCACGTGCTTCTGCATCGCGCCCCAACTGGGCAAGAGCGGCAATACGCCAGCGATGCGCGGCAGTGTAGCCCGGCACCGCCGCGATTGCCTGCTCGCTGAAATCAAGGCCTTCCTCGAACCGACCTAGCTGGATCAGGCATGACCCTTTGCCGCTGATCGCGGCGACAGCCAGATTGTTGAAACGGGCAAATGACAGAAAACGGTCAAAACAGGCCAAACCCTGCGTAGGTTGCCCGGTGAACTGATAGATAAAACCCGCGCAGATCAGCGCATTGGGATCAAATGGCATATCCCGCATGAACGTTGCAATATCCGCGCGTGCCTTGGCCACATCCCCATCCCGCACATAGGCACCATAGGCCCGAATGACGCGCGACGACGATGCAGCCCCGCCCAATTCTTCTGCCTTCTCAAAGGCCTGTGGCATTTCGGGTTGAATGTCGGCCAGCAGATCGGTGAACCCCTGAGACCCGGCTGTCGCCGACAGGGCAAGAAACACCTCGTAAGGCAGACTGCTGGTGGGACTAAGCGCAATCGCGTGGCGCAGATCCTCGACCGCGCGGGCAAGCGACGCGCGGTCCGCAAAGCTGGAGGACGTCGCCCGCAACACCCAATCCCGCCAGGTGCGGTCTTGCGGCGCCAGCGCGTTCACCCGCCCCAGCTCCCGCTCAATGATCAGGGCATAAATCCGGTCGGCAATGTCCGCCGATGTCCTGTCCTGCCAGTCAAAGGCATCGTCCATCCGGCCATCATACTTGCCACGCCACAGCCGCTGCTCTTTGCGATCTTTCAGATGCACATCCAGCCGCATCCGGTCGCCCTTGATCCTCAAACGTGCATGCAAGGCATAGCTCGCCCCGTCCGGCTGGGCCTGTATCGTCGCCATCAATCCACGCGTGCCCCCCAGGAAACTCTCCAGATCATGGGTCAGACCATCGGCCAGGTCGCGGGCATCGTCGCTCTCAGGATGGCAGGCTGCGGGCACGATGGCCAGATGCGGAAAACCCGACCGCTGCCGCTGGTTCAGCGCCGCGCCCCCAATGGCCCCGCCACGGGTCCAGATCCGAACCGGGCGTGTGATGTTTTTGAGATCAATGGTGCCCGCGTCATCGAAAGCGGGCTGCAACGTCCCGTCCAAGACACCATAAACCGCATCAGACAGGCTCAGCCCCCCCGGATTGATTGCCGCTTCCAGCCGCGCGGCCACGTTCACCCCGTCACCAAAGACATCTTCGTCCATCACTGTCACATCGCCCAAATGCACACCAATTCTGATCTGAATGTCACGCTCCAGCACCATCTTGTCCTGCAGCCGCATAGCGCATGTAGCCGCCTCGGTCGCGCTGGCGAATGTCACGATCCACCCGTCGCCCATGTTCTTGACGATCCGCCCCCGGTATCCCGCCACAACGGGCGCAAACACCTCCTGTCGGATGCGTCCCAGGGACGCAATTGTGCCGGTGGCATCCGCACCCATCATGCGCGAATACCCCACCACATCGACAGCCATGACCGCAACAAGTGTCTGTTCCATCGCCCCCCCTTCGCGCACTCTAACGGGACCCCGATGAGGTTGGCCACCCATGCGCTGCGTGCTTGCCAGCCCGCACCGGCACAGCTAGCCATTAATCCAGCCGTTTCCGCAAAAGGAGCACCCGACGTTGACTTCTCAGAAAGACCTGATGGCCGCAGGCGCGTGGTATTCCTGCCTTGATGATGAGCTTGAAGGCCTTCGAATGCGCGCCCGCAACGCGGTCCATGCTCACAATCACCTGCCCCCAGGTGATCGGCAAACCCTCAGCGCGCCCTTGCGTGCCCTCTTTGCCGCTGTAGGTCCCGACTGCCTGATCGAAGCGCCGTTTCACTGCTCGTACGGGATGAACATCCACCTTGGCCGGGCTGTCTACATGAACGCGGGCTGTGTCATCCTCGACAGCGCCCCGGTGCATATCGGCGATGGCACCATGATCGGCCCCCTGACCCAGATACTCTGTGCCGAGCATCACAAGAACGCCGATGAAAGGACCAAAGGTATGGAAATCGCCCTGCCCGTCACCATCGGACGCAATGTCTGGATCGGCGCGGGGGCGATCATCCTGCCCGGAGTAACGGTGCATGATCAGGCCATTGTCGCAGCGGGCGCGGTGGTCACCCAGGATGTAGAAGCTGGCCAAACGGTCAAAGGCGTGCCAGCACGCCGCTAGCCTTCGGCCTTTTCCTCAAGCGTCAGCCAGTCTTCCTCCGCTGCCGCCAGCTTTTCCTGCCTCTCAACCAAGGCCTTCGTCGCCTTGTCGAACTTCAGTGGCTCGCGGGTGAAAAGTTCCGGATCGCTCAATAGTTCTTCCAGCTTGGCAATCTCAGCCTCCAACCGCGCAATTTCGGCGGGCAAGGCCTCAAGCCGATGCTTTTCCGTAAAGCTAAGCCCGGTTTTGCCGGCCTTCTTTGGTGCCTGCCCCGCCGCCGGTGCGGGCTTTGCTTTTATGACACTTTCCGAAAAATCATCCTGTTGCCGCTGGCTCAGATAGTCTGACCAGCCGCCCGCATAGACCGTCGCGCGCCCGTCGCCTTCCATGGCGATTGTCGTCGCCGCAACACGGTCCAGAAAATCACGGTCGTGACTGACCAGCAAAACCGTCCCGTCATAGGTCCCCAGCAATTCCTGCAACAGATCCAGCGTCTCGATGTCCAGATCATTCGTCGGTTCGTCCAGCACCAGCAAGTTCGAGGACCGCGCCATGATCTTGGCCAGCAACAATCGCGCCTTTTCCCCACCGGACAGGGACCGCACAGGCGCGCGCGCCTGCGCCTCATTGAAAAGAAACTCCTTGAGGTAGCCCACAACATGCTTTGGGACGCCCCGCACCAGCACCTGATCCGCTTTGCCGCTGACCCGCATCTCCGGATCGCCCGTCAGACTGTCCCAAAGCGACATGTCGACATCAAGCTGCGCACGCGCCTGATCGAACAGCGCCAGTTCCAGATTGGTGCCCAGTTTGATCGTCCCGGTGTCCGGTTCTTCTTTTCCGATCAGCATGTTAAGAAGTGTTGTTTTGCCAACACCGTTAGGGCCAACCAGCGCAATCCGATCGCCGCGCTGCACCGTCAAAGAGAAATTCCTGACGATCTCCTTGTCATCAAAGGCTTTGAAAATCTCAGTGGCCTCAATGACCTTGCGCCCCGACTTCGGCCCGGCCTCCAACGCCATCGCTGCTGTGCCCTGCCGGGTGATCTGCGCAGCCCGCTCAGCGCGCAGATCCTGCAATGCCCGCACGCGCCCCTGATTACGCTTGCGCCGCGCCGAGATCCCCTCGACCGCCCACCGCGCCTCCGCCTTGATCTTGCGGTTCAGCTTGTGGCGCTGCGTGTCTTCCTCTTCCCAAATCTGATCGCGCCAGGCTTCGAAACCGCCAAAGCCAATTTCCTGACGACGCACCATTCCCCTGTCAATCCAGAGTGTTGCGCGGGTAAGCTCACGTAGAAATGCACGGTCGTGGCTGATGATCACAAAGGCCGTGCGCGTCTGCTTTAGCTCAGCTTCAAGCCAGGCAATTGCCTCGATATCCAGATGGTTCGTGGGCTCATCCAGCAGCAGCAACGCAGGCTCCGTCGCCATCAGCCGTGCAAGCGCCGCGCGCCGCCGCTCGCCGCCACTGGCCGTCGCCACAGGACGCGCGGGATCAAACTTCAGCCCCTCGCCCGCACGCTCGACCTTGTACATTTCTCCGGGTTCCAAGCCATCGGCGGCAAAATCGCCCAGGGTTTCAAAACCCGCCAGATCGGGATCCTGCTCCATATAGCCAACTGTGACGCCGGGCCCGGCGATGACATCGCCTCGATCGGCCTCTGCCAGTCCCGCCATCACCTTCATCAGGGTGGATTTGCCCGACCCGTTGCGCCCCACCAGCGCCAGCCGGTCGCCGGGCTGGACCACAAGGGACAGATCATCAAAGACCGGATCGCCCCCAAAGGTCAGCGAAATATCGGTAAGTTGCAAAAGAGGTGCGCGCGCCATGCCCGCCAGCTATCGCCCGCCGCAAGCAAGGTCAATCACCCCTCTTTTTCTGGTAGTGGGTCAGCTTGAAATTTCTTAAACCAACGCCCGCAACAACCGCTTTCGTGCCGCGGGAATCGCCCCAATTTCAACCCCGGTAAACACATGCAGCGTGTTCATCTGGTGATCGACAACCGCATGATCACTGACCCATCCCCCCATCATCAGATAGGTGCGCAGCAAGGGCGGCATCCGCAGCATCGCCTTTTTCGCGTCAGGCTTGCGCCGCAGACGTGCAGCAAACCGGAAGACATCAGGCGCCTTGACCCGCGGCAGCCATCGCTTGGGCGCCAGATGCCGCGCCTTGAGCATCGCAAAGGTATCAAGGAAGGGTGCGGTCTCGACCCCCGCAAAGGACGAACAGCCAAACAGCATCTTGACCTCATGTGTGTCGACAAATGATGTCAACGCCGCCCAGGCCAGCCGCAGAATGTCCGGATCGTTCCGGTCAGGATGGATGCAAAAGCGGCCCAACTCCATCATCAGGCCGTCATAATGCGCCAGCGCGCTTAACTCATAAAACTGCGCGGCATAGCTTTGCGGCAATTCAGCACCGGTCAATGCCGTCATGCGAAAACAGCACACCACGGCATCACTCGCCGTCTCACGGATCAGAATATGCTTGCTGGTGGCATCAAAGGGATCAACGTCCAACGACGTCTCAAGCTCAAAACAGAGCGCCCGCAGGCGCTGCGCGGCCTCAATATCCCCGGCGCACCGGGCCTCAGCTGCCGTGTACCGTCCTTTGGAAAGCGCGATCATGGTCTCACCTCACCCCTGTCGCGCAGGCTTACCCAGCGCAGCGAGAGTACCAAAACATGCCGCTCAATGCGACGCCTTCAGCCCTGTAGTGCCGCAGGATTGAACCGGCCCAGATTGCCCAGCAACTGCCGGATAAAGCTCTTGTCGCTCACCGGCGAAGAGGTCACGCGCCGCTGCAGGGGCACGACATTTCCGTCTTCCAGCCCGAACGTTTCGATATTCTGGACAACACCTGCACTTGAAAAGCTTATCGCAACAACCTGGCGATCAATCTCGCGCGGGGCCAGCGGACCAAGCGCGCGGGTGCGCATACGCACATAGTAATACCCGCCATCGTTCAACACACCCGCTGACGACGGCACGCCGATCTTCTCCTCGACAGAGCTTCGGGTATCACTGCCGACAACGATCTGCTCAAGGTCTTCCGAGGGCGGCACATAGCCATGGTTTTTGAATGCAGGCGCACAGGCCGAAAGTCCGATCGCTGCACAAAAGACAGCGGTCCGCAGCGCTTTGGCGCCTATGTAGTGGGTGGTGCGCATATGTCTGCCCTCTTGCCCTTGGACCTTATGGCTTTTATTTCGCATACACCAAGGCACCCCTCCGGTTCAAGAAACGAAAGTGAGCGACTGATGTCTCGCCTCCCCCCCAGTGACACCGCGATCCGCGTTGCAGATCTCAAACAGAACGCGGAAAAGACGTTTTCAGTGCGCCCTGACGCAGCGGCCCTAAGCCAGATCGCTGGGGATCTTGCCCTTTCAGCCCTGCGCAAAGTGCGCTTTGAAGGGCGCCTGAAGCCGCTTGGCCGCACAGACTGGACCCTTGAGGCCCAGTTGGGGGCCACGGTCGTGCAGCCCTGCGTGGTCACCCTCGACCCTGTGACCACACGGATCGACACCCCGGTCGTCCGGCATTTTGTTCAGGACTTTGTCCTGTCTGACGACCCCGAAACAGAAATGCCCGATGATGACACAACAGAATCGCTGGGCCCCTGGATTGATCCCGCCGAGGTGATGAAAGAGGCGCTGGCCCTTGCTGTTCCCGACTATCCGCGCAAGGACGCCGCGGCGCTGGGGCAGATGGTCTATGCCGAACCCGGTACCGCGCCAATGACCGACGAAGACGCCAAGCCCTTTGCGGGGCTGGCCAACCTCAAGGACCAGTTGATCAAGCCCAAAGAGTAACCGCGCAGCGCACCATAAGATCGGACTTGCAAACCACAGGATTAGCAGTATTTTGCCGCCCTCCCCCCAATTTAGGTTGGACATTGCAGGGACGCTCGCCTAAAGCGACGTCACCCCCGCTTACGGGACAGATAGAAACATGGGCACGCCCCGGGATCGCCCGGGCTTTGCCCCCCAGACAAAGGCACCAGACATGGCTGTCCAGCAGAATAAAGTTTCCAAGTCGCGCCGTAACAACCGCCGCGCACACGATTCGCTTGTTGCCGCGAACCCGAACGAATGCACCAACTGCGGCGAACTCAAGCGCCCGCACCACATTTGCGCGGCCTGCGGTCACTACGATGACAACGAAGTTGTCGCACTGACAGAAGAGATCGACCTGGAAGACGACGCGGCATAAGCTAAGGTCATCGCAATCGCAGACTTCGAAAGGCATTCGCACCGATGACGGCCGAGACCGATCACAGTAACGCGAACGCCGGACGCACCCTCATCTCAATTGATGCGATGGGGGGGGATCAGGGCCCGGCAGCAGTCGTTGCCGGGTGTTCTTTGTCTGCAAAGGCCAATCCCGATATTGCCTTCATCCTGCACGGGGACAAGGCGCAGCTTGATCCGCTGGTGGCCAAGCGGCGCGAACTTGCTGACCTGTGCGAGGTCCGCCATGCGCCAGACGTCGTCACCATGGACGACAAGCCCAGTCAGGTCGTGCGGACGGGCAAGGACACGTCGATGTGGTCAGCGGTCGAATCCGTGCGTTCGGGCGAAGCGTCTGTGGCGGTGTCTTGTGGCAACACTGGCGCGCTGATGGCGGTCTCGATGATCCGCCTGCGCAAACTGCCCGGCGTGAACCGCCCCGCCATTGCCGTGCTCTATCCGTCTTCGAACCCTCAGGGGTTCAATGTGATGCTGGACGTCGGCGCGGACATCCGTGCAGACGCCGATGACCTCATGCGCTTTGCCCTGATGGGCAATTCCTATGTGCGCAACGGCATGAACATCGCCCGCCCCCGGGTCGGCCTGTTGAACGTCGGTACCGAAGAACACAAGGGCCGCAGCGAACTCAAAGTAGCCTACGATCTGATTCGCGATCAGGCCCCTACGGCAGAGTACGAATTTGTAGGCTTCGTCGAAGGCGGCGATATCTCAGGCAACCGTGCCGACGTGATCGTGACCGATGGCTTTACCGGCAACGTCGCGATCAAGACCGGCGAAGGCACCGCCACCCTCGTGGGCAACCGCCTGCGCGAGGCTTTCAAATACTCACCCCTCTCTCGCCTTGCGTCCCTGCTTGCCTATACGTCGCTGCAACGCCTGAAGAAAAAGATCGATCCGCGGCGCGTCAATGGGGGCGTCTTTCTGGGCCTCAACGGCACGGTGGTCAAATCTCACGGATCGGCCGACGCCACCGGCGTCTCATCCGCCATCAAGCTGGCCGCCCAACTGTCGCAGAACCGCTTTAACGACAAGCTGGCCGCGCGGGTCGCCGCCGCCCTTCCAGCCGAGGAAAAAACAGAATGACCCTGCGTGCTGTCGTCATAGGCTGCGGCCATTACCTGCCCTCCCGCGTTGTCGAAAACGCCGAATTTGAAAAGACGCTTGATACCGATGACACCTGGATCCGCTCCCGCTCCGGCATCGAACGCCGCCATTTCGCCGCTGAGGGCGAAACCACCTCGCAAATGGCGGCCGCTGCCGCACGCCGCGCGCTAGAGGATGCAGGCCGTGATATCAGCGATGTCGATGCTATCGTGCTCGCCACCTCGACCCCGGATCTGACCTTTCCGTCGGCGGCCACCATGGTGCAGGCCGAACTGGGCATGCAGCAGGGGTTTGCCTTTGATATTCAGGCGGTTTGCGCCGGTTTTGTCTACGCACTCAGCAATGCCAACGGGTTGATTGCATCCGGCCAGGCAAAGCGCGTGCTTGTCATCGGCGCGGAAACCTTTAGCCGCATCATGGACTGGACCGACCGCGCCACCTGCGTGCTCTTCGGGGATGGTGCAGGCGCGCTGCTGCTCGAGGCACAAGAAGGTGACGGCACGCCCGCAGACCGCGGTGTGCTGTCCACCGACCTCAATTCAGACGGGCGCTACCGTGACCTGCTTTACGTCGATGGCGGCGTCAGCACGGGCACCACCGGGCAGTTGCGCATGCAGGGCAATCAGGTGTTCCGCCATGCGGTTGAAAAGCTGGCCGCGACGGCCAATACCGCCATGGAACGCGCCGGGGTCACGGCGGACGACATCGACTGGGTTGTCCCCCATCAGGCGAACATCCGTATCATTCAGGGCACCGCCAAAAAGCTGAACCTCCCGATGGAGCGTGTGGTGGTCACGGTACAGGACCACGGCAACACCTCTGCGGCCTCCATTCCGCTGGCCCTGTCGGTGGGCCGCGAACGGGGCCAGATCAAGCAAGGCGACCTGATCGTCACCGAGGCAATCGGCGGCGGATTGGCCTGGGGCGCTGTCGTCCTGCGGTGGTAAGTCCCTGCCGGCGCGGATTTCTATCGCCGAAACCGTGGGTTGCGGGCCATTCTTGTTGACTCGGAAAAACCCGCCAGCCTATGTTGGCTGAAACATGGGGGACATTATGTCTGATAAGACTTTGACGCGCATGGACCTGAGCGAAGCGGTTTTCCGCGAAGTGGGTCTGTCGCGCAACGAAAGTGCGCAATTGGTAGAATCCGTTCTGGACCAGATGTCCGATGCGCTTGTGGCCGGTGAACAGGTCAAGATTTCTTCCTTTGGCACCTTTTCCGTGCGTGACAAGACCGCACGCGTGGGCCGCAACCCCAAAACCGGTGAGGAAGTGCCAATCAACCCCCGCCGGGTTCTCACATTCCGCCCCTCCCATCTGATGAAGGACCGCGTCGCAAGCGGCAATAAATCCTGATCTGATGGCCAAGTCGCCCGAAGCGTTTCGCACGATCTCTGAAGTTGCCGAGTGGCTGGGCATCCAGGCCCACGTGCTACGCTTTTGGGAAAGCAAGTTTTCTCAGGTCAAGCCGATCAAACGCGCCGGGGGCCGTCGCTATTACCGTCCGACCGACATGCTGTTGCTGGGCGGCATCAAGCGGCTTTTGCACGACGATGGGCTGACCATCAAAGGGGTCCAGAAAATCCTGCGCGAAGAAGGGATGAGCCACGTGGCAGATCTGTCCCAACCGCTTGATGATCTTACGATTTCCCAGCTTGATGACGCCCCGGCCCCAACGCCGGAACCCGAACCCGTCGCCGAGGAAAAAGGCGTCGTCCTCAGCTTTGAGACGCCCGCAGAAGACGCCCCCGCTCCGGTGATGGATGCAGGCACCGATCTTTTCGGTGATGCCCCGGAACCCGTTGCACCGCCGCAGGACAGCGCGCCAGCGCCTGTCGACGAGATGATGGAAGACGCGCCCGCCGCAGCAACAGAGGAACTTCCCGAGGCCGTCGATCCAGAGCCTGCCCCAATCGAAGCGGCCGATGCCGAGCCTGAGCCGATGACCGAAGCACTAGTGGCCGATGACATCGCGCCCGCGTCGGACGACGCGACCGAGGCCGTCACACCTACCGCAGACGAACTTGCGCCATCTGAACAACCGGTGCCCTCCTCCGCCCTGCCCGCCTTTTTGCGCCGCCCCCTGGATGAGCCCGCGCAGCCGACAGATCCGGCACCGGATATGGACCACAGCGCAAGCACCGCTGAGCCCGAGCCAGAGCCAGACGCCCCTCAGGCCCCAAAACCGCGCGACATCGGCATGCCGCAGGTGCAGTCCGAGGCGGAAATTGAAGCAGACCCCGGCATCCTGTCCCGCGTCCACGGCCTGCGCCATGTCAGCGGCAGCCAGGCCGCTGCAATGGCCCCGCTGCTGGATCGTCTGACCCGTCTGCGCGATTCCATGGCGGCCCGGCGGCGTGGCGGTGGCGCGCCTACACCACCCCCAGCCTGAACCAATGATGGACGCGGCGATTGCCTCTTGCACGCGGGGCAAGATCGGTTATGTAGCGCCCATAGTCGGGCTATGGCGCAGCCTGGTAGCGCGTCCGTCTGGGGGACGGAAGGTCGCAGGTTCGAGTCCTGCTAGCCCGACCATCACACAAATCGCCCGCACCTTTGGGATGCGGGCGTTTGTCATTGTGAAAGGTGCGACCCCATGAATGGCGTGATCCCCAACCAACAGCTCTCGGCCATGATCGACGCGGGCGCGATTGCCGCAACACCCCCGGTGACCCCTGCGCAAATTCAGCCCGCCAGCCTTGACCTGCGCCTCGGATCCAAAGCCTATCGTGTCCGCGCCTCGTTCCTGGCCGGAAAGGGCAAGACAGTCACCGACCGTCTGGCCGAGTTTCAGATGCACGAAGTCGATCTGAGCAACGGCGCCGTGCTGGAAAAAGGCTGCGTCTACGTCGTCCCGCTGATGGAACGCCTTGCCCTGCCCGACGATCTGTCCGCCGTGGCCAACGCCAAAAGCTCGACCGGGCGACTTGACCTGCTGACCCGCACGATCTGCGACGAAGGCACAGAATTTGACCGCATCGCGCCTGGGTATCACGGGCCGCTCTATGCCGAAATCTGCCCGCGCTCTTTCTCTGTTCTGGTTCGACCGGGCATGCGGCTGAATCAGATCCGCTTTGGTCGCGGCGATGCCGTACTGGACGACGATGCCTTGCGCACCCTGCACGCGCAAACACCACTGGTCGACGGTGACGCCGTCATTGACGAAGGCCTTGGCTTTTCCGTCGATCTACGTCTGCCCGATACCACCCTTGTCGGCTACCGCGCCAAACCGCACACCGGCGTGATCGATCTCGACAATATCAGCCACTACGACCCCGCCGAATACTGGGAAGAAGTCCACACTTCAAACGGTCAGATCATCCTTGATCCGGGCGCCTTCTACATCCTTGTCAGCCGCGAAGCGGTGACAATCCCGCCCGCCTATGCCGCTGAAATGGCACCCTTTCTGGCGATGGTCGGCGAGTTTCGTGTGCATTACGCAGGATTCTTCGACCCCGGGTTCGGCTATGCCGACGCAGGCGGCGCAGGCTCTCGCGGCGTGCTCGAAGTGCGCTGCCACGAGGCCCCCTTCGTGCTGGAACACGGACAGGTCGTCGGCCGTCTGGTCTATGAAAAAATGATCGAGGTTCCCAGCCAGCTTTATGGCGCTGACATCGCGTCAAATTATCAGGGTCAGGGCCTGAAACTCTCCAAACACTTCAAATCGGGCTAGAACCGCGACATCCTGCGCGCGGTCTTCAATCCTTGCTGTGCCCGCCGGGCCTGCTGGCGCTCTGCGCGCATCTGCTTGCGCTCTTGCGGTGTCATGTCCTGCGGTGTCTTCACCGGCTCCCCCCGCGCGGCCTTGCGGCGGTCCGCCACCTGCCCCGCCTTGTCGAACCCTGCGCGCATGCCGCGGCGGATCAGTTGGTTCATCACCTGACGGATGACCATATTGATGATGCGATTCATGTTCATGGGTTTGCCCCTTTGCTCTGCCTTGTGCCTGTTATAGCAGATAATACGGCAACAATCAGGCCACCCGACGTGAAATCGAAGTTTTGGTTAACGCCCCGCTATTCTTCGAACATCTCGCTTTGATTGACGTCCGCGTCCTCTTCCTCCTCGCCATCACCCAGCACGGGTACCGTACCGGGCGGCGGTCGGTTCTCCAGCAATCCGGCTGAACGCAATTCCTTGAGCCCCGGCAGATCGCGCGCATTCTCCAACCCGAAATGATCCAGAAAGTTCTGCGTCACCACAAATGTCACCGGCCTGCCCGGCGTCATCTTGCGCCGCCCAAAGCGGATCCACTCGAGCTCCAGCAATTGATCCACCGTCCCGCGCGAAACGGAAACACCGCGAATTTCCTCGATCTCGGCGCGGGTTACGGGCTGGTGATAGGCAATAATCGCGAGCGTCTCGATCGCGGCACGACTCAGCTTGCGCACCTCAACGGTTTCCTTTTGCATCAGGAACCCCAGATCAGCCGCCGTGCGCAAGGCATAGCCATCATCCACCCTGACCACCTGCACGCCGCGCCCTTCGTAGCGCTTGCGCAGATGCACCATGGCTTCGGCGGCGTCGCAGCCATGCGGCATACGGGTCTCAAGCTCTTTCAGCGTGATCGGTTCTGAGGTAGCAAAAAGCACCGCTTCGATCATACGTTCCTGTTCCGCCATCGGCGGGGCCTCGAACAGGCTTTCTTCTTGCTCTTCCGTCTCTTCTGACACGCAGTTAATCCTTTTTGCGCAGCTGGATCGGGGCAAACATCTCTGATTGCCGGATTTCCAGATGGCCTTCTTTTACCAGTTCCAGCGAGGCTGCAAAGGTCGATGCGGTAGCCGACCGGCGGCGTACCGGGTCCGCTTCCCACCCTTCAGGAAGAAAGCTCATCAAGTCGCCCCATTCGCCTGCATACCCAATCAATCCGCGCATCCGCTCCAGCGCCTGTTCCATCGTGAACACCGCGTCACGGTCCATCACGAAAGGTCTGAATTCATCGCGGGTGCGAATGCGCGCATAGCCCTGCATCAGGTCCAGCAACGTTGCCGTATAGGTCACACGCCGCACCCGCGTCATGTCTGTGGTCTGCCCGCGCGCAAAGAAATCCCGCCCCAGCTGATCGCGCCCCATAAGCCGGGCCGCCGCATCGCGCATCGCCTGCAAACGCTCAAGCTGAAACGCCAGATGTGCGGCTAGTTCCTCGCCCGACGGGCTGTCCTCTGTCGGATCAGGCGGCAACAACAGCCGTGACTTGAGAAACGCAAGCCACGCCGCCATGACCAGATAATCCGCCGCCAGTTCCAGCCGCAGCGACTTGGCCTTTTCCACAAAGGCAAGGTACTGCCGCGCCAGGTGCAGGACCGAAATCTTGCGCAGATCGACCTTCTGGGTTCGGCTGAGTGTCAGCAACAGATCCAGCGGCCCTTCAAAGCCATCCACATCCACGATCAACGCTTCGGCGGCCAGCCTGTCAGCGACCGAAACCGCGTCTTCTTCGAATGTGGTCTCAGCCATGCAAAGCTCCACCCGTAAGCGCGTCAAATTCGGCGCAGAGGGCGGAAATGTCAACATCTGTTGGGGTTTTGCGCGCCTTCATTGCCCGCTGTGCCCGGGCCATACCGCGCGCGTCCAGCGTGCCTGCCGCCTCCACCACTTTGATCCGGTCGGCAAGCGGCGCATTGCAATAAAGCGCGATATCACACCCCGCAACAATCGCCGCACGGGCGCTGTCGGCGGGGGCCGCCTGAAGCGCCTTCATTGAGATGTCATCGGTCATGATCAGCCCGTCAAACCCGATGTCATCGCGAATGATCCGCATCATGTCCGGGCTCAGCGTTGCGGGCCTTGGATCAATGGCGTCAAACACCAGATGCGCGGTCATCCCCATGGGCAGATCATTCAGGGCGTTGAACGGCGCAAAATCAATGTCATCCAGTACCTGCCGCTCCGCGCTTACTGTCGGCAGATCGAAATGCGTGTCGAGCGCGCTCAGCCCATGGCCGGGCATGTGCTTGATCACCGGCACCACGCCCCCTTCCAGCATCCCGTCCGCCGCCGCGCGACCCAAATCCGCCACGCGGGCCGGGTCGCTGCCCAGACACCTGTTGCGCAGAAACGGATGCGTATGCGCGCGCGCCACGTCCAGCGTCGGGGCACAATTGCTGTCGATGCCAAGGGCGTGCAATTCCGCTGCAATCACGCGGTACATGCAGTAAAGCGCCCGCTCCGCCCTGTCCCCCGCAGCCTCAACCACATCAAAGGGCGCAGGCCAGTCACGCCAATGGGGCGCACGCAGCCGCTGCACCCGCCCGCCTTCCTGATCCACAGTGATGATCACATCGCGGCCCACGCAATCGCGCATGTCGTCACACAGCGCACGGACCTGATCCGGCGTGTCAATATTGCGGGCAAACAGGATAAATCCGAAGGGATCGGCCTCGCGGAAAAAGGACTTTTCGTCAGGTGTCAGCCGAAGCCCATCGGCGTCGATAATTGTCGCGCCAAAAGGCGCCATCACCGGGTCACGACAGGGATGCAATCCGCGTTTTCAGCCACAAGTGCCGAACAAAAACGCCGCGCATCGGCGATGTCTTCGAACCCCATGGCGCGCAAACGATAGAACACCCGACCGCCACTGGTGGCCTTCTGCACCACACGCTTCTTGCCAGCCAGATAGGTGCCGAACCGGGTGTTCAGCTGATCCCATTGTTCACGCGCAACCGCTTCACTGTCAAAAGCGCCAAGTTGCGCAAGCCGCGTGCCCACTGGCACGCTTGCCGCATCAACGTCGGCCAAAGCAGGGTTGGTTGCGACACCACTGGCAGAGACCCGCACGACCTGCGCGCGCTGGCTGGGCCGCTTTTGCGGTCGCAGGGATTGGCGCACACCAGGGGCATCCAGAACTGCGGCAGCCACCGTGACGGGCTGCGGCGCATCTTCCAGCGCTTCGGCCACAGCACTTTCAACCAGCGCGGCAACAGACGTGTCCCGTGTCACTGGCGTTTCGGTCAGGGGTGCGATCCCGTCGGTCAGTTGTGCCACCAGTTCTTCGACGTTGCCAGATTGCAGGGCCGCCGTGATATCGGGCGTGGCCGGTGCGGCAACCTGTGGCGTGGGTGCAACCATTGCGGCTGGCACAATCTGGTCCTCAGCGGTCAGATCGACAGGACGGGGTGCCAGACGCAGTTGATCCGCCGGCGCCGCTGCTGCCCCTTCCGCCGCAACGGCATTGACGGACAGCCCCTGATTTTGCGCCAGTTGACCACCGGGGTCTTCGGGACGCACGCGCATGTCGCCTTCGGCGGCGCGCACTACCGGAATGCCACTGACATCGCGCACCAACAGCTTGTACCCCCAGATACCGATGCCCACGACCAACGCCAAAGACACCAGCGCGCCCGCAGCATTTGTAAAAGATATCAACTGATTGGACGCCGTGTTTGACGCGGTCTCATGAATGTTTGCATCATCGTAGCCCCCCGCCACGGGGGAGGATGTGAAATCTGCCATCTGTGCCTCTTTGCCCGCGTTCGTATCGCGCCGCGGGTCTGGTCCTGAAGTTCGCCTGTGTCGGCGCGCCTGTGCTGTTACCGCATCTCTTGCGCCGGTGTGACCCCAAGAATACCAAGACCGGCTGCAATTACAATCGCCGTGGCCCGCGCAAGAGCGATTTTTGCCTGCGATGTGGCCGCATCGTCTTCCTGAATGAATCTCAGCGACCCATCCTCATTCCCACGGTTCCAGAGTCCGTGAAATTCTCCTGCCAGTTCATACAGATAGAAAGCCACCCGGTGCGGCTCATTCGAGCGCGCGGCGGTCTCGACCAGCCGGGGCCATTCGGCCAATTTCCGCAACAAGGCCAACTCCGCTTCGTGATCCAATTTCGACAGGTCAGCGGCCCCAAGCGTTGCATCGTCCACCGCAATCCCGGCCTCGGTCGCCTTGCGCAACACCGATGCGACCCGCGCGTGGGCGTATTGCACATAAAAAACCGGGTTCTCACGCGACTGTTCCAACACCTTGTCGAAATCGAAATCCAGCATCGCATCGTTCTTGCGCGTCAGCATCACGAACCGGGTCACATCAGCGCCCACCTGATCGACCACATCGCGCAGGGTCACAAAGGTCCCTGCCCGCTTGGACATCTTGAACGGCTCCCCGTTTTTGAACAGTTTCACCAACTGCGTCAGCTTGATATCCAGCGACACCTGACCATCAGACAAGGCCGACACCGCCGCCTTCATCCGCTTCACATAGCCCCCATGATCCGCGCCGAAAACGTCGATCAGCGCGTCAAAGCCGCGCTGCACCTTGTCATAGTGATAGGCGATGTCGGGCGCAAAATACGTCCAGCCGCCATCCGACTTCATCACAGGCCGATCCACGTCGTCGCCATGCGCTGTGGATTTGAACAGCGTTTGCTCGCGCGGCTCCCAATCTTCGGGCTTCTTGCCCTTGGGCGGCTCCAGCACGCCTTCATAGATCAGGCCCTTGTTCTTGAGATCTTCCAGCGCCGCCTCGATCCGGCCCGTGCCGTACAGCGACTTTTCGGAGTAAAACACATCTATCTCGACGCCCAACGCGGCCAGATCAGCCTTGATCAGCTCCATCATGGCGTCGGTCGAAAAATCCCGCACGTTCGCCAGCCAGACGCCCTCGTCCTGATCCAGATAGTCGGCGCCAACCTTTTCCTTCAGCGCCTGACCCACGGCAATCAGATAATCACCGGGATAGGTGCCATCCTCGAACGCGACCTCCTGACCATGGGCCTCAAGGTACCGCAGGTACACCGACCGCGCCAATACATCGACCTGCGCGCCGCCATCGTTGATGTAATATTCCCGCGTAACATCGAACCCGGCGAAATCCAGCAGGCTGGCCAGCGCATCGCCAAAGACCGCGCCCCGCGTATGTCCCACGTGCAAAGGCCCCGTAGGGTTTGCTGAGACATATTCGACATTGACCTTCTGTCCCGTGCCAAGGTCCGCACGACCGAAATCAACACCCTCTTTCAAAACGCCGGCGGCGATCCCCTGCCAGACTGACGGGGCCAACCGCAGGTTCAGGAAACCGGGGCCCGCAACCTCGGCCGAGGTGACGCGCGCATCCATCGACAACCGCTCTGCCAGCGCCTGCGCGATATCGCGCGGCTTCATGCCTGCCGGCTTGGCCAACACCATGGCGGCATTGGTCGCCATGTCGCCATGGGCGGCATCGCGTGGCGGCTCGGCGGTGATCGGGTCGACGTTCAGGCCCTCAGGCAGCACACCATCGGCCACCATCCCCTCAAGAGTGGTCAGGATCAGGCTGCGGATCTGGGCGAATAGGTTCATGGCGGCGTTCCTTGTTGGATGCCCCATGTATCATGCGGACCGCGCCAGTCAATTGACTGCGCGGGGCCTGCACATCTCAGTCCAGATGAAAGGTCGTGCTCTTCAGGTTCTGCGCCGTGCCGCTCCCCAGATGGATCAGCATGCCAAGGGCCGCACCCGGGTGCGCTGCTGGCACCGACAGCGTATGCACGCGCACGCCCTTGGCGTGCACTTCTGCCGCCACGGCCTCACCCGCACGCGCCACCGCACCACACAGCCCCTGCGCGTTCAGCGCCAGCGGATCGCCTGGGCGCGCTACAACAGTCGCAAGAGTTCCCTTTCCGGCGACGAGCCCCCGCAACGTGGTGCGTAGCACCATGGACAGGGCGCGCATCTGTGCCGAGATATCGACGGGCCGGGACAGCGGCATCAGGTTGACCACCAAAGTGATCGGTTCATCCGCCCAGGCGTCTTTCAGCAAGCTCAGCTTGTCCGTCTCACCGTCCGCGATGACCAGCGGTTCGATCCGCTCAGGATGCGCAACCGCCAGCCGCGCCAGCCTGTCGGTCCTGCTGTCGATCGCCACCACCCGACCGCCAGCACGCGCAAGTGCGGCGGCAAGATCGGGCCCTAGCGGCTGGCCGGCATTCAAGATGATAATCACGGGGTCAGGGTGCGCTCTGAAGGACAAAAAGGGGACAACCACAAAATGGGATAACCCCTTGTTAACACAAGCAGGACGCCAGAAAAAGTGGCGGCCCTATATTCCCGTCAGGCGTGCATGTTCCTGCAGCGCAAACCGGTCCGTCATGCCCGCGATGTAATCGGCCACCATTCGGGCCAACGCCGTCTTGTCCTGCCCTGCGTCCTCGATCTGGCGCGACCAATGGCGCGGCAGCATTTGCGGGTCTTGCAGGTACAGCGGGAAAAGCGCCTCAACCACCTGCGTGACCTCTGCCCGTTTGCGCATTACGGACGGGGCCCGGTACATGCGGTGAAACAGGAACTGGCGGATTTCGCGCAGTGCAGCCCACATCGTGTCTGAAAACCGAATGACCGGGCGGCCCAGATGCCGGATGTCCCGTGCACTGCCCGCACCAGACGCGGCCAGCAGATCGCGCGATGTCTCAATCACATCGCCCACCATCACGCCAAAGACCCGGCGCAGCGCCTCGTGCCGCCGCCGGTAGCTGTCCAGGTCCGGATATTTCTGATCCACGTCCGCATAGGCCCGCCCCACCAGCGGCAACCCGGCAATGTCATCGTCGGAAAACAGCCCCGCACGCAAGCCATCCTGGAGATCGTGATTGTTATAAGCGATATCGTCGCTCAGCGCGGCCACCTGCGCCTCGGCACTGGCATGGGTATGCAGTTCCAGATCAAGCTGCGCATCGCATTCCGCCAGCGCATAGGGCAGATCGCCTGTCACGGGCCCATTGTGCTTGGCAATCCCCTCCAGCGTGTCCCAGGTCAGGTTCAGCCCGTCGAAATCAGCGTAGTGACGCTCCAGCAAGGTGACGATCCGCAAGGTCTGCGCGTTGTGATCGAACCCGCCATAGGGCGCCATCAACGCATGAAGCGCATCCTCACCCGTGTGGCCAAAGGGCGTGTGTCCCAGATCATGGGCCAGCGCCACCGCCTCGGTCAGCTCGCCATTCAGCGCCAGCGCCCCTGAAATCGTCCGCGCAACCTGTGCCACCTCGATCGAATGGGTCAGGCGGGTGCGAAAATAGTCGCCCTCGTGCTCAACAAAAACCTGCGTCTTGTGTTTGAGCCGCCGAAACGCGCTCGCATGAATGATCCGGTCCCGGTCGCGCTGATAACACGAGCGGAACGCGCTTTCCTCTTCCGCGACCTGCCGTCCCTTGGCTGTGGCCGGATCAGAGGCAAAAGGTGCGCGCATTGGGGCGATCCCTTGTGGCCTGTCCTGCGTCTTTCTATATGTGAAGGGCGCGAAGATGGAAACCGACGCGCGCACCGACACAATACCGACGTGATACCGACGTCATACCGACGGTCCCAAACCCGGGAGAAAACCAATGAACCTGCCCCCCTCCGTGACCCCTCGCGCGTTCGAACGTTTGTCGGAAATCGGTGCCGCAGACGATGGCAAAGCCCTGCGCGTCGCAGTCGAAGGTGGCGGCTGTTCCGGCTTTCAATACGAGATTGCCCTGGATGAACCCAAAGACGATGATCTGGTACTTGAAGGCGAAGGTCAGAAAGTCGTGGTCGACAGCGTCTCCCTGCCCTTCCTCACCAATGCGGTCATCGATTTCACCGAAGAGCTGATCGGGGCCCGCTTTGTGATCGAAAACCCCAATGCTACTTCCTCCTGCGGCTGCGGCACCTCCTTTTCAATGTAGCCCTGTGGGCCTAGCCGCCCGTGCAAAGCTTTCAAAAAACGCCTCGAACCGGTCCGATGACCCTTCCGCCGCAACCAGTACCTCGTGCCCCTGCGGCCCCAGCAGCGGCAGCACATAAGGCCGCATCTGTCCCCAGTCCGCACGCCGTGCATCGCCAAGATCAAACATCGCCTCCGACATCGCCCGCAGCGCCCCCTGCGGCAGATAGGCGCGCTGGAACCGGGGCGGCCCCTCAGGAACCGTGCTGCCAAACCCATCCCGGCCCGCGACCTCCATCGCCCAACCTGTCACCAGATACTCGTGATAGGCATCGTTCAGTTCGCCCGGCCCCCCGCTCGTAACGCCGATATCTTCATGCGCGCCTGCCACTGCCTTTTCCCATACGGGGCTTGGCGTCTGACCGGCAAACCGCAGCGCGGTACAGACCTCGGCCAGCAAATCGGCATTCTGATCCAGATAGGCCAGCAGCGCGGCATGCTGCAGGCTGGTCAGCGCGCCGCTGCCCAACTGCGGATCACGCCGCCCATACTCCGACAGGTAAAAGACAATATGGGTCAGTTCATATGCGGCCTTCTTGTTCGGCATCGCAAACGTATCTGAACGGCTGATGAACCGGTGCAGTCGCGCATCAAGTCCTTCGTCCGGTGCCCCCGCATCACGGCGCGCGAGCAACCTGCGCGCCTCTGCGCGCTGCAAATCCGACAGCTCGGCCTCTGCCAGCCCCTCGCGTGCCACCCAGACCGACAGTTCTGCCCCCCTGCTGCCGGTTAGCCCCAGATCCTCCAGATCAAGGCAAATGGACAGCAGGAACCGGTAATATTGCGGAAAGAACTGCATACGCTGCTGTATTTGTTCGTAAAACTGCTCGAAAGGTGTCAGCGCCTCTGGCGTTACGGGCGTGTCCGTGGCCGCAAGGATGCCCAGGAATTCCGCGTTCTCTTTCAGCCAGAACACATCATCCGGCAACCGCCTGTCGCGCGCAAACCCGGTGGTCAAACGGCAAAGTTTCGCGGATTTGTCCTGCCGCAGGCGCGGCGCAAGTGTCACGATATTCGACATCAGATCCTCCCGGGAATGCGGTCAGGCGACATACCCACGTGCCGCCTGACCTTTTCAGTTCAGTTCAGCAACTGGTGGTGAACATTTGAACGCCGTCACCATCGCGTGTCGTCGTCTGCGGTCCCTCAATGCAGCTTGTGGTGAACATCTCGACCCCCTCACCGGCCATGGCCGCCGTTCCGGTCGGCGCGGATCCCGAGGTGAAAAGTGCTGTTCCTTCCCCCTCAAAAGTCCCGCAGGACACCGGTGCCGAGCCCGAGGTGAACATCTCGACCCCATCGCCCATCAACGTATCCGATGCACCGGGCGCTGAGCCGGATGTGAACATCTCAACGCCAGCCCCTTCCATAAGGCTGGTCCGATCGTCGGCAGCGGTGGTCAGTGCGGTGCGAAGCTGTGTGTTTGCGTTCATTGGTTGTCCCCTAATGGTTGATTGCAAGTTCAGGTTGTAGTGCCGCCACGCTTGCCCGTTTAGGACGATCTGCCAAATGGAAATTTTCACCAACGCCGGAACCGCGATGCTTATCCACATCAGCAGCGCCCCCCAATCCGCCCGCTTTGCAAAATCCCGCCGGGTTACCCACACGCCAAATTTTTCTTATCCACACCCAGCAAAATTGCTAAGGTTGTGCAGGCTGCCACGCATTCTTGCTTAAATTGCATTCTAATAATCCGAATCAACCGGCCGATGCAGGTCATCCCTTGCCCCGCCACGGCACGACACGCTAGCTATGCACAATCGGCAACAAGAGGCCCTAAGGCATGAAAATCGCCACCTTCAACATCAATGGCATCAAGGCCCGGGCCGCCGCCCTGCCCGAGTGGCTTGATGACGCGCAGCCAGACGTTGTGCTCTTGCAGGAAATCAAATCGGTTGACGAAGCCTTCCCGAGCGCGCTCTTCGAAGAGCGCGGCTATAACGTTGAAACCCACGGCCAGAAATCCTTCAATGGCGTGGCGATCCTCTCCAAGCACCCGCTCGAAGACGTCACGCGCGGCCTGCCTGGCGATGACAGCGACGACCAGGCCCGCTGGATCGAAGCCACTGTTATGGGCGCGCACACCGCGCTGCGCGTCTGTGGTCTTTATCTGCCGAACGGCAATCCCGCCCCGGGGCCAAAGTTCGACTACAAACTCGCCTGGATGGAACGCCTGCACGCCCGCGCCCAAGCGCTCTTGTCCGAGGAAACCCCCTTCCTGATGGCGGGCGACTACAACATCATCCCGCAAGCCGAGGACGCGGCCAAACCAGACAGCTGGCGCGAGGATGCGCTCTTTCGGTCAGAATCGCGCGCGGCCTGGCGCAAGCTCCTGAACCTGGGCCTGACAGAGGCCTTCCGCGCCCGGACCCCCGGCCCGGGCCACTACAGCTTCTGGGATTATCAGGCAGGCGCCTGGAATCGAAACAATGGTATCCGCATCGACCATTTCCTGCTCAGCCCGACCATCGCCGACCTGCTACGCGACGTGCAGATCGACAAAGAGGTGCGCGGACGCGACAAACCTTCCGATCACGTCCCCGTCTGGGTCGACCTCGACCTCTGAGGCCTCCATCTCTGGGCCGGAGCCGCCTTCGCTTGTGAACAGGGCGTCGGAACAGGGCGCGGTTGCCAAGAAAAATCGCGGAGGGTCCGGTGCCTGCACCGGAAACCGCTATTTTACTTGGGAAGCGGGCGCGGTTCTGACAGACCGGTGATCAATCGAAGACGGATCCGGCATTTCTGGGATGGTGAGCCTGAAGCGATCGGCCCCCAGAAACCCGCCTAAAGACAATGCGCAAAATCAATGAATCGAATGCGGCGCAGCCGCGCATTTTGACAGCACCCGCCTCACGCTTCCAGTTCGGCGTCCCAGTACAGAAAATCCATCCAGCTGTCGTGCAGATAGTTCGGTGGAAACTTGCGCCCCATGTTGCGCAGTTCTTCTGCCCCCGGCTGACGCGGCGGCTTGCGCAGCGACAGCCCGGTCCGGTGCAGCGGCTTGGCCCCCTTGCGCAGGTTGCAGGGCGAACAGGCCGCAACCACATTCTGCCACGACGTCACCCCGCCCGAGGCGCGCGGCACCACATGATCAAACGTCAGATCCCCCCTTGCGCCGCAATACTGACAGCAGAATTCGTCCCTCAGAAATAAATTAAAGCGCGTGAAGGCCACGCGCTTTTGAGGTTTCACATAGTCTTTCAACACGACCACCGACGGTATCCTGATCACCGTCGAGGGGCTTCGGACCACATCATCATATTCGGCAACGATATCGACGCGGTCCAGCCACTTGGCCTTTATTGCTTCCTGCCAGGGCCACAGCGACAGCGGATAATAGCTAAGCGGCCTGTAATCCGCGTTCAGCACCAGCGCCGGTTTGTGCTTCAGCGCTCCTGGCGCGCGCGTAAATTCGGTTCTGAAATCTCCGTCCATTGAAGTCCGGTCTCCTGCCCGCTTTTTTTCGACTATATCTCGTGGTTTTGCGCTGGCAAGCCCAAGCTGCACCACAAGATGTGCCGACTCTGCATCGCGCAGAAATGCGACAGTCTAGTGACAGTCAACCGGGCCCGGTCAAAGGCTCAGCTTGTCGCGCATAAAGGCCAGCGCCACGCTCAGCCCATCAGGTGCGATGCCGTGGCCCGTTCCCTTCATCACATGCGCATAGACATCCTGCCACCCGGCCTCCTGCAGCGCCTCGGCGGCCTGCGGCAAGGACTGGGGCGGCACCACATCGTCCGCATCCCCGTGCACCAGCAGAACCGGCGGGCGCACCACCACCTCATCCGCCAGCGTTTCGGGTGACAGCAACCGACCTGAAAACGCCACGATGCCCGCCACCTCATCCTCGCGCCGGGGTGCCACATGTAGGGCCATCATCGTGCCTTGGGAAAAACCGAAAAGGACGACCTGCTCGGGCAACACATCCTCATCGACCATCAGCGCATCCAGAAAAGCGTTCAGATCGGCCACCGCCTGCATCATGCCACGCTCTGATTCCTCTTCTGAAGATCCATCAATCCAGGGGATCGGAAACCACTGAAATCCATTGGGCATCCCCGGCACATTTTCAGGCGCGTCCGGCGCCACAAAAAGCGTATCCGGCAGGTGTTCGCCCAAAGGATCAGCCAGGCCAAGCAGGTCCGCACCATTGGCGCCATAGCCGTGCAGGAAAACAACCACCGACCGCACATCCCCCGACACGCTTGCGCGGCGCTCTGCCTTCAAAACCCTCGTCATCACAACCCTTCCCTCTGCTTGATCACCCGGTAGTAGGCAAAGAGCGCCCGCGCCGCAACCGACCGCCAGGGCGACCAGGCCTGTGACATCTCGTCCAGCACCTCCGGCTTTGGCCGGTCTGCCAGATCAAAGACATGCTGTGCGGCGACCTGCAGCGCCAGATCCCCCGGCGGAAAGGCGTCCGCCCGCCCCATGCAGAACATCACATAGACCTGCGCCGTCCACGGTCCGATCCCCGGCAGGGCGCACAGGCGCGCGATGGCATCCGCATCGTCAAGCGTTTCAAGCGCCTCATAGTCAAGATCCGCCGCTGCCAGCGCTTCGGCATAGCGCGCCTTGGGGCGGCTGAACCCGGCGGCGCGCAACCCGTCCTGTCCCGCCGCCAGAACCAATTGAGGCTGATACAGCCCAGCCACCTCGGCCCGTTCACGTATCGCGTTGGCAGAGGCGACACTGACCTGCTGCGAGATGATGATCTCGATCAGTCCCCGAAATCCCGGAGGCTTCAGCCGTAGTGGCAAAGGGCTGGTGCGCTCCAACACCGGTCGAAAACGCGGTTCAGCCTGCGCAAGCCACGCGGCCCCTTCGGCCAGATCCTCAGCTGTCTTTATGCGTCGGTGCTCTGCCGTCACAAGCCTGCCACCCAATCAAGCGCTGCCTCGGTATCGCTCACGACCCTCGCCCCTGTCGGCAAGGCCGGACGCTCAACCAATATGATGTCCATGCCCCGTGCCAAGGCGGCATCGACCTTTGGTCGGCTGGCGATCCCCCCCAGGTTGCGACACAACAGCGTGTCCACCTGCAGCTCTTCGAACAGCGTGCGTTCGGTTTGCAGATCAAACGGCGGGTCGCCAAAAACCAGCGACACAAACGGATAGGGCGCGGGCCGGTCATGGGGGCTGGTCTGCCTGAGAAAAAGAACCTCACCCGGAAAGGGTGCGCAGGCTGGCAAGCTGGCCCAACCACAGGCGGAAAAGACCCGCGCGCCCGGCCTTATAGCCGTCATTGCAGCCTCAACTGACGCCGTTGCACGCATCTTGAAGTCGCACAGGACATCCCACGCGGGGCGCTGGTAGGACAGGAACGGCTTGCCCGCAGCACAGGCGGCTCTGAACCCCAGCGCGCTCATCTGCGCGTCAAAGCCATGGCTTGCATCCAGCACCGCATCCGCCTGACTGACCGCCTGCGCAACCGCCGACGGATCATCAAGCGATATCAGATCGCAGGGCACCGGCATCGGGTTGGGCCCGCGCGGCGGCTCGGACACCACTGCGCGCACCTCTGCCCCGCGCTCAAGGGCCGCTTGCGCCATCCGGCGTGCCTCGACGCTGCCTGCCAATACCAAAAGTCTGAGACCATTCCTCATGGCCGCGAACACTACGCACGGTCACGCGGGGCGCAAGGGGTTGCCCCCGCCCGGACGCAGGCGTAGGCCTTTGCGCAAGAGGATATGAGACCGATGATCGACGACAAACGCGCGAAACGAAACGTGGCCGTACTGGTCGCCGCCCAGGCCGTTCTGGGCGCGCAAATGCCCATGCTCTTTGTGGTGGCAGGCCTTGCCGGCACGTCGCTGGCAACCAACGTCTGCTTTGCAACGCTGCCGATTTCGATGATCGTGCTTGGATCGATGCTGTCCGCCACGCCGGTCTCTGCTGTCATGCAGAAATTCGGCCGTCGCACAGGGTTTTTTCTGGGGGCAATCGGCGGCGCGCTCGGCGCTGTGGTCGGTGCATACGGTCTGTATGTGTCGTCCTTTCCCATCTTTCTGGCAGGCTCCTTGCTGACAGGCGTCTACATGTCCGCGCAAGGCTTCTACCGCTTTGCCGCCGCGGATACCGCGTCTGATGCCTTCCGCCCCAGGGCGATCTCCTATGTCATGGCAGGTGGCCTGTTGTCCGCCGTTATCGGCCCCCAGATGGTCAAGCTCACTGCCGACGCCTACGTGGTCCCGTTTCTGGGCACCTACGTGGCGGTGATCGGCATCAATATCGTCGGCAGCCTATTGTTCCTGTTGATCGACATCCCCAAACCCGAAGCCCCCACGCAGGACAGCCCCATCGGCCGCACCCGCCTTGAACTGATCAAGACACCGCGCATTGCCGTCGCCATCATCTGTGCCACCGTGGCCTATGCCCTGATGAACCTTGTGATGACCTCAACGCCGCTGGCGGTTGTGGGGTGTGGCCTGTCGGGTGATTTGCTGCCGCTTTCTGAAACCGAAGGCATGACACTGGCCGAGCAGCGCAAGCGCTTTGTCGATCTGGCCTCGAACGTGGTCAGCGGGCATGTACTGGCCATGTTCGCGCCAAGCTTTTTCACCGGTCACCTGATTGCCCGTTTCGGGGTCGAGCGGATCATGGGCCTGGGCATCCTCATTCTGGGGGTTGCGGGCATCGTCGCGCTGCAGGGCGTTCAGCTTGAGAATTTCTATATCGCGCTGATCCTACTGGGCCTTGGCTGGAACTTTGGGTTCATCGGGGCCACCACCATGCTGACCAGCGCCCATGCGCCCCACGAACGGGGCCGAATGCAAGGGCTGAACGACCTGATCGTCTTTGGCGGCGTGACTTTTGCCTCGCTGGCATCGGGCGGCTTGATGAACTGCTCGGGCGGATCGGCTGTCGAAGGCTGGGCGGCCGTGAACTGGGCGATGATCCCTTTCCTGGCACTCGCGGGGGGATCCCTGATCTGGCTTGTTACGCGCCCCAAACCTCAAGCGGCGTAGCCCTACCAGCGGCCCGTCACAACGCGCCAGCCAAGCCAGCCCCTGTCGGCCTGCGCAGGATCGGGCAATTGTCCGCGCCCCACGCGACCGGGATTGCGTGCCGCCGCCTTCAGCACCGCATCCGCCTGCCCAATGTGCCAAAGCGCCTGCGCGGCAGGCTTTGACACGCGCGCCCGACCTTTGCGTGCGCGGGCCAGCCGATCCAGCGCGCGCTGCGCCAGTGCCGCGACACCCTCGGGCGTGCCATCCAGCAACGGCACACGATTGCGCGCCTCAAGTTCGGGAATGGCGCGCAGCCAGGTTGCCACGCCAGCCGCATAGGCCGCATCGCGGATCACCAGCTCATCCGCCACGCCCAGCCTGCGCGCAGCAACCCATGTAAGATTGCCAGAGGTCTGATCAATGTACCGGTCAAAATGCGCGTCATCTTCAAAAGCATCCCGGTAGATATCCCATCGGCGGGCTGCTGCCAGCTCGTCCAGCAGGGCGGCATCCTCCGGCCCGATTTCGCGCGCCAGCGGGGTTGCCACTTCGTGCCGCCGCACGGGCCCTCCCTGTTCAATTTCCTCGCAAACATCCCGCCACCACTGCAGGCGCATCTCGGCGATCATCGCCTCCTGAGTGACCCAGGGCGCGCGCGCGACCTCAACGTTAAAGGCATAAAGCGGGAACAGCACACGCCGCGCCGCCACGGGTGCGGCCATCGCCGCGCGAAACCGCGACGGGTCCGCCCGTTCAACCAGTGCCGCACAGGCGTTCAGGTCCGCGTCAAAACTCACGCGGGCCGCACGACACTCAGCAGATAACCGTATTCATCCCGGTGCGCGCGCCAGCAGGCGGCTTCTTCCTCTGCTTGGTCCAGCACAGCTGCCACATCCGCATCCGCGCCGGGGCGCAGGTCTGAAATCCGCGCGTCGATGGGCGTGAAATAGTTCTCCCAGGCCTGATCCGACAGGCGGCGCGTCTCAAGTACCTCGTATCCTGCCGCCGCGATCCGCGCGGCAACCCCGGCCTCATCGGTCATGGTGGGGTATTCGCGCGCCCAATTGGCACGCGCACGCTCTGACGGGGTATCTGTGAACCAGCATGCTTCGGTAAAGGCAATGGCCCCGCCGGGCCGCAACACCTTGCGCCAGGCGCTCAACGCCTCGGTCACGCCCATGAAATAGACCGCCCCTGCGCACCAGATCAGATCATAAGTGTTTGCGATCGCCTTCATGTCCGCCTTCAGCACCGTCACCCGCGCGTCCCCTGCCCAGCGCGCCCGCGCGGCCGCCACAAAATGCGGCGTCACATCCAGTGCCGTGACATGCCCCTCGGGCGCCACCTCCAGCAGGGCCGCGATATCCGCGCCCGGGCCGCAGCCCACATCTGCCATTTCTGCCGATGACCCCGTGCCGGCAATAGCCACAGCCCAGGCTACATCCGCAGCCTCCCCCGGGCCCTCGCGCGGCAAATCACGGTGCAGGGCAAAAAACGCGTCCATACTCATGGCTTGAGATCCCTGATCAACTTCCACCGGATCGCATCCAGCAGCGCCTCGAACGAGGCATCAACGATGTTGGCGCTGACCCCCACAGTAGACCAGCGATGCCCCTGCCCGTCCTCGCTGTCGATGATGACCCGGGTCACCGCCTCAGTGCCGCCTTGCGTGATGCGCACCTTGAAATCGACCAGCCGCATATCTTCCAGCATCGCGGAATACTGCCCAAGGTCCTTTGAGAGCGCCTTGGAAAGCGCATTCACAGGCCCGCGATCCGACCCGGTTTCATCCATGCTCTCACTCACCGACAGGCGCTTTTCGCCGTCGACTTTCACGACAACCACGGCCTCGGACAGGCTGACCATTTTGTTGTACTTGTTCTTGCGTCGCTCCACCGTCACCCGGTAGCGCTTGACCTCAAACAGATCGGGCATCCGGCCTAGCGCGGCACGTGCCAGCAGCTCGAAACTGGCCTGCGCGGTGTCGTATGAATAGCCTTCCGTCTCGCGCGCTTTCACCTCATCAAGGATCAAACCGAGCGCCGGATCGCCCTTGTCCACCTGCAACCCCGCCTCGACCAACCGCTTGCGCAGGTTCGATTGCCCGGCCTGATTGGACATCGGCACAACGCGCGCATTCCCGACCAGCGCAGGGTCGATATGCTCATAGGTCGTGGGGTCCTTGGCAATCGCACTGGCATGCAGCCCCGCCTTGTGCGCAAAGGCGGACGAGCCCACAAAACCCGCCTGTTTGTGCGGCACCCGGTTGAGGATCTCATCCAGCATCCGGCTGGTGCGCGTGAGCCCCGCCAGCGCCGCCATCGTCACACCAGTCTCAAAGCGAGACGCATAAGGTTCCTTCAGCAACAGGATCGGAATAAGCGCGGTCAGATTCGCATTACCGCACCTCTCACCCAGCCCGTTCAGCGTGCCCTGTATCTGCCGCGCGCCCGCATCCACAGCAGCCAGCGCACAGGCCACGGCGTTTTCAGTGTCGTTATGGGTGTGGATGCCCAGATGATCACCGGGAAGACCCGCGGCAATGACCTCGCCCGTGATGTGGCCTACCTCATGGGGCAAGGTGCCGCCATTGGTGTCACATAGCACAATCCAGCGCGCGCCTGCATCATGTGCCGCCTTCAAACACCGCAGCGCATAGGCCGGATTGGCCTTGTAGCCGTCAAAGAAATGCTCTGCGTCAAAAATTGCCTCGCGGCCCTTTGCGGTCAGGTGGCGGATGCTGTCGGAAAGCAGGCCAATGTTCTCTTCCAGATCAATGCCCAGCGCCGTCTGCACATGAAAATCATGGGTCTTGCCCACCAGGCAGACGGATTGCGTGCCCGCATTCATCACCGCCGCCAGTACATCGTCATTGTCTGCCGACATACCGGGCCGTTTGGTCATACCAAAAGCAGTCATTCTGGCCCGCGTCTTGGGCGCGTTATCGAAAAAGGCCGAATCCGTCGGGTTCGCCCCCGGCCATCCGCCTTCGATATAGTCCACGCCCAACGCGTCCAGCGCCGCCGCGATCTCGCGCTTTTCGTCAGACGAAAACTGCACGCCCTGCGTCTGCTGCCCATCGCGCAGGGTGGTGTCGTAGAGGGAGAGGCGTTCTTTCATGACAAATCCCCTACCCGTAGGGCGGGGTTTACCCCGCCACCCGCCAATGGCGGGCTAAACCCCGCCCTACGCGTCTCTTCAGAGCGCCCCCACCCAAAAACCCGTCCGTGCACATTGCACGAACAGCCCCCGACCGCCCCCGTCAGACCAAAGGCATGCTTGCGGCACGACGGCGGGGGCGTCACCCCCACCCGCGGCCGGGGGCCGTTCTGTGTTTGAAGTCGGGCGCTCATTCAATCGCCTCCAGCTTGGCAAAGTCAAAATCGGCTGTACCGACCAGATCGACCGTTTCCTGTTGCATGCGCACTTCAACGCCTGCCTTCTGGAGCATGGCCTTGATCGCATCCACCTTCGAAAAATCCTTGGTCTCTTTTGCCGCGATCCGTTCATCTTGGAGCCTTCGGGCGTAGGGTGCCAATGCCTCAGAAGTTGAGTCGCTCCACCTCGACCAATCAAACGCCGCCTCTTTCTCATCCAAAATGCCCAGAAACCCGAGATCGACGTAGAGTTGATCGGCGGCGCGGGGGTCACTTTGCTGAGCCTCGGCGGCCTCGTTCGCAAGGTGATCTAGGTGCGACAAAGCGCCATGGGAATTTAAATCATTCGCGAGAGCGGAGACGATTTCAGCGCTAGGCTCCCCATCGCTTGTCTTTGATCTGTCGCGGTATTTCGCCACCATCTCGTGGTAACGTCTCAGCTTATGCTCCGCCTCTTCCCGCTTCTTCTCGGTCCAGTCCATCGGCTTGCGGTAATGCGTGCTGAGCATCACAAAACGGATCACCTCCCCCGGCACTCCCTGATCCAGCAAATCCCGCACGGTAAAGAAATTCCCCAGAGACTTGGACATCTTCTTGCCCTCGACCTGTAGCATCTCGTTGTGCATCCAGACGTTGGCAAACCCGTGCCCAGCACACCGCGACTGGGCAATCTCGTTCTCATGGTGCGGAAACTGCAGATCGTTGCCGCCCCCATGGATATCAAACGACGTCCCCAAAAGCTCGGCTGCCATGGCAGAGCATTCGATGTGCCACCCGGGCCGCCCCCGCCCCCAGGGGCTGTTCCACCCGGGCAGATCAGCGTCCGAAGGCTTCCACAGGACAAAATCCATCGGATCTTCCTTGTAGGGCGCCACCTCGACCCGCGCGCCCGCGATCATGTCGCCAACCGACCGGCCCGACAGCTTGCCGTAGTCATCGTATTTGCGCACCCGGAACAGAACATGCCCGTCTTTTTCATAGGCGAAATCATCCGTAATAAGCTGTTCGATCAACGCCACCATCTGGGCAATATAAGCCGTTGCCCGCGGCTCATGATCCGGGCGCAGCGCCCCCAGCGCATCCATGTCGTCATGATACCACTGAATGGTTTCATCCGCCCGGTCCGCAATCAACGCTTCCAGCGTGCCGTCCGCCCCAGCCGCCTTGCGCTTCTGCGCGGTCTCATTGATGCGGTCATCCACATCCGTGAAATTGCGCACATAGGTCACGTGATCCGCGCCATAGACGTGCCGCAGCAGACGGTAGAGCACATCAAACACCAGCACGGGGCGCGCATTGCCCAGATGGGCGCGGTCATAAACCGTGGGGCCACAGACATACATCCGCACGTCGTTTGCATCGATGGGGGTAAAATCCTCCTTCGACCGGGTCGCGGTATTGTAGAGCTTGATGTCCGTCATGGCGGCGTCCTTACGCAGGTGTTGCGCGGGCTTTGCACACTTTGGTCAGATTGGAAATGACATGAACGGTGCCCGCGAGAGAAGTCTCAGCAGGGAATGCAGCAGATAATGCAGATCGTCTTGGTCATGACACACCCATAACACCCGTTTGCCGCCCCGCCAACCCATGCTTACACATGCACGGCCCCCTTTCTCTGGCCACACCTCTTCCCCGCCGGAGGCCGCACACCGCACGCCACACCCGAAACACCAGAGATTGACGAATCGCGCATCCTCTGCGCCCCTGCCGCAAAGCCCAATCGGAGCAACGCCATGACCCATCCCTCCAAACGTATCAGCGGCTTGCTGGGCGGTGGTTCTGACGGGTGGGGCGTGTTCAACCGCGCGCGCAGGATGATCGCCGACGGAATCGATGTCACCGAACTGACCATCGGCGAACACGACATCCGCACGGCGGCGCCCATCTTGCAGGACATGCACCGCGCGGCCATGGCGGGCCACACGGGATATGCCGCTGTTCCCGGCACAAATGCCCTGCGCGACACGGTCGCCGCGCGCGTCGCCGCACGCACCGGCGTCCCGACCACCCGCGATAACGTCATGATCACGCCGGGCGGGCAATCGGCCCTTTTCGCGGCCCATGCCGCCGCCTGCGATCCAGGCGACATCGCGCTCTACCTTGATCCCTATTATGCCACCTACCCCGGCACCCTGCGCGGGGTCAGCGCCGAACCGGTCTGCATCCGGACCCGCGCAGATGACGCCTTTCAACCCCGCGCTGCCGATATCGCCGCCAAGGCAAATGGCGCGCGGTCCCTGCTGATCAATTCGCCAAACAACCCGACCGGTGTGGTCTATTCCCGCACCACGCTGGAAGGCATCGCCGCAGTCTGCCGCGACCATGACCTCTGGCTGATTTCGGACGAGGTCTATGACACGCAGGTCTGGGAAGGCGAGCATATCTCTCCCCGCACTCTTCCCGGCATGGCCGAGCGCACGCTGGTCGTGGGCTCGATGTCAAAATCCCACGCCATGACCGGATCGCGCTGTGGCTGGATCGTCGGCCCCGAGGCGGTCATCGCCGATCTGATCAATCTTGCAACCCACACGACCTATGGCGTGCCGGGCTTCATTCAGGACGCGGCGGTCTTTGCCCTTGACCAGGGCGAGGCGCTGGAGGACGAGATTGCCGCCCCCTTCCGCCGTCGCCGCGCGCTGGCGCAAAAGGTACTGGCCGGACAGAACGCGATTTCCCTCGTGCCCGCACAGGGGGCCATGTACCTCATGCTGGACGTGCGCAGTACGGGACTAAGCGGAGAAGCCTTTGCAGACGCCCTGCTGGATGCCCACCACATTGCCGTTATGCCCGGCGAAAGCTTTGGGACCGCCGCCGCAGGTCATCTGCGCGTCGCCATGACCATCGAAGACACCGCGTTCGAGGCCGCGCTGCAAACACTCGTGCGATTTGCCGAAGAAAAGGCCGGCGCGCAGTAACGCACCGGCCTCTGACCAATTCAGGCAGTTAACCTTCAGAACCGATAAGATGCCCGAATGTTGAATGTTGTGGCATCCACATCCGCGCCCGGCGTGCCGCCAACGTCGTCAAAACGGTGCTCCAGCAGTTCCGCACCGATCGAATAGCTGTCGCTGACACGGTACGTCAGCCCCAGGCCCAGGAACGGCCCGGTCTCGTTGCCCACGGAGGTATCGGCCCGCGCCATCCCCGCTGTCGCATAGATCAGCGTATTGCCCAGATCATAGCCGCCCTTGAACTTGAGCCGCGCCACGGAATCGATGCTTGCGGCCCCGCCGTTCAGATCAATATCGGTCTTGTCGTAATCCAGCTCTGCACCGACGACGAAATTGCCAAAGTCATAATCATAGCCGATGTGCACGCCATAGGTGTTGTCATCGCCCAACAGCCCGGCATCCCCGTCGACATCCGCATAGCCCAGCTGCAGCCCGCCGTAAAAACCTGTCCAGTCCGTTCCCGCGATCACCGGGGCCGGCGCGATCACCGGGGCTGTCACAATCGGATCTGCGAGGGTACCGGCCATGGCTGTGGTTCCAAGGCCAGCGGCAGTCAGGGCGCTGGCAAGCGTAAGTTTGAGGTGCGTATTCATCGTTTGCTCCTTGAGTTTCCCGGTCACCGATGCTGGTGACGGCACGTTTCATACCAAACAGATAGGCAGCGTTTCTGAGATGTCCCGTCACGTGCCTGTGATGGGCTGAATGCTGCAAGATCGCGCGCCACTCACAGGCTGGTTCCCGCGCAATCCGCGAAACTGACAGCCTGCGGCGAAAAAGTCGCAAACGGACCCGCGCGTCGCAAACAGAACAGAACGCAGCGCCCCTCTTTCGCAGGATTTCAACCAGTTAAGGGAGCAGCCATGCATTCGGAAAGATGCATCGTAACACGTCACATCCGCACCATCGGGGCGGAACGGGGACGCGCGGCACGGGGCCGCCCTGCTGCGCACTAGCAGCCCCTTTCCCCTTTCCAACACGGACCTGACATGACTGACCAATCCCCCACCCGTACCGGAGGCCGCGCCGCCCGCCGTGCTGCCCGCGCCGCCCCTCTTGCCGATCACCTGCGCCCCATTCGCCCCGGAATGACCGGCGGCCAGTACAAACCCCTGTCCGACGCTGATATGGCCGCCATCCACGCCGCCGCGCTACAGGCACTGGAAGAAATAGGCCTCGTCGATGCTCCAGAAAGCGGCGTGGCTTACCTGACCGCTGCCGGTGCGGTCCTGGGGGATGACGGGCGCATCCGCTTTCCCCGCGCTCTGGTCGAAGACACGCTAGCCCGCGCCAACCGCAGCGTGACCCTGCACAGCCGGGACGGCAAACATGATCTCGAACTCTCGGGCGCGCGCGTCCACTACGGCACCGCAGGGGCCGCAGTGCACATGGTGGACGTCGAGGGGCGCAACTACCGCGAATGCGGCATTCAGGATCTGCATGACGCCGCCCGCATCTGTGACCGGCTCGACAACATCCATTTCCTGCAACGCCCCATGGTCGCCCGCGACATCCTCGATAACCGCGAAATGGATCTCAACACCGTCTACGCCTGCAGCGCGGGCACCACCAAACACATTGGCACCTCCTTTACCGATCCCGCCTATGTGCCCGCCGCGCTTGAGATGCTGCACCTGATCGCAGGCGGCGAAGACAAGTGGCGTGAGCGGCCTTTCATGAGCAATTCCAACTGCTTCGTCGTGCCGCCTATGAAATTTGCCACCGAATCCTGCCAGGTGATGGAGGCCTGCATCGAAGGCGGCATGCCCGTGCTTTTGCTGTCTGCGGGCATGGCCGGGGCCACGGCCCCCTCGACGGTGGCAGGCGCAATCGTTCAGGCCTGTGCGGAATGCCTCGCTGGTCTGGTCTATGTGAACGCCGTCAAACCGGGCCACCCGGCGGTCTTTGGCACATGGCCCTTTGGCCTTGATCTGCGGTCCGGCGCGATGACGGGCGGGTCCGGCGAACAGGCGCTGCTGACCGCGGGCTGCGCGCAGATGCACAAGTTCTACGGCGTCCCGGGCGGCGCGGCGGCGGGCATCGCCGACAGCAAATTGCCCGATATGCAAGCCGGATGGGAACAGATGTGCTCCAACGTGATGGCCGGGCTTTCGGGGCTGAACATGGTCTACGAGGCCGCAGGCATGCATGCTTCCCTGCTGGGCTTTTGCCATGAAAGCCTGATCCTGGGCGATGATCTGATCGGTCAGGCGCTGCGCTGCGTGCGCGGCATCGAAGTGAATGACGAAACCCTCGCCCTCGATCAGATGCGCGAGGTCTGCCTTGGCGGTCCGGGCCATTACCTTGGCACCGAACAAACCCTCAGCCGCATGGAATTAGATCATGTCTATCCGGCACTTGGGGACCGGACCTCACCCAAGGAATGGGCTGAACTGGGCAAACCCGACCTTCTTGAAAAAGCCACCGCACGCAAAGAGGAAATCCTCAGCGACCGCGCGGCCGCGCGCTTTGCGCCGGATCTCGATCACGCCATTCGCGCAGCCTTCAACATCCATCTGCCTGCATAGCGCAGAAAAAGAGGCCCGGCGCTGGGGCTGCCGGACCTCACGATGCTTGTGCGGGGGCCAGGTTGAGGTACATCAGCCTGATTGCTGCCATGCCCCCGCTGGCATCGGTTCGTTATCCGTCCGTTGGTGCCACGGGCATCACGCCCGCCTCTTCGGCGGCGACCACTTCGCTGTCATCCAGCGCGCCGTCCGCATTGAGATCCATGGCCGAGAATTGCTCGGCTGTGACGTCAGGATAGACCGCCTGCACCTCCGTTACGCTCAGCAGGCCGTCGCCATTGGCATCAAGCTCTGCCGCGCCGGACCCCATCGCATAGACGGGCACGCATAGCGTGGTCAGAGCGATTGCTGTCAGTTTTTTAAGTTGTGTCATCTCGGGTACTCCCCTTTTGGGTTATGACAATTACGAAAGCGTCTTGCGCCTTCACCCTGTCAGACGCCTGAAAGCGGCCCTGCGTCCACGCCTGCAGATGCCGCGCGGCGCTCTGCCGATGGCCCGCTGCCCAATCAGCGGTGCCTCGCGCAAAAAGCCCTCAAAGCCCCAATCGGCGGAAATTCCCTCACTGGTTGTATGATCCGGGATCGGCCAAGCTGGATCAAAACAGATGAGGCTCCCATGACAGAGACAGTATTCATGCCAACACTCCTGCCGCGCCTGCAAAGGCGCGCGCGCCGCCTGTGCCGCACCCGCGACGACGCCGAAGATCTTGCACAGGAGGCCGCCCTGCGCCTGCTCCAGCGTTTGGCCAAGAACAACGACGTCGACCGCCCCGAACATTATGCGATGATCCTGCTGCACAACCTCGCCCGGCAGAACTGGCGCCAGCGACAAGAGACGGAGGAACTGGCCGATGACATGGCCCAAACCGCCCCCGCCGCGCCCGGGCGCATCGCCTGCGCCGAACTGCGCGCGGCCATCGCCGGTCTGCCCTGCGAACAGGCCGATCTGATGGCGCGCCTGCTGGAGGGGGAATCCAGCCCCCGCGCCATCGCACAGCAAACCGGCCTGCCCCTTGGCACAGTGATGTCCCGCCTCGCCCGCGCCCGCGCCCGCCTGCGCAAAGAACTGGACGTCGAAGGCTCTGTCGAGGAACTCCTTTGAATCAGCCCCGAGGACCCGCGCGCGCCGCTTCCCCTTCATCTTTCCCCTAAACTCACTCTTTCCTCACATCCCTGCGCTACCGCACGCGACTCCAGATGCATTCAGCTGCAAAGCCTCATCCTCCTGAAAGAAAAAGAGGAGAGCCGAAGCCCTCCTCATCGTTTCGCCGTTCACGGGGGTCTTTGCGCAGCAAAGGCACGCTCCCCTGACCGAATCTTCGCTTGCGAAGGTGGAGTCAGCCCTCATCCTCCTGAACGAAAAAGAGGAGAGCCGAAGCCCTCCTCATCGTTTCGCCGTTCACGGGGGTTTTTGCACAGCAAAGGCACGCTCCCCTGACCGAACCTTCGCTTGCGAAGGTGGAGTCAGCCCTCATCCTCCTAAAAGAAAAAGAGGAGAGCCTAAGCTCTCCTCATAGTTTCGCCGTTCAAGCTCAATATGTTAACCGCTCGGTATTTATTTGCCTGCGGCCTGAACGTCGTCCAGAGCGAGCGCACCCACTCCGTGTCCGTTGCAAAGCCTCCGGCTTTGCAACGAGGCGGTGGCAGTTGCTCGCTTGCGAGCAATGAGAACCGCCCCGGTAACCATTCTGGGCGCCCTTAATCGCCCCTTTTCTCGTCGGGGCGGGCGTCGCCGCCCAGCCCCTACGCCTCCCCCTCGGGATGCGATACTGTTCAGCTACACCCGGACGTCCCGCCGCAGGTGTTGCACTTCATGCAGGTGCCGTTGCGCACCAGGGTGAAGTTGCCGCATTCGCCGCAGGCCTCGCCCTCGTAGCCCTGCATCTTGGCCTTTGTGCGCGCATCCATCGGTGCCGTCGCCGCAGCCACCGCTGTGGTAGAGGCCATTGCGATGCTCGCCCCGCCGTCTGATACGCCGGCGGAAATCGCCTCGATCGCCGTGCCTGCGTCCAGTCCGCCGTTCATCACGACAAGGCCCTGTGGCGGACGGTTGCGCAGATATCCGGTGGAACTGATCTGCTTGAGCACCTCCAGTGACTTGGTCGCAGCGCGCTCTGACAGCTCACTGACATTGGCGACGTTTTCTTCCTCTTCGCCCTTTCCCAGATCGTCAAAGGTCGCACCTTCGGGCTTCACATGCGCCAGATCGGTCCGATCCAGATAGCTCACGGCCAGTTCGCGGAAGATGTAGTCCAGGATCGACGTGGCATTCTTGATGCTGTCGTTGCCGTTGACCAGACCCGCAGGCTCGAACTTGGTGAAGGTAAAGGCATCCACGAACTCTTCCAGCGGCACGCCGTACTGCAGACCAACCGATACCGCGATGGCAAAGTTGTTCATCATGGCGCGGAAACCCGCCCCTTCCTTGTGCATGTCGATGAAGATTTCACCCAGTTTGCCGTCTTCGTACTCGCCGGTGCGCAGATAGACCTTGTGGCCCCCCACGATCGCCTTCTGGGTATAGCCCTTGCGCCGTTGTGGCATCTTTTCACGGTGCGACTTGACGATTTCCTTGACCACCACCTTTTCGATGATCTTTTCCGCCAGCACCACAGCCTTTTCCTGAAGCGAGCCGCTTTCCAGCACCTCGGCCGCGTCGTCATCATCCTCGACCAGTGCCGCCGCCAGCGGCTGGCTGAGCTTGGAGCCGTCGCGGTAAAGCGCGTTGGCCTTGATGCCCAGCGACCAGCTGAGTTCATAGGCTTTCTGGCAATCCTCGATGGTCGCATCATTGGGCATGTTGATCGTCTTCGAAATCGCCCCCGAGATGAACGATTGTGCCGCAGCCATCATGGTGATGTGGCTGTTCACCCCAAGGAACCGCTTGCCCTTCTTGCCGCAGGGGTTGGCGCAGTCAAAGATGCCGTAATGCGCTTCTTTCAGATGCGGCGCACCCTCCAGCGTCATGGTCCCGCAGACGTGATCGTTTGCCGCGTCAATGTCGGCGCGCGAAAAACCCAGCGACTTTAGCAAGTCGAATGTCGGGTCGTTCAGCTTCTCGGCAGGAATGCCCAGCACACCGGTGCAGAACTCTTCGCCCAGCGTCCACTGATTGAAAACAAACCGGATATCAAAGGCTTGTGCGAGGGCCGCATCGACCTTGGCCAGCTCATTGGGCCCAAACCCGTGCCCCATCAACGTGGTGTGGTTGATGCCCGGCGCATTGCCGATGGTGCCGTGACCGACCGCATAGCTGATGATCTCTTCGATCTGCGCCGAACCGTAGCCCAGCTTTTCAAGTGCTGCAGGCACCGACTGGTTGATGATCTTGAAATACCCACCCCCGGCCAGTTTCTTGAACTTCACCAGCGCGAAATCCGGTTCGATCCCGGTGGTGTCGCAATCCATGACCAGACCGATGGTGCCGGTGGGCGCAATGACAGTCGCCTGCGCATTGCGATAGCCATGCAGCTCGCCCAGCTTCAGCGCCTCGTCCCAGCACGACTTGGCCACATCGACCAAACCCGCCTGCGGGCAGTTGCCATGATCCAGCGCGACCGGCTTGACGCTCAGCTTTTCATAGCCGGTCTCGTTGCCATAGGCCGCATTGCGGTGATTACGGATGACCCGCAGCATGTGGTCCGCGTTCTTCTCATAACCCGGGAACGTCCCCAGCTCGCCCGCCATCTCGGCAGAGGTCGCGTAAGACACACCGGTCATGATCGCCGTCAGCGCACCGCACAGCGCACGGCCTTCGTCGCTGTCATAGGAATAGCCCATGTTCATCAGCAAGCCGCCGATGTTCGCATAGCCCAGACCCAGCGTGCGGAAATCATAGCTGCGCTGTGCAATTTCCTTGGACGGGAACTGCGCCATCATCACCGATATTTCCAGCGTTACGGTCCACAGACGCGAGGCGTGCATGTAATCCTCGACCTGGAACTGACCATCTTTCAAAAAGGTCAGCAGGTTCATCGACGCCAGATTACAGGCCGTGTCATCAAGGAACATGTATTCAGAACAAGGGTTTGAGCCCCGGATCGCACCATCCTCGACGCAGGTGTGCCAATCGTTGACGGTGTCGTGGTACTGGATACCGGGATCGGCACAGGCCCAGGCGGCGTGTCCGACCTGCTCCCACAGATCGCGGGCGCGGATGGTCTTGGTGACCTTGCCATCGACACGGTCGATCAGTTCCCAATCGGCGTCCTTTTCAACTGCCGTCAGGAAAGCGTTCGTAACACGAATGGAATTGTTTGAGTTCTGACCTGAAACGCTGGAATAGGCCTCGCTGTCCCAGTCGGTGTCATATGTCGGAAATTCGATGCTGGTGTGACCCTGCTTGGCGTAATCCAGCACGCGCTTGACATATGTCTCGGGGATCGCAACCTTCTTGGCGGCGCGAATTGCGTCTTTCAACTGGTTGTTTTTGCTAGGATCATAGGCGTCTACCTCTGCCCCGTCCCAAGCCTTGATCGCCGCGAAAATGCCGTTCAGCTTTTCTTCGTGCATTTTAGAGCCGGCGACGATGCTGGCCACTTTCTGCTCTTCGATGACCTTCCAGTTGATGAAATCCTGAATGTCAGGGTGATCGGCATCCACGATCACCATCTTGGCCGCCCGGCGCGTGGTGCCGCCGGATTTAATGGCGCCCGCTGCCCGGTCACCGATCTTGAGGAACCCCATCAGGCCGGACGATTTGCCGCCCCCTGACAGACGCTCGCCCTCACCGCGCAGCGATGAAAAATTGGTGCCTGTCCCGGATCCGTACTTGAAAAGACGCGCCTCGCGGACCCACAGGTCCATGATGCCGCCGTCGCCCACCAGATCGTCAGCGACAGACTGGATAAAGCAGGCATGCGGCTGCGGATGCTCGTAAGAAGATTTCGACCGGGTCAGCTTCCCTGTCTTGTAGTCCACATAATAGTGACCCTGCGCTGGCCCATCGATGCCGTAGGCCCAGTGCAGACCGGTGTTGAACCACTGCGGGGAATTCGGTGCGGCGCGCTGAGAGGCCAACATGTGGCGCATCTCGTCGTAGTAGGCCTGCGCGTCTTCTTCGGTGGTGAAATAGCCGCCCTTCCAGCCCCAATAGGCCCAGGCGCCCGCCAGCCGGTCAAAGACCTGCTTGGAAGAGGTTTCACCGCCCATGGTCGCCCCTTCGACGGGCACGGAGCGCCACAAAAACTCCGGCACGCCCTTTTCGCGGACTTTTTTCATCTCGGATGGCACGCCCGCCTTGCGGAAATACTTTTGTGCGATGACGTCGCTGGCAACCTGGCTCCAGCTCGAGGGGACTTCGACATCATCAAGTTTGAAGACGACGGATCCGTCCGGATTGCGAATCTCAGAAACGGTGGTGATGAAATCAAGGTCCGCGTAGGCGTCTTGCCCGGCTTTGGTGAATTTACGTTCAATCTTCATTATAGCTGCCCCATACTCAGCGATTTTTACCAAGAGCCAGACCCTTCATTGCAGGTCGCCTCCACCTTCATTGCCGTGAAAAACACAGAACTGCGCAGTGACAACGCGGGGTGTCCCGGTGTCTCATTTGCAGCTTCAGAGCCCGATTTGTGGTCGTTCGCCTGTCCCTGTGCTTTCGATGCGCCCTCTGAGCGTTTACCACTACATGTTGTGGCGCCATCGTCGGCCTACACAACCTGACGTATCGGAACCCATCCGGTCAACGATTTTTTTTGATAATTTTTCCGAAGAAAGTGTTGACGTGACGCAGGGTAGCCAAAGTCCGCCCGGCGCCGCGATTCATTCAACCTTTATCCCCAAATTCGCCCGCAGTCAGCGCCACCGGCGGCAGCGCGAATAATCAAGCCAAGCGGCACCTTTAGGTATCCGACCTCACCCATCACTTGAAATTATCCACATAAACGGCCTGCCCTAGGGGGTCGTTTTCGTTAAGAAAGATTAACGGAAAAAAAGTTGAACGAGGCGCGCTGCACCCCGCGCCCGACACCCAATCGTTGCAAATTTGACGCCCCCTACGGTCACCCCTGCCACAATCCGCCCGCCTGACCACCAGATATGGTGTGTCATTGATTCGAAACATACCGGGTTTATGATTCGCGCCGGGCCCGCCGCCGCCTTCAAACCGCACGGTGCTCGATATTCAGGCAAGACATAACGCAGACACCGGCCTTGCCGGTCTCTCACAACAAAATGCTGGTGAAGTGGTCGGAGCGAGAGGATTCGAACCTCCGACCCCCTGTACCCAAAACAGGTGCGCTACCAGGCTGCGCCACGCTCCGACTGGCGCTTCTTTAGCAGATGTGCGTCGATTGAAAAGCCCCTATCGGTGCTTAACAGGGCCAGACAGCATCGCTAGGATCAAACGAGGGGTGGCGAACCTCACTGCCTTCGGTGATCCCAAGCTGCCGCGCCAGCCCGCCATTGATTTCCAGCACCGTCGTCAGGTCCGTCCCGCCAAAGATCCCAGTTTCATCAAGAGGGACGGCCTCATGGTGAATATGCTGCACCACGCCCCTGGCATCGATAAAGATCATATCAAGCGGGATCAGCGTGTTGCGCATCCAAAAACTCAGCGCTTGCGGATATTCGTAAATAAAAAGCATCCCGGAACTGACGGGCAGCGAAGGCCGGTTCATCAATCCGACGCGGCGCTCTTCAAAATCGTCGGCAATTTCGACATTGAACCGGGCCAGACCCCACTCGCCGCGTAGATGCACGGTTTGATCGCGGCAGGCCTCTTGCGCAGCCAGCGGGGCCGCACCAAAGAACGACAAAACCAGAGCCGCTAGTCGTCCGCGCCATCCTGATTTGTCAGAACCGTTTCCCATGCCTGTACCTCGGCGGCCATTTCGCCGCGTTTGCCCTTGATCACCCGCATCGCCAGCGCCTCGCCGGGTTGCAGGTCGGACAGACCGGACTGGCGCAGCACCTCGATATGCAGAAACACATCTTCGCGCCGTCCAAAGATGTTTGCAAATCCAAAACCCTTGGCCTTGTCGAACCATTTCACCCGTGCCGGCTCAAGCGGCACGTCGGCGACAGCGCTGTCATCCAGTCCGACAATGTCCGCCAGCGCATTCGCCTGCGCCCCTTCGGGCGGCTGGATCGCCAGAACATCTGTCGCCTGCACACCCCGATTGGTTTCTTGTGCATGCAGTTCAATTCTTGCGCCATCCGCGACCGAACTCTGGCCAAAATTCCGCAACACATTTACATGCAACAGAATATCCGGCCCGCCTGTATCGGCCACCACGAATCCAAACCCCTTGACCGGATCAAACCATTTGACCACGCCCGACAGTGTCTTCTCGGAAACAGCGCCGGTCTCGGCGCCCGCTTCAGTTTGTTTACTTTGCTCTGACACTCTTATCCCTTGGTCAGTTCGTGTTTCCTTGACGGGCGCGCCGCCGACCTCTTGCGGTTGAAGTCCGATGTGGCGGATCCGAATGATCCGTACCAATGATCTGGCATACCACTCACGGGTTCAATCGTGTTACCACCCAATCGGCGGACGCATGCGTGCGTGCCCACTGGAACCTATTATGTAGGCGGAATTCTCCATCCGCCCAAAATTCAATCTCAACTGGGACCACCCTGTACCCCCCCCAAAACGGGGGACGCGGCGGGTTGGCCCCATGCTGCGCTGTTACCTTGGCAACTTCCGCCAACAAATGCGACCTGCTTTTAAGCGGTCGCGACTGTTTCGACGCCCAGGCCCCCAGCCTGCTTTTCAGCGATCGGCTGTTGAAATAGGCATCCGCCTGCGGCCCGTCCTCCCGGCTCACCATGCCACGCACCCGCAACTGGCGACGCAGCGATTTCCAATGAATGACGAAGGCCGCCTTACCCGACGTGTCCAGCTCGTCTGCTTTGGTACTCTCGTAATTGGTGTAAAAGACAAACGCATCAATCTCAATCTCTTTGAGCAACACCATACGCGCATTTGGCAGCCCTGTCGCGTCCACCGTGGAAAGCGCAATGGCATTGGGATCATTCGGCTCGGTCTCGCTGGCGTCATCCAGCCAGCTTTGTGCGAGCACAAAGGGATCATCGCCTGCAAAGATGCCGGTGCGCTTTTCCATGATCAAAAAACCCAGTCCCTTTGCGCCGCTCTTCCTAACGACGCCTCACATTAGCGCTATATTATATTACATACCCCAACAACCCAAACGTCCTGTCAGGCAGTTTCGCGCGCAACGTTAAAGTTGTGCTCTTAGAGCCACCATCGCCAGGCAGGTCGCCCGCGACAGAGCCAGATCAACCCGGCCTTGATGGTCGCGCTGCAATCACCTACACAAACTGGAATTATGAACTAAGGACGGGACCCAGCGATGACAAATGCGTTGATGCAGGGAAAGCGCGGTCTGATCATGGGCCTGGCGAACGACAAATCCATCGCCTGGGGCGTGGCAAAGGCACTGGGGGAAGCGGGCGCTGAGCTGGCGTTTTCCTACCAGGGTGACGCGCTCAAGAAACGGGTCGATCCGCTTGCCGCACAGCTGGCCAGTGACATCGTCCTGCCCTGCGACGTCGGGGACGAAGCCTCCATCGACGCCCTGTTCGACGCGCTGAAAGAGCGGTGGGACAAGATTGACTTCGTCGTGCACGCCATTGGTTTTTCGGACAAAAATGAACTTCGCGGGCGGTATGTCGACACCAGCCGCAGCAATTTTACCATGTCCATGGATATCTCGGTCTATTCCTTCACTGCGGTGATGCAGCGGGCCGAAAAAATGATGTCGCCCGGCGCGTCCGCACTCACGCTGACGTATTACGGTGCTGAAAAGGTCATGCCGCATTACAACGTGATGGGCGTCGCCAAAGCCGCGCTTGAAGCGTCGGTCAAATATCTTGCCGAGGACCTCGGCAAAGACGGCATTCGTGTCAACGCCATCTCCGCCGGACCAATCAAAACCCTTGCAGCATCAGGTATCGGCGATTTTCGCTACATCATGAAGTGGAACGAATATAATTCGCCGCTCAGGCGCAACGTCACGACCGAAGACGTGGGCAAAGCGGCACTTTTTCTGCTTTCGGACCTCGGATCCGGCACCACCGGAGAGAATCTGCACGTCGATGCAGGCTATCACGTCGTGGGCATGAAGGCCGTGGACGCGCCTGACATGGCCAAGGAATGACGGTTTCGCTGACGCTGGGCGCGGTTTTGGCGTTCAACGCCGCGCTGCTGCTGGCGATCCTCAGCCCCGGCCCCTCCCTGCTTTTTCTCACCCGCCAGACCCTGACCAACGGCCGCCGCGCCGGAGTCCTGACGGCGCTGGGGCTTGCCCTGATGGCAGCCCTGTGGACCTTGGCCGCGCTCTTGGGGGTGCAGACCCTCTTCACGCTCTTTCCCTGGGCCTATGCCGCGATGAAACTGGCTGGCGCGCTTTACCTGATCTGGCTCGCGGTCCAGATGTGGCGCAACGCGGCCCGCCCCCTCACCAGACAATCCAAACCGGTCGCGGATCGACGGTCCTTTCTGTCGGGCATGCTGGTGAACCTTGCCAACCCGAAATCGGTCTTCTTTGCCGCGGCGGTGATCGTGGTGATCTTTCCCGCCGAACTTAGCGCTGCAGACAAGGCGCTTATCTTCGCCAACCACCTCGCGATAGAGCTAATCGTCCAACCCGCCCTCGCGCTGCTGTTGGGCACCCCACTTGTGCGCACCCGATACCTCACCTTGAAACCCCTGTTCGACCGCGCGGCCGGCACCATTCTGGGTGTGCTGGGCCTGCGCCTGCTACTGGAGAAATAAATGACGGACCGCCTGCCCCACGAAAAAGGATTTCACATCTCCTGGGACCAGATACACCGCGACAGCCGCGCGCTGGCGTGGCGCCTGGACGGCCGCGGCCCGGACGATGGCGCCTGGAAGGCCGTGGTCGCGATTACCCGGGGTGGCATGGCGCCGGCCATGATCGTCGCGCGCGAACTGGATATCCGCACCGTCGATACGATCTCGGTGATGTCCTATCACTCGGGCGGCGGCAAGGCAGATCAGCGGCGCGAAGCCAGAGTGTTGAAGTCCCCCGATACCGCGATGATGGGCGATGGCACCGGCGTGCTGATCGTTGACGACCTTGTCGACAGTGGCAAAACCCTCGAACTGGTCCGCGACCTCTATCCACAAGCGCATTTCGCGACTGTTTACGCCAAACCCGAAGGCGAACCGCAGGTCGATACCTTTATCACGGGTGTCAGCCAGGACACCTGGATCTTCTTTCCCTGGGATATGGCACTGCAATACGTCGAACCCTACCGAGGACAGGACTGAGGCACCAAAACAGATCTTAACCCTCCGGGGGGGAATGTTAGAGCCAGAGAAAAAACAAGCCTGTTGCTTTCTCTGGCCATAACTCTTCCCCGCCGGAGGCTCCCACACTCGAAATCAGGACCCGGCAATGATACTTCCGCGCACCGCCACAACGTTCGCCCCCCCCGTGATGGAAGCGCGACGCTGGCTTGAGGGTGTCTCATTTTCCGCTGACCTTCCGTTGATCAATGTCAGTCAGGCGGCCCCGGTCGACCCACCCCCGGCGCCCTTGCGCCAAGCGATGGCGGATGTTGCTCTGACACGCGATGACGCCCACCTTTATGGCCCTGTTCTGGGGCTTCCTGAACTGCGAACGGAACTGGCCGCACAGGTAGCGGCCCACTATGACGGATCAGTTGAGGCGCGTCAGACGGCGATCACCTCTGGCTGCAACCAGGCCTTTGCAGCCGCGATCGCCACGCTCTGCGCCGAGGGGGATGAGGTCATCCTGCCAACGCCATGGTATTTCAATCACAAAATGTGGCTGGATATGTCCGGGGTTCGCGCGGTTGCCCTGCCGACCAAGGCCGACCTGCTGCCTGATCCTGAGATGGCTGCGGCAAGGATCACCCCCCGCACACGGGCGATTGCGCTGGTCACCCCCAACAACCCCGGCGGTGTCGAATACCCGGCAGCCCTTGTTCAGGCCTTTTTTGACCTGGCGCGCGAAAACGGACTGGCGTTGATCGTCGATGAAACCTACCGCGACTTTGACAGCCGCTCCGGTCCGCCACATCTGCTCTTTCAGGACCCGCAGTGGGATGACACGCTGATCCACCTTTATTCCTTTTCCAAGGCATACCGGCTGACCGGCCACCGTGTGGGCGCGATCGTCACCAGTCCCGCGCGGCTGGCCGAAGTGGAAAAGTTCCTCGACACCGTCGCCATTTGCCCCGGCCAGATCGGCCAGCATGCAGCCTTCTGGGGGATGCAGCACCTGTCGCAATGGCTGGCCGGAGAGCGCGATGAAATCCTGGCCCGCCGCGCTGCTATTCTGGACAACATGCCCAAGCTTGAAGCCCACGGCTGGGCCCTGCTGGGTCTGGGCGGCTATTTCGCCTATATGCGCCACCCCTTCGACATCTCATCGGGCGATCTTGCCCCACTGCTGGTCAGGAAAGCGGGCATCCTCTGCCTGCCGGGAACCATGTTCTGCCCCTCCGATGACACCTCCGGCGCGCAGCAGCTTCGCATCGCCTTTGCCAACCTGGACACCGCGGGCATTGTCACGCTTTTCGACAGGCTTGCGGCCTTCACCCACTCCGCATAGACAACACCAAACGCAAATCCCGAGGGAGCCGTCATGGCCAAGAGTATGAGCATTTCCAGAACCGCGATGTGGATCCTGATGGGCCTGCTGATCCTCGCCCTTGGTGGCTTTGGTGCTGTCAATCTGTCGGGCAATATCCGCACCATCGGCACGGTCGGCGAAAAATCGATCCCGGTCGATCAATATGCGCGCCAGCTCAGCCAGCAAATCCGCACCATCGAAGCACAGACCGGAGAGCCGCTGCCCTTTGCACGCGCCCAGGAAATCGGCCTTGATCGTGCCGTGCTGCAACGCCTTGTCCGCGACCGCGCCCTGGACAATGAAACGGCAAAGCTCGGCCTGTCGATTGGCGACACCGCCCTGCGCGAAGACATTCTGCAGATCGAGGCCTTCCAGGGTCTCGACGGGGAATTTGACCGCGAAGGGTATCGGTTTGCCCTGCAGCAGGCAGGTCTGAGCGAATCCGAATTCGAAGTCACGCTGCGCGAAGAGGCCTCCCGTTCGCTTTTGCAAAACGCAATTGTCGGCGGCGTCGAAATGCCGAACGCCTATGCCGAAACACTGGTCAAGTTCATCGCGGAGCGCCGCGATTTCACCTGGGCGCGGATGGATGCAGCGGCACTGGAAACACCGCTTGCCACCCCCGATGATGCCGCGCTGCGCGCCTATTATGACGCTAATCCAGACCTCTTCATCCTGCCGCCCACCAAAAAGATCACCTACGCCTGGCTCAAGCCCGAGGCGCTGATCGATGAGGTCGAAGTGCCCGAAGAGCAGCTGCGTGAAGAATATGACAATCGCGCTGACCAATACATCAAGCCTGAGCGCCGGCTGGTCGAACGTCTGGTCTTTGCCGATGCCGACAGCGCCGATCAGGCCGCTGCCGCTTTGGAAGTCGGCGGCACAACCTTTGAGGCGCTGGTCGAAGAGCGCGGCCTTCAGCTAAGCGATGTTGACCTTGGCGATGTCGGGCGCTTGGAACTCGACGCTGCGGGCGAAGCGGTCTTTGCCGCTGATGCCGGTGATGTCGTCGGCCCCCTGCCCAGCGATCTTGGTCCGGCGCTTTTCCGGATCAATGGCGTATTACCTGCGCAAAACACCACCTTCGAAGAGGCCCGCGAGGCGCTTGCGACCGAGCTGGCCACCGCAGGCGCAATCCGCGCCGTTGAGGCGCGCGCGCAGGACCTTGACGACCAGCTGGCCGGTGGCGCCACGCTCGAACAGATGGACGCGGAGAACAAGATGGAACTCGGCACCATCGACTGGACACCACAGACTGACGCTGGCATTGCCGCCTACCCCGATTTTCGGCAGTCCGCTGCAGCACTCAGTGCTGAGGATTTCCCCAAGATTAAGCAATTGGACGACGGCGGCATCTATGCCATGCGCCTCGACGAGGCTTTGCCCGAACGCCCCAATCCCTTTGAAGAGGCAAAGGCCGACGTCCGCGCCGCGCTGATCGCAGAGCGCACGGCCGAAGCCCTGACCGCGCAGGCAGAAGCGCTCCTTCCCGACCTTGGCGAAGACACCGGTTTCGACGCCGCAGGCCTGACCCCGGTGACCGAAGAGGGACAAACCCGCAACGGTTTCATCGCGGGCGCGCCCGAGGGGTTTATCGATCAGGTCTTTGAAATGACGCCCGGTGATACCCGGATCATCCCCGCAGCAGACGGCGCTGTTTTTGTCGTGCGTCTGGACGAGGTAACATCGGCAACCGAAGGCGATGAAAACGCCGCATTGCTTGATCAGATATCCACGCAGATCAACCAGACGCTGGCCACAGATGTGTTCAACATCTATTCAGACGCCATCCTGCTTGAGGCCGGACCGCAGATTGACCAGCGCGCGCTGCAGGCGGTACATGTGAACTTCCCATGATCCCATGCCCCTGACCCCCAGCTTCGACGCTTTCGAGACCGCCTATTCGGCAGGCGAAAACCAGATCGTCTATACGCGGCTGGCCGCCGACCTCGACACGCCAGTGTCCCTGATGCTCAAGCTGACGGGGGCGGCTGAAAACGCCTTTGTGCTCGAATCCGTGACCGGTGGCGAGGTGCGCGGGCGCTATTCCATCATCGGCATGAAGCCGGATCTGATTTGGCGCTGCCGGGGCACAGCATCGGCCATCAACCGGGCCGCCCGCTATGATGCCGACAACTTCGAAGACATGCCCGGGCCACCGCTTGATGCCCTGCGTGCCGTGCTGGCCGAAAGCAGGGTCGCCATCCCCGATGATCTGCCACAAGCCGCCGCCGGCCTCTTTGGTTATCTCGGCTATGACATGATCCGCCTGGTGGAACATCTGCCGGACGTGAACCCCGACCCGCTTGGCCTACCGGACGCTCTCATGATGCGTCCGTCTGTTGTCGCCGTGCTTGACGGGGTCAAGGGCGAGGTCACCATCGTCTCACCCGCATGGGTCTCGGACGGACAATCCGCACGCGCGGCCTACGCTCAGGCAGCCGAACGCGTGATGGATGCCGTGCGCGATCTCGAACGCGCCATGCCTGCCACATCGCGCGATTTGGGCGACGCCGCCGAGCCCCCCGCGCCCGTCAGCAACTTTGCCAAAGACGACTACAAGGCGGCCGTGGAAAAAGCCCGCGACTACATCGTGGCAGGTGACATCTTTCAGGTCGTGCCCTCGCAACGCTGGGCCCAGCAATTCCCGCAGCCGCCCTTCTCGCTCTACCGCTCACTGAGGCGCACCAACCCCTCGCCGTTCATGTTCTATTTCAATTTCGGCGGCTTCCACGTGGTGGGTGCCTCTCCGGAAATCCTCGTGCGGGTGTTCGGCAACGAGGTCACCATCCGCCCCATCGCAGGCACCCGCCGAAGGGGCGAAACACCGGAAGAAGACCGCGCCCTTGAGGCCGAATTGCTTGCCGACGAAAAGGAACTGGCCGAACACCTGATGCTGCTCGACCTGGGCCGCAACGACGTGGGCCGCGTTGCCAAGATCGGCACCGTGCGCCCTACGGAAGAATTCATCGTCGAACGCTACAGTCACGTGATGCACATCGTCTCAAACGTTGTGGGTGAATTGCATGACGACAAAGACGCGCTCGACGCCTTCTTTGCGGGCATGCCCGCAGGCACCGTGTCGGGCGCGCCCAAGGTCCGCGCGATGGAAATCATCGACGAGTTGGAACCCGAAAAACGCGGGGTATACGGCGGCGGCGTCGGGTACTTCAGCGCAGGCGGGGACATGGACATGTGCATCGCCCTGCGGACTGCTGTGATCAAGGACGACACGCTTTATATTCAGGCCGGCGGCGGCGTGGTTTATGACAGCGACGCCGAAGCCGAATACATGGAAACCGTGCACAAATCCAACGCCATCCGTCGCGCGGCCGCTGACGCCATGCGCTTCGAGGGCAAGGGCAACTGATGCCCCCGCGCGCTGCTTTCAAGATCGCGGGCCAGCCCATCGCGCCCGGCACGGCAAAGCACGTCGATCTGCCCGTCTCCACCCTCCCCGACCACACGCCCGTAAATCTCAGCGTCGAGGTCCATCACGGCAAACGCGCAGGTCCCACCGTCTTTGTCTCTGCCGCGGTGCACGGGGACGAAGTCATCGGCGTCGAGATCGTGCGCCGCCTGCTCCGGACACCTCAGCTCAAGAAGCTCAAAGGCACGCTGCTGGTCATTCCGGTCGTGAATTCCTTCGGTTTTCTCAACCGCGCGCGCTATCTGCCCGACCGTCGCGACCTCAACCGCTGTTTTCCCGGCTCACCCACCGGATCGCTGGGCGCGCGGCTCGCGCATATCTTCCTGCAAGAGGTCGTGCTGCGCTGCGACTTTGGCATCGATCTGCACTCCGCTGCCGTTCACCGCACCAACCTGCCGCAGGTCCGCGTCTCGCCTGCAGACAAAAAGACCCACGCCATGGCCCAACAATTCGGCGCCCCTGTCATCCTGACATCCGCGCTGCGTGAGGGCAGCCTGCGCGCGGTGGCCGCAGAACACGGCACCCCGGTGCTGCTCTATGAAGCGGGCGAAGGCCTGCGGTTCGACGAATTGGCCGTGCGCGCAGGCGTGGCGGGCATCCTGCGCGTGCTGCGCGGGGCCGACATGCTGCCCGCCAAAGGTATCGCCAAACCCAAGGCCGCACCCCATGTATGCACCACCTCAACCTGGCTGCGCGCGCCCGCGGGCGGCTTGCTGCGCACCTTCCGCGCCGAGGGCGAAATGGTCGAAGAAGGCGATGTGCTGGCCACGGTATCGGATCCCTTCGGCCACGAAGATACCGATCTTGTCGCCCCCAACGCCGGCATCCTGATCGGCCGCGCCATGCTGCCGGTCGTCAACGAAGGCGACGCGGTTTTCCACCTTGCCAAGCTGAGCCCAAAGGCGGCAGAAGACACCGTCGACGATCTGGCCACCCAACTGGAAAGCGACCCGCTTTTTGACGAAGACGAAATCATCTGAAAATCACCCGTTGCGCCAGAGCACGCGCGTAATGCAGACATGAACACGCCGACGCCCGCGCAACTCCATCCCGACCCGCGCCGGGCCATCGCCAGCGGCGCGCTCAGGGCCAAACAGTAGTCCGAACGCCAAAGCCGCCGTTACCAACGCCCTCGCGACGTCCAAGCCATGCCGAATGCGTCAGATGTCTGATTTGAGCCCAACTTGCATTTTTTCGGCAACGCGGCGAATGTCTGAAACGGAAAAGGGAGCTAAGTTTGGTAAATACACCAGAAACCCGACCAACTGGATGGCCACCCGAAGTTGGCCACTATACCGCAAAGTATCCTGAAGGGGTAATAGACGAGTTCGGATACCGGTATTTTCTTCCAGCCAATGAATTTGAAGTTGTAAGTAGTACAGAATTAACCGTTGGATACGCTGGCTGTGACGGAATCGAATTTAGGCTAAGGGCTAGTTCACCCGGCGTATGGGCGTACCATCCAATGGAAGAACGCTATCAACTTCTGGGCCACGAAATTGCCGACGTAGTGACAGGCTGGTTGAATGGAACGGTTCAGGTTTAGGGGACATTTACGTGACCAGAACAGACCGCTGCTATGTCCGCGAAGCGCCCACCCCAATCCGCACCGGGCGATCCTTAATCGCCCCTTTACCAAAGCGACCGTACGCCGGATTAACCCGCCTGTTCACCGCAAGAATACCGACGCAATACCGACGTGATACCGACGTGATACCGACGTGATACCGACAGCGCATGTGCCAGTTAACTAAGGGTACAGCGCGCAATTTGCGGGTAAGTGGCCAAATCAGGGAATAAGGTGTTGCGCGGCTTCATTCTGCGTGCGTCAGCACCGCCGAAATCGGGGCCAGCGCCACTTTGCCAGCCCGGTCCTGCAGCCCCCACAACAGTAGCGCCGAAATGGTATCGGGCCGCATCCGGCCCAGCATGACCACCGCGCCTTCCTGCCCGGCCTTGAACGCCGCCTGATCCAGGAAACGCCGGATCACGGTGGCAGACTGGCCCTTGCTGTCAAAGTCGCGAAAGACCGGTTCGGCCGGCACCCCTTCCTTGCGCGCCAGCTTGGGCATGGTGTTCAGCCCCCGGTCCTGCGTCAGCAACCCATGGCCACTTTGCATCAGGATCGACGTCACCTGATCTGCCACCGGACGGCTTGATTGCAGACCGCCCCGGGTGCCTTCCAGCACGCCGACAACCTCTGGCAGGGTCGGCAAGACCGCGCCAAGGGTCGTCTCAGCATCGGCAGGCTGGGCACCGGCAGGCAAGTCGATCATGGCCAGTACCTCGAACCCTTCGGCGCGGTAGGTGGCAACGCGGTCAGCTGCATCGCGCAGCGTGCTGTCAACCGCAAAGCTCAACGGATAGGGAAAGCTGCGCAAGGCCGCGATCCCGGCGGTACCCGTAACCGGAGAGCTGCCATCGTCAATCAGAACGATGGACATCAGCGGCTTTCCCTCAGGATTTTCAAAGGCTTGCGCATATCGCGCGACAGGTCGCGGATCGGCGGGCGTTTCTTCCGGCGCCTCTACGACAACTTCGGCGGTGTCGCCGTCATCGACCTGCCCCAACGTCGTGCTGCTGGGGCGACGGATGGCGACCGTGCTGGTGTTGCGTTCCGTCAGGGGAACCGTTGGCTGGCCGATCGCGGGCCGCACGGCACCGCCATCGCTGTCAATTGCCACATCCGTTGCGGGACCCTCGACGGGCGCCGGAACCGGCGCAGGGGCGGTCGTGTCGGGTTGCGGGGGTTGCTCTGTCGATGGCGTGACGACACTTGGTGGATCCAGCGGCTGCACGTCCGGTGCCGGGCTCAGTGCTGCGATTTGAGTGTCCTGCAAGGGCTCGGCCGCCGGGGCCTCGGGCGCCTCAGGTGCGACGGTGACGGCGCTTTGCTCTGCCACAAGTGGCACTTCACTTTGTGCGGCTGGTGCATCCTCCGGCTCAGCCTGTGTTCCCGCGTCCGCAATCGGTGTTTGGGTGGGTGGGGTCGGTGACACCTCCTCCGGCGTTGTGGCAGGGGCATCAGCCACCTCCGGGTCAACGGGCGCGGGTGGATTTGCAGGGGCGGTTGTTATGTCCGGCACATCCTGCGCCTGCGGCACCAAGGGGGCAATGGACTGCGGTGACGGCTGTACCGGTGCCTCCGCAACCACGCCCATGTCGCTCTCTTCCGAAGCCGCGGTCGGGGTCTCCAGTTCCTCCGTACCGCCCGTCTCAGGCGCAACTGGCGGGCGGGTTGCCTCCTGATCCAGCACGATGGTGTCGCTGGCGGGTGCCTGCACCGGTGCCGTGGCCTCTGTCGGGGCCGTGACACTGGCGCTTTCCTGTGTCGGGGGCAGAACCGTCACAACGGTTTCAGGCGCTTTGTCCACACTCGGAGCCACGTCGGCGACCTGCGGTGTTACCGGCAACATCGGAGGCGGCGCCAGTGCGGAGGCCACACCAACGACAATCAGCCCCAACAGGCCGCCCCAAAGAATGCCACTCAGAAATCCGCGTGCCATATGCACTCTCCTGCTCTGCCGCCCTGTCCGCACGCCGGGGATGCGATTTGGCCCCGGTGTCCGGTCCGCTTGCGCCCCTTGACGCGCACGGTCAAGCCTGAACATGTATGGCCGTGATATACCCCGTCCTTGCGGGGTAGCTCTAGCCCTAATGCCCTGCTCTTGGACAAAGAATTGCCCCGTGTTGCTGCTTATCGATAACTACGACAGCTTTACTTACAACCTTGTACATTTCCTGGGCGATTTGGGCGCAGATGTCGCGGTACATCGCAATGATCGGCTGACTGTCGCCGATGCGCTGGCCCTGCGCCCTGCCGGTATCCTGTTGTCACCGGGCCCGTGTGATCCCGATCAGGCGGGCATCTGCCTTGAGCTGACACGTGCCGCGGCAGACGCCCACATCCCGCTCTTGGGGGTCTGTTTGGGCCACCAGACCATCGGTCAGGCCTTTGGCGGAAAGGTCGTGCGCGCAGACGACATTGTTCATGGCAAACTGGGCCAGATGCACCACGACAGCACCGGCGTTTTCGCAGGCCTGCCGTCGCCTTTTGCAGCGACGCGCTATCATTCGCTGGTGGTCGAACGGGACAGCCTGCCCGCCTGCCTCAAGATCACAGCCGCCTTGCAGAATGGTACGATCATGGGCCTGCAACATCGTGACTTGCCGATCCATGGCGTGCAGTTCCACCCGGAATCGATCCGATCAGAGCACGGGCACGCCCTGCTGCAAAACTTCCTGAACGACATGAAGGTGCCCGCATGAGCGACACGCTAAAACCCCTCATCGCCGCCGCCGCCGCAGGCCCGCTCAGCGCCGATGAGGCGCGCTTGGCCTTTGAGATCCTCTTTAACGGTGAAGCCACGCCAAGCCAGATGGGCGGCCTGCTGATGGCGCTGCGGACACGTGGCGAGACGGTCACGGAATACGCCGCTGCCGCCAGCGTCATGCGCGCCAAGTGCAATGCGGTACAGGCCCCCGACGGTGCAATGGACATCGTGGGCACCGGTGGCGACGGCAAAGGCACGCTCAACATTTCAACCGCAACTGCGTTTGTTGTGGCAGGTGCGGGCGTGGTGGTGGCCAAACACGGCAACCGCAACCTGAGCTCGAAGTCGGGCGCGGCGGATGCGCTGACCCAGATGGGTATCAACGTGATGGTGGGGGCGCGGGTTGTGGAACAGGAACTGTCAGAGGCCGGCATCGGCTTCATGATGGCTCCGATGCATCACCCGGCCATCGCCCACGTGATGCCCACCCGGTCAGAGCTTGGCACGCGCACGATCTTTAACATCCTTGGGCCCCTCACCAATCCGGCAGGTGTCAAACGCCAGCTGACCGGGGCGTTTTCGCGTGATCTGATCGTCGATATGGCGCAGACGCTCCTGACGCTGGGTTCAGACAAGGCGTGGCTGGTACATGGTTCGGACGGCACGGACGAATTGACCATCACCGGGGTCAGTTGGGTTGCCGGGCTGGCGGACGGCAACGTGCGCGAATTCGAGGTGCATCCCGAAGACGCGGGCCTGCCTGTTCACCCGTTTGAGGCCATTGTCGGTGGAACGCCAGAAGAGAACGCGCGCGATTTCAAAGCTTTGCTGGACGGCGCACCATCGGCCTACCGTGATGCGGTGCTGCTGAACGCTGCGGCGGCCCTTTTGGTGGCAGACGCCGCAAGCGACCTCAAGGCGGGGGTCGAGATGGCCCGCGAGAGCATCGATTCAGGTGCTGCCCGCGACAAGATCTCGCGCGTTGCCGAGGTCAGCCAACGCAAATGAAGCTGGACCTGTCACGGTTGGGCGACTGGGGCCAATTGCCCTTCTTTGCAAATGTTCTTCCCGGTATCGAAGACGCTTTGGACCGGGAAACCCGCGAAATCCTGCCACCGCGTGGTAGCATCTTTGCTGCATTGGAAGCGGTCTATCCGGATGATGTGCGGGTGGTCATTCTGGGCCAGGACCCCTACCCGACGCCCGGACATGCGCACGGTTTTGCGTTTTCCGCCTCAAAAGAAACGCGCCCGCTGCCTCGGTCGCTGGCAAATATTTACAAGGAAATGCGCGCGGATGTGGGGGCGGCTCCGAAAGATGCCGACCTTCGATACCTCGCGGACGAAGGCGTTCTGTTACTCAACACCATCCTGACCGTGCCTGCAGGCCAACCAAAAGGGCACGCAGCACTCGGCTGGCAGATGTTATCTACCCAAATCTTTGCACGCCTCTCGGATGGCCCACGTGCCTATTTGCTGTGGGGGGGCGTTGCACAAAAGGCCGCAGCAGCGGTCGACAGCACCCAAAATCTCAAGATCATGTCCCATCACCCCGTCGGCATGTACGGCAACCTCAATTTTGTCGGCTCCCGTCCGTTTTCGCGTACCAATGACTGGTTGCAGGCACGAGGTGAGACCGCCATAAACTGGGCCAACAAGTGAAAAGCACGTCATGACACAAACCGTTCTCGACAAGATCAAAGCCTACAAACTTGAGGAAGTGGCAGCCGACAAAGCCGCCAAGCCCCTCAGCGCGCTGGAAGCAGAGGCCCGGGCCGCACCGCCAGTGCGCCCTTTTGCAGATGCGCTGCATCTGGCCTCTCGCGAGGGGTACGGTCTGATTGCCGAAATCAAGAAAGCCAGCCCCTCCAAAGGGTTGATCCGCGCGGATTTCGATCCGGCTGGATTGGCGGCTGCCTATGCCGCCGGCGGTGCGACCTGCCTGTCCGTCCTGACCGACACGCCGAGCTTTCAGGGTGCCAAGGACTTTCTGCCTCAAGCCCGGGCTGCGTGCGACCTGCCTGTCCTGCGCAAGGATTTCATGTACGACCCCTATCAGGTGACAGAGGCCCGCGCGCTTGGCGCCGATTGTATATTGATCATCATGGCCTCGGTGTCTGACACACAGGCGCTGGAGCTTGAGGCCGCAGCATCCGAATGGGACATGGATGCGCTAATTGAGGTGCATGACGCCGAAGAACTGGAACGCGCTGGCCATCTGAAAAGTCGGATGATTGGCATAAACAATCGCAATCTCAAGACGTTCGAGACCACTCTTGATACCACACGCCAATTGTCCAAGCTGGTGCCCCATCACCGGATGATCGTATGCGAATCCGGTCTGTCCACCTCGCAGGACCTTGCGGATATGGCCCATTTCGGCGCGCGGGTCTTTCTGATCGGGGAAAGCCTGATGCGGCGGGACGATGTGGAATCAGCTACGCGCACTTTGCTGGCCAACCCGCTGACCGCAGGAGGCATGTGATGCCACTCACACATTTTGATGCCAAGGGCGACGCGGTCATGGTTGATGTCACAGACAAGGCGGTCACCGACCGTATCGCTGTCGCTGAAAATCACATTAGGATGCGGCGCGATACCTTTGATATCATTATGGAAGGTCGCGCAAAAAAGGGTGATGTACTGGGTGTGGCACGGCTTGCCGGGATCATGGCGGCAAAGCAAACGGCCAGTCTTATACCTCTGTGCCATCCGCTGCCGATCACCAAGGTGGCACTTGATTTGCACCCTGACGTCGATCTGCCCGGGATTCGCATCACCGCGACTGTCAAAACCACGGGACAGACCGGTGTTGAGATGGAGGCACTTACTGCCGCTTCAGTGGCAGCCCTGACAGTCTACGACATGACTAAGGCAGTCGATAAAGAAATGGAAATCAGTGGCTTACGGGTCATACTTAAGAACGGCGGCAAATCAGGCCGTTTTGAAGCGACGTGATTTCTGTCGCCGAGGCGCTTGAAGACGTTTTGCGCCTTGTCTCACCTCTTGATGTCGAAGAGGTCCCGTTGCGTGATGCTGCCGGCCGGGTCTTGGCACGCGATGTCCGTGCTCTGCGCACCCAGCCTCCGTTTGCCGCGTCTTCGATGGACGGCTATGCGTTGAACCGGGCCGAGGCAGAGCCTGACGCGCTTTTCAAGGTCATTGGCGAGGCAGCCGCAGGACATGGATTTGACGGATCCGTGCGCGCAGGTCAGGCGGTGCGCATTTTTACCGGCGCCCCGGTACCAGATGGCGCCGACATGGTTGTTATTCAGGAAGACGTCACCCGGCGCGGCAATCTGATAACACTGGGTCACGGCATCGACCAAAAGGACAACATCCGGCCTGCCGGTGGTGATTTCAGCGCTGGCGACCCGTTTACGGCACCGGCTGTACTGCGCCCGTCTGATGTCGCTCTGCTGGCGGCCATGAACGTCGACAAGGTACCCGTCACGCACAAACCCGTGGTCGCCATCCTTGCGACCGGTGATGAACTGGTACAACCCGGCGAAACACCGGGCCCGGACCAGATTATCGCCTCAAACAGCTATGGCCTGGCCGCGATGTGCGAAGAAACAGGCGCCGCGGTGCGACTGCTTCCTGTTGCCCGGGACAATGCCGCTTCGCTCACTCAGGCGTTCACGCTGGCGCGAGACACGGATCTGATCCTGACCATCGGCGGCGCCTCTGTCGGAGATCACGATCTGGTTGGACAGGTAGCAGGCGATCTGGGGCTGGAGCAATCGTTCTACAAAGTTGCGATGCGGCCGGGAAAACCCCTGATGGCCGGGCGATTGGGGGACGCCGCGATGATCGGCCTGCCGGGCAATCCTGTGTCGGCCATGGTTTGTGGCGCAATCTTTGTCACCCCCGTCTTGCGCCGGATGTTGGGACTTGAGCAACTGCACACGCCCACCAAAACCGCCGTGCTGGCCGATCCCCTGCCCGCCAATGGTCCGCGCGCCCACTACATGCGCGCACGCCTGACAGATGGCCAAATCCGTGCCGCAACCCGTCAGGACAGTTCCCTGCTGACAGTGCTTGCCTCTGCGAACGCGCTGTTGATCCGTCCGCCCGATGATCCCGCCCGGGCCAAGGGCGATGTCGTGACCTATATGGCTCTTTGAAAGAGTTGACACAAAACGGGAACATCTCTAGAACAAACGCAAACAAATGTTCTGAGAGGCCACCCCATGCTGACCAAGAAACAACTCGATCTGCTCGCGTTTATCCACAAGCGGGTGCAACGTGACGGGGTGCCGCCAAGCTTTGATGAAATGAAGCTGGCGCTGGATTTACGTTCCAAATCAGGCATACATCGTCTGATCACGGCTCTGGAAGAACGCGGGTTCATCCGCCGACTGGCACACCGTGCACGCGCGATCGAAGTGGTCAAGCTGCCTGAAAGCCTTGGCGGTGCGCCCAGCATGGGATTTACGCCCCGCGTGATTGACGGGGACCGGCCTGACACGCCGCCACCTGCCGCCGCCATGACGCCGCAAACGGGCGGCGCCATCGAACTGCCAGTCATGGGAAAAATCGCTGCCGGTGTCCCGATCGAAGCCATCAGTGAGGCGTCGCACAGCGTCAGTGTACCCGGCGGGATGATTGCCGGTTCCGGTGAACACTATGCGCTTGAGGTCAAGGGCGATTCGATGATCGACGCCGGGATCAACGATGGTGATGTCGTGGTGATCCGCGAAACCTCTGTTGCCGACAATGGTGACATTGTGGTGGCCCTCGTCGAGGATAGCGAAGCGACCCTGAAACGGTTCAAGCGCAGCGGGACGTCCATTGCGCTGGAAGCCGCAAATCCGGCTTATGAGACCCGGGTGTTGCCCTCCGACAAGGTGAAGGTTCAGGGCCGGCTGGTCGGATTGATCCGCACATATTGAGCCAAGGTCAGGGGCCGTTTTTGCCCCGGCCAGTGTGTCCACAAACGCTCTCCCGCGAGATCGCGTGCTGTAACCATGCGCCACCCGTCAGCATCAGACGAAAGCGCTACCGACCCGGTTTCTTTGAGTGTCTGTGGATCGAACGTCAGACAGGCCGCCGCCTTGTTCGGCGGCACCACGACAGATGTCACAACCACCTGCCCCGCAGTGCACCCATCAAAAGCTGCCACAGCGCGTTTGCCAGAGAGGTGGATCACGCGCCCATCTGCCCAACGCGCCGCTGCCTCTTCCTGACGAACGCCATCGCCATCATTTTCCAGCCAGTTCCGGGCCACGAATCCAGTTGATTTTTCTCTGCTCAGCGCCCGGCCATTTGCTGTCATGACGCCTACGAGGGTCCCCTGATCTGCAATCAACACTTCAGGGCGTCCGACCCCTTGCCAAAGCAGAAAGGCCAACGCCATTGTCGGCACCCCAAGCAGTCTTAGTCGGCCCTGCCAAAGCACAAGGACCAGAAATCCAAGACAAATCAGCGGTAAAACCCAACCGCCCGGCCCCGGCACATACCCCCGCGCGCCATCAACTGCGGCAACCGTATCAGCAACGCCCAGTATCCAGTGCAGGCCCCATCCCATTACCTGTAGCGGGATGACTTCCAATCCAAATGGAGCTACCACCGCTGCCAGCACCGCGGCGGGTATCACCAGCAGCCCCATCAACGGAACGGACAACAGATTTGCAATCAGCCCATAGTGCGCGATCGCGTTGAAATGCGCCGCTGCCACCGGTGCGGTCGCGATGCCCGCGACTGCCGAAGATATGATGGTTGCCAATACGGGTCTCAGCCAGCGCGGAATATGAGCCACCTCGAGATCGCGCAGCCAGCCAAAGACAGCGACAAGTGCCGTCGTTGCAGCAAAGGACATCTGAAACCCCGGACCCAGAAGGCTTTCTGGCCGCAAAACCAGAACAATCGTCGCCGCAACCGCAACCGCTCTGAGCGAAATGGCCCGCCGACCGATCAGCAAGGCGGCCAGGGCAACGGTAACCATGATGTACGCGCGTTCCGTCGCCACGTTCCCACCGGACAAGGCAAGATAGCCGGTCGCGGCGATCAGCGCGCCGATGGCGGCAATCCCCTTGGTCGGCCAATGCAATGCCGTGAAGGGATGAGAAGCCAAAATTAACCGCAGGGCGGCCAGCACCACCGCACTCAGCAGTCCCATATGCAAACCTGATATGGCCAGAAGATGCGCGAGGTTGCTCGCGCGCAGATCATCAAGCGCGTTTTGAGAGATCCCGCTGCGGTCGCCCGTGGTAATGGCGGCAGCAAAGCCACCGACGTCGCCACACAAGATCGTCTGGATGTGTGCGGAAATCGTCATTCGGATACGAAAGACCATCAGTTCTGCATGGGCCTCTTGCACCGGTTCGGCGACCAACAGGGGCACACGGGTATATCCGACAGCCCCCAGTCGCGCAAACCAGGCATGACGTTGAAAATCGAAACCGCCGGGTTCAACCGGTCCCGCAGGCGGGGACAGATGGGCCGTCGTCATGACCCTTAGCCCCGGTTTCGGATTGGTATCCATTGCCGCGTCGCCGTGCAGGGAAATGCGGACCCTTTCAGGCGATCTGTGCGCCGGAACCCTGTCGAGCCGGACTTGATCAAGTGTCAGCCGCACCGCATCGGACTGGCTGCGGTCAATGGCGACAATGCGACCGTCCACGGCGCCGTAGTATCGCCATTCAAGCACAGGTCCGCCCACATGATGCGCACGCGCACCTGCCAGCAGAAACCCGACCAGGACAAGCGCAAGTCCCGTAACAAACGGCCTGACACTTTCGCGGCAGATGCGCGTGCCCGAAAGCAATATACCGCCCCCAAGGATCACCACGAGATAATGCAGGGTGCCGGGTTCGGTGCGCAGGGAAAAATAGGCCCCGATTCCTAGGGCGAGGCAAACCGGAACCCAACCGATCATTGCGCCCCGCTGCGCCAGCAGCGTCGCTTCGATCAGCGTCGCATACCGTCTGAGACTTTCCACATCGGCCCCGCAATCTGGCACTCATATCCAGAGCGGCAGCTTAAGAGGCCTTGGTTATCAAATGGTAAACGACATCAGTCTGCAGTGCACTGCAATGACGTGCTGCAAGGCAGCATTTGCAAGGGCCGGGGAGCACACCAGCAGGCTGCCGCCAATGCCGTGAGGGGACCCCACCAGGCGGGTCTTGGCACCCGACAAAGACTGCATGGCGCATTAACGTGATGTAATCCAATTCAGAAACCGACTTCTGTAGCCCTGGGTAAGCGCGTTGCGACCGTTTGTTGTCTGCAAATCCCCCCCATGGTTCGCCCGCGTGGAATTGACGCCGCAAATGCAAAATGATAGCTCTGCGGCCAAGAGCCGTGACAGGCCCTGCGGCAGCGAAAATCAAGGTGCTGATCGGAATGTCACGCTTCTTAACGGGCCTCACCTTTGCGGCCTTGGCAGGGCGCAAGGTGACAGCGTCGACTTTGGGCCCGCGGTTCAGTCTGAACCCGGTCATCCCCTGCCCGATCAACCGTGTTGCGTTCGACACTTCGGCGGCTTCAGCCCGTCTGAACGCGGTACGAAAAACCAGTGGTTCGGCTGAACGGGCCGCAGGAAAAGCGGGAACAGCCCGCGTAAACATAGAGGGAAGGGACATCATGGCCGACAGCACGAAATCCGCAACACTTACAATCGGTGGCAAAAGCTACGAGCTGCCTATTCATGCGCCCACAGCCGGTCCGGATGTGATCGATATTCGCAAGCTTTACGGGCAGGCGGATGTCTTTACCTATGACCCCGGCTTTACCTCGACGGCGGCCTGCGACAGCACGATTACCTTTATCGACGGTGAAGAAGGCGTATTGCTGCATCGGGGGTATTCTATCGGCGATCTTGCCAGCAAATCGCACTATCTCGAAGTCTGCTATTTGCTGCTGTACGGGGAGCTGCCATCCCCCAAGAAGTTGGAAGATTTTGAAAGCCTGGTGACCAATCACACCATGCTGCACGAACAGATGATCAATTTCTTCCGTGGGTTCCGGCGTGACGCGCACCCAATGGCGATCATGACCGGTGTGGTTGGTGCGATGTCTGCGTTCTATCACGACAGCACCGATATTTCTGACCCGCATCAGCGCGAGGTCGCAACCATCCGCCTGATCGCCAAGATGCCCACGATCGCAGCGATGGCTTACAAGTATACAATCGGTCAGCCGTTCGTGTATCCGCGCAACGATCTCGATTATGCTTCGAATTTCCTGCGGATGTGCTTTGCCGTACCGGCAGAGGATTATGTGGTCGATCCGATCCTGAGCCGCGCGATGGACCGGATCTTTACCCTGCATGCCGATCATGAGCAGAACGCATCGACATCAACGGTACGCCTCGCGTCGTCGTCAGGTGCTAACCCGTTTGCCTGTATCGCGGCGGGAATTGCCTGCCTGTGGGGTCCCGCCCATGGCGGCGCAAACCAGGCCTGTCTTGAGATGCTCAAAGAGATCGGCACCCCGGATCGCATCCCTGAGTTCATTGCCCGCGCCAAGGACAAGAACGACCCCTTCCGGCTGATGGGCTTTGGTCACCGGGTCTACAAGAATTTTGACCCCCGAGCGACAGTGATGAAAGAAAGCGCCGACGAAGTGCTTGAGCTTCTGGGCGTTGACAACAATCCCATCTTGCAGGTCGCCAAGGAGCTTGAAAAAGAAGCGCTGAGCGATCCGTATTTTGCAGACAAGAAGCTGTTTCCGAACGTGGACTTCTATTCGGGCATTATCCTCGAGGCGATGGGCTTTCCCACGTCGATGTTCACGCCAATTTTTGCGCTGGCCCGGACGGTCGGATGGATTTCCCAGTGGAAAGAGCAGATCAGCGATCCGCAGCTCAAGATCGGCCGGCCTCGGCAGCTTTACCTGGGTGAAACACAGCGGGATTATGTTGATATCGAAAACCGCTGATATACTTGCGAAAAATCATTCTAAACGCCCCGCACTGCCGGGGCGTTTTTCGTTGCCGTGACGAAAACTGAAAATTCGATTCGCATTCAGCTCTTCCCCACGTCGCTCACCAATAGAGGTGTCTGCAGCCAATTGTTTCAACTTGAGGTTTCCAACTCTGGCCTGCGGTAGCCGAAAACATGGCGAAAGTGGGGCATTGTTTCTATGAAATTGACAATGATCGCGCTTTTCTTGACCTGCGCGCGCCGCGCCCGGTACGGTCATCGTAATGTACCATCTTAAGGGTTGTGAACGTGTTACTATTGATTTCTTTAGCTCTACCACTTGCGCTTGTCGGGTTCGTTCTGGACGACGACGATGATGAAAACGGCAACGACATGCCCGCCGCCGATCAGGAAGGCACCATGGGTGACGACAGCATGATCGGCACCGATGGCGATGAATTGCTGCGCGGCAATGGCGGCGATGACATCCTTCAGGGACTTGACGGTAATGACACGCTCTTTGGCAACTCAGGCGAAGATGTTCTGGTTGGCGATAGCGGCGAGGATATGCTGTGCTCGGGCACCGGGGATGACTTTGTGACCGGCAACTTCGGTGAAGACACGATCGAGGGCCAGGGTGGCAATGACTGGGTCAGCGGTGATTACAGCAACGATCTGGTCTACGGCAACGAAGGCGACGACACGGTCATGGGCGGTCGCGGTCAGGACGTGCTGGGTGGTGGCGACGGAAACGACGTTCTGTATGGCGGAATTCTGGCGGGTCTGCCCCTGAGCACTGATCAGTTGGTGGATCTTTCTGACGGCGCTTCGCTGGCCGATGTGCTGGCTGCAGAAGGGCAAGCCCTGAACATGCGCGACGACGAGCGTCAGGACGAAGTCTATGGCGGCAACGGGGACGACACGCTGTTCCTTGGCGGTATGGATAATGGTTATGGCGGTTTTGGCGCCGATACCTTTAACATCATGGCGGATCACGCCGGGCCACCCATGAATGTTGCCACGATCGCGGACTTCAACGCGCAGCAGGACAGCATCGGTGTGGTGTTGAACAACGGTGCAGACGCCGAGATCACCGTCGCTGACGATGGCGAAGATGCGGTTATCTTGGCAGATGGCCTGGTCATCGCTGTCGTGACGGGCGGTGCCGGCACTGTGTCTGCTGACGACATTGCGATCATGAACGAAACGTCAGCCGCGAATATGCTGGACCCACACGCAGCGGTCGCTTGATCGCTGCGCTTTTTATTTGACGAGTATTGCTGCGCCCTATGGCTTGGGCGCGGCACCCCAAAAACATTTTTGACGTAAGTGAGTTTGTTCGCATGGGCAAAAAACCAACACACGGCGCCTCGGGCGCAGATTGGCATAACGCCAAAGGCCTGCTGACCCACACCACATCGCGTGATGAAGGCCTGCAATGTGCCCTGGTGCCCGATGCGCGCCACGACAGTGATCAGATCGCGGTGGTGTACGACAAGGGCGACACACCGCCCGAGATAACGATCAGAGCGGTTTCAGGCTCTGTTCACACGGTCATGGCTGATGGCATTGCCGTTGCCGTTGTCGCCAGTGCCAGCGGTCCTGCCCCATCGGCAGACGACGTGCTGCTGGTCGAACGGTCGCGCTAAGCGGAGACGCTTAGCGCCCTTCGAATGACGCGGCGCGCTTTTCGGTAAAGGCCAACACACCCTCTTTGAAGTCGCGTGATTTTCCGCATTTGCCTTGCTCGCGGGCCTCAAAGGCGAGTTGCTCTTCCAACGTGTTGTTCCACGATCCCCGAATGACCTCCTTGGCGGCGGCGTAACTGGCGGTCGGGCCTTTTGCCAGATGTGCTGCCTTTGCGCGCCAGTGCGCGTCAAAATCAGCGTCTGACACGGCTTGCCAAATCATGCCCCATTCATCGGCCTGCCGGGCGCTGATCTTGTCGGCAAAAAGGGCCGCACCCATGGCCTTTGCGGTTCCCATCGTGCGGGGCAGAACATAGGTGCCGCCGGCATCGGGTATCAGACCAATGCGACTGAACGCCTGCATGAAATAGGCACTGTCGGCTGCGAAAACCACATCACAGGCCAGCGCCAGATTGGCACCAGCCCCTGCAGCCGGGCCATTTACCGCTGCTACTGTTGGCACCGGGCAATTCACGATGGCACGCAGCATTGGTTGGTATTCATCGCGCAAGGTGCGCTCAAGATCGACGCTGGCCGCAGTCGCGCGGTCCCCAAGGTCCTGACCCGAGCAAAAGGCGCGCCCTGCCCCGGTCAGCACCACAACACGGGCTTCCTTGCCGCCCTGGGTCACCGCATGGGCCAGTTCCGCGCGCATCTGGGTTGTCAGCGCGTTCATCTTGTCCGCTCGGTTCAGGGTAATCACCGCAACGCCGTCCGTCACGTCATAGAGAATGGTCTGATATTCCATGGGTGTGCTTCCTTGCGTCCGTTCAGCTTGGGACAAGACATATCAAAGTCACGCGCACGGGCCAGCAAAACCGCACGTCAGCGATTGAGAATGTCCCTGAGCCGCGCTTCTTCCTCGGCCGACAGCGGCGCTTCGGCCTGACGGGAGGCTTTGGAGCGGCCTCGCAGATAGACAAACCCCATGCCCCCTGCCAACAGCAGCATCAGCGGCCCGGCGCCCCACAGCAGCCAGTTGGCCCCCCGCATGTCCGGGTTCAGCAGCACATATTCGCCATACCGATCGACAATAAAATCTATCGCTTCGGCATCACTGTCGCCTTCCACCAGCCGCTCGCGCAACAGGATACGCAAGTCGCGGGCAAGGCTGGCGTTGCTCTCGTCAATGCTTTCGTTCCGGCAGACCAGACAGCGCAGGCCCTTGCTAAGCTCGCGCGCACGTTCTTCCAGCACGGGATCATCCAGAACCTCGTCCGGTTGCACGGCCAAAAGCGGGGTGGCCAGCAACATCAAGACAAGGATCAAACGTTTCATTCCGCCGGCACCGCCTGCGCGCGGGTCTTGCGGGCACCCGCCGCAACACGGAAACGGCGGTCTGTCAGGCTGAGCACGCCGCCAAGGGCCATCAGCGCACAGCCGATCCAGATCCAGTTGGTCATCGGCTTGATGTAGGTCCGCACCGTCCAGCCGCCGCCCTGTTGCTGATCACCGATCACGACGTAGACATCACGCGCGAGGTTGTAGTCGATGGCCGCCTCAGTCGTGGGCATCTGCGCGACTGGATAGAACCGCTTTTCCGGCTTCAACTCTGCAATGACCGATCCCCCTTGCGACAAGGTGATATCGGCCATCGTGGACAGGTAATTAGGCCCCTGCACTTCCTGCACATCATTCAGGGTCAGCGTGTATCCTGCGACGTCAAAGGGCGCATCGATCTGCGCAACGCGGATGTCATCCACAGCCCAGGCGGTCAGGCCAGCAACCCCGGCCATGGTCACACCCAACCCGGCATGGGCCGTCGCCTTGCCCCAGTCGGCCCGTGGCAGGCGCCCCACGCGGCGCCAGTCCCATGCCGCCCGCTGCGCCAGTTCCACCACGACACCAGCCACCAGCCATGCGCCAAGGAACATGCCCATCGGCCCCAGCAGGCTGCGGCCCGACTGCATGGCGTAGGCCAGCCCTGCGACCGCCAGTGCCAGCACGAAGGCATAGCGCAACGGCCAGGCGGCGCGCATAATTCGCGCGCGCTTCCAGGGCATGGTCGATCCGATGGGCAGGATCAGTCCCAGGGCGACCATAAAGGGCGTAAACGCTGCGTTGAAAAAAGGAGGTCCGACGCTGAGTTTGCGATCAAAAAACATCTCGGCGACCAGCGGCCACATGGTTCCAACAAATACCACAAAGCACGCCACGGCGAGCAACAGGTTGTTCACCAGCAAAGCGGATTCGCGACTGACCAGCCCAAAGACACCGCGTGCCTCCATCGCGCCTGCGCGCAGGGTGAACAGGATCAGCGCGCCGCCCATAAAGAAGGCAAGGATCATCAGGATGAAAACGCCGCGTTCAGGATCATTGGCAAAGGCATGCACGGACGTCAGCAAGCCGGACCGCACGATAAAGGTGCCGATCAGCGAAAATCCGAAGGCGAGGATCGCCAGCAGGATAGTCCAGCTTTTGAGGCTCTCTCGTTTTTCGACCACGATGGCGCTGTGCAACAGGGCTGCGGCCAGAAGCCACGGCATGAAACTTGCATTCTCAACCGGGTCCCAAAACCAGAAACCGCCCCAGCCCAGTTCATAGTACGCCCACCAGGACCCCAGCGCTATGCCGATGGTCAGGAAGACCCAGGCAGCCAAAGTCCACGGCCGGACCCAGCGCCCCCAGGCGGCATCCACGCGCCCTTCGATCAGGGCCGCAACCGCAAAGCTGAACGCCATGCTGAGACCCACATAACCCAGGTACAGAAAGGGCGGGTGGAAGGCCAAACCGGGATCTTGCAAAAGCGGGTTCAGATCACGCCCGTCAAAGGGCGGGATCGCCATGCGATCAAACGGGTTGGACGTAAAGAGAATGAACGCAAAGAAGGCAACGGCGATGGCGGATTGCACAGACAGCACCCGAGCGCGCAAAGTAGGCGGCAGATTACCGCCAAACCACGCGGCCATCGCACCGAAAAGCGTGACAATCAGCACCCACAGCAGCATCGACCCTTCGTGGTTTCCCCACGTGCCGCTGATTTTGTAAAGCATCGGCTTGGCCGAATGGCTGTTGGCCACGACCAATGCGAGCGAGAAATCAGAACGGATAAACGCATACATCAGCGCGCCGAAGGCCAGCGCCGTCAGCGCAAATTGCGCACCAGCCGCAGGTTCGGCAACCGCCATCCAGCCCGGCCACCGCTTGTGCGCACCAATCAGCGGCACCAGCATCTGCACAATGGCAACGCCGAAGGCCAGGATTAGGGCGAAATGTCCAATCTCAGTGATCATGGCTTGGACTATAGGGGGCTAAGCGCCCCCTTGCCATGCCTTGAAATCACAATTCGGTGGCTCAGGCTGCGGCCCGTCGCCACGCCTCAAGTGCCGGATTGTCGTTGGGCAACAGGGCAGCCATCGTCAGCCGCGCATCATCGCCGGTATCGGCGGCCTTCACGCTGTCAAAACGCAACGCGCGGATCGCCTTGATGTTGTGCAGCACCTGCGGCACATGCGCCATAGTGCCGACGATTTCGCGCTGGAATTTCTGCGCCTTGATCTGATGACGCGCGCCAAAGTAAAAACTGACAATGACACCCAGCAACCACCACATCGGTTCGGGAACCAGTGCAATCCCCTGCATCCGCTCCGAAAACCACAGCGGGTTGACCATTGCCGAGATGAACAGACCCAGCGTACCTAATGCCAGCATCGGCCTCGGCAAACGGTTGAGCCCATCAACAAAGCGGTCAAAATAGCCCTGACGCGCCACGGCAAATTCCGCCCCGAATTGGGTCATGGCCTGGCGCTGAATACCCGCACTGCGCACTGCCCCGGCTTCGGTGTTCTCGCGAAAAATCTCGACGGTTTCCCGCACCACGTTTCTGTCGCTGCCAAACAGCAGCCCGAACATTTTGTCGATCATCCCCATTCCGAAACCCTTTCCCGAAACGCTGCCGTGCTCAGATGGTATGGTTTTGAGATGAATTCCTCGGCCCGTTTGATCCACCCGCCTTTGCCCCCTGCCCGGTTGCGCGCATATTTGCGGCTGGCGGGGCGTCTGTCGGCCAGCCGGAAGTAGTAGTTCCGCCGCGCGATCCCATACGCGTCAACAAAATGCGCCGGGGCGGTTCGCATCGCGGCTCGTACCGCTGCCAGACTTTGCGGGCCCAGGGATCCATCAACCGCAATCTCGAAATCCATTTGCCGCAATAGCCGCTGAAGGATCCGCACCGCATTGCTGCCTGCGTTGACATACATGTCAAATACGCTTGGTTGCAGCCTATCGGGAAGTTCCGCGATGCGAGGTTTTTCAAAGTAATGAATGATGAAGATATCCGTGGCCTGCGCGCGGGTCAGACGGCGCACATCATCCACCTCAACCCGTCCGTCACCGGTCAGATCCAAACCCAGTCGTCGCATCGTATGAATGGTGACGCCGTAATTCGTCGCCCCGCCGGGATCATCGGGATCGTTTACGAATCCGCCCTCTCGCGCCACAATGTCCGTGGCGATCTCTTTGACCGTCTGCATAGCAATTGTTCCTCACGATTTCTGTGAGGCATGAGGTCAGAAATGGGTTAACTTCCAGGTGCGGCAGCGTGCGCTGTCAGCTGTCAGCTGTCAGGCTCTTGATAGACACCCTGCGCCTTGAGCGCGTCCACCACTTCGGACGGCATGTATGTTTCATCGTGTTTTGCAAGTATTTCAGTGGCTTCAAAGACGCCGTTGATATAGCGTCCCGTTCCCACCATGCCCTGATTTTCCTCAAAAAGATCAGGCAAAACACCGGTAAAAGTCACCGGCACTGAAGCACCGCCATCGGTTACGCTGAATCGCACTGTTTCACTTTCGCCGCGCACGAGGGAGCCTTCTTCCACCAGCCCGCCGATGCGAAACACTTCGGTTTCGGCGGGGGGTTCGGCCACGATCTGGGACGGTGCGCGGAAAAAGTTGATGCCATCGCGCAAAGCATAGCCGATCAGCACGGTAGAGAGTGTCAATGCAACAACCGCTACCGCGATGATCTGGATACGTCTTTGTTTCTTCAGGCTTTTCATGTCACTCTACGACTGGCTTAGGGAAACAGCGGGGCCATCATCAGCCCTTGCGTCTCAGGTAAACCTAACATCAGATTGGCGTTCTGCAATGCCTGGCCACTTGAACCTTTGGTTAGGTTGTCCAATGCGGCAGTGACAATGGTACGCCCTTCGATACGGTCCGCAGACACACCAATATGGCAAAAATTCGATCCGCGCACGTGCCGGGTGCTTGGGGTTTCACCAAAGGGCAGAACTTCAAGAAAGACTTCATGCTCATAGTCCTTTTCAAGAGCATTATGAACAGCTTGCGCATCACCTTTCACGTAACAGGTCGCCAGAATACCCCGGTTGGCTGGGATCAAATGGGGGGTAAACTGGACCTTCACGGCGCGGCCAGCCAGCGCCGAAAATTCCTGATCAAACTCACCCAGATGGCGGTGTGTGCCGCCAATGGCATAGGCGTGATACCCCTCCGACAACTCCGCATGCAGCAGGTTTTCCTTCAGCGCGCGCCCCGCGCCGGATACGGCGCATTTAAGGTCGAGGATGATATCATCGAGGTCAATTATCCCCTGTGCAATCAACGGCCTTAGCGCAAATTGCCCTGTCGCCGCATTGCAGCCCGTTCCGGCCACCAGCCGTGCGGTGGTGATTTCGTTGCGGTAGAACTCAGTCAGGCCGTAAACGGCCTCTTTCTGCTGCTTCAAGGCGGTGTGAGGGTTGCCATACCATGTTTCGTAGTCCGCGGGGTCGCGTAACCGAAAGTCGGCAGAAAGATCAACGATCTTAAGGGTTTCCGGCAATTTCGAGATGACCTCTTGCGAGGTTTTGTGGGGCAGCGCGCAAAAGCACAGGTCGATCGCAGAAAAATCGATCTGGTCCATTTTGACCAGATCGGGCAAATCAAGATGGCGCAGGTGGGGAAAGACCTGCGACAGGCGTTGGCCAGCTTTAGAGTTACCCCCTAACGCCTTGATTTTCATGCCAGGATGTTCAGATATCAACCGGATAAGCTCGGCCCCGGTGTAGCCCGAGGCGCCAAGGATGGCGATGTTTTTGGTCATGTCGGTATTCCGTCGGTATGACGTCGGTATAACGTCGGTATTTTTCAGATTCAGGCGGCAGCAAAGTCGATCTGTCGTCGGAGAAACTGGGTCGCACGGGAGCTGACGCGGGCAGGATCACCTGTCGTCAGATACGCTGTTTCACCGGTGCCTGCCATGTTCGGATGCCGCTCAAGATAGTCGGCTAGGCTGTCCGCCACGAGATTGGCCTGCGAAAAAACAGAGACGTCTTTACCCAGTGCGGTCTGGAACGCCTCCTGCATCAGCGGGTAATGTGTGCAGCCAAGAATTGCGGCCTCAGGTTCGGGCATCTTGCGCTTGAGCGCATCAACATGGCTGCGCACCAGCGCTTCGGCGAGGATGAAATCCCCGTCTTCGATGGCATCGACGACGCCGCCACAGGCCTGCGCTTCGACGTCCACCCCGATGGCCCGAAATGCCAGTTCGCGCTGAAACGCACGGCTTGCGACTGTGGCAGGCGTGGCAAAGAGAGCCACGTGTTTCAGCGCCACTTCGCGCGGGGGCGAATTGTCGCCCCACTGCCGTTCGGTCATCGCCTCGATCAGGGGCACAAAAACACCCAACACCCGCTTGTCCTGAGGCACCCAGCTTTCCTGCATGCGCCGAAGCGCAGCAGCAGAAGCGGTGTTGCAGGCCAGAATCACCAGATCACAGCCAGCATCAAACAGTCGCTGTGTTGCGGCAACAGTCAGATCGTAGATATTGTCTGCTGTACGCACGCCGTAAGGTGCATTGGCGCTGTCTGCGAGGTAGACAAATTCGACGTCAGGCAACCGCTGCTGAACGGCATCAAGTACCGTCAGCCCGCCCAGACCTGAATCGAATATTCCAACCGCCATTTGTCCCGCACTCAGTTGTTGGCACGATGCCTTTACTCAAACTCGAACCCCAGTTCGGACGCGCCGATGGGGTTCGGGGACAACTCATAGGTGGCTTTTCGCAGGAAATCCATCATCCCTTTTGCATCTCCCGAAAGCGGGTCCAGAAGGTCACGGGTGAGCGGACTGCCGATGCTAACACGGACGGCTGTATCGACGCGCTTGTTGAATTCCTTGATCAACAGACCCATGCGCAGGGTGGCATGCAGATGGCTGGCAATCTGGAACAAGCGGCTGGTATGGCCATGAAAATAGACCGGCAGCACGGTTGCACGCGATTTGGCGATCATGCGGGCCGTAAAGCTGCGCCAGGCAGGGTCAAGGGGATATGACAGGGGGCGGGCCGCCGTGCTGACTGTACCACCCGGAAAGACACCAATTGCCCCGCCCTGCGCCAGATAGGACAAAGCCCGTTTGCGGGTGACAAGATTTGCCGCGATGGCGTCGCGGCTGCCGTCAAAGGAGATGGGCAGCAGATGATTGTTGAGATCCGGGGCACGGGCAAAAACCGCGTTGGCCATGATCCGAAAATCGTCGCGGATTTGACCCATCATGTGCCCGAGCATAAGCCCATCAAGTATCCCGTAGGGATGATTTGCGATCAGAATGATCGGCCCGGACCTTGGCAGATTGTCCAGGCTGCCCTGCACAATGTCGAGCGATAGGCCGTACCGCTCTGCCATCACATCGAAGAATCCGCGTCCCATTGCAATGTCGCACTGATAACCAGCCGCTCGCCTCAGCACGGCCCGGCGGCCAGTGCTGTTTTCCAGCAGGCGGATCATGGTGCGCCCCCCTTTTGTTTGGGCGGACCAGGCATAGCTGAGATCCCGAACGGACAGGTTTCTGGAGGGGTCCATATTGCGTTTTCCCGTGCTGTCTGCAAAACCGCCTAGCACGCCAATGCGACAGTTAGGTTACGCTTATTCCGCGGCCTTGCGGGTTTCCGCCCCGCCTGCTCTGATCACGCTCAGCAATTCCTCGCGGCGTTTTGCGGCCTTTGCCTCATTCTCTTGTTTGACCGGGCCGAACCCCTTGATCTGCAGCGGCAATGCGGCAAGCGCCACCACTGCTGCACGGGTCTGGTCATCCAGCTTTGGCAAGACTTCGGTCATGTCGGCGCGATATTGTTTGATCAGCGACCGCTCCATCCGGCGCTCAGCGGTGTAGCCAAACACATCAAGCGGAGTGCCGCGCAGCTTCTTCAAGCGGGCGAGCAGGCGCATCGGTGTCTCGAGCCATTCGCCGAATTCCCGCTTGGCCGGGCGTCCGTTTGGCCCCTGGCGCGACAGGATCGGTGGCGCAAGGTGGAAGGTCATTTTCAGATCCCCATCAAATTCGGCCTTTGCCTTGTCGCGTGTCGACAACAACAGGCGGGCAACTTCGTATTCGTCCTTGTAGGCCAATAGTTTATGGTACCCTTTTGCCACGGCCTCTTTCACCTCTGGGTCGGTGATACCGTCAAGCATCCGCATGTAGCGTTTGGCCAATCGCTTGCTTTGATAATCCGCCAGATGCGCCGCGCGGAACGCGATTTTGTCATCCAGAGTTTTGGGCAGATTAATCACCTTGGTTTCGAGAACCTTGGCCGCGTCTTGCGGGTGCTCGACCGCCCAACGCCCCAGTTCAAACGCGCGCAAATTCCGTTCAACCGCCGCACCATTGAGGCGGATCGCCTCTTGCAGCGCCTCCAGCGTCAGGGGCAACAGCCCGCGTTGCCAGGCCGCACCCAACATCATCATGTTGGAAAAGATGGAATCGCCCAGCGTTGCCTTGGCCAGATCGGAGGCATCGAACATGGCGACCGCATCTTTCAGCCGTGCCTCTAGTGCCAGTGAAAGGCGGTCATAGGGCATCTGAAAGTCTGTATTGCGGGTAAAATCGCCGGTGATGATTTCGTGGCTGTTGACCACGGCGCCGGTCCGACCCGCCTTCGTCAGGCCCAGGGTTTTGTGACCGGCAGAAACCACCAGATCGCCACCAATCAGCGCGTCTGCCTCACCTGTGGCAACACGAATGGCCGAGATGTCCTCGGGCTGGTTCGCAATGCGGCAGTGGATGTGGACGGCGCCGCCTTTTTGGGCAAGACCGGCCATTTCCATCATGCCAGCACCCTTACCATCCAGATGCGCCGCCTGCGCCAGAAGCGCACCGATTGTCACGACCCCGGTGCCGCCGACCCCGGTAATCACGACGTTGTGGGTCCCTTTGATGACTGGCAGATCAGGTTCGGCAAGATCGGGTATCGTGATGTTTGTCGTCGGGTCCTTGCGGATTTGCGCACCCTGAAGTGTCACAAAGGACGGACAAAAACCGTTGACGCAGGAAAAGTCCTTGTTGCAGGAGGACTGATCAATGGCGCGCTTGCGGCCAAGTTCGGTTTCCTTGGGCACGATGGACACGCAATTGGATTGCACTCCGCAATCGCCGCAGCCTTCGCAAATTTCTTCGTTGATGAAGACCCGTTTGTCAGGATCCGGGAATAGGCCCCGCTTGCGGCGGCGGCGCTTTTCGGCAGCGCAGGTCTGGATGTATACAATAGCCGATACACCTTCGACGGTCTCAAGGCGCTTCTGAACATCCATCAGTTCCGCGCGTTCGTGAATGTCGACACCTTTGAGCGCGTCAAAGTTCACATCTTCCTTATCATCGTAGACGACCGAGAGATGCTTGACCCCCATCGCTTTGAGTTCGGCGACGATCCGTTCCGGGCTCAGATCGCCCTCGTTACCCTGCCCGCCGGTCATGGCAACGGCGTCGTTGTAGAGGATCTTGTAGGTGATGTTGGTGCCTGCCGCCAATGCGGCGCGGATGGCCTGAACGCCTGAGTGGTTGTAGGTGCCATCGCCGAGGTTCTGGAACACATGGGCGCGGTTGGAAAACGGCGCCTCGCCGATCCAGTTGGCGCCTTCGCCGCCCATATGGGTGTATCCGAGCGTTTCGCGGTCCATCCATTGGACCATGAAATGACAGCCGATACCGGCGTAGGCGCGTGCGCCCTCGGGCACTTTGGTTGAGGTGTTGTGCGGGCAGCCTGAACAGAAGTATGGCAACCGCGCGGCGATATCTTCTGCGTTATCAGCGCGTTGCGCTTCATCCAGCGCCTCAAGACCGGCACGGATTCCATCGGTTTCGCGGCCTTCCTCCAGCAGGATGCCACCCAGTTTCTCGGCGATGAGGACCGGGTTGAGGTCGCCGCGCGTCGGGAACAGTTCCTCGCCGTGCTCCAGCCCCGCACCGCCGCCCTTGTACCAGCCATAGACGCGGCGGTGGGTGTCAGAAAAGAGCGCTTCTTTGATCTGCACTTCGATCAGCTTGCGTTTTTCTTCTATCACAACAACCAGATCGAGGCCCTCGGCCCAGTCATGGAACCCGCGCATGTCCAGGGGGAAGGTCTGGCCAACCTTGTAGGTTGTGATGCCAAGGCGCTCGGCTTCGTTTTCGTCGATGTTCAGAAGCGAAAGCGCGTGCTGCAGGTCCAGCCAGTTTTTTCCCGCCGCGACAAAGCCAATCTTAGCGCCGCGCCTGCCCCAGATACGCTTGTCCATTTTGTTGGCATGGCTGAAGGCCTCGGCCGCAAAGCGCTTGTAGTCGATCAGGCGGGCTTCTTGTTGGTGGCGGTCATCGACCAGCCGGATGTTGAGCCCGCCCTGGGGCATGTCAAAGTCAGGCGTGACAAGCTGCATCCGGTTAGGATCGCCATCCACAACGCTCGTGACCTCGATCGTGTCTTTCATCGTCTTGAGGCCCACCCAGACGCCCGCGAACCGTGAAAGCGCCCAGCCATAGATGCCGTAATCAAGGATTTCCTGCACACCTGCCGGGGACACGACCGGCATATAGGCATCGACCAGAGCCCATTCGGATTGGTGCAGCACGGTAGAGGATTCCCCGGTGTGGTCGTCCCCCATTGCCATCAGAACTCCACCCTGCGCGGAGGTGCCTGCCATGTTCGCGTGACGCATGACATCGCCCGAACGGTCCACGCCGGGGCCCTTGCCATACCACAGGCCAAAGACGCCGTCATACTTGCCTTCGCCGCGCAGCTCAGCCTGCTGGCTGCCCCACAGGGCAGTCGCGGCAAGATCCTCGTTCAGGCCGGGCTGGAATGTAACGTTGTGCTGCGCAAGCTGTTTTTCCGCGCGGCTCATTTGCAGGTCGACCGCGCCCAGGGGGGAGCCGCGGTAGCCGGTGACGTACCCTGCCGTGTTCGCCCCTGCGGCCTTGTCGCGTGCAGATTGCATCATCATCAATCGCACAAGTGCCTGCGTGCCGTTCAACAGCACCGGGCTTTTGTCCAGATCGAACCTGTCGTTCAGAGAAATCTTCTGCGTCGTCATGGCGGGCCTCCCTCAAGACATAGATAAGGTGTCTTGGCTTGAGTATATAGGTCATTAATGCTGACCTGTATAGAGGATAGCGCGGATGGCGTCCGCGCCCAATTGGTCAGCTGCTGCGAGACTATCAATTTTTCCTGTCTTCTTGGTGCTGCCAGATCCAATGCACCTGCGGGTTTCTGTCCCTGCACGTCCGAAATACGCGTCCAATTCCGGCGGTTGACTGGCATCTGCGTCCCGCGTGGCAGGGACCTTGGTCAGCGCGTCCGACCTGATCTCCCCTTTATTTCCGCGCCAGATACGATAGGACCATGACAACCAGAGAAAGACCTTGCGATGGATTGGGACAAACTCAGAATATTTCACGCTGTGGCCGACGCGGGCAGCCTTACGCATGCGGGCGACAAGCTGAACCTCAGCCAATCTGCGGTCAGCCGCCAGATCCGGGGGCTGGAGGAGCAACTGAACACCAACCTCTTTCACCGCCACGCCCGCGGGCTGATCCTGACCGAACAGGGTGAGCTATTGTTCGACGCCACAACAGCCATGACAAAACGTCTTGATGCCGCAGCCGCGCGCATTCGGGACAGCGAAGAAGAGGTATTCGGTGAGTTGCGCGTCACCACAACGACCGGGTTCGGCACGCTGTGGCTGGCGCCGCGTCTGCCCAAGCTTTATGAGAAGTACCCCGACCTCAAGGTCGATCTGATGCTTGAAGAGCGCGTGCTGGATCTGCCGATGCGCGAAGCGGACGTGGCAATCCGCATGAAGGAGCCCAGTCAGGCGGATTTGATCCGCAAGCGTCTGATGACGGTGCGCATGTCGCTTTATGCAACAGAAAAATATCTGGCGGAAAATGGCACCCCTCAGCGGATGGAGGACATGTCAACGCATCGGTTGATCTGCCAGAACATTGATAGCGATCAGGTCAGTGCGGGCGTGACGATGGTTCAGCAGTTGATGCTGAACGATGTGCGGTCCTTGTTGACGGTGAATAACTATTTCGGTGTTTTACAAGGGGTTTTGCACGATTTGGGCATCGGGGTCTTACCGGATTATGTGGTACAGGATTTCCCCGATCTGGTGCAGGTTCTGCCCGATGCTGAGTCGGCAGATGTGCCCGTTTTTCTGGCCTATCCGGAAGAATTGCGTCAATCCAAGCGTGTCTCTGCCTTCAAGGACTTTGTTCAGGACGAGATAATTACGTATCGCAAGCAGTTGCGGGAAAAGGAAAAAGGCTGAGGTATGCGTAGAACGCATAGCGGGCATGTCCTGATACAACCCTGTTTTTTCTTGATCGGGGCCAGCGCGGTTCCTAAGTGAAGTTCATGAAGACTGGTGGCCTCACGGCCGACCGCTTCATACCTCCCTGTTGGACTTGGCCGAGCTTCGTGCTCGGCCTTTTTTTGCGCTTTACTCGGCAGCTTTGGTCCGTCGGAAATTAGCCATTGTTCATGAGGGCATCTATCAGGCACCCTGTTGCAAGAAATTTCGGGGGCGTCACATGACACATATGATCAGACTGATCCAGATAACTTTGATGTGTCTGATGGTGATGTCGGGCACCCAAACCCACGCTCAGGTCATGCTGCCGGGAACAAATGCTTCGGAAAGTGCCGTTACCCTGCCTGACCCCTTAACGACGGAAGCCGCGAATGCGTTGATTTCGCGGCTGTCGGACAGCGAGGTTCGGTCTTTGTTGCTCGATCAGCTCAATACCCAGGCAACAGAGGAGGCCGAGGCCGCGTCAGCCGGAGAATCCGAGTTCGTTTATCACGCAACGACGGGTGCATGGTCATCAGTAACCACGCCTATTGAGCGGCTTCCGCTGCTCTACACCGGACAGGCGACAGCTTTTTCCAACTTTTTCGACCGCATCGGTGGCGGCTTGGGTTTGGTCAAGCTGCTGGGTTACATGATTGTGGTTTTTGGTATCGCAGCGGCTGCAGAGCTTGTTTTTCGCAGGCTGACCCGGGGGTGGCGCATCTTGCCGCCCACAGATGCCGACAACATGACCCTGCGCGAAACGCTGCAATTGCTCAGCCAGCGCCTGACCACACAGGTGATCGCGGTGGTGATCTTTGTTCTGGTGGCGCGCACAGTCGGGCGGACCATATTACCCGACAATTTAGTGCCTGTTGTGCAGCTAGTCGGCATGTACCTGATCGGCTTTCCACGCCTTTTTCTGGCTTGGGCCTTTTTCGTGTTTGCGCCGCTGAACCCGGAATATCGCCTTTTGAACGTGACCTCCAAGGAGGCCAAGGCGCTTTGTTTTCATAATTTCTGGATCGCTGTGTTGCTGGGCTTTTCTGCGGCGATCCTGATTTTTAACGCCGACAACGGCGTGCCCATGGGGGAGACCCGATTGGGTTTCTGGCTGAGCCTGTCGCTGCATGTCTATCTGGTCTGGGTGATCTGGAAGTATCGCGATGCCATGGTCAGCATGATGCGTGGCTATGACCCCAACGTCACTCCGATGGAGAACCGCGTCGCGCGACTTTACCCCTGGTTCGCGATCGTGCTGGTGGTTCTGATGTGGTGGGTTGTGAACATTGTAGTCAGCTATGAAAACTTTGCCTTGCTGGCCACAAATCCGCAGTACAAGACCATGACATTACTACTCTTTGCGCCACTTCTGGACACGGCCATCCGGGGGATCGTGCGCCATGCAACCCCTGCCATGAAAGGGGAAGGTGCTGTGGCCGAACGCGCCTATCACTCGACCAAACGGACCTATGTACGCATTGGGCGCGTGGTGGTTTTTGGCCTTGTCTTGCTGGCGATTGCCGATTTCTGGGGCATGACACCGCAGGCCATCGCCACTGCCGGGGTGGGCGCACGGCTGGCCGCGGCGGTGATCGAGTTTCTGATCATTCTGTCTTTTGGCTATCTGCTTTACGAGGCGGTTTCTCTTTTCATCAACAGCAAGCTGGCGGCGGAAATGACCGCCAGCGGTTTTGATCCGGAAACGCAGGAAGTGGGCGGCGACGGCGGTGGCGCAGGCGGTTCGCGGCTGTCAACCGTGTTGCCGCTTATTCTGCTGGTCTGCCGGTCAGCCATCGTGGTGATCTTTCTCTTGCTGGCGCTCGGCAATATCGGGATCGACACCACACCGCTTCTGGCGGGTGCCGGCATCGTTGGTCTGGCCATCGGTTTTGGCGCTCAGAAACTGGTGTCTGACGTGGTTTCGGGTGTGTTCTTTCTGATCGACGACGCCTTTCGCACCGGCGAATATGTCGAGGTTGACGGCACTATGGGGACGGTCGAAAAGATTTCAATCCGGTCGATGCAGCTGCGCCACCACAAAGGCCCCGTTCATACGATCCCCTATGGCGAGATCCCCAAGATCACCAACTATTCGCGCGACTGGGTGATCATGAAACTGCGCTTTACTGTCCCCTTTGACAGTGATCCCAACCAGATCAAGAAAATCTTCAAGAAGATCGGTCAGGAGCTATTGGAAGTGCCCGAGTTTCAGGAGGATTTCCTTGCCCCGTTCAAATCACAGGGCGTGCTTGAGATCGACGATGTGGGCATGGTGATCCGCGGTAAGTTCATGTGCAAGCCGGGCACTCAGTTCATGATCCGCAAGGAGATTTACAACCGCGTCTCAGCCGCCTTTGCCGAAGCAGGCATTGATTTCGCCCGCCGCGAGGTGCGCGTGGCGTTGCCCACAATGGAGCAGGGTCAGGAGCTGACAGAAGAAGACAAAGCAGCGATTGCTGCGGCCGCCACCCAGGCGGCGCAGGAGCAGATTGCCGATCCTGGCAAGGAGTCGCGCTGAAGTACGCGAAAAGGGTCTCACCAGCCTGCACTTTTCGGACGATGAATGCCAACGCCACACTCAGGGGCGGCGTTGAGAAGGACATTTTTCCAAATTTTTGTTCATTTTTTACAATATCTTGAGTTCGCTTTTCGGTACGTTCCGCAAAATTTTTTTGGAACCTTTCGAATTGAACCACCGTTCTTTTCCCAATCACCGCGACCGAAGCGGTAACTGACACCTTTTGAATGGAGTAAATCATGACACGCAACTTTCTGATGACCTCGACAACAATCGCCACACTGATCGCTGCCCCTATGGCAATGGCCTCTAACGACAGCGCGTCAGATCTGACCGGCAACTCACCAGCCATCACCGAGGGTGGCCAAGCCAATGCTGTTGGGTCCATCAGCAATGGCGACAAGGACGTGCCGCTGACACGCCAAGGTATCGGCATTGCCGAATACGACCCCACCAGCATGTCCGTCACCACGGCCCAGTACAACGCGCTGGTGAATGCCATTGGTGGCGAGCTCACCACAACAGACGACGTGTTTCTGGGTGATATCACCGAGGTCACATTTGACGGCCAGGGTAACCCAGAAGTGGTGGTCGATCTGATCGAAGACGTGAAAATCGACGCCGAGACATTGGTTCTGACACTGCTGCCGGAATCGATGATGATGATCGATGGCACGCTGGTCCTCGATACCACAATCGACGAGCTGTACCTCAAGGCGCAGGATGGCTCCAAGCGTGATGACGAAACGCGCACGACCGTCATCGTGATGTAACGATCCAAAGACCTGCCAGCGCTTCAACTGCGTCTCGCTGGCGACATTTTCGGGCGGCCCTTTGTTTTGAAGGGTCGCCTGATCTTATTTCGGCGCAAGCACCCTTTCCCCTCTTCCCATCCTCCTCTAAGAGATGCGCAAAAGCACTCTGGGGACTGCCATGACCGAGCCTGCCATCACAGACGAATTGATTGCCGCGCATGGGTTCACGCCTGACGAATACGCCGAAGTGAACAGCATCCTGGGACGCGCGCCCAATTACACCGAGATGGGCATCTTTTCCGCCATGTGGAACGAGCATTGTTCCTACAAATCATCAAAAAAGTGGCTGCGGACGCTGCCAACCGAAGGCCCTCAAGTGATCTGCGGCCCCGGAGAAAACGCCGGTGTTGTGGATATCGGCGATGGTCAGGCGCTGGTCTTCAAGATGGAAAGCCACAATCACCCCTCCTACATTGAACCCTATCAAGGGGCGGCCACGGGCGTTGGCGGCATCCTGCGCGATGTCTTCACCATGGGCGCGCGGCCCATTGCGTCGATGAACGCTTTGTCCTTTGGCCGCCCAGAGCATCCCAAGACGCGCCAGCTGGTCCACGGAGTTGTGGCGGGCGTGGGTGGCTACGGCAATTGCTTTGGCGTGCCTTGTGCGGGCGGCGAAGTACGCTTTGACGCGGCCTATGATGGCAATTGTCTGGTGAACGCATTTGCGGCGGGCCTCGCTGATGCGGACAAGATCTTTTATTCGGCGGCGTCCGGCGTGGGCATGCCAGTGGTCTATCTGGGCGCCAAGACCGGCCGCGACGGTGTCGGCGGGGCGACCATGGCGTCGGCCGAATTCGACGACACCATTGAGGAAAAGCGGCCCACGGTGCAGGTGGGCGACCCCTTCACCGAAAAGCGCCTGATGGAGGCCACGCTTGAGTTGATGGGTACCGGTGCTGTCATCTCCATTCAGGACATGGGGGCGGCAGGCCTCACCTGTTCGGCGGTGGAAATGGGCGACAAGGGCGGGCTTGGCGTCAAGCTCACCCTTGAGGATGTGCCACAGCGCGAAGAGAACATGACCGCCTACGAGATGATGCTTTCCGAGTCTCAGGAACGCATGCTGATGGTCCTCAAGCCCGAGCTTGAGGCAGAGGCGCGTGCGGTGTTCGAGAAATGGGATCTCGATTTTGCCATCGTGGGCGAGACCATTGCCGAGGACCGGTTTCTGATCCTGCACCATGGGGAGGTCAAGGCAGATCTGCCGCTGAGCAAGCTTGCCTCGACCGCGCCGGAATATGACCGACCCTGGGAGGAAACCCCGCCAGCTGCGCCGTTGGATCTGTCCTTTCAGATCGATCCGATCGAGGGCCTGAAAGGGCTGATCGGCGACCCGAATTATGCCCACAAAGGCTGGGTTTTCGAACAATACGATACGATGGTCATGGGGGATACGAACCGCACCCCGGGTCTGGGCGCAGGCATCATGCGGGTGCACGGCACGGACAAGGCCATCGCATTTACCTCTGACGTGACACCGAGATATGTCAAAGCCAACCCGTTCGAGGGCGGCAAACAGGCGGTTGCAGAGGCGTATCGCAACCTGACCGCCGTGGGGGCCAAGCCGCTGGCGACAACGGATAACATGAACTTTGGGAACCCTGAAAAGCCAGCAATCATGGGCCAGTTCGTTGGGGCCATCAAAGGCATCGGCGCAGCGGTCTCGGCCCTCAATATGCCGATCGTGTCTGGCAATGTCTCGCTTTACAATGAAACCGACGGGACGGCGATCCTGCCAACACCGACCATCGGTGCGGTGGGGCTGATTGACCACCCCGCGCACATTATCGGGGACGCGGTGCGTGAGGGTCATGTCGCCCTTGTTGTCGGCCACACCACGGGCCATCTGGGCCAGTCTGCGCTTTTGGCGCAGGTCCGCCCTGATGATGCTCAAGGCGATGCGCCTCACGTTGATCTGGAGGCGGAAAAAGCCCACGGCGATTTCATCCGCGCCAACCGCTCCAGTATCGCGGCCTGTACTGACCTGAGCGACGGCGGCCTTGCGCTTGCGGCGTTCGAACTGGCGGAAAAGTCGGGCCTTGGCGTCACACTTGATACGGAAGACACGGCCCGGCTGTTTGGCGAGGATCAGGCGCGGTACCTGATTGGCTGTTCGGCTGAACAGGCTGAAGAGCTACGCGCTGCCGCCCGGGTTGCTGACGTCCACGTCGAAATCGCTGGCAGCTTCGGCGGCGACACCGTCACCTTTGGCAGCGCGAGCGCGCCACTGGCGGACCTGAGCGCCATCTATCGGTCAACCTTCGCCGACACCTTCGCCTGAACCTTTGTTTTGGTCGGCTCACAGCGCTGATCCAGGCGGTAGTGCGGCGAAGATGCTCAGTTTTCCAGCGACGCGATCAGGCGGACTTTTTCCCCCTGATCATCACCACGTGAAATCACTGCGGCCAGTTCTTCCAGTGATGCAATCGAATGACCGGCCCGAAAGCTGTCCACATGGGGCAGCATTGCGCGAATGCCTTCCGCCTTGGCCGCAAACCCATCCCAGCGCAGCAGCGGGTTCAGCCAGATCAGCCGACGGGCCGTAAGGTTCAGGCGTTGCATCTGTCGGGTCAGGTTGTCCACTGCGCCGCGATCCAGACCATCAGTGATCAGGAGGACAACCGCACCCTGCCCCATCACCCGGCGGGACCAGTTGCGGTTGAAGCTCTCCAGACAATCGCCAATACGCGTCCCGCCTTCCCAATCTTGTGCCTCGGCGCCTGCAGCAGTCAGGGCGGCATCCACATCGCGGGTGGCAAGGTGGCGGGTGATATTGGTCAGCCGGGTGCCAAAGGTAAAGGCATGGACCTGCGCCCACCCTGCCCCTCTGGCATTTGACACCGCGTGCAGGAAATGGAGGACCACGCGGCTGTATTGGCTCATTGATCCGGAGATGTCGCATAGAACCACCAGATTTGGATACCGCAGACGGGGTTTCTTGAACGAAAGCGTCTGCATCTCGCCTCCTTTGCGCAGGGCTGCGCGCAGGCTGCGGGCCGCATCAATCCTGCCATGTGCTGCAGCTTGCGTCCGGCGGGACGGCAACGGCTTTACCGGCAAGGTCAGCTTGGCCAGCATGCGCTTGGCCTGGGCCATTTCCTCAAGGTTCATCTGTTCGAAATCCAGCGTTTTCAGACGCTCTTTCGATGACATGGTAAAGCTCGCGTCTACCTCGATCACCGCGTCCTCTTCCTCTGGCGGGGGGGTGTCTATGTCCGGCGCTTCTGCGCCGTCCAGCAGTGCTTCGGCGGCGCGTTTTTCGGCGGCTTGTGCAGGTCGATCCTCTTGCACGCCGCGGATTGCGGGCAGCATCGCCGCCATCATGTGTTCCAGGTAGCGGGGATCGCGCCAATAGAGCCTGAAGATCTGGGCAAAGACGCGCCGGTGTTCGGGACGGTTTACGAAACACGCATGCAGCGCCCAATAAAAATCGCGCTTGTTGCTGAAGCCCGCAGCCTCGATCGCGCGAATGGCATCAATCACCCGGCCCGGCCCGATGGGCAGCCCGGCACGGCGCAGCGCGCGCGCGAAATGCGTGATGTTCGCCGACAGCTTGGGATCGTCCGGCAATTGCAGCGGAAGGTGTTCTGCCATTCAGGTCCGATTGGGGGCCAGCCCCCAAACCCCCGGGATATTTTCAGCCAGAAGATAAATCATGCTGGTTCCAGCGTTGCGCGGGCCTGATCGAGGATGCGTTTGGCTTCTGAGCCCTGAAGCTTTGCAATATCGTCCTGATACTTCAGGATCGCGCCCATCGTGTCGGCGATGACCTCGGGGCTTAGGGTGATCATATCAAGTGCCAGCAGGCACTTGGCCCAGTCGATGGTTTCCGCCACGCCGGGCTTTTTGAAAAGGTCTTCGGTTCTGAGGTGTTGGACAAAGGCCACGACCTCGCGGCTGAGGGCTTCGGCAGCCTCGGGAACCTGAGCGGAGAGGATCTCCATTTCGCGGGTGAAATCGGGGTAGTCGACCCAATGATAGAGGCAGCGGCGTTTGAGCGCGTCATGGACTTCGCGCGTGCGATTGGAGGTCAGGATTACGATCGGGGGTTCCGGCGCTTTGATCGTCCCCATTTCAGGAATTGTAACCTGAAAATCGCTGAGCGCTTCGAGCAGGAAGGCCTCGAACGGGGCATCAGTGCGATCCAATTCATCAATCAGCAAGATCGGCGCACCGCGTGGGTCTGGCCGCATGGCCTCCAGCAGCGGGCGTTCGATAAGAAATCTGTCACTGAAGAGGTCCGCCGTGAGCTCATCTGTGGAGGCGCCCGAGGCCTCTGCGGCGCGAATGGCTACCATTTGGGCCGCAAAGTTCCACTCGTAAACCGCTGAGGCCGCGTCAAGACCTTCGTAGCATTGCAGCCGGATCAGCTTGCGGTCCAGACCGGTGGCCAAGGCCTTGGCGATCTCTGTTTTGCCCACACCCGCTTCACCTTCAAGAAACAGGGGACGCCCAAGCTTGAGACTGAGAAAAACCACCGTCGCCAGATCGCGGCCGCAGACATACCCCTGTTTGCCCAACATGGACTGGACGGCGTCGATAGTGGACAGATCTGGCATGATGGCTCCCTTTGATGCCCTGCAAGAGGTGCATCTTGTCCGCCCGGGGTCAAGTCATCGCCATGGCCGAATTGTCACGTGTGCCGTGGGCCAAAGGGGGCAAGATTGACGGGATTCATGCTGCCGGGCATAGTCTTAACGAATAAATATAAGGTTCGGCGCATCCTGCGTGAGGGCCAGAGGCGGACATGAGACAGAAAATAGAAACCCTCCAACCGGATGTGGCGTGCTGAAATGCGCATCACGGCTGTCACCTGCGTAAAGAATGAAGGGCCGTTCTTGCTGGAATGGATCGCCTTTCACCGCGTGATCGGGGTCACAGATTTTCTTTTTTACTCAAACGATTGTACGGATGCGACCGATTTGCTGCTGGACCAGTTGGCAGCGCATGGGATCGTCGCGCATCTGCCCAATCCGGCAACCAACCGTAATTACCAGATGCAGGCCCTGAAAAAGGCGCGGCGGCACCCACTGATCCGGAAAGCTGATTGGGTCTGGGTCGCGGATGTGGACGAGTTTCTCAATATTCATGTAGGCGATCATACAATCCCGGCGCTGATCGAGGCTTGCGGCGATCCTCAGGCCATATCCGTGACATTTCAGTTCATGGCCAACAATGGGATTGATGCCTTTGAGGACATGCCGGTGATCACGCAGTTTTTGCACAGCCATAACCCCGATATCTGGGGGGCGGACATAGCGATAGAGGTCAAGTCGCTGGTACAAAAAGGTTTTCCGCTGGATTACTTTGGCGCGCATCGCCCGTTTCATGACGACAGCATGGCGCAGCCCAGATGGACCGATGGCGCTGGCAGGCCGGTACCGGCGGTTTTTCGTAAGGCCGCGAACAAGCGCCGGATCCGCGCTTTTCCTGCCAAGGGTGCCCGCCGTTTTGCGACCCTGAACCACTATGCGCTGCGATCTTTGGACAGCTACCTCGTCAAGAATGACCGGGGCGACGTGAACCGCGAGCACCGCACCTTTGACGATACGTACTGGCGCGAACGCAATGACGCGGCGCATTTTGACGACAGCATCCTGCGTTACGAGGCCCCTTTGCGCCAAGAGATGGACCGGCTGAAGGCGCTGGACGGCGTGGACGCCTTGCACGCACAGGCGGTGCGGCTTCATCGTGCCAGGCGGGATGAGTTGCTGGCACAAGAGAGCTATTGCCAGATGCAAGATCAGCTACGATCTGCCCCCCCTTTTGCCGCTGCTGAAACGGCCATTCGCGCTGAACTGGGGATGGCATGACGCGACTGCGCATTGTCAATCTGGCCTTACCCAAAACCGGAACCACAACGCTGACGGATGCTTTGCGTAAAGCCGGGCTGCGTGTGGCAGACTGGAAAATCAGGCCCGGCCAAAGTACACGAACTGACATTCCGCGCATGCATGTGGGCAAAGTCATGTATGAGGATTATTTTGCCTCTGGTAACCCATTGGCGCGGCTTGACGAATTTGATGTCATCAATGAGATGTCAGCGGTGCGCGAGGATCGCTCGTTCTGGCCGCAGACGGACCTTGCGTTGCTGAAGGCCATCGAACGGCACTATCCGGGCGTAAAGTTCGTGCTGACCACGCGGGATCCGGAAAAGACGGCCAATTCGATGATGCGGTGGAATAATCTGGGCAAGCGACGGCTGCCGCAGGCGGATGTTCCGGGCTTGCCGCGGGGGTTTGGGCGAAGCGAAGCCGAACTGACACGCTGGATTGAGGGGCATTTTCTTTTTTGCAGGCGCCTCTTCGGCAGTGCGGATAATTTTCTGGAGTACGATATCGAAGACGCGGACGCGCCCGAGCGGCTGGCGCGCTACCTTGGTGTTGACTTGCCGTGGTGGGGCCAAAGCAATGTGGGCAAGACCCCACAAGCGGACCGGATAGGCGAATGAAGCTGACCTTGTTCATCGGCCCGGCTGAGCAAGCTGCGATGCGCCTGCGTGTGATGCTGAAGGACAAGGCCGACCGTTTGGCAAAGCTGGGTGTTGTTGCGCCTGACTGGAACCATGTACGCCTTTATGCGGCATGCGCCGCGCCCGATGCTGTCGGTGTCCTGCGATACAAGCGCGGGTTGGAAAGTCCGCTGGTTCAGCAAACGTTGAGTGCGGAGTTTCACGCGCGGATGGAAAAAGATCTGCCTCATATCAAGGCCCGGCATGTCGTCTTGAGTGCTGCGCAACTCGGCAGTCTTTTGCACCGACCGGCTGAGATTGAAAGGCTGAAAGGCCTGTTATCCCAATATTTCAATCATATAAACGTCGTTGCTCATGTTTCACATCAAACGCGGATGATGTGCATGCAATATTCATCCGCTGTGATGGAGGGCCGACGTCAGACATTGGATCAGGAGCTGGCGTTGGCCCGACAATCGGATTGGTGGTCAGGTGCCTTAGCGTATGACGCACAGTCGGCCCCTGATTTCGGTATCTTCCCGGATGTGGAACGGCCACCCTTCTGGCTTGACTACGTCGCGCTGCAGCGTTTGTGGGAAGGGGCGTTTGGCGCAGGTTCAGTGACCCTTGCCCCCTTTGATCTCAGTCACCTGATGTCGGACCGTGGGACAGATGCTTTGTTCAGTGCACTGGGGTTGGATCAGCCTTTGGGCAAGACAAAGCCTGGGCGGATTTCTGGTGAAGAATCTGCGGCGACGCTGGCGCGGATGCGTCAGTTCAACGACGTGCTGATCGCCTTCCAGAAAGGTCGCGACATTTCATGTCCTCGGGCATTGTGGCAACAAATGCTGGCGTCGCTGCGCGTCCCTGGCGCGCCGATCGATCCGGGCAGTCTGCATGCCGTTTCAGAACATTTTGCCCGGGACAATGCCGACCTGATCAGACAGTTTCCCGCATTGCGTGACGTTCTGACCGCCCCGGAAAAGCAGCCCGAATGGCGCGAGGCAGACGCTCAGTTCGGGTTTCGCGCGACACAATATCTGACCGCCTACGCCCACGGTATCAGCAAACACAGCACACCGATGGCAGACAAAAGGGCACAAGCGCAGGCTGCCGAACAAGCCGCTCGAAAATTCGATGCCCTATTGACGGAAAAGACAACAAACACCGCCGAGCGCGCCGCCAACACAAATATTCTGAATAAGGTCAAAGTGAACTACCAGATGGTCCTTGGCTCTCAGTTTCGCCCACACAACAATTTGGGCGCCGTGAACGAGGAAGAATTGAGCGCGGCTTTTAAGCCAGCCCCGTCGCGTCCCTTGCAGGCCGGATCGAGCGGCAATGTCATTGTGGCCTGCATGAAGAACGAAGGCCCCTATATCGTTGAATGGATTGCTTATCACCGGGCCATCGGGGTCGATCATTTCCTCGTCTACACAAATGATTGCGACGATGCGACCGACGCCATTCTGGGACGGTTGCAGGAATTGGGGCATGTGACGCACCGCAGCAACGAGGGATGGAAGGGCAATTCGCCACAGCAATACGCCCTGAACCAGGCGATCCGGGAACCTGTGGTGCACCAAGCGGACTGGATCGCGCATATCGATGTGGATGAGTTCATCAACATCCGCACAGGGAACGGCACGCTGTCCGATCTTTTTGCCGCGGTGCCGGATGCGACAAATATCGCGATGACCTGGCGGCTTTTTGGACACAACGGTGTGACGGATTTCAGGGACGATTTTGTCATCGAACAATTTGATGCCTGCGCGCCGAAATTCTGCCCAAAGCCTCATACGGTCTGGGGGTACAAATCCATGTTTCGGAATATTGGGGCTTACGAAAAAATATCGTGTCATCGCCCTAACAAGTTATCCGAAGCGTTTGAAAGCAAAGTAAAATGGGTCAATGGTTCGGGGCAGGACATGACCCGTGATGCAGCACGCAATGGCTGGCGGTCGTCCAAATCCAATGTGGGGTATGATCTGGTCCAGCTTAATCACTACGCGCTGCGGTCGGCGGAATCCTTTCTGATCAAGCGTCAGCGCGGCCGCGCGCTGCATGTCGATCGTTCCATTGGGATCAACTATTGGATTCGGATGGATTGGTCAGATTATCGCGATATCACCATCAAACGAAATGTTCCGCGCGTGCGGGATGAATACGACCGTTTGATGCAGGACGATAATTTGCGTGATCATCACAAGGCAAGTGTTGTCTGGCACAAGCAAAAGGCTGCGGAGCTGCGCCAGATGCCGGAGTTCAGAGACCTTTATGCCCAGGCGCTGGCAGTGAAGCTGACCGAAACCGAACGTGTCGCCTATGCCTTGGCCCTCGACATGGAGACCTGAGAGATGGCAGTGACCCAGACCCCGGCAGGTGCCAGGCGATTCGTCAGATCGCGTGGTATGCGCTTTCCCCGTCATCCTGACATCATCAAAGGCCGGGTGCGTAAGCTGTTGCGTACAAACGCTTATGAACAAAAGGAAACCGAGGCCGCACTGCGCGTTGTGCGCGCAGGGGACACGGTTTTGGAACTGGGCGGTGGCATTGGATATATGTCCACGCTTCTCGCCACCAAACGCCCGATCAGATCGATACACTCCTTCGAGGCAAACCCCCATTTGATCCCCTATATTCGCGAGGTTCACGCCGCAAATGGGGTGACGAATGCCCACGTCACCAATGCCATCCTTGGCCCGAACGAGGGCGGCATCGATTTTTATGTGCGCGATCCCATGCTGGGGTCATCCCTGGCGGTGCTGGAAGGCGAAGTAGACCCGCCAAGCGTCAAAGTAGACGTGCTGGATGCGAAACAGGTTTTCAAAGACATCAAGCCCACCGTGCTGATCTGCGACATCGAAGGGGCGGAGGCGGATCTGATACCGCATCTTGACCTCAGCGGGCTGCGCGCCGCGGTTCTTGAGACGCATCCCCAGTGGATCGGCCCCAAGGGGATCAATGCGGTGATGCAGGCCTTCATGGATGCGGGATTGGCCTATTACCATCGCGGGTCACACGGCAAGGTGCTGTGTTTCCGGACGGATTGGTAACGTGTCTCATCTGGGCTTGCTTTGTGTCCGCAACGAGGCCGCGTTTCTACTGGAATGGCTTGCCCATCATCGGGCCGTAGGATTTGACGATTTTGTTGTCTTTTCAAACGATTGCGATGATGGAACGGACAAGATGCTGGACCGTCTGGCGGCCCTTGGATGGCTGTCACATGTGCGCAATGACGGACCCTATGATCAGGGCGGCATTCAGTTTACCGCGATGAAGCGCGCCGCAAAGCTGGATCGCGTCCGGGCAGCAGACTGGCTTTTGGCCCTGGACGTGGACGAATTTGTCAACATTCACGCGGGCGATCACACGTTGAACGCGCTGCATGATGCGCTGCCCGAGGCGACGGCAATCACGTTAACTTGGCGGCTTTTTGGAAACGCGGGGCATGTACGCTTTACCGATACCCCGATGACCGAGACCTTTACGCGCTGCGCACCGGTCAAGATGTACTGGCCCTGGCGGGCGGCGATGTTCAAGACGCTGTACCGCAATGACGGAACGTACGGGAAACCCGGGGTGCACCGGCCCCGCGCGCCTGATCGTGCGCGATTGGACGCAGCGCGGTGGTTTGACGGCAGTGGCCGCCCCCTGCCCGACCCTTTCAAGACCAAGCGCATCTTTTCGCCGTTCGGGCGTGACAACTACGCTTTGGTTCAGCTCAACCACTACCCGCTTGGTTCGATGGAAAGCTTTGTTTTGAAAGCCGACAGGGGGCGCGCGGTTCATGCGGACGACATGCTAGGGCTGGATTATTGGACAGAGCGTAACTGGACCACGGACGAGGATCACAGCATCGGCGCGCTTGCCCCCCATCGGGCGGCGATTTTGGCGGAACTGAAGGCGGACACTGTTCTGGCCGATCTGCATCAACATGCCGTGGCCTGGCGCAAGGCACGGTTTGAGATCTTGATGCAAGACGAACCTTACCGCGCCCTTTTCGGTCGTCTGATGATGACGCCACCTGCGCGTCCGCTGACCCGTGCCGAGGCCGATTTTCTGATCGACCACGGCACGCGTGCAAGGCTCAAACCGCGCTGAACACGCACCATATGCACATGTATTCTCCGTAATTTTGCCGCATTAAATCGCTATGCGTCGCGCAAGTCGCCTGAAAACAAGGGGCGACACTTGTACTTGAGGACGTGGCAATGACCGATCAGACGCCATCACTGGAGACCTCTCTGGCCGAGCTGAGCAAGCCGGACTGGATCCATGCGGTATCCCAGATCGTTGAGGAAGACGGGTATTTTCAACAGCTTGGCGCCCGCCATTTCGCTTCCTTTGTCGAGGAAGGGACCACGTTGCTTGTGACCTTCGAGACCATTCAGGGCATGCATGCACTGTCTGCGATGGCACAGCCTTTTGGCTGGGAAATGTTGCGCGATTACGGGTGGTCGCATCTGTGCGTTGCCAGCGACGGAGACACCTGGTTTCGCGACCCGGATGTCTATGCCTATTTCGACCGGCTGGTGGATGACGGGTTCTTTGATGAGTTCGAAAAGGTGATATTCTACGGTGCTGGCCCTTGTGGCTATGCGGCTGGGGCGTTTTCCGTAGCCTCGCCACTGGCGCAGGTTGTGTTGATCCAACCGCAGGCCACACTTGATCCACGGATCGCCGATTGGGATGATCGATTTGTCGATATGCGCCGGACAGACTTTAGCTCGCGCTACGGATACGCGCCCGACATGCTGGATGCGGCCGATCAGGCCTTTGTGCTTTATGATCCGCGCGAGACGCTGGATGCGATGCATGCCGCGCTCTTTACCCGGCAGAATGTGATCAAGCTGCGGATGACCCACATGGGGGCCGCGCTGCAGACCGATCTGATGGAGATGGATCAGCTGGCCCCACTGTTGCTGGCTGTCGAGGCCGGTACGCTGACGCCTGCCAGCTTTGCGGCCCTTTATCGTGCGCGGCGTGACTATCGCCCCTATCTTCGGAATGTGCTGATGCGCCTTGAAACCCTGGACCGGCCTTTGCTGGCCGCAGCATTGTGCAGAAATGTAACCTCCCGCATCCAGCGCACAGGCGGATTCGCCAGAAGATTGCGTGATCTTGAAGCGCGGTTGGCCGAGGAAGGCTAGAACGCAGCTTTGCAACGTGCTAGCCGCGATGCATGACAGATACGCTTTCCATCCGCCGTCCTGACGACTGGCACCTGCACTTGCGCGATGGCGATATGCTGCGCGCTGTTTTGCCCCACACGACCGCTCATTTTGCCCGCGCAATCGTCATGCCCAATCTCGTGCCGCCAGTTGTCACGTCGGACGACGCCCGCGCCTATCGGGATCGGATCATGGCCGCGTTGCCCGAGGAAACCAGTTTCACGCCCCTGATGACACTTTACTTGACCGAAGACACCGAACCGGGCGATGTCGCGCGTGCCCATGCCGAAGGTTTGATTACCGCCGTCAAGCTTTACCCCGCCGGGGCCACAACCAATTCCGCAAGCGGCGTCACCGATTTCGACAAGGTCGCGCCTGTGCTGGACAAGATGGCCGATATTGGCTTGCCGCTGTGTACCCATGGGGAAGTGGTGGATGGCGACGTCGACATCTTCGACCGCGAAGCCGTATTCATTGACCGGGTGCTTGATCCGCTGCGCAAACGTCATGCAGGATTGCGGGTGGTGATGGAGCATATCACGACCGCGCAGGCCGCCGATTACGTGCGCGCGCATGACAAGGATCTGGGTGCCACGATCACTACCCACCATTTGGTCATCAACCGCAATCATATCCTCGCCGGTGGCATCAGGCCGCATTATTACTGCCTGCCAGTTGCCAAACGCGAAGAGCATCGTCTGGCCTTGCGCGCAGCCGCAACCTCTGGCGATGCACGGTTCTTTTTGGGCACTGATTCCGCGCCGCATACGGACGCCAACAAACTGCTGCCCTGTGGCTGTGCCGGGTGTTTTACAGCCCCCAATACACTGTCGATTCTCGCAGAAGTATTCGAGCAAGAGAACGCACTTGACCGCCTCGAAAGCTTTACCTCGCTGAATGGTCCGGCGTTTTATGGCCTTCCTGTTAACGAAGCGATGATCACGCTGACAAAAGGCGATCCGGTGAGCTATCCGGGCCGTGTCGATACCTCAGACGGGCCCGTCACAGTTTTTGACCCGGGCATGGATCTGCATTGGCACGTGGCCCTGTGATCTTCACCCGCGACGCATATGAGGCGGCGGCGGGTATCGTCTATGAGCACCTGCAACCCACCTTGCAGCACAACTGGCCCCTGCTGGCCCAAGAACTGGGCTGCGAGGTTTGGCTGAAGCATGAGAACCAGACGCCGCTGGGGGCCTTCAAGGTGCGTGGTGGGCTTGTTCATATGCGCCGGCGCAAGGAAGCCGGAAAGCTCAATGGTGTCATCACAGCGTCGACTGGCAACCATGGCCAGTCCATTCCCAATGCGGCCCGGATCGAAGGGATCGCGGCAACGGTCGTGGTGCCAAAAAACAATTCTGCCGAAAAGAACGCAGCGATGCGCGCGCTGGGGGCGCGCCTGATTGAAGTGGGTGATGATTTTGCCGATGCGGTGGCCTATGCGCGGCAACTGGCCCGGGACGAAAACCTCGACATGATCCCCAGTTTTCATGAGGATCTGGTGCTTGGCGTCTCAACCTATGCGCATGAGCTTTTTTCCGCGGCGGGCGCACTGGATGTGGTTTACGTGCCCATTGGTTTGGGGTCTGGTATCTGCGGTACGATGGGCATGCGTGACATGCTGGGGTTGAAAACCAAAGTTGTGGGTGTGGTGGCCAAAGGGGCCAACACCTACGCATTGTCTTATGAAGCGGGAAATGCCGTTCCCACGAACCGCGCTGAAACCTTTGCCGAAGGTGTGGCTGTGCGCGAACCCAATCCAGAAGCCGTGGCATTGATCAACGCAGGGGCAGACCACATCGTCGAGGTTACTGATGCGCAGATCCAAGACGCCATGCGTCTGATCTTTCGGGCGACGCACAATATTGCCGAAGGTGCGGGTGCGGTGGCGTTGGCGGCTGTCATGGCCGAGACTGCGCAGTTGGACGGGCAGCGCGTCGGCGCGGTGCTGAGCGGCGGGAACATCGATGCGGCGAAGTATGCCGCGATCCTTTCAGGCCAGATGGACGCGGGAAGATCCTCGCGCTAGAAGGCGACATCTGAGCAACCAAAGTGAGCCCGCAGCGATGATTCCGTCCTCCTACCCGTCTGCCGAAGAAATCGCGCGCCTGTCTGCGCGCATGTTGCTGGAAATCGGCGCGGTGCACTTTAACGCCAAGGACCCTTTCACGCTGGCGTCAGGACTGCCGAGCCCGACGTATATCGATTGTCGCAAACTGATCTCTTACCCGCGTATTCGCTCGACCCTGATGGACTTTCTGACCGTCACCGTGATGCGCAACGCAGGATTTGAGGCTTTTGACAACATTGCGGGCGGCGAAACAGCAGGCATTCCCTTCGCGGCACTTGTTGCGGAACGCATGGCGCTGCCGATGACATATGTGCGTAAAAAGCCGAAAGGGTATGGCCGCAACGCCCGGATCGAGGGCGCAATGACCGAAGGGGAACGCGTTTTGCTGGTCGAAGATCTGACCACGGACGGCGGATCCAAGCTGAGTTTTGTGGATGCGATTCGCGAGACCGGCGCCACCTGCGGACATACAGCGGTGATCTTTTACTATGATATCTTTCCGCAGACCGAAAAGACCCTTGGGGATCATGGCGTTGCACTGCATCACCTGTGCACCTGGTGGGATGTTCTGGCGGAAGCCAGGGCACAAGGTACGTTTGACGAGGCGACACTGACCGAGGTCGAAGCCTTCCTCAACGCGCCGAAAGAATGGCAGGACACCCGCAAGGGCTAGCTCTTTTCCGGTACTGGATGTTGACGGATTGCCCCTTGCTGAGGCAAGATGTGGTGTGCGCTGGGTTGTCCACAAGACATCCACAAAAACATACAATTTGCGCCAAACCGGCTCGCTGGCTATCACAGCAGCGGGACAATCGGGTGAGATATAATGAACGAGATAACATCGCTTAACGCGAACGGTATCGCTGTGCAGGCAGCGGAGACCATGCCGCATTCCATTGAGGCTGAGCAGCAGCTTCTGGGGGCGATTCTGACCAATAACGATGTCTATGATCGCGTCGCCGCGATCATTGGGCCCAAACATTTCTATGACCCCGTACACGCGCGCATTTTTGACATCGCCAGCCAGCGCATCGCCAAGAACAACCTTGCCTCGCCGGTGACCCTGAAGGCGTTCATGGAAGACGATGAAGGCCTCAAAGAGCTGGGCGGACCGGCCTACCTTGCACGCCTTGCCGGGGCCGCGATTTCCGCCTTTGCCGTGCGCGATTATGCGCAGATGATCTATGATCTTGCGACGCGCCGCGAGCTGATACAGCTGGGCCGCGATATCTCTTCCAAGGCGGCCAACGTCGATGTCGCGTCAGAACCCAAAGAGCAGATTGTCGAGGCGGAACAAGCACTTTATTCGCTGGCTGAACAGGGCCAGGTAGAAAGCGGTTTCCAAAGCTTTCTCAAGGCCGTAACGGACGCTGTTAATGTCGCTAATGCCGCGTACCAACGCGATGGTGGTCTCTCTGGTGTGTCCACCGGATTGATTGACATGGACAAGAAGCTTGGTGGTTTGCATCGGTCTGACCTTCTGATCCTTGCGGGCCGCCCCTCGATGGGCAAGACATCACTTGCCACCAATATCGCCTTCAACGTCGCGAAAGCCTACAAGCGCGGTGTGCTGCCAGATGGGTCAGTGGGGGCCGTGGACGGCGGTGTTGTCGGTTTCTACAGCCTTGAAATGAGCGCCGAACAGCTGGCTGCGCGTATCCTGTCGGAAGCGGCTGAGATTCCATCCCAGCAGATCCGTTCGGGCGACATGTCAGAAATCGAATTCCGCCGGTTTGTGGATGCGGCCAAGGCGCTGGAGGCCTGCCCGCTTTTCATCGATGACACGCCCGCATTGCCGATCAGCCAACTTGCTGCCCGTGCACGACGCCTCAAGCGAACGCATGGGTTGGACGTGTTGATCGTGGACTACCTGCAACTGGTGCGCGGGACCGGACGGTCTGAGAACCGCGTGAACGAAATTTCAGAGATCACCATGGGCCTCAAGGCCATTGCCAAGGAATTGGACATCCCGGTGATCGCCCTCTCGCAGCTGAGCAGGCAAGTGGAAAACCGCGAAGACAAGCGGCCCCAACTGTCTGACCTGCGGGAATCAGGCTCCATCGAGCAGGACGCCGACGTCGTGATGTTTGTTTTCCGCGAGGAATACTACAAGGAGCGGGAAAAACCCGGCGATCACGATCTGGAAGCCATGGGAAAGTGGCAAGAAGAAATGGAGCGGCTGCATGGCCGGGCCGAAGTGGTTATCGGCAAGCAGCGTCATGGCCCCATCGGCACGGTCGACCTGAGCTTTGAGGGTCGGTTCACACGGTTTGGCAACCTTGTGCAGCCCTGGCAGCAAGGGGCGGTCGACGAGCAGGAATTCTGATGGAGCGGCGCGGGTTTCTGGCAACAGGGGCCTGTGCCGCCGTCACGCCACGCGACACGTTGATGGCCGCCACCAGCGATCTTTTCGTTCCTCCGGAAGAATCCCCGCACGCCTTTACGCTGATGATGTGGCCGGTCAGCAATCGGGTTCATCCGGACCCCGTTTTTCGCGATATCCTGCAACAGACGGTCGCAGATATCGCCAATGCCATTGCCGATTTTGAGCCTGTCGTGATGCTTGCGGCAAAGGCCGATCACCCGGAGGCGCGCAAGTTATTGAGCAGCCAGGTGTCCTTGTGGGACATCCCTACCGAAGACCTTTGGGCCCGGGATGCCGGCCCGCTTTTCGCCTTTGAGGGCGACGCATTGGTCGTCAGCCATATCACGTTCAACGGCTGGGGCAGAAAGCAGGTGCACCAGCGCGATGGGAACATCGCGGCTGCGGTCGCTGATCGCCTTGGTTTGCGTTTGATCGACAGCGGTTTGGTCGGCGAAGCAGGCGGTGTCGAGCATGACGGGCATGGCTTGCTGATGGCGCACAAGAGTTCCTGGCTGAACCCGAACCGCAATCCCGGACTGGACCTTGACCAGATCCAAGCCCGCCTTTTGCAAGCTTACGGGGCCAAACGCATGATCTGGAGCGAGGGCGTCTTCGGAGAGGACATTACCGACTATCACATTGATAGCCTTGCGCGGTTCACAGGACCTGGTCGGGTATTGATCAACCTGCCCGCCTCCCCCGATACCAGCGACCCCTTTCATCTTGCAGCACTGGACACGCACGCTGCGTTGAAAGCTGCAGACCTGCAGATCAAGGTAATTTCTGAGCCCCGCAAGCGCCGCATAGATCATTTTGACTTTGTTGCCTCTTACGCGAATTTCTATGCGTGCAACGGCGCGGTCCTTGTCGCCGAATTCGGCGATCCCGGGGCGGATGCAGCCGCTGTGCAGGTGCTCAGACAGCACTACCCGGGGCGCGAGGTCATCACACTGAACGTTGATGCGTTGGGTGAGATTGGGGGCGGCATCCATTGTGCGACCCAGCAGGTGCCCTCCTGAACTGGCTTAACCGTCATGCCACTGCGTTGCAGGCGCTTGCCGCCGTGATCACCACTCTGGTCGCGGTGGCTGCCCTTGTCGCCATCCCGATGCAGATCAATGCCAGCGCCAGACTGCAAAACGAGCAATCGGCCCGCGATATCTATCGGGCGTTTCTGGCGCTATCGGTCGAACAGCCCGCCTTTGCCGAGCCTGACTATTGCGCGTTGAGCAAGACCACCGACCAGCACACCGCCTACCGCTACTACGTTGAATTCCTGCTTTACACCGCCGAACAGGTGACCGAGACGTCCAAAAGCTGGGAACCGGCGATGCAAAACCATCTGAAGGTTCATATGCCCTTCATGTGCAACACCCCTGGCTGGCAAGGGGAAGAGGCGCCAATTGCCAAGCTTATTGGTGAGATGCGCACGATCTACTGTCCGATTCCGGTGTGTTAGTCCTTAGCTGAGTGCAGCGCGTGTGATTTCATCGGGCGTCAGGCCATAGCGGTCTGCCATGCGCGTTCGGGCAGAAACCAACCGAGGATCGTCAGGTGCCATGCCCAAGGTCCGGATGAATTCGATGCGCTGTTGCGCCTTGAGCGCCTCGCGATCAATGTCCGTGCCCATGATCCGGTCGATGATCTGCCCGCCGGGGCTGACGTGGAACCACTTTGAAAAGTCACGAAAGTGGTGCTGGTTGTGCAGGCGCGTCACGTGTCGTTCCACTGCGGTCTTCGGGACAGTCAGATGGGCGGTCATGTGGAACCATTCATAGCCCAGAAATGTCAGCACACCGCCTGCGGGTACAATGGCAACGGCGATCCATAATGAGTGTGGTATGCTGGCGAGGCTCAGAAGGCCCCAAAGCAAGGCAAAATTCCCCACCAGCATCGGGATTGCCACCCAGACAGGTACGAAAAAGAGTTTCTGGTTGGTTGGGAAATCGTGATGCCCGTAATGCGCACGATAAAGCAGGTCAAAGGCCCACTGCCGCCGGGGCGGTTTGAGATGAAAGACATACCGGTGCAGGTTGTATTCATTCAACATTTGCGCCAGCACGCCAAACGGCACCAGGCACCAAACCCACCAGGGGGCCGCCACCGCAAGCGTCACAAAGGCCGCCGCGCAGGCGATGGCCATGATCACCACACTGGGATGCGAGAACATGATCCTGAGACGTGTCATGTCTGCACATTACAGCATCTCGCTGCCCCGCTGAATATCAGAATTACAGGACCTTGCGTAAGCGCAACCGCCGTCTGACTTGCAGACAGCGGTGGCGTGGCACCTAGCGGAGCCGTACGCCGCGCGCCTCAAGCTCTGCCACCTGATCGGCCGGGAACGTGTGATCCTTGCCCAAACGCAATGACTTCAGCTCCTTCAGCTCCATCAGGGGTGACAGGTCCGTCACGGCGGTTTCTGTGAGATCCAATGACCGCAGTGTGGCCACCTGTGCCAGTGCCGAAATATCGGTGACGGCGGTCCGGTCAATCGACAACGACTCTAACCGCGTCAGTTGGCCAAGCGCTGTGATGTCTGAAACCTTGGTCCGTCCCAATCCGATGCTTTGTAGCGCTGGCGCTGTTCCCAATGGGGTAATGTCGGCGACCTCAGTGCGGCTGAGATCGATGCTCCGCAACCGTTTCTTGCCCGCAAGCGGGGAAAGATCAGTGATGGACGTGCCCGGCGCATCCAATTGTTCAAGTTGATGCAATCCGGTCAGAGACCAGATGTTGGCCACCATAGTGTCGGCGATCATAAGGCGCATCAGGCGCGGACTGGCAGAGAGCGGGGAAAGATCCGCGACTTTGGTGCGTCCAATGCGCAAGTCCATCAGATTTGGCGCACCTGCGATCGGAGACAGGTCGTTGATGCCGCTCGCATTGGCTTGGAGGAGGGCGATATTGCTCAGACCGGCCAGCGGGGACAGGTCTACGATGTCGGTATTGCCGATCTGGAGCTCTTTCAGCGCAGGCAGCCCGGCAAGCACTGTGAGGTCAGTAACCTTTGTGCCGTTGATCGAAAGCCGTTCAAGGCCTTTGATCGCGCTCAGTAGCGTCAGATCAGAGAACTCGCCCCCGCCTATAGTCAGTGTATCAAGCCCGGTCAGCGTCGAGAGAGGTGTAAAATCGGGTACGGCCTCTGCGTTCATCACCAGTTGTTTCAATCCGGTCAAACCCGCCAACACCGACAGATCTGCCGTCTGCGCCTTCAGGTCAAGATCATCCAGCCACACCATCTGGCTGAGCGCGGTCAAATCGGAAATTTCGCGCGCATCAAGTGCCAGGCTTTTGATGCCCGGCAAATTGATCGCAGCGTCTGGAATAGCTGTCAGCCCCTTAATTTTGAAATTGAGAGAGGAGCATCCGCGTTCGACACATTTGTCCACAGTACTTGTCACCTTTTCGGACACCTCGTCGGCAGTAGCAGTGCTGGCAAAAAATGCGAGTACACAGGCGGTCAATTTCAAGTTGATAGTCATCGCTTACCTTTCAAAAATGAACTTCCATATTCGAGCCGACATCTGGCATGCGATTGAAATCAATACTTTCCTATATCGCCCGGCACGTGTAAATCGACCTTCCGAGGATGCCGCCCCGGAAGGTCGATCGTCAAGTGTTTGGCGACATAAGCCGCCACGCTGGACGTCTGCTATTCGGCGGCGCTGCGCGTTTCAAAGGTCAGCCCCTTGGCGGTGCCTTGCGCGAACCCGGGCCAATAGGAATGATCTTCCTTGAAAGTGCCGTCTTCATCGACGGACCACACACCGTCATTGGCATTAACGACCAACTCAAGAAACTCAGAATTCTTTCCTTCTTTGAGCGCTGCATCAAGCCACGCGGTCACGAAATGCTGGGCGATGTTGTTTGAGCGTACCGTGTCCCAGACCGGATCCGAATAGTGCTCTGAGATGTTGAAGCCCTTGTCCGCGTTGTCGTAGAAGCTTTCCTTGGGCGCGGACATTGGCGCGCCTGAATTATGGCCGCCGTTGATGTAGGTCAGCAGAGCGGTGTCAACGCCAGTGACCCCTTCCCAGATCGCGCGCACACCATTTTCATAAAGCGACACGTCATCCTGTGACCCGGCAATAAACAGCATCGGAATGCGCACACCGGACAGGCCTTCGGCATCCCAGAAACCGGTATTCATGCCCCAGGGGCCAATGGCGACGGCTGTTTTGATCCGCGGATCAGGCAGTGCCTCGTGGGTTTCAGAGCCAGCCTGATGAATGCCCAGCGTGCCATGCGGCCCGCCCCATGGGTAGCCGACAGAGGCTTCGGTCACACCGCCACCGGCGGTGATGATGGCACCATAGCCGCCCATGGAATACCCGATAAGGCCGGTATTGCCAGCGTCATACAGGCCGGCCATTGCACCACCCTCGCTCGCCATGGCGGCCATCTGGTCCAGTACAAACAGCTGATCCAGCGACCGGTTCACAAGTGTTGACCCAAAGGCCGCCTGCGTGCGGTAGGTGCTGTCGGTGTGATCGATGGATGCGACCACATAGCCCTTTGAGGCAATGTTTTCCGCCAGATGCGACATCAAAAAACGGTTGCCCGGATAGCCGTGGCTGATCAGCACGAGGGGGAATGGCGTGTCGGTCTCTACCGCTGCAACATCGCGCATCGCCTTGCCTTCAATGCTCACCTCGGTGGTGCCATCGCGCAGGAAAGCCTTGAGCGTCGTACTGCCCTCGCCCCCGTCCGCTGCTGGGTACCAGACTTCCACGACGAGGGGGCGGTCATAGCGCGGCCATTCGGTGGGCTTCTCCGCAGCGGGATCAATCGCCAGGATATCGATCTGATCGGGGTTGGTCATTTCCAGCGTTCGGACCCCCACCGCGTGGGTTCCATAGGCGGCCAGTTCGGGCGCACTTGGCAATTGTCTGTCGATACGATTTTCGGCCAGTGCTGCGCCGCCTGTCGTCACCGCGATTGCGAATGTCAGTGTGCGTGCAATTGTCATGGTTTCTCCCCTTTTGTTAGTTTGAACCTAGTCCGGTTACCCTTCGGTCTCAAACGATCAGCAGATTGACGTAACGTGATTGGCATCCGGCGGGGAACTATGCGGTAATGGTGCCATGCGCTTTATTATCGTTCTGCATGCCGCAATCTGGCCGCTGTTCGTGTCCGCCCAAGACATGGAGGTCGACCTCGAATTGTTCCTCGCTGTGGATGTGTCGCGGTCCATGTCGCCGGAAGAGCTGGACATACAGCGGCGCGGTTATGCCGAGGCATTGACAAGCCCCGAGGTTACCGCCGCCCTGCAGTCGGGACCACTGGGCCGCATCGCATTGACCTATGTGGAATGGGCCGAAAATCACGCCCAGCGCGTGATTGTCCCCTGGACGTTGATCGAAAAGACCGAAGACGCGGCTGCAATTGCTGCACGCCTGACGGCATCATTTGACCCAAGCCTGCGCCGCACCTCCATTTCAGGGGCGCTGGACCACGCGGCAAAAGCGTTTGATGGCAATGGGTTTGCCGGCCTGCGGCAGGTCATCGATATATCGGGCGACGGGCCGAACAATCAGGGGCGCCCCGTACTTGAGGCCCGCAGTGACGTGCTTGGCAAGGGGATCACCATCAACGGCCTGCCGCTGATGACCGAGGATGCGTTCAGCAATATCTGGGGCATTCCTGATCTTGATGTCTATTATGCGGAATGTGTGATCGGTGGTGTCGGCGCGTTTGTCATCCCTGTCCATGGGTGGGCGCAATTCCCGGATGCGGTTCGCCGCAAGCTGGTGCTGGAGATCGCCGATCTTACGATTGCACCGCGCGTGTTCCTTGCGCAGGCCACTCCGGAATACGATTGCATGGTGGGCGAAAAGATGTGGCGACAGAACCGCAGTTACTTTGACATCCCCTGATGTGCTGCATTGCTTGACCTCTGCCGCGATCCTGTCAAAAGGCGGTCATGAGCACTGCGACACTGACCATTGACATTGATGCGCTGATTGCCAACTGGCGCGCGCTGGACCGCATGACTACGGTCGAGACGGCGGCCGTCGTCAAAGCCGATGCCTACGGGCTGGGCATCGCACCGGTTGCACGTGCGCTGGCGGATGCTGGCGTGCGCCAGTTTTTCGTGGCTGTGGCCGAAGAAGGACTGGCCCTGCGCCGTGCCATCGGTCCCGGCCCCGCAATCAGTGTTTTTTCCGGCCATATGCCCGGTGACGCGGATATGCTGAACCAGGCAAGCCTTACCCCAATGATCAATTCCGTCGACCAGCTTTTGACCCATGTTGAGGCGTTGCCCGGTCATGCCTTTGGCGTCCAGCTTGATACCGGCATGAACCGCCTTGGGATGGAACCTGCGGAATGGTCCGCACTGCGCGACATCGCTTTGGCTCAAAACCCGACGCTAATCTTGTCGCATCTGGCATGTGCGGACACGCCGGATCATCCGATGAACGCGCACCAGCTTGCGGTGTTTTCGGAAATGACCGCCGGTGTTGACGCCCCCCGGTCGCTTGCGGCGACGGGTGGCGTGTTGCTTGGGCCTGAATACCATTTCGATCTGACCCGTCCGGGTGTGGGTCTCTATGGGGGGTTGCCCTTTGTGGATGCGCGCCCGGTGGTCACACTGGACGTACCGGTCATTCAGGTGCGCGACGTCGTGGCTGGCGAAAGTGTAGGCTATGCCAATGCTTTTGTTGCTGCGGCACCACTGCGCGTGGCCACTGTGGCCGCAGGCTATGCTGACGGGCTTATTCGCGCGATGGGCGCTGGGGCAACGTTTACGCACGCCGGAAAGAAGCTGCCCGTTCTGGGCCGTGTGTCGATGGACCTCATCACTGTGGATGTCACAACTCTGCACGACATGCCTGAACACCTGCAATTGATCGGCGCGCATCAATCGGTCGATACCGTTGCCGGATTTGCGGGGACCATCGGATACGAAATTCTGACATCTCTTGGTGGGCGCTATGACCGTGTCTATCACGCCGATTGAACGCCGGAGGCACGGACGCCATGGAAACCACTGTTCTGAAATGGCTTAATCTATCGCTGATGGTACTTTATCCGGTCGCGTGGTTTGCGCCACTGATGCGCGCGGGGCTGCTGCCGCTCTTTTCGCTTGATGAAATTTCGGTCATCACCGGGCTACAGTCCTTGTGGAAATCCGATATCTTTTTGGCGCTTGTCGTGACCCTTTTTGCGCTCTTTGCGCCATATCTCAAAACCATCGGCATTGCCTTGCTGCACTTTGGCCTGCTCAGCCGCAAGACATTGCCCGTGTTGAATATTCTTGGCAAACTGGCGATGGCGGATATCTTTCTGATTGCGCTTTACATCACACTGACCAAAGGCATTGGCGTCGGGCGCATCGAAGTGGCCTGGGGGCTGTACCTCTTTACGGCCTGCATTCTGGCGTCGATCCTGATCAGTTGGCGCACCGAAAAAACAGGCGCAATGCCCCGTCCCTGACACCATATTTGCGCCCCCGTGAGCCCTGTCCCATGCAGATTCGGACCAGAAATTCCCCGTGTTCGGGAACTTTTACCGTTTACGATGACTTTACCTGCAGATCGGCAAAGAATTGCCAGCAGTTTTCCCTGGGGGGACTAGAGTCATGAATTCAATGCGTAATATCACAAATATCCTTCAATTCGTTATGCAGCGCCTGGCTGTTGTCGTGTTTGTTGCCGCAGCACTTGCGCTGCTTGTTGCGACAGCGATGGCCGCTTTTGGGAATTGGGCCTGGATTTCGATCCCGATGCAGTATCAGGGGGCACCGGTCGAAAATGCGGGCATGTACGCCCAGATTGGCCTGACCGCGCTGGCAATCAGCCTGTGTTTCTTCCTGCCGTCGAGCTCGCGGGTGATGCAGCTGGAAAATTCACACCGTCAATTCTCCGTTGGTATGCAGGATGTTGCGCGCGCTTATGCAGCAGTTCACGCTGCCGATCGAAAGCAGAATTTCCAGCTGAGCTCTGAGTTTGACGCCGTGCGCGAACGCCTTGCCTATCTGCGCGATCACCCTGATCTGAGCACGCTTGAGCCAAAGGTTCTCGAGATTGCAGCGCAGATGAGCCACATGTCTGCCGAATTGGCTGAAGTGTATTCCGACGACAAAATTTCCCGCGCCCGCAGTTTTCTTGAGCAGCGGCAAGAGGAGATTGATCTATTCAACAGCCGCCTTGATCAAGCCAAAGGCATCTCGACCGAGATGAAGCAATGGGTACATGAGGTCGAACTGGAAGAGAGCGTCTGCGCCGCCCAACTTGAACGTTTGCGCGAAGAGATGGCAACCATCCTGCCAGAGCTTGGAATTGAGAAGACTGTTCAGACCCTCGATATCGAACTGGATCAGGGAAGTGAAACAGACGAAGATGAAATCGGCTTTGCAGCGCAGGAAAACACCGTGATTGAGATGTCACAAAAAGCGGCCGAATAACCGAAGGCTGGCGGGCCGCCGTCACCACCATACGAAAAGGGCAATCTGTCGCCAGATTGCCCTTTCCTCATTCAGGCCCCTGCGCCAAAAGGGGACATGGCTAAATCACCCACCACATTCACCTGTACTGCTTGCGGGGCTTCATACAACAAATGGTCCGGCAGGTGCGACGGGTGCGGGGAATGGAATACGATCCAGCAAGATCAGGGCATATCTGCCGGTCCGCCCAGCAAATCGCTTGGCGCCAAACGCGGGGCAGCCATCCATTTGACCGATCTCGCCACACAGGAAGCCCCCCCTCCGCGAAGCCAGTCCGGTATTGGCGAACTTGACCGGGTGTTGGGTGGCGGTCTGGTGCCAGCGTCGGCGACGCTCGTAGGGGGGGACCCGGGTATCGGCAAATCAACCTTGCTGCTTCAGGCCGCCGCGCATTTTGCGCGTGCCGGGCTCAAGACGATCTATGTCAGCGGCGAAGAAGCTAGCGCACAGGTGCGGATGCGTGCGCAGCGTCTGGGCCTTGCGGATGCACCCGTGAAGTTGGCCGCGGAGACCAATCTGCGCGATATACTTACCACGCTTGAAGCCGAACGCCCGCAACTGGCGATCATTGATTCGATCCAGACTATGTGGGCCGATAACGTGGAAAGCGCACCGGGATCTGTCAGTCAGGTGCGCGCTGCGGCGCACGAATTGACCAGCTTTGCCAAACGGCGCGGCGTGTCGGTCATCTTGGTGGGCCATGTGACCAAGGATGGTCAGATTGCTGGCCCGCGCGTGGTCGAGCATATGGTCGATACCGTGCTCTATTTCGAAGGCGAGCGCGGGCATCAGTTCCGTATCCTGCGCAGCGTCAAAAACCGTTTCGGTCCCGCAGATGAGATCGGCGTGTTTGAAATGACCGGCGCGGGGCTGGCACAGGTCACCAATCCTTCGGCCCTGTTTCTGAGCGAGCGCGGCCAGCCCGCCGCCGGGTCAGTGGTGTTTGCGGGCATCGAAGGCACCCGCCCCTTGCTGGTCGAACTGCAGGCGCTTGTGGCGCCCTCCCCGCATTCACAGGCCCGCAGAACGGTTGTCGGATGGGATGGCGGCCGCCTTGCCATGATCCTGGCCGTGCTCGAGGCACGCTGTGGCATCCCTTTTGCGGGGCTTGATGTGTATCTTAATGTCGCAGGGGGTATGAAGATCTCTGAACCGGCCGCCGATCTTGCGGTTGCAGCAGCACTGCTCAGCGCACGCGAAGATGTAGCTTTGCCCGCCGAAACCGTCGTTTTCGGCGAGATCAGCCTCTCTGGCGCGCTGCGACCCGCCAGCCAGACGGAAAATAGGTTGAAAGAAGCGCAAAAACTTGGTTTTACCTCCGCAATCGCGCCTCAGGGCGGGAAACCGGCGGGCAGTTCAGGTATGACACTCAATACCATGCGCGATCTGACCGGATTTGTGGGTGAAATATTTGGGGCCGGTTAGCCCTCTGAAAGAAGAAGGCAAAGCGCGCATGGAAGGTTTTACCATCATTGACGGTGTTGTGGCACTGGTCATCGTCCTGTCCGCATTGCTAGCCTATGGGCGCGGTCTGGTCCGCGAAGCCATGGCGATTGTCGGCTGGATTGCTGCCGCCATCGTGGCGTTTCTTTTTGCGCCGCGCGTTGAACCGCTGGTGCGCGAATTGCCTGTCGTGGGCGAATTTCTGGCTGACAGCTGTGAATTGTCGATCATCGGGGCCTTTGCCCTTGTTCTGGCAATCACCCTGATCATCGTGTCGTTGTTCACGCCGCTGTTTTCATCCATCGTCCAGCGATCCTTTCTGGGTGGTATCGATCAGGGCCTTGGTTTTCTCTTTGGCGTCGTGCGTGGCATATTGCTGGTGGCGATTGCCTTCTTTGTCTATTCCACGGTCATCAGCACCGAAGAGATCACCATGGTGGACGACAGCCGCTCTGCGCAGGTTTTCGGCCGTTTTGTCGGACAGATCGAAGACCGCAATCCCGAACAGGCGATGGGCTGGGTTCAATCCCGATATGAAGAGCTGGTGGGCAACTGCGGCGAGTAAGCTGCGCCGTCCTTCCCAAGCCGTCCATTCGAACAACCGACCTGCCGATCTGCCTGATTGCGGGCATCGAAATAGTGCGGAAACGACGCAGGTGCCATTTCAAGCGCATATGGCTTCTGCGATGGGGTGACACTGCCCTCCGATGTCCCTACATAGTGCCCACACCCTTAGCTGGATTCGGAGCTGCCACCCCCGTGCCCAAGAACGTGTCCAAGATCATGCCCCCCGCCCATCCGTTCGACAGCTCGTATCTGGGCGAGGACGCCGATAGCGATAAGCTGAAAGAAGAATGCGGTATATTCGGTGTTGTCGGGGTGACGGACGCAGCCAACTTTGTAGCCCTCGGCCTTCATGCGCTGCAACATCGCGGACAAGAGGCTGGCGGCATCGTTAGCCATGATCCGGACGCGGGATTTCAGTCAGCACGGCGCTTTGGTTATGTGCGCGACAACTTTACCTCGCAAAAGGTGATGGAAACCCTGCCCGGGGAACTGGCCATTGGCCATGTGCGCTATTCCACCGCAGGCTCCAAAGGGCAAACCGCGATCCGCGATGTGCAGCCCTTCTTTGGCGAGTTTGCCATGGGTGGTGCCGCAATTGCGCACAACGGAAACATCACCAATGCCAATACCCTGCGGCGCGAACTGATCGAACGCGGCTCTATCTTTCAAAGTTCGTCTGACAGCGAATGCATCATTCACCTGATGGCGCGTTCGATGGGGCGCAACATCCCCGACCGCATGGAAGAGGCGCTGCGCAAGGTCGAGGGCGCATTTTCCGTTGTCGCCATGACCCGCACCAAGCTGATCGGGGTGCGCGATCCGTTGGGCGTGCGCCCGCTTGTGCTGGGCAAGGTCGGCGATGGATATGCGCTTAGCTCTGAAACCTGCGCGCTGGATATCATCGGTGCAGAGTTCGTGCGCGAGATAAAACCCGGAGAGATGGTTGTCATCACGCCCGAGGGCGTCAAGAGCCACTTCCCCTTCCGCCCCCAGCCGTCGCGGTTTTGCATCTTCGAACACGTCTATTTCTCCCGTCCCGACAGTATTTTGGGCGGGCGCTCTGTTTATGAGACCCGCGAGGCGATTGGGCGGGAACTGGCGAAAGAGAGCCCAGTGGATGCTGATATCGTCTGCCCGGTGCCCGACAGTGGCACGCCTGCCGCCATCGGCTACAGTCTGCAAAGCGGCATCCCCTACGCCATGGGCATCATCCGCAATCAATACATGGGCCGCACCTTCATTGAACCGACAGAGCAGATCCGCAACATGGGTGTGCGTCTCAAACTCAACGTGAACCGCGCGCTGATCCGCGGCAAGCGGGTCATTCTGGTCGATGACAGCGTTGTGCGGGGCACGACAAGCCGCAAGATCAAGGAAATGATCCTGGATGCAGGTGCCAAGGAAGTTCATTTTCGCATCGCGTCACCGCCCACCGCATGGCCATGCTTTTACGGGGTCGACACGCCGCAGCGCGAAAAGCTGCTGGCCGCCACCATGTCCGAATCCGAAATGCGCGAGCATCTTGCGGTCGACAGTCTGAAATTTATCTCGCTCGACGGTCTTTACCGCGCAGTTGGAGAAGCCGAAGGGCGCAACAACGCCTGCCCGCAATACTGCGATGCATGCTTTTCGGGCGACTATCCGGTCATTCCCGCCGACAAAGTCGACGAAGGCTTTGAGATGAAGACTGCTGCCGAATAGGTCTGCTGTCGCTTTCTGACACCAGCCTGTGTCATGGTCCGTTGATGATCAACACGCCCAATCCCTTTCGTTCCCGCATCGCGGACTGGCCTGAACCGGCACGAACTGCGTTTGATCAGCTGCGCCAGATTTTTCTTGAATGTGCAGACGCAGTACAGGTTGGCCCACCAGAGGAAAGTCTTAAACGGGGCCAACCGGCCTGGCGGCCGCTCAAACCCCGGACAGGATCGACCGCGCGCATTGACTGGCATGCTGACGCCGCTGATCTGTTGTCGCTGTATGTGGACTGCAAGACCGATCTGGCCGTACGGATGCGAGCGCTTTATCCCGATCTGCCCGTCAACGATGGTCAAAGGCATCTGGCGATCGACCTGCACGCACCGGTTCCCACGCAGGCGATTTCCCATCTGGCAGAAATGGCATTCACCTATCATCTGGCGAAGAAACAATAACGCACCGCACGTAAGCATTTTTTGGCCGACGGTGCCGTTCACCCCTTTAACATGGTCTTTCGCATTGTTAGCTGCACTGCAGCATAGAAACAGGCAGACTGCGCTGCGGCGCAGAGAGGACATCATGACGACCGATAGTGACGGGACGCAGACGCCTCCCGAAGTGGTCAAGGCGGCCACGCAACAAGTACGGCTTTCGCGCATCACGCTGATTGGCGTGTTTGGCAGCACAGAGGCGCCTGGCGCTTTGATCCGGGGGCCTGACGGCAAGATTGACCGCGTCACAGTGGGCGATGTCGCCTCCGGTGGTCGTGTTGCGGCGATTGGCGAAGACCGGGTCGTGATTGCGAAGGGCGGCAAGACGACTGTCCTCAAGCTGCCCGAAGTCTGAAATTGCCTGCTTGACGGCAGGCCGGACGCGGTGCAAAGCGCGAGCCATGACAAAGACAGCATTGATCACCGGCGCCTCACGCGGTCTGGGCGCAGCCCTGGCCGAGGCGCTTGCACCTGGTCACCACGTGATCGCCGTGGGCCGCACCACCGGCGCGCTGGAAGAACTCGACGACCGCATCAAGGCCAAAGGTGGATCCGCCACGCTTGCGCCGATGGACATCACCGTACCTGATGCCATGGCAACCCTTTGCCGTGGAATTCACGACCGCTGGGGCCATCTGGACCTGTGGGTTCACACAGCAATCCATGCCGCCCCGCTTGCGCCTGCCGTCCATGTCGACGCCAAGGACATGGCCAAATCCGTTGCCTGCAATGTCACCGCCACTGGGACCCTGATCGCCTATGTTGCCCCGCTGTTGGGGCAGACAGGTCAGGCGGTATTCTTTGACGACCCGCGACAGGGCGAGAAGTTCTTTGGTGCCTATGGGTCCACCAAGGCCGCGCAAATCGCCCTTGCGCGCAGCTGGCAACAAGAAGCTTTGAAAACCGGGCCAAAAGTCCACGTGGTCACACCGCACCCCATGCCCACCGCCACACGCGCGCGGTTCTTTCCAGGAGAAGACCGCAGCACGCTCCATGATATCCACGCGCAGGCGGCTGCGGTTTTGGCGCAACTCTAGCCTTTCACCCTTTTGTCAAATACCTGCCATCGCTTGCCGCCTGCGGGTCCCTCTCCTATCAAGGGAAAAAAGGGACCGGCATGCGCATTCTCATCACCAATGACGACGGCATCAATGCGCCGGGGCTCAAAGTGCTCAAGGCCATTGCCGAAGAGATTGCCGGCCCCACGGGAGAAGTCTGGACCTGCGCGCCTGCTTTTGAGCAATCCGGCGTCGGTCACTGCATTTCCTACACGCACCCCTTCATGGTCGGTAAAATGGATGACCGCACCTTCGCGGCAGAAGGCTCACCCGCCGATTGCGTGCTGGCCGCCTTGCACGACGCGATGACCGCCGCACCGCCCGATCTGGTGCTGTCTGGTGTGAACCGGGGCAATAACTCGGCTGAAAACACGCTCTACTCCGGCACAATCGGCGCCGCGATGGAGGCCGCTCTGCAAGGTCTGCCCGCCGTTGCGCTGTCGCAATACTACGGTCCCGGCAACCGGGATCTTGAGGATCCGTTTGAGGCATCCGCCCAACATGGCGCAGAGGTGGTCAGGCGCATTCTGGACAACAGCCCGGCGGAAAAAGAAGGATACCGCCTGTTCTTCAACGTGAATTTTCCTCCCGTCGCCGCAAAGGATGTCAAAGGCATCCGGCTTGCCCCGCAAGGGTTCCGCGAGGGGCTGGGCTTTCACACGCAACCCCATTTGGCGCCGTCGGGGCGGCGGTTCTTGTGGATCACCGGAGGCGATCAGCAAAAGCGCAAAACGGCTGCGGATGCTGATGCAGCCGTTAACCTTGAAGGGTATATTTCCGTCACGCCCATGCGTGCGGACCTGACCGATCACTCCGCCTTGAGCACGCTGAAAGGGATCAGTAGATGAGCCAGGCGGCGGGTTTCGATGCGGAGCGGAAAATGCAATTCCTTTATGCGCTCCGCTCAAAGGGGGTGACGGATGCCCGCGTGCTTTCGGCCATGGAGGGGGTTGATCGCGGCCCCTTCATTCGGGGTCTCTTTTCAGAACGCGCCTACGAGGACATGCCTCTGCCTATTGCCTGCGGGCAGACGATCAGTCAGCCCTCGGTCGTCGGTCTGATGACACAAGCGCTAGAGGTGACCCCGCGCGACAAGGTGTTGGAAATCGGCACAGGATCAGGTTATCAGGCCGCCATCCTCAGCAAGCTTGCGCGGCGGGTTTATACCATCGATCGACATCGCAGGCTGGTCCGCGAAGCGCGCGCAATTTTCACGGCCCAGGACCTGACGAACATCACTGCCATCACTGCCGATGGCAGCCACGGCCTCGCAGAGCAGGCCCCCTTTGACCGCATCATCATTACCGCCGCTGCCGAAGACCCGCCCGGCCCCCTGCTGGCCCAACTGAAAGAAGGGGGCATCATGGTGCTGCCCGTTGGCCAGTCGGACGCCGTCCAGCACCTTATTCGCGTGCGGAAAACCGCCGATGGGCTGGAATACGACGAATTGCGGGCTGTCCGCTTTGTTCCTTTGCTAGAAGGGTTGGGCAAAGATACATAAATACTGTAGAGTGCGCGAAAATCCCGGATGAACACGGGGTGGCAGTGATGAGGACATGCAGATGCGTCATAGTTTGAAGGGCCGCCGTGGGCGGCTTGCGGTGCTGGCAGGCAGCAGCGCGGTTGTGTTGGCCGGGTGCGCGGGGCAACCGCTTGATTTTGATCTGCGTGGTCTGAACGGCGGGTTCACCACGGCCCAAGCCGCAACCGCACCACTTGCCGCACGTCCCGTTCCTGACAACCGCGGCGTCATTTCCTATCCAAATTATCAGGTGGTTGTCGCCAAGCGTGGCGACACGCTGGTCGATGTGGCCACGCGTGTCGGTGCGAATGCGAACGCGCTGGCCAGCTACAACGGTATTGCCACGAATGTGCCTTTGCGTCAGGGCGAAATCATCGCGCTGCCCGACCGCGTCGCGGAACCATCACCGGCAACGGGTGCCAGTGGCACAGGACCCATCCAGCCGGTCGACATCAGCACGCTTGCGGGCAACGCCATCGACAGCGCTCCGGCGACGCCGGCTGTGCAAACCGCCGCCCTGCCCTCTGCACCTGCGACAAAACCCAAAGGACAGACCGGCAAGGAACCCGTCCGCCACCGTGTGGAACGGGGTGAGACGGCCTATACCGTCGCGCGACTTTACAGCGTGCCGGTCAAAGCGCTGGCAGAATGGAACGGGCTTGGCTCAGATTTCGCGATCCGAGAAGGTCAGTTCCTGCTGATCCCCGTGCCCCAGCAAAACCCGCCCAAGCGGGCCACCGCAGCTGCATCTCCACCCGAAACCACACTGCCAGGTGTTGGCAGCCCGACGCCGACACCTCCCTCAGCAGCCAAGCCGTTGCCGGATGACAAGACCGCAACACCGGCCCCTGCGGCCACCACCCAGCCCAGCAAACCAGTGGCCGACGTGGGCCAGACCACCAGACCTGCCGCGACGGGCAAGTTGCTGCCCCCCGTTCAGGGCAGCATCATCCGCGCCTACGCCAAGGGCAAGAACGAAGGGATCAACATCAAGGGCGCCCCCGGCGCCGCCGTGAAAGCCGCTGACGCCGGAACCGTCGCTGCGATCACCAAAAGTGCCGAAGGCGTGCCCATCATCGTGGTGCGCCATGGCGGCAACCTGTTGACGGTCTACGCCAACGTGACCGACGTCAGCGTCGCCAAGGGCGATAGCGTGAGCCGTGGACAGTCAATTGCAAAGCTGCGCAGCGGCAATGACGCCTATGTCCATTTTGAAGTCCGCGAGGGTTTTGACAGCGTCGATCCCGGCCCGTTCATCAACGGCTGATCAATGGGCGGGGCCCCTAGCCTGCGTTGACCTGCACGCCTTTGCGCCCTGCAAGATCTACAAAGTACTGCCAGGCCACACGACCTGATCGGGCGCCACGGGTGGCCTGCCATTCGATGGCTTCCGCCCGCAAGGTGTCATCGTCGATACACACATCATATGCATCACAATATCCCCGGATCATCGCCAGATATTGATCCTGATCGCAAGGGTGGAACCCCAGCCAAAGGCCGAACCGGTCGGACAGTGACACCTTTTCTTCCACCGCCTCTGAGGGGTTGATGGCAGAGCCGCGCTCGTTCTCGATCATGTCGCGTGGCATCAGGTGCCGCCGGTTCGACGTGGCATAAAGGACCACATTGTCAGGGCGCCCTTCGATGCCACCATCAAGCACCGCCTTGAGCGATTTGTAATGGGCATCGTCATGACCAAAGCTCAGGTCATCACAAAAAAGGATAAACCGCTGCGGTGCTCCGCGCAAAAGGTTCAGCAATCTCCCGACAGAAGGAAGATCCTCGCGCTGCAATTCGACGATGCGCAGCGCCTGGGAACTTGCATGAACCGCGCCATGCACCGCCTTGACAAGGCTTGACTTTCCCATGCCTCGGGCGCCCCATAGCAAGGCGTTGTTCGCAGGCAACCCATCCGCGAATTGCCGCGTATTTGCCAACAGCGTGTCGCGGGAACGGTCCACGCCGATCAGCAGATCCAGCGGCACCCTTGCAACCTTTTCTACAGGCTCCAGCCGGTCAGGGTCGGTGTGCCAGACAAAGGCCGCAGCCGCATCAAAATCAGGTGCATCCCGCGGGGCCGGTGCCATCCGTTCGAGCGCTGCGGCGATGCGATCCATCGGATCGGTGGTCATTTCCGATCCTCGTCCTCATCACCCATTTCAGCGATGGTCGGATCTTCGTCCTCGTCATCGTAGTACCCATCTGCGCGCAGTTGTGCCTCGCGCTTGGTCTCTACCCGCTTGACCAGCTGAATGGAGATTTCATAGAGGCCATAGACAACGACAAAGAGGATAAGCTGCGTGATCACGTCGGGCGGTGTCACCAGCGCGGCCAACACCAAAATGCCGACCATGGCGTATTTGCGCACATTCCCCAGACCTTCAGCACTGACCAGACCGGCCTTACCCATCAATGTCAGCAACACAGGCAGTTGAAAGCACAGGCCAAAGGCCATGATAAATTTCAACGTGATATCAAGGCTTTCGTTGACTTTCCCGTTGAAGGTAATCGTGGCGGCGTTGGACTTTTCCACCGCCTCTACCGCGCCATTTGTCGCGGTTGAGACGATATTGGTCAAAAACGAAGACGCATCCGCAAACCCCAACAGAAACGTCATCGCCAGCGGCGTGACGACCAATTGCGCAAAGGACGCCCCCAAAAAGAACATCGCCGGGGATGCGATCAGGAAAGGCAGAAAAGCGTTCTTTTCCTGCCGGTAAAGCCCAGGCGCCACAAACCGCCACATCTGAAAGCCGATCACGGGAAACGCCAAGGCAAAGCCGCCGACCATCGATACCCGGAACAGCGTGAACAGGTATTCCTGCGGCGCGGTAAATTGTAACGCAGGGTTTTCATCGCCCAGATCTCTGAGCGTCTGCACCACTGGATTCAGCAGAAAATTCATCACATGTTCGGCGATGAAATCCCCCTGAATGGGGATGAAAAAGAACGTGATGGCCACCAGCAACGCCAGAACCGACCGGATCAGCCGCGTGCGGAGCTCTGCCAGATGCTCTATCAGCGGTGCAGAGCTGGCTTCGATCTCGTCGGTGTCGTCACTGGTGCTCATGTGTCACTCTTCTTGGCCGGAGCCTCTTTTGGTCGCGCTACCTCTGCAGGAGCTTTCAGTTCGGCTTCTGCTGCATCTGCCTTGGCCAGCGCCTCGGCCGCCTCGCGCTGTTTGCGTTCTGCGGCGGCGCGCGCGGTCGCGGCTTGAATTTTCTTGATGTCCTCGGCCCGCTTGGCCGCCAGCTTGCCCGTTTCGCTATCCGGATCGATGTCCGTCAGAGATGAGGCCGCCGATTTGACCCCGTCCATTGCCGATCCAAGCGGATTGGTCGCCGCCTTGAGGGATTTGTTGATCCCGCTGGTGACTTCGCGCACACCGCTTTCGTCGGCCGCATCATTCATTGCCTGACTGAATTCGCGCGCCATGCCCTTGGCTTTGCCCACGAACTGACCCACGCGCCGAAACAGCACGGGCAGGTCTTTGGGCCCCACAACAATAAGCGCCACGATGCCAATGACCAGAAGCTCTGACCAACCTAGATCGAACATCGGTGCTTACACCTGATCCTTGTCGGCCTTGAGGTCTGTCTTGGGGTGCGTGCCCATATCAGTATGCTCTGGCAGGTCTGCCGATTTCACGTCCTCGACCTGCTTCATCTCTTCCTCGCCCTCATTGATGCCCTTCTTGAAGCTCGTGATGCCCTTTCCGACCTCACCCATCAGCGAAGAAATCTTGCCGCGCCCAAAAAGCACCAGCACAACAACCGCAATCAGCAAAAGGCCCGGCAGGCCAATGTTTCCAAGTCCCATGATCGTCTCCCATAGCGTCTGGCCCTTCAGAGGGCGGAACAATTCAGCCGCCCTTTTACGCGCTCGCTGCGATGCCGCAAAGGGGGCGCAGCGGGGAAACTGCACGCCCGGCGGCTCAGAATCGGAAATTCTGGCGCTTGCGTCACTCAACTGACAGGTTTATGTCAGTTGTACCGCGCTATCAGGGTCGCACCACATGACACACAAGGAAAAAATCATGTCACAGACCCAGAACATTATCGCCGAAATCGTCACCTTCAGACTGACCGAGGGCAGCGACCCGCAGGCATTTGTCGCCGCCGCACGCGCAATCGAACCCATGCTGCACGCCGGAGGGCATACCTTGTCCCGCACGCTTTCACGGGATGCAGACGGTCTGTGGACCGATCATATCATCTGGACCTCGGCTGAGGCGGCCAAAGCCATGGCCGAAAAGATCATGAGCGCACCAGACGCCGCCCCGATGATGCAAATGATCGACCCCGAAGGTGTTGTGATGCGCCACGCGGAAATCTTCCACTTGCAGGAGTAGCATGCGCCGCTCAGACCGCCTTTTCGATATCATCCAGATCCTGCGCGACGGTAAACTGCACCGCGCGCGGGACATCGCGGCACGTCTCGAAGTCTCGACCAGAACCATTTACCGCGATATGGATACGCTTGTGGCCTCAGGCATCCCGGTCGAAGGGGAGCGCGGTGTGGGGTACATGATCACCGAAGCGATCTCGCTGCCCCCTCTAAATCTGTCCCCCGCCGAGCTTGAGGCGCTCAATCTCGGGCTTGCCGTTGTCGCACAGGCTGCTGACGAGGACCTGAAAGCGGCGGCAAACACGTTATCAGACAAGATAGATGCGGTCCTGCCGACCTCCACAATCGCGGAAGCGGACGCATGGAAGTTTGCCGTCTACCCGTTCGCCGATGCCGCGCGGAACCTCACGCATATGCCCCTGCTGCGGGCCGCCATCAAGGCGCGCCAGAAAGTGCGGCTGACTTATACCTCGCGCAAAGGCGACGTCACCAGCCGCGTCATCCGCCCCCTACATATGGAGTATTGGGGCAAGGTCTGGACGGTGACCGCGTGGTGCGAGAACCGTTCCGATTTTCGCGTGTTCCGGCTTGATCTGATGGACGCCGCCGAGGCCCTGCCAGAGCTCTTCGTCGATGAACCAGGCAAACGGATCGAAGACTACATGCCCTGATCTATTTCACCCTTTTTCAAATACCTTAGCGCAGTTTCTTCAACCGCCACCCCGTCTGCGGCGGCAGAAAGGCCTCGATGCTTGCCTGCGCAACCACAATCGTCTCGCCCCCGGCATCCACGTTCAGACCGCCCTTTACGGCGTGTACCTCCGCGCGTCCGCGTGGCAAAGTATTTGCTAAGACCGCGACATCCACCTTGTCAGGTTCCTGAACGCCGACGGTCACCTGAACACGCATCTGATCGTGGGTCATTCCGGTGGCACCAAAGATCGGCAAAGACGAATGGCGAAAGGCATCTTCGATCGCCCGTGCGGCAGCTTTCGTGTAATCTTGCCCGTGCAGATCGTTGCCCATGCCCATTTCAATGATCAGCCGCTGCTCACCCATCTGACTTCTCCATCGCAAAGCCCACGCTCAGGGCGACATTGGCCATAATGGTCGGGTTCCCTTCACCCTCAGGGCGCGGCACATCCAGCCCGCCCTTGGTGACATGTACATCCACATCGCCATAGGGAAAGACCGCTTTCAACGCATCCGCATCGACAGCGTCAGGTACCTGTACACCCACATCCAGGCGGATCTGCATATCGGTTTTTTCAAAACCGAAAAGCTCTGCCAGGTTGATCGAATTGTGCCACAGTGCATCCTGAACGGCACGCTTGGCGGCTTGGGTATAATCGCCACGCCGCAGGGATGACCCCATGCCGAATTCAACCAATAACGTTCGCATCACTCTGCCCCCCTTGGAAACACAAAACACTTGTCCCGGCGAATGGTCAGCCACATCACCGCACCAGGTTCAGGCAGAAATACGTTCGGCACTGTCGCCTTCAGGACGGTGCCGTCGTAATCCATCCGAAACTCCACCAGGCTTTCGTTGCCCATGAAACGCGCCCGTTCCACAACCGCGCGGGCCGCCGTGCCATCGCTGGGGGTCGGCGCTGGCCCTTTACCGCCCCTGTCAAAATCAATGCGCACATGTTGAGGGCGGAACACGATCTCAACCGAGGTGCCATCCGGCACACCAGGGGCAAGGAAACGACCAAAGGGTGTCTGGGCCAGGGCGCCTGAAACCTCAGCGCGCAGAATGTTTGCATCGGAAAAGAAGGCCACCGCGGCCCGGTCGATGGGGCGAGTATACACGTTGTAGGGAGCACCTTGCTGCACGATTTTGCCATCGCGCATCAAGGCGATCTCATCTGCCATACGCATTGCCTCGTCCGGCTCGTGCGTGACCAGTAGTACGGCTGTGTCTTCTTCCTTGAGGATTGACAGGGTTTCATCCCGGATGCCATCGCGAAGACGGTTATCGAGCCCTGAGAAGGGTTCATCCATCAACATGATCCGGGGCTGTGGAGCCAATGCGCGGGCCAACGCGACGCGCTGCTGCTCGCCACCTGACAGTTGGTGCGGATACCCATCAATGAAGCGCCGAAGTTCCACCCTGTCCAGAAGCGCTTCGACCCGGGCGCGCCGCTCTGCCTTGCTCCCGGATTTTAGACCAAAGGCCACGTTTTCTGCCACGCTGAGATGTGGGAAAAGTGCAAAGTCCTGAAACATGAGGCCGATCTCACGGCGTTCCGGCGGCACCCGAAACACCGTGTCGCAAATTAGCTTGCCGTCAACGTGGATGGTCCCGCTGTCCTGCATTTCAACGCCGGCAATCATGCGCAGGGTTGTTGATTTCCCGCATCCCGATGGCCCCAGAAGGCACGTCACCTGCCCTGGCATGATCTGCAGGGATACGTCGTCCACCACCGCGCGGCCCGCATAAACGCGGCGCAGGTTCTTGATTTCAAGGCGGGGGGCTGGCACGGCCATAAGTATCCGATAAAATCACTCGGATACCAGCTATCAGCGGCGGCGCATCCCCGCAAGAGACGCCGCAAAGCCAACTGCAAGCACGCAGATGCAGATCGCCAGCAATTGTTCGTACTTGTGACCGTCAGGCAGGATTGCCGCGAAAAGGCTCCATCCACGACCGAAATACATGGTCGCGCCAAGCAGTGCCGCGCCAAAGGAAACCACATAGGCCCACAAAGCGATGTCACGTTGCCAGATAAGGCCAATCAACAGGATTGGTGTCAGGAACATTGATGCCGTCCCCGACACCGCCACGGCATCAAAGAGCGTTGCATTACCCAAGAGCGTCAGCGCGGCCCCTGCCCCCATAAACAGCACCATGACCACCCGGCCACCCCCAAGCGTGCGCGGAGCGATCCGCAGTTCCTCGACCACCAGCCGTGCTGAAGACGCAAGTGCGGAATCGAGCGTGCTGAGCGCCGAAATCAACAACGAGAGCATTAATGCCAGAAAGACCCATGTGGGAAACATCAGGCTCCACGTCCCGATCAGTTCACCCTCGTACACCGCGCCGATGAGGCTGGCCTGGATACCGAAAAAACCGAACCCGATGATACACAGCGTCGAGATCCAGAACGCGTGAATGAAAGATGTGCGCGTGGTCACCTCATCCGCCAGAAAACCTCGATCCATCATCACGGGGTCGTGCGCCGGATAGGAAAAGACCTGCAAGGCGGCCACTGCCAACAAAATCCAACCGTTGTAGGCCCCCGCCGTTCCAGGCGCTGTCAGAACCGCACGGAGCGAAAAACCCGGGGCTGACACCAGCGCGACAAACGCAACGCCGAATACCAGCAGAAACACACTCATCTGTGCCACATCGGTGCGCAACGCCGCCGACAATCCACCCCAAGCAGAGTAGGCAAGGCCAACCACCGCAACCAGCACAATGGCTGTCGGGCCACTTCCAGTCAGGACCGCATTGAAGATCAAACCGACCACCAAAAGGTTGGCGAAAACCTCTGATAACAAGCGAAGCGCGATCACCAGATTGTAGCACCCGTTGCCCGCAGCCCCGAAATGCACGCCCAGCCAGTCCTGCATCGACCGCGCACCTCGGCGCCGCAATCTGCCGACGATGAAGCCTCCCGTCAGGAAGGAACCATAGTAGGCCGCGTAGGCCAGCGTGCCGGCAATACCGTAGAAATATCCCAGGATTGCGGCATTCATCAGGGATCTGGCAAAAATCCAGGTCGTGACTTGGCTAAGGACCAACATCCAGAGCCCCGGTGCCCGCCCGGCGGCGTCAAGACCGCCAAAGAACCCCTCCACGCTGGTGCGGCGTGGGGCGACAAGAAAGCTTAGCAGGACAATCGCGCCGAAGATGGCAATGAGAACAGCAGGTTGCACAGATCGGCCCTCACATAGCTTGCAACTGCACCTTTACGGAGATGACGATGATCTGCCATGCGCAATCGCAGGCGTTGTCGGGATTGTGATGGGGTTAGTCGGCGGGGCGCAGGTCAAACCCGGCGTCGGCCACATCGACGCCGTTCACCTGCAAAACCACGCGATGCGGGCCGGGGTGCAGCGTAAAGGTTGTCGCATCGCCTTTGAGGCGATGGTTCTTCTTCAATTCGAGCGGCGTGCCCTTGGTCACTTTGGCAACTTTCAGTTTGAAGACCTTTTGCGCTGTCTTGCCCTGAGGCCGTGCGAACATCAGGCGATAATCAACGATCACCGGAAGATCCTGTTCAGCCTTCAGGATGCATGCCACCGGCAAGACATCCCCTATTTTGTAACTTTCAGCCCCCAGAGTAAGCGCGGCACGGACGGGCACATCCCCGCGATATCCCAGATGGCTCAACGCCCCCTGATGCCCCTGCTTGACCAAGGTGCGTAGCGCGTGCCGCGTCATCCAGCCCAATTCGACGCTGTTCTGACGCTTTGCTTTTGCCCATTTTTTCATTACCTCCAACACCAATTCCGGGTGGGTTTTCGTGATATCGTTCAAATGGTTGGCGACCGATCTTGTTACATATCGCGTCGGATCGGCGTGCAGTTTATCTAAGAGCGGCATCGTTTGGGCGGTCGTCAGGGTGACAGCCTTGGCCCATGGCAGCTTGGGGCGGGTCCCTTCGCTGACCAACCGTCGCACATGATAGTTTTCGTCACTTGCCCACACCGCGAGGCGTGACAGTGTCTGCTCGGGCCAGTGGTTCAAAAATGGGCGAATGTAGAATTCCATTGAAAACCGCTGGGTCGCTGCGTGCAACAGGTCAAGCGCCCGTTCGCGGTGTTCTCCTAAGCCGTGACGTACGGCAAGAATACCGGGCAACCCATGGATAAAATGGCCAAAATCATCATCCGACTTTGCCGGCGACAAGGGCATTGGCATCGCCGCCTCCAGCTGGTGCGCTAAGGTGGGAAAATCTTCGGCCAACTGCGCCTCAAGACAATCGGCCATCCACTCCATCCGAGCGAGGAGTTCGCGGTTTTCAAATCCTGACAGCGCCTCGCGGATGAACCTCTCCGGATCGAAATTCGGCACGCCAGCGGCATATTCAGCCGCCAGGCGCCCGACCGTTTCCGGGTTAAAAAGGTGATCTTTGAGTGAAAATTTCTCTGCCATCACATGGTTATGTTCGTGGCACCACCATCCAGGAGCAGATTCTGCCCGACAATGAAGCCCGCATGCTGCGAGCACAAGAAAGCGCAGGCCGCGCCGAATTCTTCACGGGTACCATAGCGACCGGCAGGGATTGTCGATGCACGCTCCGCACGGGCCTCTTGCAGGGTGATCCCTTTTTGTTTGACCACCCCGCCATCCAAGGCATCTGCACGGTCGGTTGCGTGGATGCCAGGCAACAGATTATTGATCGTCACCCCTGACCCGGCAACCTGCCGCGAGGTCCCGGCAACATAGCCCGTCAGACCGGTTCGGGCGGAATTGGACAATCCCAGCACCCCGATGGGCGCGCGCACGGATTGTGACGTGATATTGACCACGCGGCCCCAGCCCCGGTCCATCATGCCGGGCACCAATGCTTTGATCAAAGCGATCGGTGCCAGCATGTTCGCGTCAAGGGCAGCGATGAAATCTTCGCGGTCCCAGTCGTGCCACATGCCAGGGGGCGGGCCGCCAGCGTTATTGACCAGAATATCAACACCTTGTGCGGCGTCGATCACCTGTGCCTGACCGTCAGGTGTGGCGACATCAGCCGCGACCGTGGTGATCTGAATACCGTGCGCCTGGCGCAGTCGCTCAGCGGAGGCCTCAAGCGCGTCTACGCCCCGCGCGTTCATGATCAGATCGACGCCTGCATGGGCCAAAGCCTCAGCGCAGCCCAACCCCAAACCTTTGGAAGACGCGCAAACCAGCGCCTTTTTGTCTTTGATCCCCAAATCCATCTCACGACTCCCTGTAATGTGTTCCCCAAGACCTATCACGCCCGGTCTGCGATGCCAGCAAAACACCGCATCGTTGACCCGGCCACGACACAATTCTACCCTAGCCCACTTCAGATCAATAAGTTCGCGTATCAGAGGTTCCATGGCCCACTCCCGCTCCGCACAAGCCCAAAGCGTGCCTGTCCTGCTTGCTGCGCACATGAAGGCCACGGATGGGGCCAACATGGGCGATGGGCTGTCTTTTGCATCTGATCTGGTGCTCGATGACGTCTATGAACTTTTGCCGGGCAGTGAACCGGTGCGGCTGTCGGTTGCGGCCACGTCCGAGAAAACCTTTCGTGTGGCCGAAAACACTGCAACCGGTGATCCCGGCGCGAAGATCGTTTTTGACAGCACACTTATGTTCATGTCGCCTGATGGAACCACACAAGAGGCGCTTTTGCTTGTCGAAGTGGACGGAGATGGAGGTGCCGCCGGTGTCTACCTCTTGCCACTCGTCCCGCTGATCCCGCGCACAGAGTATCGTCTGGTTGGTATCGACACAGACAATCAATTACGGAAATTTGCGGAAGTAGCTTGTGTCTCGTTTACGCGCGGCACCCATATTACCTTGGGCTCGGGCAAACAGTGCAGGATCGAAGATTTGCGGGTGGGTGACCGGGTTCTGACACGTGATGACGGCGTTCAGCCCATACGCTGGATCGGACAGGGAACTGTGCGTGCGTTGGGTGACATGGCACCGATCCGGATCGCGGCCGACACGCTGAATAATGCCAACGACCTGATTGTCAGCCCCGAGCATCGTTTGTTCATTTACCAGCGCACTGATGAGGTTGGCGTTGGCCGCTCAGAGTTGTTGGTGAAGGCTCGGCATCTGATCAATGGCGACACGGTGAGCGTCCAGGACGGTGGATTTGTTGATTATTTTCAACTGCTTTTCGACAGTCACCAGATCATCTATGCCGAAGGCATTGCCGCAGAAAGCATGCTGATTGATACCCGTACGAAAGCAGTCCTGCCGGACGATCTTGCCGCGGTTATGGGCGAGGTGATCCCTGGCCATACCGACCTGCCCCATGCGGGACTGGACGTACACGAGCAACTGCTGGACCGACCCGATGCGGCAGACCTGCTGCGAAAGGCAAGCACGCGGTAGGGTGGGCAACCTGGCGACCCTACGCGCAACTTGCGGCGTCGTCTTGGCCTCGCTATAGCCTCTGACATGTTGGATACCACCCAAAACCGCCCCGCTCTGCCGCCTGAAATCGCGCGTCGCCGCACGTTCGCGATCATCAGCCACCCAGATGCGGGCAAGACCACACTGACAGAAAAATTTCTGCTATTCGGTGGGGCCATCCAGATGGCCGGACAGGTGCGCGCAAAAGGCGAAGCACGGCGCACACGCTCTGACTTCATGGCGATGGAAAAAGACCGCGGCATCTCAGTCTCAGCCTCGGCGATGTCATTTGATTTCGCGTCCAAGGGCACCAATTTCCGGTTCAATCTGGTGGACACGCCCGGACACTCCGATTTCTCTGAAGACACCTATCGCACGCTGACCGCCGTGGATGCCGCCGTAATGGTCATTGACGGTGCCAAGGGGGTGGAAAGCCAGACCCAAAAGCTCTTTGAAGTATGCCGGATGCGCGATCTGCCCATCCTTACCTTCTGCAACAAGATGGATCGAGAAAGCCGGGACGTCTTTGAGATCATTGACGAAATTCAGGAAAACCTTGCCATTGACGTGACCCCGGCAAGCTGGCCCATCGGGGTCGGACGCGACTTCATCGGTTGCTATGACATCCTGCGCGACCGTCTGGAACTGATGGACCGCGCCGATCGCAACAAGGTTGCTGACAGTATCGAAATCAACGGGCTGGATGATCCACGGCTTGCCGAACATGTGCCCGGCCAATTGCTTGAAAAGCTGCTCGAAGATCTTGAGATGGTGCGCGAACTGATGCCCCCGCTTGATCCTGCGCTGATGGCCGAAGGGTCGCTCACGCCGATCTGGTTCGGCTCCGCCATCAACTCTTTCGGGGTCAAAGAACTGATGGACGGCATCGCTACATTTGGTCCCGAACCGCAGATCCAAAAGGCCGAACCACGGCAGATTTTACCAGAGGAAACAACGGTTTCCGGCTTTGTCTTCAAGGTACAGGCAAACATGGACCCCAAGCATCGCGACCGTGTGGCGTTTGTCCGCCTTGCCTCCGGCCATTTTGAACGTGGCATGAAGATGACCCATGTGCGCACCAAGAAACCAATGGCAATTTCGAATCCGGTGATGTTCCTCGCCTCTGATCGTGAACTGGCCGAGGAAGCCTGGGCCGGCGACATCATCGGCATTCCCAACCACGGCCAACTGCGCATCGGTGACACCCTGACAGAGGGAGAAATGCTCCGGGTCACGGGTATCCCGTCATTCGCGCCGGAACTGCTGCAAGGCGTGCGCGCAGGCGATCCGTTGAAAGCGAAGCACCTGGAAAAAGCCTTGATGCAATTTGCCGAAGAAGGGGCTGCCAAGGTCTTCAAACCGTCCATCGGCTCAGGGTTCGTTGTAGGCGTTGTCGGACAGCTTCAGTTTGAAGTGCTCGCCTCCCGGATCGAACTTGAATACGGGCTGCCCGTTCGGTTCGAACAGTCCCAATTCACCTCAGCCCGTTGGGTGAATGGTGACAAGCAAGCCGTTGACAGGTTTACGGAAAATAACAAACAACACATCGCGCACGATCACGATGGCGATATCGTGTACCTCACCCGCCTGCAGTGGGATATCGACCGGGTCGAGCGGGATTATCCAGACGTGAAATTGACCGCGACGAAAGAGATGATGGTCTGATGATGCATGGGGCGTGTAGATGACCGACGCGCCCACCTGGGGCCTCAGCGCCACGATCCTTGCTCCTTTCGCTGACACCCTGCGTTTCGCCGCCTTTCATCTGGAGGCAGGCGCGCATCGTCTCTACATCTACCTGGATCAACACGATTCCGTTGCATTCGATGCGCTCAAATCCCATCCCAAGTGTCGGGTGACGACATGCGACACCGCCTATTGGAACAATCACCAGCACGGTCGCCCCAAAAAGCACCAGGTCCGCCAGACCATGAATGCCACGCATGCCTATGCCCGACGCGCGGAGGTGGACTGGCTGATCCACATGGACGTCGACGAGTTTCTCGTCTCTGATCGCCCCATTGGCGAAACCCTTGCCGTCCTGCCACATGATGCTCTTGCCGCGCGTGTGCGCCCCATGGAACTGCTGTCCGGTGGCACGTCCGCGTTCAAGCTCTTTATCCCTCCGGGACCGGGGCGCGCGCAAACTGTCAGAGATTTATATCCGACGTTCGGTGCGCATACCCAAGGCGGCTTTCTCAGCCATCTGGCGGGAAAAGTTTTTGCGCGCACTGCGCTGGACGACGTGCGTATCCAAATTCACAATGCCTTTCAGGCCCAAAAGGCAATCGACACCGTAGACTTGCCGCAAGACACCATTGCTCTCGCTCATTGCCACGCTGGGACTTGGGACGCTTGGCTGGCCGCGTATCGCTACCGTTTGGCACATGGCTCCTACCGCGCGGAACTTGCCCCCAATCGGGCGCGCGACAAAGGTGGGTTGACCTTGCACGAAGTGTTTCAGACCCTCGAAACAAAAGATGGCGAGGCTGGCTTGCGCGCGTTTTTCGACGAAGTTTGTGCCGATACGCCGCGGCTGCGCAGGCGACTGGACGATAAAAACCTCCTGCGGATGGCCAATCTTGATCTGGATGATGCATTGTCTACGCATTTCCCTCACGTAACCCTTTGACGCGCCAAGTGTTTGACGCCTCACCCGTAACTTGCTAAGTGCGGCCATACATGTTGCGGTTGCGAACTGCCCAGGGCCATACGGGCCGACATGATCGCTGCCGCGGGCCAAGTAAGTGTCCGCAAACCACGGACACATATGACAAAATTCTCTGATCTGAAGCTCAGCCCAAAAGTGTTGAAAGCCATCGAAGAGGCTGGATACGAATCCCCCACCCCCATCCAAGAAGGTGCGATCCCCCCCGCTCTGGAAGGTCGTGACGTTCTGGGCATCGCTCAGACCGGCACGGGCAAGACCGCCGGTTTCACGCTGCCCATGATCACCATGCTGGCACGCGGCCGCGCACGGGCCCGTATGCCCCGTTCGCTGGTGCTGTGTCCGACCCGCGAACTGGCGGCACAGGTGGCGGAAAATTTCGACACCTATTCCAAATACGTCAAGCTGACAAAAGCCCTGCTGATCGGCGGCGTATCGTTCAAGGAACAGGACACGCTTATCGACAAGGGTGTCGACGTGCTGATTGCGACGCCTGGGCGCCTGCTGGATCACTTTGAGCGCGGCAAGCTGATCCTGAACGACGTCAAGGTGATGGTGGTGGACGAAGCCGACCGGATGCTCGACATGGGCTTTATCCCCGACATCGAACGCATCTTTGGCCTGACGCCGTTCACGCGCCAGACGCTGTTTTTCTCTGCCACGATGGCACCGGAAATCGAGCGGATTACCAACACGTTCCTCAGTAACCCCGAGCGGATCGAGGTTGCCCGGCAGGCCACAACCGGCGAGAACATTGAACAGGGCGTCGTCATGTTCAAAGGCTCGCGGAAAGATCGCGAAGGCTCTGAAAAGCGTAAGCTGCTGCGCACATTGATCGATGGCGAAGGCGAGAAATGCACAAACGCGATCATTTTCTGCAACCGCAAGGTCGATGTTGATATCGTTGCCAAGTCTTTGAAAAAGCATGGCTATGATGCCGCTGCGATCCACGGCGATCTGGATCAAAGCCAGCGAACACGCACACTGGATGGCTTTCGCGCCGGCGAATTGCGTTTCCTCGTTGCCTCAGATGTGGCCGCCCGCGGGCTTGACGTTCCAAGCGTTTCTCACGTCTTCAACTTCGACGTGCCCAGCCACGCCGAAGACTATGTGCACCGCATCGGCCGCACAGGTCGCGCCGGCCGCGATGGCAAGGCGATCATGATCTGTGTACCGCGTGACGAGAGAAACCTCTCAGATGTGGAACGCCTGGTGGAAAAGGAAATTCCGCGCCTGGACAACCCTCTGTCGCTCGGCAAACCTGACGATATGTCGAAGCCGGAGGCAGAAACTGCGCCAGACGAAATGCCCAAGCGCAGCCGCTCCAGAAGCCGCAAGAGGGACGAGGCACCACAAGAGCAGCCCGCAGTGCCTCAGGAGGCCACTCAGGAGCAATCCGCGCCTGAACCCAAATCGAAGCCAGAAGAAAAACCCAAGCGCGAACGCAACGAGCGCAGGGGCGGCAAAAACCGCAACGATGATCGCGGCGGCAGCAAGGTTGTGGGACTGGGCGATCATCTGCCTGATTTCATCGGCCTGAGCTTTGAAGAGCGTGGCTGAGCTGAGCTGATCATCCACACCACCTCAAAGCGCGGACCAGTCCAAAGGTTGTGAATTGCATATTTAGGGAACATTGAAATGGGGTGAATACACCTCTTTCAATGTTCATCAAATATGCATCAACCAGGTTGCACGGTGGACCGACGCCAAAGGCTTGGCGATTAGCTCAATCGGCTCACCACCACAGTCACTTCCGGTTTCTTCCCGATCTCGTTCTGCGCTGACTGCCGCACGACTTTCTTCAGACCATTGTGCATCGCATCGTCGTCGCGCAAGGTCTTGGCGTTTGCACGGCCCAACCATTGGCTAAGGTCTTCCTCCAAGACGTCCATCAGGGGTGCATTGGATGTGCCAATTTCGGGCAGGCCCATCATGTCGACCCACGGATCACCCAAAGGCTCATCCTCTTCATCCACGATCACGGTCACAGTGACGTGTCCATTAAGCGCCATACGAATACGGTCTCGCACCACACCATCCAACGCGCCTACCTGAACAGAGCCGTCGAGATAGGTTCGGCCCGTTTCGACCCATTCGGCTACCTTGGGTTTGTTGCCCGACAGATCGATCATCATGCCGTTAACCGCCAGCACGCCTTTCATGCCCTTGGCATCGGCCACTTTCACATGTTCGCGCAAATGACGGTGTTCCCCGTGCATCGGGATCAACACCTGCGGTTTCACGATGTCGTGCAAAGTTTCCAGATCTGGCCGATTGGCGTGCCCGGATACATGGTAAAGGCCCGAACTGTCGTCAACCACATCAACGCCCATTTCCGAGAACTGATTAATGATCCGGATCACGCCACGCTCGTTGCCAGGAATGGTCTTGGATGAAAAAAGGAACAGATCCCCTTCCTTCATCTCGATCCCCTGATACTTGCCCCGGGCCAGTTGCGCCGATGCCGCGCGTCGCTCACCCTGAGAGCCTGTGACCAGCAGCATCAGATTCTCACGCGGAATATTTCGTGCCTCTTCCGGCGGTATCGTTCCGGGGAAGTCTGTCATCACGCCGGTTTCGGCCGACGCCTCAACCATGCGCTTCATCGCGCGGCCCAGCAGCACAATGGAGCGTCCTGCCCGTTCGCCCGCCTCTGCCAGCGTCTTCACGCGGGCCACGTTGGAGGCAAAGGTTGTCGCGACCACCATGCCGCTTGCACTGCTCACCAGCTTTTCAATCTCAGGCCCGACTGAGGCTTCCGACCGTCCCGGGTGAGTAGAAAACACATTGGTCGAGTCGCAGACCAGCGCCTTGACGCCATCCTTGCAAACGTCTTCCCAAAGTGCGGGGTCAAAGGGCTCCCCCACACCTGGCGTCAGGTCGATCTTGAAATCTCCTGAATGGATGACCCGGCCCTGAGGTGTGTCGATCACCATGGCGGAGGATTCCGGGATCGAATGCGAAATCGGCAGGAAGCCCACCTGAAACGGGCCGGCGCCCTGCTGATGTGGCCAGGGACCAACGGTCTGAACGGCGTCCTCGGGGTGCCCATGCTCGCCCATCTTGCGCCGCGCAATATTCGCGGTAAATGTCCGCGCAAATATCGGTGCCTCAAGATCCTGATAGGTATGCGCCACGGCCCCGACATGGTCTTCATGCGCGTGGGTGATAAATATCGCCTCGATCCGGTCGCGGCGCTCTTTCAGCCAGGTGATGTCCGGCAGGATCAAATCCACGCCGGGGCTACTGTCCATATCGGGAAAGGCCACACCCAGGTCCACGACAATCAGGCGCTCCTTACCGGGTCGTCCATAGCCATAGACATAGGTATTCATGCCAATTTCACCTGCCCCGCCAAGGGGTAGGTAGATCAAACGTTCACTACTCATATTATGTGTTGTTGTCCTTGTTGTATTGATAGATCACAGTCAACCCGTGCATGGTCACGTCATCTTCGATGACGTCAAATAGGTCTACGGTCTGGGCAAACAATGGGGCCAGACCGCCTGTGGCGATGATCTTCATCTGCTGCTCTCGTTCCGCCTTGATGCGGGCGCAGATTTCTTTCACCAATCCGACATAGCCCCAAAAGATGCCGGATTGCATGCAGGCCACGGTATTGGTGCCTACTACACGCTGTGGCTTGGTGATGTCCACATGCGGCAATGCGGCAGCTGCCATGTGCAATGCCTCAAGTGACAAATTCACACCGGGTGCGATCACGCCGCCCACGTAGGCCCCATCCCGCCCCGCCACGTCGAACGTTGTGGCCGTGCCGAAATCCACCACAATCAGATTTCCGCCATGCCGGTCAAAGGCCCCGGTGGCATTGACGATCCGGTCCGGACCGACCGTGGTGCCTTGATCGACCCGGGGCTCGACCGGCAGCATACAATCTGGTTTGCCCACCACATAAGGGCGGCAACCATAATACTGGTCGGAAAAAACCCGCAAATTGAACACGACGCGCGGCACAGTGGACGAAATGATCACATCCGTGATCTCGGGCTCAATCCGGTGATGGTTCAGCAGGGTCGAAAACCACGTAAAATAGGCATCCGACGTCCGCGCATGATGTGTAGAGGTGCGGAAAGTACATAGAAATTCCCGCCCATCCCAGATCGAGAATACCGTGTTGGTGTTGCCGCAATCAATGCACAAAAGCATATCAGACCCTTCCGTTAGAAAAACACATCCGCCGCGGTGATCTTCACCCGGCCCTTGGGCGTCGCCAGAACAAGACTACCCTGAAGATCTACATCCTCAAAGATGCCCCGCGTTTCATCCCGCATGCTGCGCGCCGTTATGACTTCGCCCAGACGTGCCGCATGAGCCAGCCAAGCGCGGCGAATTGGGGCGAACCCGTGGGTCTGAAACTGACTTTCAAGGACCGCATATTCCGCCGCCAGCACGTCCAGAAAGGGCGCCGCCTCAAGTTCCAGACCCAACACACCGGCCACGCTCACAGGGGTTACCGCCCCGGCCTCAACCTCATGTGCGCCGGGTGCATGTCTCAGATTGACACCGATGCCGATCGTCAGGTGATCGCCCACACTTTCCAGCAGGATCCCGGCCACCTTGCCACCTTGCAACAACACATCATTGGGCCATTTCAACGCAAAGGCGTCTGGCTGTCCCGTCATTGCACCAAAGCTGCGATAAAGCGCCAGAGAGGCCACGAAGCTGCGCAATGCTGCGACGCCGGGGACCTCGACGCGGCGCATGACCAGCGTCGCCGCAAAATTTCCGCGTGGTGTTGACCAATCGCGGCCACGACGCCCCCGAGCGGCGGTCTGCTCATGTGCCAATATCCAGGCAGGGCCTTGCAAGGTAGGCAGCATCCGCGCGGCTTCTGACAGGGTGGAATCAAGACTATCAAAGACGAACCGCCCATAGCCCACTGGCCACGGCACCGCCTTTTCACCCTTTTTCAAATACCTGATACCCGCAGCCTCAACACGCGCCTCAATTCACAAGTGTCGCTGCCGCCGCCTGCGCCGCCCCTTCGACGCCGAACATGCCCGCCACGCCGACAACCATGATCAGTGCGCTTGCGATCAGGAAGCCGGCCAGCAGGGACGACCCACCCGTATCAAGGGTGTCGGACTGTTCTTCACCAAAGTACATGTAGAACACGATCCGCAGGTAATAATAGGCCCCGATCACCGATGCGATCACGCCCAGCACCGCAAGCCAGACCAGACCGGCCTCGTAGGCGGCTCGCAGAACATAAAGCTTACCAAAGAAGCCCAACATCGGCGGAACACCGGCCAGCGAAAACAGCAGCACCAGCATCGACAACGCGCGGCCCGGATTTTGCCTAGCATAAAGGTTAAGCGATGAGATATCTGTCACCGGCACGCCGTCCTTTTGCATCAACATGATGAACGCAAAGGTGCCGACATTCATGGTCACATAGATCGCCATGTAGACCAGCATCGCCTGCACACCCAAGACGGTTCCCGCCGCAAGACCCATCAGCGCATAGCCCATATGCGCGATAGAAGAAAACGCCATCAGGCGCTTGATATTGGTCTGTCCGATGGCTGCAACCGCCCCAAGAAACATCGACAACACAGAAAGTAACGCCACGATCTGCTGCCAATCACCCACTGCCTGCCCGAACCCGTCGTGCAGGACGCGCGCGAAAAGGCCCATCGCCGCAACTTTTGGCGCGGTGGCGAAGAATGCCGTGATCGGTGTGGGCGCGCCTTCATAGACATCCGGCGTCCACATGTGAAATGGCACGGCAGAAACCTTGAAGGCCATGCCAGAGATCAGGAACACCAACCCAAAGAGCAGACCAAGCGACGTCTCACCCGATTGCGCGGTGGTAATGATGCCGGAAAAGAGCGTGGTTCCGGCATACCCGTACACCAGCGACGCACCGTAAAGCAGCAGACCCGACGAAAGCGCGCCTAGAACAAAATACTTCAGTCCGGCTTCGGTCGACTTCACGCTGTCGCGCCGCAGGGACGCGACTACATAAAGGGCAAGCGACTGCAGCTCCAGCCCCATATAAAGCGCCATCAGATCGCCAGCGCTGACCATCATCATCATGCCCACAGCCGACAAGGCTACCAACATCGGATATTCAAACCGCAGGATACCACGCGCGCGCATATATCCTTCGGACATGACCAGCACCGCAGCGGCACTCAGCAGGATGGTGATCTTGGCGAACCGCGCAAAACCGTCATCGTTGAACATGCCGTTGAACGCCGTTTGGGTACCTTCACCGGTCAGGCCAATCCATGCCGCAAGCACCACGAACAACGCTGCCGTTGCCCAGACCAGCGCCCCCGCCATCTTGTCCTTGGTCGTATAGACAGCCGCCATCAACCCCAGCATGGCAAAGGCCGAAAGGATGATTTCGGGCAGGATGATATTCAGATCAGCGGAAATCATGGGTGTTTCCTTTAGTTCGAAGCGTCAGCGGTCTGGACGGCTTCCATAGCCGCCGCCTTCGCTGCGTCGTAATTGTCGACCAATGCGGCCACGGACGGCCCGATCAGATCCAGGACCAATGCGGGATAGACACCCAGAAGGATCGTCATCACCACCAGTGGCGCAAAAATCCACTTTTCGCGCGCAGTCATGTCCGTGATAGACTTGAGGCTCTCCTTGATCAGATCCCCCATCACCACGCGGCGATAAAGCCAAAGCGCATAGGCGGCTGAGAAAATCACGCCGGTCGTCGCCACAGCCGCCACCCAGGTATTGACCTGGAATGTCGCCATCAGGGTCAGGAATTCGCCCACGAACCCGGACGTTCCCGGCAAGCCCACATTGGCCATCGTGAACAGCATGAAGATCAGCGCATAGGCTGGCATCCGGTTGACCAGACCGCCATAGGCATCAATCTCGCGCGTGTGCATCCGGTCATAAATCACGCCCACGCAAAGAAAGAGCGCACCTGAGATAAAGCCGTGGCTCAGCATCTGGAAGATTGCCCCATCTACGCCTTGCTGATTACCCGCGAAGATCCCCATCGTGACAAAGCCCATGTGCGCGACCGAAGAATAGGCAATCAGTTTCTTCATGTCCTCCTGCACCAGCGCCACGAGCGACGTGTAGACGATCGCGATCGCGCTGATCCACAGGATGAAATCCGTCATCACCTCGGCACCGACCGGGAACATTGGCAAGCTAAAGCGCAGAAAGCCGTAGCCGCCCATCTTGAGCAGGATCGCCGCCAGCACCACGGACCCCGCCGTGGGCGCCTGCACGTGCGCGTCCGGCAGCCAGGTATGCACCGGCCACATCGGCATCTTCACCGCAAAGCTAGCAAAGAATGCAACAAACATCAGCGTCTGCATCCCCCCCACGATGGTGATTCCGAGCACCGAGAATGTCTCGGATGCAAAGGTGTGGGTCAGCAGGGCAATCTGCCCTTCCTGACAGGCCGCGATGCAGGTTGAGCCGGTTTCGGCAAACATGCCGACCATCGCCACCAGCATCAGAACAGATCCAAGGAAGGTATAGAGAAAGAATTTGAAGCTGGCGTAGATCCGCTCCTTGCCGCCCCAGATACCGATGATCAGGAACATGGGGATCAGACCTGCTTCGAAGAACAGGTAGAACAGCACCAGATCCAGCGCCATGAAAACGCCCAGCATCAGGGTTTCCAGCAGCAGGAATGCAATCATGTATTCCTTGACCCGGTGAGTGACATCCCAGCTTGCAGCAATCACCAGCGGCATCATGAAGGTTGTCAGCATGACAAAAAGCACGCTGATGCCATCAACACCCAGACGGTACTGCATCCCCAACAGCCACTCGGATTCCACCACGAACTGGAAATCAGTGTTGCTTGGGTCAAAATTCACCAGCACGAACAGCGAAATGAGAAACGTCACGCTGGTTGTCAGCATCGCCAGCCACTTGGCATTGCGCTGTGCAGCTTCATCATCGCCACGCAAAAAGACAGCGAGGATCAGCGCTGCGAACGCAGGCATGAATGTGATGATGGAAAGAAGATGCGTATCCATTAGAAAATCTCACCCCACCAGGCCAAGAACAGACACACAGGCAACATCACGATCAAAACCGCGATCAGGATCGCCCCGAAATACATGGTTGCCACAAAAAGAAAGCTCCCACCGGTCACGATCCCCACTCGTGCAAACGCCCGAGTGGTCTTGTTTTCGTCACCAAGATAGAACGCGGAAAGCGCCATAACGGCAAAGCAGACCCCTGCAATGATGTAGAATTCTGTCGGCATCAATTGGCCCCTCCGGTCATCGTCATCCAGGTGATCAGCACCGCAATCCCGATCACCATCGCGAAGGCATAGGTAAAGATGTAGCCGGACTGCAGTTTGCCAGCCATGCGTGTGAAGAACGGGATAATGCCCATCGCCACCCCATTGAGCGTCCCATCGATCACATTGCCATCACCGCGCTTCCACAGGAACCGGCCGATGGCCTTGGCTGGCTGCACAAAGATGGCATCGTAGAGTTCGTCAAAGTACCACTTGTTCTTGAGAAACAGGTACAGCGGCAACTGGTTTTGTGCCAAGCGCCCGGGCAGTGTCGGGTTCCAGATGTAGAACCACATGGCCATGACAAAGCCCAGCACCATTGCGATGAACGGGCTCACCTTGACCCACTTGGGGGCCGCGTGGGCCTCGTGCAGCACATGATTTTCCGGGCCAAAGTACAGCGCACCCTCGCCCGGCTGGCCGCCGAATTCGTCATGGTGCCCGCCGTGATCGCCTTCATCGCCGTGATCCCCCGACCCTTCACTATCGTCCGCGCCATCGGCATGGGTGTCGCCCGCCTCGCCCTGCGTGGCCAGCGGAATGTCATAGAAGGCGGCGACGTACTTGTGATCGCCAAAGAACGGCTTGAACCAGATCATCCCGGCAAAGATCGCGCCCACGGCCAGCACGCCCAGAGGCACCAGCATGGTCATCGGACTTTCATGGGCATGCTCGTGCGTGTGCTTGTCGCCACGCGGCTTGCCATAGAACGTGAGGAACATCAGCCGCCAGCTGTAGAAACTGGTCATTGCCGCAGCAATCACCAGCAGCCAGAAACCATACATGCTGCCCCCACCCCAGGCGCTTTCGATGATCGCGTCCTTGCTGAGGAATCCGGCAAAGCCGATGTGCGTCAACGGAATACCGACCCCGGTAATCGCCAGCGTGCCGATCATCATCGCCCAGAAAGTATAGGGGATCTTTTTGCGCAGGCCGCCATAGTTCATCATGTCCTGCTCGTGATGCATCGCATGAATGACTGACCCCGCGCCAAGGAACAGCATCGCCTTGAAGAACGCGTGCGTGAAGAGGTGGAACATCGCCGCAGAATACATGCCCACGCCCGCCGCCACGAACATGTAGCCCAACTGCGAACAGGTGGAATAAGCAATGACACGCTTGATGTCGGTCTGCACCAGACCCACGGTCGCGGCAAAGAACGCTGTGGTCGCCCCGATCACGGTGACAAACATCATCGCTTCAGGCGCAAACTCCATCAGCGGCGACATCCGGCAGACAAGGAAAACCCCTGCCGTAACCATGGTAGCGGCGTGAATAAGCGCTGATACAGGCGTCGGGCCTTCCATGGCATCCGGCAACCAGGTGTGCAGGAAAAGCTGCGCCGATTTGCCCATCGCGCCCACGAACAGCAAGAAGGCGATGACATTGGCAGCATTCCAATCGGCCCACAGGAAGGTCATGGTCTGATTGGCCAGATCCGGTGCGGCGGCAAAAATATCGTCAAACCGGATGCTGTCGGTCATCAGATAGAGCGCAAATATCCCCAGAGCGAAGCCAAAATCGCCCACCCTGTTCACCACAAAGGCCTTGATCGCCGCAGCATTGGCAGAAGGTTTGCGGAAATAGAATCCAATCAGAAGATAAGACGCGACGCCCACGCCTTCCCAGCCAAAGAACATCTGCACAAGGTTGTCTGCTGTCACCAGCATCAGCATCGCAAAGGTGAAAAAGCTCAGATAGGCAAAGAAACGGGGGCGATAGCTCTCGTTTTCCTTGAAGTTATCGTCATGTGCCATGTAGCCGAAGCTATAAAGATGCACGAGGCTCGAGACGGTCGTGACCACGATAAGCATGATCGCCGTCAGCCGGTCCAGCCGAATCGCCCAGTCGGTGCTCAGCGTGCCGGATTCTATGAACCGCAGGATCTGGATTTGCTCGGTCGGGCCCTCAAAGGTCAGGAACACAACCCAGCTAAGGATCGCCGCAAGAAACAGCAGCCCCGTGGACACCCACATGGCGGCCTGTTCACCGATCAGCTTCCATCCAAACCCGCAAATCAGCGCGCCCACCAACGGGGCAAAGAGGATTGTGGTTTCCATCTGCCCTACCCCTTCATCACGTTGACGTCTTCGACGTCAATGGTGCCACGGTTACGGAAGAAACAGACCAGGATCGCCAGACCAATCGCCGCTTCAGCCGCCGCAACTGTCAGTACAAAGAGCGTGTAGACCTGCCCCACCAGATCCCCGAGGAAGCTGGAGAACGCCACGAAGTTGATGTTCACCGCCAAAAGCATCAATTCGATGCTCATGAGCAGGATGATCACATTCTTGCGGTTAAGAAACAGCCCGAAGATGCCAATGACAAACAGCGTCGCCGCAACTGTCAGGTAATGTTCAAGTCCGATCATTGTTCATCCTTGGTTCTGAAGTCCTGATCACCGCAGAGACGCGAGGCGACAGACGGCCTTGCAGCTTCCCATGCCTCGCAACGGTGGGCCATTTGCGCGCGGTGGAAGCCCTCGGCACTAGCAGGAAGTTTCCAGGAAAATCCAGCTTCTATCGCGGCAGCGTATATTTCTGTGTCCAGATACTTAAGATCGCCAATCGAGGCAGGCTTGTAGAATCCCCCGCTATGCGTGTGCACATGTCCCGAATGGCCAGGGCGCCATATCAGCGTATCGCTCTGCTCATCCCATCCTACGACCTTGAGCGGGGCAAAGGTCACATCGGCCAGCGCCGGAAAGGCGGGCATAGCTGCCAAGTGCGACAGCGACACTGCAGCAATATAGAGGCTTCTCCGTCCGATCATGTCGTCCCTCGGTTCCTTGCCCGTTTGGCCGGGCTTCTAGTCCTTGTTCGCCCCGACTTCCACCGGGATTGCCGCGCTTAGCCGATAAAAGAATAGCCGCCAAGAAGTACGATCAGAATGACCACCAACGCGACGATTGTATTTCTCGACATCTTGTTTCCTTCAGGCCTGAGCCCTTTTTTTTCTCGCAGCGCTCAGCAGCTGCCGTTCCATTTGCATCCCAGCAGGTTACCCAATCCGCGGGTATCAGGCAGCCAGTCTGCATTCCCACCCAACCCCAAATCGGGCATTTGCCACCCAACCCCACTCAGGCCGCGCCAGACATAAACAACCAGACAGATGCCAATCACCATGAGGATCAGATTGGTGACCATTCTCACAACCCCTGCCCGGGTTTGACGTCCTTAAGCTCCATCGCCTTGGCCGGATCCCGCATCATCTGTTCGATTGGGTTTTGGCGTTTGACGTCCTGACGGTGGCGCAGCGTCAGCACGATAGCACCGATCATGGCCACAAGCAGGATCAGCCCCGCAAGTTGAAACAGCAAAAAGTAGTCGTCGTACAGGATCAGACCCAGTGCTTCGGTGTTAAACCGGGTTGGGTCTGTGACCTGTGCGCGCAGTCCCTCAGCGGCATCGGATTGCTCCCAGGCCCCGAAGGCCATGACGAACTGCATCAGAATCACCAGCCCGATCAGCAAGGCCAGGGGCATATAGCGCGCCATCTCTGCCTTCAGTTCGGCAAAATCGACGTCCAGCATCATCACCACGAAAAGGAACAGGACGGCGACCGCGCCCACATAGACGATGATCAGCAGCATCGCGACAAATTCCGCGCCCAGTAGGACAAAAAGGCCCGCCGCCGACAAGAAAGACAGGATAAGCCATAGCACCGAATGCACCGCATTACGGCTGACCACGGTGAAAAGCCCACCGGCGATCACGCAGATTGCAAACAGATAGAAAGTAAAGACGATCATGTGTCTTTGTCCTCATCTTCGTCCAGAACCTGTTGCGCCAATTCCAGTGCGCGGGTCATAGCGGGGATGCCCGCAAAGGCCGACATCTGTCCAATGGTCTCGACAATGTGCTGCTTGGTGGCGCCGGCTTCTACCGCGTGACGCACGGTCTGACGCAGGGCGATATCGTTCTGCGCACCCTGCATGGTCAGACCCGCCAGCGTCAGCAACAGGCGGGTACGTGCATCCAGACCGCCGGTGTTCACCGTATTGCCGAACATCATTTCCATGACGTCCTTGGGCATGGTGCCCATCATCTTTTCAAACCCTTTGGGCGTGAAGGCATCCATCGCCGGAAAGGACTTCGCCATCTCCTGCGCCTGTTTCATCATCTGTTCAAAGGGGTTCTGATCACTCATCGGTAGGGTGCGTCCATTTCAAGGTTGCGCGCAATCTCGGCTTCCCAGCGTTCGCCATTGTCCAAAAGCTTTTCCTTGTCATAGTAAAGCTCTTCGCGGGTCTCGGTGGAAAACTCGAAATTCGGGCCTTCGACAATTGCATCCACAGGACAGGCTTCCTGACAAAAACCGCAGTATATGCATTTTGTCATGTCGATATCATAGCGAGTGGTCCGCCGGCTGCCGTCTTCGCGTGGTTCTGCATCAATGGTGATCGCCTGCGCAGGGCAGATCGCTTCACAAAGCTTACACGCAATGCAGCGTTCTTCGCCGTTGGGATAGCGGCGCAACGCATGTTCACCCCGGAAACGAGGGGAAAGCGGCCCTTTTTCATGCGGATAGTTGATCGTCACCTTTGGGGCAAAAAAGTACTTCATCCCCAGGGCAAAGGCCTTGGCATAGTCCTTCAGCAGGAAGTAGCCAGCGGCGCGGGAATAGTCGGTTTGGGTCATATCAGCCCCCTACTGTCCAGCGCGCATAAACGCCCCAGAACCATTCGAACTTGGCCGCAAAGGCCACAAAGACGACCCAGGCGAGCGACATCGGCAAGAACACTTTCCAACCCAGCCGCATCAGCTGGTCGTAGCGATAGCGCGGTGTAATCGCCTTCACCATGGAGAACATGAAGAATACGAACAGCATCTTGATGAACATCCAGAAGAAGCCATCCGGCAAGAAGCCGACCGGGCTGAGCCAGCCACCGAGGAAGAGCAGCGATACCAGCGCACACATCAGCACCACGGCGACCAGTTCGCCGATCATGAACAGCAGAAACGGCGTGGATGAATATTCAACCTGATAGCCCGCCACCAGCTCCGATTCCGCTTCAGGCAGGTCGAAGGGTGGGCGATTGGTCTCTGCCAGCGCAGAAATGAAGAACAGGAACAACATCGGGAAATGCGCCAGCCAGTACCAGCTAAAGATGCCGCCCGCCCCGTCTTGTGATTGCACAATGGCCGACAGGTTCATCGACCCTGCAGAGATGATGACACCGATGATGATCAGACCAATGCTGACTTCATAGGAAATCATCTGCGCCGCAGAGCGCAGCGAGCCAAGGAACGGATATTTCGAATTGGATGCCCACCCCCCCATGATCACACCGTAAACCTCAAGCGAGGAGATTGCGAAGACATAGAGAATGGCCACATTTATGTCCGACAGCACCCAGCCTTCGTTGAAGGGGATCACCGCCCAGGCGATCAGCGCCATCACCAGCGACACCATTGGCGCCAGGAAAAAGACCGCCCGATCCGCACCGGCGGGCACGACAACCTCTTTGACCACGTATTTCAGAAGGTCAGCAAAGCTCTGCAATAGGCCAAAGACACCCACCACATTGGGCCCGCGCCGCATCATTACGGCGGCCCAGATCTTGCGGTCGGCGTACATCAGAAAGGCCAACGCGGCCAAAAGCGGCAGCATGATCAACAAGACCTGTCCGACAAGCACCAGACCGATGCCGAGGCCCGTGTTGGTAAAGAATTCGGTCATGCGTCCCTCACACCGTCGGTATGCCGCGTTCGAAGCACTCTGCGGCTACGACTTCGGCATCTATTGTCTTCAGCCCGCGTGGCAGGCTTGGCGAGATTGTGTAAACAGCATCGCCGCGGAATATGCCAGCCTCTTCCGCGACATTCGTGCGCACATGGCGGGCAAAACCATAGCCGCGGATCAGCGTATATTGCGCCGCTGCGCATTCGGCATAGTCCGCCACATCTGCCCGGCTCAGCGCTTTGGTCATCGCGACATTGAACTGCACCAGATCGCCGTCCAGCAAGACCGTCTCTACCCCCTTGTATTCAGGGATAAAATCCTCAGCCGTGGGCACCGGTTCAACACAGGCACCCAAGGCGAAAGGCAAAATCATCAGCCCCGTCCTCACTCCGCTGCCATGGGTTGGGCACGGCGCGCGGCGGCGTTGGCCGAAAGCTCAGCCATCAGCTGGCTGGCGCGGGCAATCGGGTTGGACAGATAGAAATCCGCAATCGCATGGTCAAAGGCGCCCTCGCCCATCTCACCGGCCTCAGGTATGGCCCATTCGTTTTCAGCAACCTGATCCACATCTGCCAGATGCGGCACCGCCTTGACCAGCGCGCGGCGCAGGGCCGCGATGGAATCAAACGGCAGTGTTGCGTCCAGCTCGGCGCTAAGCGCCCGCAGGATCGCCCAGTTCTCTTTTGCCTGACCTGGCGCGAACCCGGCACGCTGCGCAACCTGTGGCCGGCCTTCGGTATTCACAAAGAGCCCCGGCTCTTCCGTGTAAGCCGCGCCGGGCAGAATGATGTCAGCACGATGTGCGCCCCGATCCCCATGGGATCCCTGATAGATCACGAATGCACCGGCCGGAATGTCGCCTTCGTCAGCACCCAGATTGTAGATCACCTCGGATGCGAGCACTTCGGCCACACCTCCGTCGCAGGTGGCATCGACGTCCAACGCACCGACACGGCCCGCCGCCGTGTGCAGGATCAAGAGCTTGCTGCCCCCCGCCTCCGCAGTGCGCATCGCCTTGGCCAACACCGCGGCACCGTCCGGCCCGGTCAGCGCGCCCATGCCCAGAATTGTAACGCCGCGCTTTTCCTTCTTGTCGGCATGGTCTTGCTTGGCCAGATCTGCCAGCGCCTCGCGGCCTTCGCCAAGGGCAATGACGTCATAGCTGAAATCAGCCGGAGCGCCGATCCGCGCAATGGTGGCACCTTTGGTCCACGCTTTGCGGATGCGTGCATTCAGCACTGGGGCTTCGACCTCGGGGTTGGTGCCGATCATCAGGATCATCTCGGCATCGTCGATATCCTCAATGGTTGCCATCCCGACATAGCCTGACCGGTTCCCGGCAGGCAGTTTGGCCCCATCTGTTCGGCAATCGACAACGCCGCCCTGTCCTTCGATCAGCATCTTGAGCGCAAATGCCGCCTCGGTAGACACAAGATCGCCGACAAGCCCGCCAACCTTCTTGCCTTTCATCGCCGCCGCCGCCGCCGCCAGCGCCTCGGGCCAATCAGCTTTACGCAGCTTGCCGTTTTCACGGATGTACGGCGTGTCGAGCCGCTGACGCCGCAGACCATCCCAGACAAAACGCGTCTTGTCGGATATCCACTCTTCGTTCACGCCATCATGGTTGCGTGGCAGAAACCGCATGACTTCGCGTCCCTTGGTATCGACGCGAATGTTGGACCCCAGCGCATCCATTACATCGATGCTTTCTGTTTTGGTCAGCTCCCAAGGGCGCGCGGTAAACGCATAAGGTTTCGAGACCAGCGCACCGACAGGGCACAGATCAATGATGTTGCCCTGCATGTTGCTATCAAGCGTTTCGCCCAGATAGCTGGTAATTTCTGCATCCTCGCCGCGGCCGGTCTGGCCCATCTTGTGCACACCGGCCACTTCGGTGGTGAAACGCACGCAACGGGTGCATGAAATGCAGCGGGTCATATGGGTTTCAACCAGCGGGCCCAGATCAAGGTCTTCGGTGGCGCGCTTGGGCTCACGGAAGCGGCTGAAATCGACACCGTAAGCCATCGCCTGATCCTGCAAATCACATTCGCCGCCCTGATCGCAGATCGGGCAATCGAGCGGATGGTTAATCAGCAAAAACTCCATCACGCCCTCACGGGCTTTCTTGACCATGGGGCTATTGGTCTTGACGACCGGCGGCTGACCCTCCGGCCCGGGGCGCAGGTCGCGCACCTGCATCGCACAGGACGCGGCGGGCTTCGGCGGACCACCCACAACTTCCACTAGGCACATCCGGCAATTACCAGCGATCGACAGCCGCTCGTGATAGCAGAACCGGGGCACTTCGACACCCGCCTGTTCGCAGGCCTGAATGAGCGTCATCGCCCCCTCCGCCTCGATTTCCTTGCCATCGATAATGATTTTGCGGATGTCGCTCATATGTTTACTTCGCTCTTAACAGGGAACCTATGCGGCTGCCCTTCTGAATCTCTGCGTTTCCAAGCGCACAATAGCTTTGCGGGTCAGAAGTATCGACCCCCCTTGCCTTGAAAAATGCCGCCCCACGGGCCTTCATACGGTCTTTTTCCACATCACTGTCGGTATAGGCTTCGATCTCGGCATCAGAGTAGCCCATTGCCTTTGCCTGTTTCTCAAGTCCACGCACATAGGACACGGCTTTGAACAGGCGCGCGCTGATCTCGGGGCATTCTTTGCGAATCCTGTCCGCTATCCCAAGATCCAGCAGCGCGTCATCGATTTCAGCCACCTCGCGAAGTGGCGGTTTCGCTGCCGCAGTACCGGCCAAAAGACTGATCCCTAAAAGGGCAGCAATCATGGTACGCATCTTTACTCTCCTCAATGGTGCGGGGGCATTGCCCTGTCTGGGAAGTGGGATGTGCGCGGGTTGATATGCAATATCAATGCCGGATTGGCGTCACGGTTGCAAAATATCGCTTAGGTATCTTGCGCTTGCGGGCAGGTTCCCTGAAAGACGATTGCGTCATCTGCAATCGTCAGTTGCTCGGGCGGTGTTTCGGGCCCCACCGTCCAGTCGATGTCAGAGCTGCCGTAGTTCTCAACGCAATAGGCGATCCCCTCATAGCGACCTGCGGCACGGGCCCCGTCGAGCGAGCGACTGACATCGCGAACACGTACGGTGAAAACGTCGCGCTGCTTGTCGACCTTTGATACCTTGGCGCGGAAATACTGGCCGTCAAAAGCAATGCGGTTGTTGTTGTTGCTGCACGCCGTGGTTGCCAGCGCGGCAACAAGCATAGTGATGCTCAATGATCTTATCATTTTTGAACCCTTGAATGTGTCGGCCGTAATGAGGGGGCCTTGTCGATCACGACGATTGAATCGTGGATATGCACCCCACCAACTTCCGCCGCCATTTCAGGCACGCGAAGCTGTTTTTTGCCGTGATACCATCTGTGCATATCGTCGATCACCCCTCGCACCGTGTTAAAGAAGTTTTCGGACGCGCGAAACCCACCGCCGAAACGAGGATAGTAGGCCGTGTGCAAATCCTCGATCATGTAAGTCCCGTTTTGTGACAACAACGGGTAGAGGATGCGCAGGGTTGCGTCGATATGATGCATTCGGTGGCTGCCATCGTCGAGCACCACATCTATGCCGCCCATCTCCTCTACGACCCGGGCCAAAAAATCCGGATCATCCTGACTTCCAATACGCACCATCCCCGACTGCCCATCGTACTGTGCGCAGTCGGGATTTATGTCGATCCCGCAGATGACGGCGTCAGACCCAAAGTATCGGCGCCACATCTGAAGCGAGCCGCCATTATTCACCCCGATCTCAAGAAACTTTATCGCACTGCCGCGGTATTGGCGAAAATAGCGATCATAGAGCGGAAGATAATGGTGCCATTTGTGCACCTTCACGCCCTCATTGCCGGCATAAATCTCTAACAGCTCGCCGTCGAAACCGTAGCGATCTCTGATATCGGCGGCGACATTACCATCCTCAGGGAACCGAAACTTCTTCATGGTACTGCTCCTGATGCAAGGCGGGCACTATGCTGCGCCCTGCCCCGTGCACTGCACCCTTGGCACCTCTATTCCGCCAAGCCTACAGACAATCGCGCTCTCAACACACCCATTGCCGGATAAGCGAGGTGCTCTCTTCGGACGGGATCATGTTACACAAGGTTAACCGCAGGTCCTTGGCTTCGAATGCAGCGGCCTCGAATACAGGGTTTTCCGTCCACCAAAGTGCACCAACAATCAGCACGGCAAAAATCAGCAGAAATTTGTAAGCAAAATCCACGATGAAGGCGGCCAGTACGGCAACAAGGCTCCAGACAGCAAAGGCCACGATGCTTCTGCCATCAACATCAACGCCATGGATACAGGCCATATAGCTCGCGATGACGCCGATGACGGCAAATGTCACACCCACCACACCGATGGGGCTGCGTCGGGCCACCACGGTCTCGCGGGGCAAGCCGCCGGTCAGGCCGGGGTCATCACTCCGCCGCAACTGCGCTCACCCTTCCGGTCCGCTTGTGCTTGATCCGGTCCTCAATCTCATCTCGGAAATGGCGAATAAGGCCCTGAATGGGCCAGGCCGCCGCATCGCCCAATGCACAGATCGTGTGTCCCTCAACCTGTTTTGTGACGTCAAGCAGCATGTCGATTTCTTCAACTTCTGCATCGCCCGTCACCAAACGCTCCATCACGCGCATCATCCAGCCTGTGCCTTCACGGCAAGGCGTGCACTGGCCGCAGCTTTCGTGCTTGAAGAACGCAGCCAATCGCCAGATCGCTTTGATCACGTCCGTATTCTGATCCATCACGATCATGCATCCGGTGCCAAAGCTGGACTTGTTTTCGCGCATCCAGTCGAAATCCATGATCGCACCGTCAAGCGCATCGCGGGGCAGCACCGGGCACGACGCCCCGCCGGGGATGATGGCCTTGAGATTATCCCAACCGCCCCTGATCCCGCCACCGTGCTTGTCGATCAGTTCACGCACCGGCAGCGACATTTCTTCTTCAAAAACACAAGGCGTGTTCACATGGCCGGTGATCGCAAACAGCTTGGTTCCCGCATTATTGGGGCGGCCAAAGCCTGCGAACCATTCTGCCCCGCGCCGCAGGATTGTCGGCACCACGGCAATCGATTCAACGTTATTCACCGTTGTCGGGCATCCATATAGCCCGGCCCCGGCCGGAAACGGCGGCTTCATGCGGGGCATACCCTTCTTGCCCTCAAGGCTTTCCAGCAGTGCTGTTTCTTCCCCGCAGATATAGGCCCCGGCCCCATGGGTCAGATAAAGATCGAAATCCCAGCCCGACTTGGCCGCGTTCTTGCCCAGCAGGCCCGCGTCATAAGCTTCATCTATCGCTGCCTGCAGCGCTTCACGCTCGCGAATATACTCGCCGCGGATATAGATATAGCAGGCATGGGCGTTCATCGCGAAACTGGCGATCAGGCACCCTTCGATCAGCGTGTGCGGATCGTGCCGCATAATTTCCCGATCCTTACAGGTAGCCGGTTCGGATTCGTCAGCATTCACAACCAGATAGGCAGGCCGACCATCGCTTTCCTTTGGCATGAAGGACCACTTGAGGCCCGTGGGGAAACCAGCCCCACCACGGCCGCGCAGGCCGGATGCCTTCATTTCATCGATGATCCAGTCGCGGCCCTTTTCAATGATCGCCGCAGTGCCATCCCAATGGCCACGTCCCTGCGCACCTTTCAGGCTGCGGTCATGCATCCCGTATAGGTTGGTAAAGATGCGATCCTTGTCTGCAAGCATGTCTGCTTTCCTACTTTTTTGGCTGGCCCCCTTATGGGCCGGCAACTATTTCTTCTCGTCCTGCCGGACTTGCCACATCTGATAGACCACCACCATAGCCCAAAAGAAAGCGGCCAGTGCGGCGAAATCAAAAAGAAACACGAAACGCGGTGGCAAACCCAGTCGCGGGCCCAGCATCTGCACCGCAAGCCAGATCAGCATGGTGCCTGCGATCACCAACCCGACCAGACGACCCTTTCGGGCCAGGGGCGTATCTTTTTCGCGCGCAACCACTTTCTTTTACTTCTTCTTTTTCTTCGAGAAATCTGTCTCGCCGCCCGCAGCAAGAGTCTTGGCCTGATCAACCCAGTCATCACGCCGGATCCGTCCTTTGAAGGTCAGACGGGCGTCGACCCAATTGATCTCTTCGTCACCCCAGTTCGCGATCTGATCGAAATGCCAAAAGCCCAGTTCATTCAGCGTCCCCTCAAGCTTGGGGCCGACACCGCTGATCAGCTTCAGATCGTCAGGGCCCCCATCGCGGGGGGTCACAAGGATCTCAGGTTCGCGTTCATCCGCATCTGAATTTGACGGATCCCCTGCCCTGGACTTTTCTTCAATGACCTTACCCGGCCCGGCCTGACCGGGGTTCTCATACTTCCACTCTCCTTTGCGGGTGGCCAGATCATCCTGTCCAGCAAGCGCCTTGGAAGGTTTGACAGCCGCATTTGCCGCGCCTGCATCCACCAGACCGACCGGTGTCGTGTCCACTTTCTGCGCAGAGGGGGGTGCTTCTGGCGTGCCATTCGGGCGATCCGCTGTTGCTGCTGCCTTAGCAGCCTGCGCCCCTTGGGTGCCGGCGCGCACCGCCTCGAGATCTTGGCGCGCTGTGCCCGCTGAGCATATAAAGCGGGCCAACACCGCCCCCAGCACCAGTGCAACGATGCCAGCTACAAAAATTGACGGAACGATATCCCAGTCACCGATCACCATCAGCATTGCCATGACGGCAATTCCGGCAAGCACTGCGATGCCCCAACATGTAATGGTGCAACTGCTGTTTTGTGGTTGATCGGTCATGTTAAATTCCTCTTACTGGGTGAGCGTTTGGGCCTATTCCTTGTTGCGTTTGTCCTTTTTTGCACGTTCGGAGAATTCGGTCGCTTCTCCCCGTGCCAGTTTTCCGGCTTGATCAACCCAGTTGTCCCGGCTGACCCGCCCCTTGAAACCCTGAAGGTTCTGATCGACCCAGGCGACTTCTTCGGCGCTCCATCCGGCGATCTGATCGTAGTGGTAAAACCCCATCCCGTTGAGCATCGTCTCAAGCTTGGGGCCGACGCCCTTGATCAACTTCAGATCATCCGCCCCGGTGTCGCGGGCGCTGGTCAGCGTCTCGGGCGGTGTCCCTGCATCGGCGGTCCCACTTTCGGCCTTCACGTCGTTTTCCTGCGCAGGCGCTACCGCGCCCGATTTGGGGCGCGCAGCGGCTTTTGCAGCCGGGGCTTCGCCGGGCACCTCAGCATGTTTGTCCGAGGACGCGCCCACATCGCGCGGTGCGGGCGCATCGGTCTTGCGGCGTCCGCCTTGCGCACCGTCCGGCCCGCTGGGTGGCATCATATCATCGCGCTGCGCCGCTGCGGACGGCTCGTCTGATACATTAGCCGCTTTGCCCTGCCATGGTGTCAGCAGCGGGACTTCGGTGCCGTCGATCCGCTTGACGGTATCGCCGATATCCGTCGCGAGCTGAACTGAGGCGTTGTACTGCGTGCGTCCGCTTTCGTGCTCGGTCAGGCTGGTCAGGCCCTTCTCGGGCTCAGACGAATAGCGCCCGTTTTGCGGCCCCGGTACAGGCACCTTGCCCGCGCCTAGATCGCTGATCAGTTGGCGCAGCTTGTCGGCGGTCAGATCTTCATAATAATCCTTGCCGATCTGGGCCATGGGCGCGTTCGCGCAGGCCCCGAGGCATTCAACCTCTTCCCAAGTGAACTTCCCATCGTCGCTCAGCTGATGCGGGCGCGCTGCAATCAGTTCTTTGCAGACCCCGACCAGATCTTCGGCCCCGCAGATCATGCAGGTCGTGGTGCCGCAAATCTGGATATTCGCCACGGAACCAACGGGTTGCAGCTGGAACATGAAATAGAACGTCGCGACCTCAAGCCCGCGAATATGCGCCAACCCCAGCATATCGGATACATGTTCGATGGCAGGACGGCTAAGCCAGCCCTCTTGCTCCTGCGCGCGCCACAGCAAAGGGATGATGGCCGAGGCCTGACGGCCTTCAGGAAACTTTGTCAACTGCGCCTCGGCCCATTTCTGGTTGTCAGGCGTAAAGGCAAAGGCATCGGGTTGTTCATGGTGCAAACGGCGGAGCATGGTCAGTTCGCTTTCTTCAGAGTGTCGAAGCCTTCGAGTTCATCAAAGCAGTTTCGGCACAACAATTTGATCTTGGCGTGTGCTTCGGTTGTGTCGTTCCATTCGTTGCCATTGGCCAACCGGAATTTCTCGCACCCATCGCACCACGCATTGACGGCATTGTTCTCGTCCATCAGCCAATTTACGCCGCGTGGGCTTCGATCGGTCAGGCCATCCAGGAGATGCCGGCACACGTATGCGGCCTGCACTTGCCCATGACGGGCGCATTGAATAAGACCGATTTCACTCACCGATCAATCTCCCCGAACACCACATCCATCGTCCCGATGATGGCGGCCACATCGGCCAACTGATGCCCTTTCGAGATATGATCCATCGCCTGCAAATGCAGAAAACCCGGTGCACGGATTTTGCAACGGTATGGCTTGTTGGATCCATCCGCCACCAGATACACGCCGAATTCCCCCTTGGGGGCTTCGACACAGCAATAGACCTCGCCTTCAGGCACATGGAACCCTTCGGTGTAAAGCTTGAAATGATGGATCAGGCTTTCCATGTCCGTCTTCATTGCCGTGCGCGACGGTGGTGTGATCTTGCCACGGGCCAGGATATCGCCCTTGCCCTCTGGCGCGCGCAGTTTCTCAATCGCCTGCAGGATGATCGAGGTTGATTGCCGCATCTCCTCCATCCGGCAGAGGTAGCGGTCAAAGCAGTCGCCATTGGTGCCCACGGGCACCTGAAAGTCGAATTCATCATAGCATTCATAGGGTTGCGCGCGCCGCAGATCCCAGGCAAGGCCGGTGCCTCGCACCATCACTCCGCTGAACCCGAAGTTGAGGATGTCCTCTTCGGTCACCACGCCAATATCGACGTTGCGTTGCTTGAAGATCCGGTTTTCCGTCAACAGCGTGTCGATATCGCCGATCATCTTGGGGAATTCATGTGCCCATGTCTCGATGTCATCGATCAGCGCATCGGGCAGGTCCTGATGGACGCCACCGGGCCGGAAGTAGGCCGCGTGCAGGCGGGCCCCGCAGGCCCGCTCGTAAAAGATCATCAGCTTTTCACGCTCTTCAAACCCCCAAAGCGGCGGTGTCAACGCGCCCACATCCAGCGCTTGCGTGGTAATGTTGAGCAGGTGATTCAGCACACGACCGATCTCGGAATAAAGCACCCGGATCAGCGAGGCGCGGCGCGGCACGGGCGTGTTGGTCAGCTTTTCGATGGCCAGGCACCAGGCGTGTTCCTGGTTCATCGGTGCCACGTAATCCAGCCGGTCGAAATAGGGCAGATTCTGCAGGTAGGTGCGGCTTTCCATCAGCTTCTCGGTGCCGCGGTGCAACAGCCCGATATGCGGGTCGCAGCGTTCCACCACCTCGCCGTCCAGCTCCAGCACCAGCCGCAGAACCCCATGTGCTGCGGGGTGTTGCGGACCAAAGTTGATGTTGAAGTTGCGGATCTTCTGTTCACCCGTCAGGGCGTCGTCGAAACCTTTGGAGCCGTCCATCATGGTCTTTACTCCTTCTCGAGGCGCGCCGCTGTGCGGAACACCTTCGTCAATAATTTCCAGGCCCCGTCCACATGGACAAAGCCAAGGTGATCTTCGTAGCGCAGCGGTGGTACATCCACGGTCAGATGCACACGCGCAATGTCACCCCCCGCCTGATCGATGGCAAGAATCTCATATCCCGCCTTGCCCGGAAAGGGCGTGCGCCCACGCACGCGCTCCAGATAGGCGCTCTTGTCCCAAAAGGTCGCGGCACCCTCTTCGATCAAGGTCATCTGGAAACGCTTGTGGCAGAGGCTTTCAAACACCTCGGCCCTCGCAAAGTAAACCGCCTCGCAATAGGCCACCGCAACGGCATGCAGATCTGCGTCGATATGGGCGTTTCCGTCCATCACAGTTTCTCCAGTTCCTGCAATTTCAGTCCCATCCACCACAGCAGCGCAATCGTGCCGAAGGGCACGAGGCACGCCGCCGCCCAATACTTATTGATGCCAAAGAACGGCAGCAGCTTGACCATGGGGATGGCCGTCAGCGCTGAAAGGATCAGCCACCAAACACCCCCCATCAGGATGCCTCCCTGCGGATCCGGGCCGCGCCGCCGATCCAGGCCAACACGTAACCAACGACAGCAGAAACGGAACCATATAAAAGCAGCCCCCGCGCGCCCTTGTGTTCGTTGTCTTTGCCGATCATGCCTTGAAATATCTCTTCGAAATAGTTTGCAACTGGCATGAGAACGATGAAAGGCGCGGCGAAAACTCCGGCAGCCATAAGGCGCCCCGTGAAAGATGGTGCTTTCCAGCCGATGCCAATGGCGACGGCGACAACCAGGCCCAAAATCAGAACCCGTTGAACGCTCATGGGAAGGGCGTCCATCACGAGGCTTCGTCCTTTTTCTCATCCCCCGGCAAGATGTATTCCGCGCCCTCCCAGGGCGACATGAAATCAAATTGCCGGTATTCCTGCACCAGCTTCACGGGTTCATAGACCACGCGCTTTTCGACCTCGTCATAGCGCACTTCGGTATATCCCGTGGTCGGGAAATCCTTGCGCAACGGATAGCCGCGAAAACCATAGTCCGTCAGGATACGGCGTAGATCCGGGTGACCTGAAAACAGAATACCGAACATGTCGAAGACTTCGCGCTCAAACCAGTTGGCGCTCGGATGCACATCTGTGATCGACGGAACCATATCCTTTTCGCGCACCGCAACGCGCAGACGAATGCGGTGGTTCTGGTACATGCTCAGAAAATGGTAAACCACATCGAACCGTTTTGAGCGGCCTGTGTGATCCACTGCCGTCACATCCACCAGTGTGGAGAACCGGCAGGTCGCATCGCCTTTTAGAAACTCCACCAGACCGTTGATATTGGCCAGCGTCACGTCCATGTTCAGTTCGCCGCGCACAACCTCCCAAGACAACACGCAGTCGGGTCTTTTGGCCTCGATATAGGCACCAAGTTCCTGTAATTGCTCACTCATCTGATGATCGTCCCCGTCCGGCGCATCTTGCGCTGCAATTGCAGGATACCATACAACAACGCCTCTGCCGTGGGCGGGCAGCCGGGCACGTAGATATCCACCGGCACGATCCGGTCACAGCCGCGCACAACACTGTAGGAATAGTGATAATAGCCGCCACCGTTGGCACAGGACCCCATTGAAATCACGTAGCGCGGCTCGGGCATCTGGTCGTAGACCTTCCGCAGCGCGGGCGCCATTTTGTTGGTCAGCGTACCCGCCACAATCATCAGATCAGACTGGCGCGGGCTGGCCCGCGGAGCGGTGCCAAAGCGTTCCAGATCATAGCGCGGCATGGAGGTGTGCATCATCTCGACCGCGCAGCAGGCCAGACCAAAGGTCATCCAGTGCAAAGATCCGGTGCGCGCCCAGTTGATGATGTCCGCTGTGGAAGTGACAAGGAAACCCTTGTCCTGCAGCTCTGCGTTCAATTGCTGGGTGGCCACATCACGGTCCATCCCGGCCTTGGCTGTAACAGGCGTAGGGTTATCGGTCACTGCCATTCCAGTGCCCCCTTCTTCCATTCGTAGGCGAACCCGATTGTCAGCACGGCTAAGAACACCATCATCGACCAAAAGCCCACCATCGAGATATCCTTGAATGCGACCGCCCAGGGGAACAGAAATGCGATTTCAAGATCGAAGATGATGAACAGGATCGCAACAAGGTAGAACCGCACATCGAACTTCATGCGCGCATCATCAAACGCATTGAATCCACATTCATAGGCAGAGACCTTCTCAGGGTCCGGGTTGCGCACCGCGATCACCAACGCGGCGACCACCAACACAACGCCGAAGCCTACGGCAACGGCCAGAAAAACAAGGATCGGCAGGTATTCCCGCAGCATTTCGTCCAAGAGGGAGCTCCTTTGGGATGGGCACCTTGCACGTGAGGCAAAGTCACCGGCTGAACAGACGTCGGTTTGGGTTTAGCGGTGGGGAGCCAGAGGGTCAACGGGAGGTGCGCGGAAAACGGGTGCACGAGCTGCCGGATCAGCCACAATTCATCCGTTGATCCGGGGAAAGTGACGGCAACCCGATCTTAAGACCTGATCTGTAGCGATGGGACATGCCTATTACCCCTATGCGCGCTCGTGCAACACCTCCTGCTCCGTTTCAGTCGCTTGGGTCGCGCGTATCCATCCTGCATGTCGTCATTGTGGGGCTTTCGATGGTCATGACCATCGGCGCCTGGTCGTTTTCCAAAAAGCAAATCGAAACCCGCAATCTTATGCGCTTCGAAACCGCGCGCAATTCGGTGGTCGAGCTTATCCATGATGGCATGCGACGGTACGAGGATGCGCTATGGGCCGGGGTGTCGGCGATGGAATCCCATGGCGGTGACATGACGCTGGCGCAATGGCGCTCGTTTGCGCAGGCCCTGCGGGTTGATGAGAAATATCCCGGCATCAATGGCATCGGTGTCATTCACTTTGTCGGGCAGGAAGCACTTGCGGGCTATCTGGCGCAACGTCGCGCCGAAAGGCCTGAATTTGTTTCTTTCCCGGATCATGATGGCCCGATCCGAATGCCAATTTCATTTGTTGAGCCTGAAAGCGCAAATGCCGCTGCCATTGGTCTTGACGTCGCCCATGAGGCTAACCGCAGAACTGCGGCCTTGCTTAGCCGTGAAACCGGGCGTGCGCAAATTTCAGGGCCGATAACCTTGGTTCAGGACGCGGCCAGCACACCGGGTTTCTTGTTTTTCGCGCCCTATTACGCCGGACCGGCGCCGGGTACGGTGCGCGAGCGTCGCGAACAGATCATCGGTAGTGTCTACGCGCCTTTTGTCGTGCACAAACTGATGGCGGGATTGCTGGCCAAAGATCGCCGCGACATTCATTTCAGCATCACAGACGCCGGACAGATGATCTATTCAGAGCTCGGAACGGATGAACACCGGAACGATCCCGAGCCCATGTTCGCTGAAACCGTATCGATGCAGCTTTATGGACGCGAATGGGTGGTCGACATCCGGACCAATCTCGCGTTTCGCACCAAGAACACTTATGCGCAGCCTTGGGTCATCCTCGCAGGTGGTCTTATTATTGAGGTGCTGATCATCTCGATGCTGCTATTGATGTCGCGCGGGAATGCCCGCGCAATTGCCTATGCAGAAAAGGCCACGCTTGCCTTGCGCGAAAAGACACGCAAGCTCAACGCGACCAACAATGAGTTAGAGCAGTTTGCCTATGCCGCCTCACATGATCTCAAGACCCCGATCCGCGGCATTGGCGGCCTGGCAGAGATGCTGCGCGAAGATCTTGCAGACTACCTCGCCTCACCTGAGGCCAACCCTGAGATTGCAGAAAACCTTGATCATATCGATGAGCGTGTCGCGCGGATGACGGATCTGACGAACAGCATCATGGCGTTTGCCCGTGTTGGCACCGTGATCGAAGCGCAGAAAAGCCTGAACCTTGCGGAGGTGATATCAACACTCGCCCTCGATTTCGGTTTGCAGGATGATCAGTTGGAGTTTGAGGGTGAGATACCCTTGATCGAAGCCGACCCCGTTGGATTGCGCCGTATCCTCGAGAACCTCGTGGGCAATGCGATCAAGTATCACGACGGGGTCAAACCACTTGCTGTCAAAGTCAGAGCACGGGCAAAGCAGGATCGGCTGTATTTCGAGGTCATCGACAATGGGCCAGGAATAGAACCACGCTTCCACCAGCGCATATTCGATGTCTTTCAGACCCTTCGCCGGCCCAATGGCCCTGAAAGCACTGGCATTGGACTGGCGATCGTCAAGAAACTTGTGGAAATGCACGGTGGAACCATCACACTTAAGTCAAACTTGGGCCACGGTGCCGCATTCTACTTTGATTGGCCTGCTAAACAGGATGCGGTGGACATATCAGCGGCTCTGCCGGAAGCGGCCTGAGGTTGCCTGCCCAGAAAGTCGTGGCCATTAAGAATTGTTAATGAAAGCAGAAAACGCGAAGTCTAAATCCGGTAGGGTCAGAACACAAAATCTTACAGATTAGGGATCCTTCACCGACCACGATGGCGCGCGCTTTTCAAAGAACGCGCCTATTCCCTCAGCTGCTTCTTGAGTTTCCCAACGCGCAGCGAGCGCCTCTATTGTGCGGGCCACGACCTCTGTGTCAATCTGAGGCCCAAGATCACGCGCCAAAGCCTTAGCCGCCGCCACCGCGCCGGGAGCACACCTAAGATACGGCACGACTTCGCGCTCTATCGCGGCATCAAGCTCTTCGTATGGCACGGCGCGTGCCAGAAGGCCAAGATCAACAGCCTCCTCCGCATCAAAAAGCCTCGCTGACATGAAAACACGGCGCGCGCGCCCTTCACCCATCCGCGCCAGAACATATGGCCCAATCGTTGCCGGGATTATCCCCAGCCGCGTCTCGGTGAACCCCATTTTCAGGCTATCGACCCCGATCGCCACATCACACACAGACGCCAAGCCGACGCCGCCGCCAAAGGCATTCCCTTGAAGCTTGCCAATAACGGGCTTGGGCAATGTGTTGAGCGCGCCAAGCATTGTCGCCAGTTTACCAGCCTCCGCTGACCGGGTCGCAGCATCCATGTCACGTTGCGCGCGCATCCATTCCAGATCCCCCCCCGCGCAAAAGCTTTTGCCAGCACCGGTCAGCACCACAACGCGAACGGCGTCATCAAGGGCAAGGTCCTGAGCTGCCTGTGTCAGATCGGCAAGCATCTGTGCAGACATCGCGTTGTGTTTTTGCGGGCGGTTAAGCGTCAAGGCCGCCACGCCACGCGCATCGGTCTCAACGGTTAGGGTCTCGTACATCACCTGTTTCCTTCTCCAAACCGGGCACCTGTCTGACCTGTACTCGCCATTTCAGTAGGGTCTCTTCCGTACAGCCCAAAAACGGTTTTTTGGCCGGCGACGATCACCAGCCCAGCCGATCTTGCCCCAAGACTGCCACTAAAGTGTAAGGCAACACGGTCATCGGGACATGTCCCGACCAGGGCCGGCCTGGCGCAACCACGTGACGTCGTTCAAGCCCATCAACTGCACTGCACCGAAGCAAATGCCATCTCAGCCCCGCATGGCCTGCGCCAAAGCCGCGGCGTCTTCGAGGATGGTCTGATCCAGTCCGGTCTCGTACCCCAGTTGGACCAGATGCGCATTGACAGCTTCGGTCGCTACATTTCCCGCGGCACCGGGCGCGAAAGGACAGCCGCCCAGACCACCAACAGCCGCATCGAACACCCGCACGCCAAGTGAAAGCGACGCGTCAATGTTACCAAGCGCACGCCCGTTCGTGTCGTGATAGTGTCCAGCCAGACGCCCAACGGGCACAACGTCGCGCACTGCCAGCAACATGCGGGCGATGCTGTCAGGGGTGCCAGCGCCAATTGTGTCCCCCAGACTGATCTCGTAACAACCCATCGCGAAAAGCCGATCCGCAACCTCAGCCACCGATGAAGGGGCCACGGGCCCGTCATAGGGGCATTCCACCACGCAGGACACGTACCCGCGAACGGGCAAATCAACGTGCCGGGCTTGCGCCAACACAGGCTCGAATCGCGCCAGGGATTCGGCGATGGACGCGTTGATGTTCTTCTGACTGAACCCCTCGGAGGCTGATCCAAAGACCGCGATTTCATCCGCTCCTGCGGCGACCGCATCTTCGTAACCCCGCATATTTGGCGTCAGTGCGGCATACCGCACGCCATCTGCCCGCTTGATCCGCGCCAAAACATCACCCGATCCCGCCATTTGCGGCACCCATTTTGGACTGACAAAGCTGGCGCATTCGATCCGGCCAAAGCCTGCGTCTGACAATCGGTCAACCAGGGCAACCTTGTCGTCCACGCTGATATCGCGCGTCTCGTTTTGAAGGCCGTCTCGCGGGCCTACTTCGAAAATTTCACATCGTCCCAAGCTCATTTGGATTCCCCCCCTGTATGGACCGCATCATTCCACAGGCCACGGCGCATAGAAATCCCGATCATAAATTCCGTCGCCCTGCGGAAGGGCCTGTCGAAACGCCGCGCGCGCTGTAATGCGTTCGTACCAGGCCGCCACTTGAGGGTGCTGATCCAGTGTTACGAAGAAACGGGACATGTAAACCGCCTGACCTACGGAAATGTCCGCCGCCGAAAAACCTGATGTCAGCAAATAGTCGCGCCGCTCTATTGGTGTGGAAAGCCGCGCCTCGATCGCGTCATAACATTTGGCCACGCGCGCGGCCTCAAGCTTCATGACAATCGGACTGCGCATGTGATCTTCGCGCAGCGCGACATGCTGCTGGGTCAAGGCGGCGGTGTGCTGGCTGAGCGTTTCGGAAAAATGCACCCAGACCAGCCACGCCATCCGATCCGGGCTTTCAGGGCTGCGGCCCAGGCGGTCAGGACTGAACCTTTCGCAAAGATACTGCGTGATCGCGCCAGTTTCGAACATGCGTTCGCCGTCAATTTCAAGCGCCGGCACGCGCCCGGCCGGAGACAGCGTGAGATAGTCAGGGTCGCGCAGTGTCTTGTCGAATGCCCGCAAATGAACGCGAAACGGCACGTCCATTTCATGCAGCAACCACAGCGATCGCATTGAGCGGGTTTGCGGCGCGTGGTACAACGTGATCACGCGGCGTCCTCTGCTTCTGCCTCGAGCCGCACCAATGCCGCCCCGGCTTCAACCTGATCACCCGGAGTGGCGAGAACCTCCGCGACAACACCGTCGCGGGCCGCGAGCAACGCGTGCTCCATCTTCATGGCCTCGAGTACTGCGAGCCGATCACCCTTTGCAACGCTTTGCCCGACAGATGCGTCGATGGCCCGGACAAGGCCTGGCATCGGTGCTTCGATCACATTGCCATCGCCCGCTGCACCACTGGCCTGTGCCAAGGGATCCAGCAGGTCAAATGCGATACCATAGCTGTCAAAGACGGTGATCACCCCTTTGTTCTGCACCACATTTGGGGCCAATTGCCCCCCAACGGTCCAGCGCCCGGCAAGCCGCGTTGCTTCGATCTCTAGCTCGCCAACTTGCCAAAGCTGAAGATCCGGTGAAATGACCCGCACCTTCAAAAGCTGTGGTTCGCCATCTCGTCCAAGCGTCACCTGCCGCCGCAAAGGGCGCCACAGTACAAAACCGGCTTGAGGGCCGGGTTCCATCAGATCGAGTGCTGCCATCGCAGCCAGCACAAAATGCCGGGGCTCGACCAAAGGCGGCGCCGTGAGCGCATCAATGTCACGCGCAATAAGACCCGTGTCGACATCCCCCTGCCCAAAGCCCTCGTGACTGGCCAAAGCGCCCAAAAATGCCAGGTTCGTCACCGTTCCCGCAACTTCTGTGGCTTGCAACGATGCGCGCAGGCGTGACAGGGCGACGTCACGATTTGGGCCATGCACAACAACTTTGGCGATCATCGGATCGTAAAACGGGCTGATGGTGTCACCAGCACGCACGCCAGAATCCGCCCGCGTTTGAGACGCAAACGCCAGATGGGTCAACGTACCCGTTGCAGGCAGGAAGCCTTTGGGCACATCTTCGGCATACAGGCGCGCCTCGAACGCGTGGCCGCGAATGTGCAAATCGTCCTGTGTGGCGGGCAAGGCTTCGCCCGATGCGACCCGCAATTGCCATTCGACAAGATCGACACCGGTGATTGCCTCGGTTACCGGGTGCTCCACCTGCAACCGGGTGTTCATTTCCATGAAAAAGAAGCCATCGGTTGACAGCCCTCCTTCTCCGTCAACGATGAACTCAACCGTGCCTGCACCCGCGTACCCGATGGCCTCCGCCGCGCGGACGGCGGCCGCCCCCATCGCGTCCCGCATTTCTTTTGTCATACCCGGCGCTGGCGCTTCTTCGATCACCTTCTGATGCCGACGTTGCAGCGAACAATCGCGCTCAAAAAGATGCACTGCCCGGGTACCGTCGCCAAAGACCTGCACTTCGATGTGGCGCGGCTTGGTTACGAATTTCTCAATCAACACGTCTGGGTTGCCGAAGGCCGTCTGGGCCTCTGAGCGTGCACTGTCCAACGCGGCCTGAAACTCGGCGTCTTTCTCGACCAGGCGCATCCCTTTGCCGCCGCCGCCCGCTACTGCCTTGATCAGCACCGGATAGCCGACCTTCTCCGCTTCCTTACGCAGCAGCCCATCGTCCTGATCTTTTCCGTGATAACCAAGGACAACGGGTACACCCGCCTCCTCCATCACCTGTTTGGCCGCATCCTTAAGGCCCATTGCCCGGATGGCGCTGGCCGACGGACCGATGAAGGTTAGTCCGGCCTTCTCCACCGCCTCAACGAAATTGGGATTCTCGCTCAGAAACCCGTAGCCGGGATGGATCCCTTGTGCGCCCGTGTCCAAAGCCGCCTGAATGATGACGTCGCCTTTAAGATAGCTTTCAGAAGGGGCGGAGCCGCCAATGTGGACAGCATTATCGGCCATCGCCACATGCTTGGCATCGGTGTCGGCATCGGAGTAGACCGCAACTGTCCGTACCCCCATGGCACGCGCAGTTTCCATGACGCGGCAAGCAATCTCGCCTCGGTTGGCAATCAGGATGCAGTCAAACATCTGGCGTCTCCTCGAGAATCTCAATCAAATCAGAATGCTCCGACACTATCTTCACATCCGGAACACGCCAAAGCGTGTCTCCCGAATGGGCGCGTTCAAGCTTGCGCTGAGGCTCAGCGCCAGTACATCCCGTGTTTTGCGCGGGTCAATAATGCCGTCATCCCAAAGCCGCGCAGTTGCATAAAGCGGATGCGATTGTTCTTCGAACATGTCGATAGTGGGTTGTTTAAAAGCGGCCTCTTCATCCTCTGACCACGACCCGCCTCCCCGTTCAATCGCGTCGCGTTTGACGGTCGCCAGTACGCCCGCCGCTTGCGCGCCACCCATGACGCTGATCCTCGAGTTCGGCCATGTCCACATAAAGCGCGGGCTGTAAGCCCTTCCGGCCATGCCATAATTTCCCGCTCCAAAGGAACCCCCCACCAGCATTGTGATTTTGGGAACTTCGGTGCAGGCCACGGCTGTCACCATCTTGGCCCCGTGACGTGCGATACCTTCATTTTCGTATTTGCGACCCACCATGAACCCTGTGATGTTCTGCAGGAATACCAGCGGAATGCCACGCTGACTGCAAAGCTCCACGAAATGCGCGCCCTTCTGTGCAGCTTCTGAAAAGAGCACGCCGTTGTTTGCAACGATCCCCACAGGGCATCCTTTGACATGCGCAAACCCTGTCACCAGCGTTTCGCCAAAGCGCGCCTTGAATTCGTCAAACCGACTGCCATCCACTACCCGCGCGACAACCTCGCGGATGTCATATGGTGTGCGCAGATCGTGCGGGACCACGCCCAGTATCTCGTCGGGGTCATAGGCTGGTTCTTCGATACTGGCCCATTCGACAGTGTGGGGCTTTGCGCGATTTAGCTGGCCCACCGCGCGCCGCGCCAGCGCCAGTGCATGGGCGTCATCTTCGGCCAGATAGTCCGCCACCCCGGAAAGCCGGGTGTGCACATCCCCACCGCCAAGGTCTTCTGCGGTCACCACCTCACCTGTCGCAGCTTTGACCAGGGGCGGACCTGCCAAAAAGATCGTGCCTTGTTCCTTAACGATGATCGTCACATCAGACATGGCAGGCACATAGGCGCCGCCCGCCGTGCACGAGCCCATCACAACAGCGATCTGCGGGATGCCCTTGCCGCTCATTCGGGCCTGGTTGTAAAAGATGCGCCCGAAATGATCGCGGTCGGGAAAAACTTCATCCTGGTTGGGCAGGTTCGCGCCGCCACTATCGACAAGGTAGACACAAGGCAGGTTGTTTTCCTCAGCGATCTCCTGCGCACGCAGGTGTTTCTTGACCGTCATCGGATAGTAGGTACCGCCTTTCACAGTCGCGTCATTGCAGACGACCATGACCTCATGCCCCGCGACCTGCCCGATGCCGGCAATAACGCCCGCTGAAGGCGCAGCACCGTCGTAAAGTCCATGCGCCGCCAGCGCGCCCACCTCCAGGAATGGGCTGCCGGGATCCAGCAAGTTCGCAACCCTTTCACGCGGCAACATCTTGCCCCGGCTTTCATGGCGAGCGCGAGATTTTTCGCCACCGCCCAATGCGGCGACATCTGAAGCCTCAGCGATTTTCGCCAGCGCCTCGATATGGGCGTCGCGGTTGGCCTGAAAAGCCTCAGATGACGGCAATGCCTGAGATGTCAGTTTCATATGTGTTCCTCAACTTCCTGCGCGGCCCGCGCTCTGAGCTCTTTGCGGATAACCTTGCCTGTCACCGTCATCGGCAGCGCATTCACAAACTCGATCTCCCTTGGATATGAATAGCTTGCGAGCCGTTCTTTTACCCATTCCTGCAACGTTTTGGCGTCTACCTCAGCGCCAGTCTTGCGCACGACATAGGCCTTCACCACCTCAGTACGCAGCGTATCAGGCTTGCCGACGACCCCGCAGGTTGCCACATCGGGATGGGTCAGCAGGCAATCTTCGATTTCTGCCGGTCCGATGCGGTAGCCAGCGGATGTGATGACGTCATCCTCGCGTCCGACAAACCGCAGAAAGTCATCTTCCCAAATCCCGCGATCTCCGGTGATCAGCCACTCGCCGCGAAACTTCTCTGCCGTGGCATCAGGACGCCCCCAATACTCCAACATCATGGAGGCCGAGCCCCGGCGCACCGCCACATCACCTTCTGCATCCGTCACATTGCCCTGACCATCGATTACCGCAACGGTATGCCCCGGCACTGCTTTGCCAATGCAGCCCGCGCGCGCAGCGAACGCGGCACCACATGAGGACGCGACCATATTGCATTCTGTTTGGCCGTAGAACTCATTTATATTCAAACCAAAGGCTTTCCGGCCCCAGCCAAGCATCTCGCCCCCCAGCGGTTCGCCACCACTGGCCACACTGCGCAATCCTGCAATTTCGGCATCCGCTGCCTTCAACATGCGCAAGGCGGTAGGCGGGAAGAAAATATTTCGGACCTGCCCCAAGCGCACGATCTCAGTGCACCCTTCGGGCGTGAATTTCGTCATACGGGCCGCGACGACAGGAACGCCCAGCGCCAGCCCTGGCATCAAGACATCAAAAAGCCCCCCGATCCACGCCCAATCCGCAGGCGTCCACAGGCAATCGCCCTTTTGGCCCAGCAAGTCATGACTCATGGCGACGCCCGGCAAATGCCCCGTCAGCACCCGGTGGCCGTGCAGGGCGCCCTTGGGACTGCCTGTTGTGCCGGAAGTGTAAATGAGAACCGCAGGGTCTTCTGGTCCTGTGTCTGCGAAAGAGACAGGCGCGCCGCCCTCCCTTACGTCACCAACCATCCAGGGTTCAGCCAGATCGCCCAAAAGATCGACGCCCTCGCGGTCTGTCAGCACAATATCGCACCCAGCATCCCCGACCCGCGACCCCAGCGCGTCCCGCTTGAAGAGCTTGAACAAAGGTACTGAAATTGCACCGATTTTCCAGATCGCCAAATGTGCCGCTGCGCACCACGGCGATTGGCTGAGCAATACACCCACACGGTCACCTCGACCTACCCGGGTCAGCAGGGCGCGGGCCAGTCCATCGGTCATTTCAGAGAGGGCACCAAAGCTCACATCGCGGCGGTTTTTTCCGGTCAGGTCGATGATTGCTACCGAATCTGACGGCTGCGCAAGGCATTGCGCCGCCATGTTAAGGCGCGCAGGCACATCCCAGCTGCCATCGTTATGAAGGCCCGGCAAGAACATCAACTGCGATACTCAGGGTTTTCGAACCCAAACCGCGTTCCGGCTTTCCAGGCCGTTCGATCGTTTCCGTCGTTGGGGTATCCCCCCGCTGCCTGCAGCATCCGCGCCAGATGCAGGGCGTTCCATGTCATGATCGTCGTATTGCGCTGGGTAAAATCGTTGTCGAACCCCACACGACCGCCATCGTCGGTCTCATCACCATAAGAGGGGCCCGGCCCCGCCTCCCCGATCCAGCCGCAATCGGCCTGCGGCGGGATGGTATAGCCAAGGTGGTTCATGGCGAACCCCAGCGTCATCGCGGTGTGCTTGATCCCGTCCTCGTTGCCCGTAATCACGCAAGCCGCCACCTTGCCATAGAACACAGACTGCCCCTTTTCGTTCAGCTCACCGCTCATCGCGTAAAGCCTTTCAATCAGGATACGGCAGACGCTCGATTCCTCTCCCAGCCACAAAGGCGTACCGATGATCAGAATGTCCGCGCCCAGAACCTTTTTCCACAGGTCCGGCCAATCGTCGCGATCCCAGCCGTGTTCCGTCATGTCCGGGTATACTCCGGGCGGCACCTGATGGCTGAGCAGATGTAAGTGTTCGACTTCAACGCCTTGTTTTTCAATAATTTTGGCAGAAGCATTCAACAGAAGTTTGGTGTGGCTCTCGTCCGGCACACGTTTCAGAGAGGTATTGATATAAAGCGCCTTCAGCGGTGCATTCATGTTCAGTCTCTTCCAATAATTTCGGTCGACCGGAGCAACCTAACGGTCTACCCGGCCCAGAACCAACGCCTGACGGCCGGTCAGCTCTAGCATGCATGCGATTGTCGCGGGTCCTCCACCAGTACCGCCTTGCCACTGGCTGCGTTCGAATTCGCAGGCAGCATCGCGGAAGGCGATCCATGCCAGTTGCATGTCGCGCAGCGCGTCGGCCTGAACGCCTAGCGTCGGTCCGACGTCTGCGTCCCGCGCCTTAGCATCTGCCATTCTGATCTGATAGTTTTGGTTGAGCACTTTGTCCCAAAACGCCAGTTCCCGATCCAGACACCCGTTCATTCCGTATGTGGTTCCACCTTCGGGGGTCGCCATGCAAAGATCGGCAGAGGTACCGATGCAGGCTTCGCGCGCAGCAAAGTCGCTTGCTGTCTCCAGGCATTCCCGGGTGGCAATGTCTGAATAGGGCAGATCTTGCGCCCAGACCGGCGCCGCGACAAAGGCGCAAACAAGTGCAATCGCCTTCACGCCATTGCCGCCATCATCTCGCGCCCCACCAGCATGCGGCGGATTTCCGAGGTGCCCGCGCCAATCTCCATCAGCTTGGCGTCGCGAAAAATACGCCCCACGGGGTTGTCGCTGAGATACCCCGCTCCTCCCATGGCTTGCACTGCCTGATGCGCTTGCTTCATTGCCTCTTCTGAGGCGTAAAGGCAGCACGCTGCCGCATCGGCGCGCGTCACGTCACCCCGATCACAAGCCTGTGCAACGCTGTAGACATAGGCGCGCGCCGAATTCATTGCCGTGTACATGTCTGCCATCTTGCCCTGCATCAGCTGGAAATTCCCGATGGGTTCACCGAATTGCCGGCGCTCCGCCATGTAGGGCATGATTTCGTCCAGACAGGCCGCCATGATGCCCAGACCGATACCCGCAAGCACGACGCGCTCATAATCAAGCCCTGACATCAGCACGGCCACACCGCGCCCCTCTTCGCCCAGCACGTTCTCAAAGGGCACTTCGCAATCGTCAAAGATCAATTCAGCCGTGTTGGATCCGCGCATGCCCAACTTGTCGAAATGCGGCGAGGTCGAGAACCCCTTCATCGACTTTTCAATCAAGAAGGCCGTAATCCCCTTCGATCCCGCATCGGGGTCCGTCTTGGCATAGACCACCAGCGTTTCGGCATCCGGTCCGTTTGTGATCCAGTACTTGTTGCCTGAAAGGCGATAGTGGTCATTGCGCTTTTCGGCGCGCAGTTTCATAGACACCACGTCGCTGCCCGCCGATGGCTCTGACATCGCCAATGCGCCCACATGTTCGCCCGAGCAAAGCTTAGGCAAAAACTTTGCCTTCTGCTCTGGCGTGCCATTCAACCTGATTTGATTAACGCAAAGATTGGAATGTGCGCCGTAAGACAACGACACTGAGGCCGATGCACGCGCAATTTCCTCGACTGCGACGGTATGGGCGACATATCCAAGTCCTGAACCGCCAAAATCTTCCTCGACGGTCATGCCGAGCAGGCCCAGTTCGCCCATCTCGGTCCAAAGTTCGGACGGGAAGTCGTTGTCGGTATCGATCTGCGCCGCCATTGGCTTGACACGTTCTTGTGCCCAGCGGTGCACCATGTCGCGCAGCGCCTCTACATCCTCACCGAGATCGAATTTCATGCTGGCTGTGAACAATGCAGGTCTCCCTCAGGATCGAATTTATTGAACGCTTGTTCATTACCTACCGCGCCCTGCCTATTGCGTCAAGATAGCGCAGACCAATGCGGAACCCACCAGTTGCAATGAGCGTTCTCTTCGCAACGAAACCCATAGTAATGAAAGCAGGAGATCATGACAGACACATTGAAAAAGGAATTCTGGGACCGCCTGGAAGATACCCGCACAGGCATGTTGAGTGCTGAGGGCGCGCGCGCCGTGCCGATGAGCCACTATGTGGATGACGATGATTCTCCGCAAGCGATCTGGTTCATCACGGCAAAAGGCACGGATTTGTCCAACGCCGCAGCCACGGGCGAGACCGCGCAATATATCGTATCCAGCAATGACGAGCAGCTTTATGCCCGGATCGATGGCCGCATCAGCGTATCAAACGACCCGCAAAAGCTGGACGAGATGTGGAATGCCATCGCGTCTGCCTGGTTCGACGGCGGCCAGCAGGATCCCGACGTGCAATTGATCCGCTTTGACCTTACAGAAGCAGAAGTCTGGGCCACAGGCGGCAGTCTCAAGTTCCTATTTGAGGTGGCTAAGGCTCATATGACTGACAGCAAGCCCGACATGGGCGAGCACGGCACCTTGCATTTCGCCAGCGCGGCCTGAGATCGACATCATTATCCGGCGCAGGATGACCTGTGCCGGGTCACTCTGCCCGAATAGCTCCGTTACCTTACCCCGGCCTGATACCGCGCACCGACTTCGGATTTTATGATGCGTGCGATCAAACTGCAGTCTTCGATTGTAAATGTAAGCGGCACCCGCATATCCACAATGCCTGCTAAAACACGATCGCTTTGAGGCATTTGCGGTGACTGAACGTATCGCCATGAATCATAGCGGCTGGTAAATCCGTGTGGTTCCGCCCCGCCGAACCATTTCAGTTCCACCCCACGCTTGGCACAGCGTGCGATCACGTCCTTCACCGCCGTTTCTGACCAATCCAACAAAAGAAATTGTATTGACGACCCGACAATCCGCTCTGTTTCGGGGCGCTCCACAATCGTCAGACCAGGTGTCTCGCGCAATCCCTCTTCAATCTTGAAATACCGCTCGTTCCAGCGCTCGCACTGGCGCTCAAGATGTTGCAATTGCGGGCGCAAGATCGCCGCACGCAGATTGTCCATACGGCCAGAGATGTTGGGAGTTTCATACCGAATGGTTTCAAAAACCTCTCTCGGAGGCCCGGCATCGTGCCGCTCAAAAAGCATGTAGGACCCTGACAACATGATTGCGCGCGCCGCTACCTCAGCGTCATCGGTGACGAACAGCCCCCCTTCGCCTGCGTTTACATGTTTGTATGTCTGACACGAGTAACACCCGACCAGGCCTTGCGTGCCGGACAACAGGCCATTCCACGCAGCCCCCATTGTGTGTGCACAGTCTTCGATCACGGTAATCCCTGCCGCATCGCAAATTGCCATGAGCGCTTCCATGTCGGCCAGATGCCCGCGCATATGGCTCAGCAGCAGCACGTCAGCCTGATCTGCTTTGGCAGCCAGGTCTTCCAGATCAATGACAAGCTGCTCCGTTACCCCGACAAAGACCGGCACTGCGCCAACGGCGGCAATCGCACCAGGCACCGGAGCCAGCGTAAAGGCGTTCGTCAGCACCCTGTCACCCGGCTTGACGCCGACCGCCCGGAGTGCGGTCGCCATCGCATAGCCACCAGATGCGACTGCAAGACAATACTTCTTGCCCATCTGTGCGGCGAATTCCTGTTCAAGCAGCGCGGTTTCCGACACCTCGCCGGGTGCCGTATTGTAACGATGCAGCCGACCACTGCGCATCACAGCCAAAGCAGCCTCAATACCGGCCTCAGGAATGGGCTCTTGCTGGGTAAAGCTGCCTTTGAAGACTTCGGTCACGCCGCCTCTCCTATCAGTCGGGTAACGATCCCCGGCAAATCAGAATATGCGTGCAACAGCGCCTCAGGCTCAAGCGCGGCCATATCGCCACCAGCGGGGCCGAATGTGACCAAGACGCAAGGCACACCGGCAGCCCGTGCCGTATTGCGATCGGTGTCGCTGTCACCAATCAGCACACATTTCTGCGGATGCCCCCCTGCGCGGCGCGCTGTCTCAAAGAGGTGCTCAGGGTCAGGCTTTTTCACCGCCAGGCTGTCGGCCCCCAAGAGGGCTGCAAACGCATCCCGCACGCCAAGGCGGGCCAAAAGGGTTTCCGCCAGTTTTTCAGGTTTATTGGTGCAGATGGCGACGCCATAGCCTGCGTCGGTCAACGCCGCAACGGCGTCCATTGCACCGGGATAGAGCACGGTGTGGGTGTCTATATCTCGCGCATAAGCTTCTAATAGTACGGGATAATAACTGTCGATGGCAGCCTGATCCAAAGCACGCCCCATGCGTTGCATCCCAAGTGTCAGCATTGCCCGCCCGCCCCTCAAGGCGGTTCCTGCATCTTTGGCCGGATCCAGCAAATCACCAGCACCCATCTGTCGAAAACACACATTGGCCGCAGCGATCAAATCACCGCTGGTGTCAGCCAATGTGCCATCCAGATCGAATACAACTGTTTTCACGTCCGCTCTCCTCATTGGCGGAACCCCGCACTGCGATGTTGCAAGCCGCAACCTTGTTTGATGGGCCCAAGCCTTGCGCCTTTGTGCGAAGCGCGTAAAGAGAAAGCAAGGTAGAGCGCAAAGAGAACCCCATGAAAACAGCCCTGATCATCCTGGCCGCAGGCAAAGGTACCCGGATGAATTCCGACATGCCAAAGGTGTTGCATCCGGTTGGCTTCGCGCCGTTGCTAGAGCACGCGATGGCATCCGGCGCTCCTCTGGAGCCTGCGCATACGGTCGTGGTGGCAGGGCATGGTCTGAACGATGTACGCGCCGCAGCTCTGACCTATGATGATACCTCTACCGTGGTAGAGCAGACAAAACAGCAAGGCACGGCCCATGCGGCCGCTCAGGCGCGGGAAACGCTTTCAGGGTTCGATGGGGCCGCGCTTGTCCTTTTCGGCGACACCCCGTTCATGAAGGCAGAAACCCTGCAAAAAATGACAGCCGCGCTTGAAACTCACGACCTGGTCGTTTTGGGCTTCTCGCCCGCCGATACAAAAAAATATGGCCGTCTTATGATGGACGGTGACGCGCTTGAGCGCATTGTCGAATTCAAGGACGCGACTGAGAAAGAACGGGCCATTACTCTGTGCAATGGTGGTGTAACTGCCTGCAGATCGGAGCTCCTCTTTGAGCTGATTTCCCAAGTTGGCAACAACAACGCAGCGGGCGAATACTATTTGACGGATATCGTCGGCCTTGCACGTGCCCGTGGTCTCACCGCTACGGTCGTGACCTGTGATGAGGAAGAGACGCTTGGCGTCAATTCCCGCGCAGATCTGGTCCAGGCAGAAGCGATTTTTCAGACCCGTGCCCGCGCGGATCTGATTGAGAATGGCGTGACACTGATTGCCCCGCACACCGTCACTTTGGCCCGCGATACGGTGATTGGCCGTGACACCACAATTGAACCTAACGTTGTATTTGGCCCCGGAGTCACAGTCGAAAGCGGTGCCACGGTCCGGGCTTTCTCGCATCTGGAAGGGTGTCACGTGTCCCGCGGCGCCATCGTGGGCCCATACGCGCGTCTGCGCCCCGGTGCGCAGCTTGCCGAGGATGTCCGAGTGGGCAACTTTGTCGAGGTAAAAAACGCCGAGATTGCCGCTGGTGCCAAGGTCAATCATCTGAGCTACATTGGCGACGCGACGATCGGCGCCAAATCAAACATCGGCGCCGGCACGATCACCTGCAACTACGACGGCGTGATGAAACACCACACGCACATCGGCGAAGGTGCATTCATTGGCTCCAACACCATGCTGGTGGCCCCTGTCTCTGTTGGCGATGGCGCAATGACCGGCAGCGGGTCGGTGATCACTTCTGATGTGGAACCCGATGCGCTGGCGCTTGCGCGCGCGCCGCAAGTGGAAAAACCCGGCATGGCACGCAAATTGTTCGAAATGTTAAAGGCCAAAAAGGCCAAACTTGAGCGAGGCAGCTAAAAATGTGTGGAATTGTTGGGGTCCTCGGCAATCACGAAGCAGCGCCGATCCTTGTTGAGGCGCTAAAAAGACTCGAGTATCGGGGCTATGATTCCGCCGGGATCGCGACCGTGAACAATGGCACCCTCGCGCGGCGACGCGCCGTTGGCAAGCTGGTGAACCTTTCCGATCTACTGGTCCACGAACCGCTCGCGGGGAAGTCCGGTATAGGACACACCCGCTGGGCCACTCACGGTGCCCCGACGGTCAGTAATGCCCACCCCCATCAGGCCGGCGGGGTCGCGGTCGTGCACAATGGCATCATCGAGAATTTTCGCGAATTGCGCGCGGAACTGGCTGAGGCAGGTGTCACATTTGTGACAGAGACAGACACCGAAACCGTCGCCCTGTTGACCCAACATCACATAGAGGCCGGCCTCACCCCTGTAGAGGCCGCTACCAAAACACTTGCCCGCCTTGAGGGCGCTTTTGCCTTGGCTTTTCTTTTCGATGGCCACGATGATTTGATGATCGCCGCACGCAAAGGATCCCCGCTTGCAGTGGGCTACGGCGAAGGGGAAATGTTCGTAGGCTCTGACGCAATCGCGTTGTCCCCCTTGACCGACCGCATCAGCTATCTGGAAGAGGGCGATCACGCGATCATCACGCGGTCATCGGTTGCAATCTATGACGTCAACGGTGCGCTCGCGAACCGTCCGGTCAAGACGATCCAAATGGACACAACCCGGATCGATAAAGGCGGCTACAAACACTTCATGGCCAAGGAAATCGCCGAACAACCGGGCGTGATCAATACCGTACTGCAGAATTACCTGAGCGACACCGGCGAGATTACATTGCCGGGCGACGGCATTGATTTCTCGGATGTGGACCGGATCACGATGGTGGCATGCGGCACTGCCTATCTGGCATGTTTCACCGCCAAATATTGGTTCGAGCAGATCGCGCGTCTGCCTGTCGAAGTCGATGTCGCCAGCGAATTTCGATACCGGGAACCACCCATACCGGCAAAAACGCTGGCGGTCTTTGTCAGTCAGTCGGGCGAAACCGCCGATACTCTCGCCGCCCTGCGGTATTGCGATGGCAAAGCGGACATGATTGCCTCCGTCGTCAACGTACCCGAGTCTTCAATTGCGCGAGAAAGTGATCTTGCGCTGTCAATCCACGCCGGTGTTGAGGTAGGCGTGGCCTCGACCAAAGCCTTCACCTGCCAGTTGACGGTGCTATTCCTCCTGGTTTTGAAGGCAGCCCGGGATCGGGGCAAGCTAACAGATGCCGACCTAGAAAAGCACATCGCAGATCTGCGCACACTGCCAGGGATCATAAACACCGCGCTGGCGCAAAGCGGTAAGATGCAAGCCACTGCGCAAAAGCTTTCGCATGCCAGCGACGTCCTGTTTCTTGGGCGCGGTCAGATGTATCCGTTGGCACATGAAGGCGCTCTTAAATTAAAAGAAATCAGCTATATACACGCCGAAGCTTATGCATCAGGAGAACTAAAGCACGGCCCGATCGCGCTGGTAGATGAGAGCGTTCCGGTGATTGTCATGGCCCCCCGTGACGCGCTTTTCGACAAGACAGTATCGAACATGCAGGAAGTCATGGCACGCAAAGGCAAGGTGATCCTGATCTCGGACGCGCAAGGGATCGCCGAAGCAAGCGATGGGGTGTGGTCCTCTATCGAGATGCCGTCCGTGGCCGAAGCTCTGACGCCGATCCTCTATGCCCTCCCCGCGCAGTTATTGGCCTATCATACGGCTGTGGCCAAGGGCACAGATGTTGACCAGCCGCGAAACTTGGCAAAATCCGTCACGGTTGAGTAATGGCAAAACAATTCGACACCCTTTCGGACGCGCATCAGGCCTTTATCGGCGATCAACAGATTTTCTTTTGTGCAACCGCTGCCGACGAAGGGCGGGTCAATGTCTCGCCCAAGGATATGGCATCGCTCCGCATCTTGGGCCCGAACCGCATCATCTGGCGCAACCTGACGGGATCGGGAAATGAGACGGCAGCACATCTGGCGCGCATAAACCGGATGACGTTGATGTGGTGCAGCTTTACCACCCGGCCTTTGATCCTGCGGATCTATGGCAAGGCACGCACTCTGCACGCAAAGGACGCAGATTTCGCCGCACTGAACGCGACCTTCCCCGAGACCTTCGCCGCCCGACAGATTTACGATCTGACGCTCGACATGGTGCAAACCAGTTGCGGCTACAACGTGCCGTTCTTCGAACATCAGGGTCCGCGCGACACTTTGGAAAAGTGGGCTGAAAACAAAGGTCCCGACGGCATCAAAACCTATTGGAAAGAGCGCAATCAGCACAGTATCGATGGTCTGCCAACCAATTTGCCCGGGCCGGACGATGCATGAGCCATACCTTAAGGAACTGCAGGACCGCGCGGACCCAGACCGCGCTGAAGATATGCGCCGCTATCACAAAATCGACCGGACCTATCTGGGCCTGTCAAATCCCGTCCTCAATGATCTGACGAAAGATTGGCGGCGCACGCTTGATGCCGCAACCCGTGTCGCCATCTCGGACGGGTTGTGGCGGACAAATATTTACGAGGCCCGGCTCGCTGCGGCAAAGTTGCTGACTCAGGCGCGTATACGCCCCGATGACACCCCTGCCTGGAACCTGATCGCAAGCTGGTGCCCGGATTTCGACAGCTGGGCCATCGCCGATCACGCCTGCATGGCTGGCCAAAAACGGCTGGTGGCAGATCCTGTTCGCCTTGATACCGTAGAGCCGTGGATACGCTCAGATCATATGTGGACCCGTCGCGCCGCACTTGTTTCCACCCTGCCCTGGACCAAACAAAACCACCCAAAGCCCGTAGAACTGTCAGCACGCGACCGCATTCTGGGATGGGCTGCCGAATTGGTGCCCGACCGCGACTGGTTCATTCAGAAAGCCATTGCATGGTGGTTGCGCGAACTTTCAAAACATGATGCTCCGCGCACGCGCGCTTTTATTGATGCCTACGGTGCACAGATGAAGCCTTTTGCTGCCAAGGAAGCGATGCGCTTTCTTAACAAGACCTGAGGTTGGGCGCGTCAGCTACAAGGACAAGGACCATAGGCCTCAGTTCGCTGTCGCGCCTTGCTTCGCTCGCGTGCGCACCCTGAGACGGAATTCCTGCCCGCCCAAGTCACATCTCAGCCCTCGGCAAAAACGCGACATATACACAGGGACTTCGCACCAAGCTGACGCGAACGGATCATCCCTCCAGCGCAACTTCCACCTCGGTCAGGTCCGTCAGGGATGCCTCGATGATCCGCATCGCCGCAAGAGACAGTTGGCTGCCAGCCGTATCCGGACCCTCCAAAGGAAGAAGTGTCACAAGGGATGATTTTCCATTGGCCGGATTGGTGACCCGCCCTTGCTGTTCGCTGTCAACCAACGGCGTCTTCATCCACAAACCGGGCTCCGTCGGGCTGCCAAGTGCGGCGACGGTGGTCCCTAGTGATTTGGTGGGTACCTCAGCCGGTGCGGCGGCTGCCGTGCGCTGCTCTGGTGTTGTGGTGTCCAGCGCTTCGGCCGTCTGAGCGGACGGTGGCGGTGGTGGCGCTGCGGTTTCCGGCGCCAACCCTGGTGCGCCCTCAACTGCCGTACTGGCAGACGGATCAATCGGGACGGCAACCGTCGTTTCAGTCCCGCCCGTGCCGAAACCGCCTGCCATGTCGCCACATCCCGTCAGCGCCAAAAGCGCTGCGCTCATTGTCATCATCATTCTCATGGTTCCAAGACTAACGGGGTGGCCCACCCGCAGCAATCTGAGAAATGCCGCTTGTGCCGCCTTTGCCGGACGATTACCTAAAAGGCATGACCGCACCACTCATCGATCCCTTTGCCCGCGCCATTACTTACCTGCGCGTTTCGGTTACGGACCGTTGCGATTTCCGGTGTGTATACTGCATGTCCGAGAACATGACGTTCCTGCCCAAAAAGGAGCTTCTGACACTCGAGGAACTGGATCGTCTGTGCTCGACATTCGTCGATCTTGGTGTGGAAAAACTGCGCATCACAGGTGGCGAGCCGCTGGTCCGCAAGGGCATTATGACCTTTTTCCACAGCATGTCGCGGCATCTGGATGCGGGCACTTTGAAAGAGCTCACGCTCACCACTAACGGCAGCCAATTGGAACGGTTTGCCGATGATCTCTATGCCGCTGGCGTGCGGCGCGTGAACGTCTCGCTCGATACGCTGGACGATAGAAAGTTCGCTGACATCACCCGCTGGGGCCGCCTGCCCCAGGTTCTGCGCGGCATTGACGCCGCCTTGCGGGCCGGATTGAAGGTCAAGATCAACGCGGTAGCGCTGAAGGGCTTTAACGAACAGGAATTGCCCGCAATCACCAGCTGGTGCGCCGATCTTGGCATGGATCTGACCTGGATCGAGGTCATGCCGATGGGCGATATCGGCAACGAAGACCGGCTGGATCAATATTGGTCGCTGCGCGACGTACGCACAACCTATGAGCAGCATTTCACCGTTACTGATCTGGCAGAACGTACAGGGGGACCTGCCCGCTATGTTCAGCTGGCAGAAACCGGACAAAAGATCGGCTTTATCACACCGCTGAGCCATAATTTCTGCGAAAGCTGCAATCGCGTGAGGATCACCTGTACCGGTGAAATATACATGTGTCTTGGGCAAGAGGACGTAGCCGATTTGCGCGCCCCCCTTCGCGCGCACCCGGACGACGATGCGCCACTTCGCGAGGCCATCGTCGCCGCCATCGCGCGCAAGCCCAAGGGCCATGATTTTGATTATTCCCGTCAGAAGCTTGACGGACAGATGCCCCGCCACATGAGCCACACAGGCGGCTGAGCCCAGTGGCGCGGCCCCTTCTGTACAGCGCATGGGTTGCGGCCAGCATAGCGCTGGTCCCCTTCTTTGCGCGCCGTGAAATAGCCAAGCTGCGTACGGCAGGGGTTTCGGTAGAGCGTGCGCAGGAAAAACTGGGCTATCCAACGGCAGAGCGTTCCAGAGGCGGCCCTTTGATCTGGTTCCACGGTGCCTCGGTCGGGGAAAGCCTGTCTGTGCTGGCACTGATCAGACGCATGGGAGAGATACTGCCCCGCGCGCAGTTTTTGATGACCTCGGTGACAGCGACCTCTGCCAAACTCGTCGGCAATCGCCTGCCGTCCCGAACAATACACCAATTCGCGCCACTTGATGCTCCCGGTGCAACCAAACGTTTTCTGCGCCACTGGCGACCAGACGCAGCGCTTTTCGTGGAAAGCGAGCTGTGGCCTCAACTGTTGCGCCGAACCCATGAGGGCGGTGCGCGTATGGCATTGATCAATGCACGCCTGTCAAAGGGCAGCGTCAGTCAGTGGAAAAAATTTCCGAGCGTTTCCAAATACATGCTCGACGTCTTTGATATTATCCTGACGCAAAACACTGCGATGGCGGGTACCATGAAAGACCTCGGCGCACCGTCTGATCGTATCCGACCGGGTGTGAATCTGAAGTCCATGTCAGATCCGCTGCCTGTTGACACATCCACGCTGACAACCATGCGCGACGCGCTGGCCAATCGTCCGGTCTGGGTCGCCTCCTCCACGCATCCGGGCGAAGAGGAAACCGTGCTGGAGGCCCACAAGGCCTTGCTAAAGACCCAACCGGATCTTCGCCTGATCCTTGCCCCCCGTCATCCCGAACGGGGCACACAGGTGGCCGACCTGATCGACAGATCCGGCCTGACCCACAGCCAACGCAGCACGGGTGGCGCACCGGGGCCGCAAGTTTACCTGGCTGATACGCTGGGTGAACTCGGCACGTGGTACGCGCTGACCGATATCGTGTTTCTGGGCGGCTCACTACGACCCATCGGGGGTCACAATCCTTTTGAAGTCGCCCAAGCCGGGGCCTTTGCACTGTCGGGTACGCACGTCACGAATTTCGCCGAAACATTCGATGAGATGCAGGTCGCCGGTGCCGCACGACTGGTGGCAGACACGGCCGATCTGACCACCCAGATTGGCAATCTGTTGTCGAATGATCAGGATCGCGCGATGGCCTGCAAGGCCGCCAAAGCCTATAGTGCGTCAAAAGAGGATCAACTCGATCAGATTGCGCAACAGCTGATCACCGCACTGGAGCTCAGCCCATGACCCCCGTCGACATCCGTACCGTGCAGGTCATTGCACCCAACTTCAAACGCCGGATATCCGGAGTGACTTCAACTGTCATCCGGCTGGTACCGGTGCAGGCAAAGAACATCGCAATCGCGGCCTCCGGTCCCGTCCTGCCCTCGCACGTACCTCAGGTGCCGCTGCGCAGCCTTTTGACGATGCCGCGCCGGGGACCAGGCGGTGCGCGGGTCTGGCACGCCCGGCGCAATCTCGAGATGATCGGCGGACTTGCCCTCAAATTTCTGCTGGGCAAAAAGCTCAAGCTGATCTTCACCTCGGCCTCTCAACGCGAACACACCGGGTTGACCCGTTGGTTGATCAACCAAATGGACGCCGTGGTGGCCACATCCGACAAATCAGCCTCGTATCTTCAGGTACCGGCACAGGTCATCATGCACGGCATAGACGCCAATGATTACAAGCCCGTCGCCGACCGGGCGGCGCTGCGGGGCGACCTGGGGTTGCCTGATGGCAAGCTGATCGGCTGCTTTGGCCGTATCCGCGCGCAAAAGGGCACCGACGCATTTGTGGACGCGATGATAAAGGTGCTTCCCGATCATCCTGACTTCAACGCATTGGTCATGGGGCGCGCCACGGCTCAGCATGAGGCATTCCTGACCGATCTCAAGGCAAGGGTGTCGGACGCCGGCCTTTCAGACCGCATTTACTTCAGGGACGAAGTCCACGGCGACACACTGGCGGCGCATTTTCAGGCGCTTGATCTTTACGTAGCGCCGCAACGCTGGGAAGGCTTTGGCCTGACCCCGATCGAGGCGATGGCCACAGGATGTCCCGTTGTCGCCACCCGTGTTGGGGCATTCGAAAAGCTGGTCAAAGACGGCGAAACGGGTTTGCTGGCGCCCCCTGACGACATTCCCGCACTCTCATCGGCGGTCGATGACGCTCTTTCAGACCGCGAACGGCTCTCCCTATGGCGCGAGGCGTCAAGGGCGCATGTCCTGCAGGACTACACGCTTGAGCGCGAAGCGGCAGAATTGATTGCCCTTTACCGCCGTCTGCTAGAGACGACCTGAATCCCCTATTGTCGATCCGGCCGGTCCCACTTTCACCCTTTTGAAAATACCTCAGCGCGTCATCCGCCGCAGGCATTTGACGCCACTGAATTGCGCAATACAACCAAAACACACGACCTCACGCCGCAGGCATCCGTTGCTCTACAATTCCTGCCCACCAAGAACACCCCGCCGGGATCGCGTCGTCATCAAAATTGTATTCGGGATGATGCACCATCGCCGTATCGCCATTGCCGACAAGAATATAAGCTCCGGGACGCTCTTCGAGCATAAAGGCAAAATCCTCGCCCCCCATAACCAGCGGTGCCTCATCGCATTGCCCAGAAACAGACCTGGCGACATCTGCCGCGAACTGGGTCTGAGCGTCGTGATTGACCATCACCGGATAGTTACGCTTGTAATCAACCCGCGCCCTTGCGCCAAAAGTCGCAGCGATGCCCTCGCAGATCTCCGTCACTCGCTTTTCCGCCAGATCGCGCAGCTCGTTTGAGAGCGTGCGAACCGTGCCCATCATTTTTACCCGTTGCGGGATCACGTTGAACGCCTTGGAGGAACTCTCAATCGATGTGATCGACACTACGATGTTCTCAATCGGGTCCGCATTTCGGCTCACAATCGTCTGCAAAGCTGTGATCGTCTGTGCCGCGACGACCATGGTATCGATGGTCTCGTGCGGTTTGGCCGCATGGCCCCCCAACCCCTCAATCTCGATATCCAGCAAATCAGTTGCAGCGAAAAATGGACCGGGACGAATGGCGAATGACCCCAATGGCCGTCCAGGCCAGTTGTGCATGCCATAAACTTCCTGAATGCCCCAGCGGTCCATCAAGCCGTCGTTACACATTTCCCGGCCACCCCCACCGCCTTCTTCCGCAGGCTGGAAGATAACCACGGCTGTGCCGTCAAAATTGCGCGTCTCTGCAAGATACTGCGCCGCCCCCAACAGCATTGCCGTATGCCCGTCATGGCCGCAGGCGTGCATGGCATTAGGTGTCTTTGACGCATACGTCAGCCCGGTTTGTTCGTGAATGGGCAGTGCGTCCATATCCGCGCGGAGGCCTATCACCTTTCCCGACGACGTGTCTTTTCCCCTGATCACGCCCACGACGCCTGTCTGTCCAATACCTTCAACGACCTCATCACAGCCAAAGGCGCGCAGTTTCTCAGCTACCGTCGCAGAGGTACGGTGTGTGTCGAACAATATCTCGGGATGTTCATGCAGATCACGGCGCCACGCAGTAATGTCTGCATGGAGTTCGGCGAAACGGTTCTTGACAGGCATCGGGTTTTCCTTTGATGGGCTTGGTGTTTGTGCGACGCATTGCGCGGCAAAAATCGTTGGACGTCTGTTCATCCAGTAGTCGGAACGGACGACGCTTCTTACTTGGCAGGCATCCGGGTTTCGACCATTTCGGCAAACCAGGAACACCCCGCAGGAATAGCTTCGTCATTGAAATCATATTTGGGATGGTGGACGGTTGGCCCGTCGCCATTACCGATCATCATGTAGGCACCAGGCCGCGCGTTGAGCATATAGGAGAAATCCTCTCCTGCCATGATGGGCGGGGTATCGCGCCAGACGCCCGGGGTGATCTTCTCAGCCACATCCGCTGCGAAGATTGTGTTTTCGGCATGGTTCACCGTGATGGGATAGCCGCGCTCATACGTGATGTCCGCAGTACATTGATAGGCCGCCGCAGTATGTGTGACGACCGCGCGCAGCCTCTCTTCCGCCAGATCGCGCACACCGTCCTCCAGCGTGCGCACAGTGCCGCGCAGGCGCACCTTTTGTGGCAGCACATTGTGGCTGTCGGTGTCACTGCGCAGGGTACAGACCGAAACGACAACCTGTTTGACCGGATCTACATTACGGCTGGCGATGCTTTGCAGCGCAACCACGACATGTGCGGCAGCCAGATTGGTATCAATGGCTTCGTGCGGGGCCGCGGCGTGGCCTCCCTGCCCTTCGATATAGATGTCGAATTCGTCTGCGGCAGCCAACAACGCGCCTTCCCGGATTGCGAATGCGCCCACGGGGTAATCAGGCATATTGTGCATGCCGTAGACTTCCTGGATTTGCCAGCGATCCATCAAACCCTCTTTGACCATCTCGTTGCCGCCGCCACCGCCTTCTTCGGCAGGTTGAAAGATCAACACGACCTTGCCGTCAAAGTTCTTTGTTTCTTGCAGGTATTGCGCCGCCCCCAGCAGCATCGCGGTATGGCCGTCGTGGCCACAGGCGTGCATCTTGCCGGGGGTTTTGCTGGCATAGTCAAGCCCGGTTGCTTCCTCGATCGGCAGCGCATCCATGTCTGCGCGCAATCCAATACAACGGCCCGACGTGTTGGTCTTGCCTTCAATCACTGCCACGACACCGGTTTGCCCGATCGCTGTCGTGATGTCCGTAATTCCAAAATCGCGCAGCTTGCCTTCGACAAACTTCGCTGTCTCGTGTACGTCGAACATCAGCTCGGGATATTGGTGCAGATGACGCCGCCAGCCCGCTATTTCGGCATGGGTTTCGGCAAATCGGTTTTTGATCGGCATGTCAGGTTCTCCTATCGGCGGGGTCAGAGACTTGGGCCCAGCCGCATCGCAGAGCCATCGGTGAATCGGCTCAAACGGAATCTGCCCAGATCATGCCCCACCGCATCGCCAGTGACCAGTGCTGCAAGGATTTTGCCCATCGCCGGACCGATCCCAAATCCGTGGCCGGACATCCCGGTGCCGATCACCAAACCGGGAAGAGACGCACACTGATCAACAATCGGCACAATGTCAGGCATCGTGTCGATCATTCCCGCCCAGGCCGCCTTGAGCCGGACGGGGCCCAGTGCGGGAAACATCTCTTCGAAATCGCGGCGCAACTTTTCGATCCTGCGCCTGTTTGGGGTCGGGTCAAGCACCCGCATCCGCTCAAATGGTGTTTCCTGATCTGGCTCCCAGCTTCTTGCTGTGCCCCAGGCATCGGGAAATCCCGGCGGAGCGGCAGGATAGATCATTTGGCCGAAGGGACTGTGTCTGAGCCGTGGCAAAAACTTCGGCAGCGCCCGAAAGGCATCAGGACCAACGTAGAGTTCTGTCAAATCAGGCGGGGCGAGAGTATAGCCGCCATCCAAGCGGCGGCGCAGCGCGACGTCGCGGCCAGCCGTTGCCCCAGCACAGATATCTGCCAGCGGCTCGGTTGCAGCGACGTTCTCACGGACGGAGAGCTGCGGGATCGACACCCCATGATTGCGCAGGAAAAGCGAGGACCACGCGCCACCGGCAAGCACCACCGAAGAGGCAGCAATACGTCCCGCCTCCGTCACCACGCCGACCACGCGCCCGGCCTCCAGATCCAAGCTGCGCACCGCGCAGTTCTCGACAATCTGAACCGATTCCCGCACCGCAATCCCCGCTATCGCAGGGACTGCGACCCAGGGTTCAGCGCGCATGTCAGAAGACGTGATCATCGCGCCGGCGTAGTCGCCCGCAAGATTGGGAAACATCTTCCTTGTTTCCGCAGGCGATACCACTTTGGTATCAACGTTGTGCGCGTGGGCGTGGGTCAGCCAGGCCTCGAACCTTGCCAATTGTTGGGCGTCCGATGCCAGATAGCTGATCCCCTCTTGGCGCAAACCGATATCAATATTGGTCTGTGCCGCAAGCGATTTCCAAAGACCGATCGCTTCGACCATGATCGGCAACTCATCCGGATCGCGCCCCTGCTGGCGAATCCACCCCCAATTGCGGGAAGATTGTTCGCCCGCGATGCGCCCCTTTTCCAGCAAAAGAACCTCATGCCCAGCGCGCGCTAGGTAAAGTGCTGTACACACACCGATAACCCCGCCACCGATGACGATGACATCGGCCCGCGCCGGCGGCGGACCGGGAAAGGTGACAGGTGTATCCAGGCTGATCGGAAAGCGTATCACAGTCCGCGTGTCTTTTGCCTGCCGCCGAAATCCGTCACCCTAGGAGGCGCTGAAGCAGCTTTTTCATAAAGTCGTGCCCCGCGTTGAATTGCGCGACGGTCACAAACTCATCTGGCTGGTGCGCTTGTCCGATGTCGCCGGGGCCGCAGATCACGGCCGAATAACCAGCCTCCTGAAACTGACCGGCCTCCGTGCCATAGCTGACCTTGTGAGCAGCGTTATCGCCGGTAAACTGTCGCACCAGTGTTTCCGCCTCGCCGTCTTTTTCGGGCTTCAATCCGGGCACATCGAATTTGGGTGTCACGCGAATGTAAGTTTCTGGCACCACGGCCTGCATCTGCTTTTCGACCTCAGCGACCTTCTTGAGATAGGCCGCGCCCCATTTGTCCTTGTCCTCGCCCGGAACAACTCGAAAACCCATCCCGAAAGTACAGTGTTTGGCAGTGATGTTTTCGGCTGTGCCGCCGCTGATCATGCCGACATGCGCAGTGGTGAAAGGCGGGTCAAACATCGACGCGATCTCAGTCGGTTTGCGCGCCATGTTTTCCGTGTTTACGTCATTGGCCCACTCGATAAGCTTGGCGCCTGCCATGATCGCATTGACGCCGGTGTGCATGATCGAGGAATGGACCTCGAAACCGACCACTTCGGTCAAAAACCCGGTGCCGCCCTTATGCCCAGTGACGGCTTGCATCATCGATGGTTCGCCGACAATCACGGCGGACCCTTTGGGCAGCACCGGCTGCATAGCCTTGATCATGGGAGGGGCGCCCGTGCAGCCGACCTCTTCGTCAAAGCTGAGCGCTATCTGCAAGGGACGCTTGATGCCCGCGTGATGCGCCTCGACCAGCGCCCAAAGCGCCAGCGCGTCAAAACCCTTCATATCACAGGTGCCACGCCCGAAATACTTGCCGTCCCGTTCGACCACCTCGAAGGGGTCGCTGTTCCATGGCTGGCCATCGATCGGCACCACGTCAGTGTGACCCGATAGGACAATCGCCCCCTCCTCCCACGGTCCGACATGCGCGAAGAGCGCGTGTTTGGGCTGATCAGGGTCGATGTAGCGATGACTGTCGATACCATGGCTGTGCAGGTAGTCCGCAACCCAGTCGATAAGGGGAATGTTAGTGTCACGGCTGACAGTGGGAAAGCTGATGAGCTTGGTCATCAGATCCAATGGGGAAAGACGGTCAGCCATTGCTAATCCTTTCGAGAGAAAGCGTTTTCTTTCTAAGAAAACGGGGCGAAATCTTCAGAGGATTTCGTCACCACACTTTTACCGTTCAATATCCACTGTCTGTCGTCAGCACCAGATGACCCGGTTCAACCTCTTTGTACTGAGAGGGTGCCGCCTCATAGCTGACCGGATGAATGGGCGAGGGGATCGGTTTGAAGTTGAGATCCTTTTCGTCCTTGCGTTGGCGCGGATCGGCGATCGGCACCGCTTTCATCAGGGCTTGTGTGTAAGCATGTTGCGGATTTTCGAAGACCCGGTTGCGCGGCCCTAGTTCCACGATGCGTCCCAGATACATGACTCCCACATAATGGCTGACCCGCTCAACCACCGCCATGTCGTGGCTGATGAAGAGAAAACTCAACTCCATCTCGGACTGGAGTTCCATCATCAGATTGAGGACCTGCGCCTGCACGGACACATCCAACGCAGAGACCGCCTCGTCCGCGATGATGAGCTTGGGATTGAGCGCAAGGGCGCGGGCAATAGCCACCCGCTGACGTTGGCCACCCGAAAGCTCATGCGGGAAACGTCGCATGAAACTGCGCGGCAACTCGACCCGGTCAAACAGCATTTCAACGCGTTCCTGTACTGCGGCACCCTTAAGCGTGTCGTAGTTGTGGATCGGCTCGGCCACCTGATCGGAAAGCTGCATCTGCGGATTAAGAGATGCAAATGGATCCTGGAAAATCATCTGCATATCCAACCGGGCCGTGCGCAGATCACGCGGGGAAAGCGCCATAATGTTCTTGCCATCAAGATCGATTTCCCCCTCCTGCGGCTCAACCAGACGCAGGATAGACCGTCCGGCTGTGGACTTGCCGCAGCCGCTTTCGCCCACAAGGCTCAGCGTCTGCCCCTTGTTAATGGAAAACGAAACGTCTTCGACCGCATGCACATTCGCCACCGTGCGGCGCAAGAAGCCCCCGGTGACCGGAAACCGGGTGGTAAGGTTCTTTACCGTCAGCAACACGTCCTCAGTACCAGGTATAGGCGCGATTGATTTCTGATCGCGGCCCAGCAGCTTCATGGGTTCGGGATATTGTTTGCCGCGCATCTCACCCAATTTGGGCACGGCGGCCAGCAATGCCTTGGTGTAGGGGTGCTGTGGGTTCTCGAAAATTTCTTCGACCGTACCTTCTTCTACCTTGTTGCCTCGGTACATAACGACAACGCGGTCAGCCATCTGCGCCACGACGGCCATGTCATGCGTAATGAACATGACGGCCGTTCCCGTCTCACGCTTGAGACGGTCCATCAGCGCCAAAATTTCCGCCTGGATGGTCACATCAAGCGCTGTGGTAGGTTCATCGGCAATCAACAGCCGTGGCTCACATGCCAGCGCCATCGCAATGACAACGCGCTGACGCATCCCGCCAGACAATTCGTGCGGATACTGCTGCAGCCGCCGCTCCGGTTCCGGGATCCGTACCTGCTTGAGCAACGCCAGTGCACGCTCGTTCGCCTCCGCCTTGTTCATCCCCTTGTGGAGACGCAACCCCTCGGTCATCTGCTTGCCGACGGTAAACACGGGGTTGAGGGCCGTCATCGGCTCCTGGAAGATCATGCCGATTTCATTGCCGCGAATACGGCGCATGGTCGTTTGTTCGGCGTCGGCGAGATTAATCTCGCCCCCCTCGAGACGATCAAACAGCAGCTCGCCACTTGCGATATCGCCGCCGCCGTACTCCACAAGGCGCATCAGGGACAGCGATGATACCGACTTGCCAGAGCCCGATTCCCCCACCACGCAGACGGTTTCCCCGGACCGGATATCGAAACTGACGTTTTCGACCCCCACGACGGGGCCGTCCTTGGTCTGAAATTCAACACGTAGCCCCTTGATCTGGGCAATCGGCGGCGCCTGGGTCTGGTCGAGCAATGCATGTCCCCCTTGTCGTTCCCGCCGACGCTACGGCGCGCACCCCTGCCTGTCAAACGCAGCACGAAGGTTTCTGCACTGACCTGTCGTCAGCGAAACGAGGCAGTGCCACATGTTTGTGCACGAACCCTGCGACACAAAATTGTCCACAGGTCACCTCCTTACAAGGGTTGCATTATTCTCAAAAAGTGTTTCGATACACCCATGCGCTTTGGGGGAGTATCGCGGCGCGAATGCAAAATCATGTATTTCTATGCAATTGCGCGGCGTTCCTAATGTCCCTCGAAACGATAAAATGAGTAGTCCGGCGGCGCCGTACTGTGAAAACAGGCACCTTTAAGGTGTCCAACAAGGAGTAAGCTATGAAAATGAAGACCCTATTGATGGGCGCGATTGCCTCGACGGCCTTTGCCCCCTTCGCACTTGCGGATGGCCATGAAGGCGAACGCGGGCGCGATGGTGACGTAAAGATCATCTATTGGCAGGCGCCCTCCATCCTGAACCCGTTCCTATCGGGCGGTACCAAGGATGTTGAATCCGCTTCCCTGATCATCGAGCCTCTGGCGCGCTATAACGAGAAAGGCGAGATGCTGCCTTTCCTGGCGTCCGAAGTGCCAACAGTTGCAAACGGCGGCGTTTCCGAGGATCTGACACAGATCACCTGGAAGCTCCGGGACGACATTGTGTGGTCGGACGGGTCCCCGTTTACATCGGCTGACGTGAAGTTCACGGCCGAATATTGCATGCATCCCGAAGGTGGTTGTGCCCAGGGTGCCAAGTTCGACGGCGTGACCAGCGTGGAAACACCTGACGATCACACGGTTGTAGTGACCTTCAACGAGCCCAAGCCAAACCCCTACGGTCCGTTTGTGGGCGGCGAAAGCCCGATCATTCAGGCAGCACAGTTTGCTGATTGCCTTGGTGCCAAGGCGCCCGAGTGTACAGATGCGAACTTTGGTCCCATCGGCACCGGTCCTTTCGTGGTGACGGAATTCCGTCCCAATGACGTGATCACAATGGCGGCCAATGAAAACTACCGCGAAGAAGGCAAGCCTGCCTTTGCCTCCCTGACCTTCAAAGGCGGCGGTGATGCAACGGCAGCGGGTCGTTCGGTGCTGGAAACAGGCGAATTCGACTATGCCTGGAACCTGCAACTGGCACCTGATGTCATCGCGAAGATGGAAGAAGGCGGCAAAGGTGTGGCCATCGCAGGTTTCGGCCCACTGGTGGAGCGTCTGGAAATGAACCTGACGAACCCATCGCCTGATCTGCCTGAAGGTGAACGCTCGACCGTGGCACACCCGCATCCGTTCCTGTCGGATGAAAGAGTGCGTCGCGCCCTTTCCATGGCGATCGATCGTGCGCTGCTGACCGAAGTGGGCTATGGCAAGGCCGGTGAGCCAACCTGTAACCTCGTCCCTGCCCCGGCGATCTATAACTCGGACAACACCGAGTGCCTGACGCAGGATCTGGACGGTGCCAAGGCGCTGCTGGATGAAGCAGGCTGGACCGACAGCGATGGCGACGGCGTGCGCGACAAGGACGGTGTGAAACTGTCGATCCTCTATCAAACATCGACCAACGCCGTGCGTCAGGACTTCCAGGCGCTGATCAAGGACTGGTGGCAGCAGATCGGTGTTGAAACCGAACTGCGTAACCTCGACGCTTCCGTGTTCTTTGGTGGTGACCCAGGCTCGCCTGACACGTTCCAGAAGTTCTATGCGGACGTGGAAATGTACGCCAACACGTTTAACGGCACAGACCCGCAAACGTATCTCTCGGCCTATCGTTGCGGCAACGAGCCCAAGCCCGACAGCCAGTGGCAGGGTGAGAACATCAACCGGTTCTGCGATCCTGAGTATGACGCGCTGCTGGACGAACTGGCCCGGACTGGTGACATCGACAAGCGCGGCGAAATTGGCCGCAAGCTGAACGACATGATCACCAAGGACAGCATGGTCATCGTGCCGCTGGTCAACCGTGCCCGTGTCTCGGCCCATTCCAATTCTCTGGGTGGCGTTGTTCTCAACGTCTGGGACTCCGAGCTTTGGAACGTTGCGGACTGGTACCGTAAAGGCGAATAAGGTGGCGGCGGGGTGACCCCCGCCCTACCCAAACTGCAGGGCGGCTACCCCGCCCTGCACCTCCTACATTAAGACCGCTGAACAAAGGCGCCGCACCTGATGCTGACCTTCACTATCCGACGATTGATCCTGTCAATCCCGACACTTTTGTTCATCAGCCTTGTCATTTTTGGCCTGCTTCAACTTGCTCCCGGTGATCCGATGGCGCAGGTCCCGCTGACCGTACCGCCGGAAGTGAAAGAAAAGATGCGCGAAGCGCTGGGGCTGGGTCAGGCCTGGTACATCCAGTACTGGAAGTGGTTGGTGCAGTTCTTCTGGATTGAACCTCAGGTCCTCATAGACCACTGGTTCGGCACCTCATTTGCAGAAGGCAAGCAGCGCGTGCTGAGCTGGCAGACCCGGTCACCGGTGATGGACATCGTCGTGCAGCGCATCCCTCAGACGCTTTGGGTCGTCGGACTTGCCTATGTGGTCGGCATCGCCATCGCGATCCCTATCGGCATCTATTCCGCTTACCGGCATTATTCGGTCTTTGATCAGGCCGGCACCTTTGTGACGATGATCGGCTTTTCCATTCCGCCTTTCTTTACCGGCCCGCTGCTGATCGTAATCTTTTCGGTCTATCTGGGGTGGCTGCCGTCTATCTATGACACCCTGCACGTGGTCAACGACTGGCAAAGCTTCAAGGTGCAGGTGATGCAGATGATCATGCCTGTGATGGTGCTGGCGCTTCAGACCACTGCGCAGATCAGCCGATATATGCGGGGCGCGATGCTGGATAACCTGAACCAGGATTACGTCCGCACCGCCCGCGCCAAGGGCCTGAAAGAGGCGACCGTGGTGATGGTGCATGTGGTGCGCAACTCGATGATCCCTGTCGTCACAGTGATTGCTCTTGGCATGCCGGCAATTTTCGGCGGCGCCATCATCACCGAGAATGTCTTCAAGGTGAACGGTATTGGTCAACTGCTGCTGACATGGCTTTTTGCCAACGACATTCCGGGTGTGATGACCCTGACCTTCATTTTTGCCATCCTTATCGTGTTCTTCAACTTGATCGCCGACATCCTTTACGGCCTGCTTGACCCGAGGATCCGCTATGACTGAGCAACCTATCCCCGCAAGCCCTGTCGAGGCCGACATCGAAACTTTTGGCGCGCTTGTCGACACAGAGCCGCAGGCCCCGCCACGCAGTCAGTGGAAAGACGTCTGGGATCAGTTCCGCAAGCACAAAGGGGCCGTCTTTGGCGGAGGCTTCCTGATCTTCATTACGCTGGCCGTGGTGCTGGGCCCCTACATCTGGACCCTGGAGCCTACCAAACTTGATATCCGCAACAAGGACTGGCGGCCAATCTGGACGCTCATTTGGGATGGCGACGCCAAGGCGGGCCTCGCTCATCCCTTTGGGACCGACCAGTTGGGCCGCGATATCCTGAGCCAGATGATCGCGGGCGGTCGGGTCTCTATGGCCGTGGGCTGGATTGCCATGTTGCTGGCGCTGGTCATCGGCACCGCAATCGGCGTGGCTGCGGGCTATTTCAAGAAGCTGGATTTCTGGCTGATGCGCTTTACCGATCTGGTGCTCAGCTTGCCGATCCTGCCGCTGGTGCTGCTGGCCGTGACCCTGTTCCGCCAGCCGCTCAATAGTTTCTTTGGCAGTCCCGAAGCGGGTATGTTTGTGCTGATCGTTGGGGTCATCGGCCTGACATCATGGATGCAGACGGCGCGGATCGTACGTGGCGACATTCTTGCCTTGAAAGAGCGTGAGTTCATCCTTGCGGCACGGTCCATCGGCACAAAGCCGGGCAAGATTATCCGCCGGCACCTGCTGCCCAATGTGATTTCGCCCATTATGGTCTCGGCCACACTTGGTCTCGCGACAGCGATCATTACGGAGTCGGCACTTTCCTTCCTTGGGGTGGGTTTTCCATCTGACTTCCCCACCTGGGGCAAGCTGCTGGCTGACGCCGTTCCGCGCATGCAGGAGTTTCCCGAGCGGGTCTTGCTTCCGGGCATCGCGATCTCCTTGACAGTGCTGGGCGTGAACTATCTTGGCGACGGGCTGCGCGACGCGCTGGATCCACGGATCCGTGGCCGGTAGCAGGGTGCCCCCCAGCCAGAACCCGTTAATGTCGAAATAAGGACCCCTGATCCAACGTCCCCCGGTGGGGCGACCATTGGTCTTAGGTATTTGGAAAAGGGTGAAAGGTGTTTTGGTTTGCGCCTGCATGCCAGAACGTTGTTCTTGGATGCCCGCCCTCAACACCTCGACATTCACTTGATTGTGACGAACCCGCACGCCAGATGGAACAACGTTCGCATATTTGAAATGTTGCCATGTTTGACACCTTCGGCTTTGAAAACCTGACCGCCCCTCAGGCATCGGTCTATTTTGCGCTTGCGCTAGGGCTGACTTTTGGCGCGCTGGCACAGGTCACGCGCTTTTGCTTTCGTCGTGCATTGATCGGTGAAGATCGACGGCAGGCTGCAGGTGTGTGGCTGACCGCGTTGGCGGTATCTATGCTGGGGACGCAGGCCGCGGTGGGACTGGGCTGGATCAGCTTTGCAGAACATCGGTTCATGATATCCGACGTGCCTGTTCTTGCCATTGCCGTTGGTGGCCTGCTGTTTGGCGCAGGGATGGTGCTGACACGTGGCTGCATCTCTCGATTGACCGTGTTGACGGGGTCCGGCAACCTGCGGGCCGCCAGTGTCCTGATCGTTTTTGCCGTGGTGGCTCATGCCACCCTCAAAGGGGTGTTGGCTCCTGTGCGGATAGCGCTTGGCAGTGTGACTGTCGATTTTGGTGAAGCAGTGAACTTGGGCGCCCTGCCCGGTGGCGTATGGTTTTGGGGCGGACTTATTGTCGTAGCTGCACTGGTATTCGCTGCACAGTCGGGAAATCGCGTAGGGCATATGGTAATGGCAGCGGCCATTGGACTGCTGGTACCACTTTCATGGGTCGGCACCGGCCTGGTTCTTTACGATGACTTTGACCCCATCGCGATGGAAAGTCTGTCTTTCACGGCCCCGGCGTCAGAAGCGCTGTTTTGGACAATTGCCAATACGTCTGTGCCGGCAGGTTTTGGCACGGGGTTGCTGGGCGGTGTGTTGTTGGGTGCGTTGGCTGCCAGCCTTCTTTCCGGAAAGTTCGCTTGGCAAAGCTTCAGCACGCCGCGTGAAACGGGCCGGTATATGGTCGGTGCAGCGCTGATGGGCGTGGGCGGTGTACTGGCGGGCGGTTGCACGCTGGGCGCGGGCCTGTCGGGCGTGCCGACGCTGTCGGCCGCTGCGGTGCTTGCGCTAATGATGATCGCCACCGGCGTGCTGACGATGAACGCGTTGCTCAATCGTCCGCGCGCCGCAACCGCCGCAGAAACCACCACACAAGGGCTACAACCGGCAGAGTGATCAGTGCCGTTAAAACCGCTTTGGGCATGCCAAGCGGCACACTTGCGGGCGCGATCAGATAGGCCATCAAAGATACTGCGTAGTAGCTGACTGCGACCACCGACAGGCCTTCGACCGTGCGCTGCAACCGCAGCTGCAGGTCCGATCGGCGGTCCATGCTGGCAAGGATCTCCTGGTTTTGAGCTGATCTTTCCACATCAACGCGTGTGCGCAACAGGTCAGACGCCCTTATAGATCGTTCCGACATCGCTTTCAGACGGGTTTGCGAGGCGTTGACCGTGCGCATGGCGGGCTCGAACCGGCGCATCATGAATTCACCAAATCCCTGTCGGCCCAAAAAACGCGCTTCGCGCAATACGCTAATGCGTTGATTGACCAGCGCTTCATAGGCGGCCGTCGCGGCAAACCGGTAGGATGTGGCCGCGTCCAGTTGTTCCAGCGATACCGATACATCCAGCAACTGGTGCAGTGTTTCTTCGACCCGGCTGGTAGAGCCGCGCATGGTTGCTGTCAGTTCGCGCAGCTGTGTGTCGAGCGCGTTCAGCTCATCCGCGATATTGCGTACCGTCACAAACCCCAGCATCGACATGGTCTTGTAGGTATCGATTTCGCACAGTCGCTGCACGATGCGCCCCACCCGCCGTTTGCCCGTACCGGGGCTGACAAAGACTGCAAACCGCAGGTGCCCCGCAGAATCGACGCGGAAGTCGCTTGCGATCACTGCCGCATCATCAAGCACGGACGCAGCCGCCAGGCTTTCGGCGACAAACCAGTCTTTCAGCGAAGGTTGAATTTCTGCATCTGTCTTCGGACGTGTCATGATCCGCAGCAGACCCGATGTAATGCGCTCCTGTGGCAGGGCGTCCTGCCATTGGGTCGGGAAGACCTCGAATGTGGCCGGATCGAAGGGCCGGTCGCTCAGCCCACTCAAGAAAACCGTGTACGTGGCAAACTCTGTATGTTGTTCCCACTTTAGCTGGTATTTGCCAATCGGCCCCGCGTAATGTGTCGCCCCCTGTTCGGGCCCTGGTGCGCCATAATGCTCAAGAAGGGCCGCGAGTTGCGCCAGGCTTTCTTCGCGGTTCGCAGGCTCTGACGTGCTTTTGACAGCCAGATAGGCCACCATGGCCGGCGCGCAGACAACGGGAAACGGTCGGGCATGTAATTCCGACGTCATGCGGAAACGTTGCGGATGGTCTGCGATCGGGGCCATAGCGGTTCTCTTCTGGCGGTGTTTGCCTTGAGATAACACAAAATATCCACGTGACCAGAATAAAATTTTATAAATCAATGTGTTAAAGTGTACGCCTGTATACCGTTGGATTATCGGGACCGGGAAACTGGCCCCCCACGACAATCGCCCTAGGTTCAAGGCCTTGCGAAAACAGCGGTGGCGGGACCGGAATAGTGAGCGAAAAAAGCGAAGAAAAACAGTCTGACAGCAGTCGGGATCTGACACAGGGACCGATCTGGCGGGCGTTGACGGCGATGTCGGCCCCGATGAGTTTCGGCATTTTTGCTGTGCTCAGTGTCGGATTGGCCGATGCCTATTTCCTGGGCCAAATCGGTGGGGCGGCCTTGGCCGCCGTCGGTTTCATCTATCCGGTGACAACGGCAATCACGTCATTGTCGATTGGGCTTAGCGCCGGGGCAAACGCTGCTCTCAGCCAGGGCGTTGGGGCTGGGGATGATGCTGAAGCAACGCGCCGGTTAGGTTTGCATGCCATTGGCCTGGGTCTGGGCCTGTCTCTGCTGACAGCAGCAGCGGTCTGGTTGGTTTATCCATGGCTCTTCATTGCGCTGGGTGCGGGCGAAGAGGTTTCAGGCAATATCGCGCAGTATATGCCCGTCTGGGCCATGAGCTTTCCATTCCTTGTTACAATGATGATTGTAAATGCGGTCTTTCGCGCGCATGGCGACAGCCTGACGTCGGCCTGGATCATGGTGCTCGCGGCCGTGGTGAATGTCGGGCTGGACCCGTTGCTGATATTCGGCATGTGGGGTCTGCCAGAACTTGGGGTGCAGGGCGCTGCGATTGCAACTTTGGTCGGTCGGGTCGTTGCCGTTTTGCTGGCGCTCTATATTGCCTGGCGGCGGGGCCTGCTGGGTTGGTGTGGTGCGCTGCTCGACGGCCTTATGGCGTCGATCCGAAAGATCCTGCACGTGGGCCTGCCCGCCGCATTTTCCAACGCGATAAACCCCGCTGGCATGGCGCTGGTAACTGCCGCTGTAGCCACGATTGGCGAAACCGCCGTTGCAGGCTTTGGCGCGGCGACCCGCGTGCAGAGCATGGCATTGGTGCCCCTTCTGGCGCTGTCGTCAGGTATCGGGCCAGTGATCGGCCAGAACTGGGGTGCAGAAGAAAAGGATCGCTCACGCGCCGCAACAACCTTGGCCTTTTGGTTCTGCGTGGGCTACGGCGCTTTGGCTGCAGTTGTACTTGCTGTCTTTGCTGCGCCTATTGCTGGGGTGTTCACGTCTGGCGAAGAAGACATGGCATTTGCTGCAACGTACCTGCGCTGGGTCGGCTTTTCACTATTCGGCTATGGCATCCTGGTTGTCGGTAACGCCGCGATGAATGCGCGCGACAAGGCGGTATGGTCCATGAGCCTCAGCCTGTCGCGCATCCTTTTGCTCTATCTGCCGCTGGCCTGGATCGGCGCCGTGACCATTGGTTTCGCGGGCGTCGTCGCTGCGGCAATTGTCGCCAATGTACTGAGTGCATGGGCGACGCTTGTTGCCGCAAAGGCTACATCGCTGTTGAAAGTGGAAACGGTATTGATCGATGGACCGCGCAGGATCTTGCCCAGCCAAAGGCACGCTTAGGTTCCTTGGCGGTTCCGGATGAGCCAGTGCTCGTGCGGTGCCGAACTTTACAAAATCCCGCATCCAAATTGACACAAAAACGCCCCACCGATACTGGCGGGGCGTTTGCTGATCAGATCGGAAATTTTCAAAATTTCCGATCGTTTTCTTTCAAAGAAACCGCCTAATCGATCAGCGGCAGGAGCTTGTCCAGACTTGCCTTCGCATCACCATAGAACATCCGCGTGTTGTCCTTGAAAAACAAAGGATTTTCGATGCCGGAATACCCCGTGCCCTGCCCTCTCTTTGAGACAAAGACCGTCTTGGCCTTCCAGCATTCCAGCACCGGCATCCCGGCAATAGGACTGTTGGGATCGTCCTGCGCCGCCGGGTTCACGATATCGTTCGAGCCGATAACAATGGCCACGTCCGTATCCGGGAAATCATCGTTGATCTCGTCCATCTCCATGACGATGTCATAGGGCACTTTCGCTTCCGCCAGCAGCACGTTCATGTGCCCCGGCAGGCGCCCAGCGACGGGGTGAATGGCGAAACGCACATTCTTGCCTTTCGCCCGCAACTTCTTGACCAGATCGCTCACCGCGCCCTGCGCCTGCGCCACGGCCATGCCGTACCCCGGAATGATGATCACGCTATCGGCTTCGTTCAGCGCCTGCGCCACGCCATCGGCCTCGATCGCGACCTGTTCGCCTTCCACGGCCATCTGCTCACCCGCAGGGCCACCAAAGCCGCCCAGAATGACACTCACGAACGAGCGGTTCATCGCTTTGCACATGATGTAACTCAGGATTGCACCTGACGAGCCCACAAGCGCGCCCACGACAATCAGCAAATCGTTGCCAAGGCTGAAACCGATCGCCGCCGCTGCCCAGCCGGAATAGCTGTTCAGCATGGAGACAACCACGGGCATGTCCGCCCCGCCAATGCCCATGATCAGGTGGTACCCGATAAAGAGCGCGGCCAGCGTCAGCAGGAAAAGCGGGAAAAACCCGCCAGAGCCCAAGTACCAAATCAGCGATATCACAGAAATCGCAGCCGCTGCGATGTTCAGAAGATGCCCGCCGGGCAGCTTTTCAGCGGCGGTATTCACGCGGCCAGCCAGCTTGCCATAGGCGATCACCGACCCCGTAAAGGTCACCGCACCGATCCAGATGCCCAAAACCAATTCGATCCGCAAAATGGTGATCTCTGCTCCGGTCTTCTTGGCCACGATCGCCGCGAACCCTCGGAACTGATCTGCGACTTCCTTGGCAGCCCCCGAAAGCGCTCCATAGCTTTCCTGCGGGAACGGCAACTCTGCCGTCGCGAACGCGCTGGCAACGCGGCCAATCTCAATATGCGCATTGAGGCCGACAAAAACCGCCGCCAGACCCACAAGCGAATGCATCGCCGCGACAAGCTCGGGCATCTGGGTCATCTGCACCCTGTTGGCCAGTTGCATGCCGATAAACGCACCACCTGCAATCAGGATGAGCGACATCAGCCACAGACCTGCCCCCGGTCCAAGCAGAGTGGCAACAACCGCCAGCGCCATGCCGACGATACCATACCAGATCGCGCGTTTGGCGCTTTCCTGATTTTTCAACCCGCCAAGGGCGAGAATGAAAAGTACTGCTGCGACCACATAAGCCGCTGTTGTGAAACCAAATTCCATCTACCCGGTCTCCTTCAAGATTTCTGGAACATGGCAAGCATGCGCCGGGTGACAAGGAAGCCGCCAAAGATGTTGATGCCCGCCATGAACACCGACAAAGCAGCAAGGATCATCACCAACCACGAGCCCGATCCGATTTGCATCAGCGCCCCCAGAATGATGATCGAGGAAATTGCATTGGTCACCGCCATCAATGGGGTATGCAGCGAATGCGCGACGCCCCAGATAACTTGGAAGCCGATAAAGACTGAAAGCACGAAAACAATGAAATGCTGCAGAAAGCTGGGCGGCGCGACCAGCCCTACCGCAAGCATTGCAAGCCCGCCTGCGGCAATCAGGGTGACCTGACTGCGGGTCTGCTGTTTGAATGCAGCTGTCTCTGCAGCAGCTTTCTCTTCCGCAGTGAGCTCTTTCGGTGCCTCCTTTTTTGGCGCCGCCGCGATGGCCGCCACCTTGGGCGGGGGCGGTGGGAAGGTCACTTCGCTGCCATGCGCAACCGTCGCGCCACGGATCACGTCATCTTCCATGTCATGCACGATCACACCGTCTTTTTCTGGCGTAAGATCGGTCATCAAGTGTCTGATATTCGTTGCATAAAGTGAAGAGGACTGCGCCGCCATCCGGCTCGGGAAATCGGTGTATCCGATGATCGTCACACCGTTGTCGGTCACGATCTTTTCGGCCATCACCGTCAGCTTGCAGTTACCGCCCTTCTCTGCCGCCAGATCGACAATCACAGAGCCGGGCTTCATCGCCGCGACCATGTCTTCGGTCCACAGCTCAGGTGCTTCGCGGTTAGGGATCAGCGCTGTGGTGATCACGATATCGATGTCGGGTGCCAGTTCGCGAAACTTGGCAAGCTGTGCTTCGCGGAATTCGGGGGAGGATACAGATGCATACCCACCGGAGGCCGATCCATCCTGCTGTTCTTCCTCGAAATCAAGGTAGACGAACTCGGCACCCATCGACTCGACCTGTTCGGCCACTTCGGGACGAACGTCAAAAGCATACGTAATGGCGCCCAGAGACGTCGAGGTCCCGATTGCGGCCAGACCGGCAACGCCCGCGCCCACGACCAGAACTTTCGCCGGGGGCACCTTGCCTGCCGCCGTGATCTGACCGGTAAAGAAGCGGCCAAAGTTGTTACCTGCCTCAATCACCGCGCGGTAGCCCGCGATATTTGCCATAGAGGAAAGCGCGTCCATCTTTTGTGCACGACTGATGCGGGGGATCATCTCCATCGCGATGACGGTTGCGCCCGTCTTGGCCGCCGATTTCATCTGCGCTTCGTTGGCACCGGGGTTGAAGAAGGAAATCAGTGTCTGACCTTCGCGCAGTCGCTTCATCTCTGTTGCATCGGGCTGGCGAACCTTCGCGACCACGTCAGCTGCTTTCCACAGCGCGGCAGCTGTCTTGACGACTTCGACGCCGGCTTCCTTGTAGTCGGCATCCGCAAACCCGGCTTTCGACCCTGCTCCGGTTTCGATCAAACAATCATGACCCAGCTTCTGCAATTGCAGCGCTGAGTCCGGCGTCATCGCGACGCGCGCTTCGCCTTCAAAAACCTCTTTCGGTGTCCCGATTTTCACGAACATCCCCCTTCATGATGAGAGGCCGCGCCGCCAAGGCGGGCCATTTCGCGTGTGCAGCATTTACCGGGTCAAATGCAGGTAAACAAGCCGCACGCTTGGTCACTTGTGCCATCGGAGGCCGATTTCAAAGCCAACGACGGGTTTTTTCGGTATATTTGATGAATTCCTCGCCGAAATTTTCTTTCATGCGCGCCTCTTCCGGCGCAATAAAGCGTCGCACCAGAATCACCGCAAAGAGCAGCAGCAAGATCAACGCAGGCCAGGCCCCGTGCCCCAGAATGACTCCGGCCAGAACCATGACATCGCCCAGATAGATTGGATTGCGGCTGAATGCGAAGGGACCGCCGGTGATGATCCGACTGGGCACCTGATGCGGCACAACTGTTGTCTGGTGCGTGCGAAACGCCCAAATCGCCCATCCCATCAGCGCCAGCCCGCCCCAGAACAGCACGCCCGAAAGGATGCCTTGCAACGGAAATCCGATGGTGCCGCTTGGCCAGATCCAGACCTGCAGCCACACCAACGCGATGAAACTGACCAGCCAAACCGGTGGCAGATCCAACATCTGCCGGGCGCTCAGCGTTTCGCTCTCATGCCAGGCCATTGGTCCCCCGTTCCGATACTGCCACACCACGATAAGACCGGACCGGACGCGTCACTGCAACCAAAGATGACGCGGCGTGGCGCTTGCATGCTGTCGGGGGCTCGCTAGTCTGCAGCTCTCATACACGGGAGAGCACACATGGACCTCAGCGGCAAACACGCACTTATCACCGGGGGTGGAACAGGCATCGGTCTTGCGATTGCCCGCGACCTTGAAGCCAAGGGGGCGCATGTGACCATTACGGGCCGCCGTCAGGAAGTGCTGGACGAGGTGGCGGGCCCCAACATGACCGGGATGGCCATGGATGTGCGCGACGAGGCCGATGTCGTGGCCAAGATTGCCGCCGCTGTTGAAAAGTACGGCCCCATCCAGATCTGCATTCCCAATGCCGGCATCGCCGAGGGCAAGGCTGTGCACAAGACGTCGATGGAATTTTGGCGCAACATGATGGCCACCAACCTCGACGGGGCGTTTCTGACGATCCGCGAAAGCCTGACCTCCATGCGCCAAACCGATTGGGGGCGCGTTGTTGCGATCAGCTCCATGGCGGGTCTGCGCGGATTGCCGGGGGCGGCGTGCTATGCGGCCTCCAAACACGGAATGATCGGTCTGATCAGGTCGCTGTCAGAAGACTACATCGGCCAGCCCTTCACCTTCAATTCTATCTGCCCCGGCTATGTTGACACGCCCATTGTCGATCGCAACACAACCTCCATCGCCCAACGCGCAGGGGTCAGCGAGGAACAGGCGCGGGGCATGATGGTCAAGGCGAACCGACACCAGCGTCTGATCGCGCCTGAAGAGGTCGCAACCGCCGCCGCCTGGCTGATCGGACCCGGGTCCGAAAGCGTCAACGGCCAGAGCATCGAGATTGCCGGCGGCCAGATGTAAGCGGCGCTACCAGATGCGCTGATACATCTGCACGATTTCGTCCTGCGTTGGTACACGAGGGTTATTCTGGGGCGAGCCTGACGCCAGTGCTTGTTGCGCCATGAGGTCGAACTTGTCGGGGTCTGCCCCATGTCCAAGGCTCGATGGCGAAGGCACTTTGAGGTCGGCATTCAATCGCTCAAGGTTCTCGACCAGCATGGCACAGGCCATTGCATCGCTGTCTCCGTCGCGCGCCCAGCCCATCACCCGTGCGCAGGTGGCATAGCGCCCCTGTGCCGCATCGACTGAGAACCGCGTGACCTCTGGCAGCAGCATGGCGTTGGACAGCCCATGAGTCACATGAAAATGCGCACCAATGGGACGGCTCATTCCGTGAACCAGCGCCACTGAGGCGTTCGAGAACGCCATACCTGCCTGTGAGGCCGCCAGCATCAACGCTGCGCGCGCCTCTGCATTGTCGGGCTCGGCGCACGCGGTGCGCACATGGTTCGCGATGGCGGGCATAGCGGCAAGCGCAAAGCTGTCGGTGTAGGCAAAGGCCTTGCGGCTGACGTAGGCCTCAATTGCGTGCGTCAGGCTGTCGACGGCAGTATCGGCTGTGATACGCCACGGCTTGGTGCAGGTGAACGTCCAGTCAATCAACGCCACAGTCGCCACACAGGCCAGACCCGAGAGGTTGTATTTCTCGGTCTCAGCCGTGTCGGTAATGACGCACCAGCGCGTCAGCTCTGACCCGGTCCCCCCGGTGGTGGGGATCGCGATGACCGGCGGTCCGCATCGGTCGATCTGGTGCGGAGCTTTGTAATCGCGCACGTGGCCTGGGTTCACGCTCATGAAGCTGATGGCCTTGGCCACGTCCATCGGGCTGCCCCCGCCAAAGCCGATGATGCAGTCGAAATTGTCGGCCCGGTAGGCTGCAAGCCCCTCATCAACGCAGATATCTGTCGGGTCTTCGACAACTCCATCAAAGACGGTCCATGCCACACCCGCCACATCCAAAACATCCGTGACAGTATGAACATGGCCCAGCGTGATCAGCTTCTTGTCAGTCACAATCAAAGGGCGCGACAGCCCCAGTTGCTGCATGACTTCGCCCACTTCGCGGGCGACGCCGCCGCCAACCCGAATGATCCGCGGGGATTGAACGCGCCCGATGTCACCGTGTTGCATCTGCACTCCTGTCTGCGCCACCAGATCTGCGATGGACCTGCCGTTAACGCGCCGTTAAGATCGGCAGCCTAGGAAAAATACATGTCCTTTTCCAATCAAACCCTCCTGCCCTTCAGCGTCACCTTCTTTACCGCGCGTCTAGCCAATCGCGACAGCATGCTTCTGACCGACGAAATCAGTGCTCTGCGGGCCGCAACGCGCCGCACGATGCTGCGCTATCCTTTCACCATCGATGCCATCGCGGTTTTGCCTTCAGCGATCCATACAATCTGGCACTTGCCACCGGGTGATAGCAATTTCGCTTTGCGCTGGCGGATGCTGAAAACGCATTTTTCCAAGGCGATCCCGGACACGTTGTCACGAACGCCCGCACAAAGTCGGGCGCGCGCGAAAGGCATTTGGCAGACCAGCATTTGGGAACACCCGATCAAATGTGCGCGGGACTTCGACACGCATGTCCAAATGATCCACACCAGTCCGGTTATCGCAGGCCTGTGCAAAACACCTCAGGACTGGGCCTATTCGTCTGTGCATCGGCAGTCGGTGATAAGACCATTCGTACCAGAGACGCCGCGCATATCTCGACCGGCGCCAAATCCCATCATAGCGCGTACGTTTCACCATGAAGGCTTTGCACCCCACCCTTGATCGGGCTCTTCTTGGACGATGTGGGGAATCGCCCGCTAGACGGCCTTCAATGCTGGCCTGTCGCCACGTGCGGCCCAATCATGCACCGCTTGACCGAATGCAGTGAACAACTTGCATGAAACCGGATCCTTGTCGGCGTTCCATTCAGGATGCCATTGAACCGATAGTGTAAAGCCTGGTGCCCCCCTGACGTAGATCGCCTCTGGCGTGCCGTCGTCGGCAAATCCATCCATCACGATCCGCGCACCCGGATCCTTGATCCCTTGCCCATGCAATGTGTTGGTCCGCACCTTCACATCGCCCATAACCTCGTGAAAGACGCCTCCGTCGGTAAAGGTCACGTCGTGGCGCAGCTCAAACTTTTCTTCGAGCGTCCCATCGGGCGGCATCCGGTGATTCATGCGCCCCGGCAGATCGCGTATTTCGGGATAAAGCGTGCCGCCCATAGCAACGTTGACTTCCTGAAAACCGCGACAGACCCCAAAAAAGGGCTGCCCCCGCTCGACGCAGGCGCGGACAAGCTCAAGAGCTATTGCGTCCCTTTTGCGATCAAATTCACCATGCGCTTCAGTGGCTGCCTCACCGTATTCCTCGGGATGCACATTCGGGCGCCCACCGGTAAGAAGGAAACCGTCGCACACCTCCATGAGCTCTTGCACTGATACGTGATCAGGATCGGCAGGAATGATCATCGGCATACAACGCGACACCTGCGTGACCGCGTCGGCATTCATCGCGCCGCCTGCATGCACGGGATATTGATCGTTCAGCAAATAGGAATTGCCGATAATGCCAACGACGGGACGGGCCATGATCCACCTGTATGTGTTGCCTTTCGCGAAACATAGGCGCTGCGCAGACCAATCTCAACCAATCTGTCTGCGGTTCAGATCTCGCCTGTCAGTCCGGACGCCTCGATGCCGGCCAAAGCGGCGGCAGCATCGTTGTCTGAGGTGTCTCCGGTCACGCCAACAGCGCCGACAATGCGGCCCCGTTTGTCTCGTACCAAAACGCCACCTGGTACCGGAATGACCTGGCCGCCATACACCCCATTCACAGCAGCCATGAAGTACGCCTGATCTTCTGCTCGTTTCATCTGTGCTGTTCCCGCCATGCCCAGCATGATGCTGCCAAAGGCCTTGCCGTGGGCAATCGCAAAGCGACCGGGGGCCGCGCCGTCTTCGCGCTCAAACGCGATGACATGCCCGCCACTGTCCAGAACGATGACCGAGAGCGGTTTAAGCTCCGTCTCTCGACCGTGGGCAAGCGCCTTGCGAATGATGGTGCGGGATTTGTTGAGTGAAATAGCCATGTTGTGTCCTTTGGTTAATCCGTTCAGCGCACATCAGCCCGCCGCTTTGAGTTCCAGACGACGCGCATGCAATACCGGTTCTGTATATCCCGAAGGTTGCTCACGCCCTTTCAGCACCAGATCGCAGGCCGCCTTGAAGGCAATCCCATCAAAGTCTGGCGCCATTGGCTGGTAAAGCGGATCGCTGTCATTCTGGCGGTCAACCACGGCCGCCATTTTCTTGAGCCCCGCCACGACCTGATCCTCGGTGATCACGCCGTGATGCAGCCAGTTGGCCAGCGCTTGCGCAGAAATTCGGCACGTTGCGCGGTCTTCCATCAGGCCGACATCGTTGATGTCCGGCACTTTTGAGCAACCCACCCCCTGATCAACCCACCTCACAACGTACCCCAGAATTCCTTGCGCATTGTTCTCAATTTCGCGGGTGATCTCTGTGTCGCTCAGGTTTCGGTCGTCCATGACGGGGATATCAAGCAGATCTTCGAGCGTACCGCGCGCGCCACCGGCCTTGAGTTCCTCCTGCCGGGCCAACACATCTACGACGTGATAGTGCGTCGCATGTAGCGTTGCTGCCGTGGGCGAAGGCACCCAGGCGCAGGTGGCACCCGCTTGCGGATGACCGATCTTTGCCTCAAGCATTTCCGCCATCCGGTCCGGCATGGCCCACATACCCTTTCCAATCTGGGCCTTGCCCTTGAGCCCGCAGGCCAGGCCGATATCCACATTACGGTCCTCATAAGCCGCAATCCATGCAGCATTCTTCATCTCGCCTTTAGGCACCATCGGCCCGGCTTCCATAGAGGTATGAATTTCGTCTCCGGTCCGATCCAGGAACCCGGTGTTGATAAAGGCAACCCGGTGCTTGGCGGCGCGGATACAGGCTTTGAGGTTGGCCGATGTGCGACGCTCTTCGTCCATGATGCCCAGCTTCACCGTGTATTTTGGCAGCCCCAGAACTGCCTCGACGTGGGTAAAGATCGCATCCGAGAAAGCCACTTCCTCTGGTCCATGCATCTTGGGTTTTACCACATAGACGGAACCCGCAATCGAATTGCCTCCATCACGCTGCAAATCATGCATCGCAATCAGCGTGGTCAGCATGGCGTCCATCAGCCCTTCGCCAATCTCCAGCCCATCGCGATCCAAAATGGCAGGGTTGGTCATCAGGTGCCCGACATTGCGCACCAGCATCAGCGAACGACCCTTGACCGTGATGTCACTGCCGTTTGCGCCAGTGTAGACGCGGTCAGGGTTCATTTTTCGGGTCATCGTCCGGCCGCCCTTCTCAAAGGTCTCTGCAAGATCGCCCTTCATCAGACCCAACCAGTTGCCGTAGGCCACAATCTTGTCTTCTGCATCCACGGCCGCGACGCTGTCTTCGCAGTCCATGATGGTCGAGAGTGCGGATTCCAGCACCACATCAGACACATGCGCCGGATCATCTTTGCCAATGGCGTGGTTTGCATCAACTTGAATTTCGATGTGCAAGCCGTTGTTTATCAGCAGAATCGCTGCAGGTTTGGCGGCGTCTCCCTGATGGCCAACAAACTGCGCCGGATCAGCCAGCGCCGGGACAAGCGCGCCATCCGCGACGCGGTATCCAGCAACATCTGCATGACTGCCTTCGGCAAGGGGCACCGCTTCGTCGAGAAACGCCTTGGCCCGCGCGACAACCCGCGCGCCACGAGCAGGATCATAGCTCCCGCCCGCGGGCAGGTCGCCAAGCGCATCCGTGCCGTAAAGCGCGTCATACAAACTGCCCCACCGCGCATTTGCCGCGTTGAGCGCAAAGCGGGCATTGGTAATCGGCACGACCAGCTGAGGTCCCGGGACAGCCGCGATTTCCGGGTCCACATTTCGGGTCTCGATCTCGAAGTCCGGCCCTTCTTCAACCAGATATCCGATTTCCTTCAGAAAGGCGGTATAGGCTTCAGCATCGTGGGTCTGGCCCTTTCGCGCCAAATGCCACCGGTCAATTTCCTGCTGGATCTCATCACGGCGTGCCAACAAGGCACGGTTCTTGGGGCCATACTGGTGCACAAGATCAGAAAATCCCTGCCAAAAGGCACCGGGGTCAACGCCGGTTCCCGGCAGGGCCTGTTCTTCGATAAAGCTTTGCAGCCCGCTGTCTACCTGCAAGCCTTCCCGCTCGATCCGATCTGTCATGGCCCATCCCTCCCTAATGTCGCTGTAATTTACGGCAGACTTACGGTGATAGTACAAGGGCATCAAGCGCATTGGTAATATTTTTTTACCAATTTAAGCCTTCGTCGCTTTGCACCGGTGCGAACAATAGCGCACATCAACCCAGTCGCGCGCCCATTTTCGCCGCCAACTAAAGGGTTTACCACACGCCGCGCAATTCTTCACCGGCAGATCGGCCTTTTTCCGCATTTTGGCTATTTCCAACACCTTTCACACAAAAAAGGCGGCACCTACCAAGCAGGAGCCGCCGTTTCAGTATTGATCACCAGCTTCAGTCGCTGACGGTGACGCCGCCTTGATACGCTGTTGCGCCGCTGTCTGCGGTGCTCAGCATGGAGACGCCAACGATGCCGATCAGCATCAGCGCGCCAAATATCATGGCGCCCTTGATTCCCCACAACGCGGGGGCATGGCGACTTTCCTGCTTTTCGATGTTTGTGTCGGGTGCCGACATGTGTTTCTCCTTCGGATGAGATTGATGCAATGACCCGACTTGCGGGCCTGCTGTTGCAAACCTAACTTGCGGCAGAAGCAAAACGTTCCAGATCGACAGGATTTTCGATGAAAGACGCGGCCCCCCAGACCATTTATCTGTCCGACTATTCACCCTTCGGGTATCTTGTTGACAGCGTCTCGCTGATCTTTGATCTCGCCCCTCACACCACCCGCGTGAAAAGCCGGATCGCCTTCCGTCCCAACCCTGATGCGACCGACGGCACGTTTTTTCTGCACGGCGAGGCCCTGACCCTGATCAGCGCAACCATCGACGGCGCGCCGGTCTCACCCGACATCACCCCGCAGGGCCTTATTTGTGCCGTACCGGATGCCCCTTTTGTCTGGGAATCTGAGGTTGAGATTGATCCGGCGAACAATACTGCACTTGAAGGGCTCTATATGTCTAACGGCATGTACTGCACCCAATGCGAGGCCGAAGGGTTTCGAAAAATCACCTACTACCCTGACCGCCCCGACGTCATGGCCATCTTTGACGTCACCATCAACGGCCCTCATCCCGTCCTGCTGAGCAACGGCAATCCGGTCAAGAGCGCCCCAGATACCGCCCAATGGCATGATCCCTGGCCGAAGCCTGCGTATCTTTTCGCGCTGGTCGCCGGTGATCTGGTCGCGCATTCGGACAGTTTTACAACAATGGAAGGCCGTCACGTCGCATTGAATCTCTATGTACGTCCCGGTGACGAGGGGAAATGTGACTTTGGGATGCGGGCGCTCAAAGCGTCGATGAAATGGGACGAAGATGTTTATGGCCGCGCCTACGATCTCGACCTTTTCAACATCGTGGCAGTTGACGACTTCAACATGGGCGCGATGGAAAACAAGGGTCTGAACATTTTCAACTCTTCGGTGGTGCTTGCCAGCCCCGAAACATCCACCGACATGAATTTTGAACGGATCGAGGCGATCATCGCGCATGAGTACTTCCACAACTGGACCGGCAATCGGATTACGTGCCGCGATTGGTTCCAGCTGTGCCTCAAGGAAGGTCTGACGGTATTCCGCGACAGCCAGTTCACCTGCGATATGCGCAGCGCGCCGGTCAAACGTATCTCAGACGTGATTGACCTGCGCGCCCGCCAATTTCCCGAAGATCAGGGGCCACTGGCCCATCCGGTGCGCCCTGAAAGCTTTCAAGAGATCAACAATTTCTACACGGCCACTGTGTACGAAAAAGGTGCCGAGGTTATTGGTATGCTCAGGCGCCTTGTGGGCGATGCTGCCTATGCCCGCGCCCTTGATCTCTACTTTGATCGGCATGACGGCGACGCGGCCACCATCGAGGACTGGCTGCAGGTCTTTGAGGACACAACCGATCGGGATCTGTCGCAGTTCAAACGCTGGTACACCCAGGCAGGCACACCGCATCTACATGTGAGCGAAAGCTTTGAACTGGACACACTGACACTCACCTTACGGCAGGAAACACCGCCATCAGCAGCAACTCCCGCGCCCGCACCGCTCGTGATACCGATTGCATTGGGTCTGATTGGCCCCGACGGGGAAGAAGTACTGGACACCCGCGTGCTCGAGATGACCAAGGCTGAGCAAAGCTTCCGCTTCACCGGGCTAGATGCCCAACCCATTGCGTCGATCCTGCGCGGATTCTCCGCCCCCGTGATCCTGCATCATGATCTGTCAGATGCGGATCGGGTTCACCTGCTGGCCCATGATACCGATCCGTTTAATCGCTGGGAGGCCGGTCGCACTTTGGCGCGCAAAGCTTTGCTGGGGATCATCGAGCGCGGCACGCAGGTCGATGCCGCCTATCTCAACGGGCTACGCGCCGTGATCACCGATGAAAGGCTGGATCCGGCGTACCGGGCGTTGATGATGGGCCTGCCGAGCCAGTCAGATCTGGCCAGTGCCCTACACGAGCGGGGCCAGACGCCAGACCCGGCGGCCATCCATTACGCGTCAGAGGCCATGCGCGACATCCTCGCCAGTCATCTGGCGGACGACCTGCAAGCGCTTTATCACGCCCATCAGGTGTCAGAGCCCTATCAGCCCGACGCCGACCAATCGGGTCAGCGTGCCTTGTCCAACGCAATGCTGAGCCTGATCAGCCGCACAGACGGCGCTGCACTTGCCATGCGCCAGTTTCAGGGCGCGGACAACATGACCCAACAGCTTGCCGCACTTGCCTGTGGCATCCGCGCGGGACAGGGCGACGAGATGCTGGCGCACTTCGAGGCCCAGTGGAAAGACGATCGGCTGGTCATGGATAAATGGTTCGGTCTGCAGGTGCACGAAGCGGCGCCCGAAAACGCCGCTGCTGTCGCCAAGAAGCTGACCGAGCACCCCGATTTCAACTGGAAGAATCCCAACCGCTTCCGGTCAGTTTTTGGTATGCTTGCAATGCACCATGCAGGCTTCCACCATGCGTCCGGCGCGGGTTACCGGCTGCTTGCGGACTGGCTGATCCGGCTGGACGCGGTGAACCCACAGACAACCGCACGGATGTGTTCGGCGTTTCAGACGTGGCGCCGCTATGACCCGGATCGCCAGGCGATTATCAAGGAACAGCTTGACCGGATCTTGGGGACGGAAGGTCTCAGCCGCGACTCTGCTGAGATGCTCACCCGCATCCGTGGCACCGATTGACCTTGGACGATTTCACCTACCAGCGCTCGGGTCGGTCCTGGGCCGGGTTGATCGTGATCGGTGTAGTCTGGTGCGTTCTGCTGGTGCTCTATGGGTGGTTTGATGCGGCCTGGTGGATCGTTTTGGCACTGGCCGCCTTTACCATCCCTGCGGTGCTTGATCTCTTGCATGATACGCAAAGTGGTTTGCGGCTGAGCGATGACACACTGTCGTGGTTCACGGGCAAACGGGACGCCGATGTTGCGCTGTCACAAATTCACCACGTCCGCCTGGACACGCGGCTTGATTTTTCCGTCCGCGCCAGTCTTGTCCTTAAATCAGGCCGCAAACTGCGCCTCCCCTTTGAGGCAACACCCCCCCACGAGGCGTTTGAGAAAGCACTGCAAGCCCGCGGCATGAAAGTGGAACGCCACCATTTCCAGCTGTTTCAGTGAATTCCGCCTAAGGCTTCGCTCTTGGGCGCGTGGCGTCAAGCGGCTTGCAATAGGTCTGACGCCGCAGCCAGCCTGACATGTCGCGCCGCTTTGACGCGCTGTGCATCGGGCCCCAATCTGCCGTGACACCCTGTCCGCGTCGGCCCTTGTAGCCATGAATCACACCGTCGCGCGGAACGGTATGGGCCATGATCCGAATGGCACAACTGAGGTTGGCGGGCCCATTCTTGAGGGCCGCACCGGTTCCAACCCGACAGTTATACCCCCGCGCCGTACCCGGCAGGATCTGCAACAGGCCATACCATTTGCCCCCACCACCGACGGCCCAGGGCTTGTAGGTGCTCTCGTGCTTTGCCAGCGCGGACATGAATCCGACCCAGAAGGCACGCCTCTGCGCTTCCGGCGCCGATTGATACGCGGGGCACCAGGTTTCAATGTCACGCGGCACCAGATCGACCAGCGGCTTTCCATGATCCTTGAGCGCGGAGAGCGCGGCGCGGGTCCACAGGACATTCCCCGCCATGTGCTGCCAGCGCGTTCGAGGCACATCGCCGCTGCGTGCAGGCGGGCGCAGGTCGCCTAGCCCATCCAGAGTGATGACCGGTGGGCTGCTGCTCTCAAGGCGCGGCAGGGGCACTTCCAAACCAGAGAATCCGACAGTCCCCGACACTGGCACAGTCCGCGCCTGTGGGCGCAACTGTTCAAGCGTCTGGGCAGACGTCATCGCTGGCACTATTCCCAGCATCAAAGCAAAAACCGCGCGTTTCATCACAAAAACATGCACCTTTTGATCGGCTGAATGCAAGTTAGCCGGGGTTTTTCGCGCATTGCGGGAACGATTGGCGCGATATCGCTTAAACGTGGGCAAGATTGCGTCGGTCATTAACGATTATGTCCTGATTGCCGCAAGTCGACCGGAATGGACGCGCAAACTCCGCGATATCTTCGTGCCCGCGCCACGCTTACGCCCCAAATCTCGATCACTTTGATGGGAACGAGTGAACGATGTGTACGAGACATTTATGAAAGCCTTGCGCGACATTTTGCAGACCAAACTGCGCCCCTTGGTAGGGCTGCTGCCTAAACGTGTGCAGCCGCTCCATATGCCTGCCCGCGTGACGCCCCAGCGGGCCATCCTGCGGCGTGCGCCCGTTGATATCTCCGATGATCTGGCGCAAACCTTGCTGCAAATTTCGTGCCCGGATCCCACCACCGAGGACAAGCTGCGCGATGGACATATTGCGATGGGCCAGCGTCTGGCCCGGCAAGAACGCTGGGGCGAACTGTCAGCACTGATCCGCAAATCCGATATTGGTCGCAATATGACGCCCGGCGCGATGCCCGCGGCCGATCTTTTGGCATACGGCGCGCGCGCCGACGTCGTCCTTGCGGTGGAGCATGCCCTGTTTGACGGCAGCCCGCCGAGTGATGCCCCGCTGCTGGCCGGAATCGAAGCCCTTGAACATGTGCTCGCAGAACACGAAGGCGATCCGGTGATCTCCTCTATTGTCGCGCAATCTCATATGGATATCGGCTGGGCATGGCGCGGCACCGGCTGGGACGCCGAAATCCCCGACCGTAACCATGCAGCTTTCGCAGCACACTTTGACCGCGCGGGCGACATCCTGTCACCGTTCTGCCCCAACACCCTGCAGTCTCCGCTGCTGGCAGCCAGCTGCTGTGCGTTGCTGGGTGGCACGGACGCAGGGCGCCGCCGCGTCGCAGATCGGTATGAGGCGCTGATCGATCTCAACCCCCAAAACCCCCGCCCGATGCGGGCGATGGGTAATCACCTGTTGCCGCGCTGGTACGGCTCTTACAAGGAACTGGAGCTCGAAGCCCACCGCACCGCAGCCCGGGTCATGGAGACGTGGGGGGCGGGTGGCTATACTTGGGTGATGTTCGACGCGATCAGCTTTGACGACGAAGCCTGCGCAAACCTTGATCTGACATTTTTTATTGAGGGGCTGCGCGACATCCTTGCCCGCCACTCTGATCCTTATACCGTGAACTTGCTGGCCTCATATTGTGCCAATGCGATCGGGCAGGTGTATTCTGGCGACGACCGTGCCGATCACAATCGCAAGGTGATCGCCGGATGCGCGCGCTGGATCATACGTGACCACATGACGGAATTGCATCCAATGGTCTGGGCCCATGCTGCGCAAGGGTTCGACAACAGTCTGCATGTCCGCTCGCCAGCTAATTTTGCCGATTCCGGGCGCAAGGACGCAATGCGCATCATCACCAGGCTGTTCAGCCGCGAAATCGCAGCAGGTAAAAGGGTCGTCTTTACAGAATCTGGGCCTGAGGCAATGGCAGGTGGCGCGTGAACCAAAGCCCCTGCCGGGGGATTTCAAAAGCCAGAAAACACCGCCGCGGATAGGGGCGGTCTGTGATGCTGCCTGACAGAACCAGACCAGCAGCTTGCACCTGATCGCGCCGCCTCCCTCTTGCAGCATATGCGCCGCTGGCCTAAGACCGCAGCCAACAGCCGATGCCGCACGAGGTTCCCATGCTCGATCTGACTTACGACACCCCCAAACCCAAGCGTATCGCCGGGGCCAAGCACGACTGGGAACTGGTCATCGGCATGGAGGTACACGCGCAGGTCTCCTCCAACGCGAAACTTTTCTCGGGGGCGTCCACCAAATTTGGCGCAGAACCCAACTCAAACGTCGCCTTCGTGGACGCAGCCATGCCAGGCATGCTTCCCGTGATTAACGAATACTGCGTAGAACAGGCCGTGCGGACAGGGCTGGGACTGAAAGCCGAGATCAATCTGAAATCCGCCTTCGATCGCAAGAATTACTTCTACCCGGATCTGCCACAAGGCTATCAGATCAGCCAACTTTACGAGCCCATCGTTGGCGAAGGTGAAGTCCTGGTCGAAATGGGCGACGGCACAGCACGACTGGTGCGGGTCGAGCGCATCCACATGGAACAGGACGCGGGCAAATCGATCCATGACATGGACCCCAACATGTCCTTTGTGGATCTCAACCGCACCGGTGTCTGCCTGATGGAGATCGTCTCGCGACCCGACATCCGCGGCCCCGAAGAAGCCGCCGCTTACCTCACCAAGCTGCGCCAGATCCTGCGCTATCTGGGCACGTGCAATGGCGACATGCAGTCGGGTGCCATGCGGGCGGACGTCAACGTCTCAATCTGCCGCCCGGGCGATTACGAGCGCTATGAGGAAACGCAGGACTTCTCCCATCTGGGCACCCGCTGCGAGATCAAGAACATGAACTCCATGCGTTTCATCCAGCAAGCGATTGAAGTCGAGGCACGCCGCCAGATCGCGATCGTCGAAGGTGGCGGTACGGTCGATCAGGAAACACGGCTTTATGACCCCGACAAACAGGAAACACGGTCGATGCGCTCCAAGGAAGAGGCGCACGACTACCGCTATTTCCCCGATCCTGATCTGCTGCCGCTGGAGATCGAACAAGACTGGGTCGACAACATCGCCGCCAGCCTGCCCGAACTGCCGGATGCCAAAAAAGCGCGTTTTGTGCGCGATTTCGGGCTCAGCGACTATGATGCCTCCGTGCTGACCGCCGATCTCGATTCTGCAGGCTACTTTGAAGACGTAGCACAGGGTCGCGATGGAAAGATGGCTGCAAACTGGGTCATCAACGAACTTTTCGGCCGGTTGAAGAAAGACGAAAAAGACATCGCGAACAGTCCGGTCAGCCCGGCACAACTGGGCGGCGTGATCGACCTGATCGCCTCCGATGCCATCAGCGGCAAGATCGCCAAGGATCTTTTTGAAATTGTCTACACCGAAGGCGGAGACCCAGCCGCGATTGTCGAAGACCGTGGCATGAAGCAGGTCACAGACACTGGCGCCATTGAGGCTGCCGTGGACGAGATCATCGCAGCCAATCCCGATCAGGTCGCCAAGGCACAGCAGAACCCCAAACTGGCCGGATGGTTCGTGGGTCAGGTGATGAAAGCCACTGGCGGCAAGGCAAACCCAAAAGCTGTCAACCAACTGGTGGCCAAGAAACTGAACGGTTGATCAACCTCAACCCCGCGTACCATCGGAGCGTCGCAATGCAATCCCCCCACCGTTCCGCGTCGATGGTTGTCCGCCCCGACTGGATTGATTTCAACGGTCATCTGAACATGGCCTATTACAACGTCCTGTTCGATACGGCGGTCGATCAACTGTACCCCTGGATCGGTTTCGGGCCTGACTACCAAAAAACGGGCTGCACCACTTATGTGGCCGAATTCCACGTCTGCTATCTGCGCGAACTGCACAAAAATGACGAGGTCTATGTCACATTCCAGCTTGTTGATTTCGACACCAAGCGGTTCCATTCGTATCAGGAGCTTTGGCACAAGGATGGCTGGCTTGCAGCGACCGCCGAAGGGCTGACACTGCACGTGGATCAATCCGGTCCGCGCGTCGCACCCATGCCCGACGCCATTCTGGCGAAACTGACTGAAATGCAAAGAGCCCAAGCCCACCTGCCCCGGCCTGAGCGCGTAGGCCGCAAGATCGGAATCAAGCGATAATCCCTCTGCGCCTGCCCGCCAGGTCAGTCGGCGCACAACCAGCGCTGCCCCTTTTATCCGACAGCAGCTTTTGCTAAACCGCCGCCAATCCAACCCAAAGGCCATCCCATGCCCCGTTATGAGTACAAGGTTGTTCCCGCCCCTACCAAGGGCATAAAGGTCAAAGGGGTGCGCGGGCCGGAAGCCCGATTTGCCCATGCCATCCAAGAGCTCATGAATGGTCTTTCAGGATATGGCTGGGAATATCAGCGCGCTGAAACTTTACCATCGCTTGAGCGCGCTGGCCTGACAGGCACCACGACGGAATGGCGCAACATGCTGGTATTCCGGCGGTTGCGCGAAAATGAGGCCGACGCGTTTCAGCCCGAACTGCTGCCTGCCCCGGACAACGCCCAACCCGCGACGGCGGAGCCCGACGTCCCCGCAGAAACGCCGACTGAGACGCGCGCCGAACCCCCTCTGAAGGAAACGGGTTCGGCTAGCGCGAATACCTTTGCCGGTGATGAAGCAGAGGCTGAAAAAACACCCGACAACGACGCGAAGGATGTAGACGCCGCCGACGAGGGCGACGTGACTTTTGCTGACAAGAAGAAGCCGCAAAAAAACGCTGAAACAGAGACTTAAGCGCCGCGCTTAAACATCTAAATCCAATGCCAGCGCGTGGATCCGCCCCAACAAATCCGGCCCAAGTGCCGCATGCACCGCGCGATGCCGCGCAACCCTGCTCATCCCCTTGAAGGTGGCGGATCGAATGCGCACATTGTAATGGCTTTCGCCGCCCTCCTGATATCCGCCGTGGCCACGATGACTTTCACTATCATCGACCACCTCCAGTTCGCTTGGTGCCAGGGCATCTTGCAGCCGGGCAATAATCTCTTCGGTCTTGGTCATTTTTTGGCCGCACCCCCTTCAATCTCGCTCTGCCTCGTCTAAACTGACCGGCCTGAGTCGGAAAGGTCCCTATCCATGCCCAAGTCTGATCCCTTCGGTTTTGACATGTCTGTGTCGTCTGCCAAGAAAAAGAACCCACGCGGTCGACGGGGGATGTCTGGTGCGTCCGAGACGTCGACCCGCATCTGTGATCATGAGAGCTGCGAAGAACCCGGAAAATTCCGCGCGCCCAAGGCCCCGGACGTGCTGGACGACTATTTCTGGTTCTGCCAGCAGCATGTACGTGAATATAATTTGAAGTGGAATTTCTTCGACGGCACGACAGAGGCCGAGATGAACGCCCAACTGTCAGAAGACAAGGTTTGGGAACGCAAGACAAAGCCACTTGGCGATCCTGAAGCCCGCGCATGGGCACGGCTTGGCATCGAGGACCCGCATCAGGTGTTGGGCAAGAACGCCACGCAAAATCCCGGTCGCAATGGCGGCTCTGCGGGCCGTCGCCTTCCCCCCACAGAACGCCGCGCCATAGAGATCCTTGAGGCCAAGGACAACTGGACCAAGCCAGAAGTCCGCAAGGCCTACAAGGCGCTTATCAAGGTACTGCACCCGGACATGAACGGCGGGGACCGCTCGCAAGAAGAGCAATTGCAGGAAGTTGTCTGGGCTTGGGACCAGATCAAGGCAAGCCGCAACTTCAAAGACTGACGCAACGCCGCAGGTTTCGGGGCTGGCGCGTCAGGCTCTGTATTCTTTGGTTCTCTCTCAGGGGAAAGTCGTCCGCGTGGCGATATCGCAAGAAACGGACCGGACCTTTGGTGATGCTAGACCCGGTGCCGCTTGCCTAACCTCGCGCGGGCCTTGCGCGCATGGCCATTGCGATCAGGTGAATGCCCAGCACGCTTGCGGCCCAGGGCAATAAAACACCCCCCTTGCTGGTGACCATCTCGACCACGAAAATCGGCGCGATGGCCGCCATGCCCGAGATCGACACGGCCAGATCCCGCAGACCGAGATCTGCAATCAAGGCTTCTACCGGCAACAGCATCACGGCAATGACGGCCCCCATTAGTGTCGCCCCTACAAAGGTCAGCGCCGCAATCCCCAGCCCCCAAAGCCCTGACCGGCCAAATCCACCGGCCAACAAAAGTCCCGCCACAAAGGCCCCCGCCGCGGCACAGCGGCAGAATCCCAGATCGCCGCGAAAGGTCGGATCAGCCTGCGTGATGGCTGCCGCGACCAATCCTCCTGAAACCCCGATGGCCGCCGCCACGCTGAACCGCTGCTGGATGGATGTTATGCTCATGTCGTTCTCCTGTTCATGATGCATCCATTATGGCGGTCGCGTGTGCAGCCACTTGGGGTTGTTTTCGCAGTCCTTGTGCAGACCGGAACGGGGAAATTTGGACTAGGCAAGTCATGCGCACCGGGCCATTCTGCATGCACTGGGGGACAGAACATGACAGACTACCAATATGACCTTGGCCGATACACGCGGCCCGTATCCACACCAAGCGCAGAGGCCCAGGTGTGGTTTGATCGCGGCCTGAACTGGACTTTTGGCTTTAACCACAAAGAGGCGATCGCCTGCTACACGCGCGCCGCGCAAGCGGATCCCACTTGTGCGATGGCAAATTGGGGTTTGGCCTATGCCGCGGGGCCCAACTACAACATGCCATGGTGTCTTTACGATGAAGACGGCCTTGCTGATGCACTGGCGCAAGCCTTCGATGCCACTCAAAACGCTCTGTCGCATAAATCGCATCTCACCGCTCCCGAGGTGGCATTGGTTGAGGCATTGAACGACCGCTATCCACAACGCGAGGTCGCCCCGTTGGAGGTCATGGAAAGCTGGGATCAGGCCTTTGCAGATACAATGCGCCGCACCCACGCAAAGTTCCCTGAAGATATGGACATTGCTGCATTGTTTGCAGAGAGCCTGTTAACCCTGACGCCATGGCAAATGTGGGATGTCGCGCGCGATCAGGTGGCAGACGGTGCGGCCACAGTGGAATGTCGGGACGTCCTTGAGACGCAGATGGCGCGCCCCGGCGGGATGGAACACCCGGCCGTTCTGCATCTCTACATTCACCTGATGGAAATGTCCCCGACCCCCGAAAAGGCTCTGCCTGCCTCTGACGCACTGCGCAGGCTTGTGCCTGATGCAGGTCATCTTGTGCATATGCCCACGCATATCGACGTGCTGTGCGGCCACTACGAGAACGTTGTGCGCTGGAATGAGGCAGGGATCGAGGCGGATTTGAAGTATTTCGAGGCCGAAGGTGCCTTCAACATCTACACCGGGTATCGCCAGCACAACTACCATTTCGTCATCGCCGGTGCCCTTTATATGGGGCAGTTTGCCCCCGCGATGCGGGCGGTTCAGGGGATCAGGGCAACAACACCCGATGCGTTGATGCAAATCAAATCGCCGCCCATGGCCGACTTTTTCGAAACCTACATGAGCTTTGAGCCGCACGTTTATATCCGTTTTGGCATGTGGGACGAAATCCTCACCCTGACTGCGCCAGATGACGTGGACACTTATTGCTTCACCAATGCCATGCTGGAATATGCGCGCGGATTGGCATTATCGGCGCTAGGCCGGGTAGATGAAGCCGAAGCGCAGGTGGCCGTCTTCGAAGGCGCTGCGGCGCGCGTGCCCGAAAGCCGCCTGATGCACAATGTCACGGGCGTTGACCTGCTGGATATCGCACGTGCCATGCTGGAGGGGGAACTGGCCTATCGCAAGGCTGACTACGACGCTGCCTTTGCGGCGTTGCGGCGCGCGGTCACATTGGATGATGCCCTGCCCTACGATGAGCCATGGGGCTGGATGCAGCCAACGCGTCACGCGCTTGGCGCGCTATTGTTCGAACAGGGCCACCATGCAGAGGCTGAAGATGTCTTTCGCCAGGATCTCGGGCTTGCACCCGGCCTGCCCCGCGCCTGTGTGCACCCTGATAACGTATGGGCCCTGCGCGGGCTGCATGATTGCCTGCAGGCGCAGGAAAAAACGGCCGAGATGGCTCACATCAAATTGCGGCTTGATCTTGCCGAGGCACGTGCAGACAGACCCGTGAAAGCCGCCTGTGGATGCGCACAGGTTGCCATGGCAGCAGGCTGAACCATTTAACTGGACTTAAGGGTGAACAAACCAATCAGCCAACCCTTGCACCGCTCGTACGAATGAGGCACGAGAGGCGGATAAACATCGCCGCAAGGCGACACGAACAAAGGACCAGACCATGGCGGACGGCGCGTTGGACATCGACATGAAACCCACTCAGGAAATCAGTGTACGCGATGTATTCGGCATCAACACGGATATGAAGGTCAAGGGTTTCGCCGACCGCTCGGACCGTGTGCCCGATCTGGACAGCACCTACAAGTTTGATCCTGACACGACGCTGGCCATCCTTGCCGGCTTCAGCCACAACCGCCGGGTCATGATCCAGGGCTACCACGGCACGGGCAAATCGACGCACATCGAACAGGTCGCGGCGCATCTCAACTGGCCCTGTGTGCGCGTCAATCTTGACAGCCACATCAGCCGGATTGATCTGATCGGCAAGGACGCGATCAAACTGCGCGATGGCAAACAGGTCACCGACTTTCAGGAAGGCATTCTGCCCTGGGCCCTGCGCAACCCAACAGCGATCGTATTCGACGAATATGATGCGGGCCGCGCTGATGTGATGTTTGTGATCCAGCGCGTGCTTGAAGTCGACGGCAAGCTCACGCTGCTGGACCAGAACAAGGTGATCGAGCCACACCCCTACTTCCGCATTTTCGCTACGGCCAACACTGTCGGCCTGGGCGATACGACGGGCCTTTATCACGGCACCCAGCAGATTAACCAAGGTCAGATGGACCGTTGGTCGCTGGTGGCGACGCTGAACTACCTCAGCATCGACGCAGAGACGGCCATCGTTCTGTCAAAGAACCCGCACTATAACACCGCCGAAGGCCGCAAAACCGTCAAACAGATGGTGACGGTTGCCGATCTTACGCGGACAGCTTTCATGAACGGTGAGCTTTCTACCGTCATGTCCCCGCGAACGGTGATCGCATGGGCTCAAAACGCCGAAATTTTCCGCAGCGTCGGCTATGCCTTCCGCCTCAGTTTCCTCAACAAATGTGACGAGCTTGAGCGTCAGACGGTGGCCGAATTCTATCAGCGCCTGTTTGACGAAGAACTGCCCGAAAGCGCGGCGAGCGTAAGTCTGGGATGATCGGACGGGCCGAGATAACAGCGGCCAGCGACCGGGTGCGGTCCCACATCCGCCGCACGCCTGTGCTTTCGCTCGAAACGGGCGCGTTGGGGCTGGATCATCCGCTGAAGCTCAAGCTTGAGCACACGCAGATCACCGGCTCTTTCAAGGTGCGTGGCGCGTTCAATTCGCTGATGGGCGCTGATCTGCCCGCCGCCGGCGCGGTAGCCATCTCAGGCGGCAATCATGGCGCCGCGGTTGCCTATGCAGCGACCTCTCTTGGGGCCAAATCAACGGTCTTTGTACCCGCTCAGATTGCCAAGGAAGTAAAGCTGGCACGGATGCGCCATTTCGGCGCAGAGGTCATCGTGACCGAGGGCAATGTTGACGACGCCGTGCGCGCATACGCGAATTATGCCAAAGAAACCGGGGCGTTGGCGGTGCATCCCTACGACAGCCCCGGCACCATTACCGGTCAAGGCACCCTCGCACTTGAAATGGACGCGCAGCTGAACGGTATCGACACGGTGCTTGTTGCCGTGGGCGGCGGCGGGCTGATTGGCGGGGTCGCAGCATGGTTCGGTGGCCACGCCAAGGTCGTCGCGGTAGAAACCAAACTGACGTCCACTCTTGATCAAACCCTCAAAGGCACGCTGTCTCCGAATTTCAGTGCCAGCGGCATCTCAGCCAGTGGGCTTGGGGCGTCCAGCATCGGTGATCTGAACATCGACCTCATCCGGGCCCATGTCGCCGAAAACGTGGTCGTGGCTGACGCGGATGTGATAGAAGCCGGACGCCGCCTTTGGGGCGCAACGCGGATGGTCTGCGAACCCGGCGGGGTCACCGCACTGGCCGCTCTGACATCTGGCGGTTACGTACCGGCAAAAGACGAACGCGTCGCGGTTGTGATATGCGGAGGCAACGCAGAGCCGAACTGGTTCGAAGGGGATGCAGTATGAGCAAACCATCTGACAATCCTGCAGACGCGTTCAAAAAAGCCCTTGCCGAAGCCTCCAAGGTGATGGCGAACGATCCTGATCTGACTGTCAGCTATTCGGTGGACCCATCGGGCTTGTCCGGTGACAGCATGCGGCTGCCGCAGGTATCACGCCGCATGACCCGTGAGGAAGTGCTTCTGGCGCGCGGCACAGCGGATGCGCTCGCGCTGAACCGGCGTTATCACAATGGCCAGACCCATGCGAAATATGCGCCACAAGGCGATATGGCGCGCGATCTTTATGAAGCAATGGAAACGGCCCGCTGTGAAGCCGTTGGTGCCCGCGACATGCCCGGCACTGCGGGCAACATCGACGTCAAGATCAAGCACGAAGCGCTGCGCAAAGGCTATGATCAGGCCAAACAGGCCTCTGACGTGCCGCTGGCGACGGCCGCAGGTTATCTGGTGCGGCATCTGGCAACCGGGCGCGATCTGCCCCCGGGCGCTGAAAACGCCATGGAGCTGTGGCGCGGATTCATTGAGGATCAGGCCGGTGGCACACTGGAAAACCTAGATGATATTCTGGAAGACCAGTCTGCTTTTGCCAGATTTGCCCGGCAGATGATCTCTGACCTTGGGTATGGTGATCAGTTGGGTGATGACCCCGACCAGCTCGACGAAGATCAGGATGACGAGGCCGAGGAAGGCAGCGAAGAAGAGCAGGATCCGGACAGCACCGGTCAGGATGACCAGGACGACGAAGAGGCCGAAGGGTCGCCCGAGCAGTCTCAGGATGAGCAGCAGGATGCGAGCCAGGCGCAGGTCTCCATGGATGACATGGCTGATCAGGAGTTGGGCGAAGAGGCAGACATGCCCGAAGGCGACGCCCCGATGGAGCCGCCCGCCCCCCAACATGTGTCGGACGCGGACCCGAATTATCTGGTCTACATGGACACCCATGACGAGGTGATCGGTGCCGAAGAACTGGCCGAACCGGTCGAACTGGAACGCCTGCGCGCTTACCTCGATCAGCAGCTGGAGCCTTTGAAAGGTGCGGTCAGCCGGCTGGCGAACAAGCTGCAACGCCGGTTGCAGGCGCAGCAAAACCGGGCATGGGAGTTTGATCTTGAAGAAGGCATGCTGGATGCAGGCCGATTGGCACGCGTGGTGGCAAACCCGACAACACCGCTGAGCTTCAAGGTCGAAAAAGACACAGAGTTCCGCGATACATGCGTGACACTCCTGTTGGACAATTCGGGCTCCATGCGGGGGCGTCCCATTTCGATTGCCGCTATCTGCGCGGACGTACTGGCGCGCACGCTTGAGCGGTGCAATGTGAAGGTCGAGATCCTGGGCTTTACGACCCGCGCCTGGAAAGGCGGACAGGCCCGCGAAGCCTGGCTGAACGACGGCCGCCCGGCCCAGCCCGGCCGTCTGAACGATCTGCGCCACATCATCTACAAATCTGCCGATGCCCCCTGGCGTCGCACCCGGCCCAATCTGGGGCTGATGATGAAAGAAGGGCTGCTGAAGGAAAACATCGACGGCGAGGCGCTGGAGTGGGCGCACCGCCGTATGATGGCGCGTCACGAGGCCCGCAAGATCCTGATGGTGATCAGCGACGGCGCGCCTGTAGACGATTCAACCTTGTCCGTAAATCCCGCAAACTATCTGGAAAAACACCTGCGCGACGTGATCGCGATGGTAGAGAAACGCAAGGCGGTCGAGCTGCTTGCGATCGGTATCGGCCATGATGTGACCCGGTATTATGACCGCGCGGTTACGATCACGGATGTAGACCAGCTGGCGGGGGCCATGACCGAACAACTGGCCGCACTCTTTGACAGTGATCCCCGCGCCCGGGCCCGTGTCATGGGCATGCGCCGCGCGGGCTGAGCCGTCGGAATTGCATATTTGAGGAATATTGAAAGGGGTCCATGTACCAGTCCTTTGAAGTGAGCGCCCGCCCTGAGCAAGGTCCGCCCCGGCTGTTAGCATTGCGTGCCGAGATGCAAAAAGAGGGGCTGGACGGGTTTGTGATACCGCGCGCAGATGCGCATCAGGGTGAATATGTGGCCCCGCGTGATGAACGCTTGGCCTGGTTAACGGGATTTACAGGGTCCGCGGGATTTTGCGCGGCATTGGTTGAGACTGCCGGTGTGTTCATCGATGGTCGGTACCGCACCCAGGTCAAGACGCAGGTAGCCGAAGCCTTTACCCCTGTGCCGTGGCCAGAGATCTCCTTGGGCGCATGGTTGAGAGAGCAGTTGCCGCAGGGCGGCGTGGTTGGGTTTGACCCCTGGTTGCACACACCGGGTCAGATCGCCCAGACCGAAGCTGTGCTTGAGGGGTCCGGTGTCACTCTGCGTCAAAGCACCAATCTGGTTGATCGGATATGGGCGGACCAACCGGCGCCGCCGATGGCGCAGGCCAAGGTACATCCGCTGCAATTTGCTGGAGAGAGCCACGCAGAGAAACGACACAAAGTGGGAGCGGTGCTGCGGGACGCAGGTCAGGCGGCGGCGGTGATCACCCTGCCCGACAGCCTGTGCTGGCTTTTGAATATCCGCGGCAGTGACATTCCGCGCAATCCGGTGGTTCATGGATTTGCGGTTTTGCACCAGTCAGGCGTGGTCGATGCCTTTGTTGCGGCGGCCAAGGTCGGAGGGCTTGATGATCACCTGGGCGATGAGGTTTCAGTGCGTGATCCGTCGGAATTGCTGAGCTATCTGGATGGCCTTGACGGTCCCGTGCGACTGGACAAATTGTCGGTGCCGGTCGTTATCGCCGACAGATTGGATGACAGGAAGGTATGGGGCGATGACCCTTGCGCCCTTCCGAAGGCGCGCAAGAATGAGGCTGAGATTGCGGGCGCCGCCGCCGCGCACTTGCGGGACGGGGCGGCGCTGGTGGAAGTACTGTGCTGGCTTGAGGGACAGCCCCCGGGCACAGTTACCGAGACGCAGGTGGTCACGCAGTTAGAGACAGCACGGCGGCGCGATAATGCGTTGCGAGATATCTCATTCGAAACCATTGCCGGCACCGGCCCCAACGGTGCGATCATGCACTACCGCGTCACCGAAGAGACGGACAGCATTCTGCAGGAAGGTCAGTTGCTGGTGTTGGATTCAGGCGGTCAATATCTCGACGGCACCACCGACATCACCCGCACAATCCCGATCGGCGCGCCGCCGCCAGAGGCCAGCGCGGCCTTCACAAGGGTGTTGGCGGGCATGATCGCCATGTCCCGCTTGCGCTGGCCCGTTGGGTTGGCGGGCCGGGACATCGAATGCGTGGGGCGCCTGCCGCTCTGGATGGCGGGGCAGGACTTTGATCACGGGTTGGGTCACGGCGTCGGCGCGTATCTGAGTGTGCACGAAGGGCCCCAGCGCCTGAGCAGGCTGAGCGATGTGTCCCTTGAGCCGGGCATGATCCTGTCGAATGAGCCGGGCTATTACCGCGAAGGCGCATTTGGCATCCGCATCGAGAACCTGCTGGTGGTGCGCGATGCGCCAGAATTGGAGGGGGGGGATGCGCACCGCAAGATGTTGCAGTGGCAAACGCTGAGCTTTGCGCCAATCGACCGCCGCTTGATTGTCACAGAGATGCTGGACACCTCCGCACGGGATTGGCTGAACGCCTACCATGCAGGGGTTGCAGAAAAGATCGGTCCCCGTCTATCACCAGATGCAAAACTGTGGTTGGATGCCGCAACGGTGCCAATCTGATTTCAGGCGCACCACCAAAGAAGGGGCGCGTTCATGGCCGATCATATCACCATCACTAAGGCTGACGGCACCTGGTCAGTGCGCGCAGGCGGCGCCGTTCTTGGCGAAACCAATGATGCATTGGAATTGCGTGAAGGTGACTATGATCCGGTGATCTATTTCCCGCGCGGTGACATCGCGATGGCCTTCCTCGACGCGACGGAAAAAACCACCCACTGCCCGCACAAGGGTGATGCAAACTACTTTTCCGTCGTCACGAAGAGCCGAAAGCTGGAAAATGCGGTCTGGTCCTACGAGAACCCGTCCGAAGACGTCGCCGAGATCAAGGGCCACCTTGCCTTCTATCCGATTGACGAAGTAGCAGTCGAACAGATCTGAACCTGTTTCACCGTCAGGAATGTTCCTCGGCTGCCGTTGCGGCCAAGGCCCGGTTGTAGGCTTTCAGCGCATCGACGTGAAAGAGAGCGCCCAAAAGCTCGGGCGGCGCATTCGGTGACAACGTCACAACAGGGATAAACCGTTCAACCGATTGATCAAAAATGGGCATCGCGACTTCAAGCGTGGCCGTTCCATCAACGTATGTTCCGTCATTAATCAACTCCCAACAGCGCGCTTCGGGGGCGGCTCGCGGATCATCGGGACGCCGCATGATCCGCGCCACCGCGAACATCGAAAGCAGATACGCCTGTGGCCCTGCAGCCAGATGAATACCGCGACGTTCGATCTGTGTAAGAAAGAAGCTGCGATCCACAATGCGCGACGCCAGCGCCGTGGACATGCTGACCGCAACCATCACGGCAAGCCCGGTCTGCCAGTCGCCGGTCAGTTCAAAGACAATAAGCGTGGTTGAGATGGGCGCCCCCAGCACCGCCGCCGCAACCGCCCCCATGCCAGCAAGGGCATAGAGAGACGACGAGCCTGAGACATCGGGGAAAACCCCCGTTGCAATCAGGCCAAAGCCTAGCCCCGTCAGCGCACCAATCATCAAGGACGGGGAAAACACCCCCCCTCCCATGCGCCCGCCAAGTGTGATCGACACCGCAGCGACCTTCAGCACGGCAAAGACAATCGCTTCGTGCAGGGCCAGTTGACCGGTAAGGGCCATCGACGTGGTCTCGTATCCGACCCCGATGATATGGGGGAACCACAGGGCAATGATGCCCAAGATCATGCCCGCGATCGTCGGCCGCAGCCAGCGGGGCAAGCCAGTTCGGTCCTGTACATGATTGCCGAAATCCTCAGCCCAGAAGATCGCGCGCATCAAAAGCACGGCAACAAGACCACAGGTCAGACCCAGCAGCAGAAAAGCGGGCAGTTCGGCGTAGAACTGCAGATCCCCGTAGGTCGGCAGGGCAAATTCCGTCACCCCGCCATATTCGAGGCGGTTGATCACAGTGCCTGCAACGGATGCAATCACGATGGGGGCAAAGGCATGCACCGCAAAGTGCCGCAGCACCACTTCCAATGCAAAAAGCGCGCCTGCAATGGGGGCGTTGAAGCTGGCAGAAACACCTGCTGCAACAGCGCAGCCCAAAAGGTCCCGGCCGGTGATGCCATCAGCATTGATCCACCGGTTGACCTTGGTTGAAATAACAGCGGCAAGATGGACAACGGGCCCCTCGCGCCCTGATGATCCACCCGTGCTGAGCGTGATCATTGACGCCAACGCCGAGGCAAGGCCCGCCCGCGTTTCCACCCGACCATCATGGATCGCCGCACCAAGAATGACATCCGCCACAGATCGGGCCCGGCCATCCTTGGTAAAGACATGCAGGATCAGGCCCACGACCAATCCGCCAATCGTGGGAATGACCACAACCCAGTACCAATCGAGACCGGTGATAAAACTGTGAAGATTCTGAACGTCTTCGGTGCCGTAAAGCCAGGCCTGCAGCGCCTCGATCCCCTTGCGGAAAAACAGCGCGGCAAAGCCTGCCGCGATCCCGATCACCAGCGCAATGAACCAGAAGGTGACCTTGTCCGGCCCTTTCTTGCGCAACACCTTCAGCCCATGCCTGCACGATGCCATGGCCATGGTCAGTTGTTGTGACAAAAAGGAAGGGGTGGGGTCAGCCATGGAACAATGATCAGTCCGCTGGCAGGTGCGGGTCAAGGCACTGATCTGAAGAATGCGGGCGAATGGATTGTTTTTCCCGCATTTTCGATCTCAACCTGCCAAAAGAGCCTCAGCCGCTGCGCGGGCGGCATCGGTGATTACATCTCCAGAGAGCATCCGCGCAACTTCATCAACACGTTCGGGTGCTGACAGCGGCATGACGGTAGAGGTCGTCACGCCCTTGCGCACGGCTTTCTCAACCCGCCAGTGGTGCGTGCCAAGGGCTGCAACCTGAGGCGAATGGGTGACAACCAGCACCTGCCCCCCCTGAGCAAGATCGGACAGCCTGCGCCCGACCGCATCTGCAGTCGCCCCGCCCACGCCGCGGTCGATTTCATCAAAGATCAGCGAAAGGCCTTCCTGTCCTTGGGTTAGACACACCTTCAAGGCCAGCAGAAACCGGCTCAACTCCCCCCCTGAGGCAATTTTGCCCAGTGGCCCGGCCGGCGCGCCTGGATTTGTTGCCACCGTAAATGATACCTCGTCGATGCCGTCTGCTCCTGGGTCTGAGGCTGTGATCTGTGTCGAGAAAACGGCGCGCTCCATTTTGAGAGGGGCAAGCTCTGCGGTGACGGCGGTGTCAAGCTGCCGGGCTGCCTTTTGTCGCGACATGCTCAGGGTTTCGGCCGCTTTATCATAGGCCGATTGCGCCTCTCTGACAGCGGCCTCAAGGGCTGCCTGTTCGGCCTCGCCTGCATCCAGCGCCTCCAGTTTTGACCTCAGCGTGCTTGCGAATCCCGCCAGATCGTCCGGGGCCACCTCATGTTTGCGCGCCAGCGCGCGGATTGCGAACAACCTCTCCTCTGTTTCCTCCAGGTCGATGGGATTGAATGACATCGTCTCAATAGCATCGGTAACGCCTGACATCGCCTCGTCCAGTTCGACCATGGCGCGATTGAGCGCTGCCATCGGCGCCTCCAGAGTTCCCTCGGCCTTGTCCGCAACACCGTCCAACCACCGCAGTGCGTCCCCAAGAGTCGTTTCCGCCCCGCCCTGCCCCAGCAGCTCGTAAGCGTTGACCACGTCACTGCGGATCTTCTCAGCGCCCTGCATGAGCCTGCGGCGGGTATCCAGCGTGGCCTCTTCGCCCTCTTGCGGATCAAGCTGATCAAGCTCAGCGACCGCGTGGCGCAGATATTCCTCTTCGGCCTTGATGGCATCGCGCGCTGTTGCTGCCTGCGCTGCCGTCTTTCGCGCAGTCCCCAAAGTGGCCCAGGCCTTGCGCACCTTTGTGCGCTGAACATCATTTCCCGCAAAAGCATCCAGAATGGCGCGATGACCCCGCGGGTTCAGCAGTCCACGATCGTCATGTTGGCCGTGTAGTTCCACCAGCGTTTCGGACAAAGCACGCAAGACCTCGCCTGAGCACCGACGGTCATTCACCCATGCCGTCTTGCGCCCGTCTGCTGTGTTCACCCGACGCAGGATCAGTTCTTCGCCGACCGGAAGACCCGCGTCTTCAAGAACAGCCACCGCAGGATGCCCCGCGGGCAGATCGAACCAAGCAGTCACCTCGCCCTGATCCGCCCCCTGACGCACAAGATCTGCACGACCGCGCCAACCCAATACGAACCCCAAAGCATCCAGCAAAATAGACTTGCCCGCGCCGGTCTCCCCGGTCAGCACGTTGAGACCAGGCTCGAACGCAAGCTCAAGCCGGTCAATGATCAGCATGTTCGATATATCAAGCCCGCGCAGCATCTTGATCTGTCCGTAAGATGGGCAATCTGCCCACCGGGGCTATAGCCACGCGCCCTTGATGGTCTGCCGATAGATCGCGGCCAGCCAATTGTCCTTGAAGAAGGCGGGCTCGAGCCCCTGACCGGTCAACAACTTGTAGCTGTCGGCATACCAGTCCGTGGACTGGTAGTTATGGCCCAGAATTGCCCCCGCCGTCTGCGCCTCTTCGTTCAGGCCCAGCGACAAATACCCTTCGACCAGACGATGCAGCGCCTCGGCCGTGTGGCTTGTGGTCTGGAACTCTTCGACCACGACACGGAAACGATTGATCGCAGCGGTGTAGTGGTCCCGGCGGAGGTAATATCGGCCGATCTCCATCTCTTTGCCCGCCAGATGGTCGAATGCGAGGTCGAATTTCAGAATCGCCGATTTGGCATATTCGCTGTCGGGATATCCTTCGATCACCTCACGCAGGCTTTGCAGCGCCTGAAATGTCAGGCCCTGATCGCGACCCACTTCGTCGATCTGATCATAATAGCTGAGCGCCAGCAGATATTGTGCATAGGCCGCATCGTCATCATCGGGATAAAAATCGATGAACCGCTGCGCAGAGGACCGGCTGTTGGGGTAATCCTGATCCTGATGGTACGAAAACGCCTGCATGATCAGCGCGCGCTTGGCCCATTCAGAATAGGGATAGAGGCGCTCGATCTCAGCGAAATAGAAGGCAGCCTGATCTGGCTGACGCCGGGTGAGTTCGAATTCACCACGCTCAAAAATCTGTTCAGCCGAATAGGTTTCAAGCGGAATTTCTTGTGGGTTAAAGAAACTCCCGGTGGTCCGGCCCGCATCGCGACTGCCACACGCCGAAAGCGCTGCGACAATCGCCACCGCACCGATCACCCGCATCCGCGCCTTCGCACCGTTCATGCCTGCACTCTTTGCTGCGTCACGTCCTGCGTCCCGTTCGTCCATCTTCATGCCTTGCTAACACAATAGAATGCATTGCAAAACGCTGAATGCACCTTTTGTGTCGGCTGTGTTGCGACATATTCCACGTCCCTGCGGAGCGTTGCCAAAGGCATACAATGCCGCCCACCCAAGCTCAATGGCAGGCAAGCGTTGGTTTGCATGTGAAAGAGAGCCTGATCAGGCGACTTGCGGGATCTCATCCCACACCAGGCCAGAACCCGGCAGGCGCGCGACCATGGACGCGTCGCATTCAACCATCCGCACAGCGCCCGGTGTGGCGAAAAGTTTGCGCAACAAGGTGTTGGTCAACGAGTGACCCGCACGGTTGCCTTTGTAGTGACCCAGCAAAGGACCACCGGCCAACGCAAGATCACCCAGCGCATCCAGCATCTTGTGGCGCACAGGCTCATCGGCGTGGCGCAAGCCACCGGGGCTGACCACCTTATCACCATCAAAGACCACGGCGTTCTCGCCGGAGTTGCCGCCAAGTGCCAGACCATTGGCCTGCATCGCATCCACATCTGCCTGACGGCAGAAGGTGCGGCTGTCACACAGCTCGCGCGCGAAAGAGCCATTGTTCATTACCAACGACTTTTGCTGATGCCCGATTGCGGCATCTACAAAATCGATCTCGAAATCAATCCGAAGCGTGTCGGACGGGCTGATGGATGCTGTCGCATCACCGTCGGTTACCGTCACGGTTTCAAGAACTTCAAAGGCCATGACAGGCGCGGAAAGGCGGCGCAGGCCGCGCTGAACAAATCCGCGCACGAAAGGAATGGCAGAGCCGTCAAGGATCGGGACTTCGGGACCGTCAATCTCAACCAGCGCATTGTGAATGCCACATCCCGCCAGCGCGGCCATAAGATGCTCAACCGTGGACACTGAAAGGCCCGCGGCATTCTCAAGCTTGGTGCACAGAGGCGACCGGTTCACGGCGTCCCACCGCGCAGGGATCAAACGATCCCCAAGCGAGATGTCGATCCGCTTGAACCAGATACCATGGTACGCACCGGCCGGACGCACTGTCACCGTCGCAGCCGCACCGGAGTGCAGGCCTTTGCCGCTGAAGCTGATCGGTGATTTGATGGTCGTCTGCACGGGTCGCACCTCTGATTGAATTAGACTTGTGTCTAACTTGATCCAACAAGTAGGGGGCGGTCTGTTAGCGTGCAACACAACCTTTGTAACGGTCTGAAACATGTTGTGGCCAATCGCGCACAAATACGCCGACCCTCTGCGAAGTCTTTGACCATAAAGGAAAAAGAGCCACCTTTCGGCGGCTCTTATCTAAATTATTGTGACCACGTCAGGTCTGATTTCGACGTTCAGTGCCCCTTGTTACAGACTGATCCGGCGCTGATGAAACGGGAGGTTGCAGCCCTCAGTTCGCCTGACGGCGCAGGAATGCGGGAATTTCGATCCGCTCTTCGTCGGCATTAACGTCCTGTTGTGGCTGTGGTGCTGCGGCCGAGGCGCGGTTTTGCACCGGCGGCTGCTGACGGACCGGGCGCGGCTGTTGCTGCTGCGCTTCGCCGTCACCCTGACCTGTCATCCGATTGATCAGAGAGTTGATGCCGAACCGGGGTTTCTCGCCCTGGCTTTGTGCGGCTGCGGGCTGTGGCTGAGGGGCGGCGGCTTGCTGCTGCGGCGCACTGCGCTGTGCTGCGGCGCGCAGACGTTCCATTGCCTCGGGGGATGGCGTGCCGGGTGCCGGCGCGCGTGGGGCCACATATTCTTCGGGCTCTGCTTCCAGGCTTTCCTCGCGACGCGGCTCGAATGCGGCGACCTGAGGCTGGTACGCAGGAGGCGGCAAGTCGTCGTCGACCTGTGCGACCTCGGCCTGCTGAGGCTCCATTTCTTCAAAGAGCGTGGGCGCCCGCGCCGCTTCTTGTGCAGGTTCAACCTGCGTTGATGCGGCAACGGCCGCTTCGGGTGCGGGCGCGTCGTCCTGCACTTCGCTCGGCTGGCTCAGGGGCTGGCTTAGCGACCGGCGCGGTACGGGCATTTCGGTGTTCACATCCGTCGCGTCAATGCCGGTGGCGACAACGCTGACGCGCATCAATCCGCCCAGACCTTCATCCAGCGTGGACCCGACGATGATATTCGCCTCTGGGTCCACTTCCTCGCGAATGCGGTTGGCGGCTTCGTCCAGTTCGAACAGGGTAAGATCTTCGCCGCCTGTGATATTGATCAGCACGCCCTTGGCACCGCGCAGGCTGATTTCGTCCAGCAGCGGGTTGGCAATGGCCTTTTCGGCGGCCTGAATGGCGCGATCTTCGCCATCGGATTCGCCCGTGCCCATCATCGCCTTGCCCATCTCGTCCATGACGGCGCGGACATCGGCAAAGTCGAGGTTGATCAGGCCCGGACGGACCATCAGGTCGGTCACGCCCTTCACGCCCTGGTACAGCACGTCGTCAGCCATTGAGAAGGCTTCGGTAAATGTCGTTTTTTCGTTGGCCAGACGGAACAGGTTCTGGTTGGGAATGATGATCAGCGTATCGACCACCTTTTGCAGCGCTTCGACACCGTCCTCGGCCTGGCGCATCCGCTTGGCACCTTCAAACTGGAACGGTTTGGTCACGACACCAACGGTCAGAACTCCGAGTTCGCGCGCAGCCTGTGCGATAATGGGCGCGGCCCCGGTGCCGGTACCCCCGCCCATGCCCGCGGTGATAAAGCACATATGCGCGCCAGCCAGATGATCGACGATCTGCTCGATGCTTTCTTCGGCAGCCGCGGCACCAACAGACGCGCGGGCGCCTGCCCCCAAGCCTTCGGTCACCTTGATGCCAAGCTGCACCTTGTTGTCCGCGCGCGCCTGCTGCAGCGCCTGCGCATCGGTGTTGGCCACGACAAAATCAACGCCATCCAGCTGCTTTTCGATCATGTTGTTGACCGCGTTACCGCCTGCGCCGCCGACACCAAAAACGGTGATCCGTGGCTTGAGGTCTTCCTGACCGGGCATCGAGAGGTTGAGTGTCATGTGCTGTCCGCCTGTTCTGTTGTCCTGCGTCCCACAGGTTTTTACGTGCTAAATTCCGACAATCTTAACGTCTGCCACCCGTAGCGTCACCCAAAAAACGTCAAAATTCTACCAAATCTGGGGATAAAGCCGGGTTCTCTACGCGAGATTTCGCCAAACCGGGCAAATCTTGCGATTCTCCTGTCGCTCACCACAACAAGCAGCACCGCCGCACGGCCACGCGCCGCGCGATTCGGGTCTTTTGTGTCAAATGTCGGAACCTGCTCGTCCCGGTACCGCTGTTCTTGTGTTCGTGGTCTTTTGCCACACGTGCGATTTCTCAAAGATAGCGCTGAACGGATGCTATGTCACCCTACCAATTGTCGCGAAACCACTTTACCGCGCGTTTCAGCGACCGCTGAGGATAGCGGTCCGCCGGAATGTCAAAATCCCACCATTCATCCTGCGGATGGGCAGCGAAAAGCGCCAGTCCAACGGCAGAGGCAAAACTGGGGCCCGTCGCCGCCTGCGGCAGACCATGGACGCGCAAGGGCCGTCCCAGACGCACCTGTTGGCCAAGGATCTTGCTGGCCAGACCGTCCAGACCCGGTATCTGACTACCGCCCCCGGTCAGAACGATCTGCTGGCTTGGCAGGTGATCAAAACCGGCGGCATCAAGCCGCACGCGTACTTCTTCAAGTATTTCCTCTACCCGCGGGCGCATGATCCCGATGAGTTCCGCCCGCGACGCCGTCCGGCGGTCATGTTCATAATCTCCGGTGTCCCCCCCGATTTCGATCATTTCACGGTCATCCATGCCAGTCGCATGCACGCCACCGTAAAACGTCTTGATCCGTTCGGCGTTTGCGGTGGGCACCTGCAACCCCATCGAGATATCCGAGGTTACGTGGTCCCCCCCCATGCGAACGGCATCGGCATAGATCATGTGCTTTTTGATAAAGATCGACACGCCTGTAGACCCGCCACCAAGATCGATGCAGGCCGCACCCAGTTCCTGTTCATCTTCCACCAGCGCGGAAATACCCGAGACGTAGGATGAGCTGGCGATCCCCGCCAGTTCCAGATCACAGCGCTTGATACAGTGCGCCAGATGCTGGATCGCGGCGGCGTCCACCGTCAGCATGTGCAAGTCCACCGACAATTCGTTGCCCAACTGCCCGCGTGGGTCGGCAAGGCCAGACCGATGATCCAGCGCAAAGTTCACGGGCTGCGCATGCAGCACCTCGCGCCCTTCGCCATATTCGGGCACATCGCATGCAGCGAGCACCTGTGCCACGTCCTGTTCAGACACCATGTCGCCTTCAAGATCGATCTGCGCATCCAGCCCATAGCTGCGCGGCTCCGCGCCGGAAAAACATGCAATCACATGGTCCACACGGATGCCAGCCATCTTTTGCGCAGCCTGCAACGCGGTGCGGATCGCCCGCTCGGTTTCGCCCATCGCGCAGATCTCGCCAAAGCGGACCCCGCGCGACCGGGTTGTCGCCGCCCCGATGACCCGAAAATTGGACTGCCCCGCCAGCGACCCAATCTCGCCCGTGTCATCCAGTTCACCCGAGCTGTCAAAACGCAGAACCAGACAGGCGATCTTGGAACTGCCCACATCGAGAATGGCGACCACCCCGCGCTGCATAGCAAGCTTGCGCATATGACGCATTGAGCGTTGGCTGTCGTATAGATCCATCGTCTTGTCCCGCCTCAGATTAAGGGCCCAAAGTTAGTCTTCGGTGCCTTGTTTGATATCCCACCACGCTTCGGTGGCGTCTTTCGTCATGCGCACAGTCGGCCGATGCGCCAGCCTCAAATCCACCCGCGCCACATCCCGGCTCAGAACGTGTTCAGCCTTTTCCAGGGCGATTACCCGCTCAAGCGCCTGCATCGCTTTTTCCTCGGGCAGAAGAATGCGCTGCTCGCGGTCCAGGACGATATCCCAGCGCCGATTGCCCATGCGCACCACACCTTTCAGCCGGTCCCCCAGAACGGCGGCTGTCTGATGCAGCGCCAGCGCTTCGGGTACATGGCGCGCGGCGCCCTCGCCTGCGATCAGGGGTAGACCCGGAAATTCAGCGCGGGCCGCAATGGCCGAGACATGCGCGCCGGCTGCATCGACCAGCACCAAACCGTCTTCGTTCCGCCAGATGGCCACAGGAACGCGCGGCGTGATATCGACCTGAAGCACACCGCCCGGACGAATGCGGACATTCACCGATTTCACGCCATTCAGCGTTTTGATCTGCTTGCGGATCGCTGTGAGGTCCAGATCGAAGGAGCTTTGCGGGAAGTCCAAGGGCACAGCCGTACGGATGTCTGCGGCCAGCGTCCCGCTGGCCCCGTCGATTGCCATCAGCTTGACCATGAATTCAGGACGTTCCTCGATACTGGCACGGGCATCGGCAACGCCTTCAGCAATGGCTGCGCGTCGGTCTGGGTCGGCCAAATAGACCGTCCCCGCCAACAGCGTAACGCAGAACGGCACACCAACGCGCAGGCCAAAGCGAAACGCAGGTGTCAGCATCAACCGTTGCATCCGCCATGCCCAGCGCGAGGGCGCGGGATCGGACCTCGCGTGATCGTTCCGGTCGCGCCTTAGCGAGAACATGAAGCGTCCTCCACCATCCAAGCGCACAGCTGTCCAAAAGTGATGCCGCAGGCCTCTGCTTGCTCCGGAGAAAGTGACGTGGGCGTCATGCCGGGTTGCGTGTTTGTTTCGAGCAGGATCAGACCATCGACGCCGCGGCTCTCGTCCCAGCGGAAGTCCGTGCGGCTGACACCCCGGCACCCCAGCGCGTTGTGCGCCCGCACAGCGTAGTCCATGCAAAGGTCGAAAATCTCTGCCGGGACATCGGCGGGAACCACGTGGGACGATCCGCCTTCCTTGTACTTGGCATCGTAATCGTACCAACCGGTCGTGATAATGTCGGTGACGGTCAGCGCGCGCTGCCCCATCACGGTTGTCGTCAGCTCGCGACCCGGTGCATAAGTTTCGACCATGACAAAATCGGGCATGTCATCGTCCAGCTGCGGCGGGCCGTTGTTTTCCGCGTTCACAAGATAAACGCCGACCGACGACCCTTCATTGTTTGGTTTGACGACATAGGGTGGCGGCATCACGTGCGCAGCACGCACATCCGCCTTTGAGCGGATCACGCTTTCAACAATCGGCAGGCCCGCGTGACGGTAAACCTCTTTTGAGCGTTGCTTGTCCATCGCCAGCGCCGAGGCCAGCACGCCGGAATGCGAATACGGAATGTTCAGCCATTCCAGCAGCCCCTGCACACAGCCGTCTTCACCCCAGCGCCCATGCAGGCAATTGAGAACAGTGTCGGGCTTGAGGTCCAGCAGAACAGCACAAAGGTCGCGGCCCGCATCGACCTCGACCACATTGTAGCCACCATGTTCCCGCAGTGCTGCAGCGCAGGCTGTGCCCGTGGACAACGACACCTCGCGTTCTGCTGAGGGCCCGCCCATTAATACCGCCACTGTCGGGGTTGTCCTGCTCGACGTACCCACCGGAGTGCCTTACTTTCCCGGAGCCTTTTCGGCCCTCGTTATAATGTCAGAACCCGTCGTTTTGGCCCTGCTGCATGACGTCGGTAATGTGTCGGTATCACGTCGGTATTGGGACCGATCTTACCGCTCAAATTCGCCCACGCGCATGATTTCCCATTCTAACGTGATACCGCTTGAATCGTAAACCTTTTTTCGCACCTCTTCGCCCAGCCCTTCGAGATCGGCAGCGGTCGCCGTTCCGGTATTGATCAGAAAGTTCGGGTGTTTCGGCGACATCTGCGCGCCGCCCCTTGTGGCCCCGCGCAACCCCGCATCATCGATGACTTTCCAGGCTTTCAGGTCGTGCACATCGTCCGCCGCCCCGGTTGAGCTGAAACCCGCCGGATTGCGAAAGGTGCTGCCCGCGCTTCGGTCCTTGGTGGGCTGGGTTTCGTCCCGTTTCCGCAATTGTTCCTCCATGCGCGCGTGCAACGCTTCGGGCTCCCCCGCAGGCGGGGCAAAGGTGGCCGATACGATGACCGCGCCCTCTGGCAGGTCGGTCTGGCGATACCGGAAATTCAGGTCATCCGCCGTGAGCGTGATCAGCGTCCCTGCCCGCGTGACGGCCTGCGCATAGACAAAGAAATCTGCGGTGTAGCAGCCATAGCAGCCTGCGTTCATCCGCACTGCCCCGCCGACCGCGCCGGGGATCGTGCGCAGAAAACTAAGGTCCAGGCCAGCATCCGCCGCCCTGCGCGCCACATGCGCGTCCAATGCGGCCGCACCGGCAGTGACGTGCTCCCCGTCGATCGAGATCGAATTGAAGCCGCGCCCCATGCGGATCACGATCGCCCGGATCCCGCCGTCGCGCACAATCAGGTTCGACCCCACACCCATGGGAAAGACCGGAACATCTGCCGGCAGCGCGTGCAGAAATTCGCTCAGATCATCGACATCGGCAGGCTGAAAAAGCACATCCGCAGGTCCGCCCACGCGCAACCACGTCAAATCGCTGAGCGCACGGTGCGGCGTCAGAGTGCCGCGCACCGCTGGCAACGCGCTGATATCGATCTGCATGTCCTAATCTCCGACCCGGCTTTCCACCCATGCCCGCGTGACGCGGCTGACAAACCAGCCGGCCCCAAAGGCAGACAGCCCGTAGAACACAACGGCCAGCTGCGCAACAACCGCGTTCAGTTCGGTCGGTTTCGCCTGAAGGCCAAGGTACATCCAGACCTGATTAAGCGTCAGCCCGGTGACCAATACCCCCAAAAACAAGACAAGACGGCGGCGGTACCCGCAAAGGATGCACAACACCATCCAGGCAATAAGGACCACGACAAGGCCAGCAACCAAAGGCGTCATTCGACGGGCCCTTTCGCGCCAGCAAGGCTGCGCCGCATCCAGCGACCCAGATAGATCACCGGCCAGCGCAGAACCGAACAGGCCGCTGCAAAGACCAACAGGCCGATCCACGGTCCGTGCTCAGCCGTAATAAGACCCAGAATGGGGATGCCCACGGCAATCAGGATATAGGCGTTGCGCCAGTGATGATCCTTGCTGGGGGTCATGGCAATAATATTGGCGATCACCCCCCACAGGCAGGCAAGGACGATAGACGTGCTCATTGAGATATCCCTTTCTTTGAGGCGAATTCACGCGGCAACTGCGGATTCTGACCCCGCGCCTTGGCCCAGATATATTTCAACGGATTGCGAAACATGGAGACAAAGGCAAAGACCGCCAGCAAGCTGAAGATCCAGCCAAACTGCAGACCTACCAGCACGATCAGCACCGGTGCCGCCAGCAACAGCGCGATGCCGGGAAAGTACTGATGCCGCATGGGCAGCATTGCCACCACGACGCTGGCGAAGACCCAGCCGATTGAAAACCAGACCAGCATCATATCACGTCTCCCTGCCGCGCAGCATATTTAGAGTGCACCGGGTGCCACCAGAAAACGCAGGGTGTTTGTATCAATCTTGACCCGCTCGCGGCGATAAAGGGCGCGGGCCAGTTCCACGATATTGGGATAGGCCGAGATTACGGCCACCGATGCCAGCAGCGCCATGAACCAACCGACCTGCATCCCGATGGAGATCAGGATCGGGAGGGCCGCCAACAGCAAAAGCGCGCCCACAAGGCTACGCTGGTGCAAGGGTAGTCTGACCACGGCGGTCGCGGCCAGAACCCAAGTAATGGATATCCAGAAAATTGGTGTCATTGCTCTTTGCCTCTCTGTTCTTTCGTTGGACGCTGCGGGCTCTTTACCGGCCCGCTTTGCGTCAGGCTGCGGCGTCTTTCAGCGCCTGCAATTTTTCCGGCAGCCCGTTGGCCCAGGCACTGATCGTACCGGCACCCAAACAGACGACCATGTCACCCGGACGGGCCTGTTCGTTGACAAGCCGCGCCAGATCACGCTCGTTTTGCACCGCACGCGCGTGCCGATGCCCATGACGGATCAGCCCCGCAACAAGGCCGTCGCGGTCTGCCCCTTCGATCGGGTCTTCGCCCGCGGCATAGACATCCGCAATGCCCACCACGTCTGCGTCATTGAAACAGGCGCAAAAGTCATCGAACAACCCCGACAGTCGGCTAAAGCGGTGCGGCTGGTGAATGGCGATTACGCGCCCGTCGGTTGCCTGACGCGCCGCCTTGAGCACGGCAGCGATTTCAACCGGGTGATGGCCGTAGTCATCAATGATGGTCACACCATCAACTTCGCCCACCTTTGTAAAGCGGCGGTTAACGCCGCCAAAGGCCTTGAGCGCGGCGCGGATTTCCTGCGCCTTCATGCCCAGATGGCGCGCGACCGCAACAGCCGACAGTGCGTTTGAGACGTTGTGGTCCCCCGGCATCGGCAGTTCGCAGTCTTCAATGACGATATCTTCGGTCTGAAGCTGAATGTCGAAATGAGCGATGCCCCCTTCGTAGCGCAGGTTCACGGCGCGTACGTCGGCCTGTGCGTTGAAACCATAGGTGATGACGCGCCGGTCGCTGATCTTGCCGACGAGGCTTTGCACCTCAGCATGGTCCGTGCAGCAGACGGCCAGCCCGTAGAAAGGGATGTTGCTGACAAATTCCAGGAAGCCCTGGCGCAGGGTGTCGAAATCGCCCCAATGCTCCATGTGCTCGGGGTCAATGTTGGTGACGATGGCAATCGTTGCGGGCAAGCGGTTGAAAGTGCCGTCGCTTTCATCGGCCTCAACCACCATCCACTCGCCGTCGCCCATCCGCGCGTTTGAGCCATAGGCGTGGATGACACCCCCGTTGATCACGGTAGGGTCGATGCCGCCGGCCACAAGCAATTCGGCGACCATCGTTGTGGTGGTGGTTTTGCCATGCGTGCCCGCGACCGCGATATTGGATTTCAGCCGCATCAGTTCGGCCAGCATTTCAGCCCGACGCACGACCGGCAGACCTCGCGCCCGGGCCGCATCCAGTTCCGCGTTGCCCCTCTTGATCGCGGTCGAGATCACAACAACTTCGGCATTCTCGATGTTTTCGGCCTTTTGGCCTTCGAATATCGTGGCGCCCAGCCCGGCCAGACGGTCCGTGATCTTGGACGCTCTGAGGTCCGAGCCCTGCACGGTATACCCATGGTTGAGCAACACCTCGGCGATGCCCGACATACCAATTCCGCCGATGCCGACGAAATGGATGGGGCCCACGTCGGTAGGCAGTTTGGTGGCAGCAGCATTCATGTCCGACTTCCTTTTTGCGCAAGGTCCTGCACCATCTGGGCAAGGGCCTCTGCGGCTTCGGGTTTGCCCAGTGACAGGGCAGCGAGCGTCATTTGCAACGCCCCATCAGGATTGCCAAGTATCGATTCAATCTGTGCCGTGACGTTCTCTGGCGTGGCTGTGTCTTCGGGCACCATGATGGCAGCCCCGGCCTCGACCAGTCCACGCGCATTGGCGGTCTGATGGTCGCCGGTGGCGGCGGCAAAGGGGATCAGGATCGAGGGGCGGCCGATGCAGGATATGTCCGCAACACTTGAGGCGCCTGCCCGGCTGATCACCAACTGCGCTTCGGACATGCGGCGCGGGACATCCTCAAAGAAGGGCTGCACATCGGCGTCGATCCCGGCTTGCGCATAATAATCCGCCACCCGCTGGCCGTCTTCCTCGCGGGCCTGGTGACTGACGCGGATGTTCTTGATCATTGCCATGGGCAACCCGGCAATCGCGGGCGGCACCACATCGCTGAGGATCCGCGCGCCTTGGGAGCCGCCCATCACCAACACCTCCATCGGGTAATCACCGGGGGGGATATAGCTTGCCCCCGCCCGGTCCAGCACCGTGCTGCGAACAGGGTTGCCAACGTGTACGCCCTCAACGCCATCCGGCAACTTGGTGGGCCATGTACCGCAGGCGACCGCGTCGACCCGCGGGGCAAAGAGCGCATTGACCCGGCCCAGTACGCCGTTTTGCTCATGGATCATCCGGGGGCGCCTGAGCAGCGTGGCGGCGGCAAGTGCGGGGATCGACGGATACCCGCCAAAGCCCACGACCACAGCAGGTTTTTCGCGCATCATCCGCATCACGGCGCGGATCACACCGGCACCGATCTTGAATGGCACCGTTGCCTTGGCCAGGGCACCGCCACGCGCAAAGGTGGCAGAGCGCACCTGGGTGATCTCGACGTCAGTCGGAAAATTGCCGGTGTAGCGCGCGCCGCGCGCATCGGTGCTCAGCTTTACCCGCCAGCCACGCGCCAGCATCACCTCGGCCAGGGCCTGCGCGGGGAACATGTGCCCCCCCGTGCCGCCGGCTGCGATGATCAGAAGTGGTGAAGCCATGTAATCGACCCTTACCGCGCCCTGTTGCGCCCCAGTATATCAGAAAGCTGTCCCTGTGGCCGAGATCTTGTAAATGCCAGCAACATGCCGACCGCGATCCCGGACGCGATGACCGAGGATCCACCGTAGCTCACGAATGGGAGTGTCATGCCTTTGGCGGGCAACAGGCGCACCGCGACACCCATGTTGATCATCGCCTGTACACCGAACATGCACGCCAGCCCGGTTCCCGCAAGACGAATGAACGGGTCGCGTTCGCGCACGAGACGCAGCAAAGACCGCACCACAACGACCGTGTAAAGCGCGATGATGCACAGCACCAGAACCAGCCCGTATTCCTCTGCCGCAACCGCGATGATGAAATCCGTATGCGCGTCAGGCAACGACCATTTCACCTGCCCCTCGCCCACGCCGACACCAAAAAGACCGCCCTCGCGGATCGCGTTGGTGGCATAGCCCAGTTGCGTTGTCGGATCGACTTCGACGCTGAGAAACCCGTCAATGCGGCGCGCGAAATGCTCAGAATGGGCATAGGCCACTGTGCCTGCAATGATCACAAGGCCCGCCATGCCGACCAGCAGGACCATGGGCGCCCCGGCCACGAAATAGATCACGCCCCAGCCAAAAAGCACCAGACAGGCCTGTCCAAAATCGGGCTGCATCGCCAGCATCAGCACAATCGCAATGCACAGCGCAAAAGACCATGTGCGCCCGGGCGGGCCGTTGATTTCCATCGACGCCGCCATCATCCAGGCGGCCACGACCATGAACCCTGGTTTGAGAAACTCTGATGGCTGGATCGACGCAAAGCCCAGCGAATACCAGCGCACCGCCCCCTTGCCAAAATCCGTGCCAAAAAAGGGCAGCAAGGCAAGCGCCACAAAGGCCGCGAGAAAGCCCAGTACCGCCAGACGCCGCACCAGAACGGGTGACATCATGGACGTCAGCATCATTGCAACAATCGCCAGCCCCCCAAAGAAGGCCTGCCGTTGCACGTAATGAAAAGGTTCGAACCCGTTCTTGGCGGCCAGCGGCACAGACGCCGCCAGACCCAGCAAAAGCCCCACACCAAACAACATCAGAACACAGGACATCGCCCAGCGATCCACGGTGCGCCACCATTTCGGGAGAATCGGTTCGCCGCCCCGTACAACCGGGACTGCGCCATAGACCATTTCTGTCATGGACTTCTGCCTTACACTGCCTCAACGCCCCATTTTTCGGGGTCTGATGCAAAGCATAAACAGAAAGCAGCCGCGAATCTACTGATTTTATGGGCGCAACCTTGCGTTCAGGTGTGCGCTGCCTCGGCCTTCATCTCGGCGATCCGTTCCAGCGCCTCTTCGCGGGTGTTGCGGATATTGGGGCGAAAGTCCTGGCTTTCGGCACGGCGGCGGATATCAGCCTCTGTCTCAGATCCTGGGGCATAGCGGACAGAGCCCAGCGAAAAGGCTTCATTCAGCCGTTTGCCGCGTGCCGCATATTGCACCCAGGCGGGTGACTGGATGCGGGTGCCATCGTAGTTGACCAGAAAGTACCACTTTTGCCCGGTTTTTCCGACCTCGCTTTCGATGAAATCATAGACGTCGTTCACATCCGTCGAATGTTCGAACGACATGCCAGAGAAATCAGCATACATGATCTGTTCCTGCGGCATGAATTCAAGCCGCCACTTCAGGTCAGACAGCGTGAAGCTATGTTTGTGCACAACTTTGGTTCGGCGCTTTGACGGCAGGGATTTCAGCCGCTCGATGGCGCTTTCACGATCATAAAAGAGATTAGGATCAAAGGCTTCTGTCCCGGCGTCGCGTTCGATCTGGCGGCGGGTAATCTCAGACGCATCAAAGCGCACGCTGCCCATGGAATGGGCAAGGTTCAATTCCTTGCCTCGCCGCGAAAATGCAAACCACGCAGAATTGTCGATGCGCGCTTCGCAATAATTCACCAGAAAGAACCACAGGCTTTCGCCGGTCTGGGCGATCTGCTGTTCGATGTGGTCGTAAAAGAAGTTCACATCGACGGAATTGGCCAGCGTGCAGTTCTGGAAACTCACTTCCATGATCTGGGTGTCGTGGTGGAACTGGACCCGGCCTTCAAGGTCTGCTGCGGTCAGTGTCTGTTTCGTCATCGCAAAGTCCCGTGTCGCAAGATCAATCCATGAGGGTGACCTAAGGGAAGCGAAAACAGTATACAATTGTACACATTGCCGCACCGCAGCGTTTTTTGCCGCGGCGCGTTAAGCTGGCGGGCCAAACGCAGCGCTTTATGCGGCGCGGTGCGTGCCGCGAATGGGATAGTCATTGGCGCGGATAAACTTGATCCCGTTCGCAATCCCTTCGAGGTCAGGCCGCGCAAAAGGCGCGTTAGAGACATCCAATATCTGCACCTCGCCTTGGGCATTTACCACAAAAAGGCCCGGTTCCGGGAACGGGCGATCCGTTTCCTTGGCACTTCGCGGATCCGAGACGTAGAGGCCAAGCCGTGCCATCTGTTCGATGCTCAGCGCATAACCCAAGGGCAGGCTGAACCCGGTCTCTTCCTGCATAGCTTGCGCCTTGTCTTCCGGATCGCCCGAGACGGCTACGATGTCGACGCCTTGGTCAAAGAATTTCTCTTTGATTTCATCAAGTTTCGACAGGTACCTCTTGCAGATCGGACAATGCAGCCCGCGATATACCACGATCAGTTGCCAGTCATGCGCGCCATTGGGGGCCCCAAGGCGCAGGGTGCCGCCGCCAAGTTTGGGGATGTCCATTTGGGGAAAGGCCTGCCCGGCCGCGAGAGGTGTCATTACTTTTCCTTTCATCTGTGCAGGGCGAGAGATAGCAGTTGCTGGGTCGGACCCAACCCCTTTCACAGCTTCTTGACCACAGGCTGGGAAACAGGCAAGGCCGCGCCATGCAGGTTGATACGGCAATCATAGGGGCAGGCGCCGCGGGCATGATGTGCGCCGCATATGCTGGCGGGCGCGTTCTGGTGGTAGATCATGCCAAGGCCCCAGGTGAAAAGATCCGCATCTCCGGCGGGGGGCGGTGCAATTTCACCAATCTTTACTGCACGCCAGAAGCATTCATCAGCCAGAACCCGCATTTCTGCAAATCCGCGCTGGCGCGGTATACTCAATTTGATTTCATTGAATTGGTCGATGCGCATGGCATTCCCTGGCATGAGAAAACACTGGGTCAGCTGTTTTGCGACACTTCGGCCAAGGACATCATCACGATGCTTCGCAAGATGATGGACGACGCAGGCGTTCAGCTGCATTTGCAAACCAGTGCCGCCAACTTTGCAAAGCATAACGATCTGTTCACGTTCGACCTGATTGCCCCTTCCGGCACGATCCCTGTCACCGCGCGCCATCTGGTCATCGCCACGGGGGGAAAATCCATTCCAAAGATGGGCGCGACGGGGCTGGCATATGACATTGCGCGCCAGTTCGGGCTGCCCGTCACCAACACCCGCGCCGCCCTTGTCCCCTTTACGTTTCCCGATGGGCGTTTTGCACCGATTTCCGGGGTGTCTGTCCCCAGCACCGTGACGGCAGGCGGCGCCACGTTTGAGGAGGCCCTGCTTTTTACTCATCGCGGTCTATCGGGGCCCTCTGTACTGCAGGCATCATCCTATTGGCAGGAAGGGGCACCGATCGCCGTCAACCTGACCCCTGCGCAAGACCTTTTTGACACCTTGCGTGCCCTGCGCCAGCAGTCTGGCCGTCGCAACCTGACAACCGAGCTATCGCAGCATCTGCCTGCGCGTCTGGTGGCGCATCTGTCGCAAGAGCTGAACATCGAGGGCAATCTGGCCGATTGGTCAGACAAGCGCCTTCAAGACCTGTGCGACACGTTGAAAAACTGGCAACTGCACCCCAGCGGGACCGAAGGCTATCGCACTGCAGAGGTCACCCTGGGCGGGGTCGATACCGACGCCCTGCACGCGCGGAGTATGATGAGCAACGACGTGCAAGGCCTTTATTTCATTGGTGAAGCTGTCGATGTGACAGGCTGGCTGGGCGGATATAACTTTCAGTGGGCCTGGTCGTCAGCCATGGCCTGCGCAAGGGATTTATCGGGCTAGTCTGCGCCTACCCCTGACCGATGGCCTTTTTGACCTGGTTTGTGAAATCCTCGCCGCGGCGTTCAAAGCTGTCATATTGATCAAAACTGGCCGCCGCCGGTGCCAGCAACACGACATCGCCCGGCTCAGCCTCGGCAACGGCGCGGGTCACGGCGGTTTCCATGGTGCCGCAGACTTCAGTATCGACTGTCAACTGCATGGCAAAGGCAGCAGCTTCGCGTCCGATCACATAGGCCTTGCGCACCCCGCCCGAGGCATCGGCCAGACCGTCAAGCCCGCCATCCTTTTCCAGCCCGCCGCAGATCCAGCGGATGTTGCGGAAGGCCGCGAGCGCCTTGGCAGCCGAGTCCACGTTTGTGGCTTTGCTGTCATTGACGAACCGGACACCGTTCGCCTGAGCGATGGTTTGCGACCGGTGCGGCAACCCGGCAAAGCTGTGAAACGCGGCCTCGATCACCTTTGGCGCCAGCCCCAGCGACCGACAGGCGGCATAGGCGGCACAGGCGTTCTGGTGATTGTGGTCCCCTGGCAGGCCCGCCACCTGACGCAAATCAATTGAAGCCACCTGCGCGCCACGGCGATATTCTGACAAAAACCCCTTGCGGGCAAAGACATCCCACCCCGGCCCCGTCAGTTTGCGCGTGACGCTGATGCGAATGACCCGGTCGTCGCTGGCCGCTTCAGCAAGCTGACCGGCCAGAAACAGCCCCTCCCGCTCATCCACACCGATGATGGCGCGGTCGGGCCCACCTTCGGCAAAAAGGCGGCGTTTGGCAGCGAAATAGCCGCCCATGCCGTTGTGACGATCCAGATGATCGGGGCTGAGGTTGGTGAAGACCGCAATGTCGGGCGTCAGGCTGCGCGCCAGTTCAGTTTGATAGCTGGACAGCTCCAGCACGACCACATCCCCGTCAACGGCCGGATCCAGATCAAGCACCCCGCGGCCAATATTGCCTGCCAGTTGCGCTGACCGTCCCACGTGTTCGAGAATGTGATGGATAAGCGCAGAGGTGGTGGATTTGCCATTTGATCCCGTCACCGCGATCACCCGGGGGGCGACATCGAATTTATCCCAGGCCAGCGTCGCAAAACTTTGAAAGAACAGGCCAATGTCATTGTCGACCGGAACGCTTGCGGCAAGGGCTGCAGCCACGACCGGATTGGGTGCGGGATAGAGGTGGGGAATGCCGGGACTGACGATCAGACGCGCGATCCCCTCAAAATCCTCTGCGCCTTTCAGGGATCGCACGGTGAACCCCTCCTTTTCGGCGACGGCGCGTGCCTTGGGATTGTCATCCCAGCAAAGAACCTGCACGTCCCCTGCCCTGAGTGCGCGCGCGGCCGACAGGCCCGAGCGCCCAAGCCCAAGCACTGCAACCTTCTGTCTTTCCAATCCCTGAACTGGAATCATCCAACGCCCCCTGATAGTGCTGAGCCCTTAATGGGGCCAAGAACGGCCCATCACAAGGCGGAGCCGTCCTTTTGCGCCCTGATCTTCCTTCCCTGTTGCGCCGGATCACCGACGACGCCTTTGCCGAAAATGACTGGGGCGCTCCCGCCGATTACATCCCCGAACTGGCCCGCATCAAGCCGGCACAGTTTGGCATCGCTGTCGCACCCGCCACGGGGGACGTGATGACCGCCGGGGATGCAACAACGCCGTTTTCGGTACAATCGGTCACCAAGGTTTTCACCCTGGCGATTGCCCTGGGCAGGTCAGGTGATCAACTATGGAAGCGGGTCGGGCGCGAACCATCGGGGCGTGCGTTCAATTCGATCATGCAGCTTGAGCAGGAACAAGGCCGTCCGCGCAATCCCTTTATCAACGCAGGTGCGATTGTCACCACCGATCAGGTGCTGGACCAGCGCGAACCCAAGGAAGCCCTGGCTGAAATCGTGCGCTTTGTGCGTGCCGCGGCTGGAAACGAAGACATCCATATCAACGACCGCGTCGCCGCCTCAGAGGCCGCCCATGGCCATCGAAACGCCGCGCTGGCACATTTTCTGGCGGCTTACGGCAATCTCAGAAACACCCCTGAACGCACGCTGGGGACGTATTATCACCACTGCGCCATTGAAATGAGCGCCCGTGATCTGGCGCTGGCGGGGCGGTTTCTGGTCGATGCCCCGGGTCTGCCGCGTCTGATTTCGCGCACCCGCATCCGGCGGATCAACGCCCTGATGATGACCTGCGGCCATTACGACGGGTCGGGTGATTTTGCCTATCGGGTTGGCATTCCGGCAAAAAGTGGCGTCGGCGGCGGGATCCTGGCTGTTGTGCCGGGGATTGCGTCAATCGCGGTGTGGTCGCCGGGGTTGAACCGCTATGGCAATTCGCTGCGTGGAACACACGCCCTGGCGCAACTGAGCACCGCGATGGAGTGGAGCGTCTTTTGATCGCCTAGGGCGGATTCATCTGACCTTCAGCGTCGCCAGTCCGATCATCGCCAGAATCAGCGAGATGATCCAAAACCGGATCACGATCTGCGGCTCTGCCCAGCCCTTTTTTTCATAGTGGTGATGGATCGGGGCCATCAGGAAAACCCGCTTGCCGGTCCGTTTGAAATAAAGCACCTGAATGATCACGCTCAGGGCCTCGACCACAAAAAGGCCGCCTACGATAGCCAGCACCAGTTCATGCTTGGTTGCCACAGCAATCGCGCCAAGCGCCCCGCCCAGCGCAAGGGATCCGGTGTCGCCCATGAAGACCGCAGCAGGCGGCGCATTGTACCACAGAAAGCCAAGCCCGCCGCCAAAAAGCCCCGCACAGAAAATCAGGATTTCACCTGTGCCAGGCACATAATGCACGTCCAGATATTCGGTGAAATCGACCCGTCCGACCGCATAGGCAATAACCCCCAACGTACCAGCCGCGATCATCACGGGCATAATGGCCAGCCCATCCAGACCGTCGGTCAGGTTCACCGCGTTGGCCGCACCGACGATCACGATGATCGCGAAAGGAACAAAGATGAAGCCCAGATTGATCAGCGTGTCCTTGAATACGGGCAAGGCCAGTTGATACTGCAGTTCTTCGGGGTGATATTGCGCGGCCCAGTAACCGGCGATAGCTGCGATGATAAAACCTATTAATAACCGCACCTTGCCAGATACACCTGATGTGGTTTGCTTGCTGACTTTGGCGTAGTCGTCTGCAAAACCAATCACCGCAAAGCTCATCGTGACAAAGAGCACCAGCCAGACAAACGGGTTGTCCAGCCGCGCCCAAAGCAGCGTTGACGTCAGCAGCGCGCCCACGATCAAAAGCCCGCCCATGGTCGGTGTGCCTGCTTTGACGAAATGCCCCTCGGGGCCGTCATCGCGGATGGGCTGACCTTTGCCCTGGGTGCGACGCAACACAGAGATCAGCGGCTTGCCAAAGAGAAAGCCAAAGATCAGCGCCGTCATGAACGCGCCCCCCGCCCGGAAGGTGATGTAGCGAAAGAGGTTAAAAAAGTCGCCACCATCCGACAGCAGGGTCAACCAATAGAGCATGTATCGCGTCCTAACTCATCATCTTGGGGTCTGCGCCCCTTCAGGCCTCATCAACCGGATGGCCCATTTTGTGTATCGCGTCAACGATTGTCCCCAGTTTCATGGACAGCGACCCCTTCGCCAGTACCACGTCACCGCTGTCAAGAAGCCCGCGCAGGCCGCGCAACATCTCGTCCGAGGTTTCTGTCCACCTGCCGCGCTGATGTTCCGGCAAGAGATCATGCAGCGCCTTCATCAGGGGCCCAATGCAATGGATCACATCCAATTCCCTGGTCGCGTCCAGATGGGCGAGCCCTGCATGAAGTGCTATAGCATCGTCTCCCAACTCTTTCATATCGCCCAGAAAAGCGATCCTGCGCCCTTTGCTAACGCGCCCAATGTTGTGCTGCACTTCTGAGGCCGCAAGCACCGCCAGCGAGGCCGCCATCGACGTGGGGTTGGCGTTGTAGCTGTCATCGATCAGATCAAGCGACATATGCGTCTCGACCGGGTCCAGCACAATAGTTTCTCGTACGCCGCGCCCCTTGTAGGGCGACCAGCGCCCAAGCGATTGTGCCGCCAGCGCCATGTCCGCCCCAAGCGCATGACAGACCGCCAGCGCGCCCAGCCCGTTCATGGCAAAGTGCCGCCCCGGTGTTGCAATCTTAAAGAGCAGCGGCGCGTCCTCATAGGTGGCCTGAACGACAGTGGTATCTTGCTGCACCTGGACGCTTTTCATTTTGAAATCAAAGGCATGTTCGCCAAACGTAATGTCGCGGAGGCGACAGTCGTGTGCCTTGGCCAGAAGGATCGGGGCGTGTTCAATATCGGCGTTAATCACGGCACCCCCGCCGATTGGCAGTCCTTCAAAGATGGACGCCTTCTCGACGGCAATACCGGCCACGTCATCGAAAGCCTCAAGGTGCGCCGCCGCGACGGTTGTCACCATCGCCACATCAGGACGTGCCAGACGGGCAAGTGGCGCGATTTCACCGGGATGGTTCATGCCGATCTCGATGATCGCAAAGTCGGTGTCGGCTGGCATCCGCGCAAGGGTCAGCGGCACCCCCCAGTGGTTGTTGTAACTGGCAACTGAGGCATGTGCGCGGCCCTGATCGCCCAGCATGGCCAACAGCATTTCCTTGGTTGACGTCTTGCCCACACTGCCGGTCACGGCGACGACCTTGGCATTGGTCCGGTTCCGCGCAGCGGTGCCCAGCTTTTCAAGCGCCGTCAGAACATCCTCGACGATGAGCAGCGGTGCGTCTGGTGCCACATCCTCCGGGATCCGGGACACAAGGGCAGCTCCGGCCCCTTTCTCAAGCGCCTGCGCCACAAAATCATGGCCGTCCCGCACATCCTTGAGGGCCACGAACAAATCGCCCGTCTCAATCGTGCGGGTGTCGATGGACACGCCATTGCAGGTCCATGCCCCCTGCACGCGCCCTTGCGTTGCCTCTTGCGCTTCTGTGCTTGTCCACAAACTCATGCCAGCCCCCCATCCAGTGCCGCGACGGCGACGCTGGCCTGCTCCACATCATCGAAAGGCAGGACGTCCGTGCCGACAGTCTGCCCGCTTTCATGGCCCTTGCCCGCAATCAGCAGGGCGTCGCCTGGCTCAAGCATATCAACGCCGCGCAGGATCGCCTCTGCCCTGTCGCCAACCTCGGTCGCGCCGGGTGCGCCTTCCAGCACGGCGGCGCGAATGGTGGCAGGATCTTCGGTGCGCGGATTGTCATCCGTGACGATCACAACGTCTGCATGTGCCGTGGCGGCGGCCCCCATCAGCGGACGCTTGCCCGCATCACGGTCCCCGCCCGCGCCCACAATGGCAATCAGCCGCCCCATTACATGCGGACGGATCGCTTTCAAGGCGGTCGCCACCGCATCAGGCGTGTGGGCGTAATCGACAAAGACCGCCGCCCCGTTGCCCCGCGTCGCGGCAAGCTGCATCCGACCCCGGACAGTTGTCAGATGCGGCAGGGCGTCAAACACATCGGCAGGCTCACCACCACAGGCGATGACCAGACCGGCCGCCAGCAACACGTTGTCGGCCTGAAACCCACCAATCAACTCAAGCCGCTTTTGATAGGCTTTGCCGCGCCATTCAAACCGCAGGTCCTGTCCAGTGTTATCCAGTCGCTGGCTTGTAAGATGCAAATCTCCGCCATCCCGCCCAACAGTGATCACGGTACAGCCTCGCGCCTTGGCAATAGCGGCCATGTCGATGCCTTTGGGATCGTCCATGTTGATCACTGCCGTGCCGTCCTCGGGCAGAACGCGGGCAAAAAGGCCGGCCTTGGCGTCAAAATACGCCTCAAAGGTCTCGTGATAATCCAGATGGTCCTGGGTAAAGTTCGTGAACCCGGCAGCGGTCAGCGTGATCCCGTCAAGTCTGCGCTGATCCAGCCCGTGCGAGGACGCCTCCATCGCGGCGTGGGTAATGCCACCCTCTGTCACCGCATCCCGCAGCGTGCGGTGCAGCGTGATCGGTTCGGGCGTGGTATGCACAAGCGGTGCGGCCCACGCCCCTTCGACGCCGGTGGTGCCAAGGTTGACGGCGGCAAACCCCATTTCGATCCAGATCTGGCGCACAAACGTGCTGACAGAGGTTTTGCCATTGGTGCCTGTGACGGCCACCATTGTTTTGGGTTGCTGCCCAAACCACAGCGCCGCGGTGCGCGCCAGCGCCTCGCGCGGTTGTTCAGAAACGATCAAGGCGGCCCCAGCCGCGCTGACAGCGTCGCCCGCAATCCGCGCGCCCATCGCATCTGTCAGAACAGCCACCGCGCCCTTATCAAGGGCACCTTCCACAAAGGTCGCGCCATGCACCTCAGAGCCGGGCATCGCCGCAAAAAGCGTGCCGGGTTTGACGGTGCGGCTGTCCACTTCGAGATGGTGCAGATCGGGATTCTCACCGCCCCGGGCCATCAACCCCAAGGAATTCAACGTGGTAGTGGTGGGGCTGCCCATGGTGTGCCAGTTCCGGCTTAGTTGCTGCTGATCAGCGTTACCACGGGCTCTTTGTCGGGTTCAACAGCGGGGCGCAGTCCCAACAGGGGGGCGATGCGGCGGATCATCTCTGCGGCGACGGGCACCGCTGTCCAACCCGCTGTGCGACGGGGTTTGTCGCCAGAGGTTTCCACCGGTTCATCCAGCGTCACGATCAATACATATTTCGGGTCATGCGCGGGGAACATGGACGCAAATGTCGCGATCACCTTGTCTTTGTAATACCCGCCACGGCGCTTGGGTTTGTCCGCCGTGCCCGTCTTGCCGCCCACGAAATAGCCGGGCACCTCGCCAAAGCTGGCGGTCCCTTCGGAAACGACCTTGCGCAACATGCGCCGCCCGTCTGCAGCGGCGCGTGCAGACATCACACGCGGGCCAAGCTGCGGGCCGGTTTGCTTCATCAGCGTCGGCTTGACCTGAAACCCGCCGTTGGCAATGGCCGCATATCCCGCAGCCAGATGCATCGGGCTGGAACTGAGGCCATGACCATACGAGATCGTCACAGTTGACAGATCGGTCCACCGCTTGGGCAACAGGGGTTTGCCGCCCGAGGCCTCGACAATCTCGAATGGCGTCGCCTCAAAGAACCCGAGGCTTTTTAGGAACGCCTGCTGCCGCTTTGCCCCGATCTGAAGGGCCATCCGGCCGGTTCCCCGATTAGAAGATTTCACGATGATGTCCGAAACGGACAGAGGCCCGTAGTTCTTGCCGCGAAATTCGCCGATCTTGAAGCCCCCGACCTTGAAGGGACCCTTGGTGTCGATCACCGTGCGCGCATTGACCAGCCCCAGATCAATGGCCTGCACGGCGGCAAATATCTTGAACGTGGATCCCAGTTCATAGACACCCTGCACCGACCGGTTGAAGAGCGGCGTGTCAGAAGCGTCACCTTCGGTCAGAGGCCGCGGGCGGTTGTTGGGATCAAACGTCGGCAACGACACAACGCTTATCACCTCACCGGTCTTCACATCCATCAGCACCGACGTCGCACCCTTGGCGTTCATCAGTTTCATGCCGCCATAAAGCACGCGTTCCGCCGCGGCCTGTACGGTCAGATCAAGGGAAAGTTGCAACGGTTTATTCCCGTTAGCCGGGTCGCGCAGATAGTCGTCAAAGTATTTCTCGGCCCCTGCCACGCCAATGACCTCGGCGGCGTGAACGCCTTCCTTGCCATAGGACGCGCCGCCCAGAACGTGGGCGGCCATGGTCCCGTTGGGATAAAGCCGCATGTCGCGAGGCGCGAACAAGAGGCCGGGATCGCCGATCTCGTGCACGGCCTGCATCTGCTCTGGGCTGATTTTCTTCTTGATCCACAGGAACTTGCGCTTGCCTGTGAAGTCCTTGATCAGGCGTTCTTTTTTAAGGTCGGGGAATACCGCGACCAGTTTTTCCGCCGCCGCCTCGGGGTCCACCATATTACGGGGCTGCGCATACAGCGCGTGGGTTTCAAAGTTCGTAGCCAGAATGTTGCCATTACGATCCACGATATCGGCGCGCGAGGCCGAGATGACGGCGCCCGGCGCGTGGGCGCGTGGCTCGACCGGGTCAGTTGTCGCCAAAAGGCCCATGCGGGCACCAATAACGGCAAAGGCGCAGAAAAAGAACACGCCCAAAACCAGCAGACGCCCTTCGGCACGCAGGCGGGACTGGTCGCGCATCTGCTCGTGACGGATGCGCTTGTTTTCCCGCTCGATCGCGTCGGGGTTTTCGCCCTTCTGACGGGCGTCAAGGATACGGGCCAGCGGGCGGAGCGGGGTGCGGATCATAGCGGCTCTACCTCTTTGCCATTCATGGTTGAGACATCGACCGGGTCGGTGATCGGCAAGGGCGGTGGGGGCGGATACGCCACCTGATCAAGCTGCCCGAACTGGTCCGGATGCAGCGGCAAAAGGCCCAGCCGGTCGAAGTTGATATCTGCAAGATCCCGCAACCGATCGGGACGGTTCTCATAAGCCCATTCCGCCTTAAGCACGGCCAGCCTTGAATGGGCGGTGCGAATGCCCTCGCGCAGCTTGTCCGCTTCGGAGAGCGCCTGTTGGGTCGCGTAATTCTCGCGGTAGGCCCAGAACGCCAGGCCGATGACGGCCAGAGAGGTCAACATGTATAAGATCGCACGCATCAATTCAGTCCTTTGACCATCGGCATGCCGATGGATTTGGCGTCAATATCTCCAGGTGGGGCGTCGGTGCGGATCCCCACCCGCAGCTTGGCAGACCGGCTGCGCGGATTTTCTGCCAGTTCCTGCGCGTCCGGGCCAATCGCCTTGCGTTTTTCCACGCGAAACTGGGGGGCTTCGCGGTGCTGTTCTGGGGCGTAGCGGTTGGCGTTGCCCCCGCTGCCTGAGCGGGCCGTGAGAAAGCGTTTGACCATGCGGTCCTCAACCGAATGAAAGGTGACGACCGCTAGTTTTCCGCCCGCCTTCAAGGCACGCTCTGCCGCCATAAGACCCTGAAAAAGCTCGCCGTATTCGTTGTTTACTGCGATGCGCAGCGCCTGAAAGCTGCGGGTCGCGGGATGCGACTGACCCGGTTTGGCACGCGGCAGGCACCCTTCTATGAGGGCGGCCAGATCCAGCGTCGTGGTGATCGGGGCCTCAGCGCGCGCGCGCCCAATGGCTTTGGCAATGCGGCGGCTGGCGCGCTCTTCGCCATATTGAAACAGGATGTTGGCCAACGTTTCTTCGTCCGCGTCATTGACCAGATCAGCGGCTGAGGGGCCATCCTGTGACATCCGCATGTCCAGCGGCCCGTCTTTCATGAAGGAAAAGCCGCGTTCGGCCTGATCCAGCTGCATGGATGAGACGCCAAGATCCAGTACGATGCCGTCAAGGTCCTGCGCGTAGTCATCCATCCGCGAAAACACGCCCTGCTGCATGGTGATCCGGTCGCCATACTCCGCAGCCCAGTCTGCGGCCATCTCAAATGCCAGAGGATCACGATCAACGGCGATCACACGCGCAGCGCCCGCGTCAAGCAGCCCGCGCGTATAGCCACCGGCACCAAAAGTGCCATCCAGCCAGATACCGTCAATCGGTGCCACAGCCGCCAAAAGCGGACGCAATAATACAGGGACATGAGGTGTACGAGTGTCATCAGGGGCCGCAGCAGCCATCGTGATCTACTCCCCCGGGGTGCCATCCAGAAAGACCAGCGGATCAAAGTCTTCCGGCAAGTCGTTGACCCACGCGCCCTCTTCGGTCTCGTAGGTTTCGGGCTTCCAGATTTGAAAGGTGTCGCCGGTGGCGAAAAAGAACGCCTCGCCGTCCAGATCGATCTTTTTGCGCAGCTTTGCAGGAAGAACCAGGCGCCCCGTTTCATCCACATTTGTCGGGAACGATTGCCCGTGAAAGAGACGTTGCAGCGCTTTGCGGCCGACGCTGGCACGCGGCAGCGCGTCAATTTTCGCGTCCACCTCGTCAATGGCTTCTATTGTGTAGCATTCCAGGAAATTGCGCTTGTCGTCGCCGTAGACGATGACCAGCTCAGGGGCCTCGCCGGGCTTCCAGTTCGGATCACCGGCCTCCAACACACGCCGAAAAGAGGCTGGGATAGACACCCGCCCCTTCGTATCGACCTTGTGTTGGCTTTCGCCTCTGAACCTGCGGCTCACTATTCTCTGCCTTTACTGCCCCGCCCCTGGCGGGACCCTGCCTGCGCTCTTGCGCCTTACTCGTCCTTCGCGCCCCCGCGATCCGTAGAATTGTCCTCTTTTCGTCTCACCCCTGAGACGCCCCCCTTTGACCACAATCCATGCGCTGGATGTGGAAACGGCGGGTTGATCTGCTGCCACTGATCAACCCGCCGCCCTCGTCCCGCATGTGGCGGGGAAGTCCGACTGCGCGCGCCACCTGGGGGGATGTCTGCTCGCCCGCGCGCCGGATCTCTTTGTTCGTATGAAAGCGAGGTGCCTGTATGAAACCTGCTAGGTTTTATTTTTATGTGGGGTCGTTTGGTGCCCCGTGTCCCGTTCTCATCCGATGCAATAGGGATGCCATGGGAATTGATGGGCTGTCTACACTTTTCTTTGGTAATACCATACTTTATTGGATTTAAGCACGCAGAAAGTCAGGATCATATGTATCTTGACCCTAAGTTAATCGCTCAATTTGTGCCATAAGGTCAATAAGCAACAACATCTAGTGCAAACTTACGATTTGCAGAAAATTCCCTCATTTTCCCAGAAATTTTATGCTCGGCGGCGGTCGAACTTAGATGTTCCCCTCTTGTTCCACAGCAAACCTGTCCAGATCAAGCAAAAAGTGGCCATTTCCCCTCAAAATGATTCGGATGCGCCCTGTGCCTGACACCCTGCCCCGACACATGCCCATCATTTCCCATGCCGTGTCCCACGATTTCCCACAGGTCCTAAACGCCTGTCCGGTACGGCAGCGTCCCGCCCATCACGCTCAGTCGCAGCCGCTACGCAAGAATGCGCGCGCCGATTTGCGGGGTTTGGCAACAACGCGCCACAGGTCGGCGTCAGCGGTGCCATAGTCTTGCGTTGTCACGGGATGCCATCGCAAGAGATGAAAACGATTAGGGGCAATTGCCCCAAAATCGCCCGAAAGCAGCTAAATTCCTGACCTCAATCCCGCTTAGTTCTGACAGACCCACTGAGTGTGCCCCCGCTCAGTCCTGAAATAAGCCCCTGCCCCCGGGGCCCGTAGACAAGGACGAACCTGATGACGATTGCCTCGGCACTCGAGCGCTATCTTTTGCAGCTTGTTAATCAAGAACGTGCAGAACATGGCCTGAATCCCCTGACACTGGAACTGAACCTCAATACCTCTGCGGATGCCCATTCGCGCTGGATGACGAACGCCGACACCTTCAGCCATACCGGGGTCAATGGCTCCAGCTCGCGCGGGCGGATGGAATCGGCCGGTTTCGAACTGAACGGCACCTGGTCGACCGGTGAAAATATCGGCGCGCAGTCCGTCATGGGATCCGACAGCTATTATGACGAGGTGCGCCTGATTCACGAAGGGCTGATGAACAGCCCCGGTCACCGCGCCAACATTCTGGACCCCGACTATACCCATGTCGGTCTGGGCATCACCGTCGGTCCTTTAACATATGGCACAGCGGGCTCGTATCAGTCGGTGCTGGTCACGCAGAACTTCGGTAACACCGGCGGTCGGACCGATCACGACCTGATGGGCACGACCAGAAACGACAACATGAACATGGGATCAGGTGACGATCATGCCATCCTCGGTGCCGGGCATGACATTGCCCAGGGACAGGCCGGGAATGATACGATTGTTGCCGGCAGCGGGAATGACAGCGTCGCGGGTGGCACCGGCCATGACCGCATCAATGGCAATGACGGGAACGATGTTCTGCGTGGCCATGACGGCAATGACCAGATCGCCGGGGACGCAGGCCACGATTTCCTGATCGGAGATGGCGGCCATGATACTCTGAACGGCGGGACTGGAAACGACAGCCTGAGCGGCGGCAATGAAAATGACCTGCTGATTGGCGGGGCCGGGTTTGACGCGCTGCAGGGGGGTGCAGGCAATGACACCATGATAGGCGGCGACCAGGCCGATAACCTCTTTGCCAGTACGGGCGACGACGTACTGCGCGGCGGCGACGGCTTTGACAGGCTGTTCGGCGACTTTGGCAATGACACGCTGGAAGGCGGGGCAGGCCCCGACGCGCTTTTCGGGATGAGCGGCAATGACGTGATGTACGGTCAGGCCGGCGACGACCGCAACTATGGCGGCGGCGGCAACGATCTGATCATCGACGGACAGGGCAATGACCTGCTGGAGGCCGGAGCAGGGTTTGATACCCTTAACGGCGGACAGGGCGATGATCAGCTGTTCGGCCGCTTCAACGCGGACACCTTCGTGTTTGAGGATGTCGCTGGTGGTTTCGGCAATGACACCATCGGGGATTTTGCCGCCGACAACCGGTTTGAGCGGATCGACCTGAGCGATGTGGCCTCGATCACCGACCTCAACGACCTTCTGCGCAACCACGCGACCCAAGTGGGCGAGGACGTCTTGATATCCGCCGGGCAGAATGCCTCCATTCTGCTGCTGGATGTCTCACTGAACCAGTTGGATCAGACAGACTTTACCTTCTGAGCAAGTCTGAACAGTCATCTGCTGGCAAAAAAGGGCCCGCCGAAAGGTGGGCCCCTGTTCGTTCACATTGGCAGACTCACGCCCTGCGTCAGGTCAGGCCATGCCGCCCTTGATCAACCCCTCGGCGATACGCGCATAGGCATCGGCCATAGGGCTGTCTCCTGCGGCGATCGGCGTTCCGCTATCGCCCGCCAGTCGCGTGTCCAGATCAATCGGCAGGTTGCCCAGCAGGGGCACCCCCATCTTCTCGGCCTCAGCTGCTACACCGCCGCTGCCGAAAATATCCGCCTCGTGCCCGCACGACGGGCAGACATAGCTGCTCATGTTCTCGATCAGGCCCAGCACCGGGGTTTTCAGTGTGTTGAACATATCAATCGCCTTGCGCGCATCAATCAGTGCCACATCCTGCGGCGTGCTGACGACAATCGCACCGGTCAGTTCCGATTTGGTGCACAGTGTCAGCTGCACATCGCCCGTGCCCGGCGGCAGGTCGACCAGAAGCACATCCAACTCTCCCCACTCCACTTGCCCCAGCATCTGCTGCAAAGCGCCCATCAGCATGGGGCCGCGCCAGACGACGGCCTTGCCCTCTTCCATCATGAAACCGATGGACATCAGCGTCACGCCATGGGCATGCAGCGGAATGATCGTCTTGCCGTCCGGGCTGGCCGGGCGTTTGTTGACACCCATCATCCGCGGCTGGCTGGGGCCGTAAATGTCGGCATCCAACAAGCCCACCTTGCGGCCCTGCCGGGCCAGCGCCACGGCGAGGTTCGAGCTGACCGTCGATTTGCCCACACCGCCCTTACCCGAGGCAATCGCCAGAATGCGCTGCACGCCACTGGGCTTTGTCGGCCCTTCCTGCGGTTTGGGATGCCCGCCGATCTTGAGACTGGGCGGGTTGGCAGGTTTGGCGGCAGGCCCATGGGCCGTCAGGGCAACTGTGGCCGACGCCACGCCTGGAAGATCAGCGACAACGCGCTCTGCTGCATCCCGCAGTGGCCCCATGGCTTTGGCGACGTCAGCGTTGGGCGCCTCTATCACGAAACGTACCTTATCGCCATCGACGGTCAGCGCGCGCACCAGATCATGGTCAATCAGGCTCTTGCCGTCGGGCAATGCCACCCGTGCCAATGCGGCTTCGACATCTGACTTTGTGACAGGCATGGTCCCTCTCCTTGCAACGGTTCCGCAGTTTTCCCTGAAATGGCAGGTTCTGCCCAAAGCACAAGGGGGCGCGGCATTTTGCGGCCCTCCGTCGGAAGGCGCAGAATGTGGACCTCAAGTCACTATGCAATTGCTGCATAGCAGCATTGCAAAGGAAATCATTGTGCATCCGCAGCATTTGCCCCATATCCAGTGCATCGGACAGCTTGAACAAGGCAGTCCTGGAAATGATCCAGACCGGTTTTCTCCTCCCTTAACCGGATCTGTTTTCAGCGGCGACACCCCCTCCCTGGTGTCGCCGCATTTTTTTTCGCTTATTGGCAGACCATTGAATGCAAGCTGGACGCGCGGTGTTCATTGTGGGATTTAATTGCCATGTAAACAATACGTTACGTCAATCTCATCCATGCCATCAGTGCATAACGGGTTTGCGCCGATGCATGTTGTAAGGCGGCGGAAAGAACGTATTTGTCCATTATCCGAAACGGACAACTAGAATTTAAGAGGCGCCAAAATGGCATATCTGAACGTTACGAACGCACCCGCTGCAACCTTTTTCGCTCGCGTCGGCACCGCAATCGGTGCCCTCACGGATCGCTACAAGCAACACCGCCTGTACCGCGAGACCTACAGTGAGCTCAGCAACCTGACCAATCGCGAATTGGACGATCTTGGCCTGCATCGTGCAGACCTGGACCGCGTCGCACGCGAAGCGACCTGGGGCTGACATTCGAGATTTGGCTGCCCGCATCGCCTCCCCGATGCCGCAGTCAATACCCTGGTCCGCACATTCCTCCCCTTTTGCGGCGGACCCGACACAGACCCGAGGCACACCACCTCCCTTTGCTTTGGGCTGCGCAAAGAGCGGCGGCACCCACCTCCCTGGGTGTCGCCGTTTCTTTTTCTAAGAAGAAAAATCGATTTGTGCGCCACAAGACTGAAACGGTGCCTTACGAGGTCAGGGCAGGATAGGTATTTAAAAAAGGGTGAAATCCAGAGGATCGCCCTGTTTTCACCCTTTTGAAAATACCTGTGCGGGCGCTGTCGCCGGGAACATTCCCCTCAGAAGGGCACGTCGTCGCATCCCGTCAGAAACCGGGAGACCACGTTCTTGATGCCTGCTTTTTCAAAGTCGACCTCCAGCTTGTCGCCCTCGATGCCGATGATGCTGCCATAGCCGAACTTTTGGTGAAACACCCGCTCGCCCATCACGAAACTGCTGACCGCGTTGAGGTCGATCGTCATGTTGCGGGTTTCCTTGGGCTGGCTCATGCCGCGCTCTCCCGCACGGGCCTGCAGGCGCCGCCATCCGGGGGAGTTATAGACATTCGCCTCTGCGGCCGCCTCGTGAAGGTTGCTTTTGGGCATCGCCGCGCCATAGCCGCCGCCGTAAAGGCCAGGGGGCGTCAGGACTTCGACGTGTTCTTCGGGCAATTCATCGATAAACCGCGACGGCATGGCCGATTGCCATTGCCCAAAGATCATGCGGTTGCCGGCAAAGGAAATCGTGCAGACCTGTTCGGCGCGCGTGATGCCGACGTAGGCCAGCCGGCGCTCTTCTTCCAAGCCCTTGATCCCGCTTTCGTCCATCGACCGCTGTGACGGGAAAAGGCCGTCTTCCCACCCCGGCAGGAAGACACCGGGAAACTCCAGCCCCTTGGCCGCATGCAGGGTCATGATCGACACTTTCTCGCCCTCGCCTTCCTGTTCGTTGTCCATGATCAGGCTGACATGTTCGAGGAACCCTTGCAGGTTTTCAAACTGCTCCAGCGCTTTGACAAGTTCCTTTAGGTTTTCCAGCCGCCCCGGTGCTTCGGGTGTCTTGTCATTTTGCCAATGCCCGGTATAGCCGCTTTCATCGAGGATAACCTGCGCCAGTTCCACATGGCTGATCTCTGGCGGCGCGTATGCCATCCGCACAGGGCCTTGTTCGTCATCGATCAGATCATCGTCCTGCACCACCTCAATGCGGGGCCCGCGCAGCTGGCTGTTCCAGCGATCAATGCCGTCGATCAGCAGCCGCAGTTGTGCCGCGCCTTTGCCACTCAGCCCGCCATCTGCCAGAAGGATGCGCGCACCTTCCACAAGGTTCACGCCGTTTTGCCGCGCGGTGACCTGAATTTTCTGCTGCGCCTTGTCGCCCAGCCCCCGTTTGGGCGTGTTTACGATCCGCTCGAACGCCAGATCGTCATCGGGCGAGGTCACCACACGGAAATAGGCCATGGCATCGCGAATCTCCATCCGCTCGTAGAACCTTGGCCCGCCGATAACCCGGTAGGGCAAACCTATGGTCAGAAACCGATCCTCGAAGGCGCGCATCTGATGGGACGCGCGTACGAGAATTGCCATGTCATCCAGGCTCATCGGGTCCATGCCGCGCGTGCCGCGCTGCATCGCCTCGATTTCGTCGCCGATCCAGCGGGCCTCTTCCTCGCCGTCCCAGTGACCGATCAGGCGTACTTTCTCCCCCTCTGTGGCCTCAGTCCAGAGTGTCTTGCCCAACCGCCCTTCGTTCCCGGCAATCACGCCAGAGGCGGCGGCAAGGATATGCGGCGTCGAGCGGTAGTTCTGTTCCAGCCGCACCACATGCGCGCCCGGGAAATCAGTTTCAAACCGCAGGATGTTGCCCACTTCGGCCCCGCGCCAGCCATAGATCGACTGATCGTCATCGCCCACACAGCAGACATTTTTGTGCCCTTGCGCCAAGAGCCGCAGCCAAAGGTACTGGGCCACGTTGGTGTCCTGGTATTCGTCCACAAGGATGTAGCGGAACCAGCGTTGGTATTGTTCCAGCACGTCCGCATGGGTCTGAAAAATCGTCACCATGTGCAGCAGCAGGTCGCCAAAATCGACCGCGTTCAGTTCTTTCAGGCGCTGCTGGTAATGGTCGTAAATCTCGGTTCCGCGGTGGTTATAAAGCCCCGCATCTGCCGCAGGTACTTTTTCCGGCGTCAGCGCACGGTTCTTCCAGCCATCAATAATGCCCGACAGCATGCGCGCAGGCCAGCGCTTGTCATCGATGTTTTCTGCCGCGACCAATTGCTTGAGCAAGCGCAACTGGTCATCGGTATCAAGTATGGTGAAGTTTGATTTTAACCCCACCAGTTCGGCGTGCCGCCGCAGCAGTTTCACGCAGATGGCGTGAAACGTGCCCAGCCAGGGCATCCCTTCCACCTGCTGTCCCAGCATCTGGCCCACCCGGTTTTTCATCTCGCGCGCGGCCTTGTTGGTAAATGTCACCGCCAGGATCTCGTTGGGCCGGGCGGTGCCGGTATTCAGCAGGTGGACAATCCGCGCGGTCAGCGCGCGGGTCTTACCCGTGCCCGCACCCGCCAGCATCAGAACCGGACCTTCGAGTTTCTCAACCGCCTCGCGCTGCGCGGGGTTGAGCCCGTCAAGATAGGGCTGTGGCCGGGCGGCCATCGCGCGGGAAGACAACGACGCCCCTTCAAAGGCGTCCATTTCGTCAAAACTGCTCATGTCCTTCCATAGCGCGATTCCGCGCCCTCGAAAAGCCCGCGTTCGCGCAATGTTCCGCAGATCTGCCTGACGATCCCGAACCTCAGCTTATTGCGGGCCTTGACCCACCGCAGGACCGCCTGATTTGACAGCCCCGCCCGCTTTGCCCCTTATGCCGCAATGGACTTGCACGCCCGATACCCTGCCCTAAGCGACCTGCGCATCCGCGCCAGACGACGCTTGCCAAGATTTATCTGGGATTACCTTGACAGCGGCACGGGCGATGAAAAGACAAGGGCACGCAACCGCAGCGCACTGGATCGGATTGGCATGATGCCTGCCGTCCTGGGCGGCGAGATGACACCGGATCTGTCGACCACCCTTCTGGGCCATACCCATCCCCTGCCCTTCGGGATTGCGCCTGTTGGCATGTCCGGGCTGATCTGGCCCGATGCCGAAGGACATCTGGCCCGGGCGGCCGCAACCCACGGGATACCTTATTGCCTGTCGACGGTAGCGGCTCAGAGCCCCGAAGATGTCGGACCCCACCTTGGCGATCACGGTTGGTTCCAGCTTTATCCGCCGCGCGACCCGGCGGTGCGCGCCGATCTGCTGGAGCGCGCGCGCTCAGCCGGGTTTTCGACGCTGGTGCTGACCGTTGATGTTCCTGTCGCCAGCCGCCGCGAACGGCAGACCCGCTCTGGCCTGACCCACCCGCCGCGCCTGACACCGCGTCTTTTTGGCCAGGTTGCCCTTCGGCCCGCCTGGGCGCTGGCCACCATACGGTCCGGCATGCCGCGGATGCGCACGCTGGAAAAATATGTCGACGGGAAAATGGCGCATCTGCCGCCGACGGCACACGTGGGCTATCTGCTGCGCACCGCGCCCGACTGGGACTATGTGGGCTGGTTGCGCGATCACTGGGACGGGCCGTTCATTCTGAAAGGCATATTGCGCCCTCAGGATGCAACCAAGGCACAGCAGGCCGGGATAGATGCGATTTGGGTCTCAAACCATGCCGGGCGCCAATTCGATGGCGCCCCCGCCAGCATCGACGCCCTGCCTGCGATCCGTGCAGCGACCAACCTGCCGCTGATCTTTGACAGCGGGATCGAGACAGGTCTCGATATATTGCGGGCCCTTCGGCTTGGTGCTGATTTTGTCATGATGGGCCGTGCCTTTCACTATGGCCTGGCCGCATTGGGGCCCAAAGGTATCGACCATCTTATCGACGTGCTACGGTACGACCTGCTGGCCAACATGGGGCAGTTGGGCAGCCGCACGCTGCGAGATCTGCCGGACCACTTTGACCTTAATGCCATACAGCCTGTCGTATCTGACACCTGACGATGCGCCCCGAATAGTTACAAATCCGTCATACTGGGTATTGCGCTGCAGCGCAGCATCCCTAACATGCCGCCACATTCCGCAAGGTAAGGACCCCTAATGCCCGATTTCGCCAAGATCCTCATCGCCAACCGGGGCGAGATCGCAATCCGCATCATGCGCGCCGCCAACGAGATGGGAAAAAAGACGGTAGCGGTGTATGCCGAAGAAGACAAACTGGGCCTGCACCGCTTTAAGGCGGATGAAGCCTATCGCATCGGCGAAGGTCTGGGCCCGGTGGCCGCCTATCTGAGCATCGACGAAATGATACGTGTCGCCAAGGCGAGCGGCGCAGATGCGATTCATCCCGGCTATGGGTTGTTGTCCGAAAACCCCGAATTTGTCGACGCCTGCGAACAAAACGGTATCACCTTCATCGGTCCGCGCGCTGAAACCATGCGCGCCCTTGGGGACAAGGCCAGCGCGCGCCGGGTTGCGATGGCCGCAGGCGTACCGGTGATCCCGGCCACCGAGGTGCTGGGCGAGGATATGGCCGCCATTCGCGCGCAAGCCCAAGAGGTTGGCTATCCGCTGATGCTCAAGGCGTCCTGGGGCGGCGGCGGACGCGGAATGCGCCCGATCGCGTCAGAAAGCGAGCTTGAGGAGAAAGTGCTGGAGGGCCGCCGCGAGGCAGAAGCCGCCTTTGGCAATGGCGAGGGCTATCTGGAAAAGATGATTCTCAAGGCGCGCCATGTGGAGGTGCAGATCCTTGGCGACAAACAAGGTGACATCTACCACCTTTATGAACGCGATTGCTCTGTCCAGCGCCGCAACCAAAAAGTCGTTGAGCGCGCCCCTGCCCCCTACCTCAGCGCGGACCAGCGCGCCGAAATTTGCGAGTTGGGCCGCAAGATCTGCGTGCATGTAAATTACGAATGCGCCGGCACCGTTGAATTTCTGATGGATATGGCTGACGGCAAGTTCTACTTCATCGAGGTGAACCCCCGTGTGCAGGTCGAACATACCGTTACCGAGGAAGTCACGGGTATCGACATCGTGCGCGCCCAGATCCTTATTGCCGAAGGCAAGAGCATCGCCGAAGCCACTGGAAAGCCGGACCAATCCGCCGTCACCCTGACCGGTCATGCGCTGCAGACCCGGATCACGACCGAAGACCCGCAGAACAACTTCATCCCCGATTATGGCCGCATCACTGCCTACCGGTCTGCCACCGGGATGGGCATCCGTCTGGACGGCGGAACAGCCTACGCAGGCGGTGTGATCACCCGCTATTACGACAGCCTGCTGACCAAGATCACCGCCAAGGCCCCCACACCCGAGATGGCGATCGCCCGCATGGACCGGGCGCTGCGCGAATTCCGCATCAGGGGGGTCTCGACCAACATCGCCTTTGTCGAGAACCTGCTGAAACACCCGACGTTTCTGAACAACGAATACCACACTAAGTTCATTGACGAGACGCCCGAACTGTTCCGTTTCAAACGCCGCAAGGACCGGGGCACCAAGGTGCTGACCTATATCGCGGATATCACCGTGAACGGGCATCCCGAAACCAAGGATACCCCACGCCCCCCCGCGCATCTGCGCGATCCCAAGCCGCCCCATGCCAGCGCAGAGGCGCGTATGGGCACACGTAACCTGCTGGAACAAAAAGGCCCGCAGGCGGTCGCCGACTGGATGGGCAAGCAACGGCAGCTCCTGATTACCGACACCACCATGCGTGACGGGCATCAGTCGCTCTTGGCCACGCGCATGCGCAGCCATGACATGATCAAGGTCGCCCCCGCCTATGCCGCCAACCTGCCCCAGCTTTTTAGCGTTGAATGCTGGGGCGGTGCCACCTTTGATGTGGCCTACCGATTCTTGCAGGAATGCCCCTGGCAGCGTCTGCGCGACCTGCGCGCCGCCATGCCCAACCTGATGACCCAGATGCTGCTGCGCGCCTCGAACGGTGTGGGCTATACCAACTATCCCGACAACGTGGTGCAGTTCTTTGTGCGTCAGGCGGCCGAGACCGGCGTAGACGTCTTTCGCGTGTTCGACAGCCTCAACTGGGTCGAAAACATGCGCGTCGCCATGGATGCCGTGATCGACGCAAACAAGGTCTGCGAAGGCACGATCTGCTACACCGGCGATATCTTTGACCCCGACCGCGCCAAATATGACCTGAAATATTACGTCCAGATGGGCAAGGACCTCAAAGCCGCCGGCGCCCACGTGCTGGGGCTCAAGGACATGGCCGGACTTCTGAAGCCCGCACAGGCCCGCGTGCTGATCAAGGCGCTGAAATCCGAGGTCGGCCTGCCCATCCACTTTCACACCCACGACACCGCAGGTATTGCCTGCGCCACGATCCTCGCGGCATCCGAGGCCGGCGTCGATGCCGTCGATTGCGCCATGGACGCGCTGTCGGGCAATACCTCGCAAGCCACCCTTGGTTCTGTGGTCTCGGCCCTGCAGCACACCGACCGTGACACCGGGCTGTCGATGCAGGCAATCCGCGAAATTTCCGACTATTGGGAAGAGGTACGCGGCCAGTACGCGGCCTTTGAGACCGGCATGCAGGCCCCCTCATCAGAGGTCTACCTGCACGAAATGCCCGGCGGCCAGTTCACCAACCTCAAGGCGCAGGCGGCCAGCCTTGGCCTGGACGACCGCTGGCCCGAAGTCGCCCGTACCTACGCGGACGTGAACCAGATGTTCGGCGACATCGTCAAGGTCACGCCATCGTCCAAGGTGGTGGGCGATATGGCCCTGATGATGGTGTCCCAAGGCTTGACCCGGGCGGATGTCGAAGACCCCGGCACCGATGTGGCCTTCCCAGAGTCAGTCATCGACATGATGCGCGGCAATCTGGGCCAACCTCCGGGCGGTTTCCCCGATACGATCGTCAAAAAAGCCCTCAAGGACGAACAGCCCAATCTCGCACGCCCCGGCAAGCATCTTGAACCCGTCGATCTAGAGGCGACCCGCGCCGAGCTGTCCAAAGAGCTTGAGGGCAAAGAGATCGACGACGAAGACCTCGCAGGTTATCTGATGTATCCAAAGGTCTTCCTCGACTACATGGGCCGCCATCGTCAATACGGCCCGGTCCGCACCTTGCCCACGCAGACCTTCTTTTACGGCATGGAACCGTCCGAAGAAATCAGCGCCGAGATCGACCCCGGCAAGACGCTGGAGATTCGCATGCAGGCGGCCTCCGACACCAACGAGGACGGCGAGGTGAAGGTCTTTTTCGAACTCAACGGCCAGCCGCGCGTGATCCGCGTACCCAACCGCCTTGTCAAGGCCACCACCCTGCAGCGCCCCAAGGCCGAAGTGGGCAACGACAACCACATCGGCGCGCCCATGCCCGGTGTCGTCGCCTCAGTCGGCGCCGTTGTCGGTCAGGAGGTGCACGCAGGCGATCTGTTGCTGACGATCGAGGCCATGAAAATGGAAACCGGCATCCACGCCGAACGCGACGCGGTGGTAAAGGCGGTGCACGTGCAGGCCGGCGGCCAGATCGACGCGAAAGATCTGCTGGTGGAGTTGGAATAGGCTATGGCAACACCGCCTCGAGCGTGAGGTCCGCCATGCGAGATGTACTAACTCCCAGACAGTTTAGAGCCACCGGCGCTTAGCAGGTCAGGCCCCAGCACGGCGCAAGGATAGGTGCAGAGTTGACCGGCAGCCCTACTTGGGGGAGGTTGGCTTAAGCCTATTTGGAACGGAATAGTTTTGCCACAGAGATTCTTTATTGTTGGGGCGCAAAAAGCTGGAACCACTGCTCTCCAAAAGTATCTATCCAAACACTCGCAACTTTCGCTCTCGGCAAAAAAGGAATTTCACTTCTTTGACAATGAGAACCATGACTGGGAACGCCCCTCTTACAAGGTGCTGGAATCCGGCATGGGCGAACGAGAATGACGTCGAATGGCATTACATCGATCCCGGCAAACCCCAGCAGAACGCCTTCATCGAATCCTTCAACGGCAGCCTACGCGACGAGTTGCTGAACGAAGAATGGTTCGACAGCTTGGACGACGCCCGCCGCAAGCTGGCACTCTGGCTGTACGACTACAACAATGTCAGGCCGCACTCATCACTGGAGAACAAAACACCCGCCGAAGCGCGTCGTGCGCTTGAGAAATTTGAGGGCTCCGCGCCCAACGCGCTTGCCCAAATCGACGACGAAGAATATGAAAACCAGATCCGCAGACTCTCGCTATGAATGAGGGGGCCGCGGGGGGCAGGTCACCGGGGATGTTCGCTGCTCCTTGCTTGTGCCGAAGTGACGACGGAAGAGCAACCTTTCCACTTTCTAGGTGAAGCCATCTTTGGCGGGAAACGCACATGATGGCAGATTGCTGGCAGGCAGAGAAGTTCTCTCGCACGTGGAGTATTATAGGACCGCTATCTGCCCGTCGCATTGCGTGAGGCGAATTTCGGCTATGAGAGGAAAGGCTCTATCCTGCCATTCCCTGCGCAGTGCACCAATCGCAGCTGACCTCGTTAAGCCGCTCATCTGGCTGGCAAATTCATCGGCAGTTTCGCCAGATATCCGGCAGGACTGCCTCTCTGCCCACAAGGATCTCTTTCCTCCTATTTGGTCTTCCTTACCCTGATATCCGAATTGCTGTCTCTGCCATCTTGTGACCAGGGATATGGACGCTATCGATTTGATTTGGTTTGATTATCTGGGATAAATTTACGCAAACGGTACAGAACCAAGAAAATCTGCGAATATTCCCGATACGCCCCGGCGATCAGGAAGACCTACCAAAATCGAGTGCGATACGGACCGCGACCACTACCACCAAATTCAGATACCTGATGACGCTGCTTGCGCCATATGGCTTTTGGAACGGTAGACAGTTGTGCCTTTGGGAATGTGACCCATGTGCTGCCGCGTCGCTTCTCAAGCGCTTTTAACAATCAGTTCAGCGCGGCTGCCTGCCAGCACCACTTTCGCATTTGGCAGATCGTTGCCTTGTGCACGTGCAACAGCATCGTTTTCAGCCAGCCCGTAGTGCAGCCAGCGCGCGATAAGCCGGCGGCGCAATTCATCCATCGGCACCGACAGCATCATTGAGACATCCCAAAACGGGTGGAGCGTCGACCAAGGCTGGCGATCCAACAGCAGATAGTTGCCCTCAACCACCACCGTTTGAACGTCAGGGCCCACCATCCCGGCACCGGCAATGGCACAATCGCGCGCGCGGTCAAAGACCGGATAGGCAACGTGATCTTCGGTGGCAAGGGCCTGCACCAACCGGACAAACCCTAACGCATCAAAGGTTTCGGGCGCGCCTTTGCGGGGCAGCAGGCCCATCGGCTCCAGCAGGCGGTTATCCAGATGAAATCCATCCATTGGCACAAGGGCTGCGGTTTGCCCGGTGTCCTTCAGCGCCGTCACCACTGCCTCCGCCAGGGTGGACTTGCCACTTGCCGGCGGCCCCGCAAGAGCGACAAGTCTGCGACGGCCCTTGGCCGGTCTGGCCAGGATGTCGTCGCACAGCGTCTCGATATCGGGTGTCCAGTTTGTCATCGGGAGGGCTTTCGCAGGGAGCGTGACAGCACCCAATCAACTCCGATTGGGATCGTCAAGGCACCCTTTGACAGCCATCCTGAAGCGCCATCAGGACGCAACCGCCCCAACCCCGGTGCGTCGGCTTAGCCGTCCACTTAGGGGATCAGCACATCGCTGCGCCGGAAGGTTGCCGTATCCATGCTCAGATCGTCATAAACGATCTGGATGTCGATCTTCTCAACGGCCTTTAATCGCAGCGACAGGTATGGCAGTCCGTCTTCGTCAAGAATGGCGTTCGGCGTGGCGTATTCAGTGTGGCAGGGCGGCAGGGGCCAGTTCTGCATCGGCTCGTCATTCACGGATATGGCCATCGCCGAGAGACCGCACCGCCAGCCCCACAGATGGGTCACGTAAAGCAGATCCTTGCCATCAAATTCACGAACCGCAACCCAGCTGTTCTTGGTGGCGTTCAGGATCGGCTTGATTTCTGTCGCTGTCGTGAATTTGCCGGAGGGGGTCTGTGGTTCTGCCACCAATCCTGCAGGTACCACCGCCATGTTGAACTGGTTGGTTTCAGCGATCACTGGCGCGGCAGGTGCGGGTGCAGGTGCAGGTGAAGCAGCAGGTGCTGCAGGGGCCGCTGGCTGCATTTGATCTGATGTGCCATCCAGCAACCCAATGCCACCGATGACCACGCCGGACCCGATGGTGGTGTTTTCGCCCGTGGAAACGGTGGGGCTGTCTGTGCTGGACGCTTCTGCCATAACGCTGGGGCTTTCGGGCGCTGCGACGGGTGCAGGGGCCGGGGTCGCCAACGCCTGAGCTGTGCTGCCGCTGCCACCAACCTCACCGTCGGCCGAATTCATCCCGGCAGCGATCATTGCAAAAACGAAATCAATCATTCCAAAAATCCTTTTCAGGCCAGTCCAAATGCCGCCTTTTGCCAGTTCCGCTTCGCCCCTATAGTGAGCTTAAAAGACCAGCAGGCGCAAATCGAGTATGGCACGCAAACCGCAGCCCCCGCAAACATTCAACGTCGTCATTGTCGGCCAAAGAGGGCGATTGGCCTATGAAGCCCTGATTTTTGCCGCGTCTTTGCGACACAGTGACCCCGGTTTTAATGGCCGCCTGCTGATCGCAGAGCCGCAACCCGGGCCCCTTTGGCCCGACGATCCGCGCATTCAGAATACCGAAATTCGCGACGCGTTGACAGATCTGGGCGCGGAATTCATCCCCTTCGAAAGCCATCATTTCGGCGCACAGTACCCTTACGGCAACAAGATTGAGATGCTGAGCGCCCTGCCCCAGGACCAGCCCTTCGTTTTCATGGACACGGACACGTTGATCACCGGACCTCTCAGCACCGTACCCTTCGATTTCGAGCGCCCCGGCGCGTCACTGCGGTGCGAAGGTACCTGGCCTGTCCCGCAGATTTATGGCCCCGGATACACGGGTCTGTGGAAATCACTTTATGACAAGTTTGGCCTCGACTTTGAAAGCTCGCTCGATCTCAGCCAGCCGGACGAGTACTGGCGGCGATACCTTTATTTTAACGCGGGCTATTTCTTTTATCGCTGCCCGCAGGCGTTTGGCGCGCGGTTCCTCGAATACGCGCTTGCCATCCGCGACGACCCCCCTGTTGCACTTTGTGCGCAGTCGTTTGATCCCTGGCTTGATCAGATCGCGCTGCCCCTTGTAATCCATGCACTTGGCGGCGGGCGGGACGCCCTGCCACCGGGGCTGCTGGACGGCGAAATCTCTTGTCATTACCGCCTGTTGCCGCTGCTTTATGCACGCGAAAGCGACAGAGTGGTCGAGGTGCTGGAAGAGGTAACCGCCCCCAACAAACTGAAAAAGGTGCTTAAAGGACACGACGCGATCAAGAGGATGATCTATCAGGGGCGCGGACATAAGGCGCGCGCCCTATTTGACCGCGAGAACCTGCCGCGCAAGGAACAGGCGATCCGAAACCGGATCAAGAAAAACGGGTATTGGATGCGATAAAGCGCGAGCGCGACCAATGCCGCGCGATCCTGAAACCTTCGCCTCGAGATCGGATCAGTCACGGGTGCACCGGCAAGATGTTCCTAGCTAGGTTGTCCTTTGGGCAATAACGTCCACCTCCCTGCCGGATCACTTGTGTGCCGCAATTCAATCCCCTAACCATGTGCCAAATCCAATCCAGGGAGATACACGATGAACGACGGCCCCACCTACGGCTTTGACACGCTGCAAATCCACGCCGGTGCCCACCCTGACCCGGCCACGGGCGCACGGCAGACACCGATTTACCAGACCACCGCCTATGTGTTCCGGGACGCCGAACATGCCGCCGCACTCTTTAACCTGCAGGAAGTCGGCTTCATCTACTCTCGCCTGACAAACCCGACCGTTGCCGTATTGCAAGAACGCATTGCGACGCTTGAGGGTGGCGTTGGCGCGGTGTGCTGTTCTTCGGGACACGCGGCCCAAATCATGGCGCTGTTTCCGCTGATGGGGCCGGGCAAGAACATCGTTGCGTCCACAAGGCTTTATGGCGGTACGGTGACGCAGTTCAGCCACACGATCAAGCGCTTCGGATGGGAGTGCAAGTTCGTGGATTTTGACGATCTCGACGCGGTCAAAGCCGCCATTGACGATGACACGCGCGCCGTCTTTGGCGAAGCGATTGCGAACCCCGGCGGCTATATCATGGACGTGCGTGCCATTGCCGACGTCGCAGATGACGCAGGAATTCCGCTTATCATCGACAATACGTCGGCCACCCCCTTCCTTTGCCGCCCGATTGAACTGGGCGCGACCTTGGTGGTGCACTCCACTACCAAGTATCTCACTGGCAACGGCACTGTGACAGGGGGCTGCGTTGTGGATTCAGGCACCTTCGACTGGTCCGCAAACGACAAATTCCCCTCGCTCAGCCAGCCAGAACCTGCCTATCACGGGCTCAAATTCCACGAGACGTTCGGCAATCTGGCCTTCACCTTTCACGGCATCGCTATCGGCCTGCGCGATCTCGGCATGACCATGAACCCGCAAGCGGCGCATTATACATTGATGGGCACCGAAACCCTCAGCCTGCGGATGGAGCGGCACGTGGAAAACGCCGAGAAAATCGCGGCCTGGCTGGAAAAGCACGACGCGGTTGAGGAAGTCACCTATGCTGGCCTGAAATCCTCACCCTATTTCAAGCGGGTCAAGAAAGTGTGCCCCAGAGGGGCGGGTGCGCTTTTCACCGTCCGCCTGAAAGGGGGCTATGACGCCTGCGTGAAAATGGTCAATGCGCTGGAGATTTTCAGCCACGTCGCCAACCTTGGGGATGCGCGTAGCCTGATCATTCACTCGGCCTCTACCACGCACCGCCAGCTGACGGCAGAACAACAAGAGGCAGCCGGCGCAGGCCCGTCTGTTGTGCGCCTGTCTATCGGCACGGAAGATGCGGACGATCTGATTGAAGATTTGGATCAGGCTTTGAACAAGGCCGGCAAGTAAGTCCGGCACGCGCCGGGGCGGCTGTTATGGCAGCCCCGGGGCGATGGCAAATACCATCGTGACCTGCGCGGTCACGTCCACTTCACCCGTTGCGATCGCATCGCCCATGCTGCCACGTGGGGCCGACATCTCCATCATGGGCGCGGGGCGCGATACATTGCTGTGTTCTGTCATCCGCAGCACTGTCCCAAGTGCCAACCCAGCGGCATCAGCCAGTTCACCTGCGCGTTCCATTGCATCGGCGACGGCAGCGGCACGTGCGCGGGCCTTGGCAGGGGCTGGGTTCTGCAGTCCGAAGCTCAACCCGTTGAAGTCATTGGCACCTGTTTCTATGACACCGTCCAGCATGGCGCCCAGCTTTGCCAGATCGCGCACACGCACCTTGACGGTGTTGCCCGCGCGATAGCCAACAATCTGAGGCGGCTGGTCGGAAGAGACCGATCGGTTGTTCTGCACCGGATGCAGAAAAAATCCGTCGGTCTGGCGGTCGCGTGCCGCGACCCCAAGCGCGTCAAGCCGGTCGATGATCACAGCGACCTCTTGAGAAACATTGTCCATTGCCTCTTTCGCCGTTGCTGCGGTTTTTTGCACCCCCAAGGAAATCTGCGCCATGTCTGGTGCCATTGAAATGCGGCCTTCCCCGGTGACGATGATGCCCTGCTCGGGTTCTTGCGCAGCCGCCGCTGCGGCCCACACCAACCATGAAATTGCAATGATACTCAGAACTCGCATCGCTCTCCCTTTCGTTTCAGCGCTGACTTACCAAACTAGCACAGTTTGAAGACGCTTCCACAAGGCGAACAATGGCGTGCGACCCTTTCCCTGAGCAAAGGTTCGCGCTATTCTTTCTGAGACTGACGCCAATCTGTTAACCCATTTCACCCCATGGTAAACTGAGCGCGATGAAGCCAAACTTTACTCTGTCTCTGTCCTTTGAAGGTATCCGGCTTCTGCATCGCGCAGCCGGTGGCTGGCGCATTGTCGGTGAAGTGGCGCTTGATGCGACAGACATGGGCGCGGAACTGGCCGTTTTGCGTCGCACCGCCACTGCGCTGGAACCCGGCGGCCTGCGTACCAAGCTGTTGTTACCGGACGGACAAATCAAATACCTGACCATCGATACGAAAGGGATGGACGAACAGGCCCGCGTCAGCGCTGCAAGAGCGGCACTTGAAGGCGCGACGCCCTATGACGTCGATGATCTGGTGTTTGACCTGTCTGCAGACGGTGACCAAAGCCACATCGCAGCCGTTGCCCGCGAAACCCTGACCGAAGCAGAAGCCTTTGCCGTCGAAAATCGGTTCTATCCGGTTTGTTTTGCCGCAGCGCCGGAAAACAGCGCCTATCTGGGAGAGCCGTTCTTTGGCCCGACCCGCAGCGCATCGCAATTGCTGGATACCGGGGAAGAGGTCGAACCTGACGGGATCGCCGTTGTGGTGATTGGTGACGTGGAAGACGTAGCAGACGCATCTGAGATCGAGACCGCGGACACTGCAGTTACCGGGCTGGATCAGACGCCTGAGCCTGTAAACGATGCTGTGGACACCCCGGCACTTGAAGAACGCGTGACCTCCGTTGATTATGGCAACGCGGCACCAGAGCAAGAACAGGACGGCCAGATATCGCCTTTGGACGCGGCCGCCCAGCGACAGCCAGACGTTCCGGTCAAGCCTAAATTGGGCGCCGCGACCCGTATCACGGCACCCAGCCCCGCGACGTCGCCCCCCGCCCCGACACCGGGCTTTTCAAGCCGACGAGGCACAATTCCCGACGCCCCGGGGCGGCAAGAGCCCCTCGTTGCAGCACCAACCCTGCAAACAGAAACCGACGTCGCGGCGGCGCCAACAACTCAGGCGGACGCACCGCCATCACCCGATAGCTCGTCTTTGCGCGCTGAACCGATCGTGGCAGCAGTTGCAAGTGCCGGGGCACCAGTGGCTGGCTTTCTCAGCCGTCGCCGGGCGCAGGCAGGCGCGGCGATCCAGCGGCGGTTGAATTTCCAAAGACCGGCGATTGCAGGTACGGCTCCGGTCGTTGCAGAACCGCGCACAGAAGCAGAGCGGATGACCGTCTTTGGCGCGCGTCATGAGGATGATATCGGGGGCAAGCCCCGTTATTTGGGGTTGATCCTGATTACGGCCCTGCTGGTATTCCTGGCCGGGGTTGCAGCCTGGGCTTCTGTCTTTTTGGACGACGGGCTCAACCTGTCGCGTTTGCTCGGCAATCGTGAAACTGTTGCCGCCACCACACCTTCGCCTGTCGCCTCCGAAACCGAGACCCCGATGATCGTCGAGGTGGAAGATGACGTGGAACCGGTCGTCACGGCCTCTCTCAGTCCCGCCTTGACCGAAGAAGACACAGCCGTTCTGGATGCACTTAGTACCCCGGTCGTGCCACGCGACATCGCCCTCTCGCCTGAGGAACAGGAAGCGAAATACGCGGCTACCGGGATCTGGCCCGTGGCCCCGCAGGTGCCACCCGATCCCGCCGGTCTGATTGATATCGATGACCTTTACATGACCAGCATTGATCCCGTCAGCACGTCCAACGATGCCATCGCCCTGCCCGCTGTCAGCGGTTTTGCCACTGACACAGCCCTGAGCAACGTGCCGGCACCGCTTGCCGCGGGAACCTTGTTTGCGTTGGACGACAGCGGCCTTGTTGTGCCGACTGCGCAAGGGGCCATTAGTCCCGATGGCATTACGGTTTATCTGGGCAGACCGCCCGCCGTGCCGCCCACGACACCAACCCGGTTTCGCGCGATACCCACCGATGATCGCATCCGCGAGGCACTGGCGGCCTTCCGTCCGCAAACACGCCCTGACGATCTGGCAGAGACTACAGAGCGGGCACAACTGGATGGTCTGACCCGGACCGAACTGTCAGAACTCCGGCCGCAGCTGCGCCCCCGGTCGGTTCAAGAGCTGGCCCAAGCGAACGCGCTGGCGGAAGCAGAAGCCGCGGCAGCGACAGCCGCCGCCGCTGTTGCGGTCACGCCGCAAGACACGGAACAGGCGGTGCAGGCTGCCATTCAGGCCAGCGCTTTTCAGAACCCTACGCGCCTTGCCATCAAAGCCTCAACGCGCCCCGATGTGCGCCCCAGAAACTTTGCCCGCATCGTGCGGCGCGCGCAGCGCACGCCCCAGCCCCAGGCCGACCGCGAAACCCGCGTTGCAGCGGCGGCAACCATCGCACCGCGCACGGTATCGCCTAAGATCCCTTCCAAGACATCCGTTGCCAAACAAGCCACGGTGCGCAACGCGATCAACCTGCGAAAGGTCAATCTGATCGGCGTCTACGGCAAACCGTCGAGCCGGCGCGCGTTGGTACGGTTGGGCAATGGACGGTACAAGAAAGTCGTGGTCGGCGACCGCATCGACGGTGGCCGGGTGTCTGCGATCGGAGACAGCGAGCTGCGGTACACCAAAGGGGGCCGCAATCTGGTGTTGAAAATGCCAAGTGGGTGATGTGCCGAAGACCGCCCAAGACGGTCTATGGGAGACGCTGTCTCCCAAACCCTCTGGGAATATTCTGGCCAGAGAAAGCAGGCGACCCGGATCAGGGATCGCCTTTTTTGTTGACATAGAAGATGGTTAGCCGACTTCCTTCAGATCACCGCTGTCGATCTGCTCTTGTTCGATGCTTTCGAACAGGGCTTTGAAGTTGCCTTCGCCAAAGCCGTCGTCACCTTTACGTTCAATGAACTCAAAGAAGATCGGGCCGATCACAGTTTTGGAGAATATCTGGAGCAGTATCCGTGTTTCTCCGCCGTCCACCACCCCTTCGCCATCGATCAGAATGCCGTGTTTTGCCATCCGGTCCAGCGGTTCCTGATGACCGACGACCCGGTCTTTGCTGAGCGTGTAGTAGGTCTCGGGCGGACCAGGCATAAACTTCAAACCATTGTCTGCAATGGCATCCGTTGAATTGTAGATGTCGCGCGCGCCCACCGCGATGTGCTGGATGCCTTCGCCGTTATACTTCTTAAGGTAGGCCACGATCTGACCCTTCTCGTCGCGGTCCTCGTTGATCGGGATCCGGATGCGACCGCAGGGCGAGGTCAGAGCGCGCGACGTCAAGCCGGTATATTTCCCTTCGATGTCGAAGAAACGGATCTCACGAAAGTTAAAGAGATCGCCGTAAAACTTGAACCAGACATCCATGTTGCCCTTGAACACATTATGCGTGAGGTGATCGAGGTAGTAAAAGCCAACGCCCTCGGGCTTGGATTGCGCGATCCAGTCGTATTCCCAGTTGTAGGGTGACGTGTCGTAATACTGATCCACGAAATAGATCAGCGACCCACCGATGCCCTTGATCGCGGGCACATCCAACACCTTGCCGGTGCCGGTGTACTCTTCCGCCCCTTTTGCCACGGCATGCTTCAAGGCGGCCTGCGCATCCACGACCCGCCAGCCCATTGAGGGCGCGCAGGGGCCGTGTTCTTCGACGAACCTGGCGGCGAAACTGGCAGGCTCTGCGTTCAGCACATAGGTGATGTCGCCCTGCTGCCAAAGTTCGATGTTCTGTGTTTTGTGATTCGCCACATGGGCATATCCCATCTTTCGAAAGACCACGCGCAGCTCTTCCCGGTCGGCGTGGGCAAACTCAACAAATTCAAACCCATCGGTGCCGGCAGGGTTGTCGGATGTGATTTGCGATTTCGGGGCGTCGTGCGGGAAAGGGCCCATGCGAATGTCTCCTTGAAGGCATGAAACTGTTGTTAATCCTGTAAATAGAGCAGTACGGGTGCAATTTCTGCGCAATCTTACGCGCCCATATGGACATTAGTGCGGCAATTATTCATGATCGGGCGTGAACATGCGCAAAGGACGCATCATGCTGGACAACACAGACATTCGCCTGCTGGCCGCGCTGCAAAAGGACGCGCATTTGACCGCACAGGATCTGGGCGCCACGCTGAACCTGTCGCCCAGCCAGGCCGGACGCCGCCGTCAGCGGCTTGAGACGGAAGGATACATTGAAGGCTATACCGCACGTCTGGATGCGGTAAAGCTAGGCCTGAATGTACAAGGCTTTGTTCAAGTGCACCTGGGCGAGCACGGCCCGGAAAATTCGCGCAGTTTCGCGCGCCTGCTTGCGACCCGGGCAGAGATCGTCAGCGCATGGACCATGACAGGGGATGCGGATTATCTGCTCAGGGTCTATTGTGGGGATCTGCCCAGCCTGAACCGCCTGATCCACGAGGTTTTGTTGGCCCATCCTGCTGTAAGCCGTGTCCACAGTCAGATCGTGATGGACCAGTTAAAGCGGGATGCGCCACTACCGACGTGAGGGGGTGCTTGCGCCTGCGTTAAATAAACACATAGATGGGGACACACACCCATCCGACGGAGACCCCGATGGAAGGATTTCTCTTTCAAGCGACCATTTATCTGGCCACGGCTGTCATCGCCGTGCCCATTGCCGCGCGCTTAGGTCTTGGGTCGGTCCTGGGATATCTTGCGGCTGGTATCCTGATCGGGCCAGTCACCGGACTTGTGGGATCAGAAACCAAAGATTTACAACATTTTGCCGAATTCGGCGTTGTGATGATGCTGTTCCTCATCGGGCTTGAGCTTGAACCACGCGCACTGTGGGACATGCGGCACAAATTGCTGGGGTTGGGCGGCGCGCAGGTCGTCCTGTCCACAGCTGCGCTGATGGCGATTGCGATGGCCTATGATGTGCCGTGGGGCACGGCGATGGCGATCGGTCTGGCGCTTTCGCTGTCCTCTACCGCTATCGTGTTACAAACCCTGTCCGAAAAGGGGCTGATGCAAACGGGCGGCGGGCGATCTGTCTTTTCGGTGCTGTTGACGCAAGACATCGCGGTGATTCCCATCCTCGCCTTCCTGCCGCTGCTGGCGGTGGCGCTGCCCCTGCCCGTGGCGGTGATGCCTGACGGCTCTCTGACGCTGGACACCGAAGAAGCGCAGGAAAGCCACGACGGTGGCCATGGCGGCGAAGAAAGTCATGGAGCAGAGGCGGCGAATGCTGCCATCGATCTTGTGCAAAGCCTGCCCGCATGGGGCATCACGCTGGTCACGATCGGGGCCATTGCCGCGATCATCATCGTCGGTGTGTTCTTTACGCGTCCGGTCTTCCGGTTCATTCATTCGGCCAACCTGCGTGAAATGTATACCGCCCTTGCCTTGCTGATCGTGGTCGGGATTTCGTTCTTGATGACGGTCGTGGGCCTGTCCCCGGCGCTTGGTGCCTTTCTGGCGGGCGTGGTGCTGGCGTCTTCCGAATTCCGCCACGAGCTTGAGACCGATCTGGAGCCCTTCAAGGGGCTGCTGCTGGGCCTCTTCTTCATCACAGTTGGTGCGGGGATCAACTTTGAGCTTTTGTTCGAAAACTGGGCCGCGATCATTGCGATGGCTTTCCTGGTGATTTCAGTCAAATGGGTGATCCTCTACGGGCTTGCACTGGCCTTTCGCATCAAGGGCCGCGACCGCTGGCTGTTTTCGCTGGGGCTGGCACAAGCGGGTGAGTTTGGTTTTGTCCTCGTCAGCTTCTCTGTCGCCACCAGCGTCATGCCCACCGACATTGCCGAGACCCTGTTGCTGGTCATTGCCCTGTCGATGCTGATCACACCGCTGCTGTTCATCCTGTACGAAGTGATGAGCCGCCGCTTGGAAGAGGCAGGCACCCTGCCCCACGACGAGATCGACGAAGAAGGCCCGGTCATCATCGCGGGTGTGGGTCGCTTTGGTCAGATTGTGAACCGGCTGGTACAGGCAAGCGGGTTTCAGACAGTCGTACTGGACCATAACCCTGAAACCATCGCGGTCATGCGCCGCTTTGGGTACAAGGCGTTTCTGGGTGATCCATCGCGCCCGGATATCCTGCGAAAGGCTGGGCTGAGCGAGGCCAGAGTTCTGGTTGTCGCACTTGATGACAAAGAGGCGGCCTTGCGGCTCATTCAATACGCGCGCAAACAGCGGCCCAACATTCATATCGTGTCGCGGGCGTTTGACCGCACATCTGTCTATCAACAATATCAAGCCGGTGCCGATAGCATTGTGCGCGAGCTGTTCGACAGTTCCCTGCGCGCGGGGCGCTATGCGCTGGAAAACCTCGGACTCACCGAATTTGAAGCCTCAGAAGCCGAGCAGACCTTCTATGCCCACGATCGCGCCGCCCTGAAGGAACTGGCGGCACTGTGGAAACCGGATGTGCCGCCAAGCCAGAACAAAGAATACATCGCGCGCTCAAAAGAGCTTGAAAAAGACCTCGAAGCGGCGATCCAATCCAGCAGCGCCGAAAGCGAACCCAAGCGGGCCTAACTGTCGCTGACACCCGCTTGCGCAAATGTCGCCATGCCCGCATGGCAGGCCATCGCAACCTTAAGGATCGCAATTGCCGTCGCTGCCCCCGAGGCCTCACCAAGGCGCATCCCCAATTGCAAGAGCGGCTCTTTTCCCAATGCGTCCAGCACCTTGCCATGCGCGCCTTCCGCGCTCAGGTGGCCCGCCACAGCATGATCAAGGGCACCAGATTGGGCTTTTTCCAAACATAGCGCCGCCGCGGAGCAGATAAAGCCATCAAGGATGACAGGGATGCGTTCCTGCCGCGCCCGTGCGATGGCCCCTGCCATGGCCGCCAATTCGCGCCCGCCCAATCGCTGCAAGGTGTCCAGGCCGTCGCCTTGCCCGCCATGCAGGGCGACACCTTCGGCGACAACCTTTGTCTTCAGGGCCAGACCTGCGTCATCCACGCCTGTGCCGCGACCAGTCCAGTCGGCAGCGTCCCCGCCAAGGATCGCACAGGCCAGCGCGGCGGCGGACGTGGTATTGGCAATTCCCATTTCCCCGACCACCAGCACGTCCGCATCCGGGTTTACCTGGTCCCATCCAGCCCTGAGCGCCTTGACGAATGCGGCCTCATCCATCGCTGGCGCGGTGGTGAAGTCTGCGGTCGGCTGATCAAGGTCAAGCGCCACCACATCCAGCGTTGCCCCATTGGCGCGCGCGATCTGATTGATCGCCGCGCCGCCGTGCTGGAAATTCAGCACCATCTGTTCGGTGACTTCGGCTGGAAAGGCAGAGACACCACGTGCGGCCACACCGTGGTTTCCCGCAAAGACAATAACCTGAGGCGTCGTGATCTCTGCATTTTCACCGCCGCGCCAACTGCGATACCATATCGCCAGATCTTCCAGACGGCCCAAAGCGCCGGGTGGTTTTGTCAACTGAGCGTTGTGATCTGATGCGGCGGCTTGGGCTGCGGCATCGATTGTCTCTTGCGCCGCAAGCACAGCGCGAAATTCAGAAAGGGTTGCAAAGGTATCGCTCATGAGAGGCCCTGTTTTTGGAGATTGTCTTTCCGCCCTCTCTAGCCGTAGCGTGGCCCCGGCGAAAGAGCCGGAGGGGCAGATAAATGCGCGTTACCGACATCGGCGAATGGACAAAGATTTTTCGGCCCGGAGACATGGTGCTGGCCTTGGCGTTGCTGACCCGTTTGCCCTTTCCGCACACACCTTCTGCTGCCCGGGCCCCTGCTGCTGCAGCCTGGGCGTACCCACTGGTCGGGGTGGTGGTGGGCCTGCTGGCGCTCGCCGTCGGATGGGCGGTGCAATGGCTGGGCGCGACGGCACCAATCACCGCAATGGTCGTCTTGGCGACAGGCATCGTGGTGACCGGGGCCATGCACGAGGACGGGCTGGCCGACTGCGCCGATGGGTTCTGGGGCGGCTGGACTGTGGCAAGGCGGCTGGAGATCATGAAAGACAGTCAGATCGGCACCTATGGTGTGATCGCACTGGTAATGTCGCTGCTCACCCGCTGGTATGTGCTGACAATGCTCATCGACAAGGGCGCGCTGGTGGGCGCGGTGCTGGTGTCTGCAGTCATAAGCCGTGCTGCAATGGTGGGCGTGATGCATTGGCTGCCCAACGCGCGCAAGATCGGGCTTTCGGCGCAGACCGGGCGGCCAGCGGGGGCGCCAACGGTTATGGCGCTGGGGATTGCGGTGGTGGCGGCTGTGGCCGCCCCTACGGTGTCGATGTTTTGGCTGCTGATCTTTGCAGCGCTGGTGACGGTGGCCGCTGGGCGCGTCGCGCGGCGCAAGATTGGGGGTCAGACGGGGGATGTGCTGGGGGCAACACAGCAGGTGGTGGAGATCACCGTGCTGGTGGCCTTTGATGTGATGATTTCAAGCTGGTGATTTGAGAAGAACTGCTTTGCGGGAATGTGCTGCCGTCATAAAGCAAGCGTCAATGACAGCTTTCTCGGCGCCAAACAGGGTCCGTAAAGGACGGCGGAAAACCCGTTCTGGCACTGCCTTAAGGATTTTGCGCATTACGGCGGCGATCGAGACATCGGAGAGTGGCCTGCCGCGAGGTGCCCAAACAACAGCGGGTTGCCTGTCGCACGCGGCAACCCTGCGAGAATGTCCAACGACCAGATGGATAACGGAACGCGGTGAGGTTTCCCGGATGATGGGATTTTCGACGGCTGCCGCCCGGGCTGGATCGTCCACAAGCCCTTTTCGACATCTATCTCGTCCCAGATCGCAAACCTTACGGCACCGGTACGTGACGCCATCAACGCTTGGAACTCAACGGCTCGCGCGCTTGTCCCTTGGCGGGACTGCAATTCTTGGTACCAGGGTGCTGCGTCACTGAGTTGCTATGCCGGGTAGTTTTGAGCGCCTGTCAGCTATGTTGGTACAGACTGTCATTTGGACGCTGTCATGTAATTGATAAGAAGGGAGCCACCCCTAGCATATCGATAAGACATCAAAGATGGACCGGAACCAGAAGCCAGGCTGAGTGACATTTAATTTGCTCAAGCAAACGAAGACCAAAAGGACTGTCCATAGACAGTAAATATGAAGGCACGTCAGAGGACGGCAAGCCGCAGTCGTCGGTCGTCAGAGCTACATTCTCTCCCTCACCATAAGCGGCATCTTCCGGTCTTGCCCCTACGCGCTGAGACCGATCAAAGCGATGCCGAACACCATGATCACGGCCGCTCCCACGCGCCGCTTCCAATTACCCTCTTTCAGGAGAAAATAACCGATCAGCGTTGCAAAGATTACGGATGTTTCGCGCAGGGCCGATACAGCGCCCAAAGGAGCGAAGTTCTTGGCGTAGAGGACAAGACCGTAGGCCGTCATGGAAACCATACCTCCGGCGATTCCCACGATCCAGATGCGCAGCGGCAAGGCGCTCAATGTCTGCCGCCTGCGATAGCCGGCAAACGCGGCGATAAAGACATGCAGGAACGCGCCCCACGCCCAATAGCTCAGCGTGTTGCCCGACAGGCGCACACCGACACCATCAACCAGCGAATAGACGGAAATGCAGAAACCGGTTCCCAACGATAATGACATGGCCGTGGCGCCAACGCCTGATCGCAGCGCTTTCCAATTGCTCAGCACTATGCCGACACTGATCAAACCTATTCCGGTCCAGACCAGAGGCGGCAAGACCTCACCCAGCAGCAACCAGGCCCAAAGGGACACAAGGGCCGGTACGCTGCCCCGCGCGATGGGATAGACGACGCCAAGATCCCCGTGATGATAAGCACGTCCCAACAGATAGAAATATGCAAAGTGCACAAGCGTGGAGAGGCCGATGTAGACAAAGCTTTCAGCGCTCGGCAGCGGGAGCACGACAATCATCACCGTGCCGGGCAAAACGTGACCCAGGGCGACAAGACCCAGGGTTGCGGTGCGGTCCGCTGCGGTTTTGATAATTGTGTTCCAGACGGCATGCAGCAAGGCTGCCGACAGGATAAGAGCCACGATGAACGGGGTCATTGTATTCCTTATAGGATTCGAATCCAAAGTATCGGACTTCGTTTCGGTCACCAGCCTTAAAAGCAGCTTGTGCAAATTCAGCGCTCGGGGGTGCAGCCGACCTTGCGCCAAGGATCTGCGGCCGATCCCGTATGATCAACAGCACAACCCGCCACGCGTCTTTAGGCTGCCAGCGGGAAGTCGGGTCACGCGTCCAGCGGAAACATCGGGCGCGGCACAACCATGTAATCCAGTGATCCGTAGTTGAGCGTGCACAGCGCACCGCTGTCGCAAACGATGATCCGCCCGGCAATCGGAGCGAAAGCCGCCCGAAAATGCTGCATGGACTTGAGCACAACGACCGCTTTGCGTGCCGGATCAATGCCGAAAGTTTCGAATTGTTTGAGATCCAGCATCTGATGCGGAATCGTCACGATCAGGATATCGATCCCGGCCACGTGCAACACCGCGGTCGGGCCAAAGCTGCGTTCCAAGCCGCCAAGGATCGGACCACTGCCAACGACACGCCCATCGCCGGTCCATTTCACGATGCCGGTGACGGTCAACGGCCCCCCGCCAAACTCTGGCGCGGTTTTTCCACCGATGGACAATGTGACCTCGACACCCAAAGTTTGCGCATTCAGATACGCCGCTGCCGCCGGATCGATCAGGGGGCCAAAGCACGCGTTGTCCACGCCCGCCTCTATCAACGCAGACAACAGGCCCGTTGCATCGCCGTAAGCGCCGGAACCGGGGTTGTCCGCATAATCTGCCACGATCAATGGCCCAGCGGTGGCATTCCACTTCCGGGCCTCCTCCGCCGCTTGGGCACTGTCCATATAGGTATTGAGCACCTCAAAGCGTCGCGCCCATATGTCATCGGCCAGCGTGTTTCCGATCTTTTGATGCGCCGCGCAATCTCCGTCGCATGTAACCAGAACCGTTGGGCCCACTTCGGCAATATCTGCACAGGGGAACGCGCCATTGATGCTGATGGCATAGACGCCCTTTCGGGTCTCAAAGGCGCGGGCCAGAGCGTGCCGTTCGATCATCGGGCCAAGGTCGGTACGCCCGCCATTTGCCTCCTCCAACATGGGTTGGTGAAAGCGCAAAGTGCAGGGGTGGATGTCACCCGTCATGGTGCGGTTCAACAGCTCGGCTGCACGCCGCCCCGTGGCACGGACGTCGACATGAGGGTAGGTCGTGAAGGACACCAGGATTTGCGCCAGATCACACATCTGCGTCGTGACATTGGCATGCGGGTCCAGCGTGACGGCAATGGGCACATCCGGGCCGAGTATCGCGCGCATACGCCGCAAAATCTCTCCCTCGCCATCCTCACAAAAGTCAGTGACCATTGCGCCATGCAGCATCAGAAACACGCCGTCCCACTGCGCGTTGGCCGCGGCAATCAGCGGTTCTGTCAGCACATCAAACGCGGCGCGCGTTACCTTGCCCCCCGGCCCCGCAGCGGCACTGATGACATGGTGCACCTCCCAATCGTAGTCACGCCCGACATCAAGCAGCCCGGCCAGCTCCGTGTTCTTGTCGCCCCGTCTTGCAATCGCCTGATCGCCTTGCAGAAGATATCGATCCTCAAAGCTGCGCACCGTTGTGGGATACACATTGAACGTATTGGTTTCATGGGACATTTCAGCGCTCAAAACTTTGAAGCTCAAGATCGTTTTCCCTTGGTCTTTGGTTTGTAAGGCGCGGTTTGAGCTACATGGCCCGTAAATTTTCCGTAAAGCTGGGCAATCCTGTTCATGCGGGCCTCGACCTCTGGACCAAGTTCCATGAAAACACCGTTAACGAGAAGGTTCGCAAGGCTGGCCATCTGAGCGGTGGATTCCCAGAACAGGTTGAACGAGGTCGGCACCACGAAAATCTCATCGGCAACGCTATGGCCCCAATCGCAATAGGGATCGGTGATCAGGGTCACCGGAATACCTGCCGCCTTTGCCTCTGCAGCCAGCAGCGGCGCGTTCTTGGAATAGCGGCGCGCCTCGAACATCACGAGGGCGGTGTCCGTGTTATCTGTCGCCAGCAGATCGGCAAAATTGCCGCTGGCAAGATCAAGCAACTGCACCTTGTCCCGGAGGTATTGCAACTGATGCGCAAACACTTCGGCGATGCCGCGCTCGGTCTGAAATCCGACGACGAAAACCGACGGTGCTGTGGCCAGTCGCTTGACCACGCGCTTCCATTCCGGCGTGTAGGCTGCCTCATAGACCGCAACGAGGGCCGCCATTTCCAGTTCCAGACCGCGGGTCAATTGATCTTCTCCGGCCAGCGTCCGTTCTTGAAGGTCGCGCAGCCGGTCCTTGATCAGCCAAGGTTGGTCGCCCATGTCGCTGCGCAGGTTCAACTTGAGGTCCTTGAACCCATCATAGCCAATTGCGCGGCAAAAACGCCCGACCGTTGGCTCACTGACCTTGACCTTGGCCGCGAGGCTGGCGGCTGTTTCAAAAGGCAAGGTCCCGAATTCCGCCAGCATATAGGTCGCTAGGGCCCGATCCGCCTTGGATGTGGACAAGACCGCATCGCTCAGACGTTCACGCAGCGTTTTTGTCATGACCCCCTCCCTATTCGCTCATTTGATCGGTGCAATTTTCACAAAAGTCTCGCCGGTGACAAGGCAGGTGCAAAATCCTGCGATTGCGTGCCGGGGCGCCCCGTAGCGATCAATTCGGTGGTCAGTACAGCCAAAGCGGGTGCCATCATGATCCCGAAACCACCCTGCCCCGCCAGCCAGAAGAAATCCGGGACCGCAGTGTCATAACCGACCACCGGCGTTTCATCCGCCACAAAGCTGCGCAGGCCGGCCCAACTGTGTTCGATCTTGGTGATTTTGAGTGTCGTCTCCCGCTCGATCCAATCGGCAAGTTCTGCGATGTCCATATCGTCAGGCCAGGCGTCGTGGGGGTCCGTCGGGGTGGCATCGCCGGGGGAGGCCATGAGCATGCCGCCTTCAGGCTTGATGTAGGCACCTGAGACGGCGAAATCGACGGCTGGCAGGGCCGCGCATGTGATATCCGCCGGCGGCTTGATGATAATCGCGGTACGCCGCTTTGGCACAAGCCCGATTGACCGTGCACCGGCCATTGCCCCGATCTGATCCGCCCAGGCACCTGCAGCATTGATCACGATGCCAGCTAAGAAACTGGTCCGGACCGTCTGAACAGTCCAGATCCCGTCTGCCCGTGTCATCGCCGTGACAGCCTGCCTTGTCTCAACCAGGGCGCCGCGCGCCTTTGCCCCCTTGAGGTAAGACGAATGCAAGCTCGACACGTCGATATCGGCCACGTTGGCCTCGAAAACCGCCTGTTCCACCCGGTCGGGCCGCAAGAATGGGACCATGGCGCAGGCATCGGCGACGCTCATGCTGGAAACTTCCTCTCCCGGTTCCGAAAGGCCCAGCAGGGCGTCAAGCGCGCGTGCGTCACCCCCCTGCGCCACCGTCAGACATCCACGCGGCGTCAAAAGCGGCGTTTCACAGAATCCATCAGGTGGTACACGGAAGAAGGCAGCACTTGCGATATTCACCTGTCGCACAACCGAGTTGCCATAGTTTCTGGTAAAGAGTGCCGCCGATCGTCCTGTCGCATGGAATCCCGGGGCGTCTTCTTTCTCCAGCAGCAGCACCTTGCCGTAGGGCGCAAGCTCATGGGCTGCCGAGGCACCCGCGATCCCCCCTCCAATGATCAGAAAATCGTAGATCACCGAACCTGCCTTTCGGACAGCACATTGACGAAACGGGTTGCCGGGCCCAAAGGACACCCCTTTGATCCACATTGCAAGAAAAACTAAAATAGTTGACTCTCTGAAAGTAATATTTCTTACTTTGGCCAACTCGTGGGAAGTTCCAATTTCAAATTCACCGGCCGTGCTGTTGCGGCATTCAGCATACGCGGATCCTCGGTTTGGCTGTCAGCCGAGGTCTGTACATGGCCACAAAGGAAGTCTGCTGCTCGCTCCCCACTCCAAAGTAACTGGCACATCGGCCCTGTAACTTCAGGCATATGCCCGACCGCAATCGCGGCGACGTATGACCTGAGACGATACTGAAAAATGGGCAAGAACGCCCGCGCGGTCCCCGCTTGGATACGCACCGAACAACCAACAAGGAGACACCAATGAAGAAAATTCTGTTATCAAGCGCGGCACTTTCTGCCTTTGCAGGGGCCGCGATGGCTGCCTGCCCGGCTGTGACTGTGTCGGACCCCATGGGCATCGCCGCCGGGGCATTCCCGCAGCAATACGAACTGACTGAATTCCAGGGACTTGCTGATTGTTCGATGGATATGTCTGAAAACCCTGATATCGGCGCGATGAACGCCCGTATCCGCGGCAACCCCGAGATGCCTGCATTGGCGATGCGTCTTCCATCCGAACCGCTGGTCGTTGCCCCCTATGACACGATCGGCAGCTACGGCGGCATGTTCAATGCGCTGTCAAACGCGACCGAAGCAGGCACGTCCGACTTTATGTCGGTGCGCCACGTGAACCTTGTCCGCTTTTCCGACGATCTGACGACGATCGTGCCGCACGTCGCAAAAAGCTGGGCGTGGAACGATGACTACACACAACTGACGTTTGTTCTGCGTGAGGGTCACAAATGGTCGGACGGCCAACCGTTCACCGCCGAAGATGTCGCGTTCTGGTACGAAAATCTGAACATGGACACAAACGTGATCGAGGTTCCCAAAGCATGGTTGCTGGCGGGCGGCGAGAAGATGACGGTCGACGTTGTCGATCCGCTGACCGTGCGGTTCAATATGCCAGCGCCAAAACTGGGCTTCCTCGCACACTTTGCAAACCACTACGGGCAGGGCTTCCAGCCCAAGCATTTCCTTGGCCAGTTCCACCCGGACATCAACGCGGACGCCGACTCGCTGGCGCAATCGTTCGGCTTTGAAAATGGCTATGACGCGATCAAGGCCTATTACGGCAGTTCCGACTGGATGGACACACCGACACCGATGCTGGCGCACCCCGACAAGGTCGCCAATCTGCCATTGGATGCGGCACCTACCCTTGAGAGCCACATCGTGATTGGCGAGACCACCGAGGGACGCCAGTTCGTTGCGAACCCTTACTTTTTCCAGGTCGATACGGCGGGCAATCAGCTTCCTTACATCAACGAGATGGACGAAATCTTTGTTGGCGAAAGCGAAGTGCGGCTGCTGAAGCTGGTCAACGGTGAGGTTGATTACAAGGCCCAGGCGCTGCAAACCGATTATGTGCCTCTGCTGATGGAAAGTCAGGAGAAAGGCGGCTTTGTCGTCGATCTGAAACCTGACATCACCATGCCGACCTTCGCCTTCAACGTCACTTCGGAAGACCCGGAAAAACGCAAGGTGTTTGGTGATCTGAAGTTCCGCCAAGCGATGTCTGTCGCGATGAACCGCGATGAGATCAACGAAGTTGCGATGTTCGGTCTTGGGACGCCGCAGCAATATGTCGGGTTCTCGCCTTCCCCTGATTTCATCACAGCGGAATGGACCGAGTATTTTACCCAGTATGATCCGGCGATGGCAAAGACCCTGCTGGACGAAATCGGCGTTGTGGACACGGACGGCGATGGCATGCGCGAACTGCCAAACGGGGACGCGTTGACGCTGAACCTGCAGGTTGCCACCCAAGGCATGTCAATCAAGATCGTTGAACTGGTTGGTCAAAGCTGGCGTGAGGTCGGCATCAACAACACGGTCAAAGAGGTCACGACGGACGAATATCGGTCGGCCCAATCCTCGAACCAGCTTGATGTCACCATGTGGGAAAAAAGCGTTCCGCTGACCACTGTTCTTGGCAACCCGGAAATCTTCATTCCGCCATTCGACAACTACTTCAACATGCGCACTGCGATGTTGTGGGGCGAATGGGTCGAATCCGATGGCACAGCGGGTGTGGAACCCCCCGCCTATGTGCTGACGATGATGGAAGATATCAACGCATTCCAGGCAGCCGCCGTGGGCTCGCCTGAATCGGATGCCTTAGGTCTCAAGCTGGTCGAGAACATGACCGGGAACCTGCTGTTCATCGGCACGGTGAAAGAGCAAAAACCGATCTATCGCGCGGCAGCGCTCAAGAACGTCCCACCATTCAAGACGGCCTCGTATGCCTACTACAGGACATACCCCTACCGTCCCTCGCAGTGGTTCCTGGACGAATAGACGATCCACACAATGAAACTGTCGCGGGCTGCAAAGCCGGCCCGCGACGCTGACAAGACAAACCCGCGCGGTCTGTCTTTGGTGCGGGGGCACGCAATCTGATGGTTCAATTTCTACGATTTGCGGGCATCCGTGCGGCCCTTGCCTTTGTGACACTCTGCCTTGTGTCGTTCGTCGTGTTTTCCCTGATGGAACTGGTGCCCGGCGATTGCGCTGAACGCTACCTTGCCTTCAAAAACAGCCAGGGCGCGCAAATTTCCATTGCCGATATCGAAGCCGAACGAGTGCGGCTGGGTCTGGACCGGCCATTCTTTGAGCGATGGGTCAAATGGATCTTCAACGCCTTTCAGGGAGAGTTCGGCGATAGCTGCATTCTGCGCCTGAACATCAACCAGCTGTTGGGTCAGAAGGTCTGGTTGAGCATCGGCATCTGCCTCGGCTCCCTTTTTCTGGCCTATGCCATCGCGATTCCGGTGGGTATTGTTGCCGCCACATCGCGCAATCCGTTTCTGAACAACGGCCTGCGTCTGGTCAGCTACCTTGGCCTTGCCTTGCCGAACTTTCTGCTGGCGCTGATGATCATGCTGTTTGCGACGGTCATGTTTGGCAACAGCCTGACGGGCCTCTTTTCTCCCGAATACCGCGACGCGCCTTGGGATGCGGCCAAGATCAAGGATTTCTTGGGTCACGTCTGGCTGCCCGTGTTCATTCTTGGCTGGTCTGCCACGGCCTTTGCCATCCAGACGGTGCGTGCCCTGATGTCGGACGAGATCAGCAAGCTTTACGTCACGGCGGCTTCGGCCCGCGGTGTCACCGGGCGCAGGCTGCTGATGCGATACCCTGCGCGTCATGCGCTTAGCCCAATCATCAACTCGCTCGGCTTCGATCTGAACCGCATCTTTAACGAATTGCCCATCGTCGCCCTGATCCTGACCCTGACCGAAGCAGGCTCGCTTCTGATCGAGGCGCTGGCCCGTTCGAACGACCAGCAGTTAGCCGGAGCAATCATCTTTTTCCTCACGGGAAGCATCATCGCCATCAACTTCATCACCGATATCGCGTTGGCCATCTTCGATCCGCGCATTCGCCGCAGCATATTGGGATAACAGAAATGACTGAAGCCAACATCTACGATGCCGCAGTGGATCAATCCGCCAAAGATGCCTATTTCACCGCCTCCCAAGGGCAATTGATCTGGACCCGGTTCAAAAAACAGAAGGCCGCGATGGTCGGCGCATGGGTGCTGGTGGCCTTGATCCTGTCGGGCCTCTTTGCGCCTTTCCTGACGCCCTATGACCCCACCATCGCAGGCCGCGACAAAGACTATCTGAACGGCGCGCCCACCATCCCGCAGTTCTGCGACGACAACGGCTGCTCATTCCGCCCCTTCGTCTACGCGCTTGAGCGCGAACGCTCTGCCGCGACGAACTTCAGGTGGGTCACCACGATCAACACTGATGAACGCAAGTATGTGCAGTTCTTTGTCGAAGGCTCTGAGTACACGTTGTTTTTCATGACCTTCGACACGCATCTTTTTGGCATCGAAGACGGATACGTCCACCTCTTTGGAACAGACTCGACCGGCAAAGACATTTTCTCGCGGACGTTTCACGCCATCAATACGTCGCTGGCGGTCGGCACCATCGGCGTTCTGATCGCCTTTGTGCTCGCACTTGTCATTGGCGGGATATCGGGTTTTTACGGCGGCTGGGTGGATAGCATCATCCAGATGGTGACGGACGCGGTGCGCACCATCCCCGCCATCCCCCTGTTCATGGCGTTGGCGGCGTTCATCCCCGACACTTGGAGCGCGGAAGAGAGGTTTTTCTTTATCTCGATCATCCTCGGCTTCATCGGCTGGCCGACACTGGCGCGACGTGTGCGGACGCATCTGTTGACCGAACGCAATCAGGAATACGTGCTGGCAGCCCAGCTGTGCGGCGCGTCCTCGGGCCATGTGATCCGCAAGCACCTGCTGCCCAGCTTCACCAGCTATATCATCGTCGATCTGGTGATTTCCTTTCCCTACATGGTGCTCTCTGAGACCGCGCTCAGCTTTATCGGGCTGGGGCTCAAAGACCCTGTAAACTCGCTTGGCGTGATGCTTCAGAATGTCACCAGCGCGGATGTCCTGCTGAACTACCAATGGTATTTCATCCCCGTCATTTTCTTCATCATCCTCGTGATGGCCTTCGTTTTTGTCGGTGACGGTCTGCGTGACGCGGCAGACCCCTACGGAGACACCAAGAAATGAGCCGCCTGATCGATGTCGAGAACCTGACCCTGCAATTCGATACCGACGAAGGCCGCATCACGGCGGTCGACAATGTATCGTTCAGTCTCGAGGCGGGCGAAGTCATGGGGCTGGTCGGTGAAAGCGGATCGGGCAAATCCGTGACGGCAAAATCGCTAATGAAGCTGAACCCGCGCAACGCCATCTACGGCCCCGACACCAAGATCACCTTGCATCTGGAAGACGGACCCGTTGACGTGATGTCCCTGCAAACCGACGCTGAAATGAAGATCGTGCGGGGCGGGTCGATTTCTCTGATTTTTCAGGAACCAATGGCCAGTTTCGCCCCCGCCATCTCCATTGGCGACCAGATGGTCGAACAACTGATGATCCACACGGATTTCTCCAAGGCGCAGTCCAGGGAGCTGTCTGTCGAAATGCTCGACCGGGTCGGCATCTCCGATCCCGGCACGCGGTTCGGCCAATACGCCTTTGAACTGTCTGGCGGCATGCGCCAGCGTGCGATGATCGCCATGGCGCTGTCGACCAAGCCAAAACTGCTGATCGCTGATGAACCGACCACCGCGCTTGACGTGACCATTCAGGCGCAGGTGATTGATCTCATGAAAGACCTCGTGACCGAGTTCGGCATGGGGATCATTTTCATCACCCATGATCTGGGTGTGATTGCCCAGACCGCCGACAAGGTCGCGGTGATGTATCTGGGCAAGCTGGTCGAACAGGGCAGCGTCCGCGATGTGATCCGCCGCCCGGCGCATCCCTACACGCGCGGCCTACTGGCGGCCTTGCCTACGCTGGACGACATCGACGCCCCCCTGACACCGATCCCCGGCGACATCCCATCACCCTTGGAACGGCCCTCAGGCTGTGTCTATCACACCCGCTGCCAGGAGGTTATCGGCGCGCGCTGTTCTGTCGAGGCACCGCAGTTCATGACAGTCGATACGAACCACGCCGCGGCCTGTCATATCCATGATGCAAATGAGGGTGCCGCATGAGCCAGCCTACCTTGATAAGCGCGCAGGGCCTGTCGGTCCATTATGCGCTGCGCGGCGGCCTCATTGGCCCCAAACCTTATGTGGGTGCCGTCGAGAACGTCGATATCGAGATCGCGGCAGGCAGTTTTTTCGGCCTGGTCGGCGAATCCGGTTCGGGCAAGACCACGCTGGGCCGTGCCATGCTGCGCGCGGCGCCGATCAGCAGGGGCGATGTGCATTTTGATGATGGTGAGGTGTCTTATTCCCTCAAGGACTTGGGCAAACAGGACCTCAAAGACTACCGCAAACGCGCCCAGCTGATCTTTCAGGACCCCTATGCGGCGCTCAGCCCCCGGATGACCGTGCGCGACATCATTGCAGAACCTCTCGAAGTGATGGGTCTGACCAGTTCACGTACTGAGACGGACGAACGCGTGCGCGAAATCGCCGCCAAATGCCGTCTGAACGTCGAGCACCTGCGCCGATTCCCACACGCTTTTTCAGGCGGACAGCGCCAGCGCATCTCGATCGCGCGCGCGCTGGTGTCGGGCCCGAAATTCATTGTGGCCGACGAAAGCGTGGCGGCCCTTGATGTGTCTATCCAGGCCGACGTTCTGAACCTGCTCAAGGCAATCCAGGAAGACATGGGGCTGACGTTTCTGTTCATCAGTCACGATCTCAGCGTGGTGGCGCATGTCTGTGACCATGTTGCCGTGATGTATCTGGGCCGAATCGTCGAAACCGCCCCGACCCGCACGCTCTTCTCGACCCCACGCCATCCCTATACGACTGCCCTGTTGTCGGCGATCCCATCGCTCGACCCCGATGACCGTGGCAAGGTTCAAAAGCTCGAAGGCGAAATCCCATCGCCCACCAACCCACCGCCGGGCTGCAAATTTCAAACCCGGTGCCCCCACGCAATCGATCTGTGCCGCACTCAGGAACCATCGCTTGAACATGCAGGAACAGAGCATCGCGTTGCATGCCACCGGTGGCAGGAAGTCGGTGGCGAGGCCAACTAGCGTATCGCAGGCTCGAAGAAGAGAAAAAGGGCTCAGAGCTGTCTTCGGAGCGCGTGCAACATCAAAACCCATAAGATCTGGTCGACCATCCCGATCAGAGAATTAGCCAGCAATGCAAACCGGTGCAGCTCAGTCGATCCGCATAGTATTTCAAATCAGTCGGCATCGACGCAGACAAGCCTGCGCTGAATGTCGCGTTCCTCGTTAATTATGAACATTTCCTGCACCACAAATTTGGGCGTCAAAGGAAGTGTCCCGTGAGTCCGTAAAAATCCAACGTCCGCAATTGTCGCTCATCCACAAATCGGATGTTTCGGCGCCCCATCGGTTCACACCGGCCGCAACGATGGCATAGTTTGAGCCCCAGATCGACACGTTGGATCGCGACGACGTGATCGTGCCTAAGCCCCTGATCGCACAGGCTTCTAATTGATTATTTCAATTTTTTACGACCACTTAACGTCCAACAAAAAATCCCCCAAAACGGGTCTGGTCCTACTTTCTGATATGGTCTTGGATGCATTTGGAAAGGGTGCCGTCATCAATCGGCTTGGTCAGGATCGGCGTGCTACGCAACTCGACGGGAAGTTCGACCTGTGATCCGTAGCCGGTCGCAAATGCGAAGGGGATTCCGCGTTTTTTAAGCAACAACGCAATCTCGAAGGAAACGGTGCCGCGTAGATTCATGTCAAGAACAGCAAAGTCATAGTCGGTTTTCTGAGCCAATGCCAAACCTTGTGAAAGCGACGAGGCGGTCTCGACTGTCTCAGCCCCCAGGCGCGATATGCTTTCGACCATGTCCATCGCAAGCACGACGTTGTCTTCGACCAAAAGAATGGATTTACCGCTTGCTGCTCTGTCTATGGTGGCCACTGTTCCCACAAGTTTTGAGGATGTTTCCTCATGAAGTTCGACCAGTACGTCAGAAGGCAGTCCAAAGGAAAACTTCAGGCCCGCCTCATCGAACTCAAGCTGCGCGTCGCCGTCCATCTCATAGGGAATAGCCTTTTCGATAAGTGATCGACCAAAGCCGTGCCGCGTGGGCTCCGCGACCCTGGGGCCATTGATTTCCTGCCAGTTGAACCGAAGTCGATCACCCTCCAGCGACCACTTCGCACGCACCACGCCGTCATCAACTGACAAGGCGCCATACTTTACGGCATTTGACACAACTTCATGGAGGACCAGCGCAATGATGGGTGCTACGTCGGCGCGCAACCCAACCAAGGGTCCCGCCAGCAATACCTGTGAGTTATCGGCGCTGAGGTACGGGGCGAGCTCTGTTTTCAGGATGCCGCGCAGTGATACGCCCTTCATGGTGTTTGACACCGCGAGGTCGTGCGCTGCCGCGAGCGCCGCGATGCGCTGCTCAAGGGCCAGCGCGTAGCTTTCAAGCGATGCGGACGACGCCTTGGCCTGGCGCGACAGGGACCGGATCAGGGCGAGGATATTTTTGACGCGATGGTTAAGCTCCGCAATCATCAAATCCTGTTGCCGCTGATGGGTGACAAGATCCTTGTGGCGCATTAACTGCAGGCGTTCACCCTTGGCAGAGATCTGCGTCAGCAGGATTTGCACCTCCTGTGCCGCCGCCAGATCTGGCTCTTCCCACGGGTCGCTGGTGCCTCTGTGCTCTTCGACATAGGCATCGAAGGACCCACGCGGTGTAATTCGGGGGCCAAGAGGACCCGGCTCCATGGTCTTTTCCGGTTTTCCGGCCCAATCCACACTTCTGATCTTTTCGTCCCGGAAGAAGAACAGCTGCAACGGATAGGCGGCCGTCGCCCGCACCAGCAGTGCGCCCGCCGAATGCCCCAAATCCTCGCCGTTGATTAGGTTACACTGCGCAAGGTTAGACCAGGCGTTTACAACGTCTTCGTTGTCGATGTCGTGTTTGCTGATCGCATTGATGGCGTCGTCAGACGGGGTGCTGCCATGTGTGAGTGTCTTGCCGTCATACTTGATCGCAAGACCGTCGCAAGCGATCACGCTCATCAGGATTGGCGCGAGATTTGGGAACGAATTCAACAGGTCGGTTGTCGCATCGGTCTCGGCCACAATCCGCTTACTTGCATCGGCAGCTTGATGGCGTCGCATCGATTTCTCGAGATCGATCCGTTGCTTGATCAGTAGCGAGATAATCAGACCGAACAATTCGGCTGCGATGCGAATGTCCGAAGAAACGATCTTTGGGCTTTCATGATGGCACGAGAACATCCCCCACAGCCGCCCCTCAACGACAAGACCGATCGTCATGGTTGCGGCCACGCCCATATTACTGAGGTACTCGACATGAATGGGTGAAATGCCGCGCAAATGGGCAAGAGAAATATCAAGCGGTGCGGCGTCTTTTTCATGAGAAAGGATCGCAATGGGCGTCTGGTTCACATCGACCAGCATCCGTACCGGGCACTTGACCTGCAGGGCGCGCGCTTGTTCGGGGACATCCCATGCTGGATAGCGCAGCCCCAGAAAGCTGGTGACATCTGGGCCGCGGCTCTCTGCCACGATCTGCCCGTCGCCGTTTGGCTCATACCGGTACGCCATGACACGGTCGAAACCGGTGAGTGCTGCCAATCCGACCACACACCTGTCCAATAACTTTGGAATGTCCTGGTTGGGATCTGTCGCCGCCAGGTATTTTTGCATCTCGTCGATGGCGGACTGTCCCGACCTGGGGTCATGGTCTTTCGCAGGTTCCAGCTCAACGACCGCCATGTGCTCAGGATTGACATGCAGGTAAACTTCGAACGATCCCTGATCAATCGTATACAAACCGGCCCTTTGCCGCTGCTTCTTGATTGTGGACATGCTGGCGAGATTACGCAGATCGTGGACAAGTTGATGGCCAAGAATCTGTTTAAAGCTGTTCCCCAAAATGCCCTTGGGATCGGTATTCAGGTACTCTGTCGTGTTCTCGCTGCAATGGCTTATCGTCGATAGATTGGCTGGCCCGGCAAGAAGCACGCCAAAGGGCTGGATGCGACCCGGCGTATGGATCGGTTCAAGATCGCATGTGTTGAGATCAAAGTAGGTATCAGAATGGTTGGGAAAGTCTTCCATCAGAAGTGTATGCACCAGCTCAGTCTACTGTGTATCGAACGCGAGAGCCTGAGCAGACTACTCCCATTGGGCGATAACGGGCCAGTGTTTGAACCAAAAAAATCTGCAAGCATCCGGTTTGCAGGCGCACCCGTGCGCTATTATCGACGGGCAATGGACACGCGTCATTAACCTATGACATGTTTTTAGTCTTACTTCGCAATTTTACTCGACGTAACACAGGTCGCGCGGCCAGTTCTTAGTCCCCGGCAACAGCATGGATTGCTTCCAGTAATTGTGCAGGTTCATAAGGTTTTGCAAGTGAGACGGCATTCACCCCTTCGGGCATACCTCTGACAATACTGGACAGGATCACGACCCCCGGTTTCCGTGCATTTTTGGCAACAATGTTTTGGCTGATTTCCACAACGGTATGTTGAAGCATATGCACATCAATAATGATGCAATCAGGTGGGTTTGCGTCCTTCTTCTCCAAGGCCGAATAAAGCGAAAATTCGTCCCTGTAGGTCGACACGTCGATGTTCCAAGACTGCAAGATTGCAGCGATCGAACGGCAAGTATGCATTTCCTTGGCAACCACAGCGACACACTTTACTGCGGCTTGATCTCTTGTTGACTTGGCGATGGAACCGCTCTTCTCTTGTATTTCCAGACAAGGCCACAAGGCCTCTGGATCACGGTACAACGCCACGTAGCCCGTTCATATAAGTGAAGAATGCTTAGATGGCAGAGGCAGTTAGCCAGACGCTTGCTTGAGCCTGATAAGGTCTGCCAACCGATCTGCGCCCAGTTTTTCCCGCAACTTCTTGCGATGCACATCGACCGTTCTTGGGCTGATTTCAAGTTCACGCCCGATCGTTTTGTTTGTCTCACCCAAGACAACCAGTTCGAACACCTCGCGTTCGCGTTTGGTCAGCCGGTCAAGTCTTTCGTTTGCGGCGTCTCGGGTCATGCTGTTAGGGCCCGAAAACGGCCTGTACCGCAGCGAAAATTCGATGGATTCGGTCAGTTCGCCTTGCGTAAATGGCTTCTCGATCATGTCCGCAGCACCCGCCCTGATCGCTTTGACCGCCATCGGGATATCACCGTGCGCTGTGATGAAAACAATCGGGATAGAGATATCCCGATCAGACAGCTCTTTTTGAAGCTCAAGACCGCTGATGCCAGGCATACGGACATCCAGAACCAGACAGTCAATCCGGTCCAGGTCCGCCTCCTCCAGAAAGTGTTCTCCGGAAGGGTGCTGAGATGTTGCGTAACCGAGTGCTGAAAGCAGCACGGATGTCGACGCCAGCACGGATCTATCGTCATCGACGATTGCCACACATTTTCTAGTGCTCATTGCCCCCCTCCGTCTGACCAAGTGGGATAGCAAACGTGAAACGCGTGCCGTCGCCAATTTCTGCGGCCCAGATGCGACCGTGGTGATCTTCAATTGTCGATCGACAGAGTGACAGACCGATCCCCATGCCGTCCGACTTGCTGGTTCGGAAAGGCTCAAACAGGTAGGGTAGGATATTCGGGTCGATCCCGGCCCCGGTGTCCTCGATTGAAACCTCAAAATTCTCGTCGTCGGTAATCTTTGATGTCACTGCAAGTCGCCGCTCCTCCATCCCTTCCATCGCTTCGACGGCGTTTCTGACCAGGTTGAACACCACCTGTTCGATCTGAACCTTGTCGGCATAGACCGACGGGGCGTCAGGGCTCAGATGAAGATCAAGGTGAACGCCACCTTGCCTGCTGCTGGTCAGCGCGAGCCTGACGGCCTGCTCAAGCATATCGTTGCCGTCAAATTCCAGCTTTCGTTCAAAGCCGGGTTTCATCAGGTTTCTAAGGTGGTGGACAATCTGACCCGCGCGTTGGGCTTCCGTCACAGCACTTTCCATCAGCTCAATCACGCTGTTCTTCTGATCCTCGTCAGGATTCTTGAGCAGAAGTTGAGACGCAGACACATAGTTGCTGATAGACGTCAGCGGCTGGTTGAGCTCGTGCGCGATTGCTGCCGCGAGCTCCCCAAGCGATGCAGACCGCGCCGTATTAAGAAGTTGGTTCCTGAGGTCCGTTTGCGCCCGTTCCATCAGGGACGCCGTATCCGCAAGCCGCTGCGCTTTTTTCGACGCAAGCAACGCTCTCAGAGACGGCAGCACAACCGAAAGCGCAAGGTGGTCGGTTTGGCTGAACGGCTTGCTTTTGGATGCGACGGTCTGTTCCCAACGGCTGAAAGAGGCACGCGGCTCCAGGATCGGCAGTCCGTCCTTGTCAAATCCTACGGCCTTTTTTGGCGCGCCCGCCCAGGACACCACATTGTTGAAGCGTTTGCGCCCAAGCACCAGATAGTCATTGCGTTGTGCGTCAAGCGACAGGAAGGCGCATCCAACCAGGTCATCCCCCATGTTCTGACCAACAACCGCGCTGATATCATCGGTGATAAACACATCGTCATGCGTCTTTTGATGGAGCATCGAAAGATCGACCTCATCACCTGTCCAGTTGTCAAGCGAATGCCACACCCCGTCGATAAAGGCAGCCAAGGCATCAACCGCAAAATGGTGCGCCAGCTTGGCGGCCATATCCTGAAGCTCAAATGTTGGCGTTTCGGTATGCGCAAAGGAATAGGCCAGTTCCTGCGTGCGGATGATCTGCCGGTCGCGTTCAGCGCGCAGGATGTTTTCCAGCAGAAGCTCTAGAACTTGCGAAGAAAGTTCTGCCGAATGCAGTTCTGTCGCGCTCAGCAGCTTCGGCGTGCTGTGGTGACATACCATCAGCCCCCAAAGCGTGTCGTCGACAACCAAGGGCAAAACAAGCGTTGCTGCCACCCCCATGTTGCGCAAGTACGTCAGATGTATCGGAGAGACCGCCCGCAGTTTTGAATAACTCAGATCAAGAGCGGCGCTTGGGACAAGTTGACTGATCGGTGCGTCCACATCTGCAATGATGCGAATGCGATTGAGAAGAAACTGCTTTCTTGCCGGTTCCGGAATATCAGACGCCGGGTAGTGCAGCCCGAGATAGCGGTCGGACAATTCGGTCTCTTCCGCGATCACTTCGCCGTGCCCGTCCGCGTGAAACCGATAACACATCACGCGGTCATAGCCTGTCTAACGCCGCAACATCCGCGTCGCGGCCGCCACAAATTCATCGACACTCTCAAGGGTCCGCAGTTCGCTGATGACATCCCGGCGGGCCTCTATCACGGAGTTCTGGGCTTCAAGATCGTGCAGAAAGAGCTCTACGAAGAATTGTCCATCATCCCGATAGATCTGCGAGAAAAGCTTTGAGGTTTTGCCGTCAGATCGTTTCACAACAAGTGAGGTCGGTCGCGCCAGTATCTCGCCGGGCCGTTCGGGCGCGTCAACAAGAGCGCTGTCTATCGATTGCTGTTGGATCAGTATGTCAATCGGTTGTCCAAGCAGGGCATCGATCTGCCATCCAAGTGCCGCGTCCACGTTGTCACTGACGTGCGTGATCTTCCGCGTTGCACTGTTCATCACAATCAGTCAACCGAAGGTCTGTATCGCGCCAATCAGGTGCAATTGCTCTTTGTCACAGTTTGTTCTGTCGGGTGGCGAGTACGTCATGGTCCACGTCGTATGGCAGGGTCAGTGCGTCTTAACCTATCATATAGGTAATAAACACTTAGTCCCGAGAAAGCCATCCGCAACGAGAAAATGGGTTATTGAGCGACGGGTTGAGTGAATAAGCGTTTATTATCAGACGGTACAGTCATTTCCGAACCTCTGCCGGCGTTATGAGGATCAAAGAACAGCACGCACATTTCGACGGTTCGTTAGGTACTCGACGCCAATCGCCGGGCCGCCTTGCTTCTCGTAAATTAGGGTCATGAAAAGGCATATCGAGGCCCCAGTGACGCCCGGACCAGAAACATCTCGTGAGACCCGCCAAGCGCCGGGCGCGGAAGATATCGTGATCACAAGGGGGCCGCGCGCAAGGCAGACGCCCGATGTTTCGCCGCTGTACCGCTTGGCGCAAAAGGACCGGGACTGGCTTCTGAGCCAGCAGCACGTCCGGCGCATCCTGATCGATGGCGAAAACCTGAACACCATCCAGAATGCGTCGGGGATGGTTTATCTGATCGAAACCGGCTGGCTGGCAGAATGCGAGTTCCTGCGGAATGGCCGCCGGCAGATCCTTGATTTCTACCTGCCGGGCGATCTGATCGTGTCCTCGGACAAATTCTCCGATCTGCGGGGAAGATGCATCGAATCCATCGGGCCCGCCTCCGTTCTGGTGTTTGATGTCTCTGCGGCGCAGCCTGACCCGCGACTGGAGAACATCGAAAAGCAGGTTTTGACCTTGCGGGCAGAGGCGTTTGGCAACCTCCTCGTCAACGTCGGGCGCAGAAGTGCAATGTCACGTCTGGCCCATTTCCTGCTGCGCACTGACGCAAAACTGCGCGTGCGACCTGATGGAGATGAGAGCATCACCGTACCCTCTTTCGTGACCCAATCGGACATTGCTGATCACCTTGGCATCTCAACCGTTCACACCAACAAAACACTGGCCAAACTCCGGCAAGCGGGCTTCGTCTCTCAACCTGGTCAGGCGATAGCGCTCCTCTCTCGCGAGCGCTTGGAACAACTGCGCGAATGACTTGAACGCATCTTCACTCAGGTGCGACCAAGGCCGCTATTTGGACGCGTCTGCCTTGTGGGGAATTCTTCACTCTGTCGTCTTGTACGACAAAACGCCGCGACGTTAACCTGACGAGCACGCCAATCGACATCCAGTCCGTCACCCCGAGACCCCATTTCCCTAACCTATCATGCCAAGCGCCCGACCGTTCTGCATCGCGCCAATGAACAGAAAACAGCTGTGACGGGCCCACCGTCAGGCTGGTCGAAAATTCAGCGTAGTTGGCGCTCATAGATCAGCTCGCTCAGATCATTCAGGATCCGGTATAGGATCGGCCTGAGCCGGGCGGCCTTATCCTCTCGGTAGATCCACGGCGGAGTTTCATCCAGGTAGGTTGACTGGGCCAGTTCCATTTGAATGGCGTGAATGTTTTCTTCAGGTCGCCCGTAGTGGCGGGTCGTGAAGCCACCCTTGAAACGTCCGTTCAGAACGCAGGAATAGGATGTGGCCGCGCGGCACCTTGTGTGCACAGATTTTTCCACAGACGCCGCGCAGCTTCTGGATGAATTGGTGCCTATGTTGAAGTCCGGCAGGGTATCGTCAAAGAGATAGGGTATAACCGACCGAATGGAGTGGCAATCGTACAAGATCGCGACACCATATTTGTCCCGCACGCGCTCCAGCTCGGCGGCTAGGGCGGCATGATAGGGTTGATGATAAAGCGCCTTGCGCCGGGCGATTTCGCGGTCATCCGGTTCCTTGCCATCGTGATAGATCGCATCTCCGTCGAAATCCGTCAGCGGACAAAGCCCGGTTGTGTTCAATCCAGGATAAAGGCTGACATCATCCGGTGCCCGATTGACGTCGATGACATATCGATGGATAGGTGTTCTGACACGTGTCAGATCAAGCCCCAGATCGCTGTAAAGTTGGTGAATATGCCAGTCGGTGTCCGCCATCGCCCGGCCGGTGTCGTTCAGACAGGCGCTGACATCAGAGGGAATATCGGTGCCGGTGTGCGGCAGCCCCAGAACAATCGGGCTGTTGCCTTGCGTCACTTCGATCACACGATCAGCTCCCCTCTCATCCCTGCACCCCTACGGACGGATCCGCCAGCCACAGCTTGCCATGTTTGCCGAAGCGGCACCAGCAGCCCAGAACCGCACCATCAATCCTTGCGCGAACGACAAGTGAAACGCACCTGATCCGCCAGACTAGCCCGCAGCAGACCGGATCAGTTCTGATGTTGCCCACGCACGTAATCCATCACGGCGCTCCGCACCGACATCTCTCCTCGCTGGCGGGCGTCTTCGATGACCTTGCGCACTTCATCAAGGTTGCAACGGCGCAAAAGGCTTTTCACCGGCCCGATGGACGCCGGTCGCATCGAAAGCGAGCGAAAACCCATCGCCGCAAAGCACAGCGCTTCGACAGGCCGCCCTGCATCCTCACCGCAAAACGACAGGTCCGTGTTCGTCTCAGCGCAGCGGGCCACAATGCCCTCAAGGAAAGTCAGAAAACTGACATTCAGCGTGTCATACCGGCGGCGCACACGTTCATTTTCGCGATCCGCCGCAAAGAAGAATTGCTTGAGGTCATTGCCCCCCACCGACAGAAACTCGACCTCTTCGAAAAAGACCTGGGGCGCGAACGCAAGGCTCGGTGTTTCCAGCATCGCCCCGATTTCGATCCGTTCCGGCAGCACATGGCCCAGACGTTCCTCCCGGGCGCGGGTCTTGTCCACCTCTGCCCGCGCGGCGCGAAATTCCTCAAGCTGGGCGATAAACGGAAACATGATCGTCAAAGGTCGCCCTGCCGCCGCCCGCATCAACGCCTGCAACTGCATCCGCATGATGCCCGGTTTATCTAGCCCCACGCGGATCGCCCGCCACCCCATTGCAGGGTTGGGTTCATCCGCAGGCTTCATATAGGGCAGCACCTTGTCAGACCCTATATCGAGCGTGCGAAACACCACTCTCTTGCCGTCGGCGGCATCCAACACTCGCGCGTAAAGCGCTGAAAGGTCAGACCTTTTAGGCATTTGGTTGCGCACGAGAAACTGCAGTTCCGTCCGGAAAAGCCCGACACCTTCCGCGCCAGAGCCCTTAAGCGACGGCAGATCAGCCATCAGGCCCGCGTTCATGTGCAACGATACGATGCTGCCGCAGCGCGCCTGTGCCGGTTCATCCCGGATAGACGCATAGCGTTCCTGAGCAGCGGCATGCATTGCGATCTTGTCGCGAAAGGCCGTGGCCACCGTGTCGTCCGGCCGCAGGTGTACGATCCCCTGCTCGCCGTCCACCATGATGTGATCGCCATTGAGCGCCTCATTCGTCACGCGCCCCGCATTCACGATCAGCGGTATCGCCAGCGCACGTGCCACGATTGCGGCATGCGAGCCGACTGATCCACCCTCCAGCACGATCCCCTTCAGGCTGCGCCCGTAATCCAGCAATTCGGCAGGGCCGATATTGCGGGCCACCAGGATCGGATCAGAGGGCAGTTCTGCCCCGGTATCCGCCCCCTGCCCTGTCAGGATCCGCAGCAACCGATTTGACAGATCATCAAGATCTGACAGGCGTTCGCGCAGATATCCGTCTGTCGACTGGCTCATCCGGGCGCGGGCAAGCGATTGTTCCTTTTCAACGGCCGCCTCTGCCGACAAGCCGCTTTTGATGTCCTCGCACATCCGCCGCATCCAGCCCTTGGAGTTGGCAAACATCCGGTAGGCCTCGATCACCTGCTGCTGGTCCTTGTCGCCCTGCGCCATGGTCAGCATCTGATCGACAGAGATGCGCAACTGATCCACCGCCTCGGTCAGGCGCTGCTCTTCCACCGCAGGATCGTCCGCAATCGGGTTCGACACGACAACTCGGGGCTCATGCAGCCAGACATGGCCCTCGGCCACACCTTCCTGACCCACGACACCGCGCACCAGGACCGGTTGCGAGTGCCGGGCAGACATCGCGGCCCCCTCACCCACAAACGCCCCAAGCTCAGTCATCTCGGCCACAACCATTGCGACCACTTCCAGCGCATAGATCTCATCGGCTGAGAATTCGCGTGCAGACTTCGACTGCACCACCAGGACGCCCAGTTTTTCACCCACGCGCTGGATCGGCACGCCCAGAAAGCTGGAAAAAATCTCTTCACCCGTCTCCGGCATATAGCGAAATCCGGGATACTGCGGCGCATCGGGCGTGTTGATGACCTGCCCGCGCTTGGCGACACGACCCACAAGCCCCTCGCCCATCTTCATCCGGGTCTGGTGCACCGCATCCGGGTTCAGGCCCCGCGTTGCACAAAGCTCAAGTGTTTCGTCGTCGCGAAACAGATAGATCGAACAGACCTCGCAGCCCATCGATGTGGCAATAAGGTCCGTGATCTTGTCAAGACGGGCCTGACCCGCCTCGTCGTGGGCCATCGCGTCACGCAAACGGCCCAAAAGCTTGCGGCTCTCTGTTTCATAACGCTCTGCCATGATGGCTGCTGTCACTTATCCTGCGATCCCGCCCCGGCGGCGGTCAAAAAACAGCTTAGACCACAAGCTTTGCCGGAACAAAACGTGTATTGCGCGGACCTGTGATCTTTTCTCCCGTCTTGCGTGTCCCTTGCCTGTTCAGACCCGCATAAGAACGTGAAGGCGATGAGGCTTCCAAGACTGTATTGATCGGTGCCTAGGCCGCCTTGTCGAGCTCGAAAGCATCATGCAGCGCCTGCACGGCCAACTCCATGTACTTGCGGTTGATCAGGACTGATATCTTGATCTCCGACGTGGTGATGACCTGAATGTTGATCCCTTCATTCGACAGAACGTCGAACATCTTGGCGGCAACACCGGTGTGGCTGCGCATGCCGATACCCACAACCGACACCTTGGCCACATCCTTGTCCGCAATCAGATCGTGGAAGTTGATCGTCCCGTCGGCCTTGGCCTCTGCCATCGCCTTTTCCGCTCGGGCCACCTGATCGACAGGGCAGGACCATGTCATGTCCGTACGCCCTTCTTCAGAGATGTTCTGCACGATCATGTCGACGTTCACACCCCCATCGCTGAGCGCGCCGAAAATGGCCGCGGCGATGCCGGGGCGGTCAGCAACACTGACCAGCGTCATCTTGGCCTCATCGCGTGAAAAGGCCACACCGGCCACGACATTGCTTTCCATGATTTCCTCCTCATCGCACACCAGCGTGCCCGCATCGTCCGATTGTTCTTCGAAACTCGACAAGACTCGCAGCTTGACCTTATAGCGCATCGCCAGCTCAACCGAACGCGTCTGCAACACCTTCGCCCCAAGCGAGGCAAGTTCCAGCATCTCTTCGAACGCAATCTTGTCGAGCTTGCGCGCCTTGGCGCTGACACGCGGGTCGGTCGTATAAACGCCATCAACATCGGTGTAGATATCGCACCGCTCGGCCTCAAAAGCGGCGGCAAAGGCCACTGCGGTTGTATCAGACCCGCCCCGCCCCAGCGTCGTGATACGGCCCTCGGGGCTCACGCCCTGAAAACCCGCCACCACAGCCACCTTCATACCTTCGGCAAATTTCGCGTTGATGTTCTGCGGGGGAATATCCTCGATCCGCGCCGCCGAATGCGCCGACGTCGTCTGCACCGGCACCTGCCAGCCCTGCCAGCTGCGCGCCGGCACATCCATCTCCTGCAAGGTCAGCGCCATCAGCCCGGCCGTCACATTCTCTCCTGAGCTGACAACCGCATCATACTCGCGCGCATCATAGAGCGGCGAGGTCTCACCGACCCACCCCACCAACTCATTGGTCTTGCCCGACATGGCGGAAACGATGACGATCACGTCATAGCCCTTGGCCACTTCCACGCCCACGCGCTTTGCCGCGCGGCGGATCCGGTCCAATGTGGCCACCGACGTGCCACCAAATTTCATTACCAGAATAGGCATCAACCCTCGCCCTTTGCAGTCCCGGGCCATTTACGCCGCCCCATGGACAAGAACAAGCCCCGGCATCTTCTGGCCTTAAATATCCCAGAGCGCGAGATTGGTATCGCACCCGACTTGGCGAAGCCAAAATCAATAGAACAGCTTGCGGCAAAGCCGCTCAATGCTGTCAAAACGCGTGTGCGCGCCCGTCCCAGGTCTCGAAACACCCGGTTGTCGCAATCGACAGATGATCAAACCGCGCGACCAACCCGCGCACCGCGTCATCAACCGTGATATCTGCAGTCTTTCCGCCCATATCCGTCTGCACCCAGCCGGGATGATAGATGCCAACGGCAATTGCGTCGGTCTTGAGATCGCTCGCAAGGTTGCGACCCAGATTGAGCACCGCGGCCTTGGACGCCCGATAGATATAGCTGCCTCCCGGCGCATGGGTCGAAGAGGCCATCTGCGACGAAATAATGGCGATCTTCGCACCCGGTGCCGCGCGCAAATTCGGCAGCAGCGTCTGGATCGTCAGGAAAACGCCCGTCACGTTGGCCGCAAAGGTCTGTGCCCAAAGATCCGCACCATAACCATCCTCCAGCGCATGGCCCTTATCAAGGTAAACCCCGGCATTGCAGATCAGCAGATCAATCGCCCGCCCGTCCAGCGCGGCGGCCATCTTGGCATGGCTGTCAGGGCGGGTCACGTCCAGCTGCACCGGTGCGGCAACCGACCGTCCGGTGCCGATCACCTCTTGCCCGCGCGCACTGTAGGCGGCGGCAAGTCCCGCCCCGATGCCCCGGCTGGCACCTGTAATCAGGATGGTCATGGGGGCTCCCTCGCGTGCCTCAGCTCAGTTTCTGTTTGGGTCGAAACGGCAGGGGCATCACCGGCACGCCGTCCTCTGCCAGCGCCTTGGCCTGATCCAGCCGCGCCTCGCCATAGATCGATCGTTCGGGCACCGTGCCTTCATGCATTGCACGCGCCTGCGAGGCGAAATCCTTGCCCACGTAGTCTGAATTCGCTTCGACTTTTTTGCGCAGGGCCTCGACCGCCTTTTCCACATCCGAATGGGGCTTTGACAAAACGGGGACAGGGGCATCGGCATCATCAGATGTTGCCACGCGGGGGGCCATCAGAGATTTGGCGACCTTGAGTGATCCGCAAACGGCACAATTCAGATGTCCCGCCTTTTCCAGCGCTTCAAAGGCAGACGAAGACTGAAACCAGCTGTCAAAGCTGTGCCCTTCGTCGCATTTCAAGGTGTAACTGATCATGGCGCGTGTCGCGTCCTGGCTTGCAAAAGTTCGTATGTGTTACATGGGGCGCAGCGCAAGGTGCGTCAAGCTTTCTGCGGGCCGCGGCGCGGCTCGAATCCCAGGATAAGACGTGCGAGTTCGGGTTCCGCGACCTTCTTTGCAGCAGCCCTGCGCGACATCCATCGGCGCTTGCGCTCAGACTTTTCGGGGTACTTGCTGGCAAGCGATTTCACCCGCACAGCATAAAGCATCGCAAGACACGGCAGATCATCCATGTCGGAAATCCCCTTGGCATAGGAATAGACGCCCAGGCAGCCTCCCTCCGGCTTGCCGATCACACCCCCCTCTTCCCAGGCCTCCAGCGCCGCACTTTGCGCAGGTGTTTTGCCGTCCATCGGCCAGCCTTTCGGCACGATCCAGCGTTTGGTCCCGCGACTGGTAACCAACAGCACCTGTACCTTGCCCTTCTTGACGCGATAGCACAGGGCCGCAAACTGCGTGCGCACGTCCCCCTTGCGGGCACCATGCAGCGAAATTGGCAGTTGTTTGATCATGCAGCGCCTGTCTTCTTGAGGGTCGTTCGCCCCGTTACTCCCAACTTATCGAATTAACTTTCCAAGCGCCAGTTTCCAAGCTTGGTCTTGTGACAACCGCACGCATGACAGATAGTCCCGCCATGCGAAGCTGGGCTGCAATATTGATGTGTCTTTTCAGCGTTGTGGCATGCGGTGCTGCAGCGGATCAGCGCGTGACAGTCTTTGCCGCAGCGAGCCTTCAGGGCGCGCTTGAAGAGATCGCCGCAAGCTACATCACACCCGTTACCCATTCCTTTGCCGGGTCGGGCACCATCGCGCGCCAGATTGCCGCAGGCGCACCGGCAGATGTGGTGGTCCTTGCCAGCCCGGACTGGATGGATTGGGTCTCTGATAATGCCCCTGAAACACCGTTGAAAACGGCCAATATCGCCGGAAACACGTTGGTCGTCGTCGCACAGGCCGGGGCAAGCCCGCTGTCAGATGTCACACAGATCGCATCAAGGCTGGCAGACGGCCGCCTCGCGATGGGTCACCGTGATGCAGTCCCGGCGGGACGCTATGCGCGCGAGTGGCTTCAAAGTACCGGACAATGGACCCTCTTGCAGGACCGTCTGGCCGAAACCGACAATGTCCGCGCCGCGCTGGCGCTGGTGGCAAAGGCCGAAGCGCCTCTCGGAATCGTCTATGCCACCGATGCGCAGGCCGAAGCGCGGGTCGAGGATGTCCTGACAATTCCGACAGCGGGCCATTCCCCCATTCGCTATCCCGCAGCGGCGCTGACGCCTGCTGGCCTTGACTATCTTTCCCATCTGCAAAGCGACGCCGCGCGGGATATCCTCGCCCGGCACGGCTTTTCGAAAGGCACCCCATGACCGTCGACGCCGCCGCATGGGACGCCCTGCGCCTGTCGCTTTGGGTCGCCTGCTGGGCGACGATACTTGCCGTGCCCCTTGCGCTGTGGGTCGCCTGGATCCTCGCACGGCGCGACTTCTGGGGTAAGACAGCCCTCAATGCCGCCGTGCATCTGCCGCTGGTGCTGCCGCCGGTCGTCACGGGCTATCTGTTGCTCAGCCTCTTTGGTCGCACTGCTCCGCTGGGTCAGGCGCTGGAGAGCATCGGCCTGCGGCTTGCCTTTCACTGGTCCGGCGCGGTGCTGGCCGCGATCATCATGGGTTTTCCACTGATGGTGCGTGCCATGCGGCTGGCCATCGAGGCGGTCGATCCGAAACTGGAAGAGGCCGCACTGACACTGGGCGCACCACGCCGGGATGTGTTCATGCGCGTCACCCTGCCGCTGATTGTCCCAGGCATTCTGGCCGGGGCGGTCATGGGCTTTGCCAAAGCGGTGGGCGAATTCGGGGCGACGATCACCTTTGTTGCCAATATCCCCGGCCAGACCCAGACCCTGCCAAGCGCGATCTGGTCCGCGTTGCAGATCCCGGGTGCCGAAGGCCGCGCCGCTGCCATGGTGCTGATGGCTTGCGTGCTCGCAGTCGGGGCGATTGTCCTGTCTGAGCTTCTTGCGAAACGGGTCGCCCAAAGGATCGCGGGGACATGAGCCTTATCGTGGATATCCAGCACAGGTTTGGCGATTTCGATCTCACCGTCGCGTTTGAGGCAGGTCCAGGCATCACCGCGCTCTTTGGCCGATCAGGCGCTGGGAAGACCACGGTCGTAAATGCGGTGGCAGGCTTGCTGACCCCAGATCAGGGCCGTGTTCGTTTTGATGACCAAACCCTTTTTGACAGCACTACGGGGCAAGACCTGCCAGCAGACAAGCGTCACTTCGGCTATGTCTTTCAGGACGCTCGCCTCTTTCCGCATCTCACTGTGCGTCAGAACCTCGAGTTTGGGGCAAAGTACACCCAGAACGCGCCGGTCGCCTCGCTTGACGAAACGGCTGACCTGCTGGGTTTGCAGGGCCTGCTCGCGCGCGCGCCCAACACACTGTCGGGGGGCGAAAAACAGCGGGTGGCGCTGGGGCGGGCCTTGCTGAGCCAGCCGCGCATGCTGTTGATGGATGAACCCCTTGCCAGTCTGGACGGTCCGCGCAAACAGGACATCCTGCCTTTTCTCGAACAATTGCGGGACGGCCTGTTCACGATCCCGATTCTCTACGTCAGCCACGCCGTGGACGAGGTCGCGCGCCTTGCCGACCGGCTGGTGTTGCTGCAGGACGGTCAGGTGCGTGCGCAGGGCCCGCTTTTCGACGTGATGGCAGACCCGGCGGCAGTGCCGCTTTTGGGTGTGCGCGAAGCAGGCGCTGTGCTTGAGGCTGAGGTCTGCGCCCACGCCGATGACGGGCTATCCACCTTACGTCTGTCAGCAGGCAATCTGGAATTGCCGGGGGTACAGGCCGCGGTGGGCAGCACGGTGCGCCTGCGGGTTTTGGCGCAGGATGTGATATTGTCCCTGGACAGACCGGACGGTCTGTCGTCAGTCAATATTCTGCCGGTTAAGATTGACCAGGTGCACCCCGGCGACGGACCGGGCGCGGCCATCGCGCTGTCATCAGGTACCGACCGCCTGCTTGCGCGGGTGACAGCACGTGCAGTCAAGGAAATGCGGCTCCATCAGGGGATGCATTGCTTTGCGATTATCAAGGCAACAACAGTCGCGCCCGGCAGTATCGGGCGTTAGGCCCGTTTGACAGGAACCCTGGAAATGCGCTGATTGAACTGCTTGAGCAGATCCGCATGTTCCACATCCGCATCAATCGCAAGCTTGCGCAGCCCAAAATGCACATGCGCCATATCTTCATAATAGCTGGTATAGGCGTAATTCGTCGCTGCCCCGGCAACGGCACCCAGCACCGGCACCGCCTGGGCCGCCAGCTTTTGCCCCAGCACAATCGACAACTTGGGCGCGACCCGCGCGATCGCCGATTGCATGGCCTTACCGGTCAGCGTCATCCGCGCGGACAGAAAGCCAAGGTCAGACCCGTCATCACCGGATAGAGGCCCGGCGGCGGAAAAGACATGAATGCAATCAAACTGCACATTGTCGGCACTGGGGTCAAAGCCGTGCTCAACTGCCACCCCCTGAATGACACGCAACAACAACGTGGTGGTCACGGGCAACTCCGCCATTGCAGTCGGCAGGCCGCCTGCCCCCCCGGCAGCCCCCATGGCCGAAGCCACCGTCTGGTTCAGCCAGCTTTTCTGGTCCGGCACCATTGACCGGCTTGAATGTGCGGCTTTCATCGCCTGCGTGAGCGCAGCAGAGGTCGCCGCCTCAAGATTGCGCTGAACAGGCTCTGGCAAGCTCTTGAGCAGGCTCTCGGCACTGCCACCGATAAAATTCAGCACTGAGATGCCCACACCGCCCGCCCCTTTGTAGCGTTTCACCAGTGCTTCAAGCCGCACCTCGACGTCCACGGTCGCAGGCAGGTCAGTTTCGATGTGCATATGTCATCCTCTCACTTCACCTAACATGGGGCAGAAATTGGCTGATTTCAATCAACCCAGCGGCGCACCGTGCCACTGACACCGTCCCAAGCGCCCGCAAGCAGGCTGCGCCCCAGGACGCGGTCCGGGTTTGTCGGGGGCGGCATGACCACGCCCTTCAACCGCGAAAAACCGAACCGGTTGTAATAGGGCGCATCGCCCACCAGCAACACCCGATGCCAGCCCAGCGGGGCGGCATGGCACAGGCTTTCCTCGATCAGCGCGCGACCCAGTCCCTCCCCTTGACGCGTAGGGTGAACTGCCACCGGCCCCAGCAACAGGGCCTTGTGGACACCAATGCGCACCGGCCAGTACCTTATGGCCCCAGCCAGTATGCCCTCACCGTCGCGGGCAACATGGCTCAGCCCCTGCACCGGCACCACATCATCACGCAATCGGTAGGATGACAACGCCGTCCGCCCCGGTGCAAAACACAGGTCATAAAGCGCTTCGACCTCCCAATGGTCTTCGCTGGTTTCCGGGGTGATCTGGTACAAGGATCGGGTCTGTCCGCTTTGAGGTGGCAATGCCCCTAACATGAGGGTAGCCATTGGGCAAACCTCTGACTTGGAGAGACCGGATGTATTACCGCCCTCAGGATGGCCACGGCCTGCCGCACAACCCGTTCAACGCGCTGATCACACCCCGCCCCATCGGCTGGATTTCAACCCGTGACGCGCAGGGCAATGACAACCTGTCGCCCTATTCCTTCTTTAACGGTGCCGCCTATGTCCCTCCACAGGTGATGTTTTCCTCGACCGGGTCGAAAGAGGACGTGGGCGATACCAAGGACAACGTCGCCAACATTCGCGAAACGGGCGTCTTTTGCGTCAATGTCTGTGAGTTGGCCAAGAAAGACGCGATGAACGCGTCATCTGCCACCTTGCCCCGGGGCACCGATGAATTTGTCAAAGCAGGGGTCGACAAGGCCGACTGCCACGAGATCGCCTGTGCACGCGTAGCGGATGCACCTGCGTCTCTGGAATGCCGGATGACGCAGATCATCAAGCTTGAGGGCAAAAGCAATTTCGTGGTCCTGGGCGAGGTCGTCGGCATCCACCTGCGCGATGATTGCATCGTCGATGGCAAGTTTGACGCCACAACCTACATCCCGCTAAGCCGAATGGGATATCGCGATTACACCGCCGTGCATGAGGTGTTTGAGCTGATCCGCCCTGATGATTGAAGGACGGAAGGGTGCGAGCGAGTGCCAGAATCCAGTAGTCGCACCAAGCCGAACCCTGCGCAGTTTCTAACGCACAGCTCTCATTGCGAATTGGCGCGTCGCCGGTAATCCAAGATCAGTTCTCCACCGCAGCCTTCAGCTCTGCGTTAAAGGTTTGATACATGGGGAAAAGCTGAGCGACGAAATTCGCAGCATATGGGTTGTCGACAATTTCGTCTGATTGCACAAACAACGTCTGTTCCCCGCACATCTCAACGCTGTAGATGTGGTTGTCGCGGCCGCCGCCGACGTCTTGTGGGAACGGGTCGGACCATCCGAACCTTTCGCCTTCATCGTAGATGAGCGTATGGGGGATGTTGTTGGAAATCGGCTGACCGTTTTCGTCTTCGCCAAAGATGAATGTGATCATCACGCTGCCGCCATCTTTGATGTCGCCGGTCATGCCTTGCAGAGAACCAGTGCTCCAACCTGCCATTTTGTCGAAGTCCGTCAGGGTCGCCCAGACATCTGCCGCTTTGGCGTCGATCAGAACCGAGGTGTACACGGTGGCATGGGTTTCGGTGATCTGCGCGATGCTGCCGTTCGTCATGTTTGCATCACATGACGTTTCTGCCGACACGGGGGCACTAAGCACGACGGCCACAAGGGGTGCGGCAAGACAAGTCCGGGTAGCAAGGTAAAATCGTTTCATGATCGCTCCTGTTAATGTCAGTTCGTTGAGATTTTTGCGGGACGTGTGCGTTTACTTGCTTGGGTCGCCAGACGCCCAAGCCACGCCATCGCCGCGGTCCATGGTCGCCATTTGCGCCATGTCGGCTTCATCGATGGCAAAGGAGAACAGATCGATGTTCTGTCGCATCCGCTCCGGGTTCAGGCTTTTGGGCAGCACGGCATACCCGCTCTGGACACCCCAACGCAGCAAAAGCTGCGCCTCTGACACATTGTATTTCTCGGCCATGGTCTGAAAGGCAGTGCCGTCCGCCTTCATGTCGTCGGTCTTGGCACTGTCCTGCCCCGGCTCTGTGCGCCATGTAGAAAGGGGGACAAGGCTGCTGTACGCAATTGGCGCGATGTCATGATCCGCCATATAGGCAAGCAACTCCGGTTTCTGAGACCAGGGATGCAATTCGATCTGATTGGCGTCCGGCATTGGCAAGCCAGCGGTTCTAATTTCTTCAAGATGGGTTTGGTTAAAGTTGCTCACCCCGACGGAACGGGCCTTGCCGTTTTCCTTCAGTTCCAGCAACGCCCGCCATTGTTCCAGACGCATGTCGCCGCCATAGGGCGCGTGGATCAGATAGAGGTCGACGTAATCAAGCCCCAAACGCGCAAGGCTTGCGTCGCATTCTTCCAGCGCTTGCGCTCCGGTTTTGGGCGCGTCGCCCCATGCCGGGTTCCCGGGCCAAAGCTTGGCCGTCACAAAGAGGTCTGCGCGCGCGACGCCTTCGTTTTGCAGGCCCGTCCTGATCCCTGCGCCGACCGTTTCTTCGTTATGGTAGCCGGACGCGGTGTCGATGTGCCTGTAGCTCGCCGCAATCGCAGAGCTGATTGCCGTCTCCGCATCATCGTTTGAGATCAGATATGTGCCAAAGCCGACGGCCGGAATGGCCGTGTCTGCGTTCAAGGGGAAGGTAACTGGTGTTGCAGGCATGACGCGCTCCGTTCGTTGGCTTGATTGGATCGACGCTAGGCGCAGGCGCCGGTCACGTCCTGCCAATTACTCCAACATTTTTGCCAATTCCTCCGAACGACGGGCATAATGCGTGATTTTTCTGAGCGAGTTTGTTAGGGATGAGGCAAGGAGAACGCGATGTCTTTTAGGAAACTTCAGCATCTGGCCAAAGAGCTTAGTCTGCGCGAATCCGAGAATTCCGGAAGAATTCTGCCCGCGGCACAGGTTTTCCAACGAGATGCCGCCAGCGCGTTCGAGGCCGTCGTCTATGATCCTGTCATCTGCCTAATACTACAAGGCAAGAAAGAAATGCATATCGGCGACAGGTGCATCTCTCTTTCCGAAGGGCACGCATTGGTGGTCAGTCATGACCTGCCGGTGACGTCAAGGATTACCGAAGCCAGCCCCGAGGCCCCCTATCGTGCGCTGATCTTTTCCATCGATGTGGGTGTCCTGCGCGGCCTTTACCAACAGGTAGGCGAGGCCGTGTCAGACGGCCATCCCGCCACGTCGCTTTCGGCAAGTGCGGCCGATCCTGCGTGGGTCGATCCGATGGTGCGGTATCTCGCATTGATGGATGCACCGCTGGAAGCTCAGGTCCTGGGGCCGATGATACTGACAGAAATTCACTTTCGCCTCCTTCTGTCGCCAATCGGGGGCATGTTGCGCAATCTGCTGTCGGTGGATAGCCATGCCAGCCGTATCGCCAAATCGATCCGGAAGATCAGAGCTGACTTTCGCGAACCATTGGTGGTGGGTGACCTTGCGCAGGTGGCAGGCATGAGCCCGTCATCCTTTCACGAACACTTCAAATCAGTGACCGGCACCACGCCGCTGCAATATCAAAAAGACCTGCGCATGATCGAAGCGCGCGCCCTTCTGGCAAAAGGCGTCCCTTCGGTATCGGTGGCGGGGTTTGAAGTTGGCTATGAGAGCCTCACCCATTTCAGCCGCGACTATTCCCGCAAATTCGGATGTTCGCCAAAACACCACCTTGCCCGGGCATCCTAGGGTCAGGACCCATTAATCTTGCACCGCTGGTTTGACAGATTTTGCTCGTGACAAGAAGCATCTGCGCAGGAACTCTCGTTGAATTTCAAGCAGATACGCCGCAGCTCACGGGGAAAATCTGTCAAATCCGAAGGACGACAAAACCGCTTCATTTCAACGGCTTGAGCCATTTGCAGTTAACCCGTTAGTCGCTGCATGTCTCAAACCGCTGAACTTTCGCGGTTTTGACGCCAGCGGCGCAAGATTAATGGGTCCTGACCCTAGGCTACAGCTTTCTCCCAATCGGACGTCCCAGCCCTGTTTTGGTACAGCACCTTCTCCGGCGCAGATGCCAATCTACGAACCGCGACGAAGGGTCGGTCAAGCGGGATGAACTTGCTGTTCGCATATTGTCCTAATCGTTTTGAATCGCGATCTAGAACGTTCTGAATCATGTCTTCGGGCGAGCCCACAGTCAAAGCTGGGGTTGATGAGGACCATGGTCGCAACCGCGGCACGTGAGAAACTCATCAAAGGATACGACGATGTCGAACTCATCATCTTTTCAGTCGCACTTGGCTGTTATCTTTGTCGGCGCATTGATTGTCAGTGCAGCGCAAGCTGAAACCCAGCGCAATACCGATGCCATTGCCACGCGGGTAGAGGTGCCCACCAGTGCCGGACAGAATATACCAGTGGGCGCCTTCGGATTTCTGCTCGTCGAACGACCTCGAGAAGTGAACCTTCTCGCTCTGCGCGGTTTGGCTGGAAGCGGGAAAGTAGTCCTGCGCACCGATCAACCGGGATTGTGCCTGAGCATACCTATTCGGTTCATCGCAGGAGACTTCGGCGGAGAGGCAATATCCGGACACCTGGCGGAGCCCATCCACTTTACGATCACAAGCAGAAAGGCCGCAAGAGCGTTGGCAACAGGTCGGGATGTGGTCAGCGACCAGTACAGAGTCGGCGATCAGTTCAAGTCAGATGCTGACATTGTGCTCCAATCAGGACTGGACGAGGGCGTTGGTTTTGTCATCAACCCGGGCCGCAACATCCTTGGTGACATCTTTGGTGTCAGTACGAAACCAGTCTCCTGCCAACGCGTCTAGCCTCCAAAAAAGGGGCGCAGGCGAATATTATCCGTCTGCGCCCCTGATTCTGAATTGCGAGGGCGTTAGACCGGTCATGCGTCTGAATTCGGTGTTGAAACTCGACTTTGACAAAAAACCGGCCTCGAACATGACCTCCGTTATCGGCAGATCAGTTTCCAGCAAAGCGCCTTTCGCATAGGCAATGCGGTACCCGTTGATGAAGCGCGAAAAATTCTGTGTAGTGGTGCGGTTGATCGCGCCAGACAAGTCCCGGGCCGGAACCGAAAGGCGTTTCGCAAGCCGTGCCAGTGTGAGGTTGCTGTCGCGAAAAAGCTCTTTGTCTTTCATGATCTCGTTGAGAGCCTGCATCAATGCGTGGTCCGCGTCAGATGCCTCAGCGCGCGCGGGGACGTTTCGTTGCGATGCACGTAGGATCAGCGGCACGCCAATCAAAGCGACGACAAAGACGAACCCGGCGAACAAACCCGATACCCCCGTCAAAAGCGTCAAAAGCTGAGGATCATTTGCGACAAGGCTGATAGCAAATACCAGCCCGTCAGCGACGACCATCAGACCGATCAACGCAAGTGTTGCATAAATCGCCGCCCGCCACAGTCCGGTTGAATGCGGCGGCACGGAAAGGAAGTCATCAGGGCTATAGCTCAACAGGCTGGCTATGCGCACAATATAGATGCAGTTGACAGCCAAGATGAACAAATCTGCAGAAACCGGTATGGGTGATAGCAGGCCAACCAACGCGACAGCGACAAACCCACCGTTGCGATACAGCATGCTGTTCCAGCGTTTGCCCCTATCAAGGGTCAGTGAGGCAAATCCAATATACGCTAGAGGCGCCGCCAGTATAGCGACAAAAGGCTGAACGCGTGCGGGCCAGGACCAGTCCAACGAGACGCGCATCCCCAGTAAAACCGTTACAAACACCAGACACAACAAAAAGCCACAGAGAAAAAACCTGGAGCGTCCGGGCACGCGCGTGTCCCATGCAAGCACATAGGCCGCGATGGTCATCAGAACGCTCACCAGCCAGGTTATTGGGAATGCACTCATCGCTCAACATTATTGACAACCATCATCCTTTGACCAGACCTTTCACCGGACGGCGGAGTTCCAACTTTCTAATACCGTGGTCGTTGTGGATTCAAACCAGGCATTTGACCGAAACAGACAGTCGATTTTGCTTGAAAATGGACTTGGACGGCGGCCGATTGGGACGAAGCGCGCTATCGCCACGACTGCGCGGGTGACTGCGTATGGCGTGAACTCGGGCCATATTCGCGGAGCGAGCTGTTCTAGGGGAACCGATAACAACCATTGTGTTGCGCGCTGAAACATCTCGGTGGACACGTCCCGAACCATTTTCAGATTTTTCTAGAAATCATCAAATTCCGGGACATTGCCAAGCCGGACGAGGAAGCTGGGTGACCCGACTTCGCCACTATCTGGGTCCTCACTGATCGCATAGGCGTCAGCACCGGCGCAGTCCTCTGACTGGGCTTCACGTTCGGCTCTGCTCTGTGCTTCTGCTGCTGTAGAATATTGAAATTGCTTGCCAATTTTCATACCAGCCTGCCCGCCACGCCCGGGCTTTTGTTCCACATATGTCTGACAGATGTAATGAACCTTTGTCGTGCTCTCGCCTGCTTGGGTCACGGAAGCATCCTTTGCGGTTTTTGTGGCGCCACTGAAGCTTCACGGGGACGAGTAACGGCTATGCTGTCGCTGTGCCGGCGCTTTGGGCGCACCCGTCTCGTCTCATGCACTACCGTGACCGTTTGCGCGGGGTGTTGGCTTCTCGTTCGAGGCGCGCGTTGCGGAGACGATCGTTTTTGGCCTGTCGCTGCTCGGCTTCTTCCTCAGCCATTTTGCGAACGATACGGGTTGTCTTGTCCAACGGCGTTTCCGCTTTGGGGTACTGCGTTTTGAACACGCTTGTTTTTGTCAGCTTTGCCAATTGGTATTCTCCTTGTTGATGGTGTCGGGGCAGGTTGGAGCGACGTCGGTCAAACCAATGCCAGATGTCTGCTTGGGTCTTGGACAGCGCGCGCATTTGGCCCTGGCTGGTCATTGTGCAGATTTGTCTGCGTATCGGGGGCGGCCATGGCCCGCATCAAAGCGCTATAGTTCATCTCAAACCGCATTTCGGTTCCGACGCTGGGCGACGCATTCTTGGTGCCGATGACAAGATGATCGCTTGTTGCACCAACAAGACGATCTCCAGGTGCCATGGAAAGCCCCACCGGGTCGATATCCTGATGCCCGATGCCAAGAATGATCCGAGTATTGTCAAAAGTGTCAGGGACAAGCTGCATGCGTGCCAAGGTATGATCAGGGGAGTACAAGATCGGACGCACCGGTTTGGTGTCCGTCTCAATCACTTCGGCAACAAGCGTAAAGGCATCCTGAAACATGCCACTGATCTGATCTCCTGTAATCGGATCAACGCCAAGCAGTATGGCTTCTCCAAGGCGCAGGTCGTTGATCCGACCGGTCGCAAATTCTCCAAGAGCCCAAGGCAGGTTTGCAGAGTTGCCGCCAGACACTGTCTGACTGAACGGACCACAACGCCCCTCGACCTCATTGGCAAGATCAGACAGCGCCCGCATCTTTGCATCCGTTGGTGCGACGCCACCCAGACACGCGAAATTGGCCCCAATGCCTTTGAGCGCCACACCGGGCAGATCCAGCACTTGCTGTGCCATGTTGCCAAGGTCTTGTGGCATGATCCCTTCGCGCAGATCACCCATTTCGACCATCAGGATAATGCCGTGCACCCTATTTTGCCGCAATGCAGCAGCGGCCAGGGCGGTAATCACAGCCATCTCTGTGTTGTAGCTCGCCTCACAGACGTGCACGACGGCGTCCACCTGGCTCAGCATCGGTGTTCGGATCAAGGTGACCGGGCAAGTCAATCCGGCCTGCCGTAACCGCTGCACATTGCTCAGACGCGCCTCAGCAAGGCCTGACGCGCCGCCGTCAAGCATGGCCCGGGCGATGGCTGGATGTCCGCAAACGGCTTTGGTCACTGCGGTCACACAGATGCCACGCGCCTTCAGCGGCCCGACAACAGTCTGTGTGTTGTGGCGGATCTTGCTTATGTCTACCTCAATGCGCGGGGTGCTCATATTGCCGCCACAGGTATCCCATGCTGCAGGCCGGGATAGGCAGCAACGACCATAGCCAACAAATGTGCCGCCGGTCTGCTGAGCGCGTCCGTGACGGGCAGTCCAAGAATTTCGCTTTGGGCCGAAATCGTGTTTGTGATCTCGGTTTCGGACATGCCCTCGTGGTTGATTGTGACGCCGATGACCTTGGTATCGGAAAACGCTTCGATCAATGCGATTTCACTGGCCGGGGTGGGCATCGGCATGTTGGGAAAATCGCAGCGATGGGCGCGCTTTGGGGCGTGTTGAAGGATGACGGCGTCCGGTTGACTGCCGCGCAGGATAAAGGCCGAGGTACAGAACGCCGGATGGCTCAACGCGCCCTGGCCCTCGATCAGAATGACATCGGGTTGCTCTGCTTCTGAGGCCGCGACGATTGCGCCCTCAAGTTCGCCGCAACAGAATTGGGGTGGAACGGCATCCATGGCCACGCCATATTTTGCACCCTGCATCAGACCCGTCTGGCCTGTCCCAACCAGCACAGTCTTGATGCCCTTTGCGTTCAAGGCGCGGGCCAGAACTGTCGCAGTGGTTCTCTTCCCAATGGCGCAATCGGTTCCGAGAACGGCTATACGCAGCGCAGCGACAGTTGCGATGCTGCCATCGAACAGACGCATGTCTTTGCTTAGCTTGGGTTTGCGGATGTCGCGGATGGTGATCTGTCTTTCCAAGGCCGCTTGTGCAATTTCGATGTCGTCGCTGAGGTACTCATGCAGGCCGCTGACGACGTGCATACCGCGCGCGATCGCATCCAGCACAACAACACGATCCGCCGCCGAAAGCCGCCCTGTGGAGGGGGCCATGCCATAGATGAATGTATCAGGTTTGACGGCTTCGTTGGCGACAGCGGCGTTCAGGTCTTTGAAAACCGGTATGCCGTTGATCGCGCCATCAAGAACCGTCCCACTGTCTGCGCCGCTGTGGGTGCTGTCGATGACCGAGGCGATCTTGTAGGCCTCAGAATGACGCACAAGGCCATTGGCGGTCTTACCGTCAATTCTGGCAAAGTTGCCCTCGCAATAGACAATCGCCGTCGGCTGAGCAGCGATCTGCGAAAGCTTGGACGACTGTGTCGCAGTGTCACGAACCATGGGCGGCGCTTGAGCGCCCCTGATGGGACGGCGAACGGTATCAACCGTATGAATGTCGGTTTTCATCGTATTTTCCTTTTGGTGGCGCGACTGGCGCCCGAATATGTGTTGAAGCAGGCGATTTGGTACAACGCTCTCAGTTCTTCAGAACGCACTGCCCCTTGGACTTCTGGAAGTTCCGGTTGCAGTCCCAGCGGTTTCCCGACCTGTCGAGATGGGCGTTTGCGGGAATGACGATCGCGTCGCAGCCTGCACCGGACGCTTCATATCCTCTCAGGCATTTCCATCCCTCGCCGTAGGATGCATCGTCAAGATATGCGAACTCCGGAACGACGACGGCCGCGCAAAGACCGTCCTGTTCGAAAAACCCACGCTCGCAGGTCCACGGCTGGCCATAGTGAGAACCGTTCAGATATCCGTTGGCCGGGACCGCGATTGCGGCGCACGTGTCAGCCACCTTTTCAAACCCGCGGTCACATTCCCACGCGGACCCGTAAGACGCGTCCACCAGATAGCCGTTTTCAGGCACCACAAACTCTTGGCAGGTATCATCGACTTTGAAAAACCCGCGCGCGCAGTGCCAGCGTTCGCCGGAAGGGTCCAGAAATCCGCCGTCTGGGACAACAACCGCAACACAGTCAGATCCATCGACCATGCGAAATCCATGAAAGCATTCCCATCCGGACCCATAGGACCGGTTTGTCTCATATGCATTTTCCGGGATCACAACGATTGCACAGGTCTCGCCAGTCAGCCGATACCCGATGTCGCATTCCCAACCTTCACCATAGCTCTTTGCACTGGCGTTTTCCGGCATGGTTTGGGCAAGCACGGGGGATGCCAACAGAAGCATGGCAAGGATAGGCCCCATGAAAATGGCCCAAAGCAATCGTGGGTCCGCCACCTTGCCTGCCAGGCAAGATGTCTGGAGCGATTTCAGCGCGGTCCTTGAGTTACGATCCATCCAACTCAAGCCCCGCGAGGCAGGCGTCCGCAAGATCGCGGTCTGGCGTGTCTGAACCGGGGCGGATCGCCCAACCTGTCTCTAACATCGCTTTGCGGCGGCCAAAGCCGGAAAGTTCCTGCAGGTTTGCAAGTTTTTCTGTTCGGGTCGGATCAGCCGCTGACAGATCAAGGCATACCGGGACCATCGCCAACGTCACTTCGTCCGCCGCCATGTTCTCTGCCATGGTCTGGGCGCTGCCGCCTGTCGTCCAGCCACCCCAGGTGAAGCCAATGATAGAAATCGCAACCGCACCACCCAAAGCACCGTAGATGCCGGGTTTCGTCCATTCAGGGAAAGTCATTTTTTGATCCTTTGACGGAGAAAGCGCCGCCTCACTGTTTTGCCGCTGACACAATTTAGTGCCTGGACGGTTCCTAAGTCGTTCTGATCGACAGCGCGCTGATCATCTTCAGCCGCCATACGTGGGCTTTACCGTCCACCTAAGTGGATGAATCTGGCACATGGGCGATGGGGTCGTGCGCGATACGATCGCCAACCTTCCCACGCATCAGATCCCTGCCAGGGCATGTGATAGTTGAATTTTGATGATAGAAGATCGTGATCCGCTCCTGCCGGCGATGCGCCTCTGCCGAAGAAGTCCACGACTTTGTACCCTTCACATAGTCCGATAGCGTCCGAATTACAACGCTGGTTGACCTCACCTCGTTTCCAACGCTTCCCATAGTCCTGATCCGAAGGGCGCGCACGAAACGTTGATACTGTGTTGGTCTGAGGTCAAACAGTGCCGACGATCGCGGCAACTGCCCAGTTACTCTCTGCTTGGATGGCTCGAACGTGGGCGGAGCTGTTTTTTGTCTACGGAAACATCAATGGCGGCTCAGCAAGACAGAACTGCCGTGCGGTGCGTGGTGGCGGATGTCCGCTTCTACTAATTTTCAGAGCGAAGTACCCAACTTGGCGGCCTTTACACGGTCAAAAGCTTCTACTGCGATTGCAGTGTCCTGTGCGCCAGTTCCAGTCAAATCGCAGATCGTCACAGCATCGGTCGGGCGCGAAAACTGTTCTGCTCCTGATATGATCGCACCGATTTCCAATATCGTTCCGCCGCCTTCCCCCAAATTCTGGAGCTCTCCGCCGATGACACACTGATCAAATACATCACAAACCACAACGTCTGCACTCTCGAGTATGTTCGAATGCAGTTCTTGTTTGCCCGGCAAGTCCGACCCCATTGCAGTGATGTGCAAATCGGAGTGGAGCCACTCGGCCATGATGATTGGTTCCGTCGCAGGGGTCGTTGTAACGACAATCTGCGCAAAGGTCACCAACTCCGCGAGAGACTGGCAAGGTTCCACCGGAATTCCCAACAAACCCGTCATTTCGGCGCAGTAGCTGGAAACGGACGCCGTGTTACGGCCAAAAACCAAAAGTCGTTCAAACCTACGCACAAGAGCGAGACTTTCGATTTGATATCGGGCCTGCACGCCCGTGCCGACTACTCCGACGGTTGTGACTCTCTTTGGTGCCAGATGCTTCGCCGCCACTGCACCGGCAAGTCCGGTGCGTAGGTTCATCAGGTATCCGTTGTCTAGGAATATACAATCAAAGGCACCTGTCTTTGCGTTCATCAAAGCAATGATACTGCTGCAACTGGGGAGTCCGATCTGCGGGTTCCGAAAGAAGCCGGTGGCGACTTTGACCGCAAGATGCTCAAGGCCATCAACAAATGCACCCTTCGTGTCAACGGCACTACCATCGTCAATGTCTATATGCATCACTGGCGGCATCGAAACACGCCCCTCCGAAATCCATGAAAAGGATCGTTCGATTGCTGTAAGCGACCCTTTGTCGATCGGAAGACAACTTCTTAACTCGGCTTCGGTAACGATCAAAGTGCCCATCGCATTAGCTCCTCAATGTGTAGGCGAAGGGTAATGTATAGCAGGCTACAATGTCATCCGCGAAGTCGGAAAACCCGACATTTGCGGCGGCGCAGAAGTCCGGCAGCAAAGGGCTCTCAGCCGCCATCAGATCGCTCCGAGCCATAGCGGGTCGGAGGGCGCCCGATCACCAATAGGGACGGCACATTTCCGACAATGGGCACCCCGCAAGGATGCGACAGTCGCGTCCCGCTGTTCGGACTTTCGCTGCAAAAGGGAAATGCCTCAACTCCGGGATGTCAGGAGCGCGGACGAAAGCGGCCTTCAAAGCGCTAAGTGGCCGGGACCAAGCCACAGACGCAGGGCATGGACCACGGGGTTAACGATGAACCTTTAAAGATCCTACACCCCACCGACCGTCCTCTTGATCACCCCCTTTTGCCGACCAAACACCGACGCATTACCGACAGAATACCGACGTGATACCGACCCCTCATTTGCCATGAAAACAAAGGTCAATGGGCTGATTCCCTCCCATGCCCCGAATGCCCCCGCCGTCCGTTGCATCCTCCGCTCGCGCAACGGTGCTGATCGTGGCATTCTGACCCCATGCATCTCTCTGCCCTGACCCTCATCATCCCCGACTACGACACGGCCATCGCGTACTATTGCGGCCCCATGGGCTTCATATTGCAGGAAGATATCGACCAGAGCCATAAGCGCTGGGTCCGCGTGGCGCCCCCGGGCGGTGGGGCGGGGTTCATTCTTGCCGAGCCTGCAAATGACGCCCAGAAAGCGGCCGTTGGTGCCCAGGGTGCCGGACGTGTCTGGCTCTTTCTGCACACGGACGATTTTGCCCGCGACCATGCGCGGCTTAGCGCAGCTGGCGTCACGTTCGAAGAAGCGCCCCGGCACGAACCCTACGGCACCGTCGCGGTCTTTCAAGACATGTTCGGCAATCGTTGGGATCTGATCGGCAGCTGATCCTCGATCTGCCCGGAAAGGTGCTCAGGAACGGCAGGCAAGCCCCGCTTAACCCCCTGACTGAAAACACAAAACAGAATTCGACTTGGCCGCGCATGTTTCCGGCACCCGCGACGCGCCACCGCATTGCCTTTGGCGCCATCACGCTTATTCTTGACCCATGCCCTACGAATGGACAACACCCCCCGATGCACCGCAGCAGCAGATGCGCCTCTGGCCCCATCAGTCCCTGCCTGCGAGGGGCTTTGCGGCCTTCGTGCTGACCACATTCACGCTCATCCTGATCCCCACAATTCCGCTCTTGGGCACCGTGTTGCTTTGGGGGCTGTTGCCGTTTGTCCTGATGGCCGTTGCCGGCGTGTATTTCGCCCTGCAAATGAACCACAAGGCCCGGTTGATCGAGGAAGTCCTGACAATCAGCGACGACACGGCGCATCTTGTACACACCACGCAAAAGGGCGACGTCAAGGAATGGGACTGCAACCGCTACTGGACCCGCGTCACCAAATACGAGGACGACGGACCCGTCCCCCATTACGTCACCCTGCGCGGAAAGGGCCGCGAAGTCGAAATCGGTGCATTTCTGAGTGAGGAAGAGCGTATCGCGCTCTACGACGATCTGCAGCGCAGCCTGCAGCGATAACCCGCTACATCAGGCGTTCTTTGACCTTGGGCCCAACCGAGCCGAAATCCATCTGGCCGGTGTACTTGCCTTTGAGAATGCCCATGACTTTGCCCATGTCCCGGATCGAGCTTGCCCCGATTTCGTCAATTGCGGCATCCACTGCGTCGGCGGTTTCCTGATCGGTCAGTTGCCGGGGCAGAAATTCTTCGATGACCGTGATTTCTTCGCGCTCGCGTTCCGCCAGATCCAGCCGCCCGCCCTCTTCGTAGGCGCGCGCTGATTCCTGACGCTGCTTGGCCATCTTGCCCAAGATCGCCAGCACATCGGCGTCTGACACCACCGCCTCGTCATTTCCGCCTGACCGCGCGGCGATATCGCGGTCTTTGATCGCGGCGTTGATCAGGCGCAGCGTCGACAGACGGTCTGCCGCCTTGTCCTTCATTGCCTGTTTGAGAGCGTCGGTGATGCGCGTGCGCAAGGCCATGGCGGGGTCCTCGGATTTCGGGTCCTGACTTAGCCTGCGACCTTACTGCGCACACGGACATCACGCAATGGGGAGCGACCCAAGGTAACCCCATGAATTACAACGAAATCTGTTTTTGACTCGTATCTTGACCCGGGATGGGCGGATGGATAGGTTGCGTCCGTTTACCCAACCCATATTTGCCCGGAGACCTGCCCCATGTCCGCGCCTGCCCCTGCTCATCCCACCGCCTGTCTTGCCCTGGCGGATGGGTCGCTTTTCTACGGCATCGGCTTTGGCGCAACGGGGCGAAAAGTGGCCGAGTTGTGCTTTAACACGGCGATGACCGGGTACCAGGAAATCATGACCGATCCTTCCTATGCGGGTCAGATCGTCACCTTCACCTTCCCGCATATAGGCAATGTTGGCACCAACCCCGAAGACGATGAAACCGCTGATCCCGTCGCCGCTGGCATGGTGGTCAAATGGATGCCCACGGATCCTTCGAACTGGCGGAGCGTGCAACCTTTGTCAGACTGGCTGGCCGCCCGGGGTCGCGTCGCTATGGGGGGCGTCGATACCCGTCGCCTGACCCGCGCGATCCGCCAACAGGGCGCACCGCACGTCGCGTTGGAGCACAATGCCGATGGTCAGTTTGACATCGAGGCCCTGGTCGCTGCAGCGCGCGGCTTTGCTGGCCTTGAGGGCATGGACCTGGCCAAGGAAGTGTCATGCAAGCAATCCTACCGCTGGAACGAAATGCGCTGGGCCTGGCCCGACGGATACTCCACTCAGCAGGCACCAAAGCACAAGGTCGTCGCGGTGGATTACGGGGCCAAACGGAACATTCTGCGATGCCTTGCCTCAGCGGGATGTGATGTGACGGTCCTGCCCGCCACGGCCACCTATGATGACGTGATGGCGCATGATCCCGATGGCGTGTTTCTCTCCAATGGTCCCGGCGACCCGGCAGCCACCGGGACCTATGCGGTGCCCATGATCCGCGACGTGTTGGACAAGACCGAGCTGCCGGTTTTTGGCATTTGTCTTGGGCATCAGATGCTGGCGCTGGCCCTTGGGGCCAACACGATCAAGATGAGCCACGGCCATCACGGCGCAAACCATCCCGTCAAGGACCAGGATACCGGTAAGGTGGAGATTACCTCGATGAACCATGGTTTCGCGGTGGATGCGCAAACTCTGCCGGAGGGCGTCGTCGAAACGCATGTATCACTTTTTGATGGCTCGAACTGTGGTATCCGCATGGATGGCCGACCGGTCTGGTCCGTACAGCATCACCCCGAAGCATCCCCCGGCCCGCAAGACAGTTATTATCTGTTTGAGCGGTTTGCGAAAGCCATGGCGGACCGGGCTCCAGCACCCGTCTAGGCGTCGAATTCTTCAGAAGTTCCAGCAGTTAACCTGTTGTTAAGAAAATTTTAACAATGGGTTAACCAATCATCTTCATGCATGTCGGATGATGACTGCGCAAAGTGTTGCCGAAATGAGCAATCTGCGCCTGCATTTGCCAACACCGCAGATCGCCGCACCGGCTGCTGCACGCTTGCCGCTCGGGCGGCATCTGGTGAATGAAGGCCATATTGACCAGAACGATCTGGTTCACGCATTGGAATTGCAATGCCATGTCGATGCACCTCTTGGCGAAATTCTGATTTCCGAAGGGTTGCTGACACGCGATGGGTTGCTGGATGCGCTGGCACGCCAGCACGTAGCGGAACGGGTTGATCTGGATGCGGATCTGCCTGACGCGAGCTTGCGCGCCTGCCTGCCCGCCTCCCTTTGCCTGAAGTACAAAGTGGTCCCATGGATGCCGATGGGCGAAACCATCTTGGTCGCCACAAGTGAACCGCACCGGTTTGACCAGCTCAGGGCCTGCATGGGACCGGACGGTCGGCGGCTGTTGCCTGTGGTAGCCAGTGATTTGCAGGTACAGGATCACCTCAGCCGTCTTTATGGCAGTGAGCTTGCCCAGAAGGCGGCCACGCGCGTGCCGTCCGTTGAAAGCTGCCGCAGTTGGGAGATCAATTCCAAGCGGCGTCAGCTGTGGGCTGTCGGTATCGCGGCGCTGATCGTACTTGCTTTGATCCTTGCCCCGCTTTGGACACTTACGATTGCGACGCTCTGGGCCTTTGTCACCCTTGTGATGGCAACCGTGCTCAAGGCTGCGGCCTTTGTATCGCATGTGTCCCGGACAGTACCGGATCAGGGGGAAGAAACTGCCCGGATGGCGACAGCATTTCGCATGCCGCGCGTTTCGATCCTTGTGCCGTTGCTCAAGGAAAAGGAGATTGCAGGCGTGTTGATCAAGCGGCTGTCCCGCCTGACCTACCCCAAATCGCTTTTGAACGTGGTTCTGGTGCTGGAAGAAGGTGACAGCGTCACCCGCGACACCATCGCGCGCACCGACATGCCCGACTGGATGGCGGTTATCGAGGTGCCAGCAGCCAATCGGCTGACCACCAAGCCGCGGGCGCTGAACTACGCAATGGATTTCTGCAAGGGCAGTATCATCGGCGTCTGGGATGCTGAGGATGCGCCGGAACCTGACCAGATCGAACGTGTGGTGAACCGGTTTCAGCAGGCCCCGGCAAATGTCGCGTGTCTGCAAGGTGTTCTGGACTATTACAACACGCGGACGAACTGGCTGTCGCGGTGTTTCACGATCGAATATGCGACCTGGTGGCGCGTTTTGCTGCCAGGTGTCGCGCGGTTGGGGCTGGTCATTCCGCTGGGTGGCACCACATTATTCTTCCGCCGTGATATTCTGGAAAAGCTTTGCGGCTGGGACGCGCACAACGTGACCGAAGACGCCGATCTGGGCGTGCGGCTGGCACGACATGGCTATGTCACAGAACTGTTGCCAACCGTAACCTACGAAGAGGCAAATTGCAGGGCGTGGCCCTGGGTGCGGCAAAGGTCGCGTTGGCTCAAGGGGTTTCTGATTACCTGGTGTGTGCACATGCGCGATCCGGCGGCGCTGCTGAAGGATCTGGGTTGGACGCGGTTTCTTGGTGTGCAGACGATGCTGCTGGCGACCTTCTCGCAATTTGCCTGCGCGCCGCTGTTGTGGTCCTTCTGGCTGACGCTTCTGGGGGTGCCACACCCGGTTGAGCTGACCCTTGGTGTATCAGTCTTGCAAGTCATGATCGCATTCTTCATCGTCTCGGAGCTTTTGAACCTCGCCATCTCGGCCACGGCGGTCTCTGGCCCAAAACATCGCCACCTGATGGGATGGGTGCTGACATTGCCGTTTTACTTTCCGATGGGCGCACTGGCAGCATATAAGGCACTGCATGAGTTTATCGTCTCGCCGTTTTATTGGGACAAGACGCAGCACGGCATCGCCGGTGAGACGGGCTAGCCCTCTTCCTCGCGCCGGGCAGCATCGCGCTTCAGTCGGGTCACGAAGGCCACCGAGATATGGGAACGAAGCGTGTCGTCCGCCGTTTCGGGGTCGCGCGCCTCAATGGCCTTGACGATCTGGTCGTGTTCAGCCTGCGCGATCTCGCCGCGCCCCTCGACGGCCAGCGATGACGTCGTCATCAGCGCCATGGTCCGGTAGACCAGATCAAGCTGCTGGACCAGATACCGGTTGTGCGAGGCGAGATGGATTTGCTTGTGAAAGCGCCGATTGGCCCGTGCCAGGGCAGCGGGCTGATCCACGAGCGCATTGTCCGTTTCGACCATTTCGCGCAACACGCGCACCTCTTCTTCGGTTGCATGGCGCGCGGCCAACCGGGCGGCAAGGCCTTCGAGCTCACTGCGCACTACATAGAGTTCCGACAACTGATTATGATCCAGCGAAGCGACGATCAGACTGCGCCCGTCCCGCGCCAAGAGGGATTGCGTCTCGAGCCGTTGCAGAGCCTCGCGCACGGGCGTGCGGGACATGCCCAGTCGCTCAGCCAGTTCGCTTTCAACCAGCCGATCCCCAGGGCGATAGGTCCCCACGTCAATGGCATCAAGGATCATCGAATAGGCGTCGGTCGGGTTGCTCTTGGGTGAATTCATGGGCCGTGGTCCTTTCACATCGCGCCACCTTAGCGTCACCGCGCGCTCGCGCAAGCTTGCGCTTGGCAGCAGCCTTGCCTACCAAGCAGCCATGCCGCGCGAACAGTTCTCACATGTCGATACTTGGGTCTTTGATCTGGACAACACCCTGTACCCCCCCTCTGCGCGGCTTTTTGATCTGATCGAAGTTCGCATGACCAATTGGGTGATGTCGGCACTTGGCGTGGATCAGGCCGAAGCGGACCGTTTGCGCAAGCACTACTGGGAAACCCATGGCACCACGCTGGCTGGTCTGATGCGCGAGCATGACCTGGATCCGGGCCCCTACCTGACGGACGTGCATGACATTTCCATGGACAGTCTGACGCCCGACCCCGCCCTTGCCGCGCGCATTCGCGCCCTGCCGGGTCGGCGGATCGTCTATACAAATGGTTGCGCACCCTATGCCGAACGGGTGCTGGCCGCGCGCGGGCTGTCTGGCCTGTTCGATGCGGTCTATGGGGTGGAGCATGCGGATTATCACCCCAAGCCTGACCGCGCCGCGTTTGACCGCGTCTTCGAAATCGATGGACTGACACCGGCCAGCGCCGCCATGTTCGAAGACGACGCGCGCAATCTCGCCGCACCCTTCGAGATGGGGATGCGGACCGTGCATGTGGCGGATGCGCGACTGGATGCCGCACATATTCACCACCATACCGATGACCTTTGCGGTTTCCTTGCCCGCCTGACGGCTTAGGTTGGATCTATGGCATTTGATTGCGACATTTTGATTTCGGGCGGCGGTATCGCCGGGCTGACTGCGGCGGCGGCGTTTGGCACCGCCGGGTTCGACGTGATCTGTGTCGATCCCGCTCCGCCTGTGACCGATGGCACAGCGGCAGACGCCGACATGCGATCAACCGCCATGCTGCAACCGGCCCGTGCCGTGCTGGAAGGGGCGGGCCTCTGGGCCGGGCTCGCACCGCATGCCGCCCCCCTGCAGATCATGCGCATTATCGACGCGGGCGGCAATCAGCCAGAGCCGCGCATCACCCGCGAATTCAATGCCGCAGAAATCTCGGAACGTCCGTTTGGGTGGAATTTTCCCAACTGGCTGCTGCGGCGGGAAATTCTTGAGCGGTTGCGCAAGCTCTCCAATGTCGAGTTTCGCCCGGGCACCGGTACGACCACGCTCTTTACTCGCACTTCTGAGGCGCGTGTTGGCCTGACAGATGGCAGCCGCATTCGATGCAAGATGGTGATCGCCGCCGACGGGCGCACAAGCCCAATGCGAGAGGCTGCGGGCATAGGCGTCACCACGCGCCGTTATGGACAAAAAGCACTGGCCTTTGCCGTCACACACCCCATCGCGCACGACAACGTATCGACCGAAATACACCGCACGGGCGGGCCTTTCACGCTGGTTCCCCTGCCCGACCGAAACGGTCTGCCCTGTTCGGCCGTGGTCTGGATGGACGATGGTCCGGCCACGGCTGCACGGGCACAGGCCGATATCACCGCGTTTGAAACTGAGATGTCTGAACGGTCGTGCTATCTTTTTGGTCCGCTTCGACTGGTATCGCCGCGCGCGGTTTGGCCCATCATCAGCCAGCATGCGGATCGGTTGTCGGGCGAGCGGATCGCCCTTATTGCCGAAGCCGCGCATGTATTGCCGCCTATCGGCGCGCAGGGGTTGAACATGTCCCTCACCGATCTCGCGACCTTGCTGGAGTTGGCGGAAACCCGGCGAGAGAACCTTGGCGATGCCCAGATGCTGCACGCCTATCACAAGGCGCGCTATTCGGATGTGCTGCTGCGCGTGCGCGGCATCGATCTGTTGAACCGCGCCTCACAGGCCAGCAGCCAACCCGCGCGTGACCTGCGTGCGGCAGGGCTGAATGCGCTGTACGCTATGGGTCCGGTGCGCAAGATGCTGATGCAGATGGGATTGGGTACCGCCCCGCGCAAGGACACCCAAACCCAAGACTGACGATGACCCTAAAGCACCTCGTCCAGAACAGCGGTCAAACGGGTCAGGGTCGCATCAACATCGTAGAGCTTATCAAGCCCAAATAGCCCCAGACGAAAGGTGCTAAAGCCCTCGGGCTCCCCAACCTGCAAGGGCACGCCCGCTGCGATCTGCATGCCGCGTGCGGCGAATGCACGGCCGCTCTGAACCTCCGGGTCGCTGGTATAGCTGACCACCACACCGGGTGCGCCATACCCTTGGCCTGCCACAGACACGATCCCCTTCTCAGCCAGAAGGGCGCGCACGGCGTCGCCCAGGCGCCATTGTGCCTCTTTCAGGCGACCAAAGCCGTATCGGGACGTCTCAAGCATGGTATCGCGAAACCCGCGCAGCGAATCGGTGGGCATGGTGGCGTGATAAGCATGACCGCCATCTTCGTAAGCCTTCATGATGCCGCGCCATTTGCCCAGATCGATGGCAAAGCTATCCGACTGGGTCTCTGCCAGCCGTGCCTCAGCCCGCGCTGACATCATCACCAGTCCTGCGGAGGGCGAAGCCGACCATCCCTTTTGCGGCGCGGAGATCAGCACGTCGACGCCAAGCGCCTTCATGTCGATCCAGGCACACCCAGAAGCGATGCAATCCAGTACCATCAGCGCGCCCACCTGATGGGCGGCCTCAGCCATCGATTTTATGTAATCATCGGGCAGGATCATGCCTGCACTGGTTTCCACGTGCGGTGCAAATACGACAGCGGGTTTGTTGGCGGCGATCGCCTCCACCACATCTTCTATGGGTGCGGGCGCAAAGGGCGCGGGTGCGTCGTTGCCTTGCATGCGGGCCTTCATCACAGTGGCGTTTGCTGTCAGACCACCCGTCTCGATGATCTGGCTCCACCGATAGGAAAACCATCCGTTGCGCACGACCAACGCATCACGGTCCCGGGCAAATTGGCGGGCCACCGCCTCCATCGCATAGGTCCCACCGCCAGGGATCAGAGCAACCGCCTCCGCGTTATAGACGTCACGCAGCATCTGGGAAATGTCGCGCATCACCTGCTGATAGGTCGCCGACATGTGGTTCAGCGAACGGTCCGTGAAAACGACAGAGAATTCGTCCAGTCCGGTTGGATCAACGGTATCGAGCAGGGCCATGGCCGGTTCCTTCTTTAGGGTGTGTCTTCTGATAGGAAACCTTTGGGAAGATGGCAAAGTCTATCTCGGTATACGGTCGCTCAGATCGGCCCCGGTCGCCGTTCTTCGCTCAGCAGCACATTGGCCTCAACTTCCCCGGCGCCAGGAAGCGTCATGATCCGACGCCGCAACACCCGCTCGAAATCCGGCAAGTCACGCGCCACGACGCGCAAGCGATAATCGTAGAGACCCAACACATGTTCCACGGTCTGAACCTCGGGGATGGCAACGACCGCGCGTTCAAAATCCTCAAGGCTGACGCGGCCCTTGGTGGCAAGCTTGACACCCAGGAACACTGTGACCCCAAAGCCCAGCTTTTCCGCATCCAGCCGCAAGCGTCGGCCTTTGATGATGCCCGCTTCCTCGAGCCGTCTGATGCGCCGCCACGTGGCAGGTTGTGACAAGCCCATCCGCCGCCCCAGCGCTGAGGCGCTTTGCGTGGCATCGCGCACCAGCGCCCGGATCAGGTCCCGGTCAAGATCGTCGAGGTCTGTCACAGCGGCAACGCCTCTTCGGCCTTGATCCGCGCCACCTGCATGAGTGCTTCGATGTCTGCGATGTGGGGCAGCGTCAGGATACGGTCACGGTAGATTTGCTGGTAGTGCCCCATATCCCGTGCAATGACGTTAAGCCGCACGTCCACTCGGCCCAAAAAGGTTTGTATCTCAATGACCTCGGGCACCTCGCGCGCCGCAGCCTGAAAGGCATCAAACGCATTGCCTTGCGTCTTATCAAGTGTGATCCGCAAACTGACTTCGACCGCATAGCCCAACGCAGCCCAGTCGATCACGGCCCCCACCCCTTGCAGAATGCCCGCATCCTGCATCCGGGCAATTCGCCGGGCAGCCCGGCCGGCAGTCATGCCGCAATGTGCTGCCAATTCACCGGGCGAAAGCGTCGGCTCCGCCTGCCAATAGCGCAGAAGCCGCCGATCCTGATCATCAAGCATGATTTACTCACTTTTTGCGTATTGTGCGAATGACTTTATTCACCCTTTCTAAAATACCTATAAAACATCGATGGCCTCTCGCACAATCCTCCCTATTGTGCTCCGCAAACAGCAACCCGAAAGGAAGATAACATGCGCGTTTATTATGACCGCGATTGCGACGTGAACCTGATCAAAGACAAAAAGGTCGCGATCCTCGGCTATGGTTCTCAGGGCCATGCCCACGCCCTTAACCTGCGCGATAGCGGCGCCAAGAACCTTGTGGTCGCCTTGCGCGCGGGATCAGCCTCCATCGCGAAAGCCGAAGGCGAAGGCCTGAAAACGATGGAAATCGCCGAAGCGGCCGCCTGGGCTGATGTGATCATGTTCACAATGCCCGACGAGTTGCAGGCAGAGACGTACAAGAAATACGTCCACGACAACATCCGCGAAGGTGCAGCCATTGCCTTTGCCCACGGTCTGAACGTGCACTTTGGCCTGATTGAGCCCAAGGAAGGCGTCGATGTGATCATGATGGCCCCAAAGGGCCCCGGCCACACGGTGCGCGGCGAGTATACCAAAGGCGGCGGTGTGCCCTGCCTTGTGGCGGTAGACAACGACGCCTCTGGCAAAGCGCTGGAAATCGGCCTGTCGTACTGCTCCGCCATCGGCGGCGGCCGTTCCGGCATCATTGAGACCAACTTCCGCGAAGAGTGCGAAACCGACCTCTTTGGCGAACAGGCCGTGCTTTGCGGTGGCTTGGTTGAACTTATCCGGATGGGATTCGAAACATTGGTCGAAGCAGGCTATGCACCCGAAATGGCCTATTTCGAATGCCTGCACGAGGTGAAGCTGATCGTGGATCTGATCTACGAAGGCGGCATCGCCAACATGAACTACTCAATCTCGAACACCGCGGAATACGGTGAATACGTCTCAGGCCCGCGCGTTCTGCCTTATGACGAGACGAAGGCAACGATGAAGGCGATCCTGCGTGACATCCAGACCGGCAAGTTCGTGCGTGACTTCATGCAGGAAAATCAGGTCGGCCAGCCCTTCTTCAAAGGAACACGCCGGATGAACGATGCACATCAGATCGAAGAGGTTGGTGAAAAGCTGCGGGCGATGATGCCGTGGATTTCAGATGGCAAAATGGTCGACAAGGCCAAGAACTAAGCCCCAGAATTAGGAAGGGCCCGGTCGTTCCCACCGGGCCCTTCTGACTTTGCGATCATCCTGGTCTCAGACGTCCGCCGGTTTCCCGGTGGATGATTTGTCTGAGGCCAAGGTCGATTTTGGCGCGTTCGGGTCTGCCATGCGTTCCTCGGTCTTGCGCTTGCTTGTCATGGCAAGCACGATCCCGATGATCAAAGTAAAGAGCGCGAGCAGGCCGACAAGTAACGTCCAGTCCATGTGTCTGCCTCCGTTCTCTGGTTTCGTTGAAGAAACAACACGAATTCCACGGGATCGGTTCCCCTGAAAGATTGTCGCAGGCCAAAACATACTTCGATCTTTAACGAAGTGGTTGCCATTGACCTTGCGCCTCACTGCAATAGGTCTGCGCGACCTGATCAAAGAAAGCCCCATCATGCACCTCTGCGTCCTTACGCCAGCGCTGTCCTGACATGACAGCCGCACCGAACATCACCTGGAAAAGCTGGCTGATGGTGATGTCTTTGGCATTTGTTTGGGGCGGCACCTTTATGGTGACCGAACTGGCGTTGCGGGGGATCACGCCATTCTGGCTGGCCGCCTCGCGGATCGGGTTTGCCGCATTGGTGATGACAAGCATCTGGGCAACGCGCGGATTTGCGCTTTTTGAGCGGCGTCTGACCCGGGGCGAGATCATATCGGTCCTGATTATCGGCGCGGCCAGCAGTGCGGTGCCGTTTTCGCTGCTGGCGTGGGGGCAGCAGCATGTAACATCTGGTTTTGCCGGTGTTTCAATGGCCTCATCGGCGCTGATCGTCTTGCCACTGGCGCATTTTCTGGTTCCGGGGGAACGGCTGACCCTGCGGCGGGTCGCGGGATTTGCAATCGGCTTTTGCGGCGTGGCGATACTGATCGGTGGTCAGGCCCTGGAAAGTGCGGGCAGCGCGCTGGAAATGCAGGGCCGCATTGCCTGTGTCGCAGCATCAGCCTGCTATGCCACCAGCGCCGTGCTGATGCGCCGCCTTCCACCGGTCGATCCGATCGGGCTGGCAACGGTTGTCTTGATTGTTGCGACCACGTTGATCGTGCCTGCAGCTCTGGCTGCCGAAGGCGTGCCGCCCCTGCCGGATGGCCAGACGCTGGCAATATTGGGATTTCTTGGTCTGATACCGACGGCGGCTGCAAATCTGTTGCGCGTACTGGTCATCCGAAGCGCAGGACCGGTATTCATGAGCCTCGTGAACTATCAGGTACCGGTCTGGTCGGTGGTTCTGGGCGCCCTAATCCTGAGCGAGCCGCTGCCCTCTTCAATGTTGTTTGCGATGTCGTTCATTCTGGCCGGCGTGGCGCTAAGCCAGCTTGACGCGCTCAAAAGCTTGTTCGCGCGGTCTTAGACAACCGCGCTGACTGCGTCGACAACACTGTCGACCGCCTGCTCCATCAACGCGGCATCCTCGTGCTCAGCCATGACGCGTACCAGTGGTTCCGTGCCAGACTTGCGGATCAGCAATCGGCCTGATCCGGACAAATCAGCCTCGGCCTGGGCGATGGCCTGTTGAACCGATGCGGTTTCAAGCGGTGTCGCCCCTTCGCCGTACCGCACATTTTTCAAAAGTTGCGGCACCGGTTCAAACTGATGCATCAGCGCCGAAGATGGGTTATCGCTCCGCACCATTTCAGCAAGAAACTGCAGCCCGGCCATCAGGCCATCCCCGGTGGTGGCGTGATCCATCATGACGATATGGCCCGATTGTTCGCCCCCTAGATTGAACCCGCCTTCGCGCATCCGTTCAACCACATAGCGGTCACCGACCCCTGTACGTTCCAGCCGCAAACCCTTGCCCTGCAGAAAGCGTTCCAGGCCAAGATTGCTCATGACCGTGGCAACCAGCGCGTCCCCGCGAAGACGCCCGTCGGCGGCCCAGCGCGCCGCCATCAGCGCCATGAACTGATCACCATCCCCAACATTGCCCTTCTCATCGATGAGGATGACCCGGTCTGCATCGCCGTCAAGACAGATGCCCACATCAGCCCCATGGGCTACCACGGCCTCTGCTGCAAGTTGGGGGTGCGTGGATCCGCATCCGTCATTTATATTATGCCCATTGGGCGCCACCCCTACCGGCACAACGGTCGCGCCCAATTCCCAAAGGGCCATTGGTGCGACGGAATAGGCCGCCCCGTTGGCGCAATCGATCACCACCTTCAAGCCGTCGAGGCGCATTTGGCGCGGGAACGAGGATTTGACCCGCTCAATATAGCGAAAGCGGCTGTCGTCGATCCGCTTGGCGCGTCCAATCTCGGCGGCACCGGCCGGTTCGACTCCGGCAGCCACCAGCGCTTCGATCTCGGCCTCGACTTCGTCGGACAACTTAAAGCCGTCAGGGCCAAAGAATTTGATCCCATTGTCATGTGCCGGATTGTGACTGGCTGAGATCATCACCCCAAGATCGGCCCGCATCGAACGGGTCAAAAGCCCGACCGCCGGTGTGGGCACCGGGCCCAGCAAGAGCACATTCATCCCCATCGATGTCAGCCCGGCGGTCAGTGCATTTTCGAACATATAGCCCGAAAGACGGGTGTCTTTTCCGATAACAACGCGGTGTACCCCTTTGGATTCACTGCGAAAGTATTCGCCGACCGCCATGCCGATACGCAAAGCCATGTCTGCGGTCATCGGATAGGTATTGGCTGTCCCGCGAACTCCGTCTGTGCCGAATAGCTTGCTCATGACTGCTCTCCTCTGATCGCGGCCTGCCACAGCGCGATCGCCTGATGTGTTTGCGCAACATCATGCACACGAAACACCTGAACGCCATGGTTCAGTGCTGCCAGTGCGACCCCGATGGAACCGGGCGCGCGGTCTTGCGGGTCAGGCGCGCCGCCGACCGCCCCAATAAAGCGCTTGCGCGATGCACCAAGCAAAAGCGGGACGCCAAGGCCATGGAACAGCGACAGCCGTGCCAACAGTGCCAGATTGTGGTCGATTGTCTTGCCAAAGCCGATGCCCGGGTCAGCTATGATCCGCCCGCGCGGAATGCCAGCCGTTTCTAGTTCATCAATGCGTTTTTCAAGAAAATCAAAGACATCCAGCAGGACATTGTCATAGCGCGGATCCTCTTGCATGACCGAGGGGTCTTGAGGCCCGTGCGTCACGCAGACAGGTACCTGTCGTGCGGCACACATCGCCATAAGGGCCGGATCATGGGTGAAACCGGACACATCATTCACCAGCGCGGCCCCTGCTGAAATGGCCGAAGCGGCGACGGCGGATTTGCGCGTGTCTATGGATATTGGCAGCGATACACCGGCCGCGTTCAAGGCATCGATTACAGGTGTGACGCGGCTGATCTCTTCTGCATTTGGTATTGTTTCGGCCCCGGGGCGGGTCGATTCACCCCCAATATCTAGAATGTTTGCCCCGGCGGCCTGCATTGCGAGGCCAGCCGCGCAGGCGTCTGCCACAGCGGCATGTTTGCCACCGTCCGAAAAGCTGTCCGGAGTGGCGTTCAGGATGCCCATCATCTGTGGCGCGGCAAAGTCGAGGCCGCAAATGTCGGGACGTCTGTCACACAGCCGGGCCAGCACCGCTTCGGGCACATGGTCGGCTGACACGATCCGTGCCACATCGCTGCGTGATAACAGCTCAACATGGGTGAACCAGCCCCATCCACCGGCAAGTGAAAACGCATCAGAAGGACGCGCTGTATCTACTTGAACTATGGGGCGAAAATATCTGGTATCACTCACAAATTTGCCTGATCCGAAGGTATCGTCCGAAGCGGTACTGAGGCACTCTTTGGCACATCTGCCCCAATCACCAACATCTCTTGCGCATCGAAGGTTGCCGCGAACCATGCGGCCAGCGCAACTGCATCGCTCGGCTGCACGGAAGGAGTGTCGACGGAATCCAGCACAATTTTGGACGGGGCCCAGACACTGGTCTGGCCATTTCTGATCGCCCAATCCAGCTCTGTGCGCGTCTCGACAACCACGCAGCGATCATCCTTTGAGGCCAGGACCCAGGCATTCTGTTCAATAGCCAGCAAATCAATGCGCCGCTGCGCCATCTTGTGGGCCACTTGCGGCGCGGGCTTATCATCGGCCCCGACACAGATAATCAAAGGGCGGCCCAACAACGCGAGCTGATCAAGCCAGCCAGTCAGATGAGAAGACGCGATGGCATCATTGCTGAGAAAGACAAGCTCGGGTTGCGGTGCGTCTTCGGGGGTCACCTCAGATATCGGGGCAGCGTCGCGCGCGCGCACGATCTCGACCCCCAAGGCACCCGGTCCCCGATCCAGCTTTTCGATGCGCACAAAGGCCCGCTTCGCCTGCGGCTCCAGCAATATCCTCTCAGCGACCCGCTCAGCCAGCGTTTCCAGAAGGGCAAGGCGTTCGACTGCCAGTTCGGCGGCAATCGCCTCGGTCACGCGGTCATAGCTCAGGATGCGGTCCACATCATCGTCAATGGGGCCGGTAAGGGGTTGCACTTCGACCACGACGTTGAAGCAGATCCGCTGGGTGACCCCGCGCTCGGCCTGAAAGGCCCCTATCTCCACCTCGACGATATGGTCGCGTAGGGAAATGCGATCAAGCGGATCAGGCCCTGCCATGGCATCCGCCCGTTCGGACGGATGGGCAAAGGCAAGTCGGACATCATTGGACATGGCGCAGGCTCGTTCATGGTGCGGTAGGGCAAGGTGCCCATGCCGCGCAGCTTTATCAGCCTCGGCCCTACTGGACCAGCATCAGTTGGAGGCTGTGCGCCATGTGTGCCGATAAAACAGGTGCACGCCAATCTTCGTGGTGCGGGTGTAGACCCGGCTCCAGCGCGGCCGAACGGCGGTTGTGTGATAATGCGTGGCCCCGTCAGTCAGCTGCGGTGCCTTCCCGTCCATGATCGCACGGGCAACCTTGCTGACGCGTGCGAATGCGCGAGGTTCTGCAATGACTTCGGCGTAGCCGTCACAGGTATAGGTGAACTGGCATTGGTACTTTTTGCCGGTGCCCTGATTGATGACCCCACAAAGCGAGCTTGGGAAGCGTTTGCTCTTGACCCGGTTCATAATCACCTCGGCCACTGCAAACTGTCCTTTGACAGTCTCGCCGCGCGCCTCGAAATAGAGCGCCTCGGCCAGACAACGCCATTGTTCAGAACCTTTGGCCTTGGGTTGGGCATCGATCCAGGCACGGGTGAAGTTCACCCCGCCCGCCGTCGCAGCAGCAGGAACCAACATGGACTTCAGGCGTTTGTCCCCAGTCGCAGCAAGGCCGGATGCCTCAATCATTGCCAGTTCTCTGGCCTCTTCGGAACTTGCAAAAAGCGAGGCTGGCAGCAACGCTGTGACCACAATTGCGGCCGCAATAAATTTTTTTTGGAACCAACGCATGTCGGGCCTCATTTTTGACATAATCATCGGATGCGCCTAACCAATTGGAAACCTTAGGTAAAGCCCAGCGGCCAGATCACGCAGAATCTCGCTGATCAGTACAAATTGTTGGGGTTGGCGCCCGGGGTGCTACCCGATCTGGTCTGAAATGGCCAATTGGGCCGCCGCCAGTCTTGCTACCGGAACGCGAAACGGTGAGCAAGAAACATAGTCAAAGCCCGCCGCGCGGCAAAATGCAATCGATTCGGGGTTGCCGCCGTGCTCGCCACAAATGGACAATGTGACGTCTGGTTGGGCGGCGCGGCCCCGCTCAGCACCCAGCTGCAGCAGCTCACCGACACCGTCGATGTCGAGCATATGAAACGGGTCTTCGGGATAGACGCCCTGTTGCACGTAATCCGACATGAAACGTCCCGCGTCATCGCGTGAGAGCCCGTATGTCATCTGTGTCAGATCATTCGTTCCAAAGCTGAGAAAGGCACAGTTCGGTGCAATTTCTCCGGCCCGCAGGGCGGCGCGCGGTGTCTCGACCATGACCCCCAGACGATAGGTAAAGTCGGCCTCGCGTTCAGTGCGCACTGCGGCGGCAATGGCATCGACCGCGGTCTTGACCAATTCAACCTCGCGCCGTGCCGTTACCAGCGGGATCATTATCTCCGGCACTACAGGGTCGCCGTCGCGGCTGGCCTCGATCGTCGCCTCGAAAATCGCGCGCGCCTGCATCTCGTAAATCTCAGGCACGGTGACGCCAAGTCGCACCCCCCGCAGGCCCAGCATGGGGTTATATTCGGACATTGCCTCGATCCGGCGGGTGACGTCGGAAAGTTTTAAGCCCAGCGCATCTGCCAGTTCGCGCTGGCCTGTTTTGCTGGTCGGCAGAAATTCATGCAGGGGCGGGTCAAACAGACGGATGCAAACCGGTTGCCCCTGCATGATCGCAAAGAGCTGAATAAAGTCTTCTCGTTGCATGGGCAGCAGCCGCTCAAGCACCGCACGCCGGTCGCTCCCAGTTTCGGCAAAAATCATTTCGCGCATCACCGTCAACCGGCCCGGCTCAAAGAACATATGCTCTGTCCGGCACAGACCGATCCCATGCGCGTTGAAATTACGCGCAGTTTGGGCATCGGCGGGGGTGTCGGCGTTGGCACGAATGCCGATATCAGCGGCGTCCTCGGCCCAGGCCATAAGCCTGTTGAAGGTATCATCCAGCGCCGCTTCGTGGAGCTTGGCCGCGCCGGCCAGAACCTGGCCTGTCGTGCCGTCGAGGGTGATCTCGTCGCCCGCATTGAAGACACGGCCATCCGCAGCAATGATCTGCTGTTTGCTCAGGTTGAACCGCATGTTAGAGGCGCCCACCACACAAGGCACCCCAATGCCCCGCCCGATCACCGCTGCGTGGCTGGTGATCCCGCCACGCTCTGTCAGGACAGCGTGGGCAGCGTGCATGCCGCGAATGTCCTCGGGCGAGGTTTCACGCCGGACCAGAATGCAAGGCTCCGCCCGGGCATTGCTGGCCTGTGCCTCGGTGGCTGAAAAAACGATGCGCCCGGTCGCGGCACCGGGGCTTGCGGCAATGCCACGACCGATCACATCACGCTTAGTGCCGGTGTCGATCTGGCGGTGCAGCAATTCCGTCAGTGTGCGCGGCTGCACGCGCATCAAGGCTTCCTGTTGAGAGATGATACCATCATCCGCAAGGGCCACGGCAATGCGCACGGCGGCGCGCGATGATCGCGCAACGCGCACGCCGTCAAGAATGTGCAGGTCCCCGTCGTCGATGACAAACTCTACCTGCATTTCTTCGCGCAGACGTTCGCGCATCAAACGCGCGTGGGTTTGCAATTCAGCAAACGCGTTGGGTGCCAGTTCCTCCAGAGACGGGCCCCGCGGATCACGGGTCAGATAAACCGCGTCCGCATCGCCTTCCAAGGCGTCCCTTCCCTGACTTTGGCTCAGATACCGTCCGGTGATCTGGGGCGACCCGGTTTCACTGTCCACCAGTTGCAGCACGCCTGACCCAGACAGGCCTGCCCCCACCCCGAAAGCCATCTGCTGCACGACCAGGCCCAGGCCGGCATCTGCTGGCGCGCCTTTGGCCTGGCGCAAAAGGCGCGCGGTGGTGCCTTCCCATTCACGCGCCATTGAGCGCAGGACACCGGCCAGTTGCGTGGCGGGGTCCTGTGGAAATTCCTCTTCTGTTTCAGCCTCATAGGCGCGAAGGGTTTCTTGCAACGCTTCACGCCCGTCACCTTCCACATCGTCAAACATATCCGGGTCAAGGCGCGCAACATGAATCGCGTAGCTTTGCACAAACCGGGTATAGAGGGCTGCGGCGGGGGCCTCTCCCATAGAGGTAGAGAACTGATCGAACAGCCGGTCGTTGATGCCGATGTTCAGCACCGCCCCCGGCCCGCCCCAGTCGGGGTCTTCGCTGGACGGGCGCACGCAAAGCAACGCATCCTGCGAGAATTGCGCGACGACTCCGGCGATATCTGGCAGCTCTCCGGCAGCAATATTGTGGACCGCGTCAAAAGACAGCGCCACAGTACGCGGAACCGGCAGATCAAGACGCACAAGGCGCTGCAAGCACTTCGCCCGCCCGCCGTGAGTGGCGTTCGTGATGGGCGCTGTCTGCGTGACCAGTGTGGTATGCGGATTATTCTGCACTGCGGCACCAAATCGTTTCAGGCGCAGCATAGGCGGATTGGGCGCGCAGGCAAGCCCGCAGGTTCAGGGGCTTAGCCCTCGACTTTTGTAAGGTCCGCCACCGATGTGCAGATGCTGCGGATGCGGCTGAGCAGGTTCAGCCGGTTGCGCCGCACGGTGCCATTATCGGCATTCACCTGAACGGCATCAAAGAAGGCATCAATCGGTGCGCGCAGGGCCGCCATGGCGGACATCGCTGTCGTGAAATCCTGGCGCGCCATTGCCGGTGTGATCTTGGCCTCTGCCGCGTCAAGGGCGTGAAAAAGGGCGCGCTCTTCGTCCGTTTCTGCAAATCTTACGTCCGCGCCGTAGGAGTATTCGACGCCATCCGCCTCTTCGGCCTGGCTGAGGATGTTGTTTGCACGCTTGAAGCCCTGGATCAGGTTCTCGCCGTCGTCTGTATTGAGGGTTTCGGAAAGGGCCCTGGCGCGTTTGACCAAAAGCGTCAGGTCGTCATTGCCCTCCATCGCGATACAGGCGTCAATGATGTCATGGCGGACGCCCTGATCGCGCAGGTAGACCTTAAGCCGGTCGTGAAGGAAGGAGAGGAGGTTCTTGGACTTATCCGGCACCTGTTCCCCAATGTTTCTTATCGCTGTTGCCGTAGTCCCCGCCTCATGCCGGTCCATGACAGTTCGGAACGCCGCACCAAAGACGCCGTGCTCCGCGATTTCCCTGACAAACTCTTCGATCGGACCGTTGTCCAGTTCTGGAACGGCCATGCCCTTGTTGCGCACCAACTGCGAGTCAATGAACCGATCGAGGGCAAGACCCAGATCATTCTCGACCAGAATTCTTATGACCCCCAGCGCCGCCCGCCGTAGCGCATAGGGGTCCTTGCTGCCGGTCGGTTTCTCATCAATTGCCCAAAACCCGGTCAGCTTGTCGATCTTCTCGGCCAGCGCCACAGCCACCGATACGGGTGCCGTGGGTACATCATCAGAGGGCCCCAAGGGCGCGTAGTGTTCTTTGGCAGCATTCGCTACGGCATCGCTCTTGCCAGCCGCCTTGGCGTAATAACTTCCCATAAGCCCCTGTAATTCGGGGAATTCATAAACCATTTCCGAACTGAGGTCGGCCTTCGCCAGGCGCGCAGCCTCTTCTGCCTCATCGGGATCCGCGCCCACCAGCGGGGCCAGTTCGCGGGCCAGAACAGCCATGCGTTCAATCAGTTCGGCTTGCGTGCCCAGCTTGCTGTGGAAGGTCACGTTTTCAAGGTCTTGCACCCATTGGTTCATGTCGGCCTTTGCAACGCGCAGATCGTTTTCCCAAAAGAACTTGGCATCTGCCAAACGTGCCGACAGCACCTTTTCATTGCCCGCCAAAATGGTCGCGCCCTCATCCGCAGTCTCGCGATTGGCAACGGTGATAAATTTCTCAATGCGATTGGTCTTGGGGTTTTTGACGGAAAAGAACTTCTGATGCTCGCGCATGGACGTTTGTAGAACCTCTGGTGGCAGCCCAAGAAAATCGTCAGCGATTGGCCCCATCAACGTGACGGGCCACTCCACCAGACCTGAGACTTCGGCCAGAAGCCCTTGATCTTCCACCACTTCGAGGCCCTGCGCGAACGCGAGATTGGTTCCATCATGCCAGATGGTTTCGGCGCGATCGGCTGGGTTCAGCACCACATAGGCACGCTTGAGCTTGGCCTCGTAATCCTCAAAACCCGACACTGTGATCTGTCCCGGCGCCATAAATCGGTGACCCTGTGTGGCGCGTCCAGCGGTGATGCCATCTACCGTCATCGGGACTACTTCTGCCCCTTCTTCAGTAGTGATCAATGCAATGATGGAATGCAGGGGACGGACCCATTTCAACGCGCCATCCCCCCAGCGCATGGATTTGGGCCATGGGAAATTTCGAATGGTCTGTTCGAGTACCTCGGCGATGATTTCTGCGGCAGGTCGCCCTGGCTTTTCGATCCGCGCGAAAAGCACGTCGCCCTTGGGGGTCTCGCGTGTCTCAAGCTGGTCGCGGGTGACACCGGCACCGCGCAAAAAGCCTTCAATGGCCTTCTCAGGCGCGTCAGCTTTTGGGCCCTTGCGGTCTTCGACTACGGCTGGGCTTGCGGCCAGCATGCCCTCAAGGGCCAAGGTCAGCCGGCGAGGGGTAGAGAAGGAAACCGCATGCGCGTAGGTCAGGCCTGCAGTCACCAAGCCGTCGGTGACCAGCTTTTGCAGGTCTTCCGCTGCACGGCGTTGCATCTGGGCAGGGATTTCTTCAGAGAAAAGCTCAATCAGCAGGTCTGGCATGGGCGCACCTTGGTCCTATTGGTGCGCCGGACCTAACAAGGCGCGCGCGCAGGGTCCAGAGGATGCGTCAGCTGACGGCTTCTTTTGCCAGGGTTTTGACGTCGCTGCCGCTGATCCGGGGGATGACGCGGTATTTCGCCTCGACAAAGTTGTAGAGCGCAAAGGCCAGTAACCCCAGCCCGGCAATGCCCAGCAGGAAACGACCAAAGGCCATGTCGCGCAGGCTTTGCAGCGCTTGCCCCAGACCGCCCGCCTGTGAGGCATCGGAGTTCAGCGCGGCGAACCCCAGCGATACGGCGACCAGCGCCAGCAAGCCGCCGTAGATAATCAGCCCACCCATGAGCACCGGTTCCGCGTCGCGGGTAAAGGTGGAGGATTCGAGGTGGTCCTTGTAGGACCCGCTCCACCCTTTATAGGCGTAGTAAATGCCAGCCCCCAGCATGATCAGCGCCGCAGCAGCGACAAGATAGCGACCTGCAGGCATCGACATCAGCTTTTGCGTCCAATCCTCTGCGGCACCACCGGAGCCTGCATTGCCGCCCCCCATGGCCAATGACAAAACTGATACACCGATGATGCCGTGCAGGACGCCCGTCACGACCTGACCCGCGCGTGCGATCAGGCCCTTACCATCTGTGCCGTGATCTTCCACGTCCGCCGCGCCAGCGACGATGCGCCAGATCATATAGGCGAAAAGACCAAAGCCAATGATCCACAGCGCGGTTACACCCCAAGGCTGGGCGCGTAGGGTGGCCAGCGCATCCTTGGTGCCCGAGGCCTCATTGGAGTTCAGTGCTGCGGCGAAGGCCAGCGCACCCACGGTTGTGTAAATCAGCCCGCGCGCACCATAGCCGGCGCGCATGATCCATTTCAGTCCTTCGTGGGATTTCTCAGCCATCTGCGCCTCCTGTCGGTCAATAGGACAGCGCTTGAGCGGGGGAGTTTGTTCCCGAATGGATGTGGGCGCAGTCAGTTCTGCGGTTCTGGCAGGGCCGGGCATACCTCGCCCACAACAGTGCCGTCATACGCCTTTTTGCCGCAATCGTTCAGGTCGTGCCAAGAATAGCCGCGTCCGTCGTCGGTGATTGCGACAAAACGGTCAACGCCGAAGTGCACATTTTTCTGCCCCAGGAATGTCAGCGCCGTGCCTGCGGCCAGTTCCGCCCCGAGCGCTGCTGCATCAAAGCAGCCGAACCACCCTGGCGCGTTGCGGGGGGTGACGCCTTCAACCATCACATAGGTTTCCGTCAGCAGTGCAAGGCTGAGATCGATGGTGAAACACGCGCGGTAGCGGATCGGAGAGCTGTCAGCATCGATGCCCTGAAAGCTATCGGCAGGTATCAGCTCCGGCATGCCCGTAGACAGCGACACAAGCTGCACATCAGCGCCATCCGCCGCGATTTCTTCATAAAAGCCATAGACCTGCAGGTAGTAGAGGCCGGCCCCAGCGATGAGAGAAGCGATCAAGATGACGATCCCTATGATCTTGCCGCTCACGCCGCATCCTCGGTTCGGCCGCCGGCGCGGGTGTCGACAAAGGCATCCGCGCACATCTTGGCAAGGGCGCGCACCCGGCCGATATAGGCCTGGCGCTCCGTCACACTGATCACACCGCGCGCATCCAGAAGATTGAACATATGGCTTGCCTTGATGCACTGATCATAGGCCGGATGCGCCATGATGATGCGTTTTCCGGTTTTGGGATCTGTCGCGGGCTGATCAAGGATTGCCTTGCAATGGGCCTCGGCTTCTTCGAACTGGCGCAGCAAAACGTCGGTGTTCGCCGTGTCAAAGTTCCAGCGGGCGTATTCCTCTTCCGTTTGCTTGAAGACGTCTGCGTAGGTCAGCGGAATGGGGGCGTCTGGGTCATTGAACGGCATGTCCATCACGTGATCGACGCCCAGTACATACATCGCCAGACGCTCCAGGCCATAAGTCAGCTCGCCCGAGACAGGGTGGCAGTCGTGCCCACCAACCTGTTGGAAATAGGTGAACTGGCTGACCTCCATACCGTCACACCAGACTTCCCAGCCCAGCCCCCATGCGCCCAGCGTAGGGCTCTCCCAGTCGTCCTCGACAAAGCGAATGTCGTGCAGATCCATGTCGATCCCGATCGCTTCGAGCGAGCCAAGATAAAGGTCCTGCAGGTCAGGCGGGCTGGGTTTGATCAGAACCTGATACTGGTAGTAATGCTGCAACCGGTTGGGGTTCTCGCCATAGCGCCCGTCCGTCGGCCGCCGCGACGGCTGCACATACGCGGCTGTCCAGGGTCGACTGCCAAGCGAACGAAGGGTGGTTGCAGGGTGGAAGGTCCCGGCACCAACTTCCATGTCATAGGGCTGCAGGATCGCACATCCCTTGGACGCCCAATAGGATTGCAGGGCCAGAATAATCGCCTGAAAAGACCGGGGGGCCGCGGTGGTTTGTGACATGGGATTTCCCTTTGACGCTGCGCGCCTTTCCTAGTGGTGTGGCAGGGCGGGGTCAATTGCCAGCTTTCCGGGTCAATGGCCCTTTATCGCATGGCATTTCCGCCGAATTCCTGATTACCTACGGGGAATTCAGAATCTTGCGAGCAGATGTGACGATGACCCGATTTTTCCTGGCCGTGCTGGCCGTTGTGTTAAGCTATTCCGTTTCCACCAATGCGCATGCCCAATCGGCAGACGAGGTTGTCTGGGTGCAGATCGAGGCGCAGCCTTCGCTGGCCGCTGCGACAGATCGCGCGCGGGCCTATTCGACCCTTCTGCAGGATGTGAACGGGTTTGCGCTGGGTGGTGGGTGGTACGGCATCGCTGTGGGTCCCTATCGCCGGGCCGATGCGGAACTGGTGCTGCGCCAGTACGTAAGCGAAGGCTTGGTCCCGCGCGACAGCTTTATCCAGCTTTCCAGCAGGTTTCGCGGGCAATTCTGGCCGGTGGGTGCCAATGTGCTGAACCGCGGGGTGCTTGAGGCACCGGAAAATGTACCCACAACTACCCCGGCGCAACCGGCACAGGAACCTGCGGCAGAGACGGTTGAAGTGACCCCGCCGGAACCCTCTGACGAGACGCCCGCACAGGCGCGCCGCTCCGAACGATTGCTGAATGCACAGGAACGCCGCGACTTGCAGATCGCCTTGAAGTGGGCCGGATTTTACACAGCCGCTATCGACGGGGCCTTTGGGCCGGGCACGCGCAACTCAATGCGTGCCTGGCAGGGGGCCAATGGCTACGAACTGACTGGCGTGCTGACCACACAGCAGCGCGCGGCACTGATCCGACAGTACAACGCCGTTCTTGATGGGCTGGGCTTGCAGATCGTGACCGACGCCAAGGCCGGGATTGAGATGATCATGCCCACCGCCGAAGTCGGACTTGAAAAATACGAGCCGCCATTTGCGCACTACAATAGCACCGGTGATATCGGTGCAAGGGTTCTGCTGATCAGCCAGGAAGGCGATCAGGACACGCTTTTTGGGCTTTACGAGATCATGCAGACGCTTGAAATCGTGCCGTTGAACGGACCGCGCGAGAGGCGCAATGCGTCTTTCACGCTTAAAGGGCAAAACAGTCGGATCGTCAGCGAAACTCAGGTGTGGCTTGAAGGCGGGCAGATCAAAGGTTTCACCCTGATTTGGCCTGCTGGGGACGAGGGACGCCGGGCGCGCGTCTTGCAAGAGATGTCCAAGAGCTTTCTGCGGCTTCCAGGTGTGATGGATCCGGCGGAAGGCAACAGCCAGGACCAATCAATCGATCTGGTCGCAGGGCTTCAGATCCGGCAACCCAAGGTTGCCCGTTCAGGATTTTTCATCGACCAGAAAGGAACGGTCGCGACCACCGCAGAGGCGGTGCAATCGTGTGGCAGGCTGACAATTGACGGTGATACCGAAGCAGAGGTACTGACGGCGGATGCCGCGCTTGGCATTGCTTTGCTGGCGCCCAAATCAACGCTGGCGCCTTTGTCTGTGGCGCAGTTCACCGTGGTGGCACCCCGCCTGCAATCGGAAATATCTGTGGCCGGGTTTTCGTATGAGGGCGTTTTGAGTGCGGCAACGCTCACGTTCGGAAAGCTTTCCGATCTCAAGGGGTTGCAAGGCGAAGCGGATGTCAGCCGGTTGACCCTGGACGCACAACCCGGGGATGCGGGGGGGCCCGTGTTCGATGCCAGCGGTAACGTTATGGGCATGTTGATGAGCCCAAAGGAAAACGCGCGGCAACTGCCCGGCGACGTCAGTTATGCCCTGGAAAGCGCGGCGATTGCAGAAGTCGCCAGCCGATCGGGGTTGAGCCTGATTGCGGCAGAGCGCACCGGGGCGATTGCCCCTCGTGATCTGGCGATTGCAGCACAAGGCATGACTGTATTGGTCAGTTGCTGGGAATAAGGGGTCATCCGGCTTGCACGGATCCCTCTACCCCAGAATTTCCGGTGTGATGTAGATCAGAGTTGGTCCATCGGCCTTGAAAGCGTCGTGCACGGCGCTTTGCATCTCTTCCAGGGTTTGCGGTGCGGTGGCCCCTGCCCCAAAGGCCTGCGCGAGTTTCACAAAATCTGGATTACGCGCCACGACTGCGTTGGGTGCTATCTGGGCGCTGACCATGCTTGCTTCGATTGCCCCAAGCTTGCCGTTGTCCCAAAGGATGATGGGCAGGCTTAGCCCCAGTTCCACAGCTACGCCAAGTTCCTGCATCGTATAATGAAAGCCGTAGTCCCCGGCGATGGCCATGGTGGGCAAACCGGGCCGTCCCACGGCACCGCCAATAGCGGCGGGCAATGCATATCCCAGCGTGCCAAAGCCGTAGGGGTGGTGCCAGTGGCCCGGGCGGTCCATGTCCCAGACCTCCTTGGCGGCATAGGCGAATTGGGTCATGTCGGAATAGATCATCGTGCCGTCTGGCAGGCATGCCTTGAGAGCGTCGCAGATGGTGGGAATGCCGGGGTATTCGGCATCAACTTCTGCCGCCCAGCGGGCCCGCGACCGGGCAATTTCTTCGGCGTTCCAATCTGTGGCAGGTGACGTTCCCGGAAGCGTTTCCGCCAATGCGGCCAGGAATGCGCCCGCTTCGGCCTGAATGGGATGGTCGCAGCGTTGGCCATCTGCCAACACCGCCGTTTCCAGATCGATACGCACAAGTGGCCCGCTGTTTCCAAGTGCGTCGCGCCAGATGTCCACCTGTGCCAATTCGGTGCCCACCGCAATAATCAGGTCGGCATTTTGGATCGCGGTCATGCTATCAGGTTTTGCGAGATAACTTCCGAATGCCAGCGGGTTGTCCGGCCCTACGATACCCCGCCCCGCATAGGTGGTAAAACTGGCCGCGCCGGTGGTTTTCAGGACCAAACGCGCAGGGTCGGCGGCATTCGCTGCACCGCCACCAAAGATAAAAAGCGGTCGTTTTGCCTCAGCCAGCAACGCAGCCACCTGTGCCACATCACCAGCAGAGAACGTCAACGGGGGCGCAGGAGCAAGTGGCTTGGGTGGCGTATCAGCCTGCGCTTCAAGCACAGAAATTGGCACCTGAAGATGTTTGGAACGCGGCCGCTCTGTGCTGAATTCGGCGAAAGCCCGATCGACAAGCTGATAGGCTGCATCTGCCGTGCGCGCCTCTTCCGACCAATCGCACACTGTCCCAGCCGCAGTCTGCTGATCTTTCATCTGGTGTAGCTGCCCCCGGGTTGCAGCCGTTTCATCCAGACAGCTTGAAATCACCAGCATTGGTACACTGTCGGAATAGGCCTGCCCCATGGGCGTCATGATGTTGCACACTCCCGGCCCCGTAATCACGTAAGCGACACCCGGCCGCCCCGTCGCACGTGCATAACCATCGGCCATGAACCCTGCGCCCTGTTCATGCCGGGCGAGAACATGGGCGATCCCGGCCTCTTCAATGCCGCGATACATTTCCTGATTGTGCACGCCGGGAATGCCAAAGATGACATCGACGCCACGGTCTTTGAGCATGTGAGAAATTTGTGCACCAAGCGGACGGGTTTCAGGCATCAGGCCCTCCAGAAAGAAACAGTGAGAATGACGTAGACGGCCATCAGTTCCAGCCGACCAATCAGCATCGCGATGCTGAGGATCCATTTGGCCGTATCGTTGAGACTGCCGTAGTTGCCTGCAGGACCGATGATGTCCCCCAGCCCGGGGCCAATGTTTGCCAGTGCGGCGGCGGCGCCCGAAACCGAGGTGATGAAATCAAGCCCGGTCAGGTTCAGCGCCACAGCGACAAGGCCCATGGTGACCACAAAGAACATGAAGAACGACATGACCGAACTCAACACATCCTGGCCAACCGGGCGGCCGTCATAGCGCGGCGTAAAAATGCCGTGAGGCGAGCGAATGCGCAGCAGTTGCGCCCGAATGGAGGCGATCAGAAGCTGATAACGGAACACCTTGATCGAACACGACGTAGAACCCGCGCAGCCCCCGATAAGGCCGATGAAGAAGAAGAGGCCGATCAGGAACGGACCCCATTGCATATAATTGGCTGAGGCATAGCCGGTGCCAGATATGATCGACGTGATGTTAAAGAGTGACTCGCGCAATGACACTTCCCAATGGCGCGGCGCGGTTTGGTGCAGCGCAAAGGTGCAGACCACAACCAGAAGCAGCACCATCGCAAGGAACGTCCGCACCTGAGAGTCGCGATGCAGCGCCATCGGATTGCCGTTGATCAACTGGACGTAACGCACAAAGGGCAAGGCCGCGAGTATGATAAAGATCGTTGCCACATATTCTGCCGGACCGGAAAACGCGCCAAATGATGCATCATAGTTTGAAAAGCCGCCCGTCGACACAGTCGTGAGTGCGTGCACGGTGGCGTCAAAGGTGTCCATGCCCACGGCCAGATAGCTCAGCACACAGGCCATGGTCAGCCAGACATATATGACAGAGATCTGGGTGGCGATCTGACCGGCACGCGGCAGGATCTTACCCATCGTATCAAACCCTTCGGATTTGAAGATCTGCATGCCTCCGACCCGCAATTCGGGCAGAAATACCATCGCCACGACGATAATACCGATCCCGCCCAGCCATTGCATGATGCCCCGCCATAAAAGCAGCCCCTTAGGCATATCATCCAGACCGCTGAGCACGGTGGCACCGGTGGTTGTCAGGCCGGACATGGCTTCGAAAAAAGCGTCTGTAAAATTTGACCCGGTCGCCCCCAGCATGAAAGGCAATGCTCCGAAAAGTGGCAGCATCAGCCACACGCCGGTTGTCAGTAGGAAAGTCTGCTGGATATTGAGGCCTTCGCGTACGCCATTGGAACAGGCCAGCGCGATCAGTCCGCCCCCTAGCGTGGTGATGATGCCCGCTTCGACGAAGACGTGAGTGTGCCCGCGCCCTTCGGCAAGATCAACCAGCATAGGCAGGACCATAAACGCCCCAAGGACCGCCACCAGCAGGCCAATTACATATCCAACGGGTCGCAGGTCCAACATGGGGGCAGCGTTGGCTTTTGCGTCAAGCAGTGTCAAGCGGTTGGAGCAAGGGTTCTTGCCATATGAGTGGCGCAGTTTGCCTTGCCCCAACCGGATTGAGCGCGTGGCTCAGTGCCAGAAAAGATCGCGAAAGACGTGGTGCACGATCTCTTCGCGACGCAGGCCCAGCTTTGAAAGCTCGGCGTCAGATCTTGCCTGCAGACGTTCCACCTGTTCAAGCCGGTGATAGGCTGTTGAGTTGACGACCATGGCGGTGCCGATGCTGGCAAAAAAGCCGGTCACGGTTTTAGCGGCGTTGCCGAGAAAACCAGAAATGTTTGATGCCACATGAGATGGCGCGGATGTATTCAGATAGGCCATTTTATTACCTTGGGTTTGAGGGGATTTGTCCCTGCCCATCAGATAGGGCGTGCTGCAGCGCAGCAGAACCGACACTATTGCATAGCCGCGTCCCTTGGCGTGCAAGTCTGGTATCAGTGTTGGACCGCGTCTTCCCTGCCCCCGAGCACCATGTAGAGCACCAAACACACCGCGATGACCCCAGCCAGACCCGCGAAGGCAAGCCGGTATTGATCCGCCACCTGCCAGTCCCACGAGGCCCCGATGTCAAGCAACGCACCAAAAGTGATCTGCAGCACAGGAATGGCTGCCACCGACACCAGTGCCAGCAGTGTCGATGCCCGCCCGAGCATGTGATCGGGGACCGCATGGCGCAACTCCGCTCCAAGCGGGATATAGAATTGCTGGAAGAAGATCATACCCAACAGCAACGCGATTGGCACTGCACGCCCGACCGGCCCCACCCCGGCCAGGATGGTCAGGCTGACAACTGAACACGCGGCACCCCAAAAGATGACTGTGCGACGGGAGCGCGCCTTGCGGTCCAGGACGCCAAATATGTACCCCCCAAGGATCGTCGCCAGAAAAAAGACCAGCAGCACGGCACCTGCGGTATCAGGCTGCAGCCCCAGCGCATCCTGCAGAAACGGCCCACCCCAAAGGCCCGTTATGGTCGTGATCGGGCCAAAAGTGACCACTCCCAAGACCAGAACGCGCCAGATCGCCCGTTGACGCAGCAGGCTGATGTAGCCTTCCTTGGGCGTCTCTGGTGCGGGCGGTGTGTCATGCGGAGCACCGGGGCGCACCGCGCGCCAGATCGCCAGTGACAGGATCACCGTCAGCGCCGCTACCGCGCCAAAGACCAGCCCCCAGGGCAGCCGCGACAGAGCAAGGGCAAGCGGATATGTTCCCAGCAATCCGCCGATCCCGCCCAGCGTCACCACCAAACCGCTCATGTATCCGAAATCTTTCGCGCTGAAATTGCGCGCAATAATCACGTGGGTCGCAGCACCCATCGACGCCAGGCCGATCCCAATCAGAACACGCGATATCAGCGCTGTTTCGTAAGTAGACGCGCCAGCAAAAAGGGCCGTGCCCCCCGCAACCAATCCCATGCAGACCGCCAGAACCTTGCGCGGGCCAATGCGATCCAGCGCGCTGCCGAAGGGGACCTGAACGGCAATCGTGGCAAAGAACATCGCCGAGACCAATCCCGCGACAGTAGCGGCTGATATTCCGAAGCTGTCCATCAGGATCGGCGTGAAGACAGAGCCGGATGCGCGGTGGAACTGGCCCAGCGCAAAGATGGCCACGCAGACCAGAAGAACAATGAATTGCCGGGAAGTCATGGCGCGAGATTACGGGGGCCAGCTGCGGATTTGCAAGACGCGGGGAACCGGCGCAGGTGATGTGGGGTTTGTCTGGGAGTCCAATTCCTGAGGAGACACGGTATGTCAGACGACAAGAAAGATGCGCGCCCGGACGTGGCCAAGGATAACCAACCACAAAACCCCAAGGGACCAAAGGAAAAGTGGCACAATCCCGAAGCGACGTTGGGGGATGCCCCAGCCAGTGACCCAAATGCGGAAAAGCGCAGCCGGGTAAGCGACTGATATCGGTCGCCGGGCACTAACGTCTATTGGAAGAATGCGAGCCGGGATCTCTTATGTTTCCCGGCCCGCGTTGGTTGAAAGAAAAAGGGGATACAGCAGCGCTTAACCGACGTGAAAGAGCGTATTGAAAAGCTTGGGATCAATGCTCTGCATTTCAAAGGTCGGTCCTTCGGTCAGAACGCTGATCGCATCGTGGCTGTGCAGGCTTTCCTGATGGCTCGCAATCACGCGGAAATCGCCGACACGAGGCTCATTCTCCAACTGCTCAGCGAACAGGCGCGCGGCGTCTTCGACAAAGATCGGATTGGCCGCGTTGAGTTCCGCGAACGCCTGCTCGTCCTCGCGCTTGACCATGACTTGGGTTTCGGTCGGAACGGCGCGACGGCACGCTTCGATCAGGTCTTCGAACCAGATGAGCGGCGCACCCTCTTCCATTGCCACGGACACCCGCGCGACAGAGCGCTGCGAATGCGGCGTGGCCAATTGCCCACGGGTGGCGCGGGCGTGCTCTGAGAGTTCAAGCGAACAAGGACAGGTCGACGAATAGACATAGTCGAGATGCATTATCCTCTGGCGCACGCCATTCATCTCGACCAGTTCGAGCGAGATGTCATAATACTGATATCCCGACAGACCAGAACGCAGGCTTTCGATCTTCATCGGGAAGGAGAACCGCATCTGTATACGCGCATCAAAGCTTTCTAGATCGGTTTTGTAGTCGTCCAGTGCCCGTTCGATCACTTCAAAGCTGAAGGTCTGCTCAGCGTGCTTGTAAAAGCTGCGCATGATGCGGGACATGTTGATCCCCTTCTTGTCCGCCTCAAGGCTGACGGAGCCGGTGATCGACGTCTCTAGAGTCAAATCACCGTTGTCGCGGGTATGGAATCCTATTGGCAGGCGAAAGTTGGAAATGCCCACGTGCTGAATCTGCCGCTTTGACCCACGGATCAGACTGGACGGGCCATTCTGAAGGTCTGGCAACGTCGCCTTGTAATGCGCGCAGGCTTTGAAATCCTCCGGATATGTCCGGTCGAATTCGGGATAGTCGCCCCGATTGGTCAGCACCCTGCGGATTGCAGGGTCCAGCGCGTCAAGCTCAGCGGTAGAGGCGCCTTTGGCCCAAGTTCTGAGCGTTTCCAGCGCCGCTTCGGCAGCGTCACGGTCCGGGCCTTGATTGACAGGCGTTATGATCGTCATGGTGTGGCCCCCTCGTGGTGCACACTTCTACATAGTCAGGTCAGCCGGATTATCCAACTTACCTACACATATACGTGTCCCGCGCGGATCTGGATCACGGAAAGGACGTCAGATTTCCGGTGTTTGCGACATCCGGCCCGGACAAACCGGCTTTTTGGGCGGCAGTAGTGATCAGCCCCGTCCCCAGCACAACGTACGGGCCTGGCGTGACACACCGCGACGTCAGCGTCTGATCCGCCGGGTCCATATGCCTCATGCCGCTGCAATCACTAGGCCATGCCCCAAGGGCAGACACCGCGCAAACCAGGCCTAAACTTCACTCGCCACCCGCAGGGCCTGAAGAATATCTGCCTTGAGATCGGTTGCATCCTCCAATCCCACCGATATGCGGACCAGACCCTCGGTTATCCCCAGATCCGCGCGCTGCTGGTCGCTCAGCCGCTGATGGGTTGTTGTTGCCGGGTGGGTCAGGATTGTTTTGGCATCCCCCAGATTGTTGGAAATGACGCCAACCCTGATGGCATTGAGAAAGGCAAATGCAGCAGGTTTTCCGCCCTTCAGATCCAGCGAAAGCACGGTACCGCCCTTGCCCATCTGGCGTTGCACAAGTGCGTTTTGCGCATGACCTGCAAGGCCAGGGTAGATCGTGCGGACCAGTGCGTCATGGCCGTCGATTGCCTCCGCGAGCGTCAGCGCGGTGTCGGCCTGGGCATTGACCCGCAGGCTCATGGTCTCAAGCCCTTTGAGCATCACCCAGGCCGTGAATGGCGACATGGAACCACCGGTATGCTTCATGTAGGGTTCGACCGTCTTGCGAATGAATTCCCGTGTCCCGAGAATTACACCGCCCAAAGCCCGCCCCTGCCCATCCATGTGTTTCGTTGCGGAATAGATGACCACATCAGCGCCCTGTTGCAGCGCGCGTGAAAAGACCGGAGTGGCAAAGACATTGTCCACCAAAACCAGCGCCCCATGGGCATGGGCCAGCTTCGAAATCGATTCGATATCAACCACTTCGAGCGTTGGGTTCGCAACGGATTCAAAAAATACCGCCTGCGTGTCCGGGCGTATGGCGGCCTCCCATTGGGCCAGATCGGTGCCGTCCACAAAGGTCACCTCGACCCCAAACCGGGTCAGCACCTCTTCGAGCACGTAAAGACATGACCCAAAAAGCGCACGTGCCGATACCACGTGGTCACCGGCTTTCAGCATCGAGGTCAGCGCGCCTGAAACCGCCGCCATTCCCGAGGCTGTGGCAAACGCATCTTCGGCCCCCTCAAGGGCGGCGATGCGTTCTTCAAACATCGCCACAGTGGGATTGCCGTAGCGTGCATAGATGAATTCATCCGGCCCACTATCAAGGAATCGCGCCTCGGCGTGTTCAGCGGTTTCGTAGACAAACCCTTGGGTGAGAAAAATGGCCTCGCTCACTTCGCCATATTGGCTGCGGCGGGTGCCGGCATGCACGGCCTTGGTGCGGTCCTGCCAGTCATTGGTCATTGTATGTCCTTCCGGCCCGCCTGGCGGGCAATAAAAAAACCCCGAACGCGGTCAAGCGAAAGGGGCTTTCTCCTGACCTTTTAGCAGATTGTTTTACGTGGCCCGCAATCCGGTAACAAATCACCACGACAGGCGGTGTACGCCTGTGCGAGAATGTCGTCAATGGGGTCGTAAGGCGGGCACCCTGCCCAATGATTTGTTCTGAATGCCGGGTTCAGAGCACCCCCGACATTTTCCTTTCGACATTCTACGCGTTCTCGGCGACGTTCTTTGAGAGAGTTTCAACAGGACGCATCATGACCATTGATCTTTACTATTGGCCCACGCCAAACGGCTGGAAAGTTTCGATAGCTCTTGAAGAGATGAGCCTGCCGTACGCCACCCACCTCATCAATATAGGCAAGGGAGATCAATTTAATCCGGCGTTCCTGAAAATTGCACCTAACAACCGGATGCCCGCGATCACAGATCCGGACGGACCGGACGGCGCACCAGTTTCGATCTTCGAATCCGGGGCGATCCTGCAATATCTCGCACGCAAGACAGGCACGTTTTGCGGCAATACCGAACGAGAGCGTATTGCCGTGGATCAATGGTTGATGTGGCAAATGGGCGGGCTGGGGCCAATGGCAGGTCAGGCCCATCATTTCTTGAAATATGCGCCGCACATGGATCCACCAAACGACCTGCCTTACGCCAAGGACCGCTATCGCTCTGAAACCGGTCGGCTTTATGGTGTGCTCAACCGTCAGCTCAAACACAACGAATACGTTGCGGGCAATTTCATATCGATCGCTGATTTCGCTTGTTGGGGTTGGGCGTCGCTATGGGAGGGTCAGCAGCAGACGCTGGAGGACAAGCCGCACATGGCGCGCTGGTTGGAGGTGATGTGGAACCGACCCGGCGTGCGTGCGGGGCGTGCGCTCCACGCAGAAAAGCGTGCCGATTTTGCCAAGGACAAAGACGCGCAGGCACGGTTGTTCAAGAAGTAGGGCGGCGGGGTCAGGAATTCCTGCCTTTACCTAACGTCGCTCAACGCGTTAACTGTTTGATATTTATCCACGTTGGTTTTCCGCGCAGCATGATTGATTTCATCTTCTCTCCTGGATTTCTGGTTTATCTCGCCGGGGCTTGCTATGTACTTGGCCTGCTGATCATCAATCAGATCGTTCTGCGTCTCCTCGTTCTGCTCGGCACGTTCCTATACATCATCTACTACGCGGTTGTGGCGGCTGAACCCTTGTGGGAAGCCATCTATATCAGCCTCTTTATCGGCGCAGCAAATGTGATTGGCCTGTTTAGCTTGCTAGCACGCAATTCCCGGTTGGCGATCCCGCGGGCGCACCGCGATATCTACAGTCACTTTCCGACCCTGCCCCCCGGTGACTTCCGCACTCTGATGAACCATGCCAATCGGCGTATCGCTGACGACATAGTGCCGCTGACGTCGGAAGAGGCTCCGCTGACGCGGCTCTTTTACGTTATCTCCGGCACCACCATTGTGGACAAGAACGGCGACCGGTTCGAGCGTCCCGCAGGAGCGTTCGTGGGCGAAGTCGCGTACCTCACCGGGCAGCGCGCATCTGCCACCACGATGCTCGCACCGGGTAGTGAATTCCTGGAATGGTCCGCATCGGATCTGGCGTTGATGTCTGCTCGGTCAAGCCGGTTCAAACTGGCGCTTGAGGCGGTACTTTCGTTGGATCTGGCCCGTAAAATGTCCACCTCTGTTGCCCCGATGGAGGCAACGTGGCGGCCCGAGCTGACCGTGGTTACAGAAACCTGAGCCGTGCTCAGGCGTCATCTTTCTCTGGCGAATGGTCTTGAAAAAGGCGGGCCTGAAACATGAAAAACCCAAAGAGTGCAGCGGTCAAACCGAATGTCTTAAAGTAAACCCAGGTCTCTGTAGTAAAAGTGCGCCAGACGATTTCGTTCGCCAGCGCCAGCCCGAAGAAAAAGAGCATCAGTCGTTTCGTCAACTTAATCCATCCTGCATCATCAAGTGGCATCATCTCTTCCATCACGTACTTCAGATAAGATTGCCCGCGCAGCACCCCCACGGCCAGCAACCCCCCGAAGAGTAGGTAGATCATCGTCGGTTTCATCTTGAAAAACCGATCATCGTTAAGCCAAACCGACAGCCCGCCAAACAGCACGACCAAAATCACGGTCGCCACCTGCATACGTGCCAGCTTGCCCGTCAGCATCCACATGATTCCCGTGGTCAGCACCAAAAGCGGAATGAACGCGGCCGTGACAACGATAAAACCGTCATAGTCGGTGCCACCGATGGTGAAGGTGTTATCCTTCAGCCGCAGGTAAGCCACGAAGAACAGCAGGATCGGGCCAAACTCCAGGGCCGATTTCAGAAAAGGGTTAATCTCTTTGCGTGCGCTCACCGGGCTCTCCTTCATCCACCCATCTCAACTATCACAGCGCCCAGTGCAATCAATGCCATCAGCGCAATGCGGCGCGGTCCGACGGTCTCTTTCAAGAAAACCACCCCGATCAACGCGGCAAAGACGGTTGAGGTTTCGCGCAGAACCGCTGCCTCCCCCACCTTGTCAAGGCGTGTTGCCAGCATGATCGCACCAAAGCTGAGAAAGGCCACGATGGCGCCCAGAACCCCCCGGGACATCAACGGCCCGATCGCCGGCGCTGCGACACCCAATCGCTGCCACCGCACGGCAGCAATGAAGGGCATCACCGCACCGTCAATCATGAAAAACCAAGCCAGAAAGGTGAACGGATTTTCCGTAGCCCGGATGCCATAGGCATCATACGTAGTGTAAAGCGCCACAAAAAGGCCCGTCAGCACCGCAATGCCCAAGGCCGCATTCAGCGTATCGCGCTGCGCTTCAAGCTTGACCATGTTGTAGACGGCCAGCCCGAATATCCCCGCCAAAAGCACGGCAACCCCGGCCCATTGGGTCAGCGTAAAGCGTTCGTCAAAGATGAGGTAGGCGCCGATAACAGCAAAGAGCGGCCCGGTTCCGCGCACCACAGGGTAGACAACTGTGTAGGCCCCTTTGGTATAGGCCCAAGCTTGCAGGCATTTGTAAACAATGTGAATCGCCCAGGCGACAGCGAAGATCAGCCACATATGTGGCTCAGGCCAGGGAACAACAAAAAGCGCAAAGGGAGCCGCCATCAGACAATAGCAAACGTCAATCGCCCCGCGCGTAAGCCACGGATCGTGCCGCCCCTTTTGCAACGCTCCAAAAACTGCATGCAAAAACGCCGCCATGATTGCCAGCCAAAAGGCTACGGTATGACCCGATGTCGTTCCTTCGATACTGAGAAGCCAGTCGGTCATCGGTGTGGTAAATGCAGCTTTGCCACACCAAACCAATATGCCCTGCCGCACGCGGCTGATATGAGTTTAGTTGGAAAGATGAAGAGGGCCCATGGGTCTTTGTCTTTCAAATCAGATTCGCATCCCGCAAGAACCATATCCGGTTCGCCTGACAGCGTTTTTGACGCGTGCCAGGTTATGCCGGTTGTCATCTGTCAAATCCGACAAGGGCATCCGCAAACTCTTCTGGGTCGAATGGTGCCAGATCATCGATCTGTTCACCAACGCCGATGGCGTGAATGGGCAGGCCGAATTTGTCGGCCAACGCCACCAGCACGCCACCCTTTGCAGTACCGTCCAGCTTGGTCATGACAAGGCCGGAAACATCTGAGATGTCCTGGAACACCTTGACCTGGCTCAGCGCATTCTGCCCCGTGGTCGCGTCGAGGACCAGCAAGGTGTTGTGCGGTGCGGTTTCGTCTTTCTTGCGGATAACGCGGACGATCTTTGCCAATTCCTCCATCAGGTCACTGCGGTTCTGCAGTCGGCCTGCGGTGTCGATCATCAGCAGATCAGCCCCATCTCGCTGTGCCTGCTCCAACGCATCAAAGGCGAGGCTGGCAGGGTCCGTGCCCTGCGGCGCGGTCAGCACCGGCACCCCTGCCCGTTCGCCCCAGACCTGCAGTTGTTCCACCGCAGCAGCCCGGAACGTATCGCCTGCGGCAATCACCACTTTCTTACCGGCGGCACGAAACTGACTGGCGAGTTTGCCGATGGTCGTTGTTTTGCCTGAGCCATTCACACCCACAACCAGCACCACTTGCGGCGTCTTTGGATAAAGCGGCAGGGGCCGGGCAACGGGTTCCATGATACGCGCGACTTCGTCCGCCATCAATTTTTTGATTTCAGCCACCGATAGTTTCTTGCCAAAACGGCCCTCGGCCATGTTGGCTGTCACCCTAAGGGCGGTATCCACCCCCATGTCAGCTGTGATCAAAAGCTCTTCGAGCTGTTCGAGCATGTCGTCATCCAACGTCCGCCGGACAACGGTCTTGGGCGCGGAGCGACCAATAAGGCGGCCCAGAAGTCCAGGCTTGCTTTCGGTCTCGGACGTATCTTGGTCAATGAGATCCGGGGCGACGGGTGTCAGCGTGGTACGCAAGGGGGCGGTTTCGCGCGGGGGGTTTGCGCGCTGCACCTCTTCCTGCGCCTTTCGGGCCGCTTCTTCGACCTGCGCCTCTTGGCGGCGCGCCTCTTCGGCAGCTTTGCGTGCGGCATCTTCTTCGACGGCGCGAGAGGCTGCTGCCTCTGCCTCCGCCTGCCGGGCCGCTTCGGCCGCTGCAGCACGGGCTGCTTCGGCCACGCGCGCGGCGCTCTCTGCCTCTTGTCTTTGTATTTCTTCTTCGGCTTCGCGTTCAGCGCGGGCGGCAGCTTGCAGGGCTGCCTCTGCCGCGGCGTCATCAGCGGCCTGCTGCGCGGCTTCTTCATTGGCTTGCCGGGTGGCTTCATCAGCGGCCTCTTGGGCGGCGCGAAGGGCCGCTTCTTCAGCAGCTTTCTGGGCCTCGGCACGCTGGACCTCGGCGGCTTCAGCTTCGACTTGACGTGCCGCTTCGGCCCCTAGGCGTTCAGTTTCAGCCTGACGCGCGGCCTCAGCGGCGTCTGCGGCGGCCTGCGCTGCAGCTTTCTCTGCGGCCCGGGCTTCTGCCAGCCGCTGTTCTTCCGCCAATCGCTGCTCTTCTGCCAATCGCTGTTCTTCGGCCAAACGCTGCTCTTCAGCCAATCTATCCGCTTCGGCCGCGCGCGCCTCCTGGAGGACCTGCTCTGCCGCCTCGGCCTCTTGGGCCGCCGTATCGATCGTTTCCTCTTCACCGCCCTCGCCAACAATGGCTTCAAGGCCTTCGTCGATCTTGCTGGAGGACTTGAACAGCCGCTCTTTGAGTTTCTTGAAAAATGCCAAGGCAGGACACTCCGCGCCAGTTTTCCCTGACTTATAGCCTGTGTCCTTGGGATGGAAGGCGCGAAGTGTCGGCGGACTTGCTCTTACGGGCCACGCCCGCACGTTGCAGGTCTATCCCCAGCAAAGCTAACACAGATCTGGGCCGGTCATCAGGTAACTTTCTGACGAGAGGCCCCGAAGCCGCGCGCGGGGCGCAGCTCAAGATCTCAAGCCAGTGACACCGAGGCAAGGATGGCAACAGCCACCCAATAAAGCGGCCAGATCAGAATGTTCGCGGCCCGCTCGAAAGGGCCGCCCTTGGCTAGGATGAACGTCTGCAGCCCCAGCAGAGTATCGGATGCCATGAAGAGCACGGCGCCGATGATGACCATAGGGCTTTGCGTGGCAAGAGCGGCCACACCCATGGTCATGATGATGGCGATGTAAATCGCCACCGGCAGGCGCAGTTCACCAGCCCGGCCGAGCAGGACGCGGATCATGAATAGGGCGTGCAAAGACATCGCAAGAACAGCAAGTCCCATAGACACGGAATTGAGCTGGTCAGGTGTGGCCCCTAATTCCAAGACGAATACGGCGATCCAGGCCAGGTGGCCCAGTGCGAAACTGATCAGTCCTGCCAGAAAAAAGCGTTCGCCGGAGCGGGACAGGAACACGTCCCCCAGGCTGCACAGCGCGAGTGCCGCCGCCACGAGGGGCGCACTCAAAACAAGCGCCAGAACCACAAGAGGAACCAGTGCCAAGCTCTTGACACTGCTGCGAAACCACGAAGTGCCTTCGCGCAGGGAGAACCCCCAGTAAAGCAAGGCAGACGCCCCGCTTATAGCCCACAGCAAGGTCTCAGACCTCGTCCGGGAAATGCTTCATTGTCAGCCGGATCGGATTCGGAGCCGCCTGCCCCAACCCACAGATAGACGCGTCGATCATGGCGGTTGAAAGCTCTTCCAGCAGCCCCTTGTCCCAGTGATCTGCTTGCATCAATTTGACCGCTTTTTCGCAGCCCACCCGGCAGGGTGTGCACTGGCCACAGCTTTCATCCTCAAAGAACCGAAGCATGTTCAGCGCAGCACCGCGAGCGCTGTCGTGATCCGACAGAACGACAACAGCTGCGGAGCCGATGAAAGAGCCATGCGGCTGCAGCGTGTCAAAATCCAGCGGAATATCATTCATCGACGCAGGCAAAAGCCCGGATGAAGGGCCACCCGGCTGATACGCCTTGAAAGAATGACCTGCTACCATCCCACCAGATGCCGCGATCAGATCCATGATAGTCGACCCCGCGGGCAGCACATACATGCCCGGCTTTGCCACGCGGCCCGAAACAGAATAGCTGCGCAGCCCCGTGCGCCCGTTTTTCTCAGTACTGTTGAGCACCTCAGGCCCTTCGCGGCAAACACGGGCGACCCAATGCAAGGTCTCTACGTTGTGGACCAAGGTGGGGGCGCCAAAGATGCCGACCTGCGCCACAAAAGGCGGGCGGTGGCGTGGCAGACCGCGTTTGCCTTCTATGCTTTCGATCATCGCACTTTCTTCGCCACAGATGTAAGCTCCAGCGCCGCGCCGCAGGTCGATGTAACCCGGCTCTACAATAGCTGCGTCTTCCAGTGCCTTGATTTCACGTCGCAATATTTCCAGAACGGCGGGATATTCGTCACGCATGTAAATATATGCGCGGTCCGCCTCCACTGCCCAAGCGGCGATCAACATGCCTTCTAAGAACAGATGCGGCATACGCTCAAGATACCAACGATCCTTGAAAGTGCCCGGCTCGCCCTCGTCGCCGTTCACTGCTAGATAGCGTGGTCCGGCATTGGCCCTTACAAAACCCCACTTCTTGCCGGACGGGAAACCGGCCCCGCCCAGACCGCGCAAGCCCGAGGCCAGCACGGTTTCCTGCACGGCCTCCCAGTTGCCGTTGGTGCGCAGGTCTTTCAGGGTTTCGTACCCACCTTCGGCAACATAGGCATCATACCCTTCGTAGGCAGGTACATGCACGTGGGTGTCGCCCGTAGCGATGGCGGCATCGACCTTTTCAGGTGTGGCATGGTCGATGTGGTTGTGTCCGATCTCAAGCACCGGAGCGGTATCGCACCGGCCCATGCAGGGTGCCCGCAAAACACGCACTTCAGAGGCATCAAGCCCATCTTCCAATGCTTTTTTCAGCTGCTGTGCCCCGGCCAATTCACAGGAAAGCGAATCGCAGACACGGATCGTCAACGCTGGCGGCTTTGTCGCGCCTTCCTTGACCACATCGAAATGGGCGTAAAATGTCGCGACCTCATACACCTCAGCCATCGACATGCGCATCTCTTCGGCAAGCGCGCGCAGGTGTGCAGCAGAAAGGTGACCATACCGGTCCTGAATAAGGTGCAGGTGTTCAATCAACCGATCGCGATCGCGCGGCAGGCCATCAAGCAACGTGCAGATCTCTTCCCACGCCTGATCCTCAAGCTGACGGCCCTTGGGGTGATGCCGGCCCTTGCCCTTGCCGGATTTCCAGACACCTTTGCCCGAATTCTTTGACTGTCCGTCCAGCGCCATCTTGGCCCCCTTCTTTGATCTTGCCGCGACCCTATCAAATCGCGGAGCCTCCCTGCGACCGAAAAGCGACGCCTGCGCTTCGCTTTGCGCGCATTCTGTCCGCGCGCGGCAAGTGCCCGACTGCACGTAGCACTCCCGCTGTCACACCCTTGCCGGGCCGCTGGCACTGGCCCGGACTTTCTGGCAATCTTCGGACATGAGGATATTTGCACTGATCATCGCGCTGCTGACCGCCCTGCCTGCTTTGGCACAAGACCGCATGTCAGCAGCAGAATTCGATGCCTACACCAAGGGAAAGACTTTGTTTTATGGTCGAAACGGTGCGGCCTATGGTGCTGAAGTCTATCATGGAAATCGCCGCGTTCAGTGGTCCTTTCTGGATGGCGAATGCAAGGAAGGGCACTGGTACGAGGAGGCAGGACTGATTTGCTTTGTTTATGAAGATACCCCTGATCCGCAATGCTGGTCTTTTACAAAAGGCGCGCGTGGATTGATTGCGCGGTTCGAGAACGATCCCGCCTCTACCGCACTTTACGAAGCGCAAGACGTTGGAGAGGAATTGCTGTGCCTAGGTCCCAAGGTGGGAGTGTGAGGGCGCTTTTCGTCGCATTGGTCGCACTTGCCGCGCCCGTGCTTGCTGAACCGCTTGATACGGAAGAGAAATTTGAAGCCTACGTTGGCGGTCGCACCATGTTTTTTCACTTGGGTGACGGACGTATCTATGCATCGGAAAGCTATTTGGAGGATCGCAAGGTGCGGTGGTCCCGCGCGCCTGGCGACTGTCTGGACGGAGATTGGTATGAAGATGACGGGCTGATCTGTTTTGTGTACGAAAATAACCCGGAACCGCAATGCTGGTCAGTAGAGCTGACACGTGGTGGGCTCAAAGCGACGTCCGTGCGGGGGCTGACCCCGCTCACAATCTTTGAAGCCGGTGACGGCGAACCGCAGGAGTGTCTGGGCCCGAAAGTGGGGGTTTGACGGGCAGTTTGGCATCTGAGTTGGTGCCAAAGCGTATGTGAGGGACGCTCAAAACAACGACCCTTGATCGGGCGGATTGCCCCTCTTTTTGGATGGAGCCGTCGCGACCTTGCCGCCCGCTACATCCATGCGCCCATCGGCAAACTGAATCTCCAAAGCACCGGCTTTTTTCGCGACCTTGGCGGACGTAACAACGCGACCTTCACTGCGCACGACAGCAAAGCCGCGCTCAAGTGTCGCCTCGTATCCAAGTGTATTGAGCACCCTGCCGCGCGCTTCAATCTGTTTTTGCCAACTGTCGATCTGTCGCGCGCCGGCAGCAGAAAGGCGCGCGGTCAGATCTTCAAAGCGCTGCCGCTGCCGCGCACTTTCGCTAGCCAGTGTGTCAGGGCGAAAGCGGCGGCTGATGGCGGCCAGCGCATCGCGGCGCCTGCTGACTGACCGTTCCAAAGCAGGGGAAAGTCGCGTTCCAAGCCCGCTCACTGCGCGCTGTCCTTCGGCGACACGGCGCGACAAGGTTGCGGGTCGCAGTAGTCCCGAAACGTCTGACAATCGGACCCGCCTGCGTTGCACGCCGGTCATCAACGACGGGCCCAACTTTTCGACGGCCCGGTCCAGCCGCTGTCGCGGTGTGTCAAGCAAGGCATCCGGTCGCGGCAAGGCCCGCGCCATATCCCGCAAGCGCTGGTCGCGACGGCTTAGCCCCTGGCTTAGCAATTGACCCATGCGGGCCCCCTGCCCCTCAAGCCCCGCGGCAAGTTCGTGTCGCACGGGCACCGCCAGTTCTGCAGCAGCGGTTGGTGTGGGCGCCCGCTTGTCAGACACAAAGTCGATCAGGGTGGTATCCGTCTCATGGCCCACGGCTGAGATCAGCGGAATGTCGGAAGCAGCGGCAGCGCGGGCCACGATTTCTTCGTTGAAGCCCCACAGATCTTCGACAGACCCACCGCCACGAGCGACGATGATCAGATCAGGCCGGGGCAGCGCACCACCGGGGGACATTGCATTGAAGCCGTCGATGGCGCGGGCCACCTCCGGTGCGCAGGCCTGTCCCTGAACCGCAACCGGCCAAACCAACACCTTGCGCGGGAACCGGTCCCGCAGACGGTGCATGATGTCGCGGATCACGACCCCCTGCAGCGAGGTCACAACGCCAATGATGTCAGGGAGGTATGGCAGGGGTTTCTTTCGGGATTCGTCAAACAACCCCTCTGCCGCCAGCGCCTTTTTGCGCTTTTCCAGCAGCGCCATAAGCGCCCCCTCGCCCGCAATGGTCAGTCGCTGGGCATTGAGCGCGAATTTGGACTGAAAGCCGCTGGCGGTCATCTTACCTTCGGCGACGACCTCTGTCCCTTCCTCGGGGATCATGCCAAGTGCCGGAATCTGACCTTTCCAGGTCATGCACGACAGCACTGATCGGTCGTCCTTGAGGTCAAAATAAAGGTGCCCCGAGCGCGCCTGAACCACGCGCCCCACCTCGCCCTTGATGCGAACCCAGCCCAGCTCGGCCTCGACCAGTTTCTTAACCGAACCGGCAATTTCCGAGACGGTGAATTCGGGTGTGTTGGATCCCGGTTGCGGATCGTCGAGAAGGTCCATGCCTGCGCCTTGTGTCCTGCGTCGCTGCACCTTAGAACGCGCATCAATCAAGGCCAAGGGAGCGCGCACATGAATATCCTGATCCTCGGCTCCGGCGGGCGCGAACATTCTCTTGCCTGGGCGGTGATGCAAAACCCCAAATGCGACAAACTGATTGTGGCGCCAGGCAATGCCGGGATTGCCGCCATTGCCACCTGCGCAAGCGTTGACGTGATGAATGGGCCGGCGGTGGTTGGCTTTTGCGAGGAAAACGCGATTGATTTCGTCATCATCGGGCCCGAGGCGCCGTTGGCCGCTGGCGTGGCGGACGAATTGCGCGACGCCGGTTTCAGCGTTTTTGGCCCCTCGGCGGCAGCAGCGGCTCTGGAGGCATCCAAAGCCTTCACCAAAGAGATCTGCGATGCGTGCAACGCCCCGACGGCGGCCTATGGGCATTTTACGGATGCGCAGGCTGCGCGGGCTTACGTGACGCAACAAGGTGCCCCGATCGTGATCAAGGCCGACGGATTGGCCGCCGGCAAAGGCGTCATCATTGCCATGACGGATGCAGAAGCAATGGATGCAATCGACACGATGTTCGATGGCACCTTTGGTGACGCCGGGGCTGAGGTCGTGATCGAAGAGTTCATGGAAGGCGAAGAGGCATCGTTCTTTGTGCTGTGCGATGGCGCCGATGTGTTACCCATTGGCACGGCACAGGACCACAAGCGAGTGGGCGACGGCGATACCGGTCCGAACACAGGTGGTATGGGTGCCTATTCTCCTGCGCCGGTGTTGACTGATCAAATCGCCGAACGCGCGCTGAACGAAATCATTCGCCCGACGATGGCGGAAATGGCGCGACGCGGGATGCCCTATCAGGGGGTGCTTTACGCGGGTCTGATGATCAAGAACGGCCTGCCCCGGTTGGTAGAATACAACGTGCGTTTTGGCGATCCTGAGTGTCAGGTCCTGATGATGCGGCTGGGCGCGCAGGCATTTGATCTGATGCATGCGGCGGCTGAAGGGCGCCTATCGGACATGCAGGTAAACTGGGCTGACGATCATGCGATTACCGTCGTGCTCGCGGCAGACGGCTATCCCGGCCCCTATACCAAGGGGTCGATCATCAAAGGGTTGGACGGGATTCCGGAAGACAGCAAGAACATGGTCTTTCATGCAGGTACAGCCATGCAAAATGGATCAATCGTCGCCTCGGGCGGGCGCGTCCTGAACGTGACGGCGCGCGGCGATACCCTCGCTGACGCGCATGAACGGGCTTACGCGATGATCGACCAGATCAACTGGCCACAGGGCTTTTGCCGTCGCGACATTGGCTGGCGCGCCTTGCACGGCCACGCCGCCGAGTAGCTGAAGGGCGACCGAAAGGTGATCTAGCTGAACGGATCAGACCAGTTGATCCAGGCCCTTCGCAACGGGCAATGCGTAGTGATCATCGAAACATTCACCTCAAGAAACCTCAACCCAGGTGATCTTTGGGTGCAGCGCAAGTAAGTCCGACTCAACCGCAAAACGAGCGGAATTCGGGTTTGATCTGACTGAAACCAATGTTGGGGTTTGGTGCGGTCGGAGAGACTCGAACTCTCACGGGTATTACCCCACAGCGACCTCAACGCTGCGCGTCTACCATTCCGCCACGACCGCATGCCATGAGGGTAAAACGCACATAGCCAAATAGGCACGCCACCTCAAGGCCAAATCGTCCAGTAAAAACCCCCGCCGCAATGCCTGCGGCGGGGGCCCTGTTTCGAGGCTGTGTGTCGGCCCTATTCGCTGATGGAGAAGGTCGGCACGCCTGACCCGGCAGTTGAGGCCGGCACAACCGGTGTAATCATCGCAGCAGAGCCGTTCATGCGCTGGCTCGCCTTGCGGATCAGCTCTGTCCGCTCTGGCTGTCCAGGGACGAAAACCGCTGCGGCCCCGCTATCGGCGGCGGCAAGGCCTGCTTCGTACCAGCTTGTCGCCATGTCCGGGCTCTTGGCCGGACCGAACCCTTGGCTCAAGTGATGGCCCATCAATTCGCCATAAACCCTGTCGCCCAGTGCATAGAGCAACAAGGCCGAGCCAACGGCCACGTCCATGTTGTCCGTCCGGTAGCCGACGCCAAGGCAGATCTGCGCAGTCCCTTTAAGCTGCGCCGGGGCCATCCCCGTAGACAGAACAAAGGCAGAGGCATCGGCGGCCACTGCATCTCGCGGCTTAGCCGACAAGGATGCTACCTTGTCCTTCAACGCGGGGCCGAAACCGCCACATTGTTGGGCGATCTGATCAGGCGTGAAGCCCTGGATCTTGCTGACCAGTTCCTCGGACTTGGCAATAGCGTAGGTCCGCGCAAGACAGAACTGTTCGTTCAGCGCCACGTTAGGGTCCGTCATGCTGGCCAGTGTCACAAAGCCACCGTTGGTGTTGGTGATCAACGACACCGTGTTGCAGTGAGACGCCAGTGAAGCTTGTGTGCCCGCGCCCATGAAGTTGGGCAGCGCGCCTGATGACGTGGCTTGCGGTGCGACCGCAGCCGCTAATGCCGTGGCACCGGCAAGGGGCTGCGCGGCGGGTGCTGTGGCAACAACCGTCGGCTGTGTGGGCTGCGGCACGGGTTGTGGCGTGACCACAAGGGTGGTGGCTGGTGCAGTGCCGGCCATTTCGGCACGGTAGGTTTTCAGCAAACCGCGCGTTCCGTCGGGATTGGCAGCAACCTGCTGCTGCACGGCATATCCGCCCGCCTGCGCGCGATTGTAGCTTGAGATCAGCAAATTTTGCTCAAACGCAGAAAGCTGACCTGTAACAGGATAGCCCATATAGGCCTGATACTGCGATACGGCATTGCGGGTCTTGCGGCCCAACTGGCCATCAACGGCGCCTGCATCAAAGCCAAAATAATTCAGCGAGGCCTGAATATTTTTGCCTTCTTGTGTCGATGGCAAAGAGGACCGCTTTTTGCTGGTTGTGCGCCGTGTGGTGCTGCGCGTCGTGCGCCGTTGCTTTTTGGCGTTGGCGCCAACAATGCCGCCGATAATCGCGCCTGCGATAAAGTCACCAGCGTCCGCTTCGACGCGATCTGCTGGGACAATGGCCAGGGACACTGCAAAGACGGTGCCTGTTAAAATTTTCAAATACATGGTTTCGCTCCAATGAACGTGACTCGGGATATTGCGAAAACGCTAGCACAAGGTTTCGCGCTCACCCAAATGAATCAGGAGTTTTTTCGCCCAAAAGTATTGAAATCCTTACCTCTGAGGCCGATTTTGAAGGATTAAGCCACTGTTTCTCGACGCCCGGAGCCATGTGATGACGAAAAATCCAGCCCCAACCACCGCCGCAGATTCCCGGGTCGTGCAGGTCGATATCGTCTCTGACGTGATGTGCCCCTGGTGCATTGTGGGGTTCAAACAACTCGAGCAGGCTCTCGGCATGACCGGCACTGGCGCCTATGTGCGCTGGCACCCGTTTGAGCTTAACCCGTCCATGCCACCCGAAGGTCAAAACCTCGGAGAGCATATCGCTGAGAAGTATGGCAGCACGCCCGAACAATCCGCTCAGAACCGCGCGCAATTAACTGCGCTGGGGGAAAGTCTGGAATTTACCTTCAACTTTACCGACGACAGCCGCATCGTGAATACCTTTGCGGCGCATCAACTGCTCGATTGGGCGCAATCGTCCGGCAAGCAGCATCCGTTAAAGATGGCTCTTTTCAGTGCCCATTTCACAAAGGGCAGGAATGTTTCGCTGGCGGATGTGCTGGTTGATGTCGCGGCCAGTGTCGGGCTTGATCGGGTCGAAGCCGCGAACGTGCTTTCCACTGGATCACAGGCTGAGGAAACCCGCGCACGACAGCAGTTCTGGACGTCGCGCGGAATATCTGGCGTGCCGTCCATGGTGTTTGACGGCAAATACCTTCTGACAGGGGCGCAAGGCGCCGAAACCTATGCCCAAATGCTGCAAAAAGTGGTCTCCGAAAAAGAGGCCGCTTAAGTTGGCGTCACTGGCAAAGGCGAAAACCGCCGTTCCGCTCTTTGATATCGAGATGCAGATGATCCGCGTGGGCCGCATCCGTTCCTGGCCCCAGAACTGTGCTGAAATACAGGCAGGATCCGGCGCGTACGGTGCGTTGAAAGGCTTCGGCCATGGTGCCTTCACGCTCGCGCGGCTCAACGCGCACCGGGTCCCCCTGTGAAAAGCGGAATGCCATGATATCTATCGCGTTGCCAAAACTGTGCTCGGACAATTTTCCGTCCGCAGCATTGTTGCGTCTGCGGCAGATATACCCTGATCCCTGATCGATCCCGCTCAGCACGCCGCGTTCGGGCATTTGCCGCGCGGCGGGCACCACCACATCTGCCACCCACTGACCTAACGCGGCCGCAGTTTCGCATCGCAATTCGGCGGCGGGTGTGACATCGACACCCGGCACGATGCTGCTGACAATCACCGGATCGGCAATGCCGCAAGCGGCATCCTCGGGATCGCTGCGGGGGGGGCCGGGAACAAAGATCGTGCCCAAAGCGTCGAGTTTTTCCAGACAAGCGGCCTGGCCGCCGGGATCGGCGACAACCTGTGCGGTGTCCGGCGTGGACGCCGCAGCGTCGGCCGACTCCGCTTCGATCTGGTCAAGGCGGTCTTCGGGGTCCGGGCGTTCTGGCGGAGTTGCCGACGTTTCAGGCGGCGTGACGGTCTGTGCTTGGGCCATGCCGACCGGCGCGATAAGCCCCAAGGCAAGGACAAGGGCAAGGCGCGTCATTCCTCAAAGACCACGGAAACCCCTGCCGAAACCATCCCCGCCAGTTCTCGTGCGTCCCAATTGGTCATCCGCACGCACCCGTGGCTTTGCGCTGTAAAGAGCGCCGCAGGGTCCGGCGTGCCGTGGATCCCATAGGTTGGTTTGCTCAGGTCGATCCAGACGCTGCCAACCGGGCCATTGGGCCCCGGTGGGATTTGCAGGACCTGATCATTCTCACCCTGCTGAAAGTTCTTGTCTGGATTGTAGGTATACGTGGGGTCAATCGCGATGCCATTTACCTCGAACGTGCCGGCCGGCGATGGAGTCTGGGAAGAACCAACGCTGACCGGGTAATTGGCGACAATCGTGCCGTCTGCCGTCTTGGCCACCAGCCGCTGGCTGGATTTGTTGACAATGATCTGTGCCACCTCCGCTTCAGCCGGGTCCTTTGGTGCGACGACTGTAATTGTGCTGCCAGCGCTAAAGTCGCTGTCAGGATTCAGTGTTGTCAGAAAATCCACATCCATGTGAAATGCCTCGGCCAAAGCCTCAGCGGCGGTCACATATCCCAGCAGGTCCTTCTTTGCCATTTCGGCATAGTCTTCAGGGTTTTCACCAGTGAACTGAGACAGATCGCTTTCGGTGATCTGGTGCTGCTTGACGATAGCCGATGCACCATCTCCGCCGAGCTTGTCCCAGACGGTCTGGTCAAGCACACCGTCAACCTCAAGCCCTTCGCGGGTTTCAAACGCAGATATGGCCGAGGTCGTCATTCCACCGCGATAGCCGTCGATCACCCCGGGCGAGATGTCAGCGCGGTCAAGCAAGACCTGCACTTTAACGGCAAGCCCCGATTGCCCATCAGGCAGCGCGCCACCATTGTAATCCGCATTGCTTATCGCATCAGCCGTGATGCTGGCCTGCGCGGTCGTTGCGACAAGCAGAAAAGTGGCGGCGCAAAGAAATTTTGTCATGGAAATCCTGTATGTTGGCGCAGTAATGCGTCTACAGAAGCAACCTCAGCCGACGGCATCCGGTTCCGTGCCATGTCGGGTTTTTCCGCGATTTGCTTGGCGGGTATGCGCCAAGTTGATTTGGTTGCGCTGGATGTTGCAGTGATCTGCGGACGCTAGGCGATGGTCTTCAGCTTGGCCGAAACCCTGCTAAGACTCGCGGCGGTGTGCCACTTGCTGATTAGCTCCACACCACCTAGACCAGCGTCATGGTGGAATGGATCATAAGTGAAGGACTGACGGACTATCGCACCGCAGAGGCGTGGATGGAGGACCGTGCGAATGCCATCGCTGCGGGTGAGGCAGAGGAATGTATCTGGCTGGTGGAACACCCTGCCCTCTATTCTGCCGGCACGTCAGCCAAAGCGTCAGACCTGACCGACCCTGAGCGTTTTCCAGTGTACCCGACCAAGCGCGGCGGGCAATACACCTACCACGGCCCGGGCCAGCGCGTGGCTTATACGCTGCTGGATGTGGGGACGCGCGGGCGGGATGTGCGTTGCTTTGTCCGCCAGTTGGAAGACTGGGTCATTACCACGCTGGATCAGTTCAATGTCACAGGCGAAATTCGCCCCGGGCGCGTAGGTGTCTGGGTTACCCGGCCCGAAAAGCCTCTGAACGCTGATGGGACCACCGCCGAAGACAAGATCGCCGCCATCGGCATTCGCCTGCGCAAATGGATCAGCTATCATGGCATCAGCATCAACGTGGAACCGGATCTGGAACACTTCAGCGGTATTGTTCCGTGCGGCATTACAGAGCATGGGGTGACGTCGTTGGTGGACCTTGGCTTGCCGGTGACGATGCAGGATCTGGATGTGGCTCTGAAATCAACTTTCGAGACGATCTTTGAGCAGTGAGCCGCGCCTGAAGCTTTTGTTCAAGTTCATCACCCGCAAATTCTGAAAGAATTTCCACAAATTCGGTCGGTGAGATTGGCTTATCGATAAAGCACTTTACGTTCGGGTCCGCTTCTGCGCGCATATGATCAGCTGACAACAGGGACGTGGATAGCATCACGATGACCTGCTGGATCTCACCATCAAGATCAAGCTCTGCGTATTTTTCGAGAAACTCGAACCCGCCCATGCGCGGCATATTGATATCGAGGAAAATCAGCTCCGGCAGCGGCGCCTTGGCGGCGATCCGGGACCGCAGATAATCCAGCGCCTCAAGCCCGTCGGTTGCAACCGCGACTTCCTTAACCTGTCCGCTGCGTCGAATGAGGCGCTTGTGCAGCAAGTTGGTCACCTCGTCGTCGTCGACCAGCAGTATCTTGTTAATGTGCGGCATGATCTGTTGCTCCTATTGGAAATGTTGCGGTAAATGTCGTGCCTTTCCCCAACTGACTGCTGAGGTCGATGCCACCACCACTGCGCAGCAAGCGCTTGCGGATCGTGTGAAGGGCCACGCCGTTTCCTTCGGGAAACTTGTGCGCGCGACGGAAAAGACCAAAAACCTTTTCCTCATCCTCTGGCAATGTCAGCCCGGTCCCATTGTCGGACACGCACAGATGAACGCGCCCCGCCTCGATCCAGCTGCGCAGTGACACCCTGGGTGGGACTTCGGTACGCCGATACTTGAGCGCATTACCCACAAGGTTGTCAAAAATGCTTTCAACTTCCTTGAGGCCATAAAACACTTGGGGCGCGGCGGAGAAGTCGGCAACGACCTCCGCGTTGTGGGCGGCAATTTCATTTTGCAACAACTCGCGGGTCGCACAAAGCGCCTGTTCAAATTCGATTATCTCGTGGTTTGGGGCATCGTCCGACCGCGCGCGCGCCACCTCGACCAGCGCGTCTACCTTATAGAGCGCCTGATCGCTGGCACGTTTCATGAGATCGACAAGGTCAGCTGCTTCTTCATCCAGATCATCCCGCGTCTCAAGCAGCATCTCGGCAAGACGGCAGATGTTGGAAATCGGCATTTTCAAATCATGTGTAGCGATATAGGTCATCTGCTCAAGTTCTTCGTTCGTCTCGACCAGTTCCCGGGTCCGCGCGGCAACCCTGTCTTCCAGATCGCCGGCCAGTGCAGCCAATTCACGCGTACGATCCTTAACGCGCTGCTCAAGTTCAGCGTTGGACTGCGTCAGCGCAAAACTCGCTTCCTTTTCCAGTGTGATGTCATTCGCGACACCGATATGGCGCAGCACCTCGCCATCCGGCATGCGATCAAACACCGCGTCATAGCTGCGCAGCCAAACCGTCGTTCCCTGCCGGGTGATGGCACGATACTCAAAGCTGGATGTCTCGCCATCCGGCAATTTGCCAAGCCCGGTAAAATGATCGCTCAGCGGGACCACATCATCGGGGTGAATGACCTGCCCCAGCAATGCATCCCCCATCTCGCGAATGGTATTCTGTGAATATCCCAAAAGTTCCGCGATCGATCGGTTCGCGTATTCGTTGGACTGAGATTGGTGGTTGAAAATATAGAGAATTCCCGGCGTCAGGTTGATCATCTGGCGCAGAAACTTGTTCTGATCGAACCCGTTTACTTCGGGCGTCGCGTCTGTGGGTGTTTTGTTGGTAATTTGGTTGATGTCCGTCATGAATGGGGCCTTGTGTCACTCCATTCCTGTTATGCGCGAGAAATAGTGTACACGCCCTTAACCCGAACGCGCACGCCTGCCATGCGCGGTATGAGAACGGGACAGCGCCGGTCGGCCCTGCCGGTATCAAGTTTTTCAGATGGTGCGACACACCGCCCATTGCCCCCGGCCAACGACCGCACTAAAACGTGAGCAACTTCAACGACTCTCTGCGGGCGTGCCGTTTGGCATGCGTGCGGTCACCAACCAGGAGGCAAGAGCATGGCAGACGCAGCCATCCACGGCCACGACCACCATGACGAACGCAGTTTCTTTACTCGCTGGTTCATGTCCACCAACCACAAAGACATCGGTATCCTGTACCTGATCTTCTCGGCATTGGCCGGGTTCATCTCTGTGGCCTTCACGGTCTACATGCGACTGGAGCTGATGGAGCCGGGCGTTCAGTACATGTGCCTTGAAGGCGCACGAATGTTTGCCTCTGGCGATGTCTGCACGCCCAATGGGCATCTTTGGAATGTTCTGATTACCGGTCACGGCATTCTCATGATGTTCTTCGTCGTAATCCCTGCTCTATTTGGCGGATTTGGCAATTATTTCATGCCCTTGCAGATCGGCGCGCCGGACATGGCGTTCCCGCGAATGAACAACCTTTCGTTCTGGCTTTATGTTGCGGGCACCACGCTGGCTGTGTGTTCGGTCATCATGCCGGGCGGCAACGGATTGCCGGGCTCGGGCGTGGGCTGGGTGCTCTATCCACCGCTGTCGGTGCGCGAAGCGGGCATGTCGATGGACTTTGCGATCTTCGCGGTTCACCTGTCAGGTGCCTCATCAATCCTGGGCGCGATCAACATGATCACGACCTTCCTGAACATGCGTGCCCCCGGCATGACGCTTTTCAAGGTGCCGCTGTTTTCCTGGTCGATCTTCGTGACCGCATGGTTGATCCTGCTGTCGCTGCCGGTTCTGGCCGGTGCGATCACCATGCTGCTGATGGATCGTAACTTCGGATTTGCCTTCTTTGATCCTGCAGGCGGCGGTGATCCTGTGCTCTACCAGCACATCCTGTGGTTCTTTGGCCACCCAGAGGTTTACATCGTCATCCTGCCCGGCTTTGGCATCATCAGCCATGTGATCGCGACGTTCTCCAAGAAACCTGTGTTTGGCTATCTGCCGATGGTCTGGGCGCTGATCGCGATTGGTGCACTGGGTTTCGTCGTATGGGCGCACCACATGTACACTGTGGGTATGACGCTGAACCAGCAGGCCTACTTCATGCTGGCCACGATGGTCATCGCGGTGCCAACAGGCGTCAAAATCTTTTCGTGGATCGCGACGATGTGGGGCGGCTCTGTTGAATTCAAGACGCCGATGCTCTGGGCGTTTGGCTTCCTGTTCCTCTTCACCGTCGGTGGCGTGACAGGCATCGTGCTAAGTCAGGCTGCTGTGGACCGCTATTACCACGACACCTACTACGTGGTGGCGCACTTCCACTATGTGATGAGCCTTGGCGCCGTGTTCGCGATCTTCGCAGGGATCTACTTCTATTTCCCCAAGATAACTGGCCGCATGTACCCCGAATGGGCGGGCAAGCTGCACTTCTGGGCGTTCTTTATCGGTGCCAACCTGACCTTCTTCCCCCAGCACTTCCTGGGCCGTCAGGGCATGCCGCGCCGCTACATCGACTATCCTGAGGCCTTCGCCTACTGGAACGCCTGGTCCAGCTGGGGTGCGTTCCTGAGCTTTGCGTCCTTCCTGTTCTTCTTTGGGGTCATCGCCTATTCGCTGCGCAAGGGTCCGCGGGTTACCGCGAACAATCCCTGGAACGAATATGCCGATACGCTGGAGTGGACATTGCCCTCTCCTCCGCCGGAGCATACCTTCGAAATCCTTCCAAAGCAGGAGGACTGGGACAAGTCGCACCGCTATCCCGACACCATTGAGGAATGGGCCGGTACCGACCATCCCAGGGATGCGCAATTCGAAAGCAAGACATAGCCTTTTGGAAGGTTGACAGAAAAGGCCCCGCAGCACGCGGGGCCTTTTTTCGTTCCGCGCGGCACGGCCCGGCTCAACCGACCCCGTCTTTGCCAGCCCTTCAATTCCGGCTACCTTGCGGCAGGCCACCCCACCCCGTCCAATAAGGACCTGCGCCGTGATCTATATCGCCGTCCCCATTGTGATCCTGCTGCCCCAGCTTTGGGCGGCTTGGCGTGGCAAGGGTGCCGCACTGCGCGTGTTACTTCTGTTGGCAAGCCTGGTAGCAGCATCAGGTGCGCTGGTGCTGCTTCTGAACCGCACATTCACCACGCCGACAGCTGATAACGGCGGCCTGCACGATACCTACTACGTCGTGGTCCATTATCACTACATTCTGTCCTTCGTGATGGCCCTCGCCGCCCTGGCGCTGCTGCTTTGGAGTGCGGACACCCCGCATCGGCCCCTGCCCCGGATCACAGGATGGCTGGCCTCCCTGATGGCATTGAGCATGACGGTCCTGCTCCTGCAGCTCTTCTCTACCCTTTCAGCGGATCGTATTGAGACCGCCACGACAGGCGCCCTCCCGCGGCTGCAGTGGATCGCAAACCTAACGTTCTCAGGCACTTTTCTGATCCTGTCCGGATTTGCTTTCCTGCATCTCTTTCACCGCCTGAACGACTGGTCAAAATCAACCTGACCGGGCAATCTGGCACGCGCGCAAAGGTGCAACGGTCACACCCCTTGCATCGCGTGGCCTGATGCCGCCATACTTGCCGCATTTGGACACCGCGAGACGTATTTTGGCTCATCCAGTTTCCCCGCACTCGACGCCCGCCGATACCCAGTCTCGCAATCGGTGCAAAATCGGGTCGGCGGGTGGGCGTCTTTGGCCGGAACGGCCAAACAGACCGGCCCCGAAACCAGAACCAAGAACCTCCACAGGCCGCCCTTGCTTACCTCTTTCCTGACCGGCATTGCAACCCCGCCGCGCGGGCTGACACCATCGCGCGCGCGGATGTATCTGATCGTCAAGTTCGGCTCGCTGATCGGGGCTCCGGCGCATTGGCTTTGGGCGGGGTTCTTTTGGTATCTCGACATCCCCTTTCTGGTGATCTGGAACCTGCTCTCGGGCGTCGTATTCACGGCGGTGTTCCTGTCGATCCACCGACCCGCCGCGATGCGCCCGTCGATCATCATTGCACTGCTTGAGATCCCGGCACATGCGGTTCTGGCCACGCTCTATCTGGGCATCGCACCCGCCTTCTGGCTCTTTGCGATCCCCCCCGCGATGCTGAGCCTGGGCATTGATTTCTGGCCGCGCCGCGCCCGTGCGGTCATCGCGACGGTGCTGACCCTGGTGCTGGCCATTTGCCTGACCTACGTGGCCTACGCGGGGCCTGTGGCCGACATCCCGCAGGGGTGGATCGCCTTTTTCGCGGCCATCAACGGGTTGGGCGCAACAGGGCAGCTTGTCGTGACCTTCGGCGTCTTCGATCAGGCCGTCGAACGTACCGAGGCGCGGCTCAAGCGCGAATACGACCGCGCCGAAGGCCTGCTCAAGAACATCCTGCCCGACCCTATCGCCCTGCGGCTGAAGGACGGCGAGACGGTCATCGCCGACGAACACAAGGAGGTGTCGGTGGTCTTTGCCGATATCGTCGATTTCACCTCTGCCAGCGCCCGGCTCAGCCCCCGCGAACTGGTCGAAACTCTCAACACCGTCTTTTCCGAGTTCGACGCGCTGGCGCTGGCGCATGGTGCCGAAAAGATCAAAACAATTGGCGACGCCTACATGGTGGTCATCGGCGTGCCTCAGGCGCACGAAACCCATGCAGAGGCCGCCGTCGCCTTGGCGGTGGCCATGCACCGCACCGCGACAGCACTTGACCATCGGGTCCACTTCCCTGTGCGCCTGCGCATCGGCATCAACTCCGGTCCCGTGGTGGCCGGGGTAATCGGCACCCACAAATTCGCCTATGATCTCTGGGGCGACGCGGTGAATGTCGCCAGCCGGATGGAAAGTCACGGCGACGCCAACAAGGTGATGGTCTCCGACAGCACCCGCGCCCTTCTCGGCGGCCACTACGCCCTGAGGGACGAGGGCTTGCGCGACCTCAAGGGCAAGGGCCCCACGCAGTTCTGGTCGCTTAAACCCCAAACGGCAGATGTCAAAGGTGCAACATGCTGATCACAGGTCTGAACCGCATCGCCAGCTTGTTCCTCGCCATCCCCAAGGGTGTCACCGGAGAAGCCGCACGCTTTTATCTGTTCCAGAAATTCGGCTATTTCATCGCAACCGGACTCCACTTCTTCTGGGCGGTCCTGTTCTTTCTCAACGGCATCCCGGTGATGGGGTACTACAACATCATCGTCTCGGCCCTGTTTCTCATTACCGGACTGGTCTGGCGCAGAATCGCCAACCCGATGTGGCTTTGTGTCCCGCTTTGGTTGATAGAAGTCCCCTTGCACGCGGCATTGGCCACAGGCTTGACCGGCTTCGAAACCCTTTTCTGGCTGGTGCCTATTGTCGCTGCTGCAATCTCGCTTCTGTTTCACCAATGGAGCTGGACAACCCGTGCCATGGTCGCACTGGCGTTGGTCATCTTCATGTTGGCCTGCGCGACGCTCGGTTTCTTTGTTGCGCCAAGGGCGGTGTTCAGTCCGCCCAGCGCGTATCTCTCCATGGCATCCATCGTCCTGTTCACGGTGGGCGGCATGGTCATGTACCTGGGTCTCAATCAATTCGTCGTCGCGGTGACCGAAGCCCGACTGCAGCGCGAGTATGATCGCGCCGAAGGCCTGCTCCGCAACATCCTGCCCGATGCCATCGCCTTGCGCCTCAAGGATGGCGAGACGGTGATCGCGGACGAACATGCCGAGGCCAGCGTCATCTTTGCCGACATCGTCAACTTCACCCAGGCCAGCGCCAAATTGACGCCCGCAGAATTGGTCGAAACACTCAACAAGGTCTTCACCGAATTTGATGCGCTTGCCGAAAAGCACGGCACCGAAAAAATCAAAACCATCGGCGATGCCTACATGGCCGTCGTCGGCATCCCAGAAGCGCAACAAAATCATGCTAACGTCGCGGTAGACCTCGCGCTCGACATGCTCGCAAGCGCCCGCAGGATCAGTGCCGAAACCCATTTCCCCATCGATCTGCGCATCGGCATAAACTCCGGGCCGGTCGTGGCGGGCGTGATCGGGTCGCGCAAGTTCGCCTACGATCTCTGGGGGGACGCCGTAAATGTCGCCAGCCGGATGGAAGCACACTCGGAACCCGGAACGGTGCTGATCACGGATGCGACCAAGAAACAGTTATCAGACCGGTTTACCCTGACGGATGCGGGCACGCGTGAGGTCAAAGGCAAGGGCGTTATGTCGGTCTACTCTGTCGGTCAGGCGACGTAGCGGCAGAGTGCCCGATTGACGCTGACAGGTGTGACCGAATTTGTCATGCTGTGGCCAACCCGTGCTCGTGCGAAAGGCCTTGCTTTGTCCCTTTTTGTTACACCGATCTATGCCGCCCTGCTGATCCTTTTGTTCCTCGTGCTCAGCTGGCGCGTGATCATGTATCGCCGCGCCAACCTGATCTCACTGGGGGACAACGATGACAAGAACCTGCGCAAGCGCATGCGCGCTCAGGCAAATTTTGTTGAATACACCCCCATCGGACTGATCCTGCTGCTTCTGGTTGAGCTTCAGGGCGCGCCAACCATAGCGCTGCATCTGCTGGGCCTCAGCCTTCTGCTGGGCCGTGTTCTTCACGCTTACGGCTTTGCCTCGACACCGCAAAAGATCCTCCTGCGTCAAGGCGGCATGGTCCTGACCTTAGCGATGCTGCTGCTCGGCGCACTTGGCCTGCTGGCCCATGCGCTGATCTGAGCGCCCACGACTTTTTCACCAAAAACGCCGATTTCCCCCTTGCGAAGCGGACTGTGGATGGGTACATCCCCCTCACCCAAGGAAGCGGGCGTAGCTCAGGGGTAGAGCATAACCTTGCCAAGGTTAGGGTCGGGCGTTCGAATCGCCTCGCCCGCTCCAATGGGTCTTCTCATAGGAAATCATCACAGAACTAAGTGATTGATTTCCTAGAGAAGTCCCCAGCAACAAATCTCAGAGCTGAACATACCTGACCAGGGTATCGCACCGATTTGTTGTACAGATGTTGTACAGATCGACCTTTTTCGGCGTATGGTTCTCCAGCAACGCTTCGAAAAATCGTACAACAAAGGTGCTCCATGCCCCTGACTGATACCCAAATCAGAGCTTTGTCTCCATCTGAAAAGCGTGTTCGCTGCTCGGACGGTGGGGGATTGTTCGTAGAAATTATGCCCTCCGGCAAAAAAGTGTTTCGGCTTGCGTATCGCCTGAACGGTGGTCAGCGCACAAAATTGATCGGAGATTATCCTCGCACTTCGCTCGCGGATGCGCGTCTCAAAGCTTCTGCATTCAAACTCGACTTGCGTAGTGATGATCCGGAAGTGGTCGCATTGGCCACACGAAAGCGTGGCTCAGAGATGCCCATCCAGACAGAAGAAGTCAGATGGGAAGACGTCGCGAACGGCTACCTTTTGCTTCGGCAGCAAAGTAGCCCAGCCGCACGAACGCTGGCGAAACTCAATAGACAGATTGCGGTGACGATTGACGCACTTGGTGATCGCCCAGTAACATCGATCACTGCCGAAGACATTCTTGGTGTGGTCAATCCAATCGCCGCATCTGGACGCGTCGAAACTGCGCACGAAATTCGCACACGCTTTTCACAGGTCTTCCGCTACGCAGGTGCACGCGGGTTGGTCACACATGATCCAGCAGCATTCACAATCGACGCGATGGTGCCCAGGCGAAGAGGAGAGTTCTCAGGCATCACCGACCCAAAGGAAGTGGGGAAGTTGCTGGTAGCGATAGACGTTTACCGCGAGAACAACCCAATCGTCGGAGCCGCGTTATTGCTCTCCGCCTATCTGTTCCCAAGAAACACCGAATTACGCGGAATGCGCTGGTCAGAGATTGATTGGGGAGCGGCCCGCTGGGAAGTCCCAGGGGATCGTATGAAAATGGGTCGCGACCACATCGTGCCCCTGCCCTCCCAAGCCATCGATCTTCTCCGCTTAATCAAGAAGTATGATTTTGGTTCTGAGTTTGTTTTGCCCTCACCACGCGACCCTAAGCGCATGGTCTCAGAGATGACGTTCAATGGTGCGTTGCGCCGCATGGGATACCATTCAGATCGCCACGTACATCACGGGTTCCGCACGACCGCCAGCACCAACCTCAATGAAATGGGTTGGAACTACGATTGGATTGAACGCCAGCTTGCGCATGTTCCAGCCAACAAAGTGCGTTCGAGCTATAACAAGGCTCAATATTTGAATGGGCGGGCAGAGATGATGCAGGCTTATGCTGACTGGCTGGACGTCTGCTTGGAAAAATCTGTCGCTGATCGCTAGGAGATTTTGAAAAGCTGACCTAAGATCGACCGGCCTGGGACTTCGTAACCCTTGGGCATCGCGATGCTCTTCAAACATGGAGAGATCGTGATGCGGATACTATCAAAAAAGCAGTTGAAGGAGTTGGTCTTGTACTCACCTCAGCATATCGCACGAATGGAAAAAGCCGGGAACTTCCCAAAGCGGATACGCCTCGGCCCAAACCGCGTGGGATGGGTCGAAGATGAAGTGCTGGAATGGCTTCAGCCCCGGCTTGAACACCGATAGCCTCTTACGGCGTTCCTCCTTAGGAGCGTGGGATGGCCAAGTGTGCACAACTTGGCCATCCTAACCAATGATGGTCCGACACGGCGTGTTGCAGACAATAGCATCCCAAGGCGGATTCCGGACCTTCGCCGCGGCCGCACCATCGGCACCATCAAATCCGAAAGGCCACTGCATTAGCCTACTTCGAGATTTTCGACGGCCATGCCTCCGCAATTGAAATTACACTCCGTAGGGCACATGTTCCGGTTGCAAACATGAAAGATATTCCGATAAGCTCCACCTAGCTTGCGGATAGATCTTTCCGCTGTGGTTCGCAGCGGGTGAAAAAATTGTTCGGAGGAATTGCTCCTTCGTCATCTTTGCAACATTGTTGGAAATCCGTGGGTTTGCTCAACGAGTATCCGCAAGCGACTTAAATTGGTGACTTCTTAATGACGACCATGGTTTCTAGGCTTCAAGCATGTATTGGTCGTTCCGACCTTTCGAGCCTTCTAGGATTTAAGCCCAAAGCATTTGCGTATGTACTGTTTCATGTTGCCGATGCTGAAAAATATACCGATTTTGAAATCCCGAAAAAAAACGGCGGAGTTCGGGTCATCTCCGCTCCCATACCACAACTGAAACTCTTACAGTCGAGACTGTCAGAGTGCTTACAAACTTGTTTGGCAGAGATTGAGAAGGCAGACGGCGTAAAGGAGAGCTGCGCCATTTCTCACGGGTTCCGCAAGGGTCGTTCAATTTACTCGAATGCAGAAGTGCATAAGGGGCGGCGCTGGGTCTTCAATATTGACTTAGAAGACTTTTTCCCGAGCATCAACTTTGGACGAGTTCGTGGCTACTTTATCAAAAACAAGAACTTTGCGTTGAGTCCAGATGTCGCGACTGTCATCGCACAGATCGCATGTCACAAAAACGCCCTTCCTCAGGGAAGCCCTTGTTCACCGGTAATTTCGAATTTGCTAGCCCACATGTTGGACATGCGGATCAGTCGAATAGCTAAGAAAGCGCGATGCAGTTATACTCGATATGCTGATGACCTGACGTTTTCATGTAGTAAAAAATTATTCCCAGATGGCATAGCACAACTGAGCCAAGCCGATCAGGGTGTCTGGATTCCTTCTGACAAACTTAGGCACACAATATTTTCGTCGGGTTTCAAGATTAACAAGTCTAAGACAAGAATGCAGGTGTATTGGTCTAGGCAAGATGCAACAGGTTTGGTGGTCAACGCGAAGGTCAATGTCCCGAGAGAATACGTAAAAACAGCCCGAGCACAATGCCACCAACTGATCACCAAAGGGTCGGTATTCAATAAAGAAGAGTTATGGGGACAAGATGTTAAAGTACCATACGACCCGGCCAAATTGCAGGGGAAGCTAAGTCACATCTTCAACATCAAAGGCCAAGACCTAAATTTTGAACGACAAAAAGGCTCACTAAAAACGTGGCCAAACTTCTATCGCGATTACAGGTCGTTTCTAGACTATCAAAGTTTTGGAAGCAGTCCCAAACCGGTGTTTTTGTTTGAAGGAAAGACAGACAACATTTACATTCGGTGCGCTTTGAACTCGCTAGCAGCGGACTATCCAGAATTAATCTCAGACGGCGCGCCAAAACAACTCATGGTCCGCCTTTTTAACTATTCAAGGCCTACCAATGCCGTTCAACAACTGGCTGGTGGAACAGGCGATCTCCAACTTCTTATAAACAACTATGAGTTACGGCTCCGAGGGTTTTCTGCTGCAACGTTGGCTTTTCCAGTTATCTTAGTTGTCGACAACGATAAGGGTTCAACAGACCTGTTTAAAGCCGCCGGGAGCAAGTCAGATACCAAGGCGAAAGTTGATGGATCACAACCGTTCTATCACATTACGAAGAACCTTTATCTCGTACCGACACCCACACCGAAAGGGATGGTAGAAAGCTACATTGAAACCTTTTTGCCCAACAGCGTTCTAAAAAAGAAGCTGGGGAAAAAGACGTTTCACCTTCCGGAAAAAGGATTTGATGTCACGAAACACTTTGGAAAGGTGCTGTTGGCTGAGCAGATCGTTCAGCGTCAACAAAAAGCTATCAGTTTTGTTGGCTTCAAGCCACTCCTCGATAACATGCGGGCTGCTATGCAGGACTACGCTGCAAAGATGGCACCATGAACTGCGAAGTTGCAACATTGAGAGGTCTTAGAATGGGATTTCATCATCCAACGATCTACTGCTTGAAGAAATCTCCGAAACCTCAATTTTCCCCGAAGTCAGTGAAAAGCTAGCCTCAGAACTTCCAGCTATTCGATGACGCCGAGCGATCTTCTGTGCTGCGGGGGTGAAAGGCTCGTCGCCTTCGGTAGTCACTAGTCCGACCTCAATGTAATAACTCATCAATCGGTCTAGATTTGTTTTCGAAATTTTGAATTTGCCTGAAGTATCAATTCCGGAAACCTCACCAGCCAAGGCGGAACCAATTGCGATGCACGATTCGTCTTCGTCAATATGGTAAAAATATTGATCGTTCCAATCGTTTACACCCCACTTCAGATTGCCGTGGAAGACTGTAAAGGCTGATATCCAACTACATTCGATCTTGGCATAACTTCCAGCGCTTGGGGCGGAAGCGTAACCACCTGATTCAGTTGCGGGCATCAAATCCAAGCCGACCAAGTCATTGGCTTCAGGTATTTCCGGCAGTGGGACGTCAATCTTCAATCGGCCAAGGGCCTCCTTGAAGGCTCTGTTTTCTTTGCGCACTAAATGAAGTTCTTCTAGCGCTTCCAAACTCGCAGTTGTGTCTCCTCGCACCCAACCGACTCTGGGCTTAGTCGCTTTTGCATTGTCGAGTGCCTCGCGCACAGCGAGTTTTAATCCCTCCACTGACTTCCAAGTTTTTCGCAAACGACCTTTTTCAGCTTCCGCAATAAAATCCTTCAAACGTTTCTTGCCAGAGGATGTTTCCTCAGATTTGTCGGCTTCAATGCGCCCGGGTTCTTCGTGAAGCATCACCAATATTGGGATTCCCTTTGAGGCAGCGTATCGAAATTCTTTGTGGGTGTAACTAATACCATCTTCCGCAACCGAGCCGTATCGGCCAGCGATAATGAGGATGTAGTAATCACATTGATCAATAAGTGTTTTGATGAATTCAAACTGATCTTCATCTGCGGCGGGGAACGATTCCATCTGAACCGGAAAATCTCCAGTGCTGATAACTACATCCTGCACAGCTCGTCGTTCAACTGTTAGATCAATGAAAGTGGAGCTTATGAAAACTTGATAGCGCTTTTCGTTCAATGTTGTTCCTCTTCGGCGGCAATCTTAGGTTAACGCCTCATGATCTGAAAGCCAAATACTTGAAGTTCAGTCTATGTCCATTCCCGCGTGCTGCACTGCAGCAATAGTGCGCCCAGCAAACGGCAGCAATGGGCCGACTAGTTTGTCGAGTAGCAACCGTCAGTCTGCAGCACTTGCCCCTCCGACCAAAATTCCATCTTCAAATACGGTCGGAGATGCAACCGCGCAGTTGGTCCAGAATTAGGTGTGGCCGCTGTTATGACGTGTGACCCGTCGGCATTTTCGTCAACCAAGACCCGATACTCAGTTGCGCTTGTGTCGGGATTTAGCACCAGTGTGGGTGCGCCGGGCGAATAGACCACGAGGTACTCTCTTCCAGGGTTTTCGCAAATTAGCCGAGTTTCGGCGCTAGCAGCACCGAATGGACACAGTACCATCAATGCGCACCAAGCCAACTTACGAAGATCTTGTCTCATAATTCTCTCTTCTACCAGAAACGTCTAGGAAATCTGTACATCGGCGATAAGCATGCAATCAATGTTGTAGCTCGAATTAGCGTCTTCTCACGGCAGCGATGGACTGACTACGAATGTCGGCTATGTGGGCTGCCACCGAGGCGATGGATGACCCTAGCCGACGGCAACTCTGGGCCGTTCTTTTGAGTGTCAATTTCTGCTTCCGTCACCGCCCCGCCCTAACCTAAGAGCTACAGTTCAAACTGCCGTGCCAAACTCAGCGTCTCTTCCTCTTCGACACCCAGATAAAGCTGTGTCGAGGACAGCGACTTGTGGCCCAGCATGATCTGGCAGGCGCGCAGGTTGCCGGTTTTGCGGTACAAATACGCTGGTCGTGATCGTCGGATGGAGTGGGTGCCGTAGATCTCTGGGCTGAGGCCAGCGTAGCCGATCCACTTCTTCACCAGGTTGAGGTAGGCGCGGTCGCTAATCTGCTTCTCTGGCCCGCTTCCCGGCCTTGAGCTGGTAAACAGCCAGTCGGTCGACATGAGATCCTCTGCCTCGATGTGACGCCATAGGAGCTTCTTGGTATCGCGGCAGGGTTCAAACACAATTGATGCCTGCGCGCGAGCTTTGGTTTTTGTCGGCTGCACCCGCACCTTGTCGCACAGCTCACCCGAGACCATAACATCCGTCACCCTGAGCCGCACCAGGTCAGCTCCGCGCAAACAGCTGTCGATGGCTAGCGAGAACATCACCTGATCGCGCAGCAGTGCCCGTTCGGCCAACACGCCCCTGATGGTTGTCACCTGGCGAGAGGTCAATGCCGGTTTCGGGCCGACGATTTTGCCCCTGTTCCAGGCTGATCTCTGTTTGGATTTTTTGACCATATTTGCTTCTGCTTTTGGCCCATTATACCCTAAAGCAGAAGAATTGCGAGCACCTGGTTGAGGAAACCCTTATGTTTCAACGGCTAAGAGATGCAAAGCACTTCCGCTTTTAACAAGAAGCGGAACAAGTCTGCTAGTGGATAATTGGCGGCAATGCGGGACAAACCTGACTTTCGACTTTTGGTCTTTGCTAGCGCAGCATCGCTTTGCGTGAGCGGCAAACAATTCACTTTAGCACCGTCTAAGTCGTCGAAGCGGTCCTTGCCGACGCATAAAAATGCAGGGATGCTAACTGAGCGCTGCTGCACTGATCGCCAATCCGATCAGTAGATTAAATTCGGCAGAATGCCCGAAGCAATAATGGCCGGATCAAGTCTACTCGTCGCCTTCAAAAACATCCGGCAAGACCCGCGACAAAACGCCAATGAGAAAAGCTGTACTGATCCCAAACGTCAGTAAGCCTGTGATCGCACAAAAGGTTGCGACGATCCGTGCGTCGGGACCCAAAACGATGTCACCATAGCCCAGCGTCGTATACGTCACCGTCGCGAAGTAGAAGCTCGTTACCAAGTTCGGCAGATCGGTGATCCACAAAAATGCCACCGACCACGTCCAGATTTGCAGCGTGTGCGCCGACACAAGCACGAATACGGCGAATGAAAGCAATGCCACCGGCTGCAGGCGCGGCCATCTGGTGGCATCAAACATACCCGCTAGTTTCGGAAAACATGGAATGCTGAATGCGATAGTTCCGATATGTACGAGTGCGCTGAATGTCAGCAGTCCGGTTCCAAGAAGAATTTGTTGGACTGCGCCCATAGTGTGTTCCTCTTTTTGGGTCTAAGATTAGGTCAACATGGATAGAGACACAGACTTTGATTAGGGGCAATTACTATGACACGAAACGACTTGATTAGAGTTCTCAGCTTGATCGCAGCGATGGTAAGTACTAGCGCACTTGCTCAAGATGCGACCCCGCGCCCTGCCAAGGTGGCTACCGTAGTCGCGTCTGACACCGTAATTTCGCGCAAATACCCCGCCGTTGTGTTGCCGTCGCAAGAGATCGAACTGTCGTTCAAGGTGTCGGGCCAAATCATTGAGCTGCCAATACGTGCGGCGTCTAATGTGAGCGCAGGAGACACCATCGCACAGATCGACACACGCGACTTTGAGAACCAGATTTCTCAACTCCAAAGCAGTCGTGACCAAGCTACAGCACAGCTTGAGGCCCTAAGAGCAGGCGCACGACCCGAAGAAATTGCAGCCCTAGAGGCCGCCGTTGCATCGGCCCAAGCGCAAGTAGAGCAAACAACCGATGCTTTGACACGCGCCGAAGCGTTGCTGGAGCGGGGCGTGGCCACGCGGGCGCAAGTTGAAGGTGCACAGGCAGAAGCGCGCGTAGCACAAGCGAATTTGCGGGCGCAGGAAGAGCAACTGCGGATTGGCGAGATCGGTGGGCGTCCGGAAGAGATTGCAGCGTCTGAGGCGGTTTTGCGCGGGATCGACACCCAGATTAAGGTAGCGCGGGACAATCTGTCCGATGCGACACTGACCGCCCCTTTTGATGGCATCATCGCGCGGCGCGATATTGAGAATTTCTCAAACGTATCCGCAGGCCAAAGCATCGCCCTGCTTCAACGGTTGGAAGTTGTGCATTTGGCTTTTGATATTCCAAGCATTGATGTCACCGAACTTACCCGCAATGGACCGGGTAGCATCACCAACATTGCCACCTTTAACTCCTTGCGTGGTCAAGAGTTCGAGACCGAACTCGTAGAGTTTTCTGTGCAGGCCGACAGCGCTACACAAACCTACCGTGGTCGCGTTTCAGTGACTGTACCTGAAGGGGCCGTTATCCTGCCCGGAATGGTTGCGAGCGTTATTTCTTCTACACAAGGATCAGCTGCGCAGGTCGCAGCACCTCTTTCCGCCATCGCAGCAGAACCCGATGGGTCACCCTTCGTCTGGTTGGTGTCGGATGATGGCAAAGTCTCTGCACAAAAGGTGTCACTGGGTGAAGCAACTGGTGCAAGCGTCGTCATCAGCGAAGGGTTGTCTGATGGCGATACCATCGTGTCAGCCGGTGTCAGCGAGATAATTGACGGCATGACCATCCGTCCGATCACACGCGTGGGGAACTGATCAGATGGATTTGGCCCGTTTCGCGCTTGAAAAGCGCCTGATTTCCGCTGTTGCGACGGTGCTGATCCTGCTGGCAGGTTATTTCGCCTATACTGCTTTGCCCCGATTTGAAGACCCCGAGTTTGTCATCAGACAAGCCCAAATCGTCACGCCTTACCCCGGTGCATCGGCTGAAGAAGTCGCCGAAGAAGTAAGCGAAGTTGTCGAAAACGCGCTCCAGCAGTTACAAGGCATTGATGAGGTGCGCTCTGTTTCCGCACCGGGTCTCAGCACAGTCACTGTTGAGTTTACGATTGCCGCAACGCCCAGTTACACTGAGCTGGATCAGGTCTTTGCCAAGATGCGGGCCAAGATATCAGATGCAGGATCGCAACTGCCGCCGAATGCGTTGCCCAGCCAAGTCTATGATGATTTTGGAGATGTCTACGCCCAGTACTATGCGATCACAGGCGATGGCTTCACCATCACCGACCTTTATGAATACGCCAAAGATTTGCAACGCGAATTGGTCACCGTCGAAGGCGTGTCCAAGGTTGTGTTGAATGGCGTGCAGGACGAAGTGATCTATGTCGAATATGAGCCAGCTCGGCTGACAGAGTTGGGTCTTGCGCCCTCGCAAATCCAGCAGCTGCTCGAAGGGCAGAACCTAGTCACGCCCGCCGGATCAATCGTAGCGGGATTATCCCGTCTTAATGTGCGACCGCAAACCGCTGTGGGCTCGATTGAAGCGATCCAAAACCTGCTGATCACGAACGCGCAAACCGGGACGTCTTTCCGTCTTGGCGACATCACTACGGTCTCGCGTGGATTGAAAGAACCCAGCAGTTCCTTGCTGTTCCGCAACGGCGAACCTGCCATTGGCCTTGGTATCTCCAATCAGCGCGGCGGCAATGTCGTGAACATGAGCAACGCGGTCAAAGACCGCATTGCCGAACTGTTTGATGAACGCCCCATCGGCATCGACGTGTCGCCGATCTCGGATCAAGGGGCGGCCGTCAAATCATCGGTAGATGACTTTGTCGTCAACGTGGCGCTAGCTTTGGCCATCGTGGTTGGCACATTGTTGATCTTCATGGGGTTGCGATCCGGCATTTTGATGGGGGGCATCTTGCTTGTCACCATCGCAGGCACGCTATTTGGCATGTACCTTTATGGGCTGAATATGCAGCGCATTTCGCTGGGCGCGCTGATCATTGCGCTTGGTATGTTGGTCGATAACGCCATCGTTGTTGTTGAAGGTACACTTGTACGTGTGCAGCGCGGCGAGGACGCAGCAAAGGCATCCCGGGCCGTGGTCAAGCAAACCATGTGGCCTTTGCTTGGGGGGACCGTGGTCGGCATTCTGGCTTTCTCCCCGATCGGTTTTTCCCCTGACAATACAGGCGAATATGCAGGTAGCTTGTTCTGGACTATTGGCATCGCGCTCTTGTTCTCATGGCTCGTCGCGATCTGGCTGACGCCTTACTATTGCACGGTTCTTTTGAAACAGGGAAAGGCAGATGCAGAGCCCAAAGAAAACGCGATCCTCAAGGCGTATCGGTCGTTCCTTGCGCTTGCCATCAAGGTCCGCTGGATCACTGTTGGCATCACCGTGGCGCTGTTCGTATCCGCCATCGCGATGTTCAGTGCCGTTCCCGCTGGGTTCTTCCCTTCCTCAACGCGCGATCAGTTTGTGATCGACTACTTCTTGCCCCAAGGCGCAGACATCACGCGCACCCAAGCGGACCTAACTGAAATCGCTGAACATGCGCGAGGATTGGAAGGCGTGACAGGTACCAACACAGTTGTCGGTGGCGGTCACCTGCGGTTCATGCTGATCTATGAGGCAGAGGGTGGAAACGCCGCTTATGGGCAAATCTTGGTCGATGTTGAGGACTACACCATCATCGACGGGCTACGGACCGATTTGCAGGCCCACATTGATGAGACGTACCCTGAATCCAACACCAAGGTCTGGAAATTTGTTTTGGGCCCAGGTGGCGGTTCCAAGGTTGAGGCACGGTTCTTTGGGTCTGATCCGGCGGTTCTGCGGTCACTTGCGGGTCAGGCCAAGACGATCATGTCTGACGCCGGTGCCATCGCTGTCAAAGACGACTGGCGCGAGCAGGTTCAAGTGGTGCGTCCCGTAATAGACATCGAAAACGCACGTCGTTTGGGTCTGACGCAAGGAGAGATTTCCAACGCAATTTACAGCCACTTGACAGGCACAACCCTTGGCCTTTACCGCGAACGGGATGAGCTGCGCAACGTCGTGATGCGCCCGGTTGTGGAGGCGCGTAATGACATTGGCCAGTTGCGCGACATCCAAGTCTTTAGTGCGGCCATCGGCGGCTATATCCCGATCAGCCAAGTCGTTGACCGTTTTGCTATCGTGTTTGAGGCTGGCAACCTGCGCCGGGTCGACAGAGCGTTGGCAATCACCGCGCAGTCCGACAATGCGCCCGGTGTTCTGTCAGGCGATCTTTTCGACGACGTCAAAGGCCCCGTTGAAGCCATTCCCCTCCCTCCTGGCTACAGCATGGAATGGAAGGGCGAGTTTGGCAGCAGCCAAGAGGCCAACGCAGGCCTTGCTTCAACTATGCCGCTGGGTTTTGGTGCGATGTTCATCGTGGTATTGTTCCTGTTCAACGCATGGCGGCAGACAATCATCATCTGGTTGGCTGTGCCGCTTGCCCTAATTGGCGTGATCTACGGTCTTGCGGGCACGCAAACCCCGCTTGAGTTCATGGCAATCCTCGGCATCCTGTCGCTAACAGGCATGTTGATCAAAAACGCGATTGTCTTGATTGACGAGACGGACACCCAAATCGCCGATGGCAAGGCGCGTATGGCAGCGGTGGTCGATGCCGCCGTCAGCCGCGTGAGGCCTGTGTCCTTGGGCGTTTTGACCACAGTGCTGGGTGTTGTGCCGCTGTTGTGGGACCCTTTCTTTAAATCCCTCGCGGTGGTGATTATCTGCGGCCTGAGCTTTGCAACGATCCTGACCCTGATTGTTGTCCCCGCACTTTACGCAATCTTCTTTCGCGTAAGCGGCGACGAAACAGCGACCGAATAGGGGCTTGATCAGGGCAGTATGCAACGTGATGCGAGGGTGACATGAAAGCGATACGATTGCCGCTCCTTGGCCTCGCCTTTGCTGCATCCTGCACGCCGGTGCCCGACCGGGTTGCCTTTTCGACGGCGGTCCCAGCGGCCAGTGTCCAGAACATCTATGTGACGACTGGACGATTACCAAGCACCGGTGAGGTTGACCTAAAGCAGGACAGAAACGCGAAAACGCGGTTTGTAAAATATGCTGTTTCAATCCCTCCGACCCATGCGCTTGGTCAGATCGAATGGCCAGATGAAACAGTCGACCCCAATACCGACTTTGCCGTCGTTGGCACCGATGATCTTGAAAACAGCAAAGGGTTCATCAATCGTATCAAGGCTGAGCGCGATGACGAGGTCGCCATCTTTGTACACGGCTACAACAATACCCCATCCGAGGCGCTTTACCGGTTCGCGCAAATCGGGCATGACTTTGAAATCACATCACCGCGCATTTTGTTCGCCTGGCCCTCTGCAGGTACGGCGACGGGCTATGTCTATGACCGTGATAGCGTGTTGTTTTCGCGCGATCCCTTGGCGGACCTTTTGACCCAGATCAGCAGGACAACGAATAAAGAAATCACCTTGATGGCGCATTCAATGGGCGCGCATCTGACGATGGAAGTGCTGCGCCAGCTTGCTATCACCGGTAGGCGGGACGTGCTAGATGATTTACGCGTTGTCGCCTTGCTTGCCCCTGACATCGACCCGGATATCTTTCGCGCGCAGGCAAGGGCCATTGGTACGCTTCCTGATCCGTTCGTCATTATGACAAGTAGTCAAGACCGCGCCCTGAACCTGTCGGCCTTCCTGAACATTGGCCGCCAAAAAGTGGGCGACCTAAGCCGTGCTAAAGACGTGGCTGGCCTCAACATCACACTGTTTGATTTCACAGCACTGGCAGATGGCTCAAACCTTGACCATCTGGTGCCGATGACATCCCCCGCAGCCATCGCAGTCTTGCGCGACTTAGTGCGATCAGACCGCAAAGGGCGCCCTGACCTGTCGCAATTCGACATTGCCCCAGACGGCGTCATCCGCGCCCGTGCGCCGCAGGGGTAAGCCATGCCAGAAATCATCATCCCCGCTTTCATCTCCGTCACACTAGGGTTTGTGGTGTTCTTTCTTGGCGTCTTCCTGACGCGCAAAATCACGGTTTTGGGGGACTACAACATCCCAGAGCCTGTCTCTGGGGGCCTCGCCGTCGCGCTGCTGACTTGGGTCTTCTTTGCACTCACGGGGCAGCAAATCACCTTTGACCTTGAGGTGCGAGACTATTTGCTGGTAGTGTTTTTCGCCACAATCGGTCTTAACGCACAGATTTCGGACCTGTTCAAAGGCGGGCGCTTGCTCGTTTTGCTTCTGGGCCTGACCCTCGCCTTCATGCTGCTGCAAAACCTCATCGGGTTGCTCGGTGTGACCCTGTTTGGTCTGCCCTCGGCGACTTCGGTTCTGGTCGGCTCGGCATCGCTCATCGGCGGCCATGGCACTGCCATTGCGTGGGGGCCACAGATCGAAGAGTTGACTGGCTTTGGTGCGGCACCAGAGATGGGCGTGGCCTCGGCAACACTTGGGCTGATCCTTGCGGCTGTGCTTGGCGGGCCGATTGCAAAGCGTTTGATCGACAGGAATAGTCTCAAAAGTGATCAGGCTGAAGGACCGATTGTCGGTCTTGAGTTTGAGGACAAAGAAAACCCAGACGACCTGATCAACCACGTGAGCCTGATGCGCGGCATGCTGGCAGTACATATCGCGATCCTGTTGGGCTACATTCTGCACCTCGGCATCATTGAGGCCGGTGTGAAACTGCCGCTCTTCGTGCCGTGCCTTTTGGTTGGCATCGCGATGTCCAACACCGTTCCCTATCTCTTCCCCCAGATCGCCTGGCCCGCTCGCACCAAATCCCTCGCGGTGATCTCAGACTATTGCCTGTCCGTGTTTCTAGCGATGTCCTTGATGGGCCTCCAGCTTTGGACCCTTGCCGAATTAGGAGGTCCGATCCTGGCTGTTCTGGTGTTGCAAGTGATCATGACCGTGGCCTTTATCCTGCTGATTTTCTTTCGCCTGATGGGCAGTAACTATCAGGGTGCGGTCCTCAGTGCGGGCTTTGCAGGGTTCACACTTGGGGCGACACCCACGGCTATCGCAAACATGTCATCCGTGACAAAACGCTATGGCCCTGCCCCGCTGGCATTTATCGTGTTGCCGCTGGTTTCGGCCTTCTTTGTTGATCTCGCGAATGCAGTGATTATCCAACTTTTCGTCAGTTTGTAGAACAGGGCATTTATCACAGGACTAAGTCGGCGGGTTGTTATTCGTTAGGAACGTACCAGCTATTACTCATCCATATTTCAACAGAGGAATTTCGATCATGAAGTATCTGGCTTTAATTGCGGCGGCCACGCTCACCATCGGCAGCGGCTCAGCCTCTGCCCAGTCGTCAAGCGTTCGAGTTTCGCCGGGCCATTTTTGTGCTCTAAGCAAATGCGTTCGGTTTTCAAGCGATCTGAACTCTGTCTCAATTCAAGGCCGTCGCGCGGTATCAGTTGCGACATACGGTCTGCGGAAAAACCCCGTCATCTCAGCCGAGGAGTTTCGGCAGATATTCAGCCTTGCGCTTCGCCAAAGCGGTGTGAACGGAAACAGAGGCTAGACCATTCGCCGGCCCTCGTTGCGAAGCTAGACCGCTAAATGCCTACTCTTTGCCATCGGATAGCATTTGCTTGAATGAGCTAAATCTGGTCTCACAGAGGGAAGCCACGTTGGCATTTAGTCATATCAAGGGACGCTTCAAATGCTTATGCCGAATTCGCCGAACCCTCAACGATGAGCCGGTCTCAAACCCTTCTGTTTGCGTCTCTCCTGACGATTTCGGTCGTCGCAGGATGGGGTGTGGTCGACCCTGATGGTCTGGTAACCCAGTCGTCATTGGTTGTGGATCGCTATTTTGAAAGCCGTGGCTGGTTTGTCATGCTTTCCGTCTCCGCAATGCTATTCATGTGCATTTGGCTGGCCTTCTCGCGCTATGGCAGCATTCGGTTGGGTGCAGATAATGATCGTCCCGAGTTTTCAACACCGTCTTGGATCGCAATGTTGTTCGCCGCTGGTATGGGCGTGGGTTTGTTGTTTTGGGCTGTGGCAGAACCTCTGACACACTTCGCATTTGCGCAAGAAATCATGCCTCCACCGATAGCGGCACAGCAATCCTTGCTCGCTACCAATTTTCATTGGGGCATACACGCTTGGGGCATCTACGGTGCCACAGCCCTCGCTATCGCTTATTTTACCTTCCGGCGTGGCGCACCGATGTTGGTCAGCGGGCCGATTGAGACGCTGTTTCCTGATGAGACTTGGGCCAAAATTGTCGGATGGCTGTCCGATTTCATGGCCATTGTGGCAATTGCCATAGGTGTTGGCGGATCCATCGCGATGGGTGTCTTTCAAGTCGCGGATGGTGTGGACATCATGATGGGCGGAGAACAGGCCAGCGGCACTTTAATCGCGATTGTCTTTGCTATCATGGTCGCCGCTTACTTGCCCCCGCTCATGGTCGATCTGGGTGCTGGCATGGCTCGACTGTCCAACACCGCGATGATCATCGCAATCGCATTGGTGCTCTATACAGTGATCCTTGGACCAACAGAGTTCCTTCTCAACTCTGTTGTGAACAGCTTTGGCGACTATGTCTTCGCGGCTATCCCGCGTGGCTTCCAAACCCTGACATTCTTTGGCGATGATCTGGGGGCATGGTTCCAGGACTGGACCCTCACCTATATGGTGTGGTGGATTGCTTGGGGGCCATTCGTCGGTGTCTTCATCGCGCGCATATCCAAAGGCCGTACAATCCGTGAATTCGTCTTGGGTGTCCTGATCGGCCCAACAGTCTTTTCCGTGATCTGGTTTGGCGCATTTGGTGGCATCGGACTGTTTGACGCCCTACGTGGCAGCGGCGATCTACTGGCACTCACCGGAACCAATGTGGAACGCGTCACCTTTGCACTGTTGGAACGCCTTCCACTGCCGACGTTGACCACAGCGGCGACAATTGTCGCTGCGTTCTTGTTCATCGTCACAAGTGTTGTAAGCGCCGCCTTTGTGTTGGGGACTTTTTCAACAGGGGGTGACCCCAATCCCAGCCCGCGCATCAGAATAATCTGGGGCGTGCTCTTAGGCGTGCTAGGCGCAGCAATGATCTTGGCGGGATCAATCGATGCCATAAAAAAGCTGATTGCAATCGGTGCTCTCCCTTTCGTGTTTGTTTGCGTATTGCTTTGTGTCTGTCTGATACGGGGCTTGCGTCAGGAGGTGACCAATGCTGATCGGTGAAACGGTTGATACGATACTGAACCTCTCAACCTTTGCGTTCATCGGCGCGATGGTCTGGTTGTTGATGCGGGCAGACAAGTAGGGAATCGTCGACTTCGTCGAAAACGGAGAAGAAGATTTGCTTAGCCCAAATAGTGTATCCTCGTGGAACCAAGAGTATGCTGCCCCCTTAAATCCATGAATTGCTGATTCACGTTCGAGCCGTGTAACCCACAGCAAAAGTGGGAATGATCGTCCGTCATATCATCTCAGAGCGAGATTTATCACATAGGTTGATGACATCTGCATCAGCGAAAATTTTGTTTGGAAACGTCCGGTTTTCAACTGGCATCCAAGTAGCTGTTTCAGCAGCAATGCCCTGTAAGTCATGCTGCGCACGCACGCAACGTAAGAAACGAATTCACCGATTGGGCTCGGAGCGGTCATTTGACAGTTTTTTTTGGATGACCGGTGTTCCATGCTGAGCAGACATTGGTTAGGTCGATGCCACTCATTGCGGCATCACCCTCACGGGAACGGTATGGTTTTGGTTATGAGTTCAGGCCTGATGTTAAAGCATCAAGATAATCTAAAAACATCCAATCATCTGTCTACAGTTCGGCGATCGAGCATTATTGCACCCACTGACCGCATACCAACCTCCCTACCCTTCCCCTTGTTCGCACTTGGGGAACTTACCCTCGGCACGCCGCCATAGTGCCGACTGGCCAACCAGCGATCATACCGCTCCGCCACTTCTGCAATAGGCCTCGCACAATTTCCTCGCCCATACCCAACAATCCGCGCCGCCTGGCCCTTACGCTGATATTCCGCCAACACACTGCGCGCGCGTTTGGTCGACACGGTTGATCCGGATTTAAACTGCAGGATGAAGTCAAAATCGCTCTGGTTCGCGAGCTCTTTGAAGTTGGGGATCTCGACGGTTTCATGCAGGCGTTTTGCATCGTCGCCACCCACCCGGAATATCACCTTGGTGCCAATGTTGCCCTTGATCGCCGCCAAAACCTCGGGCGCGATTTGATCCGTGTGCTGATGGCAAAGCAGTATTGATACACGGCTTTTGCGGATACCCGCTAACGCTTCGACAATCGCCAATGAAGTTACTGACTGGAATTCATCAATGACCACGTGGAAGCCTGGAAAAAGCGCGTCCACCGGCATACCGTCTTTCATTGGAATGTCGCGATGCGTGCCCTCGTAGATAATTCGCGACAGGATCAGGGACGCCAGCGTGTTGGCATTGACCGCCCCCATCTTCCACTTGTTGAAATCCAAAATCACCAATCGCTGCCGCGCAATAGCCTGCCGGATATCTAGCGCCGATTTCTGCTGTCCCAAGATATTCCGCAGGATGGGTGCGGATTGGAACCTCCGGATCTTGTTCAATGACGAGTTGAGATTGTGGGCTTTGTCATTTTTGCTCCAGGCTGCGTATTCGCGGAACCAAAAGTCCTGCACCGTTTGCTCCGTGCATTGGTTGACCACCCACCTGCGGTACGCGTCATCGTTGAGCAACCGCACGGCCCCCAGCAATGTGCCTTTGCTTTCTCCCGGCAAATCAAACAGCGGACGGATCGCATTCATCAAAATGTCATCCATTCGCGCGCCCCAGCTGGAGAGATGAATGTGGCGCAGGCAGGCGACGATTTCATCGGTGAAAGTTGCAAAATGCTGCGGCGCGATGCCATCAAGCGGGTTGTATCCAACGGCAAACTCCGGATCGAGCGGGTTGAAGTAGACTACATCGCCTGCGCGCTCAGCCGGAATATGATCCAAGAGCCATCTGGCATCTTCGCCGTGGAAGTCAAAATAGCATCCGCCCCGGCCCGCATAGACATCCTGCATGAAGCTCTGCTTGGCCCACGAACTCTTACCCGTCCCTGTCTGGCCCAGAACATATCCGTGTTGATAGCGCGTCTCCTGCTCAATAAAGAGCGCGCGTTCATGGCCGCGTTCCATACCTAAAAATTGTGGATCGTGTTGCATCGCAGTTTTGGGTCACCAGCCCGCCCAATCCAGAGCCGCCTATCGGAGGTGACGGATCGGTGCAGGGGGTTTGCGCGCGTTGCGCCCTACCCCTTGCTAACCCGCTACGCTGCGGCTGCGTCGATTGATTACCAGAGGGTCTGCGTTTGCATTGGCCGCGTACTGCTTCCGGGTCTCAGTCAGGCAGCCGGTCTCCGTGGTCGCGTACAGGTCACGGATCGCGCTGGTGATCAAAAAGGACGATGTGGTCTTCGTAGTATATCAAAAAACACCGGGCTCAGGGGCGGTGTTTAGTCGATGACCGGCATGACCAGCTTTAGAAGATGATCAGCCAGTTCATCTTGGCGGTCTGGCGGGAGCGCGCAGATGGCAAGAAAGGTTTGTTCAAGTTTGAAGGTCATGAGGGACTAAGTTACTTGGCTGATGACAAATTGCAGCATGCCAACAACGATTGCCGCGATGGCCCCGGTTTGGATAAGCATCGCCTTGTAAACCTTTGTTTCAAAGTCGGTTAAGCGTTGATCCAAGACATCGACGGTTACCAGACCACTTTCAGTCAAGAGCTCAACCACACCTTCCGCCTGGACACGGCTAAAACCTCTCTCTTCTAACTTTTGAATTGCGCGATTTGTATCAAGTGAGATTGTTGTCATAACTATTTGTATTACATTACTATTCTAGCACAGACCTCCGCTTCTGTCAGCTTCCCGGCTGCCCAATCTGCCGTACAATCGGGTCAGACGTTCAATCCAAAATGAAGGGAGACCCGAGATGGGCAAACTGATTAAGTTTGACCATGTGAATGCACATGGCGATTTTGAAAAACTACTGAGCCAATACGGCATCGACTATAGCAAGAAGGGTGCGCAGTTGCGCGCGCTTTGCCCCTTGCATGAAGATACCAACCCGTCCCTTTCTGTCGCGTTGGAAGCTGAGGGCGATACGCTGGCGAACACGTTTCATTGTTTTGGCTGCCATCAAAGCGGCTCGATCATTGATTTTGCCGCCCATCTCGATGGCGGTACCCTGCGCGAGGCCGCTGAGATCGTGGCGGAGCTCTCGGGTTGTGGTTTGGCTCCGGCCAAGACACCAAAACCGGCCAAAGCCTCAAAACGGCCCGCTAAGGACGCCAAAGGCAGCAAACGGGAAAAACCCCGACCTCAGACGGACAAAGCCGCAGAGGGCCATTCAGCCCCCTCTGAGCGCGCGTCTGAGGCCAAACAGAGCAACCAACCGCTGAAGTTTGAGCTCAAGCTGGATGGCGCTCACCCCTATGCCCTTGAACGGGTTGGCCAATGGGGTTGGTTCCAGTTCGGCATTGGCGTGCTCGACGCTGCAAGCCGTAGCATGATGGCGGGGCGCTGTTGCGTTCCCATTCACAATGCAGAGGGCGACCTGATCGCTTACGCCGGACGCCACATTGGTGAAGATCCCGATGCGCAAAAGTGGCTGTTGCCGCCAGGGTTTCAGAAACAGCAGACGCTGTTCAACCTGCATCGCGTTGCCGGTGCAGAACAGGTTGTCCTGGTCGAAGGCTTCTTCGATGTTGTGCGGTTGGCGCAGTTCGGCATCCCTGCCGTGGCCTGTATGGGCACGGCGGTGTCAGACACGCAGGTTGCGCTGTTGAAGGCCGCCAACGTCCGCCGCGTGGTTCTGGCCTTTGACGGCGATGACGAGGGGCAAGCGGCTGTGCCCGCTGCCCTTTCCGTGCTCACCCGTTCCCTCTTTACCCGGCTCGGAGCTTTGCCAGTTGGCGAAGATCCGGGCAGTGCCGATGAGATGGTTTTACGCCAGCTCATTGCGTAGGACTTAGAACCCGTTCCCGCTTACCGTCGGCGACCCTGCCAATTCCCCCTTGCTCGTTGAGCTGGGGGGATTTTTTTTGGCTGGGTCAGTGCGTGTTGCGCCCGACTTGATTGGATTTGCGTGCGGAGCTGTCTGTGAGACAGATCAAGCGCTGTTGTTTTCCGAGTACCCGGAAAAAAATGCAATCAAGTCGGGCGCATGCCCGGACGGTAAGCGGTACCGATATCGTTGCGCTGCAACGCAATTTCGCCCGTTTGCTTGACACCTTCGTGTCTAGCGGGGCGCGCCACAGGTATGTATGCGCGTCAAGGCCACTTCTTATTTGAAATTCACGCACGGTTGTCGCACCATGTGCTCATGGCTTTGAGGCAATCGCCGATGTCCGTTATCCCCATGAAAAGATTTTTAAATCTCTTACTGAGTATTATTTTCTTAGTCTTCTTCTATGGGTATTCTTAGGGTGCCAAATTGGCACTTCTTGAGAGGAAATATTGGCACTTCCAGAGGTGCCAATTTGGCACTTCAGGAAATGCCTTACTGCACTTTATCCACACGTATCTCGTAGAGGTTCGGTTTTCCGAGCCCACGTTTTTTCACTTTGATGTAGCCCTTGGTTTGCAGCTCGTCGATGTACCGCACGACACTGCGCTTTCCTGCGCCCAAATCTTTTGCAAGCCGTTCCTGCCCGGGAAAACAATGATCGTTCTGCCAAGCATATGACAACAACATCGCATAGGTGAGTTTTGCGTGAGAGGTCAGCTTTGGTGTTTTGAGAATGGCATTTGGCACCTGCGTAAAACCCGACGCTGAAAAGGCATCACCTCCGGTGATGACGATGTTCTTCTCCTGGATCACGTCCCCAATGGATTTCATTTTCATTGCCATGATTATACATTATGCACCTCCGGTTGTTCCTCCTCAAAGCGCACAGATTGGGGGGATTGATCCGCCGCACTTCCCTGCCCTCTGGGACGTTCAAGCCGTCCGCCGATGGCAATTGTCTCCAGCGTGCCGAGCATCCGTTCCGCGATTGTTACAACGTCGCCACGCTGTCCACGTGCTGAGACAATCTCTTCGCGCAAAAACTGGTTGTTCTCTTTTGCCTCGGTCAGTTGCTCACGCAACCCGAGGTTCTCAGCTGTTAACTTGGCCAGCTCTTCGCCTACATTCAGCGGCACAGCACGTCCCTGCTGCGGCACCTCGGTGCGTGCAGCTGCATGTTCTGGTTTTTCGGAAACTGCATTCTCCTGCATGTCGCTGCGTGCAGGTTCGTCTACTTCGGCATGCACCGGCATCATGCTGCGCGTCGCTTCAGATGCAGCGGCATCCGGCTGCATCTCGGGCTGCCCAGAAAATTGTGGTTTGGAATTTTCCGCAATCATGTCGGGCACAAGTTTTTGCTCAAGAGACAGAAGGGAAGTTTCCGTCGTGAAATATCGCCCGAGCACGCCGCGCTTCTGGCAATCCAAATCTCCCGTTCGGCACCACCTTTGAACAGTGTCTTTGGACTTCGAAAAACCCTTAGATCGGAAATGCTCACGTACCTGTTCAACCGAGATCGTGTAGTCTTCCGGTAGGGAAGCGGCATGCACCTGCACGTCATCATGTGCCGCTGTATCCTCCTGCAAATCGTTGTTTTGCTCGGTATCCTCAGCAGTGTGCACCTGCGGTGCTGGTGCATGCAGCGGGTCTGGTCTTTGGTGGCCCAAAAAGTCGGTCGTCATATGCAGGTAGTTTAGCATATTTGTAGAGCCGAAATTTCCGGCGATGTTCCGCCTAGTAAATGCGGATTGTTGTACGAATGTTGTACGCGTCAGATAGAGAAACTTAAGTTATTGAAATACAATATTCTATTGATCGCCTCGCCCGCTCCAATTTTCACTTTCGTGACTGATAAGGGCCGCCAATTTGGCGGTCTTTTCTGTTGGGGGGCAAGCCTGATGGTCCACGGGCCGGCCAAACCGGCAAACTGCCGCCGGATACATCCCCCACTTGGACGAAACTTTGTCTAAAAACAGCAATCTGTTAAGCTACTGCGGAAGAAGTTGCCATTTTTGCTGCTTGCAAGCTTCGACTGCCAGGACTTTTGCCGAATTTTCATTAAAAGGATCAGTATCATGACCACCTATACCGGAACCATTTTTAACAATCTCTACGACTTCCCGGGCTTGAGCATCGTTCCCGGTACAATCGACGGCAACCTTGGTCGGGACACTATCGATGGTACGGGTCTCAACTTGAACTATCTGTTCGATTTCGAAAATAACCTCCTCAGCCTGACAGATGGCACACGCCCCCACACGTTTCTGAGTTTTGAAGAAGCCATCGGCGGCAACGGCAACGATATTATGATCGGCGGTTCCGGAACCGCTCCCTACAACCTGAACGGCGGCAATGGCGACGACACAGTCGGCCCCGGCTCTGCGGGTATCCTGAACGGAGACGAGTTTCACGGCGGTTCGGGCACGGATGCCCTCGACTTTCTGAATCTGAGCACCAATTTCGTCGTCGATCTGAATACCGGCGAATTTTCAACCGGCAGCTTTATGGCCACGGTCTCCGGCATCGAAGAGGTCCGTGCCGGCAGCGGGGACGACTTCCTGCGCGACGCGGTAGGCGTTAACGCAACACTGCACGGGGGCCTTGGCGATGACACGTTGGCTACGACAACCAGCTTCACCGGGTCCGAACACTATGACGGCGGCACTGGCACGGACCTGTTCGATTTCACGCTATTCACAGACGATTATACCGCTAACCTTCTGACAGGCGAATTTTTTCGGGCTGATTCAATCTCAATCATGTCGCTTGAGAGTATCGAGCAGGTTACGGCAGGCACAGGTAACGACAGGCTGTACGCCGGAGACGTCGCCAGCGCATCCTATTCGATGATGGGCAATCTTGGAAATGATACGATTTATGCGCGTGCCGATGGGTTGATCAACGGGGACACCTATGCGGGCGGTGGCGGATCGGACAGGTTAGATTTCGGTAGTTTCACCGCCAATGTCCGTTTCAATATGCTGACGGGGACATTCCTCTTTGGCAACGGCACTGGCGGGGGCAGCGCGACTGGAATCGAGGATGCGCGCGCGGGCTCGGGCAACGATATCATTGGTGGCACTGCCAATGATGATCGCATGTCCGGTCGCGCCGGCAACGATACGTTGGTCGGCAATGAAGGTAATGACTCCCTCTTTGGCGGAGATGACCGGGACATCTTGCGCGGCGGCGATGGCAACGATTCCCTTTCCGGAAACAGCGGCAACGATTTTGCCACGGGTCAGGATGGCAATGACACGCTCACCGGAGGCGATGGCGACGATACGCTCGTTGGCGGCGATGGTGCCGACCAAATTAGGGGTGGTGACGACAACGACGGCCTTGCAGGCAACGACGGGAACGACACGCTTGATGGTAACTCAGGTAATGATCGCCTCTTTGGGGGCGCGGGATTCGACTCGCTTGAAGGGGGTATTGGCAACGACAGACTGGAAGGCGGTGCGCAGGCCGATAACCTTTATGGTCAGGCAGGTGTGGACACACTGTTGGGTGGCTCCGGTTTCGACCGGCTCTTCGGCGGGTCCGAGACCGATTTCCTCTATGGCGGCACCGAAGGCGATGCGCTGTTTGGCGAGGCGGGCAATGACCGCCTCTTTGGCCAGCAGGGCAACGACCGATTGTTCGGCGGCATTGGGAACGACACGCTCGACGGAAGTGTCGGCAACGACAGCCTGTTCGGGGGCGCGGGCTTTGACACGCTCTTGGGTGGGACCGGCAATGATGTTCTTGCAGGTAATTTCAACGCCGATCGCTTTGTTTTTGCCGATTTCGGGGGCGGGTTCGGACAGGACACGATCACAGACTTTGCAGCAACGAATGATTTTGAGCGCATCGATCTGAGCCGCGTGGCTTCTATCGTCAATCTGCAGGATCTCGTTGCCAACCACATGAATCAGGTTGGATTGAATGTCTTCATCAACGCGGGCGGCGGCAACACGATCACGCTTCTGAACGTGGACATCAACGACCTTGGCGCATCTGATTTCGTCTTCTGATCCAAGTAAGAGCTTTGAACTTGCACTCAAACAGGCGTCTGGTTGTCGATTTGTGCAACCAACCTGCTCTTCCGCACCCTGAGGAGTTCATATGACGGACTTTCCCGGCACTTTGGGTAACGACCTCTTCATCTTTACAGGCGTCGATCCGTTTGACAGCTATGTCGGGGGTGCGGGCATTGACACATTGGATGCGCGGAGCACCACCGGAAGCTACAACTACGACCTCGCCAACAACTTTGTCTTCGAACAAGCCAGTAACGAACAGGCACAAATCTTTGGTTTTGAGGCGATTCTCGCTGGTACCGGCAACGACGTGATAAGGGACAGCAACACGGCCTTGTCGGTCACACTGAATGGCGGTGGCGGCGACGACTTGATCCAGCCGGGCATTGCGGGCCTGCAAACCGGGGATGTCTTTGCCGGGGGCGTCGGTTTCGACACCTTCTGGTTTGCAGAGTATGTCGCGGATATGCGGCTGAACCTGCAAACAGGGAGTTTCCAAACCGCTTTCGGAGGGCCAGTCGCGACAGTGCTGGGATTTGAAAGCGTGTTTGCAGGCGCAGGTGATGACGTTATCGGCGGCAGCTCCAGGAACGAGGAGTTCTACGGGGCAAGCGGCAATGACACGATTGCCGGTGGCGCGGGCGACGATTTTGTCTCCGGTGGACCGGATCAGGATCTGCTGCGCGGGGACAGTGGCGACGATACCGTACGTGGCGCGTCGGGCAATGACGTGGTCTTGGGCGGCGCTGGTGCAGACTTTCTGTACGGCGGACAAGGTGCCGACACACTGCGCGGTGGTGTCGGAAACGACGATCTGGCAGGCGAGGACGGCAATGACGTGCTGGCCGGTAACGCCGGCAACGACACGCTTTGGGGCGGGAACGGCAATGACTGGCTGATTGGCGAAGACGGGTTCGATCGCCTTTTCGGCGGGTTTGGCCAGGATCGGCTGGAAGGTGGCCTGCAGGCCGACAACCTTTTTGGGGATGCGGGCGTTGACACGCTGCTTGGAGGGGCAGGTTTCGACAGGCTGGAAGGCGGGGACAACAACGATCTGCTTTATGGCGGCACGGAAGGCGACGCGCTTTTTGGTGAGACAGGAAATGACCTCCTTTATGGCCAGTCAGGCGCAGACAGGCTGTTCGGCGGCGTGGGTAATGACCGGCTGGATGGCGGCACGGACAACGACCGCCTTCTGGGCGGTGCAGGCTTTGATACGCTGATCGGCAGCACAGGCAACGATGTGATGGCGGGCAATTTCAACGCTGACCGGTTTGTCTTTGCAGACTTTGGTGGCGGGTTTGGGCAAGACACGATCACTGATTTTGCCGCGACCAATGACTTTGAGCGGATTGATCTCAGCCGCGTGACCACGATCGTGAACCTTTTCGATCTCCTTTCCAATCACACGACGCAGACAGGCGCGAACGTGGTGATTGACGCAGGTGGCGGCAACACGATCACGCTGCTGAACGTAGATATGGGCGATCTGGATGCATTTGATTTCGTGTTCTGATCCGCCAGTGTGACGGGCCAAGCTGGAATTGTGGCTTAGCCCCCTCGGCCCGCAACCTCACGTTTCGGACCCGTGTCGGGTTTGCCAGTCCCGCATAGTTTGGGCATACTTCCCAATTATTTATAGGAACTGCGCCGGGGCCGCTCACCGCGATCCTGCGGCGCACAGATTTTTGAAATGAAGGACATTTGATGACCGACTATCCAGGCACCCCGGGAAACGACACTTATACACCCATCACCACCACCTCCGGGCTCGTTTTTGATGGCCTGGCCGGTCGGGATACACTCATTTACACCGGAAATCCGGACGACTTCGTCTTCGATTTGCGCACCGAATCGATGGTCATTACGAATTTTCTGGGTGCCATCAATGTCACCATCCGCAACATCGAGGTCTTTTTTGCAGGTGATGGTAACAACACCTTCTATACCAACCCCACTTCTACGGAGGTCTACGCGTTCTTCGGCGGCGATAGGCAGGACAATTTCTATTTTGAGGCGACCAGCCTGCAGGGCGGTGAGGTTTTTGACGGCGGTGGCGGCGGCAGTGGTGGGATTGCCCGAAACTCTCTGTTTTTCGAGAACCTGACCACGGGCCTTATTTTCAACATGCAATCCGGCGTTATCAGCGCCTTTGGTGGGGTGCCGCTGGCTGTCACCAATAACATCAACTACCTGCTGGCGGGCAATGGCAATGACGTGATCTTTGCCGGAGACACATTGTTCAATATGAACGGCGGCGGTGGCAACGATACTGTCAACGGCAGCGCAGGCAGCGAGACACTGTCAGGTGGAGACGGCAATGACCTGCTGCGCGGTTTTGACGGCAATGATTTCCTTTTTGGCGGTGATGGCGCGGATTTTGCCATGGGTGGCAACGGGGCCGATGCGATTTTCGGGAATGGCGAAAATGACACCCTGATCGGTGGCGATGGCGGCGACAGCATCTATGCAGGCACTGGAAATGACGCGTTGGCCGGGAATGCGGGCGCGGATGAGCTTTTCGGGGACGCGGGGCATGATCGCCTGCTCGGAGGCGATGATGACGACAGCCTCTATGGCGGCGACGGAGACGACACGCTGCGTGGCCAGGCCGGGGACGACAGTATGGAAGGCGGCGCCGGAAACGACTTTATGGTCGGCGGCACCGGGCAGTACGACATCCTTTACGGTGACGCGGGCAACGACACTGTCATCGGCGGCGCAGACTTTAACGATCTTTATGGTGGCGACGGCAACGATGCCATCGCCAGTACCGCGGGTTCTGCCACAATAGACGGTGGTGCGGGCGATGACCGGCTTTTTGGCAGTGCGGGGTATGACGCCATGACCGGTGGCGCAGGCAACGACACCATCCGCACCGGTAATGGTGACAACCGCGCCTTTGGAAATGACGGCAATGACTTCATGACCGCGGGCAATGGGGCGGACACGCTGGACGGCGGGGACGACAGCGATACGGTCATCGGCGGCGCAGGTGATGACCGCATATCGGGGGGCTCAGGCAATGACGCTCTGGCGGGTGGAACCGGGAACGATGCGCTTTTCGGCCAAGGCGGCAACGATCAGCTTTATGGCGAGCTGGGTTTTGACATGCTGTCCGGTGGTGCTGGCAACGACCGCCTGGATGGTGGCGGACAGGCCGACAACCTTTACGGCGATGCCGGCGTCGACACGCTGCTGGGCGGCAATGGCAATGACAGGCTCTTTGGGGGGGACGGCAACGACTTTGGCTTTGGCGGCAACAACGATGACGCGGTATTTGGCGAAGCGGGCGATGACACGCTGATCGGACAAGCAGGCAATGACCGTCTCTTCGGCGGCATTGGCAATGACACGATTTGGGGCGGCGAAGGCGACGACTCCCTCTATGGCGGTGCAGGCTTTGATACGCTATTTGGCGATGTCGGCAACGACGTGCTGGCAGGCAATTTCAACGCCGATCGTTTCGTCTTTGCCGATTTCGGAGGCGGCTTTGGCCGCGACACGATCACCGATTTTGCCGCGACCAATGACTTTGAGCGGATTGATCTTAGCCGGGTCGGTTCAATCGTGAACTTCGCCGATCTGGTCGCCAACCACATGAGCACGCTTGGCTCAGGCGTTTTCATCAACGCAGGTGGCGGCAACACGATCACGCTGCTGAACGTGACCATCGGCGATCTCGACGCGTTTGATTTCGTCTTTTAATTGATTGGGAACTGCTCAAGACACCTGGCAGCGTTGCGCTGGTAATCTTCTATCGTGGCGTCAATGCTGCGCCGATCACGCACGACAGCCAGCGCCTTTTTCTTTTGGGCCCAGGTACCGCTGACATGGCGCTCAAGGATCAGCAGTGTCACGCCCAGCATGACCTCCTTTTCCTCTTCCCCAATCAGGTCCGACCGTCGCAATGCCACAGCTGTCAGTGCCAGGGTGTTGGCACACCGCAGCGCTGCCGCTTCTTCGCCTTCAAAGGTACGCTGCGCCTGCGCGCACCCTGCAACCAGCCAACCGCACAATGCGAGGGAGAACAGTTTGCCCATGCCTCAAAAAACCTTGAAAGTCATGGTCGTGAGCGATCGTTCGATGCCTTCAATATCCAAAAGCCTGTCGTTGATGTAGATGCCGACGTCCTCTTCCTTTGGAATATAGACTTTCATCAGCAGATCATAATCACCGGAGGTCGAATAAAGCTCCGAATGTATCTCGCGCAGCGCAATTTCTTCGGCCACACGGTAGGTGGAGCCGGGTTTGCAGCGGATTTGGATAAAGACGCAGGTGCTCATGGGGCCTCGCTATGCTGATCCATGAAAGGTGACACAGACGCCGCAACGCGGCAATCCCTGAACGCGTGCTCTTGGCGCAAGCGCGCGTGCTGCTATAAGGGCGCCAGAACCACCCCACGGAGACCATCATGCGCCAAGCGTCGCTGACCCGCAGCACTGCCGAAACCGACATCACCGTCAAGATTAACCTTGACGGGTCGGGGTCTTATGACAATCAGACCGGCGTTGGCTTCTTTGATCACATGCTGGATCAGCTGGCGCGCCATGCGTTGATCGACATGCATATCCGCGCCGAGGGCGACCTGCACATCGACGATCACCACACGGTCGAGGATGTCGGCATCACGCTGGGTCAGGCACTGGCCAAAGCAATGGGCGACAAGCGGGGCATCCGGCGCTATGGCGCGTGCCTGCTGCCCATGGACGACGCGCTGGTGCGTTGCGCGCTGGATCTGTCGGCGCGGCCCTTTCTGGTATGGAACGTCGATCTGCCCACAGCCAAGGTCGGCAGTTTCGATACCGAACTGGTCCGTGAGTTTTTTCAGGCATTCGCCACTCATGGCGGAATCACGCTGCACGTCGACATGCTGCACGGGCTCAACAGCCACCACATCGTCGAGGCCACATTCAAATCTGTCGCGCGTGCCCTGCGCGACGCACTGGAGGTTGACCCGCGCAAGGCCGAGGATATCCCCTCGACAAAAGGCGCGCTCTGAACCCAATGCTGACCGCCATCATCGATTACGAATCCGGCAACCTGCATTCCGCGCACAAGGCCTTTGAACGCATGGCGCGAGAAGGCGACAGCGGCGATGTGATCGTCACCGCCGACGCCGACGTAGTCGCGCGGGCCGATCGGATCGTGCTGCCGGGCGATGGCGCGTTTCCGGCCTGCATGGCCGCACTCAAGGGTGCATCAGGCCTGCATGATGCCATGGTCGAAGCTGTGATTGAGAAAGGCCGCCCGTTCCTTGGCATCTGTGTCGGCATGCAATTGATGGCCCGCATGGGCCACGAATATCAAGACACGCCTGGTCTTGGCTGGATCGAAGGTGCAGTGCGCGCAATCGCGCCTGCCAACACGTCGCTGAAGGTGCCGCATATGGGATGGAATGACCTTGTAATCGACATCCCCCACCCTGTCTTTGACGGCATCTCAACGGGCGATCATACGTATTTTGTTCATTCCTATCACATGCAGGTCGACGCCCCTGCCCAGCGGCTGGCCCACGTGGATTATGGCGGTGAGGTCACGGCCATCGTCGGGCGCGACACGATGCTGGGCATGCAATTTCATCCCGAGAAAAGCCAGACGACCGGGCTGCGCCTGATTTCGAATTTTCTCAATTGGCGTCCTTAACGCAGACGTTTCCACGTTGCCTTGGCGCAGTCGGCCGCTTCGCAGGCACGCACCACCAGCAGGTTCCCCTGCAAGGTAACCCACGCCTCCGGATAGCGTTGCCCTTCGGTACCGCGCACTTCTCCTACAAAGCTGCCATCAGGTCGCGGTCGCAACCCCAGCAAAACCTCGCTGCTGACTGCATTGGACGGCGTGTCAAAACCCCGCCGGTCCTTCACGCGCTCCACCCGCCCGCACAACGCCCTGCCGCACCGCTTGGTGCGGATGTGAAAAACGATCCCAGATCGATCTGGCTTTGTCTCCCAAAGGCCCAGGGGAATTTCCGTCTGGTCGTCAGATTGCGCCAAAGCTGGCCCCGCAAATGCGCCGAGGAAAATCAGGACGAAAAGGCTATAGATCAGAGACATTGCAAACAGATGGACAAAGGAATGGGCAGAGTGGCTGTGCAATGACACTCTAGTCGACCGCCCGCTGCCCGGGCAACCCCGTAGCCCAGTTCAACGGCGGATATCCCAGTCGGCCCTCACCCCCAAGCGGCCCCGTTTGCGTGAAACGAAACTCACAGGATGTAGCGTGGGTCTTTTCGAATGGCGCAGGGGTATCGCCCCCCTGCCCCGCTCTTCTCTTCAACGCAAGCGAATGATCCGCCCTTACTTGACCCGGCTCCAAGATTGTTTTGAACAGATCAAACCGCCTGCTACGCACCCAGATAGTTTGAGCACATTGCCCGACACCGTCATCTTCCCGATGTAGACCTTGTTATTCGACGGCCGCCAAACCTTGCCTTCATAAGCGCCGCCACCCTGCGGTACCATGTCAATGACCAGTGTCTTGCCGATGTTCTCGGACTGGTACTCACCGGTGTCATTGAACGTGCGCGCAATTGTGCCACAGACAGCCGCGCCACAGGGCTTCATGTTGACGTGAGCGTAGGCCCCGTCATCTACCTGTGTCTTCCACGTCCCTTCTGCAGGATCGGCCGCATAGGCTGTACCCGCCAAAGCGACAACGGCCAAAGTGGTTGCAAAAAATGACTTCATGATTGTTCCTCCCGAAATTTCAGTTGCCGTTAACCTGCGGGATTGCCCCGTGGTCAGGCAACCCTGACCTTGGGTCGCGTTGCATCTTGTGACGCAACGTGCATAACCGCGCGTGACCCGCATCAAAAGGCCGTGCCCATGATCCTCTACCCCGCCATTGACCTCAAGGACGGACAAGCCGTGCGTCTCGTGCACGGGGATATGGATCAGACAACAGTCTTTAACGACGATCCCGCAGCCCAGGCCCGCACCTTCGTCGACGCCGGGTGCCAATGGCTGCACCTGGTAGATCTCAACGGTGCCTTCGCCGGCGAACCTGTCAACGCGGCCCCGGTTGAGGCGATCCTGAAATCCTGCAACGTACCCGCACAACTTGGTGGCGGCATTCGCGACATGGCCACCATCGAACGCTGGCTTGATAAGGGCCTCGCGCGGGTGATCCTGGGCACGGTCGCCGTGGAAGAGCCTGCCCTGGTCCGCGAGGCGGCCAAGGTTTTCCCAGGCCAGATCGCTGTGGGCATCGACGCGCGCAACGGCAAGGTCGCAACCAAGGGCTGGGCGGAGGAGACAAGCATCGACGCCACGGACCTCGCCAGATCCTTTGAAGACGCCGGCGTCGCAGCCATCATCTACACGGATATCCTGCGGGACGGCGCAATGCAGGGGCCCAATATCGCCGCCACCGCCGATCTCGCCCGCGCAGTCTCAATACCAATCATCGCATCGGGCGGGGTTTCCTCATTGGCTGATTTGATCTCATTGCGCGACACAGGCCTCATCGCGGGTGCAATATCAGGTCGCGCGCTCTATGATGGCGCCATCGACCTGTCCGATGCGCTCGCTGCCCTCACCCCGTGACTTCAATGTTCCATAAATATGCATGCCACCCTGACACGAGGCGCTGAGGCCCGATGTTGAAAACCCGTATCATCCCCTGCCTTGATGTGGCCGATGGCCGCGTTGTCAAAGGTGTGAATTTCGTCGGCTTGCGCGATGCGGGCGACCCTGTGGATGCCGCCATCGCCTATGACGCGGCAGGTGCAGACGAATTGTGCTTTCTCGACATTCACGCCACCCATGAGAACCGCGGCACCATGTTCGATCTGGTGCGCCGCACGGCAGAGCACTGCTATATCCCATTGACTGTCGGAGGCGGGGTGCGCACCGCACAGGATGTGCGGGCACTCCTGCTGGCAGGCGCGGACAAGGTCAGCTTCAACTCCGCTGCTGTCGCCAATCCGGATGTGCTGTCAGAAGCTGCCGATCAGTTCGGCAGCCAATGCATCGTCTGCGCGATCGACGCCAAGACCACGGCCCCCGGAAAATGGGAGATCTTCACCCATGGGGGCCGCAAGCCCACCGGCATCGATGCGGTCGACTTCGCCCGCACCGTGACAGCAAAGGGTGCAGGGGAAATCCTGCTCACGTCCATGGATCGTGACGGCACGAAAACAGGCTTCAACCTGCCCCTCACCCGGGCGATCTCCGATGCGGTCAGCGTGCCGGTCATCGCGTCTGGTGGTGTCGGCACATTGGATCACCTCGTCGAGGGCATTACAAAAGGGCATGCCTCTGCGGTGCTTGCCGCCTCAATCTTTCATTTTGGTGAATTCACCATAGCGCAGGCCAAACACCATATGGCGGCCGCCGGCATACCAATGAGGCTGACATGACACTTGATGATCTCTACACGACGATCCTTACCCGCAAGAACGCAGACCCAGATAGCAGCTGGACTGCTCAGCTGCTCGCCAAAGGCCCCGAAAAATGCGCAGAAAAGTTTGGTGAAGAAGCCATCGAGGCCATCATCGAGGCCATCAAGGACAACAAACCCGCCCTGACATCCGAGGCCGCCGATGTCCTCTATCATCTTTTGGTGATGCTCGCCGCGCGCGATATCCCCCTTTCGGACGTACTTACCGAGCTTGCCAACCGTCAACACCAGTCCGGCCTCGAGGAAAAAGCGACCCGCTAGTCCCCTTTCATCCTTTTTGCAAATACCTTGGGGGTTTGGGGGCAAAGCCCCCATTAAGAATAGACCGAATGCGGGCCTGCCCGCTCATCCGGAATCATACCTTTCTGCGTCAGCGCGGGGCTTCGGTCTGACCGCCGCCTGCCCGCCATCCGCACAAGAAAAAAGCGCCCCACGAACGATGCCGGGGGCGCAAAGGTACGGAACGAGGGACAGTAAGGTGATCGTCGAGGGTTCCGGCCCCGGCGTCATATTCATGAGGTAGGTATCCTCCCGCGCAAAACCAGTCATAGTCCCAATCTTGTGAACAAGACGTTAACTATGCGCGGAAAATTGCTCAGGTCAGTCAAAGATATCTTCAACGACATCAAAGATATCTTCCGCCATGTCCTTGAAACGCTTGGAAAACCAGCCTCTGCGCTTGGATTTCTTGCGATACTTCTTCTGTTGATCTACCGGTTTGCGGGGCTTTGCAGCGTAGTGTCGCACTTTCGGCTGATGGGTGACTGCGGGCCTGGTATCCGGCTTTTGTGACGGCAACATCTTGAGGTTACGCAAAGGTGCCCCGCAACTGGCGCAGGCCAGTTCCTGGCGCCCCGAATTCAGGCGCAGCGCAGCCTTGCTGCCACAATGACAGCAGGTCGCGATTTTAGTCGGAAATGCGATGACGGCCTCCGTTCAAACGTGGTTCTTACTGGCATATAGGGCGATTGCAGCGGCATTTGAGACGTTGAGCGACCCAAATTTGCCCGCCGCGTCAATCCGTACCAGCGCATCAACGGTATCACGGGTCTTTTCGCGCAATCCCGGCCCTTCGGCCCCCAGCACCAGAGCGACGGCGCGATCTTCCTTGTCTGCCACGGCAGCCTCTACTGTCTGCCCTGCCTCCCCGTCCAACCCCAACACCAGATAGCCCATATCCTGCAGACTACGGATCGCATCGGCCAGGTTGCGCACCCGCAAATACGGCTGACGCTCCAACGCCCCGCTCGCAGTTTTGGCCAGGGCGCCGGTTTCCGGCGCGGAATGATGACGGGTGCCTATAACAGCCGATGCGCCCAGAACCTCGGCAGACCGCAGGATCGCCCCCACGTTATGCGGATCCGTTACCCTGTCCAGCAGGACCACGCGCGGCGCATCCTCTCCGATACACACATCTTCAAGCCGCCCCCAGTTGAGCGGTTTGACCTCGAGAACAGCACCCTGATGAACTGAACCCTGATCAATCGGCGGCTTGAACTTGCGGGGATCGATGATCTGCGGCGAAAGCCCCGAGACCTCAATTGCCGCGTCCAGTTTGGCGTGCGCATTGGGGGTCACCTGCAACGTAATTTTCTCACGTCGCGGGTTCATCAAGGCGTCGCGCACCGCGTGCAACCCAAACAGCCACAGCGTCTCGCGCGCGTCCGCCTTCTTGCCCTGCTCCTTGGCGACAACCCACTTTGGTTTTTTCATGCAACGCCTCCTGTCGGTCCCGTGTACTGACATCCTCGCAGCAAGCCAAGGCACCTTGCTTTTGTGGTTGACGCCCCAAACCCCCACGTTTAATCAGCGCCGAAGTGGGCGACAGGCCGCAAGGTGTGGCAGGGGACTGTAACTCCCTCGCGGAGACGCACGCCTGGTTCGATTCCAGGGTCGCCCACCATCCCATCTCCCTATAACCATCGACACTCGGCCGGCTTTTTTGACAGCTTTCCTTTTCGTTGGGTACGGGCCTGAAGGTCGCCCAAGATTTCACAATTGGCCTCGGCCCTGTGTCACATGCCCTTTGACTTTTACAGCGAATGCTTGCTTCAAAGCGCGGTGACTGGCACTTTCTCCGCAAAAGTCTTTTCCGATGGACCGATGCGTCGACCGTTAGGCTTTGGCTTATCGCGACCCGGAGAGAGAATGGAAAAAACGCTCGAGATCGCGCATGAGTTAACATTCGACCGCCCGGTCGAAGAGGTTTGGACGCTTTTGTCTGACTCTCAGCGCATGCATGTGATCAGCAGCGCCGGGTTCTCTCCTTATGAAGCCGAAGATGTCGTCACCGCGGACGGCTCAATCGAACGCGCAGCAGTCAAGTCGATTGGCCCCTTCAAGCTGCGATGGCGCGAGCGGATGGGTGAATGGGCCGTGCATGAGTATTTCAGCCAAGCCCGCCTGTTCGAAAGCGGTCCGTTCCAGGAACTGACAGTGCATGCATATTTTGACGAAAGTGATGGGAAAACGACCATCAAAGCGCTCTTCTTTGCAAAGTGGAGCGGTTTGCTTGGGTCTGCCCTTGCCCGGCTCGGTGTTCTTCATTGGATGACACGGCAACCTGTGATCGCCATGCGCAAGACAATGGCGGAATACGAGAACCTGAGACTGCCCGTCCCCCGGAGCGAACTGCATACGGTGTCGGGGCGCGCCAAGCAGCGGTTGGCGCAGGCGATGAAGGAGATCGAGAAAGGTCCGTTCGGTCAGGGGCTGACAGAGCCTCTCAGCAATTTTTTGTTGAAAGCCGATCCACATTCTCTGCGCCGCATTCGCCCCCTGAAACTGGCAGGTGCTTGGGCCGTGCCCGAACAGCATATGATCGAACTCTGCATTGCCGCGCACAAGGCGGGTGTGCTCAGCATGCGATGGGCCATCATCTGCCCCAGATGCCGTGACGGAAAGGCCGACACGGAAAACCTCGCTGACGTTCCAAGCGGTGCGCATTGCACATCCTGCAACGTAGATTTCGACCGGGATTTCGTGAACAATGTGGAGCTGGTCTTCAGCCCATCTGCGTGGCTCCGGGCATTGCCAAGCGGAAGTTTCTGCATGATGGCCCCGGCGAATGTGCCCCACATCAAATGGCAAGAAGTCATCCCGCCAGGCCAGGTCGTCGACAAAGAATTGGATGTACCTCAAGGGCAATACCGCATTCGAACCGTGGAGGCCGGTAGCGAGATCATTGCAGATTATGATGGCCGATCCTGGGTTGGTGTCACATTGAACGGCGAGGCCGTTCAAAGCGATCCGGCACGGTCCGGCCGCTTGATATCGGTCCGCAATGTCGGAACGGATCCGCGGACGATCGTGGTGGAAAATGCCAATTTCAGCCGGAACCGGCTCACGATCGGCAGGCTTGCCACCGTGCCCGCGTTCCGGGATTTCTGTCCCGATCAGTTGCTTGGCGCAAAGCAGACGGCAGGGATTGGTCAGGTCGCGATCCTGTTTTCCGACCTTGAAAAATCCACGTCCCTATACGAATCCATCGGTGATGCGTCGGCATACGCACTGGTTGTTGAGCATTTCGATTTTGTTGAGACGCGTGTGCGCAGGCATGGCGGTATCATTGTCAAAACCATAGGTGATGCGGTCATGGCCGCATTTTCCGACAGCGAAGCCGCGCTGAATGCAGCGCTCGATATTCAAAATGAGATCGGTGAATTCAATGCACGCGATGACCGCCCCGCACTTAGCCTCAAGATAGGCATACACGAGGGGACGTGCGTTGCCATGCGTTCAGAACAAGGGCTGGATTTCTTTGGAGGCACCATCAACATGGCCGCGCGCCTTCAATCAAAAGCTGCCGGCAAAGAGATCGTTTTGTCTGCAGATTTGGCCCGTTCAGATTTGCGGACGAAAATTGCGCAGTACGACACCAAATGGGACAAAGCCAGTTTGTCCGGATTTGAAAAGCCCGTCGAATTCGTAAGACTGCACTGTTGAGACTGGCGGGACCGGTCCACTGCCGTTTGCAGCGGCAGTGGACCTATCCGGCAATGTATCCGCCATCCACAACCAGTTCCGCACCCGTCATGTATGAGGCATCGTCACTGGCCAGAAACAGCACCGCACGCGCGATTTCGCGTGGTTGTGCCAACCGGCCCATCGGTATTCTAGCGACCCCAGCCGCAACGAATTCCTCAGCCTTGTCGCCAAGGCTTTCAAGCGCGCGACCGACAAGCGGTGTTTCTGTATATCCTGCGTGGATCGAATTGATGCGAATGGGCCACCCGCGCCGGGCGCAATCAACCGCCGCAGCCTTGGTTGATGATCGCACACCCCCCTTTGTCGCGGCGTAGGCTGCCAGATACGGTTCACCGACCATTGCCGCGATGGACGAGTTATTGATGATCGCACCGCCATTTTCCTGCATGGCACGGATTGCGGCCTGCATGCCAAAAAACACCCCTTCAAGATTGACGGCAATCACGCTTCGCAGCTGTTGCTCGGTGGTTTCGTCAATCACGACAAAATCACCGCCGCCCGCGTTGTTGAACAAAACATCCAACCGTCCATGGCGCGAAACGATATCCTGAACAAGTGTTGTCCAACCTGAGGCGTCAGTCGTGTCTTGCCTGTGCGTCTCGATCTTCAGCCCTTCTCCAAGATCGTCCGACAACGCATCCTCCAGCCCCGTCTTGTTGATGTCCGTGGCCACCACGATGGCACCCTCGGACGCAAATTCCATTGCAGTCGCCAGACCAATTCCACTGGCGGCCCCGGTGATTAATACAACTTTATCTTCAAAACGACGCATCTGCTTATCCAATCTATTCTGTGTCTCAGGCCTGAGCTGGGCATGGTAGCCCATTAAATTGACTCCAGCGGTTTGGATCAAAGTCAAGTGCGCAGCATCGCAGAACACAATGAGGCAGCTCCGAACAAGATCCCCATTTTCAACCAATAGTTGGATTGATTTGACCGCTCAGTTCACGGATGGCGGCGCTTTTTGAGCCTGCGGATAAGGCCCGCGCTGCACCTTTTGCGCCGTCCGCTGCAACCGCCAAGCAGTGATCCGATCGGAAGCGCCCTTCACACTTCTGCCAATCAACCAACTCGCAGCAATGGGCTGATGGGCGCCAGACATGTCTCGACAATGGTGCCCATTCGGTGTGTCGTGTGATCGAAACGAATAGGATACTTAGGCCAGGCCAATGTCGCGGATTGCAATTTTGGGAAACACGGCTGGTGGGAAATCCACGCTGGCAAGGCACCTCGCTAAAACCCGTAATCTACCGCACATCGAGATAGATAAAATCTACTGGATGCCAGACTGGACCACGGTGCCATCAGACATCTACGAACAGCGTCATGGTGCCGCTATTGAAAGACCTGAGTGGATCATCGACGGCGGCGGGGACCTGGCATCCGTTCAAATGCGCGTTGATCGTGCGACCGAATTGATCTTGATAGATTTTCCGCTTTGGGTTCACTTCTGGCGCGCGGCAGAGCGGCAAATGGCTTGGGCAAACGGCACCCTTCAACATCCCCCGGGGGGTGGACAGCAGATGCCGCCTACAGGTCGTTTGTTCGAAATCATCTGGGACGTGGATCGGGAATGGATGCCGATCCTTCGCAATCTCTGTGACACGCATGAGGCCCTTGGCAAGTGCGTCGTTCGCTTGACATCACCAGATGACCTAGACGCCTTCATTGAGTCTGGCTAATTGGCGGGGTCTGGACTGAACCAAAGTAGTTGAAAGTGAACCTCTCTCGCTTGGCACACCTGGGTCCCTTCTCAGGGACCTTCTTATCAGGGTCGCAATTGCGTCCAGACGGCCAAACCGACGACCACCAGCATGGCAGTGGCCATCGCCATGTTGACCCGCCGCTGGGTGCTCGGGGCCAACGCCAGTTCGCGCAGACGCAATCCCGCCCAAAGCCAGCCGAAATGAATAGGCAGCCATATCACGTTAAGGACCAGCACCTTGAGCATGACCTCGACCGGGACGTTACCCGGCAGAAAGTTAAAGCCGGAAACCACCGCTGTGTTCACCGCATATGCCTTGGGGTTGATCACCTGCAACAGAATGCCGCCGCGCACGCCTGGCGGGGTGGCCCGTTCAATAAAGGCAATCCGGGCACCGGCAAAAGCGATCCGCGCTGCGAGGTAAAGCAGGTAGGCGGTCGATGCCGCCATCAGCAGGGTGCGAATACGCGGGTCTGCAAGGATCAGCGCCGCAGCACCCGTTACGACAGCGAAAAGTACCAGATTGTTACCCAGAAAGAGGCCCAGCAAATACCGGCGTCCAGGCCCTGCGCCGAATCCCGACCCGACACCCGCCAGCGACAGAACCCCGGGGCCCGGGGTCACAATCAGAAAAAAGACTGCCAGCGCAAAGGTGACCATCAGTGGCCGCCCAGCACTCCGGTACGGACCGAATAGTCGACCGCCAGACCATAGTCCGGGTCATCGTCGCTGTCGATCATCAGGTGCCCTGCCCTGTTCAGCAGCGCATGACAGTCCCGGCTGAGATGACGCAGCATTACGGCTTTGCCCGCGTCCTCGTACTTGCCTGCAATGGCTTCGATGGCCTGCAGGGCGGATTGGTCCACGACACGGCTGTCGTTGAAGTCGATGATCACCTTGTCGGGGTCATTCTCGACATCGAAAAGCTCTGAGAATCCATCTGATGAGCCAAAGAAAAGCGGCCCGTGGATTTCATAAACCCTGGCCCCGGCTTCGGTGTGGGATTGCCGTGTGGTGGCGTGAATGCGGCGCGCATTGTTCCACGCATAGGCCAGTGCCGAGACGATCACGCCAACAACCACCGCCACCGCGAGGTCCTCCATCACGGTCACGACGGTCACCAGAAGGATCACAAAGGCATCCGTCAGCGGCACCTTGCGCAGGATGGTCAGCGAATTCCACGCAAACGTCCCGATCACCACCATGAACATCACGCCCACAAGGGCTGCCAGCGGGATCTGTTCGATCAAGGGCGCACCGACAAGAATAAAGAGCAGCAGAAACACCGCCGCCGCGATCCCTGCCACCCGCGTGCGGCCCCCTGATTTCACATTGATCATGGACTGTCCGATCATGGCGCAACCGCCCATCCCGCCAAAAAATCCGGTGACGGTGTTGGCCATGCCCTGTGCGATACACTCCTGACTGGCCCCGCCCCGCGTATTGGTCATGTCGCCCACAAGGTTAAGCGTCAGCAGACTTTCGATCAGGCCGATCGCGGCAAGGATCACAGCGTAAGGTGCGATGATGTAAAGCGTTTCAAGGGTGAAGGGCGCAAGGGCGGTCCCGTAAAGGCCAGTCCCTTCACCGAAGGGGTTGTGAAACATCGGAAAGCCGCCCTCGATAGAGGCCAGATCACCCACCCGCGGCACATCCATACCAGTAAAGATGACCACTGCCGCCACAATCCCGATACCTGCCAAAGGCGCCGGAATGATCCGTGTGATGCGCGGCATGACCCAGATGATCGCCATCGTGGCCCCCACCAGTGTCAGCATTAAAAAGAGCGGCTGACCGGATAGCCATTCGCCGCCGCCCATGCCATGCCCGGTGTTTTCCATCGTTCCGGGGACTTTGAACTGGCTCATCTGAGCCAGAAAGATCACGATCGCAAGCCCGTTGACAAACCCCAGCATGACCGGATGCGGCACCAACCGGATAAACTTGCCCCACTGCATGACACCCGCAAATACCTGCAAAAGACCCATCAGAACAACGGTCGCAAAGAGATATTCAACACCGTGCTGCGCTACAAGCGCAACCATCACGACGGCCAAAGCCCCCGTCGCGCCCGAAATCATACCCGGCCGTCCGCCGATCAGCGCCGTTATCAACCCGACCAGAAATGCGGCATAAAGCCCCACAAGCGGGTGCACGCCTGCAACAAAGGCAAACGCCACCGCCTCGGGCACCAGCGCAAGTGCGACAGTAAGGCCAGACAGCAGTTCAATCCGCAGGCGGCCGACGGTAAAGCCATCCTCCGGCATCCAGCGCAAATCGGTCACATTCAGGTTCTTGGCGAAATTGTGCAGCGTGGCGCGCAAGGGGGATATCCTTTGGGAGGGGTCCGGTGCTGGGCGTCCTAGAGGGTTTTCCGTAGGATGGAAAGCAGTGTTCAGCCCCGCGCGGCGCATTTGCCGATACACCAGGGTGGTCGCCTCGAAAGCAGGCATATTTGGTACGGGTCGCAGTTGCATTCTGGCGCGGGGCACGCCACCTTTCCCGGGCACATTCAGACAGGGCCAATCATGACAAATACCAAAATCGCCGTGATCGGCGGCTCCGGCATCTATGACATTGACGGATTGGAAGGGGCCGAATGGGTGACCGTCGAAACCCCATGGGGCCCGCCCTCCGACAAACTATTGACCGGCACGCTGGCGGGCGTTGGCATGGTCTTTCTGCCGCGACACGGACGTGGCCATGTGCATACGCCCACCAGCGTACCCTACCGCGCCAATATCGACGCGCTGAAACGGCTGGGCTGTACGGATGTGATCAGCGTCTCGGCCTGTGGCTCCTTCCGCGAGGAAATGGCACCGGGGGATTTTGTCATTGTGGATCAATTCATTGATCGCACGACCTCACGTGAAAAATCCTTTTTCGGCACGGGCTGTGTCGCCCATGTGAGCGTGGCCCATCCGACCTGCCCGCGCCTTGGCGATGCCTGCGAAACAGCCGCACGGGACGCGGGCATCAGCGTGCACCGCGGTGGCACGTATCTGGCGATGGAGGGGCCGCAATTCTCCACGCTGGCGGAATCAAAGATGTACAGGACAAGCTGGGGCGCGGATGTCATCGGAATGACCAACATGCCCGAAGCCAAGCTCGCCCGCGAGGCGGAGCTTTGCTATGCCTCCGTCGCCATGATCACGGATTACGACAGTTGGCATCCCGACCATGGCGAAGTCGACGTGACCCAGATCATCAAGACGCTGATGGGCAATGCCAACATGGGCCGCGCGCTTGTCAGCCGGCTGCCCGGGCTTTTGGGGTCGGACCGCGCGCCCTGCCCGCACGGCTGTGACCGCGCACTTGAATATGCGATCCTGACACAGCCAGAAGCCCGAGACGCTGGCATGGTGGCCAAGCTCGATGCGGTGGCTGGGCGCGTGCTGTCTTGACCGGGGCGCCTTTGGCAACGGGACCGCAGAGGTATTTGAAAAAGGGTGAAAGCCCAAGTCGGTTGCGCGCGCCGTCAGATGATGTCTTTGATATCGACTGAGCTTACAGGAAAGACGACATGACCTTCGATCTTTGGCTGACTTTCGTTGCCGCCTCGACAGCACTGCTGCTGATACCGGGACCGACCGTCCTTCTGGTGCTGAGCTATGCTCTATCAAAAGGCCGCTCGGTTGCCATGGCCTCTGCTGCGGGGGTGGCGCTGGGGGATCTGGTGGCGATGAGCGCGTCGCTTGCCGGGCTGGGTGCCCTTGTGATGGCCTCTGCCACGCTTTTTCTCGCGTTGAAATGGGTCGGGGCGGCCTATTTGATATGGCTTGGCGTCAGGCTTTTGCGCTCTGCGCCGTCCGCCGGGCTGGCTGTGCCGGCCGCGGATGTCGATGCGCGCCATGTCTTTGGCCATGCGGCCGCAGTAACTGCGCTGAACCCAAAGTCCATTGCGTTTTTCATCGCCTTTGTGCCCCAGTTTATCACCCCCACTGCGCCGCTGCTTGTTCAATTTGCGATCCTGACAGCTACTTTTGTCGGGCTCGCTGCCCTCAATGCGCTGGCCTACGCGCTTTTGGCGGATCGGCTGAGACAGGTCATTGGCCGCCCTTCCGTGCTGGTCTGGCTCACACGCACGGGAGGTGCGACATTGATCGGCATGGGCCTTTTGACTGCCACACTCAGAAAGACAACATCATGAAGAAAGTCGAAGATTACATCCGCACCATCGTCGATTTTCCGCACGAAGGGATCATGTTTCGCGATGTGACCACCCTGTTTGCGGATCCGCGTGGGTTTCGCATGGCCATCGATCAGATGCTGCACCCATACGCGGGCGTCGAGATTGACAAGGTCGTCGGTCTGGAGGCGCGCGGGTTCATTCTTGGTGGCGCCATCGCGCACCAGCTAAGCGTGGGTTTCGTGCCGATCCGAAAGAAAGGCAAACTGCCGGGCACGACCATCAGCCAGGATTACAAGCTGGAATACGGCGAGGCGATCGTTGAGATTCACGATGACGCGATTGAAGCTGGAGAGAAGGTGCTGGTTGTGGATGACCTGCTTGCGACCGGCGGCACAGCCGAGGCAGGCATCAAACTGCTGGAACGTCTGGGGGGAGAGATCGTGTCGACCGCCTTTATCATCGATCTGCCCGATCTGGGGGGTCGCGCCAGGCTGGAAGCGATGGGTATGGAAGTCCACGCGCTGTGCGCGTTCGAGGGCCTTTGAAGACAGCCGTGTCGGGAGATCCTGTCGTTTTGTGATTTGAGCGGAACGGCTTGGCCTTGCCGGGCGTTGGGGCATGAACGTGTGCACTGTCAGGAAAGCCCCCCATGCCCAAGGACACCCAAAGCGATACACCGGTACTGGACGCGGTCCTGAACCATGTGGATATCTCGGATGACGCGCGCAAGATGCTCAAAGCCCCCAAGCGGCGGCTTGAGGTATCAGTCCCGATCCGGCGCGACGACGGCACGCTGGCTGTTTTTCGTGGATGGCGGGTCCAGTACAACGATGTGCTGGGGCCTACAAAGGGGGGCATTCGATTTCACCCCGGTGTCAACTTGGACGAAGTCACTGAACTTGCGCGCTGGATGACGATCAAATGCGCCCTGATGGACCTGCCCTTTGGCGGTGCCAAGGGCGGCGTGCAAGTCGACCCAAAGGAGTTGTCGCGCCAAGAGGTTGAGCGCGTTGCCCGTTCCTTCGTCCGCGAGATCGCCGATGTCATAGGACCCGACAGCGACATTCCCGCGCCGGATGTGAATACCAACGGTCGGGTCATGGGGTGGATGGTTGACGAATACGCCAAGATCACCCGCGCGCATCATCCGGCTGTGATCACCGGTAAACCCTTGCCATTGGGCGGATCAGAAGGACGGGTGGCAGCGACGGGTCAGGGCGCGCTTTATGTGTTGCAGGAGTGGGCAGAGCGAGCGGACAAATCCCCCGAAGACGTTACCGTCGCCGTTCAGGGTTTTGGCAACGCGGGTGCACATTTTGCGATGCTGGCCCATGAGGCAGGTTTCAGGATCGTTGCGGTCTCGGACTCTGGCGGGGCGATCTACGCACCGGACGGGTTGGATCCCGCGCCGTTGCATGAAGAGAAACAGAAGGGCACCGATCTGGACCAGATTTATTCAGAAGGGTCCGTGAAGGACAGCGCGGATCACGAGGAACTGGACCCGGAAGCCCTGTTAGAGCTTGAGGTGGATGTGCTCGCGCTCGCCGCTTTGCAGGATGCGGTCACATCCGACAACGTTCGCGACCTGAACGCCTCCGTCATCCTTGAGATTGCGAATGGGCCGGTCAGCCCGGATGCGGACGCAGCATTGGAAGACGCAGGCGTTGCTGTGCTACCGGACGTTCTCGCCAATGCGGGCGGCGTGACAGTCAGCTATTATGAGTGGGTACAAGGACGGACCGGCGAACGATGGGACGCTGACACGGTGAAAGACAGGCTAAAGAACCGGTTTGACCGTGTCACACCAGATGTTTTTGATCGAGCCGAACAAGACGACACCTCTTTGCGGCACGCGGCCTACGCGCTCGCGGTAGAGCGCATTGCGGCAGCAATCGAAAGCCGAGGGGATTCGTGCTATTTCAACGACTAAGCGTCAATCGCGCAGAACCGCGCCAGGGTTCATGATGCCCTTGGGATCAAGCGCGCTTTTGATGGCGCGCATGGCGGCCAGTTTTGCCGGATCACCATAGCGTTCCAGATCCGCGACCTTGAACCGCCCGATCCCGTGCTCGGCGCTGATCGCGCCGCCAAGTTCATCCGCCAACTGGTGCACGGTGCCCTGAATCTCTGTGCTCATTGAAGCATAAGTATCGCGGGACTCACCTGCTGGCGGGAAAATGTTGTAGTGTAAATTGCCGTCCCCCACATGGCCAAAGCAATTGATCCGAAAGGGCCCAAGCGCTGCAATGCGTCGGTCTGCGGTTGCAATGAAGTCGGAAAGCGCGCCCAAAGGCACAGAGATATCATGCGAGGCGATGCTCCCAATCAGGCGATTTGCCTCGGGGATGTATTCGCGCACGCGCCAAAGGTCCTGCGATTGCGCATCGCTTTGGGCGATGACGCCGTCCGATGTAAGATCCGCCTCCAGAGCTACCTCGAAAAGGGTTTCCAGCGCGTCTTGCGCTGTTCCCTTCCCGCTCAGCCCCAGTTCAATCAGGACGCACCATTCTGGCAGACCCACAAAAGGCAGCCGTACATCCGGCAAGACCTCTTCAAGAAAGACCAACCCCTGCCTGTGGATCAGTTCGAACGCGCTGACCATCTCTCCAAAGTGGTCCCGCGCCATGGAGAGCAACGAAAGGGCCGCCTGCGGGCTGTCCACAACCAACATCGCCGTTGCCTGGCTTTTGGGCCGCGCAAACAACTTAAGCGTGGCGGCGGTGATCACGCCAAGCGTCCCCTCCGACCCGATCAGCAAATGACGCAGGTCATAGCCAGTGTTGTTCTTTCGCAACCGCGTGAGTCCATTCCAGATCTGGCCGTCGGGCAGGACCGCCTCCAGCCCAAGGGATAGCTCCCGCGCATTACCATATCGCAGCACGCCCGTACCCCCCGCATTGGTGGCAAGATTGCCGCCAATCGTCGCCGACCCTTCCGCGGCCAGCGACAGCGGGAACACGCGCTCTGCCTCAACCGCGGCGGCCTGGACATCCGCCAGGATCGTGCCCGCTTCGACGGTGATCACGTTCTCTTGCGGATAGACGGCGCGCACTTGGTTCATCCGCTCAAGCGACAGCAGCAGCGGCGCAGGCCCCTCCGGGACCACCTGCCCCCCGACCAGGCCAGTACCACCGCCATAAGGCACAACACCGACTTTTGCCGCATCCGCATGTCGGATCAACTTCGCCACGTCCTCTACGGTTCGTGGGCATGCCAAAAGCCCCGACTGCCCCTGCCACCGCCCGCGCGGTTCGTGCAGATAACGCGGCTCCATCGGCCGCAGAATATCCTCTGGCAGGTCGGCGCGCAGTCGCTGCTCAAAATCGATGTCCGCGGGTCGAAGCGTCATACCCCTTGATCCGCCGCTGGCGCGGCAGATGCAAGCGTTACCTGTCAGCGCGCAGATAGGCGGGGCGCAGCACCATGATGGTCGGCCGAGACGGCAATCGGTCGACCGATACCGTCAACCCCGGCCCGTCCAGTTCGACAACCGCGAACTCATCCTGCATCCCCCGCAGGAAGTCGTCCAATGCAAGTTGGGAAAACCAATGCATCGGGATGACGATGGAGGACTTGAGCCGCTTAAGCACACGGATCATCGTCGGCTGATCCAGGGTAAAGCCGCCATCCACCGGGGCCATCACCACATCCAGACGGCCAATCGCGGCGTACTGTCCGGCATCGGGTTCATGATGCAGATGGCCCAGATGCCCAATGCACAGGCCCGCCATCTCAAAGATAAAGATCGAATTGCCTTCAGTTTCGATCCCCGAGAAAACCGACCGGATATCTGTGGATACATTGCGCACCAGAACCTCGCCCAGATCAACCTTGTGATCAATCCCTTCCCCGAAGGGCCCCCACCCGGGCAGCGCATGGGGAATGGCGGGATCAGGGAAGGCCGTCCAGTGACTTTCGTGGGCGTGGTTCATCGTGACCACATCCGGGATCAGCGGCAAGGTGCCAGTAAAGCCGGTATAGTCTGTGACCATGTTCAGCCCGCCATGGCTGCGGATAAGAAACGAGGCGTGGGCGATGTAGTGTAGATACACCTCTTCGGCAGGTACATCCGGCAAACTGGCGAGGGTGACATACGCCATGCCGTCGGTTGCCTCCGCCAGGGCGATGCAATGGCTTGGCGTGCGGTCTTGTGCCTGACCTGACATCGGCACGGTCAAAAGTAACGTGATAAGGATGAAAACTCTGATGACCATCGGTGGTGCCTCCCCACGCGAGAGCGTAGCATCTCATCGGGAGAACCCAAAGGAATTCGCCCCTGCAGGACCGCGATCGGCACCAATGTGAAAACCCTGCTGAATTTTGGGTCACTACTGATTGAGGGTTTGGAGATTGGGAAGCGCCTATGATAATTGGCCCTGATCCCAGTCCCGATTCTTTCGACACGTCTCTTTTAGACTTACAGTGGCTACGCTGACTTCCGCAACATAGTGCACGCATCCGCAACCATTTGATGCCCCCTTCCGGTGCAGGTCGCTAGCCCGCCTCGGTCTTTCCCCGCCGGTCCCTGCGCAGGGCGGCATAAAGGACATGCGTGCGCCAGCGGCCGTCGATTTGCAGATAGCTCTGGGCCACCCCTTCGTATTTGAAACCGGTCTTTTCCAGCAACCCGCGCGAGGCCGCGTTTTCCGGCAGGCATGCGGCTTCGATCCGACTGAGGTCCAACCGGGTGAACGCATAGTGCACGATCGCCTCAATCGCCTCGCGCATATAGCCCTGCCGCGCGAAGGGGGCACCGGTCCAGTACCCCAAGGTGCCCGCCTGCGACGGGCCGCGGCGGACGTTATCCAGTGTGATCGCCCCCAGCAGAACCTGATCCTCGCGCCGGATCAGAAACAGCGGCAAGGCAGTGCCACCCGAAACCGATCGCTGCGCCCAATAGACCCGGTTGGTGAAGGCCTTGCGGGTCAGGTGATCCTGGGCCCATGCCGGTTCCCATTTCGTCAGCGTTTCCCGGCTTTTCACGCGCAAGGCGGACCATTCGCGGAAATCAGAATGCACCGGCGGGCGCAGCATCAGGCGATCCGTATCAATCCGCAGTTTCCGTCGCAGCAACAGCATCAGGCAGCGCGGCGCTCTTGTAATGCCTCAAGGGTGGGAGCCCCCTCAATCGGACCGTATAGCGCCAGGGCTGTGGGGGCGGCCCCTGCCATGTGCTGGGCCATGTCGCGCACGTCGCCGGTGGTAACGGCGTCGATACGTTCGATGGTTTCCTCCAGCGGCGGAATGCGGTCCCAGATCTGAATGAGCCGCGCCAACCGCTCTGCCCGGTTTGACGGGCTTTCCAGACCCATCAACAGCCCGGCCTTCATCTGGGCCCGGGCGCGGGCCACCTCGGCGGGGCTCATGTCCTCAGCGGCGCGCTTCATTTCATCAATGGTGATCCCGGCAAGCTCAGGCAGTTGTTCGCCTGACGTGCCCGCATAGATCGTCATCATGCCGGTGTCGGCATAGGCCCCCGCCTGTGCAAAGATCGAATAACACAGGCCGCGATGTTCCCGGATCTCCTGAAAAAGACGCGAGGACATGCCGCCTCCCAGCGCAGAGGCGTATATCTGCGCCACATAGATGTCGTCCGCCCGGTAGCCCGGCGATTCAAAACCAAGCGCAAAATGGGCCTGTTCCAGTGGTTTAAGCTGCCGCGTCTCCCCGCCGGTGAACCGGGCCGGGTCCATGTCAAAGGCCGGTTTACCCGGCATGTCCCCAAACAGATCCTCGGCCATACGGACTATTTCATCGTGGTCCACTGCGCCTGCGGCAGCGAGGATCATCTGCTCGGGGCCATAGTGTTGCCCAATGAAACCCGACAGGTCGGATTGACTGAACGCTGACACGCGCTCGGCCGGGCCAAGGATGGTGCGACCCATTGGCTGATCAGGATAGGCTTGTTCCTGCAACCAGTCAAAGATCACGTCATCCGGCGTGTCGAGCGCCTGACCGATCTCTTGCAGAATGACACCACGCTCAATTTCGATCTCGCCCGGATCAAGGATAGGATTGCGCAGAATGTCAGCGATCACATCCAGCCCCAGCGCCACATCGTTTTCAAGAACCCGCACGTAATAGGCCGTCACCTCGCGGCTGGTGTAGGCGTTGATGTAGCCGCCCACGTCCTCGATGGCTTCGGCAATCTGCAACGCACTGCGCTTTTGCGTGCCCTTGAACGCCATATGCTCCAGAAAATGCGCAATCCCGTTCTGCTGCGGTGTCTCGTGGCGCGCGCCAGCGGTGACCCAGACCCCGATCGAGGCAGAGGCAAGACTGGGCATATGTTCGGTCACAACGCGGAAACCGTTGGACAGGCGATGTTGGTTCAGGCTCACGCGGACAGGTTTCCTTTGATGTGGGCCTTGAGGGCCTCAAGGTCGTTGGGCAAACGCGTCACACGTTCGTCGCGATCGAAAAGATCGCGCATGCGCGGTGGCAGGTCAGGCCGGATGCCGGTCGCTTTTTCCACCGCATCGGGAAACTTTGCCGGATGGGCGGTTGCCAGCGTGATCATCGGAACTGCGGCATCGCGCATTTCTTCGGCCACTTTCACACCAACAGCGGAATGGGGGCACAAAAGCTCACCGGTTGCTTCCAGCATGTGGGTGATGGTCTGCATCGTTTCTTCTTCGGTCGCACGCCCTGAATCGTAGTGCTCGCGCAGCGATTCCATCGCACCCTGCGAGACGTCAAAGCCGCCCTCCGCCAGTTCCGCCATTTGCTGCACCACCGCCAACGCATCGCGGTCATAAGCGTCAAAAAGCGCGCGCTCGAAATTGGAAGACACCTGAATGTCCATCGAGGGGCTGATCGACGGATGCGTAGGGCCCTTGTGATAGCCCTGCCCTTTGAGGCATCGATCCAGAATGTCGTTCTGATTGGTGGCCACGATCAGCCTATCTATGGGCAGACCCATCCGCTTGGCGACGTAGCCGGCAAAGATGTCGCCAAAGTTGCCCGTCGGGACCGTAAAGCTGACTTTGCGATCTGGTGCGCCCAAAGACACCGCGGACGTAAAGTAATAGACAACTTGCGCAAGAACGCGGCCCCAGTTTATGGAATTCACCCCCGCCAGTTTCACCCCATCACGGAACTCAAAATCGTTGAACATGTCTTTCAGCCGGGCCTGACAATCGTCAAAGTCCCCCTCAAGCGCCAGCGCGTGCACATTGCTCTCGACAGGCGTGGTCATCTGGCGGCGCTGCACCTCAGAGACGCGGCCATGGGGAAACAGAATGAACACATCCACATTATCAAGTCCCTTGAACGCCTCAATAGCGGCAGAGCCGGTATCGCCAGAGGTCGCGCCGACAATCGTGACCCGGCTCCCCTTGCGGCCCAGCGCTGTCTGGAACATCTGGCCAATCAACTGCATGGCAAAGTCTTTGAAAGCCAGCGTTGGCCCGTGAAAGAGTTCCAGCAGGAAATGGTTGGGGGCAAGCTGCACCATGGGCGCGCGCGCTGTGTGACCGATCACGGCATAGGCCTCATCAATCAGTGCCCGGAACACCTCGTCGGTAAATGTGTCCCCAATGAAGGGGCGCATGACCGCAAAGGCGACCTCCTCATAACTTTTTCCGGCCAGTGCTGCGATCTCTTGATGGGTCAGCGTCGGAATGGTTTCGGGCACATAAAGCCCGCCGTCGCGGGCAAGGCCGGTCAGCATCGCCTCTTCAAAGCTCAGGGCGGGGGCAGTGCCACGGGTAGAGATATAGCGCATTTCGTCAGCTTTCCGATGGATGCGCCCTGCGACGCAAAAAATAGAATGACATGGCAAGCCACAGGGCCGCCAGAGAGAACCACGTGATGGCGTATTGCAAGTGATTGTTGGGGATGCGGCTGGTGTCTACGGGCAAGGGCGTCGCGCCGATGGCTGACTCCGACATCTCCCGGGCAACCAGCAAAATGGGCCGGGTATCAAGCTGATCGGCCATAGCCGCGACATCGCGGGCGAACCAGATGTTGTTGTCCAGATCCGGCGTGGGTGTGAAACTGTCGGTCTCGTCAGGCCACTGCAGATTGCCCGTCACCGTGACCGTCCCATCCGACGGATTCGAGGGCGCGGCGGGCAGCTGGGCCCCGGTCGGTACAAACCCATGATCCAAGAGGATCGGGCCTGTATCAGTCTCTAGCGCTGAAATGATGCGATAACCTGCGCCTTCGACCTTTTGGGAAACCAGGACACGCACATAAGTGTCACGCCAGATCCCCGTCACTGTGACCGGCAAGAACGCATGCTTGTCAGCCACCGGGTCCGCAGGCAATTCAACCGCCTGGGCCTTGAGGCGTGCGTCGATATCCGCGATCACCCCTTCCTTCCACGCCAGCCGCTGCACCTGCCAGACGCCAAGCGCGATCAGGATGGCTGCCCCACCCAGTCCCACAATGATCAAGAAAGGCGCCGTGCGCATCAGCTTCTCGTCCGCTCAAATGAAAAGCGCGCGAGGGGTGCTCGCGCGCTCTGGTTTTAGTCACTCAAGTGTCAGGCGCAAGCCCGGTTAGCCGGCAAAGACCGATACGCCCCAGACGTAGACCGCAAAGAAGAGGAACAGCCAGACAACATCAACGAAATGCCAGTACCAGGCTGCCGCCTCAAAGCCTACGTGCTTTTCTGCCGTGAAATCGCCTCGCGCGGCGCGCAGGTAGCACACGAAGAGGAAGATCGTCCCGATGATCACATGCGCGCCGTGAAAGCCCGTCGCCATGAAGAAGGCGGAGAAGAAGGCGTCTTCGCCAAAGGCCCAGCCCTTGTAAAGCAGGTAGCTGTATTCGTAGGCCTGAATGCCCGTGAAGAGCAGCCCCAGTACAACCGCAATCAACAAGCCGTTCTTGATGTCCTTACGCGGGCCGCCATGCACCAGCGCATGGTGCGCCCAGGTCACCGCACAGCCAGAAAGCAGCAGGATCAACGTATTGATCAGCGGCAGATGAAAAGCGTCTACGGCGTAGAATTCCGGCGGGACATATTCCGAACCCGCGTATTCGTTCATTGGATACAGTGCTGGTTTGAAGAAGGTCCAGAACCACGCCACAAAGAACATCACCTCGGACATGATGAACAGGATAAAGCCATAGCGCAGGCCGATGCGCACAACGCCCGTGTGATCCCCCACGTGGCTTTCGATCACCACTTCGCGCCACCAGCCAAACATCGTGTAAAGCACGGCCACGAAGCCAATCAGAAAGAGCCAGGGACCGGTGATCGAGAACAGGCCAAAGATCGGCACACCGTCGGCCATCCAGGCCACCGCGCCAAACAGCATGACAAATCCCGCAACGGCACCCAACAAGGGCCAGATCGAGGGGTTCAGGATGTGATAATCGTGGTCTTTTGCATGGGCCATGGTGGTCGGTCCCTCACCTTTTGCTAATTCAGGTCTGTTGTTGTGGCCGTATCCAGAGAGGCATAGCCCTCCGGCAGGTCAATTTCGTAGAACGTATAGGACAGTGTGATGGTATGTACATACTTGCCATCGCGGTCTGTCACAATTTCAGGGTCAACAAAGAAGCTGACCGGCATCTGCACGGTCTCGCCGGGGGCAAGAACCTGTTCCTGAAAGCAGAAACAGTCGATCTTTTCGAAAAACGCACCGGCGGTATAGGGCGTCACATTATAGCTCGCCTGCCCTGCGATGGGGCGGCTTGTGGGGTTATGCGCCTCATAAAAGGCCAGCCCCGTCTCGCCGATCCGCACTTCCATCTCCCGCACCACGGGTTTGAAGTCCCAGGCCATCCCGCTGTTGAGCGTGCCGTCAAACCGCACAGTGATGGTCTGATCAAGGATGTCCTCTGAGGCCGCAGTGGCTGTACCCGGCACGCCACCGAACCCGGTAACACGACAGAACCAGTCGTAAAATGGTACCGACGCCCAGGCAAGGCCACCCATCAACAGCACCACCGAAACAGTCTGCACCACGGTTTTCTTGGGACCCGACATTGCCATCAGTCGCTTGCCCCCTGCTGAGGTGCGCCCGTGTTGACCGGCGCCTGGCTAAAATCAATTTGGGTGATCTTCACAAAGGTCAGCGCCATCACCAGAACCACGAACCCGGCCAACATCAGGCCGACACCGATATTGCGACCCTTGCGACGGCCATGCAATTCATGTTCGGCACGTATGCTCATGCCAGCCCCCATCCACGCAGGCTCGCTTCAATCAGGATCGCGCCGAAATGCAGGAACAGGTAATAAAGCGACAGGCGGAAAAACTTGCGTTCCACCAGATAGCTGTCGGCCTCGGCCTGAACTTCATCCCGGTTCCAGATGCGATATGCCCCCACCAAAAAGAGCGCGTTCAGCACCACAGCGACGGTCAGATAGATATAGCCGCCGACGGCCGTGAACCCGGTGCCGATTGCCAGCACCGCCAACAGCACCGTATAGGCAAGGATATGACGCCGCGTCAACGGGCGACCGTGGGTCACTGTCAGCATCGGTACTTCGGCATCGTCATAGTCCGACCGCATGAAAAGCGCCAAGGCCCAGAAATGCGGCGGCGTCCACATGAAGATCAGCGCGAACATCAACCATGCCTCGACCGAGAAAGTGCCGGTCGCGACGATCCATCCGATCACCGGTGGGAAGGCTCCCGCAGCCCCGCCAATGACGATGTTCTGCGGCGTCAATCGCTTGAGCCACATGGAATAGATCACGATGTAGAAAAAGATCGTAAAGGCCAGCATCGCGGCAGCCAGCAGGTTTGCCGCCAGCGCCAGCATCATTACGCTGAGGCCCGACAAGGCCACACCAAGATACAGCGCCTCGCGCGGTTCAACCTTGCCCGCTGGGATGGGTCGTTTGGCGGTGCGGCGCATTACGGCGTCAATATCCGCGTCCCACCACATATTCAGCGCGCCAGAGGCCCCGGCCCCGATGGCGATGAACAGAATGGACGCAAAGCCGATCACAGGATGCACCGAAGCAGGCGCAGCCAGCATGCCGACAAGGGCCGTGAAAACAACCAATTGCATCACACGCGGCTTCATCAAAGCGAAGTAATCGCCCAGTTCGGCCTCATATTCAGTGGCTGGTGTGTTGGTGACGTCAGTCATCCTTCACGGGTCCTTCGGTTGGCAATGGCGGCTAAAAAGCGCGCGCCCTTTGGTGTGAGAACGGGACCCCGCAGAGGTCCCGATGGTCTGTTATGCGGCCGCGCATTGCGGCGGCGTCTGAGGATCAGTTGGACGCGACCTGCACGTCCGACTTGATACCTGCGTATTCTTCCTTGGCCTTGCCCAGCCATTCGGCATAGGCCTCTTCAGAGACGACCTTGACCGTGATGGGCATATAGGCGTGCGCCTGGCCGCACAGCTCAGAACACTGACCAAAGTAGGTGCCCTCGCGCTCGGCCTTGAACCACAGTTCCGCCAGACGGCCCGGCACCGCGTCCTGCTTCACGCCAAAGGACGGGATCGTCCAGGCGTGGATCACGTCAGAGCCCGTTACCTGCACAACGATGGTCTTGTTCACGGGAATGACGACGGCAGTATCGGTGGCAAGCAGGAACTCATCGCGGGAATAGCCGGCGTCCTCCAGTTTCTTGGCCATCACGTCACTCATCACATGGGCGACGGCGCCTGCGTCTTCTTCCTCGGCGGTCAGGGTTGCGGGTGCGCCGATCATGTAGCTGTCAAACGCAAAACCCTCATCGACATATTCATGGGTCCAGTACCACTGGTTGCCGATGGCCTTGATGGTGATGTCAGCCTGCGGGATTTCCTGCTGGCGGAACAGCACCGGCAGAGAGAACGCACCGATGAACACGAGGATGATGATCGGCACGATGGTCCAGGCGATCTCAACCGGGGTGTTGTGGGTGAAGGTCGCCGCAGTCGGGTTCCGCTTCTTGTTGTAGCGGATGATCACCCAGCCAATAAGCGCCGTCACAAACAGCGTGATCGCGGTGATGATGATCAGAATCAGCCAGTCCAGGCTTTGCAGTGAAACCGCCAGTTCGGTCACGGCCGGCTGAAAGCCGGTTTCGCCGGGCACGGGTTTCCCGATCGATTCAAGACCGTCGATGCGCAGGTTTTCCTGTGCGAACGCGGGCATCGCCGCGATGCCGGTCAGGGCAGCAAGTGGAGTGAGAAGTTTTTTCATAGTGCGTCCTGATCTCGTGACCAAAGGTGGTGCGATTCTGGGTCCGGTCCAGAGAATGCCCTGATCCCGTTGTCTTTGGCATGCTTACAATCATATTCTGAGGCCAAGATAAAGACATCCGATTGCGTCAATGAGACGCGATTTGCCAGATTTCGCCCGTAACCCAAGGATTTCCACCATGAGCAGCCCCGCTTTTTCGCCCTTTGAGGCCAGTCTTGACCGTGAAAGCGCGCTGAAAGTGCTGCGCGCCGCCACAGATGGCGCCGATGACGGTGAACTTTTTCTGGAGCGCCGCAGGTCAGAGGCAATGGTGTTCGATGACGGTCGGCTCAAAACAGCAAGCTATGATGCTTCTGAGGGATTCGGTCTGCGCGCCGTGCGCGGTGAAGTGGCAGGGTACGCCCATTCCACCGACATTTCTCTTCCCGCGCTCACCCGCGCGGCGGAAACGACCCGCCTGGCCGTCGGGGACGGTGGGGGCACTTTGGACGTGGCCCCCGAAGGGACCAACCGGCGGCTTTATACAGATCAGGACCCCATCGAGGGGGCCAGCTTCCCCGTCAAGGTCGAGACCCTGCGCCAGATCGATGCCTTTGTGCGCGATCTGGACCCGCGCGTCGTACAGGTCAGCGCGTCCATCGCCGCCAGTCTTCAAGAGGTTGAGATCCTGCGCCCGGAAGGGACCACCGTGCGGGATGTGCGGCCCATGACGCGGGTCAACGTCTCGGTCATTCTCGATCAGGACGGGCGGCGCGAAAGTGGCAGCGCGGGGGGCGGCGGGCGCATCGGGCTTGATGGCCTCTTGGATCCCGCTGACTGGCAGACCAAGGCGCGCGAGGCCGTTCGGATCGCCACCGTCAATCTTGGTGCGGTGCCAGCGCCTGCCGGTGTCATGGATGTCGTACTTGGCCCTGGCTGGCCCGGCATCCTGCTGCACGAGGCCATCGGCCATGGGCTGGAAGGCGACTTCAACCGCAAAGGCACCAGTGCCTTTGCCGGATTGATGGGCCAGCAGATCGCAGCCAAGGGTGTGACGGTGCTCGATGATGGCACCATCCCCGACAGGCGCGGGTCGATCAGTGTGGACGACGAAGGCACCGCCAGTGCCAAAAACGTGCTGATCGAGGACGGCGTCCTGGTCGGCTACATGCAGGATCGCCAGAACGCCCGCCTCATGGGGGCGAAAAGCACAGGCAACGGCCGCCGCCAGAGCTTCGCACATATACCCATGCCGCGCATGACGAACACTTACATGCTGGGCGGCGACACCGCTCCGGGGGACATCGTGGCGGATCTCAAGGACGGCATCTATGCAGTCGGCTTTGGTGGCGGGCAGGTTGATATCACCAACGGCAAGTTCGTGTTCAGCTGCACCGAGGCCTACCGCGTCCAGAACGGTAAGATCGGCGCACCCGTCAAAGGGGCAACCCTGATCGGTGATGGAGCCACAGCGCTGAGGCAGATCCGCGCCATCGGCGACGATCCGGCGCTTGATCCGGGCATGGGCAATTGCGGCAAGCAGGGGCAATGGGTGCCTGTGGGCGTCGGTCAGCCGACACTGATGATTGGCGGACTGACGGTTGGGGGCGCTGCGGCATGACGAAGACTGGCGAACCCGATATCTGGAAGGCCGCTTTGCGGACAAAGTGAGCATTCGCTGCGTTTGCGCCAATGACTGCTATCCGAAATCGAGAGATGTCAAGGAATGTGGTTTTTGAACGATATCAAAGACCTTGCTCTTCTCAAACTCGGTGGTTGGTTTGATGAGTTACGAGCTAGGTACTGAGGCGGCCTCGCCGCGACTGGCACCGGGAGCGAACCGTCATGCAAACCCTGCTCGAGAGAGGTCGGTGGTGTGGCCTCCAGCGCTCGTCAGAAACCGCCTGTGCGGCACGTTGCGCCAAAAGATGCTCCCTTTTTGAACTTCGCCGAAAGAGCGTTGTGGCGCGTTTAGAATGGCTACAATGAAGGTCACGACCCAAAAGCATCCAACTTTTCCACATCATGCTGGACAGCAGCTGATGCCTTGATCAGATCTTTAGGAAACACTGACAGATCATGGTCGAGACTGCGTCCGATTGTCGTGGGGCGTAGCATTTCTGCGGGCAGTGCCAGAGTATCAGGCAGGTCGAGAAAGCGACGCATACGCTGCCAATTTGGGTCTGGCCGCGCGCACACATCTTCGTAATGCATGACCAGAAAGCGGCCCGGCATATGCCGGGCACCATAGTCGAGCGTGGCACGGTTCGCGACGGTCCAGAAAAGCAACTGACGGATTGGCAGAGAAACATCGGGCGTGTTGGGCAAACCGTAGAGATGGCCCCAGTGCCGCGCTTGCCAGGTATTGGCGCTAAAGGCCATGTCGAGCCCGTTGCGCACCACGTGGATGTAGCGCAGGCCGGCGATGCCTTGATTCAGATGCGGCAGGAAGATGTGGGTATTAGGCTCCTTCCAGCCCCAAGGACCATCACTGGGACCAGAGGCGACGAGCGCGTCGGCATGGAAGGTTTGCGCTCCACAGTGCCACGGCCCTTCTGGGGGCAGATCGGCGCGCAACCTGGTGATCAACGCCGCGTCGTCAGCTGATAGATCGTCTGAAAGTCCCGTGGTCATAGCCCGGCGAAAAAGTCGCACGGCGTTGGCGACGTCGGCGGGATCGGGCTGTGCGCGGGCCCAAGCGGCTTGTTTGAACAACACCGTGAACCAGAGGTTGTCGAGCGGATCATTAAGTGTATTGCCGATATGATACCCGGCGTATTGTAACATGGCGGCAAAGACCCGGGTACCTGAACCGCCCAATCCACCAATGGCGACTGCGGGCGGCAGGATAGATTGGGTTTGGGTCATGGCTGAGCTCTCCTTGATCACTACAGCAGGTAAGGACGCGCCACGTCGGGCAGAGCACCAAAATACAGTGTCTCGTTTGGGGGTGGACTGGCCAAGGGTTTCCCGAAGATCGAGCGGTATTCCTCGTCGAACATTTTGTGCGGGCGCCGGTCAGGGGGCGCGTTGGTGGCCGCCCCACCATGAACTTGGTGGAATACCCCTTCGCCGAGCAATACGATCGAGACGGTGTCTTGATGCGTGGCGGCACGGTTGCGAAACTCATGATTGCAAAGGCCTCCGCCCGGCGAGATGAACGCTGGGTCAAAGCCGCCGATCTTCTCAAAGAAATGCTTTGGTATGCTGAACCAGCTACACTCTACCGGAAAACCGCCAAGAAAGCCGTTCCTTGACGAGGGTGCGATCGTCGAGTTGGCGAAAAGTTGGTAGCCGTCGCGCCGCCAATTGACCTCTGTGAGCAGCTGATCCTCGACGTCCTGGTTATAACCGTGCTGAATCGAGAGCGGCTGAATATCGCGGCCGATGTGCCAGGCCAGCGCACCAATAAAAGGCACTGTGTGCAAAGTCTGTGCCATCAGCGTTTGGCGGATCAACCCGGGTGAGGCCATGCGCGCACCATCCACAATCACCGCCAGCGAGTCACTCCGAGCCATTTTGGCACCGAGATTGACCGCCCCTACCGGCGATACGCTTTCGGTAGCATGGAAGTGGTAGCGGAAATTTTCCCCGTGCTGCGTCACCTCTTTGGGATCAAGGGGGCACGCGGAGCCGTTGTCGATGGCGATGACCTCGTACTCAGCCGAACTCACGCCGCGCTGATAGTTGGAGCTTAAACTATGGAGCGTGCGTGCGGCTTCGCGACGCATATTGTGGAACACGACGACGATGGAAAGCTTCATGCGATGGCTGCCTCTTGTAGCTGCGCATAGAGCGTCGCTGTGTCTGCTGGCAGGGTGATATCAGCGTCGCCCGCTGTCTGATGGCGCAAACCTTCGTCGAAAAACCCAAGTTGATCAGAGGGCGGTGTCAGGCCCAGAGTATTGATCAGGCGCGCAACGTTGGCGCGATAGTGCGCGGGCGAAACGTCAAAGGACAGTATTTGAACGTCATGGATTTGCGCCAACGCGTGCAGACGTTGGTTATACGCAGTCCAGAGCGCTATGCCCTGATCGAGCGGCATTTTGTTACGAGCCTGCAGGGACCGTGCAACCGCGATCGGATGACGCAATGATCCAACAAGCCGCGCCTGAGGCAATACGGCGTGCCAGAAGTCGAATGTGAAAAGGGTGCGCGGATCCTTGAAGCCCCAGACCCGGTCGGTGGGGTAGCCCGTGAGAATCTGGTCACGGGTTTCAGCGAGGCGATCATCCCACGTCAGCGCGCCATGAGGTGGCGCGTTCCAAGCCGCGCCAAAACCACTTAGGACGGCATCGTTCAGGGCCATCACTTCGGGATTTTCACGGTTCCCCTTGGCGTTGTGTGCGGACTGACGTTTGACATTGCCCAGCCAGACACCGGCATCTTCCAATACCCCGGCCAAACAACTGGTACCGCTGCGGTGCATACCGAGAATGAGGAGGGGAGAAGATGTCATTGAAGGCCCTTTTTGCAGAATGATTTCTTCTTTGTCTACGGTACTCAAATCGATGCAACTATAACTCATTTAGCGGTCTTCACGATTTTCCGATGGTCAGCGATTAACTTAGCGATGATTGAAAGACATGCATCTGTCGTCCTAAGCCTCTCTTTTTGAGAACGGTAGAAAATGCTGGTCTTCCGCCACCACAAACCCCGTTCAAAACTCAAGTGGTCGTTGAAGGTTTTTGTCTCCACCATCAATAGCGGACATCGTTGCGGCATGTAGAATGTATCACTCTGGGCTCGTACCGGGCCTCAAAGCCAACGGGAGGGGAAACCACCGAACTCTGCGGCTGTGGCAAATGCGCTGAGTAGAGGATTCATTCCCTATTAACCAACCGCTCCTATACCTGATTCTGCAACGGACGGAGATCAGGGATGACTTTCAGGGAACTATTTCCTTCTTCCACTCACCCCCCACTCCCACCCACCCCGGAAGATGAACGGTTTGCCCGTCTTCGTCTGTTGCGCTCGCGCCGGGTCGGTGTCTCGACGTATAAACGACTGCTGACTGAATACGGCACTGCGCAGAACGCGCTGGCCGCGCTGCCCGAGGTGGCGCGCGCCGCGGGCGTTTCAGGCTATACCCCCTGCCCCGAAGGGGTGATCCACGCAGAGCTGAAGGCCGCACAGGCCGCCGGAGCCGTGCTTTTGATGAAAGGCGATGCGCCCTATCCCGACAGCCTGGCAGAGATTGACGATGCACCACCCTTTCTGTGGGCGCTTGGCGCTACTGATCTATTGGCGCGACCGATGATATCGCTTGTCGGCGCCCGCAACGCATCGTCTTTGGGTACGCGTATGGCCAAGGCACTGGCACGCGAACTGGGTGCAGAAGGGTATGTCATCGTCTCTGGGCTTGCGCGCGGCGTCGACGCGGCCGCACATCTTGCCGCATTGCCTACCGGGACCATTGCCGTACAGGCTGGCGGCATCGACGTGATGTACCCGGCTGAAAACACCGGGCTGGCCGAAGATATCGCCAAAACAGGTCTGCGTCTTTCCGAACAGCCCATGGGCCTGCAGCCCATGGCGCGGCATTTCCCAAGCCGCAATCGCATCATCTCGGGCTTGTCAAAGGGCACGATTGTGGTTGAGGCCGCCGCAAAATCCGGCAGCCTGATCACCGCGCGCGACGCTCTGGATCAGGGCCGCGAGGTGCTCAGCGTACCGGGGCACCCCTTCGATGCGCGCGCCGCAGGGTGCAACATGCTGATCCGTGATGGCGCCGCACTTGTCCGGTCTGCTGCCGATGTGCTTGAAGTCATGCAACCGCACCTGCCGCGCGCTGATGCGCAGAAGCCCACGGCGGCGCCTGTCGCACGTCCCCCCCGGTCCTTGCCGCAAACCGCAAGACTGCACGCCCAGATCCTCTCGCGTCTGGGTCCTTCCCCCCTTGCCGAAGATCAGCTGATCCGCGATCTTAACGCCCCTCCCGCCGATGTGGCCCCGGTCCTGATCGATCTTGAACTTGACGGGCAAATCGCCCGCCGTCCGGGCGGCCTGCTGACGCGCATAGTCTGACGGACGGGCCCGGCGCAGCGCGCAGGCAAGGTGCTTTAGGCCGCCGCATCGTGGCCGCCGCAAGGCACGAACCCGGCGCTTGCCCTGCCGCTGCGTCGCCTCAAGCCCCGCAATCCCGCAGCGACAATAAACACGTCTGAATTCCACACTGCGCGACATCGGCGCATTGACAAACTGCCTTGTGATCCCACATGTGACATCGCAATGCCCGATCGCCAAATTCATTCAAGGTGCCTCATTTCATGCCAGTAGTTGTTGTCGAATCCCCGGCCAAAGCCAAAACGATCAACAAATATCTGGGAAATGACTTTACCGTTCTGGCGTCTTATGGCCACGTCCGGGACCTGCCGCCAAAAGACGGCTCGGTCGATCCCGAAAACGACTTCGACATGAAGTGGGAAGTCGCCAGTACCTCCAAGAAACATGTCAAAGCAATCGCTGACGCGCTCAAGGATGACAACGCGCTGATCCTCGCCACGGACCCTGACCGTGAAGGCGAAGCAATCAGTTGGCACCTGCAAGAGGCCCTGACCAACCGCAAATCCATCAAGAAGGACACGCCCGTCAGCCGCGTCGTATTCAACCAGATTACCAAAAAGGCCGTGACCGAAGCGATGGAGAACCCGCGCCAGGTCGATATGCCCCTTGTTGAGGCCTACCTCGCGCGCCGCGCGCTGGATTATCTGGTTGGGTTCAACCTCAGCCCCGTCCTGTGGCGCAAACTGCCCGGTGCAAAATCTGCAGGCCGCGTGCAATCCGTTACCCTGCGCCTGATCGTTGAGCGCGAGATGGAGATCGAGGCGTTTCGCGCCCGCGAATACTGGTCCGTCAAGGCGCTTCTTGCCACTCCGCGCGGTCAAGAATTCGAGGCACGGCTGGTCACGCTTGCGGGCAAGAAACTGGACAAATTCGATCTGGGCAATGCTACGCAGGCAGAAATGGCGGTGCAGGCGATCACCAGCCGCGATCTGACGGTCTCCAGCGTCGAGGCCAAGCCGGCAACGCGCAATCCGTCTGCACCCTTCATGACATCGACGCTGCAGCAAGAGGCGTCCCGCAAGTTTGGCATGGGCGCGCGCGCCACCATGTCCACCGCGCAGCGCCTGTATGAGGCGGGCCACATTACCTACATGCGTACCGACGGCATCGATATGGCCCCCGAGGCCGTTCAGATGGCACGCGACGCAATCAAGGACCGGTATGGTGCGGAGTACGTGCCCGGCGAACCGCGGGTCTACAAAAACAAGGCCAAGAATGCGCAGGAAGCGCATGAATGTATCCGCCCCACGGATATGACCAAGGACGCGGCCTCGCTCAAATCACTCGAGCCCGACCAGCGCAAACTCTACGATCTGATCTGGAAGCGCACGCTTGCCTGCCAGATGGCCTCGGCCCGGCTGGAGCGGACGACCGTCGAGATCAGCAGCAAAGACGCACAGGTCGGCCTGCGCGCCAATGGTCAGGTCATCCTGTTTGACGGCTTTCTCAAGGTCTATGAAGAAGGCCGCGATGATGTTGTGGTCGATGACGACGACAAGCGTTTGCCGCAGATCACTCAGGGCGACGCGATGGACAAACGCGCGGTCACGCCTGAGCAGCACTTCACCCAACCGCCCCCCCGCTACACCGAAGCAACTCTGGTCAAAAGGATGGAAGAACTGGGCATTGGCCGCCCGTCGACCTACGCCAGCATCGTCACCACCATCCAGGACCGCGAATATGTGCGCAAGGAGGGCAACCGACTGATCCCCGAGGACAAGGGCCGGCTGGTGACGGCCTTCCTCGAAAACTACTTTCGCAAATATGTAGGCTACGACTTTACGGCCGGGCTGGAAGACCAGCTTGATCAGATTTCCGCCGCGGATGCCGACTATAAAGTTGTGCTAAGCCGCTTCTGGCGCGATTTCTCCGCCGCGATCGCCGAAACGTCTGACCTGCGCATTACCGAGGTGCTCGAAAAGATCAACGAGGTGCTGGAGCCACATCTGTTCCCGCCAACCGAAGACGGTAGTGATCCGCGTCTTTGCCCCCATTGTGGAGCAGGTAAGCTGTCGATGCGCACCGCGCGCTCTGGCGGGGCCTTCATCGGATGCTCAAACTATCCCGAATGTCGCTACACGCGTCCCTTCGGCCCCCCCGACCCGGAGGCCGAGGCCTCAGCCATCCCTCCAGACGGCAAGCTGCTGGGCGAGGATCAGGGTGACGAGATCCGCGTCTTCAAGGGCCGCTTTGGCCCCTATGTCCAGCGCGGGCCGGTAACGGAAGAAAACAAGAAACCCCCGCGCCAGTCGGTCCCCAAGGACTGGCCCGCCGAAGAGCTCGAGCTCGACCGGGCCCTGATGTTGCTGTCCCTGCCGCGCCAGATCGGCCCGCACCCCGAAGACGGCATCATGGTATGGTCCAACATCGGGCGCTATGGCCCCTACATTAAACACGCCGAAAGCACCTCTGATCGCGGTGGCACCAACGCCAATCTGGAAAGCCTGGATGAGGTGTTTACGGTGGGTATGAACCGCGCCGTGCAGCTTTTGGCTGAAAAAGTCGCCAGCAGGGGCGGTCGTGGCAAAGCCGCCAAACCGATCCGCGAGCTGGGCGATCACCCCGAGGCAGGAGGCGCCGTCAACATCATGGATGGCAAATACGGGCCTTACGTGAAATGGGAAAAGATCAACGCGACCATCCCAGACACGATCAGCCCCGAAGAGCTTACAATGGCGCAGGCCGTCGATCTGATTGACGAACGCGCCGCCAAGTCTGGCAAAAAGGTCACCAAGAAAAAGGCCGCGCCCAAAAAGAAAGCGGCCCCCAAAAAGAAGCCCACCGCCAAGAAATAGGCGGGCCTCAGCCCTCGGTTTTTTGCAGCGTCTCCACGTGTGTGGCGACTTTGCCCATCAGGGCAATCAGCATGTCCTGCTCGGATGCCGTCAGGGCAGACAGAAACACCCCCATGTTCTGGATGTCCTGTGCGTGGATCGTCTGCGCGATCTCAAGCCCCTTGTCGCTAAGCGCAATGTCATAGGCGCGCCGGTCGGTCTTTGACTGCGTGCGCTCTATCAGCCCGCGCGATTTCAGCCGCGCAATCACGCTGCTGGCGGTGGTGGGCGCGATCCCGATCTGCTCTGCCGCGTCAGAGGCGCGCAGGCTGCCCTGCTCGCGCAGCAATCCCAAAAGGTGGAAATCCAGCGCGTTGAAGCGGATGACATGCTGATGCTCCGGCGCGGTACGCTCGCTTACCAGCATCACGTGCATCAGTTGACGGACACTGTCTAGAAGGCGGGTCTCGCGGCTCATGAGTGGTTTTTCGCCAATCCCTCTTGAACACGCAAGGGGGAACCCCATTTACTACGATATTCGTATTAAGTACTGCGAACTTCGCATCAAAAGGAGCCCACCATGTCCAGAATGTCCAGATCCATCGCCCTTGTCACCGCGCTGAGCTTTTCGGGGGCCGCCGCTTTCTGGGTCACGACCGCGCAGGCGGAAAAGCCGAGCCCCGCTGCCCTCACCGCCCCGCCGCCTGTCGCCAAGGAAAGCCTTTATCAGTCAAACCGGGTGACATCCGCCCTGCCCGGCACCCCCAATGAGGTCCGCGCGTTTTTTGATGCCAACCCAATCGTTGATTTTCTGACCCCGACAGATGCGATCCCCGCAATCACCGGCATCACCTATCTGACCGGCGACTGGCCAGAGGTCGGCGCGCAGCGCCGCGTGAACCTTGACGGCGGATATTCTGTGCTGGAGCGGGTGCTGGTAAACACGCCCTCGCAGTTCACCTATCAGATCTGGGAGATCACCGCCCCCGCCGGCCGCTTCATCGATCACATCAAGGGAGAATTCCGTTATCTCGACCAGACGGACGGCGGCACCGAGGTGGTGTGGGATTACAACGTCAAACCAGCAGCGTTCTTTGCCCGGCCCTTCATTCGTCAGTACCTCGACAATGATTTCGGGCCCTTCATGGCCGCTGGCATGACCGGCATCTCGGAGGCCTATCGCACCCGCTGAACGAATGCTGGCGCCCCCTTCAGGCGAAGGATTTGACAGTGCCGCGCTGCGGCGTCACAACAGGTCCGACACATTTCTGACCTGCAAGGGGGACACAACCCATGAACAAGATTTACGGCTCTGCCGCCGAGGCGCTCGACGGGGTCCTGTCGGATGGCATGCTGATCGCAGCAGGCGGCTTTGGCCTGTGCGGCATTCCCGAATTGCTGCTTCAGGCGATCAAGGATGCGGGCACGAAAAACCTGACCTTCGCGTCCAATAACGCAGGCGTGGATGATTTCGGCATCGGCATCCTGCTGCAGACCAAGCAGGTCAAAAAGATGATCAGCTCTTATGTCGGCGAAAACGCCGAATTCATGCGGCAGTATTTGTCTGGTGAGCTGGAGCTGGAATTCAACCCCCAAGGTACTCTGGCAGAGCGCATGCGCGCCGCAGGCTGCGGCATCCCCGGCTTTTACACAAAAACCGGCGTCGGCACTGTGATTGCGGACGGCAAGGAAGTGAAGCAATTCAACGGAGAGGATTATATCCTCGAAGAAGGCATCTTTGCCGATCTCAGCATCGTCAAGGCGTGGAAGGCGGACGACACGGGCAACCTCGTGTTCCGCAAAACCGCCCGCAACTTCAACCCGCCCGCCGCCATGTGCGGCAAGATCTGCGTGGCGGAAGTGGAAGAGATCGTCCCGCGCGGATCGCTTGACCCCGACGGGATCCACCTGCCCGGCATCTATGTGCACCGCATCGTACAGGGCGAGCACGAAAAGCGGATCGAACAACGGACGACCAGAACGCGGGAGAACGCATAATGTGGGATCGCAACCAGATGGCGGCACGCGCCGCAGAAGAACTCGAAGATGGCATGTATGTGAACCTCGGCATCGGCATCCCGACGCTGGTGGCCAACTACGTCGGCGACAAGGACATCACCCTACAGTCTGAGAACGGCATGCTGGGCATGGGCCCCTTCCCCTTTGAGGGCGAAGAAGATCCCGACCTCATCAATGCGGGCAAGCAGACAATCACCGAGCTCAGCCGCACCGCTTACTTTGATAGCGCCCAGAGCTTTGGCATGATCCGTGGCGGCAAGATCGCCGCGGCAATTCTCGGGGCCATGGAAGTGGCCGAAAACGGTGATCTGGCCAACTGGATGATCCCGGGCAAGCTGGTCAAGGGCATGGGCGGTGCGATGGACCTCGTCGCGGGCGTCGGCCGCGTCATCGTCGTGATGGATCACACAAACAAGCATGGCGACAGCAAGGTGCTGCCGGAATGCACGCTTCCGCTCACGGGCAAGGGCGTGGTGGACCGGATCATCACCAACCTTGGTGTGCTGGACGTGGTCGAGGGCGGTCTGCGGATCGTCGAATGCGCAGATGGCGTGACAGAGGACGAATTGCGCGCAGCAACCGAAGCCACCCTTGTCTGATCCACAGATCACCCATCGGCTTGAGGGCTCAAAGGGACAATATGTTCTAAGCCAGAATGGCGCAGAGGCCGTGCTGACCTATTCCAAGCTCGGTGAACATCAGGTCATCGCGGACCACACGGAAGTGCCCGAAACCCTCAGCGGTACGGGCGCAGGCCTCAAACTGGTCGAACGGCTGGTATCGGACGCCCGCGCGCAGGGCTTTCGCATTGTGCCGCTTTGCCCGTTCGTGAATGCCATGCGGCGCAAACATCCTGAATGGGCGGATGCTTTCAACGTCTGACGGCACTATGCCCCTCTAGCCGCGCAAGTGGAACAGAGGTCGAATTTGAGTTTAAGAGAAAGATGAAGGACAGGGCGCCGCACTTCATCTTTCAAAATAAACTCAAGTTCCCACCCTTGCGACGACCGCTGACTTAGAACGTCGTACACCCGGCCAGCGGGGCCATTGCCCGTCCGCTCAGTTCATCGAGGCAAATACACAGCCATCGGTGATCAGTTGCGGCGGCGTCTTGCAAAGCCCCTTGGCCACCTGAAAGGCCGCCAGCACTTTGGGCACATAATCCCGTGTTTCGGCAAACGGCGGCACGCCCGCATGTTTGCGTACTGACCCTTCGCCCGCATTATATCCCGCCAGAACAAGGATCGGATCGCGATCAAACTCCTCCATCAGCCAGTTGAGGTATTTCACACCCCCGGTAATGTTCTGCGACGCTGCGAGGCTGTCGGCCACACCAAAGCGGGCGGCGGTATCGGGCATGAGCTGCATCAGACCCTGGGCCCCTGCCCGGCTGACTGCATCAGAGTTGCCGGAGGATTCGACAGTAATGACCGCCAGCACCAGCGCAGGTGACACCTGAGTGCCGATGGTGGACCGCAGAATGTCGATCCCGTTGGCCTGAGCGATCTCCTGCATTTGCTGCAATCGGGGCGCGGGCACCTTGCGCGTTGCCGCAGCAAGGGCTGTCATCGCCACGTCAAGCCGGCCCGGGCCGGAGCTTGCCGCTTCTGGTGATACCTTGTCCCAGAACCATTGATATCTGCCCGCTGGTGTCGCCACCGGTGGAGCAGCCGGCGCTGAAGATGCCGCCACGACGGGCTGCACGGTGGGATCGATCTGCACGGTAATCCGCTTGGCCCCGCCAGAGCTCGGCGGTTTGATCCGCTTGGCGCTGAACTCCGGAAAGGGTTTTGGCCCATCGGCACCGATCTGCCCCGCACCAAGGGTCAGCGCCAGAAGCGCCGTGAATAGAATACGAGTCATGCCTGCCTGCTTTTTTGCTTTTTCAGCTCGATTGCCGGCAAGTATTCCACAAAACCGGATTTCAAACCAGCAAATCACAAAGTTGAATCAGGCGATTTCGCCACATTTGGGGTGTTTTCGGCAATGCACACTAAGTCCAACCCATTTAACGTATCATTAAATTGTTTTATATCAGCGCCTTGGAAGAAAATTTCGCAAAAAATCGCCGAACTGCGCAAATGTCACATTCCACGTCAAATTCATGCCCCAATCACCCGTCTATATAGCCCCATACCAAGTCGAACTGGTGCCGGACTGAGAGAACGGCCCCAACAAAGTCGGCGGGGTTGAAACCTAAACTTATGATCCTTGGAGGGACATGACATGATGAACTTTATCAAGAACTTTCGCAAAGACGAAGACGGCGCAGTTACAGTTGACTGGGTTGTGCTGACAGCTGCTGTTTGTGGCCTGGCCGTTGCTGCCTACTCGTCCATCGAGACCGGCGCGACAAACCTGACCGCCGCTACTTCCACATTCCTGGCCACTCAGAACCCTTAATTTCTGAACGTGCCTAAGAATTACGGGGGCGCATTCTCCGCGCAGAATGCGCCCCCGTTTCCCGAAAAGACTGCCGCAAAGGGGTTTCCCATGCTTAAGCGACTCAACAACTTCATGCGCTCCGAAGAGGGTGCGGTCACGGTGGACTGGGTGGTTCTGACAGCGGCCGTTGCCGGGCTAGCGGTTGCTGCGATCACTTCGATCGAAGGTGCTACAGGTTCCGTCGGTGCGTCCGTGATGGGCTTCCTCAACGGGGTCACACCCGGTTAAACTATCCCTCGTCAGGTCCGCCTGACACGACCAACAGATCAGACCGGCCCCCGATTGGTGGCCGGCTTGTTCTTTTCTAAAGCCCCCTTCCCGATCGGTTGTGCTCAGAACGTGGGCAATACCCTCTTATCGCCCATCCTGTTGCTAAAAATAGCCACATTCGGGCCGTAGGACACACACAAGAGACAGGCGCCGGGCCTTTTCCGGCATTGAGAACTACGAGGTAGCAAACATGCGTATGGTATTTGGACTTGTTCTGTTGGTGGGCATCGCGCTTGCCGGTGGGGCTGTATATCTCGCAAAAGATCGCATTGCGCAGTACCAGGTGGCAAACGCGCAGGCCCAGGCGGCATTGGCGCAGGTTGTCCCGACAAAACCGGTTTTTGTCGCAACCGGCCCCTTGAAGTACGGTCAGCGGCTCAAGGAAGAAGACGTGCGAGTGGTGCAATGGCCCGTGAATGCCATTCCCGAGGGCGCATTTCTCAACCTCGATGCCGAAGCCCTGCTTCAAGCCGAGGCTGAGCTGCTGGAGATTGCGGAGCTGATTCCCGACTTCCTTCCCGAATTTGAAGACGACGCAGAAGAAGAAGCATATGAGATCGTCAGCCGCGATCCGCTTTTTCCCGACAATACAACCAAGCAGCGTGTTGTCTTGCGCACCATTGAAAAGGGCGAGGCCATCTTGACTGTTAAGGTGACCGAGCCGGGCGAAGACACCGGCCTGACATCCCGCCTCGAGCCTGGCAAACGTGCCTATGCGCTCAAAGTCGATGTGTCCTCAGGCGTCTCGGGCTTCCTGCGTCCTGGTGACCGGGTAGACGTTTACTGGACCGGCCGGGTCAATTTGGCAGGTGATGGCGACAAGGGTGAGGTCACCAAGCTGATCGAAGCCGGCGTCAAGCTGATTGCAATCGACCAAAGTGCAGGTCGCCAGCTGGACGAAGCTGTCATCGCGAGCACCGTCACCGTGTCAGCCACGCCGCAGCAGGTCGCCGCTTTGGCCCAGGCGCAGCAGACAGGCAAACTTTCCCTGTCACTCGTTGGCGCGGAAGACACCTCCATCGCCACGGCGATCGAGGTCGACCAACGGTCGCTCCTCGGTATCGCCACGGCTGAGATCAAGGCCGAAGTTGCCAAGGAACAGGTCTGCACGATCCGGACCCGTCGTGGTGCCGAAGTGGTCGAACTGCCCATTCCCTGCACGAATTAATCATGCAAACCAAAAGCTTGCTCAGGCGCCGCACCATGTGCGGCGCCTTTTGCATTTTTGCATGTTGCCATTTATCCACATAAACATCCGCGTCGAACGCCTTGATTCTTGCAAAAAATTCAAAACTGACGCAGAGTTATCCAAACGACGGGCAAAAAGACCCATTCCTGAGGCGTGATCAAAAAAGGCAGGTCACATGAAAATCGACAGATTTCTGAAAGCAGCCCTTCTCGGGCTGACCCTTACCGCCGTACCCTTGGCGATCACAACTCCTACGTCACTCAGCGCTGAAACGGTGCGCGTCGTCAAAAAGGGGACCAACGCAACCCTGAACGTGCCGATGAACCGCGCGGTGGTGGTTGAAAGCGACATCCCCTTCGCTGAACTCAGCATCGCCAACCCCGGGATCGCGGATATCTCCTCCCTCTCGGACCGCACGATCTACGTGCTAGGCAAATCACCGGGTTTGACTACGCTGACCTTGCTGGATGCAAGCGGGCAACTCATTACAAACGTCGATGTGCGGGTCGCAGCGGACGTGTCCGAGTTTAAGGAACGTCTGCGGCAGATCCTGCCGGGCGAAAAGATCGAAGTCCGCACGGCAAACGACGGCATTGTACTGTCGGGCATCGTATCCTCCACACAACGCCTGCAGCGCGCGCTTGATCTGGCTGAACGCTACGCGCCAGAGCGGGTTTCGAACCTGATGAGCGTCGGTGGCATTCAGCAAGTGATGATGAAAGTCCGCTTTGCCGAGATGCAGCGCAGCGTGTCCAAATCGCTCAGCTCATCGCTGTCGCTCAACGGCGCCCTTGGTGGTACCGGGATCAACGGCGGCTCCGGCTCAACAGTTGGATCAGGCGGGATCGCGAATTCTCTGGGGGGCAACGTGCCCGCCAACAACACCAACGCGGGCGCTGTTCTGTTTGGCTTTAACGCGGGCGACGTTCAGGTCGGTCTGCTGCTTGAAGCGCTTGAGCAAAAAGGCGTCGTGCGCTTCCTGGCGGAACCAAACCTCGTGGCCCTGTCGGGTCAAGAGGCCAAATTCCTTGCAGGCGGCGAATACCCGGTACCAGTGGCGCAGACGGGCGACAGAATTTCCGTTGAATTCAAGCCCTTCGGCGTCGAATTGGCCTTTATCCCCCGCGTGGTGGACAAAGACCTGATCAATCTTGAGCTCAAGGCTGCGGTATCGGCAATCGACCCCACAAACAGCCTGAACCTGGGCAACGGCATCGAAATTTCGGCCTTCTCGCGCCGCGAGACCTCATCGACCGTGGAACTGCGCGATGGTGAGAGCTTTGCCATCGCCGGCCTGCTGACGGATGACTTCACCGACAATTCCAGCCAACTTCCCTGGATCGGGGACGTGCCCGTGCTGGGTGCCCTCTTCCGCTCTTCCGCATATCAGCGCAGTCAGACGGAACTGGTGATCATCGTCACGGCACATCTTGTCACACCGACCCGAGGCGAGGCGCTTGCGCTGCCCACGGACCGGATCAGACCCCCGACCGAGAAAGACCTGTTCCTCTTTGGTCGCACCACCGCTGGCAGCCGCACCCCGCAAAAGGGCGCCGCCGGTGAGGTTGCGCAGCAGGACTTCAGCGGTTCCTATGGCTACGTACTGGATTGATCTGATGAAAAGCGTAATCGCCCGGAAAAACTCGATCATTGGCCTTGCTGCGGCAACCGCCACCCTGATGGGCTGCACCAGCCCTGACCCGGTCTACACCCAGTTCTACCGCGAAGCGGGCGTACTGGTCGATACCGGCAACTTTGGCAACGCCACACTCAACAACCGGTTGGTTATGACAGGCGAGCGGCAGTATACCTTTGATCTTGCTAACAGATTTGCCTCTGAAGTTGATTCAACCGTCAACTTCGCCTTCAACTCTTCGCAGCTGGACGCCAATGCACAGGCGATCCTGCGCCGTCAGGCTGACTGGATCCGCCAGTTCCCCGAAATCCGCTTCCGCGTCTATGGACACACCGACGCCGTTGGATCGAACCGCTACAATAAGGTATTGGGCAAGCGCCGCGCCAATGCTGTCGTTGCCTATCTCGCTACCCAGGGCATCAGCCGCAGCCGCCTCGAAGCGGTGGTTTCCTTTGGTGAAACCCAGCCACTGATTGTCACGCAGGGCCGCGAGCGCAAGAACCGCCGGACAGTTACAGAGGTCAGCGGGTTCGTGACGGGGCATCCTTCGGTGCTTGATGGCAAGTACGCACAGATCATCTACCGCGATTATGTCGCCAGCGCTGTGCCCCCGACCCAGCTGTCTGACTCGCTGAGCTCAGAAGCAGCCGACTGATCAATCACAGATTTCTAACCAGCGCCGCGCTCCGAAAAGGGCGCGGCGCTTTTGCATTTGTCGCAGTTGCGGCTCTGATCAATCAGCAACCGATGCGGGTGATCGTTTCAAGATACCCAACAATAGAAGCTTTTTAGCCCCAATCTCGCCAAACTTGGCTGCGAGAAATGATCCCGTAGGACAGTTGTGTCCGGGCAAATCGTCCGGGCCGGGTGCCTGCGAAGGGTACACCAAACGGCAAAACGCCACCGCCCCCTTTGCAAAAACCCGTTGTGAACAGAGGATTAAGGCAATGAGCAGCAGTATGCCGCAACCTGAGACAAACCCGATCGTCGCCTGCACGGTGAGCCGCGATGTGCAGAACTTCGATCTGTTGATCGAAGACATGGAATCCGCTCTGGGCGAAAGCTGGGGCGACCTGGGATTTGCCGACGCCCTTGCCTTCTTTGGCCAGCCCGAAGCGGAAGGGATGGAGTTCATCGCGCTTGCGATCGATGAGACCGACGAAGACAACCTTGTCCTTCTGGGTGAAATCATCACCAAGGCAAAAGCGCGCAACATCAAAGTCATCCTGATCGCCGAAGACGTCACACCCGCTTCGCTGCATTCCCTGCTGCGTCAGGGGGCCGATGAATTTGTCCCCTACCCGCTTCCCGAAGGTGAACTGGCGCAAGCCATCGAGCGCGTTCGCGCGGTCGAGGAAGTCGTGGACGAAGAAGTCGTCAAACCTCAGCTCAAGGCCGGAACCCGCAAAGATGGTGCGTTGATCGTGGTGCACGGTCTGGCCGGCGGCGTCGGGGCCACCACCATGGCAGTCAACCTCGCGTGGGAATTGGCCAATGCCGACAAAGACACGCCGCCCTCAGTCTGTCTGCTGGATCTTGATCTTCAATTTGGCTCAATTGCCACGTTCCTTGATCTGCCGCGCCGCGAAGCGGTCTATGAAATGCTGTCAGACACCGAGAACATGGATGAGGAAATCTTTGGCCAGTCCATGCTGACCTTCGAGGAAAAGTTGCAGGTCCTCACCGCCCCCACAGATATGTTGCCGCTTGATCTGGTGACCTCTGAGGATGTGGGGCGCATTCTGGAAATGGCGCGTAACCAGTTCGACTATGTGATCGTCGACATGCCTTCGACCCTGGTGCAATGGTCCGAGACCGTCCTGACAGAGGCGCATGTCTACTTTGCCCTGCTTGAGCTCGACATGCGGTGTGCGCAAAACACCCTGCGGTTCAAGCGCGCATTGCAATCCGAGGAGCTGCCGGTCGAAAAGCTGCGCTTCGTGATGAACCGCGGTCCGAAGTTTACAGATCTCAGCGCCAAGAGCCGCGTGAAACGCATGGCCGAAAGCCTGAGCATTTCCATCGACGTCAGCCTGCCCGACGGGGGCAAGCCGATCACCCAGGCCAACGATCACGGGCTGCCGCTTGCCAATTCAGCGCCCAAAAGCCCGTTGCGCCGCGAAATCGCCAAACTGGCGGCCTCCATCCATGATCTCAAAAGGGACGAAGCCCGCGCGGCCTGACCCCATATCTGAAAGAAACATCGATGTTTTCCAAGTACAAGAAATCCGGCGCCGCCGCCCCTCAAGCATCAGCTGACACAAAGACAAATGTCACGCCCATCAGCGAGGCACCGGTCAAGCCCACGACGTCGATGCGCAAAAAGGCACAGCCTGCGGCCGCAGTGCCCATGGACAAGGAGATGAAGCGCAAGGCGCGGATGTCCGAGATCAAGCTCGAACTGCACCGCGCACTTCTGGACAACCTGAACCTTGCCGCCCTTGAACACGCGACAGAGCAGGATCTGCGGCAGGAAATCAATTCGATCTCCTCTGAAATCCTGCAGGAAAAAGCCATCGTCCTGAACCGCGAAGACCGCATGCAGCTCAATTCCGAGCTTTATGACGAAGTCACCGGTCTGGGCCCGCTGGAAACCTTGCTCAAGGATGAAAGCGTCAACGATATTCTCGTCAACGGCCCCCAGCAGATCTTTGTGGAACGCTCGGGCAAGCTGGAACTGACGGACGTTACATTCAAAGATGAACGCCATCTGCTGCGGATCATCGACAAGATCGTGTCCGCGGTGGGTCGCCGTGTCGACGAAAGCAACCCATACGTTGACGCCCGACTCAAGGATGGCTCACGTTTCAACGCGATGGTCCCACCGGTTGCGGTCGATGGCTCCCTCGTGTCCATTCGTAAGTTCAAGAAGGACAAGCTGGGCATTGATGACCTGGTGGACTTTGGTGCCTTTACCGAAGAAATGGCCGCCTATCTTCAGGCTGCTGTCGCCACACGCCTTAACGTGATCGTCTCGGGCGGTACCGGTTCTGGTAAAACGACAACCCTCAACGCGCTGTCCAGCTTTATTGACAACGCTGAACGCATCCTGACCATCGAGGACACGGCGGAACTTCAACTGCAACAGACCCACGTGGGCCGGATGGAAAGCCGCCCGCCAAACGTCGAAGGCAAGGGCGAAGTATCGCCGCGCGATTGTTTGAAAAACGCCCTGCGGATGCGCCCGGACCGGATCATCGTCGGCGAGACGCGCGGCGAGGAAGTCATCGACATGCTGCAGGCTATGAACACTGGCCACGACGGGTCCATGACAACAATCCACGCCAACTCTGCTCGCGACGGCATCAGCCGTTTGGAGAACATGATCGCCATGGCCGGCATCGAAATGCCACTCAAGGCCGTGCGCAGCCAGATCTCAAGCGCTGTAAACCTGATCGTTCAGGCATCGCGCCTGCAGGATGGCTCGCGTCGCATGACCTCAATCACTGAGATTACCGGCATGGAAGGCGACGTGATCTCGATGCAGGAAATCTTCCGCTATCAGCGTGTTGGCCTGACCCCCGAAAACAAGATCATAGGTCATTTCACTGCCACAGGCGTGCGCAGCCACTTTGCGGAACGCTTCCGCATGTGGGGCTACGACTTGCCCGCATCGATCTACGAGCCCGTTGCTGCCCAGTAAGTCTAATCATGCGCCGGTGGCGCAATAAGGAACGCGAAAAATGAGTGCAGAACCAATCATCTATGGCCTGATCTTCATCGGCGTGCTGGTGCTGGTCGAAGGGCTTTATCTTGTGGCTTTTGGCAAATCCATCAGCCTCAACAGCCGTGTGAACCGTCGTCTTGAAATGCTTGAAAAAGGCACCCGTCGCGAAGAGGTGCTGGAAAAGCTGCGCAAGGAGATGGAACAGCACATGTCTGCCAAGACCATCCCGCTCTATTCGCTTCTCAGCGAAAAGGCGCAAAAGGCAGCGATCGCATTTTCACCCAAGCAACTCCTGCTGATCATGGTCGGCCTGTCGGCCGTGGCCTTTATGGGCCTGACCGTCGGCACCGAAACAGAACCGCCCGTGCGGATGCTGCTGTCGGTCGCGATCGGCGTGGGCGGCGTGTATTTCTGGGTCTCATCCAAGGCCAACAAGCGCATGGGTATGATCGAAGAACAATTGCCCGATGCGGTCGAACTGATGGTCCGGTCGCTGCGTGTGGGGCACCCCTTCTCCAATGCAATTTCCATCGTGTCCAAGGAAGTCAAAGATCCGCTTGCCTCTGAGTTCGGCGTGATTGCAGACGAATCCGCTTATGGCCGCGACGTCGGCGAGGCGCTCAAGGATATGGCCGAACGTCTGGACATGCAGGATTTGCGCTTTCTTGCGGTCGCTGTGACCATCCAGCAGCAATCAGGTGGTAACCTTGCCGAAATCCTGGCCGGTCTGGCCAAGGTAATCCGTGCCCGCTTCCGCCTCTTCCGGCGCGTCAAGGCGATCACTGCCGAAGCCAAATGGTCGGGCAAATTCCTGTCCGCCTTCCCGCTTCTGGCACTGATCGTGATCAACGTAAGCGATCCGCACTACTATGACGAAGTGCGCGACCACGCACTGTTCATCCCCGCCTGCTTTACCGTGGGTATCATGCTGACGGTGAACCTCATCGTGATGCGCAAACTGACAGACATCAAAGTATAAGGGACCAGATCGATGCAAATTCTGACCGATCTCGACAAGATGATCAGCGACATGCTGGGACCGATGGGTTTGATCATTATCGTAGGCGTGGTGGGACTGGCCCTTGTGGCCGTGACCATCGCCATGATGATGCGCCAGCCCGAAGATCCGCTGGCCAAACTCAAGCGCAGCAGCACAGCTCCGACCAGCAACGCGGACATCTCCAGCAAGCTGCGTCAGGCGGACCGCAACGAACAACTAAAGAAATTCGCAAAGTTCCTTGAACCCGAAGACGTCGCAGAGCTTTCTGCCAAGCAGCTGATGCTGCGCCAGGCCGGATATCAATCGCGCGACGCGGTGCGTATTTTCTACTTTGCACAGTTCGCACTGGGAATTCTCGGCCTGCTCGGCGGGATCATCTACGTCAATTTCCTTGGCGGCGGTGACGGGCTCAGCACAACCAAGACAATGATGTATACCATCGGGCCCGGTGGCATCGGATATTACCTGCCCAAATACTGGGTCACACGCCGGGTCGGCGAGCGCAAGCAAGAGATCGAGCGCGGCTTTCCCGACGCCCTCGATATGATGCTGGTCTGCGTTGAGGCCGGGCAGTCCCTCGATCAGTGTATCAACCGCGTCGGTCAGGAATTGCGTGCCTCCTACAAGGCGCTGGCCGATGAATTCGACGTCGTCGCCTACGAGATGAAGGCCGGTAAGGACAAGGTCACTGTTCTCAACGATATGGGCGAACGTTGCGGGGTGCAGGATGTATCGTCCTTTGTGACCGTCCTTGTTCAATCAGCCGCCTTTGGTACCTCGATTGCGGAGGCCCTGCGCGTCTATGCCGGCGAAATGCGCGACAAACGCGTGATGCGCGCCGAAGAGGCCGCAAACAAGTTGCCAACCAAGATGACCCTTGCCACAATGATGCTGACGGTTCCGCCGCTGTTGATCATTCTGGTGGGTCCATCGGTACATGGCATCACGCAGCTGGGACAGATGACACCGGCCGCTGGAAACTAAGGGCAGCACATATGAAGAGCGTGCTCATCGCTCTCACCGCAACCTTCGGATTGACCGCCTGTTCAACAGGCGGTTTTTCCGCGTCTGGCGATCAGGTCTATGCCCCCGGCGTCAATCAGCGCGCTCAGGCCGAAGACGGGATCGAAGTGGGCCACCGCCTGATGGCCGCAGGCCAATTCGAATTGGCGATCAAATCTTTCAACCGCGCCGCACTTGAGCGTGGGATTGATACTGAAATCCTGTCCGGTCTCGGCAGCGCCAATCTTGGCCTGGGCCGCCTGAACCAGGCAGAACAGCTCTTGCGCCGCGCCGTCAAAGAGGACGAAACCCAGCCCGAGGACTGGAACAATCTGGGCGTTGTGCTGATGGAACGCGGCAAAACCGGCGAAGCGGTACAGGTATTTCGCAGGGCCTATGCGCTTGATAATGGCGAAAGTGACGCAATTCGCGACAATCTTCGCTTGGCGCTCGCAAAATCGGAAAATTCTGCTACGCTCCCCCTTGACGACAATAATTATAAGCTGGTGCGGCGCGGGGCCGGGGATTACCTCATCCGTCCGACACTTTGACCGAGGCAGAGCAGTAAAAGGACGCAAAAAATGCGCCACCCCTACATTCTGGCCGCCTGCATTGCAGGCGTCGCAGTCGTTGCAGGCTGCGGTGAAAAGAACGCAAACGCCACTGTTGAGCGCGCCTTTGAGGACGTCAACGTCGTGGATGAAAACAATCTTTCAGACGTGATGCTGACCGTGGCAGACCCCAACGAGGCGGTCAGCTACTTTGAGCGCGCATCGGTTTCAGATCCTGACCGGATCGACCACCAGCGCGGCCTGGCGTCATCTCTCATTCGCGCCAAGCGGATTACCGAAGGCGTGATCGCCTGGGAAAAAGTGGTCGCCATGCCGGACGCCGCCCCTGACGACAGTGTTGAACTGGCCGATGCGCTGATCCGCTCAGGTGACTGGGCCCGGGCCGAAAAAGTGCTCGACGGTGTCTCGCCGACCCATGAAACCTTCAAGCGCTACCGTCTTGAGGCGCTTGTCGCCGACAGCAAGCAGGAATGGAAAAAAGCAGACAGCTTTTACCAGACCGCCGTTGGCCTGACCACGACACCCGGCTCGGTGATGAACAACTGGGGTTATTCCAAGCTGACCCGCGGCGATTACAAAGAGGCCGAGCGCCTGTTTTCCGACGCGGTCCGTCACGACGACAGCCTTTTCACCGCCAAGAACAACCTCGTTCTGGCCCGTTCGGCGCAAAAAGACTACACCCTGCCCGTCATCAACATGACCCAGCCTGAACGTGCACAGCTTTTGCACACCATGGCGCTGTCGGCGATCAAGCAGGGCGATGTCGAAACCGGCAAAGGTCTGCTGCGCGAAGCAATCGACACACATCCGCAGCATTTCGAGGCCGCGGTACGCTCATTGCGCGCGCTTGAAAATCAAAACGGCTGACGCACATGTCGATTACCGCCACATCCGCCATGTGGTTTCTGCCCTTCGTGGTGCCATTGTGCCTGTATGTCGCGTTTACCGACATGGCCCAGATGCGCATCACCAATCAGGCCGTAGCCGCACTGGTGATGATTTTTCTGGTTATCGGCATCTTCGTTTTGCCCTTTGAAACCTATCTGTGGCGCCTTCTGGGGTTGGTGATTGTTCTGGTGGTGGGCATCGTGCTGAACGTTGCCGGTCTTTTGGGTGCAGGGGATGCGAAATTCGCAGCCGCTGCTGCGCCTTACGTTGCACTAGGCGATGTGCGCCTGATGATTGCGCTTTTCATGACCGTCCTCTTGGCGGCCGCGGCAACCCATCGCGGGGTGAAATACACCCCCCTGCGCCGCTTGGCCCCACATTGGCAAAGCTGGGACACAGGCAAGAAGTTCCCGATGGGCCTTGCCCTGGGCGCGGCGCTGGCAATCTATTTGATCTTCGGAGCAATCTACGGTGCCTAATTCACGCCATTTTCAGCTTTTATAAGGCATCAACGAATATCCGCCCCCTCAGTGAAGGAGCACGCCCATGAATATGCAATCCACATCCGTGATGGCCCCGCCGCCGCCGCGCACGCTGGAAGATATGAAATTGCCCATCGTGATGATGCGCGACATCGTGTTGAAAACCATCTTCCGCAAAAACATCGATCTGGTCAGCGAACTGGCTCAGGCGATCTGCCTGCCGATCCCGGTGACACAGGAATTGGTGGATATGGGCCGTGATCAGCGCCTGATCGAAGCGACAGGCACGCTCAACGCCAATAATGGCAACGAAATGGGCTATCAGCTGACCGATGCGGGCAAGGCGCGTGCGCTCGACGCGTTGGCGCAGTCCGAATACTTTGGCGCCATGCCCGTCCCGCTGGACGTCTACCGCGAACAGGTCGAACGCCAGTCCATCCGCAACATTCAGGTTACGCGCGATCAATTGACCGGTGCGATGGGCCATCTGGTCCTGCCCAATGAACTGCTGGATCATCTAGGCCCGGCCGTTTCCGCCGGCAAATCGATCCTGATGTACGGCCCCCCGGGCAACGGCAAATCTTCCATCTCCAACGGCATCCGGGATTCACTGGGGGACAGGGTCTATGTCCCGCGTGCCATCGAATACGCCGGCCAGGTCATAACGGTCTATGATCCGATCGTGCATTCCAAGGCCGAAGAAGAGGTCCAGGACCCGAATTCGCTGCGCCGCGTCACCCGGTTCGACAGCCGCTATGTTTGCTGCGAACGCCCCACCGTCATCACGGGCGGTGAACTCAGCCTCGACATGCTTGATCTGGTGTACAACCCCACCGCGCGGACCTATCAGGCGCCGCTGCAGCTGAAATCAACCGGTGGCATCTTTATCGTGGACGACCTTGGCCGTCAGGCGGAACCCCCGCAGGCCCTGATCAACCGCTGGATCGTGCCACTGGAAGAGGGCAAGGATATCCTCGCGCTGCAATCGGGCGAAAAGTTCGAGGTGCCGTTCGACACGCTTGTTATCTTCTCCACCAACTTCCACCCCAACAAGATCTTTGACCAAGCGGCCCTGCGCCGGATCTTCTTCAAGATCAAGATTGACGGCCCAAATCAGGAAAACTTCCTCAAGATTTTCGCCATGGTCGCCCGCAAGCGCGGGATGGCACTGGATGAGGCATCGCTGGTGCATCTGTTGAAGGTGAAATACCCCACGATCGACAACCAATATGCGAACTATCAGCCAATCTTCCTCATCGATCAGATGATCGCGATCTGCGACTTTGAAGGCATCCCATACAAGATGGCACCGGACCTCATTGACCGGGCCTGGGCGAACATGTTCGTCAAGGAAGAAGAGATCATCAACTAAAGCATCATTCGGAAAACCTGATACATGTAGCACCACCTGACGCGCCCCAACCCATGAGTTCAGGCAGCGTTAAGCGATTGAGGATTTTCGATTTTTCATCAGAGCAATGTGCTCTTGGCAAAATGCCAGACCGCGCTTGTCCGCGGTACGCAACAGCGCCTTGCTGCAGGTCGGCTTGGAGCCCTTTGGGGACGTTAAAGTTGAGTACCCCAGCACGGAATCAAGGCCCGCTTGCGGGCCGCCGTGCCATCGCCTGTCCGCCCCACCGGGCAGGCGATTTGGTGGACCTTGGTACTTCATAAAATGGTCACACCAAGGTCGATGGATAAAGTGCCGGACAACTGCGGTTGGATCGCCTCCCCGCGGACAGGCGACGGCACGGCTTCGCACCAATGTCTGCTGCGTCCGCATAGCGCAGAATTAGCCACGATCAGCAGCGTTAAGGATGAAAGTAGACCACCGTATCGCGGCAGAGAGCCCTTGATTTGATCCCCCCGCACGGAATCAAGGGCTTCAGCCCGCCGTGCAGCGCCAGACCTTCCACCGGTCTGGCGCTTTGGCCAATTCAAGCGCAACGCAGATGAGTTAGAGCGTGCTTGGCCACCATTAAGGGGCAGTCGGCAATGGCAGGATGCGCCAGCCCAAGGTCCGTCACTGCACGGCTATTAGAGGGCACAGCTTCAACGGCAGAAACGTCCGCATCAGCGCTACAAGCAAACACCAGCCGACCCCATCACATCTGCGCGCAGGGTCTTTCAATCCCAGCAGTACGGCTTACATCCTTGGGCACCCGCCGAAAGGAGATCTGCCATGCTGACCCGTCGCACCCTGATCGCCACCACCTCTGCCAGCCTTCTGACCCTGCCCGCCCGCGCGGCTGGTCTGGCCCCCACGCCGACGATGCGCGGCGGAGCCAATAACTACCGCCCTGGCGCGCCCATCGTGGACCGTATTGGCGGCGGTGGCTTTCTGATGACGGGCACCGTGCGTCGTGCAGGCGACGGCGTGCCCTTGGAAAACATCCGCATCCAGATCTGGGCCCATACCACCGAAGGCCACGAACGCGACCAGCGCAGCCATGGGGCCACCCTGACCCGCGCGGACGGGACGTTTCAGATGGACATGCCGCAGATTGTCCCGGCTTTCGGTCAGGCGCACTGTCATCTGGCCCATGATGACGACGGCCCGTTCCAGACCGTCTTTCTGCGCCCCGTCATGTCCCGTTCATCCGACACCACGCTTCATGCCGATTTCGTGCTGCAACCTGTCTGATCACACTTTGCTCCGGTGATCCGCACGATACTCATTTGGGGGGCCCTGGTGCTGGCCTGCGCCCTTCCCATCGTGCTCGCCGCGCAAAGCCCGCTGCTGGCATGGCGGCAACCCATCTACATCGCCGCCGGATTTGCGGGGATCATCGCTATGGCCCTCTTGCTGGCACAGCCCCTGCTGGCCGCAGGGCACTTGCCCGGCCTCTATCCCCGCACCGCCCGCCGCATACACGCCTTGGTCGGCCTGACGCTGCTGCTACTGATCGCGGCGCATGTCGGCGGGCTTTGGATCACCAGCCCGCCCGATGTCGTCGATGCGCTGCTATTCCGCTCTCCCACGCCTTTCTCGATTTGGGGTGTGATCGCGATGTGGGCTGTCATGGTCACTGCCCTGTTGGCCCGGTTTCACCGCCGCGTGCCCCATTGGCCCATTGCCCACCGTGGTCTCGCCCTGATCATCGTTGCGGGCAGCATTTCACACGCCCTCCTGATCGAAGGCACGATGGAACCAATTTCCAAATTCGCGCTGTGCGCCCTCGCAGGCCTTGCCACGCTGAATGCCGTCCTGAACCGGCCGGGTCGGTAAAAATACCGACGTAATACCGACGTTGCACCGACGTCATACCGAAAGCATCTGTTTCCCCTTTGCCCCCGGCACTCTATCTATCAGACATGACCCCTCTGCCCCCCCGATTTGCCGAATGGTTTGCAACCAAAGGATGGCACATCCACCCGCACCAACAGCATATGCTGGATCGTTCCGACGACCCGGCCTTGCTGCTCATTGCGCCCACTGGCGGGGGCAAGACGCTGTCGGGGTTCCTTCCCTCGCTGGTTGATCTCGCAGACGGCCGGCACGAAGGGATGCACACGCTTTATATCTCGCCGCTCAAGGCGCTGGCCGCTGACATCAAGCGTAATCTCACGACACCTGTGGCCGACATGCACCTGCCGATCACCATCGAGGAACGCACCGGCGATACCTCTCAGTCGCGGCGCAAACGCCAGCGCGCCGATCCGCCGCATATCCTGCTGACCACCCCGGAAAGCCTCGCGTTATTAGTCAGTTACGAGGATGCCCCTCGCATGTTCAAAGGCCTGAAACGGGTGGTGATCGATGAGATCCACGCGCTGGCCGAAAGCAAGCGAGGCGATCAAATGATGCTGGGCCTCGCGCGTCTGCAAACCTTCTGTCCGGATCTCAAGCGTGTCGGTTTGTCAGCTACGGTCGAAGACCCCGCCGCCATTGCGCATTTCATGGCGCGCCACCCGGATCCTTGCGAGATCCTGATGGCCGATCCCGGCCCGGCCCCCGATATCCAGATGCTGACCACCGACGAGGCCCCGCCCTGGTCCGGCGGCGGTGCTGCCTATGCGATCCCTGCCGTGCTTGATCAGGTGCGCCAGCACAATACCACGCTGATCTTTCACAACACCCGCGCCCAGGCCGAGATTTTCTTTCATAATCTGTGGCTCGCCAATGATGACAGCCTGCCCATCGGCATCCACCACGGATCTCTCGACCGCCAACAACGCGAACGGGTGGAAGCGGCCATGGTCCGCGGCGACCTGCGGGCCATCGTCTGCACCGGCACACTGGATCTGGGGATTGACTGGGGCGACGTCGATCTGATCATCCAGATTGGGGCGCCCAAGAACGTCAAACGTCTGGTGCAGCGCATTGGCCGCGCCAACCACCGCTATAACGCCCCCTCCAAGGCCTTGTTGGTGCCCGCCAACCGTTTTGAAGTGGTCGAATGCGTCGCAGCGCTTGACGCGGTCCTCGCCGGAGAGCTTGACGGCGAACCGCGCGGCCCCGGCCCCCGCGACGTGCTATGCCAACACATCCTGATCACTGCCTGCGCCGGTCCGTTCGACGCCGATGCACTTTATGTTGAGTTCATGTCTGTGGGGGCCTACGCCGACCTCAGTCGCGCAGAATTTGATGCCTGCCTCGATTTCTGCGCCACGGGCGGCTATGCCCTGCGCGCCTACGACCGCTGGCAACGCCTGATCAAACGCGAGGACGGACATTGGCAGCTGCGCGACCCCCGCGCCGCACAGCGCATTCGCATGAACATCGGCACCATTCAGGACACCGACACGCTGAAAGTACGCATGCGCCGCAATCGAGGTGGCAAGCCGCTGGGCGAAATCGAAGAAGGCTTTGCCGCCTCGCTGACCCCCGGCGATACCTTCCTGATTGGCGGCCAGATCGTGCGCTACGAGGGTCTGCGCGAAATGACGGTCGAGGTCAGTCGCGATGCCGCCAAAAAGCCCAAGATCGCCACCTTTATGGGCACCAAATTCGCCACCTCCACGCAGCTATCCGATCGGGTGCAACGCATGTTCACCCAAGACAGCTGGCCCGGTTTGCCGGCCCACACCGCGGAATGGCTGCACCTGCAACGTGAGGTCAGCCAATTGCCCCAGCCGGGCAGATTACTGATCGAAAGCTTCCCCCACGACGGGCGCGAACAGACAGTCATCTACGGCTTTGCCGGGCGCAACGGTCAGCAGACGCTGGGCTTGCTGCTGACCAAACGGATGGAGGAAATGGGCCTGCATCCCATGGGCTTTGTCGCGACCGATTATGCCACCCTGATCTGGGGTCTGGATGCGGTGCGCGACCCTGGCCCGCTTTTTGATCTTGAGGCTTTGCAAAATGGCCTGGAAACCTGGCTCGCTGGGAATGCGGTGATGAAGCGGACGTTCCGCGCCTCAGCGACCATCGCGGGGCTCATTGAGCGCAATACGCCATCCGCGCGCAAATCAGGGCGGCAGGCCACTTTCAGCTCCGATATCCTTTATGACACCCTGCAGCGCTATGACCCCGACCACCTGATGCTGCAGATCACCCGCGAAGAGGCGATGCGGGGCCTTGTGGATTTCGGCCGCGTCGAACAGTTGATCGCCCGAATCGAAGGCCGGATCGATCACCGCAGGCTGACCCGGGTCACACCGCTTTCCGCACCGCTCTTTCTTGAGGCCGGCCGTATCCCGGTCAAGGGCGAGGCCGAAGAGCGCCTGCTGGCCGAAGAGGCTGCCCGCCTGATGGAGGCATCGGGCCTTGCACAGCTTGCGCCTCCCCCCGCGAACAAACCGCGCTGGCGGGTGGGCTACTGACCCCTTGCCAAATCTTCCCTTTTGAAACATGAACAAAGGATGAACGGATTTTCCTTCAATCTGCATGGGACAGCCCTTGTCGCACTCGGGTCCGGCGCGCTTTGGTGGCCGGAGCAGCAGCTTTTGTGCGTCAGCGATCTGCACCTTGGAAAGACAGAGCGTATTGCCCGGCGCGGCGGCGCGCAGTTGCCGCCATATGAAACCCAAGACACGCTCACACGGCTGGAACACGATCTGTCCGCGACCAAAGCGCGCAAGGTTATCAGCCTTGGCGACAGCTTTGACGATCTGGAAGCCGCGCGCGCGCTGCCTGAAACGGAACGGCGCTGGATAACGCGCCTGCAGGTCGATCGACAGTGGTATTGGGTCGAAGGCAACCATGACCCCGGCCCCGTTGACATGGGCGGACGTCATCTGCAGGAGCTCGCACTTGGCCGCCTGACGTTCCGCCATATCGCCCGACCAGGCGCGCGCGGTGAAGTGTCGGGGCATTACCATCCCAAGGCTTGTGTACGTGCACGTGGTCGCGCCATTTCGCGACCCGCTTTTCTCTACGACACGGACCGGTTGATCCTGCCTGCCTATGGCACATTCACCGGCGGGCTGCGCAGCCATGCCGACGTGCTCAGCAGATTGATGCAGCCTGGCACCCACGCCGTCCTCACCGGCGCCACACCCGTGGCCGTCCCTATGCCAAGATAGGATCGATCATCGTGCAACCGATTGACGTTAAACGTATTCACTCCAGTTTTGCCGCGCAAAGCATGATGGCAACCTTTGGTGCGGAACTGCTTGAGGTGTCCGAAGGGCATGTCCGGATCAAGGCCCCCATCTTACCCGTTGCGTTGCAACAACAGGGGTTCGGACACGCGGGCCTTACGTTTTCACTTGGTGATTCCGCCGCGGGCTATGCCGCGTTGACGATGCTGCCGCTGGACTTCGAGGTCGTCACCGCCGAAATCAAGATCAATTTGCTGGCACCGGCAAAAGGCGATCACCTGATCGCAACCGGCGAGGTTATCAAGCCCGGCAAACGGCTTTGTGTCGTTCGTTCAGAAGTTCGCGCAGTCAAGCAAGGCACCGAAACCCTGATCGCTGTCTTGCAAGGAACGATGGTCCCTGTTCCGGCCTAGGCTGTCAGCCCCTCAGGCTCTGGCAACCCATTGGCCCTGCTGCAGGCAGTGACGGTATTGGCCAGCAAACAGGCGATCGTCATCGGCCCAACGCCACCCGGTACTGGCGTGATGGCACCGGCACGTGCCGCACAGCTTTCAAAATGGACATCGCCAACCAGACGGGTTTTGCCTTCACCCTTGTCAGGCGCATCAATCCGGTTGATCCCCACATCAATCACCGTGGCCCCTTCCTTGATCCAGTCGCCGGGCACCATCTCGGGCCGACCAACGGCGGCTACAACGATATCGGCGCGGCGCACCACATCAGGCAAGTCCTTGGTTCGACTATGCGCAATTGTCACCGTGCAACTGTCGCCAAGCAACAACTGTGCCATCGGTTTGCCCACTATGTTCGAACGCCCGATCACCACCGCGTCCATGCCGGACAACGACCCATGATGATCACGCAGCATCATCAGACAGCCCAGTGGCGTACACGGCACCATCGATTTCTGCCCGGTGCCCAAGAGACCGACGTTTGAAATGTGAAACCCATCCACATCCTTTTCCGGCGCGATGGAATTGATCACCAGATCCTCGTCCAGATGCTTGGGCAGCGGCAATTGCACCAGAATACCATGAACGTCCGGGTCGGTGTTCAGCTTGTCGATCAACGCCAGCAGATCCGCCTCAGGGGTGTCCACATCCAGCTTGTGCTCAATTGAATTCATACCCACTTCGACGGTCATTTTGCCCTTCGAGCGTACATAAACCTGTGATGCGGGGTCCTCGCCAACCAGCACCACGGCCAGTCCGGGGGTGATGTCATTATCGGCTTTCAGGCGGGTGACATGCTCGGCCACCTGGCCACGCACGCGGGCGGCAAATTCCTTACCGTCGATGATGGTTGCTGTCATTTCTCTTCCTTTGTCTTGCGCTCAGCCGCAGCATTTGCGGCATGTCCAAATTTAATCCGATACCACCGCCAGATCGGTATCGTAGCGGCGAGCCCGGCCACAGGAAGCGCGAAAAGCAACAAGCTCCCACGGCTGCTTAGTCCTGCCTGCCAGAGGGTGACTGCCCAGAATAGACCAAGCGCAAACATTGCCCCTGAACACATCAAGACCGCGCAAAGGCAGACAGCCTCTGGGATGCGGTTTGGTCTGCTCATCAAACTCTCCCTCGCGTCCGGGGGTCAAAGGTGCCCCTCTTTCTGACCAAAAATAGACCCCGCCGGAGGCCTCCGGGAGGGTGGGCGGGGCGTCGGCGCAGCCGCGCGTCGCCCCGCCCTCTTACCTAAAACAGACCTTCAATCTGACCGTCGTCATTCAGTCGAATATTCTCAGCCGACGGCACACGCGGCAACCCTGGCATGGTCATGATCTCACCACAGATAACCACGACGAACCCGGCCCCCGCACTCAAGCGGACTTCGCGTACTGGCACCCCAAATCCCGTGGGCGCACCCCGGCGCTCAGGATCCGTGGTAAAGCTGTACTGCGTCTTGGCCATGCACACCGGCAGGTGACCATAGCCCTGCTCTTCCCAATCCTTCAGCTGGTTGCGGATCTTTTGATCGGCCAGTACCTCGTCCGCCCGGTAAATGCGCTTGGCAACGGTTTCGATCTTCTGAAACAGGGGCATCTCGTCGGGGTAGATCGATGCAAAATTTGCATGATCGCCATCGGCGATCTGGGCCACACGGGTCGCGAGATCGGCAGATCCTTCTGAACCAAGCTCCCAATGGCGCGACACGATGGCCTCCGCACCCTGCCCGGCTACATAGTCCTTCACGGCTTGCACTTCAGCATCTGTGTCATTGACGAAGTGGTTGATTGCGACAACCACCGGCACACCAAAGCTTTTCATGTTCTCGATATGACGGCCGAGGTTCGGACAGCCCTTCTGCACCGCATCGACATTCTCGTTCCCGAGATCCGCCTTTGCCACACCGCCGTTCATCTTCATCGCACGCACCGTGGCCACGACCACGATCACCGATGGCGCAAGACCCGCCTTGCGGCATTTGATGTTGAGGAACTTCTCGGCCCCCAGATCAGCGCCAAACCCGGCCTCAGTCACCACATAATCCGCCAGTTTGAGCGCAGTGGTCGTGGCAATGACGGAGTTACAGCCATGTGCGATATTCGCAAACGGGCCGCCGTGTACAAAGGCCGGATTGTTTTCCAGCGTCTGCACAAGGTTGGGCTGCATCGCATCCTTCAGCAGCACGGTCATCGCGCCATCAGCCTTGATGTCGCGCGCAAATACCGGCGACCGGTCGCGGCGGTATGCCACGATCATATCCCCAAGACGCTTTTGCAGGTCCTTGAGATCCCGCGCCAGACACAGGATCGCCATCACCTCAGAGGCCACGGTGATATCAAAACCACCCTCGCGGGGGAAACCATTGGCCACACCGCCCAGCGATACGTTGATCTGCCGCAGTGCGCGGTCGTTCATGTCGACCACGCGGCGCCACACCACGCGGCGCACGTCGATCTCGCATTCATTGCCCCAGTAGATATGGTTATCGATCATCGCGCTCAGTAGCGAATGCGCCGAGGTGATCGCATGAAAGTCCCCTGTGAAGTGCAGGTTCATCTCTTCCATTGGCACAACTTGCGCATAGCCACCGCCCGCAGCGCCACCTTTCATACCAAAATTTGGCCCAAGGGACGCCTCGCGAATACACACACAGGCATTCTTGCCGATCCGGTTCAGGCCGTCCCCAAGACCCACGGTGGTTGTTGTCTTGCCCTCACCCGCAGGCGTGGGGTTAATCGCGGTCACAAGGATCAGCTTGCCATCGTCGCGGTCCTGAACGGAGTTGATGAACGTCTGGCTCACTTTCGCCTTGTCATGACCGTAGGGCAGCAAGTCATCCGAGCTGATACCCAGCTTCTTGCCGATCTCCTGGATCGGACGTTTCTTCGCTTCGCGTGCGATTTCGATGTCGGTCTTGAAAGCCATGTCAGAATCCCCTGTTGCCCACCTTGGGTCGCTGCGCCTCTCTTAGCGCTTTGCCCGCTATCGCCGATAAGGCATTTCCGACTTATCGCGTCACCTTCGCGGCGATCACAAGGGTGTTCGTGAATTTTTTTGCATTTTTTTCATTTTCGGCGTTGTCGCTTGGCTGAAACCGCCGTGTTTCGCTCACTTCTGCCAAGGAACACCCGCCCGAACTTCGTCCAGCGTGAAGAGTTTTGCACCCTCCCAAGGCGGCACAGAAATGATGCATCCCGGTGGATCGCCCTTTGGCGAAAGCAATGCATCGCCCCAATCCGTAATGCCAAATGCGGTGAGGTAGCTTTGCAGCAGGTCAAGATCGAACCGGTCCCGTTTGCGAGGGGCGTTATATTTGCGCACCTGCTCAAACGGAAATGGGGTTCCAAAGGTTTCAAAAACCCACCGCCCGCCGTCGTTGGCCGCGGCTATCGACCGCCGGGTCACACCGGCTGTATCTTGACTGTCGTTCGGATCGTAAACTTCCCAGATCACGCCGCGATACCGTGCGGTGGCCGGCGCCACACAAATGCGCATAGCCCGGACACCCAATGTGCGCACCAGATGTGGCATCGCTGACGCCGGATCGGATCCTGAAATGCCATTTGCAAAATGAGCCGTCCAGCCCGCCGTTGTCTGCAAAAGCAAAGTGCGGTTCTTGGCGATGCATAAAGGGGCCAAAGCCGCAAACCTTGCCGCCAACGGCCCGTCGCTGCGCGTGACATCGACGTTCTGCGCGCCAAATGTCGCTTTGCGCCACGCGATACTTGCCTCAGCTACTGCATCAACGGAGGCATCGATCAGGCCAAAATCCCGCGTGACCGGCGACCAGGTCTCAAAAACACTCTCGGTCTCGGCGGGTTCCGTCATGCCGTGCCTGAATGGTTACCCATGCGGCCATGCTGGCTGATCTGGTATGAACAACTTCAGCGTATCGCCGACTTTCAACGTCCCCTCCCGTTCGACCCAGGCCGTCACGCCTCGCTTGCCGCGCGCCGCGGCCTTGAAGGCCTTGCCGTGGCCTTTCGCGTCTTTCTCGATCTCCCTGGCAGGCCAGTTACAGGGGCCGTTTTCAACATCGACCACAATGGTCGTGCCATCGTCTGCCTGCAAACGAGAGGCCGGCGGGACGTATGTGAAATCGGGAATGCCCTCGATCACTAATGAAGCGCCAAGCTGTTCTGGTTCCAGCGCGTCCAATCCGATCTCGGCGGCGATTTCCGCCATTTCCTCAGCCGACAGGATCGACAATTGTCGGGTATTTCGAATGTCGGTCCCCGTAGGATGCCGATCCTTCACACGCACACAGGACGCGCGTGTCAGACCTTCGTGTTGTTCACCTGGCACGCCCGCATAGGTCAGCGGCAGCACGTCCATCGCTTCGGATCGGATGCCGCTTGGGTCTTTGGGCACACGCCCGATCCAGGTGATCTTTGCGATGAAGTCGGTCTTGCGATGCTCAGCCACAGTATTCTCCGGTCAGTTTGGCCCACCCTGTCTTTTGCCCGCACAAAAGAAAAGACCCCGCGCGGGCGGGGCCTTGTTTTTGTGTGAGGCGCAATCAGCGCGCCTGATCAAACGGAGGGTTCGGGCTCCAGCCCCGGCTCTGACGGCGGGTCCTTGCGCACCTTCCCCTTGGCTTTGGGAATTGCTGTGATGCTAGGTGCATTGCCCTCGTCCGAGGCATCATCGTCCTCGTCATCCTCTGCTGTTGGAGGCAGCCCCGCAATCACACGCTTGATCTCGTCGCCCGTCAGCGTCTCATATTCCAACAGACCCTGCGCCAGCCGCTCGAATTCCTCGTTCTTTTCAGAAAGAATTTTCACAGCCGTGTCATAGCCCTCGTCGATGATCCGCTTCACTTCGTTCTCGATCAGCTCTTTCGTGGCCGCAGAGACCGAAAAGCCTCCCGCCCCGCCGTTGGCCTGATATCCAGCGGCGGCTTCAGAGTAGTCGATGTTGCCGACCTTGTCGGACATGCCCATGCGCATCACCATCCCACGCGCCAGCTGGCTGGCCTGCATGATATCGCCCATTGGCCCAGACGACACTTCATCCGCGCCGTATTTGAGGATCTCAGCCGCCTTGCCCGCCATGGTCATGGCGATCTTCTGTTCGGCCTCGTCCTTGAACATCTGCAGCTTATCCATCTCGGGCAGGCTCATGACCATGCCCAATGCACCGCCACGCGGGATAATCGTGGCTTTGTAGACCGGATCACACTTGGGCAGCGAGATGCCGACGATGGCATGGCCTGCCTCGTGATACGCGGTCTTTTCCTTTTGCTCCTGCGTCAAGACCATCGACCGGCGTTCCGCGCCCATCATGATCTTGTCTTTCGCGGATTCAAAATCTGCCATTGCCACAAAACGGCGCCCAATGCGAGCGGCGGTCAATGCGGCCTCGTTCACGAGGTTGGCCAGATCCGCACCGGAAAATCCGGGCGTGCCGCGTGCGATGATGCGCAGATCCACGTCAGGGCCAAGCGGTGTCTTGCGCGCGTGCACGCCAAGAATCTTCTCACGTCCCTTGATGTCGGGGTTGCCGACCGTGACCTGACGGTCAAAACGACCGGGGCGCAGCAGCGCGGGGTCCAGCACATCCTTACGGTTCGTGGCCGCAATGATGATCACACCCTCGTTGGCCTCGAAACCGTCCATCTCAACCAGCAACTGGTTGAGCGTTTGTTCACGCTCGTCATTGCCGCCGCCGTAGCCTGCTCCACGATGACGACCCACGGCGTCAATTTCGTCAATGAAGACGATACAGGGCGCGTTCTTCTTGGCCTGCTCGAACATGTCGCGCACACGGGACGCACCGACACCGACGAACATTTCCACAAAGTCAGAACCCGAGATGGTGAAGAACGGCACGCCAGCCTCGCCGGCGATGGCACGCGCCAGCAGGGTCTTACCGGTACCCGGAGGACCCTCAAGCAGCGCCCCTTTGGGGATCTTGCCACCAAGGCGCGAGAATTTCTGCGGGTTGCGCAGGAATTCGACGATTTCCTCGAGTTCTTCCTTGGCTTCATCAATGCCCGCGACGTCGTCAAACGTCACCCGACCATGCTTTTCGGTCAGCATCTTGGCCTTGGATTTGCCAAAGCCCATCGCCCCGCCTTTGCCGCCGCCCTGCATCCGGTTCATGAAGTAGATCCAGACGCCAATCAGAAGCAGAATGGGCAACAGCGACATCAGGAAGGTCTGAAAGCCCGACTGTTCCTGCGGACGCGCCTGTATCAGAACATCATTTTCAATAAGCAAAGACGTGATTTCTGCGTCATCTGGCTTGATCGTGGAGTATTCCCCATCCGCTTTGATAAACAGCACCTGTTCACCATCAAGCATGACAGAGCGGACTTCGCCGGTTTCGACCGAATCCACAAATTCGGAATAAGTCACTTCGTTGCTTTGCAAACCGTTGGAAGAGCCGTTGAACAGGTTGAACAGCGCCAGCACAAGCAGCATCAAAACAACCCAAAAGGCGAAATTACGAGCGTTGCCCAAGGAAATCCTCCTAAATCCGGGAGCCGCGGTGTTTTGCAACCACAGCGCCGACCCACATGGTCAGCCACCTCCTTAAGATAGAGACGATGGCCCCATGTTCAATGCGTAAGTAGTGCGGCAAAAAAGGTCTCTTCGCCGCCGTCCACCTGCGCATGCCATTTCTGGCCCGTTCCGGCAAGGGGGGCGGCGATAACCTTGTCTCCCTGCCAGATTGCGGGGGTCGACAAAAGCACGGCATGGGGCCGCCCTGATGCACGCCAGTCGGGGCATTGCTCTAACCCTTCTGGCCCAAGTGCGCGTACGGTGATTTTCTCTGTTCGGTCTATCGGTTCGGTCGGATAGACCCGCCAGCGATCGTCCCACAGATCATCTGGTTTGGTCTGCGCATCGGCGACTGCGTTGAGTTCTCGAAAGACCCAGATCTTGCCCCCGATGCGGCGCGCATGAACCCCGTCGGCGGTGCCCGCCTGCCCCTTTCTCAGGGCCTGCATCAGATTGGCAAGGGCCGCCCGGCGCGGCGGGTAGGTTTCACCGCTGATCCAGTTGACAGCGTGCACAAGCAGGCGGCGCTGAATTTCGTCGGGCAGGACCCGCATCTTGCGTTCGTCAAGAACAACGGCACCTGCGTCGATTTCGACGATATCGCGCGCGGTCAGAAAGGTTTGCCAGTCAAGCGCCGTTCGGGCCAGCGCCATATTGGCGGCGACCTCGCTTAGTCCCTCTGCGTCAATTCCAAGATCCGCAAGGGTTGCGAGGGCCTTGCGCGCCCGCACTCTTTGAAACCGGGTGTCTTCGTTGCTAGGGTCATCGATCCACTCGATATGCTGGGCCTGCAGGTAGCACCGCAAGTCGTCGCGTGTAGCGGCCAACAACGGGCGCACCCAGGTAATCCCGTCGCGCATCCACCGCGCCGACATCCCCGCCAACCCATTGACCCCGGCCCGGCGCGCCAACCGCATCAGCACCGTCTCAGCCTGATCATCAGCAGTATGCCCGATGGCAATGGTGGACACATTGTGTTGCCGCGCCCAGGCAGCCATCAGATCGTAGCGCGCATTCCGCGCCTCGTTCTGCAGATTTCCGGTTCCGTCCCAGGCATCCCAAAGCAGCGTATCATGCGGCACGCCCAGCTTTGCGCAAAAACGGCTCACCAAATCGGCCTCTGTCGCGGCATCCGCGCGCAAACCATGGTTCACCGTCACAGCCCGCAGCCTGGTCCCATGCAATGTGCACAGCCCGTGCATCAAATGCAGCAGGGCCATGGAATCGCCGCCGCCTGATACCGCCACACCGACTATCGCAGGTGGATGCGCCATGAAAGCATCCGAGACCTGCTGGGTGAGGCGTTTCCCGGTCATCAGATCACGGGCACAGCAGTGTCTGTCGTTGTGCGGTCGCATCTGCCGCAAATGGGCTTTCAGGAAACCGCGAGGTCACCTCAAAAAGCGTCACGCAGGCTTCGTTTACCTGGCCCAACACGCCCAGCGACCGGCCAAGTTCGAAAAGGGACTGCGGGGCAAGCGGCCCTGTGGGGTTGGTGCTAAAGCTTGCAAGAAAGGCGCGTGCAGCTTCACGGTCATCGCCCAGACCTTTGAGCGCCTCGCCGCGGCGCAACTCGGCTTCGGCTGCTAGCGGTCCGCCCGGGTAGGTCTGATTGAAGGTCGCAAACTGGTCTGCGGCGGTGCGAAAGTCACTGTTTGCGAGCGCCTCCTGCGCCCGCTCAAAGTCGGCCTTTTCGCCCACTGCAAGCTCTGCCTGATCCGTGGGGGTGGCCGGGGCCGTCAGCGGGGCCTGCGTCGTCGCCTGACCCGCACCGCCAAGGGTCGTCGTCTCGCCCAAAGCCGAAACATCGCCCCCCTCGAGCTCAACCAGTCGGAACTCCAAATCGCCAATGCGGTTGGTGCCATCGGCTACGATCCGGTTAACGCGGTTCTCCAGTTCTTCGGACTTGGCCGTCAGTCGCTGCAATTCGCTTTCCATTGCGTTCACGCGCTCCAGCACAGACCCTGTGCCAGTGCCGGTATCAACGGCCGTACCACCAGTGGTGGACAACTCGCGCTTGAGCTTTTGCACTTCGACAAAAAGGACCGTCAGTTCCTGCCGGATGTCTGCAAGCGTCTGATCGCCCTGCGCAAACGCGGAAAAGGGGCTGATCATCAGCCCCAGTCCCAATGCCACAATAAATCGTGTTTTCATTGCTGGAACCCTAGCTTGTCAGCCCGCCCGCCAGCACGGTCACCGCGCGGCGGTTCTTGGCATAGCAGGCCTCTTCTGAACAAATCTCGATCGGACGTTCCTTGCCATAGGAGACAACGCGCAAGCGCGTGGCCGGCACGCCCTTCGAGATCAGATATTCGCGCGCAGCATTGGCCCGTCGGGCGCCAAGCGCGAGGTTGTATTCGCGTGTGCCCTGCTCATCTGCATGCCCTTCGATTACGGCGGCATAATCGATGTTGGTCAGCAACCAGGTCGCTTGGCCGTCCAGTGTACTGCGTCCGATGTCGGTCAGGTTAGACTGGTCCACTTCAAACAGCACGCGATCACCGACAGCCTGCTGGAAATAGGCCAGCGAGGTCGGGTCGTTGGCGCTGCCGGGGATGATGCCGCCGCTGGCGGGCGCGGTTGCACCGACGTCCTGGCCGCCAAAACGGCCCGGATTGGTGCAGGCGGTGACGGCAAGCGCTGCCATCAGGATCATGCTGGTCAGGATACGTTTCATAAATCTGCCTCTCGTTTAACTACGGCGTTTTCGCTCATTAACCTTTTCGTAACACAGGCACCCTGTTTTGGGAATTGCCAGTGCTGTCACTATTGCTGCAAGGGCGACCACGATGGGTCAGATGCGCCCTCGGGCGTGCGCACGGGCCGCAGGTTGCGCCCGCTGATATCGACCGAATAAAGCGATGAAGACCCGCCTGCGCCCTGGGTTTCGCGCGCAAACATGATGACGCGCCCATTGGGCGCCCATGTGGGCCCTTCGTCCAGGAATGACGCTGTCAACAACCGTTCTTCCGACCCGTCGAGCCGCATCACACCGATATGAAAGCGCCCCTTGTTCTGCTTGGTAAAAGCAACAAGATCGCCGCGCGGAGACCATACAGGCGTGCCGTAACGCCCTTCTCCAAAGGAGATACGTTGTGCTTCGCCGCCTGTGACCGGCATGATGTACAGCTGCTGAGAGCCTGAGCGGTCGCTTTCGAAAACGATGCGCGTGCCGTCAGGCGAGAAGCTGGGGGCAGTTTCGATCGCGGGCGTATTGGTCAGCCGCACCGACGCGCCCGAGGCGATATCCATCGTATAAATGTCCGTATTGCCGCCCTGTGTCAGCGAAAAAACTACTGTCTGGCCAGAGGGGGAAAAGCGTGGCGCAAAGCTCATCGTGCCCTCGGCGCTTTCCAGCACACGGCGCTGCACCGATCCGATATCCAGCACATAGATGCGCGGAAATCCGCTTTCGTACGAGGTGTAAAGGACGCGGTCACCCGTGGGCGAGAATCGCGGCGCCAGCACAATCGCAGCTGAATCGGTCAGGTACTGCACATTCGCCCCGTCATAATCCATGATCGCCAGCCGCTTGCGGCGATCATCCTTGGGTCCGGTTTCGGAGACATAGACCACCCGGCTGTCAAAATAGCCGCCTTCGCCCGTAATCCGGCTATAGACCGCGTCCGCCACTTTGTGCGCCATGCGGCGCCAGGCATCGGTCGTGCCCGCAAACTGCAACCCGTTGCCCAGCTCAGCACCCGAGAAGACGTCATAGAGGCGAAACTTTACCGTGACCTGATCTCCGGTCACCGCAACCGCCCCGGTGATCAGGGCTTGCGCGTTGATCGCTTTCCAGTCGGCGTACTGCAGCGGTGCGTTGAAATCACTGACGGTTGAGATAAACGCACTGGCCGGAATTTCGCGGAAAAGCCCGGTGCCCGTCAGATCATCCGACACTACCCGCGCCAGATCGCTTGCCAGCTGCGCAGCTTCCGCCGTTTCAGGCTGAAACGTTGGCACGGCAAACGGCAGGGGTTCGATCACACCTTCGTCGATGATGATCCGCAACGGTTCTTGGGCATGCGCTTGCGATGGTGCGGCGAAAGCGGCTGTCAGTACCAGCAACAGGCTCAGAATAATGGCTTTCATGGGCGGCTTATCCTTTCAGGATCGTACGTCGCTACAGTATTTCCGGTGACTTTCTGGATTGCGAGGGGAACTTTGCAGCTCTGGTCACCACAGCAAAAACGCGCTCGGTGCGGGTTTGGTTCAGGCTGGCGATGTGACGCATGGTCCCTCACTGCATTTTCCTTGGGTCAAATGTGATCTCGATCGACTGCCACTGGCCGTATTTTTCATCGGGCAGATCAAACCCCTTGCCGCCGCACCGCAGGATCGCCCGGCGCGCCGTCTCGAACCCCTGCCGTGCCGCCGCATCCGACCCGCCGGTGCTGCTTAGCAGGCGAATGGTATTACCGATGGGCGTGCCATCGCGGTTCATCTGCACCCCAACCACCACAATCGTGCGCAGCGCCTCTGACGACATGGAACCGACATTCCAGCATTCCTTGACCGCCAGCCGCAGAGATTCCCTTTCGCCTTGCGTCAGGGGCGGTCCACTCGGCGCGGGCGTGCCAGGAGCCTCAGCGGCTGCTTGTGCTGCAGCCACCGCTGCGGCAATGGCGGCTGCATTGTCATCCTGCGAGGCCTCATTTGTTGCCACCTGCGGCTCAGGTGCGGCCGGTCTGCGTCCCGGCGGCCGGACCGAAGCCGCCGGGGCCGCCGTCGCCTCAGTGACAATTTCGGTTGTGGCTTCTTCAGGGGCCGTGGCGTCCTGGGGCTCATCCGGCGTCTCGCCCGCCTCATCAGGGGCCACCGCCTGCTGCTGATCAAGCTCGGGGGCGGCTTCGGGATCAGGCTGAGCGACGGGTTCGGGAGCCACACGCTCTATCGGGCGCGGGGCTGCTTCGGGGGCAACCTCGGGTGCCAATACAGCCACATCGCCCACAGGGTCGTCCAATGTCGGCGCCGCATCGGTGACCTCTGCTGGCTGCGGCGGTGCATCGGGCACTTCTTCGGGCGGGCTATCTTCGGGTGGCGCCTCTGCCTGCGAGGGCACAGGCTGGTCGATCACCCTATCTGGTTCGGCGGCAACCTCGGGCGCATCCGGCGTAATCTCTGGCGCTTGTGGCTGTGCCACGTCTGTCACCTGATCTGGCGGGACCTGAGCAGCAAGAATGGCGTCAAATTCCGCCCCGGTGATCACCGAAACCTCGGTCATCTCGAAGGGCGGCGGTTCAGAACGAAAGACACCGCCCAGAAACGCCCAGCCGATCAAGATCAGATGCCCCGCGCCCGAGATATATTGGCCGGTATCCATGCGCCTAACCGTCCGATGGCCCGTTGCCATCCAGGGCAGGCCCGCCGATATCCGTGACCAGGCCGATGTTCGAGAACCCTCCGGCATTCATTGCGCCCATCACCTCCATCACGATCGCATAGGGCACGCGGCCATCAGCACGCAGGAAAACGCGGTCACTGCTGCGTTCTGCCGCGATGCCGCGCAGTCGCGCGACCAGCTCTTCGCGCGCCACATCCGTGGTCTGGATCTGCACCGCCCCTTCTGCGGTTACGGTAACCGTCAGTGGTTCTTCCTGCTCGGCTGGCAATGCTCCTGCGGCGGTCTTTGGCAATTCCACCGGCACTCCTACGGTTAGCAAGGGGGCTGCAACCATAAAGATGATCAGCAACACCAGCATCACGTCCACAAACGGCGTGACGTTGATCTCTGACATTGGCTGCGCCCGCCCGCCACGCCTGCGGCCCCTGCGGCTCCCGCCGCCGCCTGATTTCATGACACCGGCCCCCACGGCTCAGCTGTCCAACTGGCGTGACAGGATGGTGGCAAACTCGTCGGCAAAAGCCTCGTAGCCGCCCAGTATGCGATCACTGTCAGCACTCAGCTTGTTGTAGAACACCACCGCCGGGATCGCCGCCAACAGTCCCAACCCGGTTGCCAAGAGGGCCTCGGCAATGCCGGGGGCCACAACGGCAAGGTTGGTATTCTGCTGCTCTGCAATCTCGATAAAGGCATTCATGATGCCCCAGACTGTGCCAAAAAGTCCCACAAACGGCGCGGTCGAGCCCACTGTGGCCAACACCGGCAAACCCTTCTGCAGGCTCTCTGCCTCCTTGGCGATGGCCACATCCATCGACCGGTCAATTCGTGCAGTCGCACCGGGGATCAGCGCCCCGTCATCACGATGCGACCGACGCCATTCGGTCATACCGGCGGCAAAAATCTTCTCGCTCGGCCCCTCGGGTGTCGCCCCGATCTGGTCATAAAGCCCGTCCAGCGGCTCACCCGACCAGAAAGCCCGGTCGAAATCGCCCGCCTCGCCGCGTCTGCGACGATACTGCAGAACCTTCTGAATGATGATCGACCAGGACCAGAACGATGCAAAAACCAACATCGCCATCACGATCTTCACAGTGAGCGTCGCACGCGCGAACAGTCCCCACATGGAGAAATCAATCTCCTGCGCCAATGCCAGCGTCTCTGCTTCCATGTTTCCTGCTCTTATCCTGCGCCACTTGGGCGCGCCACTGCCTGACAGGCCCTGTTTTCCGGGCTCCAATTGGGATCAAACTACCCCAGCACAAGATCGATTGCCAGAATTAAGCGATCACGTGCCGGTGTTCGACAGCTTTGCGCGAAGTTTTGCTGGCAGGCGCTGCGGTTTGCCTGCGGTGGTCATGCAGACGGCGGTGACAATGGCGCGGAAAATGACAGTGTCACCGCGTCGCACCTCCTGATCAAAGATCCACCGCACGGCTCCTTTGGGCGCATGCGTCGTATGCACGTCCAATCTGTCCCCAAAGCCTGCTGTGCCCAGGTAATCTGCCTCTACCCGCGTGACGACAAAAACCATGGCTTCCGCCCGCATGGCGCGCTGATCAAGGCCCAGCTGCTCCACAATGTCCGACCGCGCGCGTTCAATATATCGCAGATAATTCGCGTAATAGACGATACCGGCCATATCCGTATCTTCGTAAAATACGCGTACCGGGAAAACATGGCTCATCTTTAGTCTCCTGCATTCCACGCCATCAGTGCGCCACCCCGATCCGCGCCGCCAGACGCAGCGCGTGAGAGGCGTCCTGCGCCATCCCCGGCAGCACCGGATCATAGGCCGCCCGCAGAAGTGCCGCAATTTCAGGCCGCAGTATCGTCGTCTCCCCCGCGACCGCCAATGGCGAGGTTTCCCGAAAAGCCAGATCGGACCACAGCAACACCGATTGCACGACCTGGCTCAACGCCAACGTCTCTGCTGATACATCGCTCAGATGCGTGTCCATCCGCAGAAAAACAAAGCAGGCTTTGATGGCGCCGTCTTCGTCAAAACGAAACAACCGGTATTGATTTGCTTCTGCTGTCTGCAGCTTGCCTATCAAGGTGTCCAACTCCGGCACAAGACGGTCCATTCCCGTCACCTCCGGCAATTCCGCCCAGTCGCGGAAAAAGAACATCATGAAGTTACTGCCCAGCTCAGGATCCGTCTCGGCCATCTGATGGCCCGTCAGTACCATCACCGCCTCCAGCGCTCCCTTGACGACAACCAGCGTGGCGTCATCAACCCCAAAGACCACCGGTGCGACGGGCCGGCCCCAGCGCGCAAAGGCATAGCTGCCATCACTGCGCGTAAACAACGCCTCGATCTCATCCGCCTGCATTTTCACCCTTTTACAAATACCTTGCCCAACGGATCACTCAAACAGATCGGTCTGTGATTTGGGCGGCTTCATACCCAAATGCGTCCATGCCTTCGAGGCCAGCATCCGCCCCCGCGGGGTGCGCTGGATAAGCCCCTGCTGCAGCAAGAACGGCTCGATCACCTCTTCCAGCGCATCGCGCGCCTCCGACAAGGCCGCCGACATCGTCTCGATCCCGACAGGTCCCCCCTGATAGTTCTCCGCAATCAGCTTCAGATACCGCCGGTCCGCCCCGTCGAGGCCAAGATGATCCACCCCCAGCCGCGTCAGCGCCATGTCCGCAAGCGCTTTGGTGACCCTGCCATCGCCCTCGACCAGCGCAAAGTCCACGACCCGCCGCAAGAGCCGTCCGGCAATCCGGGGCGTCCCCCGCGCGCGGCGGGCAATCTCGCGCGCGCCGCCTTCGTCGGCGGGCGCCCCCAGCTTGCGGGCATTGCGGTCGACGATGATGAAAAGTTCATCCTCGGTGTAGAATTGCAACCGCGTAGGAATACCGAAACGATCACGCAGCGGCGTCGTCAGCAACCCCATGCGTGTCGTGGCCCCTACCAGGGTAAAGGGCTGCAATTCGATCCGCACCGTGCGGGCGGCAGGCCCCTCGCCGATCACCAGATCCAGCTCGAAATCCTCCAGCGCCGGATACAATACTTCCTCAACAGCCGGGTTAAGGCGATGTATCTCGTCGATAAACAGCACATCGCGGGCTTCCAGATTGGTCAGGATCGCGGCCAGATCACCGGCCTTGGCCAGCACCGGGCCCGAGGTCATCCGAAACCCCACCCCCAGTTCGCGTGCCATGATCTGCGCCAGCGTGGTCTTGCCCAGACCGGGAGGACCATGAAACAGCGTGTGATCCATCGCCTCGCCACGCTGCTTGGCGGACTGAATGAACACCCGCAGGTTCGCGCGCGCCTCGGCCTGACCGACAAATTCATCCAGCATCTGTGGCCGCAGCGCGCGGTCGACATCCTCTGGCAACGGCTCTGGCCGAACGGTGGGGTCAATCTCTGTCATCTGCTCTCGCGCATGAGGGGGGCGGTTCTGCTGCAGCAAGGCTTCCCCACCACGTCCTTACCCTTTCGGTGCCAGAAGTTTCAACGCAGCACGAATAAGCGCAGGCGTGTCTGCCTCGGGGTTTTCAGCGCCAGCCTGCGCCACGGCGCCCGCCGCATCGCCCGGCGCGTACCCCAAATTGCCAAGGGCGGACAACGCTTCTGATTGGGACGACGCATTCGCCGGCGGCTGGGGTTTCGCGATCGGCGGCATGGGTTCGATGACCTCTGCCCCAACGTCGCCCGTGGCTTGGGCTACCGTGCCACCCATCGCCATCACACCCGGTGCCTTGTCCTTGAGGTCAAGCACCACGCGCTGCGCAATCTTGGGGCCAACGCCCTTTGCAGCCCTCACTGCATTCCAGTCCCCAAGCGCAATCGCCCGGCTGACACCATCAGGGCCAAGCGCCCCAAGGATCGCCAGCGACGCCTTGGCGCCCACGCCCTGAACCGACGTCAGCAACCGGTGCCATTCCTTTTCGACCAGCGTGAGAAATCCGAACAGTTGCAGTACATCTTCACGGACCAGAAGCTCGGTATAAAGCGCCGTGGCCTCGCCGACCCCCGGCAGTGCCGCAAGCGTCCGCTCTGAGCAATAGACCAGATACCCTACACCGCGCACGTCAATCAGCACGTGATCGCTGGTGCGATACTCAATCCGGCCTGTGATCTTGCCAATCATGCGCCGGCCTTCGCGACGGCCGCGGCAAGCGCGCTGGCGCCGCCGTGGTGGGCGTGACAGATGGCGATGGCCAGAGCGTCGGCAGCATCGGGCCCTGCAATCTCTGCGCCCGGTAATTGCATCCGCACCATGTGTGCGATCTGGCCCTTGTCGGCATGTCCAACCCCGACAACCGTCTTTTTAACCGTGTTGGGCGCATATTCGCCCACCTCAAGCCCCGCCTGCGCGGGCACCAGCAGTGCAATCCCCCGCGCCTGCCCCAACTTCAAAGAGCCAGCACCGTCTTTGTTGACGAAAGTCTGCTCGACTGCGGCAGATTGGGGACGATACGTGGTGATGATCCGACTCAACTGCGCATGCAGCGACAACAAACGGTATGCCATGTCCGATCCCTGCGACTGACAAACGCCGTTTGCCACATGTGCCAGTCTGCTGCCTGTCACATCGATGATTCCCCACCCGAGGTTTCGCAGCCCCGGATCGATGCCAATGACCCTGATCATAGCCGTACCGCCCGAATTGTTGCTTTTTGGTTGCACTAGCACGAAGCACGAACATCTGGCAATCAATTCTCATCTGATGGCAAAACACGACAGATCCGGGACGCATTTGCGCCAAGTGTCCTGAAAGCGCCTTCGCCGGGCACGAAACCGACACCGCCGAGGCTATTTTTAGCTTTTATTTACTATGGGTTACCGGACAAACGACCTATGCGCCATGTGCATCCCACACATGCGCTTACAGCATTTGTAAACGCGGGATACCCGGCCTATCTGCTCCTTACACCGCCGGAGAAACCGGCATAACTCTATATCAAAGGACGGCTACAATGGCAGCTTTCGACACCACCCGCACAGCATACGGCTCCACAGCAGTCGTATCCTCCATCTCTTCCTTCTTCTCCGGCCTGGTCGCCGCAGTCGTTTCCTGGAATGACGCACGCATCACCCGCAAGGTGCTGTCCGGTCTCAGCGACCGTGAACTAGAGGATATCGGCCTCGTACGTGGCGACATCGACGATGTCGCGATGCCGTACCTCATCCGCTGATGGTAGGCGCGGTCTTATCCGCGCCCAGCGTTGAATGAAAAAGAGCCGCGCTTCCCTACCGGAAGCGCGGCTTTTTCCTTGGAGTAGTCTGCATATTTCAGATCAGCGCAGGACCGGTCCTGCGATATCTGCAAGTTTTTCCGTGACCGGATCAATTTGAAGCGCCTTGGCGCCAGCCTGTTCAATGGGCGTACCGTTCTCAAGCTTGGCAAGCCGTTCGTTGTACGTAATCGGCCCCACGGCAACCAGGATGAACGCCTTGAAGAAGAAAAAGCTGAACAACAGCATCAGGATGCCCTTGACCGGAAAACGCAAGCGCATCCGCTTGGGCTTGACCGACATCAGGCCATCGCGACCGACCTTGGTCACATACCCGTTCTTCATCTTGGCGTGTTTGTGCCCCAGCACATTGAGGCGTTTGATAAAGTGGTCGTGGGTCTCTACCATGGCAGCACGTTCCTTAACGACGGCCCCCACCGCGTTGATCAACGATTATCCAGAAATTGTGGCAATTTCTGGGCAATTGCCGCGATTTTACCGCAAATATGCAAAAAATGAGGTTTTCTGCGTCCCGTCCCAAGGTCATTTGCGCAAAGTGAGTGTAGTCCAGTCAACAATGCTTTCACGGTGAACCAGATTGATGCCATTGCGTGCATAAACGCTGATTACGTCATCGGCCTGCTCGTTCAAAATTCCCGAGAGAATCGCTTGGCCTCCGGGCTGCAGGGCATTGGCCATATCCGATGCCAAAGCGATCAGGGGCCCTTTGAGGATATTGGCAAAAACTATATCAAATGGGGCAGACGCGGCCAGCTCCGGGTGATCAAACCCCGCCGCCTCGATGCACCGCACGCGGCCTTGCATGCCGTTGGCTGCGACATTTGCTGCTGCGACCTCTACCGCCACCGCATCGATGTCACTGGCCAGCACCGTCTCGGGCCACACCCGTGCGGCCGCCATTGCCAGAACTGCCGTGCCACAGCCAATGTCGACCACGTTGTGACCCACAACCCCCTGATCCAGCAAACGATCAAGCGCCAGCAGGCAGCCCAGCGTCGTCCCATGATGCCCGGTGCCGAATGCCATCGCCGCCTCGATCAACAAGGGCAGTTTGCCCTGCGGAATCTTATCCGCATCATGGCTGCCGTAGACGAAGAAGCGCCCGGCCTCTACCGGGGATAGTTCGCGCCGCACATGCGCCACCCAGTCGGTCTCGGGAAGTTGCGAGACCACAAAAGGTTTTGATCCCAGTGCCGCCGCTAACACCGCCAGCGCGGTGTCGTCCGGGGCTGCTTCAAAATAGCCGCCCACTTCCCACAATCCGGATCCATCTTCCATTTCGAAAACGCCGACGCCGGTCGGTTCTGGATCAAGCCGTTCCATCGCTTCGCCCAATGCATAGGCCTGATCACGTCCTGCAAGGGTCGTCAGGGCAGTAAAAGTGGTCATCATCGTCTCCGGAATCTGTCGGGGTTCGGGTAGGGCCGCGGCGGATCGGCGTCAAGCGGGCCCGACGGCGGGGAATGCAGGCCATTGACATAGACCCAGCCCCAGAGGGCTGCGATCACCCCCATCACCGCCCCCGCAACGGCCTGCCCGTAAATCACGCCCGGCGCGCCAAAGAGGGCCGCAAGCCACGAAGCCGCGGGCCAGCTGAGCGCGCCGTCCTTCAACCAGGTCAGCAGCGTGGACCGTCCGGGCTTGCCCAAATTGTTGAAAGCCGAATTGCTGACGAAAAGGGCGCCGATAAAGATAAACCCGCCTACCCCCACATAGGCGAAGGCCCATAGCACTTCCGCCCCCTGCCCGGTCAATCCAAAAGCCCGGATGGCGTAGGGTGTGGCCGCAAATAGAAGCGCCCAGGCCACAAGCGTGTAGATCAGGCAAAAGATCAACGCATCGCGATAGGTTCTGCGCACCCGGTCCAGCGCCCCGGCACCATAGTTCTGGCCAAAGATGCCGCCAATGGCCCCCGAAAGCGCAAAAATACCGCCGAACACAACCACCGTCAGCCGTGCCACGACGGCCCAGGCCGCCACCGCATCATCCCCAAATCGCGCCATCACGATGGTCAGCAGGTAGTTGCCCGCTGGGGTCGACATCTGTGTCGCAATAGCCGGAACAGCGACCACCCAGAACGGCCGCGATAGCGTGCTCAACGTGCTCAGCCGTGGTCGCGCGACAAGTTGCATCTGAAGGATCGCGAAGTAGACCCCAAGCGCCAAAAGGGAGAACCGGAACAGCACCAGACCAATCGCTGCCCCATCCAGCCCCCATCCCATCCAGAAGATCAGGATCGGATCCAGTACCAGCAGGACCAGGCCCGAGAACATGGTGATATACATCGATTTGGCCCCGTATCCGTCTGCGCGCAGTGTGCCGGAACAGACCAGTGCGGCAGACATCGGCACCAGCGAAAAGATCGTCATCGCCAGATAGCGCGCGGCCAATCGCGCGGTTTCGCCCTCGGCCCCGGCAAACGCCACCAGCTCGTGGCGGAAGATCACAATCGCCGCAGACACCACGGCCAGCGTGGACATGGCCATCACAATCGCCGCCCCTGCCTGGCGGCGTGCCCGCGCACGGTCCCCTGCCCCGATGCTGCGCGAAATCAGCGCGGTTGCGGCAATCATCAGACCCACAGCCACCGAAACGGAAAAGAACTGGATCGCATAGGCAAACCCGATGGCCGCAACCAGCCGCGCCTCCCCTAACTGGGAAATCCACAACAAGTTTGCCGCATCCACCAGAAACACAAAGGTGATCCCGAATGCCCCCGTCGCGGTCATCCGTGTCACATGCCCCATGGTGGACCCCGTCAGAAACCGCCCCTCGGACATCCCTACTCGGCCGCTTGCGCGACAGGATGCGCAAAGATCGTCTCGCGCCCCGGTGCGGGATTGCGGGGGATCAGCAGCGCCAGCGTCAACGATACCGCAGCCATCCCCGCCGCCAGCAAAAACACCGCCGCAGGCGAGACCAGCCACAAAAAGCCAAGCAGAACCGGTAAAAACACGGCCGCGATATGATTGATCGTGAATGCCACGGCGGCGGTTGGTGCGATGTCCTGCGGATCCGCGATCTTCTGAAAATATGTCTTCAGCGCCAGTGCCAAAGCAAAGAACATGTGATCCAGCACATAAAGAATGGCCGCAATCAGCGCGCCCCAACCCAGCCAATAGACCCCGCCATAGGCCAGAAACACGGCAATCAGACCCATGTATTCAAACGCCAGCGCGCGCCGCTCGCCAAAATATCCGACGGCACGCCCCATCAGGGGGGCAAAGATCATGTTGGCCACCAGATTGATCAGATAAAGCGTCGTGATCTCATGCACTTCATAGCCGAACCGCTCCACCATCATGAAGCCAGCAAAGACCATGAATATCTGTCGCCGCGCACCCGCCATGAACTGCAATGCATAATAGAGCCAGTACCGCCTGCGCAGCACCATCTTCTTGATCTGCGGTGTCGGTGCCTCGAACTGCGGATAGGCCAGCATCGCAAAGATCGCGATCACCACGGTCACGCCCCCGCCCACCATGTAAACGGTGTTGTAGCTCAGCTGCAGTGTCTCCCACAGCGCCATGATCGCCAGATAGGCAATCAGTGTGGCCAGCGACCCCGCCGCCATCAACCACCCCAGCATGCGCGGCGCATCCTCGATCTTCAGCCACTGCAGCTGCAGCGACTGGTTCACCGTCTCATAATAGTGAAACCCGATTGAGCTGAGCATGGTCAGCGTCAGGATACCGCCCATCTGAGGAAACTGCGCGGTCAGAGCTGTCGCAACCCCCAGCAGGATCAGCGATACCATGCCCAAAACCTGCTCGCGCATGAAGATAATGATTGCGATCACACCCACAGCGAAAAACCCAGGGATCTCCCGGATGGTGTGCAGCAGACCAATGTCTGCCCCGTCAAAATCCGCCACCTCGATTACAAAATTGTTCAGCAGCGCCGCCCAGGTGTTGAAGGCAATCGGCATTGCCAGCGCCATCAGGAACAGCAACGCCACAGGCCGCCGCCAGAATGGCAGCTGCTTTGCGTCTTCAAGGGTAATCAACCGGGCCATGAACGACCCTTACGCCTCTCCCTGACAATTGGCGAGACCCTGCTGATGCACGCCCCACAAATCACCCCCGCGACACACCCCGAAATCTTCTGGCCCGAAGTATCCCGGGGGGTCCGGGGGCAGCGCCCCCGAACGGGTGCGGCACAAGGCGATCGCTTATCGGGATGGCGGGCGGGGCGTCGTCGCAGACGCGCGCCGCTCCCATCTCGGTGCCCCCGACGCCGCGAACGACCCGCACATCAAAACCGCGCAACCGCCAAAGCCGCAGCGCCCGCATTCCCATGCCATTCTGGCCCAGCAGGCATGGGGTCCGTTCCCTGCGCAAACCAGATGAGCCCCACAGCCAAGAGCCCGCCAAGCAACAAGGCGAGCGGAACAGAGATGCCTCGGTGTGCACTCCGCGGGTGCTGAGCAAAAATATCCTGAACGGCCATAACGATCTCCTGTGATCAATCAGCGCCCCAAACCGGGACGACCTGATCCTCAGATAGAGATCACCGATCCATGTTTAAAATGAATGTTTAGCGTCGATACCATCACACATCATGATGCTTTGAACCCTCAATAAAACGACTGCGGATCGATATCGACCGCCAGCCTCAGTTCCCCCTTCAGCTTGACCTGCGCCACCCAACGGGCCAGCGCATCCTGCAACGGTACCAGCTTGTCCGCCTTGACCAGCAGCCGTACCCGGTGCCGGCCACGCACCCGTGCGATCGGCGCGGGCGCGGGTCCAAAGACCTGTGCCCCGATCTGCCGCAACGGCGCGTCCTGACGGGCCAGTAAATTCCCCGCATCAAATACCTGCGCCACATCCGGCCCCGACAGGATAATGCCCGCCATCCGTCCGTAGGGCGGCACGCCTGCCTGCTTGCGCTCGCGGGCTTCGGCCGCCCAGAACGCTTCTTCATCGCCCGCCAGAATGGCGCGGATCACCGCGTGCTCTGGTTGATAGGTCTGCAGCAGCGCCGCCCCTGGTGCCTCTGCCCGCCCCGCACGCCCCGCCACCTGCCGCATCAGCTGAAATGTCCGTTCCGCGGCGCGCAAATCCGACCCCATCAGCCCGAGATCGGCATCGATCACCCCCACCAGTGTCAGGTTGGGAAAATTGTGCCCCTTTGCCACCAACTGCGTACCGATGATGATGTCCGCCGATCCGTCAGCTATCCCTGCAATCTCTGCCTTCAACGCCCGGGCAGAGCCGTACATGTCCGACGACAGCACCGCGATCCGAGCGTCGGGCCACAGCGCGCGCGCCTCCTCGCCCAGACGTTCGACACCCGGTCCCACCGGCGCCAACCGATCTTCAGCGTCGCACGCCGGGCAGGCGGTGGGCATCGGCTTGGTCTCGCCGCACTGGTGGCACACCAGCCGCTTGAGAAACCGGTGCTCGACCATTCGCGCATCACAATCATCGCATCCAATCTGATGCCCACAGGCCCGGCACAACGTAATAGGCGCATATCCGCGGCGATTGATGAACAGCATCGCCTGCTCGCCCTTCGCAAGCCGCTGATCAACTTCCTTCTTCAGCGTGGCAGACACCCAGCGATCTGACGGCAGGCCTTCGGCGCGCATATCGATTGCACCCATTTTTGGCATCACCGCGGCGCCATAGCGCGACGTCAGCTCCAGCTTTCGATACTTGCCCGCCTCTGCATTGGCCCAGCTTTCCAGCGACGGTGTGGCCGAGGCCAAGACCACCTGCGCATCGCAAATTGCCGCGCGTAGCACCGCCATGTCACGGGCATTGTACAGGACCCCGTCTTCCTGCTTGTAGGATGTGTCGTGTTCCTCATCGACCACAATCAGACCAAGGTTCTGATAAGGCAGAAACAGTGCCGAACGAGCCCCGATCACCAGTTGCGCCTGCCCTTGCCCGACCATGCGCCAGATCCGGCGGCGTTCGGTCATGGTAGCGCCCGAGTGCCATTCAGCAGGCTTGGTGCCAAACCGCTCCTGCACCCGGCTCAAGAACTGTTCCGTCAACGCGATCTCCGGCAAAAGCACCAACGCCTGCCGCCCTGCCCGCAGCGCTGCGGCCACGGCTTCCAGATACACCTCCGTCTTGCCCGAACCAGTGACCCCGCGCAGCAACGTGGTTCCGTACTGCCCTGACCTTACAGCATCCGCTAGTTGCGCTGCGCCGCGCGCCTGATCCTCGGTCAACACCTTGCCGGGCAAATCGGGATCAAGGCGCGGAAAGGGCAAGTCGCGTGGGCTGTCCTCTTCGTGCACCACGCCCTGTTTGACCAGCCCCTTGATCACAGAAGACGTCACGCCAGCCATTTCAGCCAGTTCTTTGAGCGTAAATGACAGATCCCCATACTCCCGCAGCGTCTCGAGAACCTGCGTGCGCGCCTTTGTCGCCCGGTCCGGCGTGCCCATGCCACGCCGGTAGATTTTGCGCATCGACGGCGGATCCCCAAGCCCCGGCGCCCGTGTGGCCAGCCGCAGCATCGCGGGCAAGGGCGTCAGCGTATAATCCGCCGCGCGGGTCAGGAACGTCTGCATCTCCGCGCGCATTGGTGCGACATCCAGCACCCGGATGACACTGCGCACACGTGCATAGTCAAAATCCCCCTGCCCGGGTCCCCAGACCACCCCCAACACCTTGCGCGGCCCCAGAGGCACTTCGACAAAGGCCCCCGGATGGCAGCCCCCTTCCGGCGCTTTGTAGTCCAGCGTCCGGCCCAGCGGCTGGGTTGTCAGCACGCCAACTAGATCACCTTCATCGAAAAATTCCGGGGCACTCACAGGTGGGACGTGTCCTTGTTGGGATTGAGGGTTTAAGACAAGCGACGCTTGCGCTAGACCCAAGATCAACGCTCACCCTTCCAAGCGCAAGGATTGCACATGAAATTTTTCGTAGACACCGCAGAAATCGACGCCATCGCCGAACTGAATGAACTCGGGATCGTGGATGGGGTCACCACCAACCCGTCGCTGATCAAGAAGTCCGGTCGCGACATTCTCGAAGTTACCAAGGAAATCTGCGATCTGGTGGACGGCCCCGTCAGCGCCGAGGTTGTCGCCACAGAAGCGGACGCAATGATCGCCGAAGGCCGCAAACTGGCCAAGATCGCCGACAACATCGCCGTCAAGGTGCCGCTGACATGGGCCGGGCTCAAGGCCTGTAACGTGCTGACCAACGAAGGCAATATGGTCAACGTCACCTTGTGTTTTTCGGCCAATCAGGCGCTGCTCGCGGCCAAGGCCGGGGCCACCTTCATATCGCCCTTCATCGGACGACTGGACGATATCCACCTGGATGGGATGGAACTCATTCAGGATATTCGCACGATCTATGACAACTATGGCTACGAGACACAGATCCTCGCCGCCTCAATCCGGTCGGTGAACCATGTGCAGGGTTGCGCGCTGGTGGGGGCGGATGTCATGACCGCGCCGCCCGAGGTGATCCAAAAGCTTGCCGGTCACGTGCTGACCGACAAGGGACTTGATCAGTTCCTCAAGGACGCCAAGGCGGCCAACATCAAGATCGTCTGACCGGCCATTCAGGCCGCTTTCGCATCCTCGCGTTCAAGCAAGGCGCGCACAGCCGCGGGGCTCAGCGGAAAAAGCGGGTTCGCGACCGTCTCAGTCGTTTGCGGGTTCTGGGATTGTGTCTGTTGCAGCATGTTCATGGGACCGCACTAAATACGAAATGTGCTGCCGTCATGGCGAAACTGCGATGGTTTTTCCCCCCGCCTGACGCAGATTGGCCACATTTGCCCAAGGATCAGGAGAAATTCCCAATTCGTTGGCAGATTTCGGGCCCATCGGGTGCTATAGACCTTTCAAACAATAAGAGACGTTTATGAGCAGCACCCGACAGATCGATGATGCCCTGCGCGAGGCGATCATCACCGAACCCCAAGTCATTCTGGACGACAACGATGTGATGCAGGCCCTGATTGCGGCCAATGAAAAGGCCATGGGGGGCAATATTGTCGACCTGCGCGGCATCGCGATGGAGCGGTTGGAAACCCGGCTTGACCGGCTTGAGGATACCCACCGCAGTGTCATCGCCGCAGCTTACGAAAACCTTGCCGGCACCAACCAGATCCATCGCGCGGTGCTGTGCATGCTTGACCCGATGGATTTCGAAGTCTTCCTGCGTGACCTCGGCACCGAGGTCGCTGATATCCTGCGCGTGGACGCGGTCCGACTGGTGCTGGAATCAGTACAAAGCGATGAAGACCCCGCAATCCAGCGCCTTGGAAATGTCCTATGTGTTGCGGAACCCGGCTTTGTCGACATCTATATGACCCAAGGGCGCGGTGGCCATTTCCGGCCAGTAACGCTCCGTGGCATTCAAGAGGGCACCACCGAGGTCTTTGGTGACAAAGCCAGCTGGATCCGGTCGGAGGCCTGCCTCAAGCTCGATTTCGGCCCGCGCCGCCTGCCCGGACTTCTCGTTCTGGGATCTGAAGACCCGCATATGTTTACGCCCCAACAGGGCGCAGATCTGCTGACCTTCTTTGCCGGGGTGTTTGAACGCACCATGCGGCGCTGGTTGTCTTGAGCGCGCCAGCCAAAGCATACGACATCGGGCTGATCAGCCCGGCTGCGCGCGACGCACTGCAAACATGGTTAAATCAGCAACACGCCCTCAAGGGTGCCGCCGAAAACACCATTCTGGCGTATCAGGGTGATGTTACCGATTTCTTGGCCTTCATCACCCTGCACAAGGGCGATGCGCAAGGATTGGGCGCGCTGGCGCGTATCACGGTCTCTGACATGCGCAGCTGGATGGCCCAGACACGCAGCACCGGCGTTGGACCGCGGTCCATGGCGCGCAAATTGTCGGCAGTCAAAGCCTTCTACCGCTGGCTGGCCGAACGCGAGGGGTTTGAGCCCACCGCCGTGCTGTCCACCCGATCGCCGAAGTTCCAGAAAAAACTGCCCCGCCCCCTGGCCGTCGATGCGGCCAAAGCGTTGATAGACTGTGTCGAGATCCAATCGGAGACGCCGTGGGTCTCGGCCCGCGATGTCGCGGTCCTGACGCTTTTGTGGGGCTGCGGCCTGCGCATCTCTGAAGCCCTTGCTCTCAAAGGACAGGACGCACCGCTCCCTGAGGTGCTACGGATCACAGGAAAGGGCGGCAAAGAGCGGGTGGTTCCCGTCATCCCCGCCGCACGACATGCCATCAACGCCTATCTTGCCGCCTGCCCCTACCCGCAGGAAAAAGATGCTCCCCTTTTTCGCGCTATCCGGGGTGGGGCACTGAATCCGCGCGCGATTTCACAAGTGATGGCGAACGCCCGGATGCAACTGGGTCTGCCCGCCACGGCCACCCCCCACGCCATGCGCCACAGCTTTGCAACCCATCTGCTGGATGCAGGCGGCGATCTGCGTGCCATTCAGGAACTTCTGGGCCACGCGTCCCTGTCGACCACGCAGGCCTACACAGCCGTCGACACCGCGCGCCTGATGGAAGTCTACAACCGCGCGCATCCCAAGGCTTCAGGCTAATTCTTTGCAAACAACGCTTTGCGCAATTGTTTCATTCGCTGAGGCTAGATTGGCCATGGGCACCGAGGCTCACAAACGATCTATAAACCTCTGTGCGGCTTCTGCCGGATCAACCGCGCCACTTGCAACATCATCGCTGAGTGCAGACAAAGCAGCCTTGGTATCCGGATCGCCAAGACGCGCCAAAAGCCGCTGCTTGACGTCTTCCAAAAACCAGTACCGCGCCTGATCGGCACGGGTTTGCTCCCAAAAACCTGCGTCGCGCCGCCAGGCCGACAGCGTTTCCATCTCTGACCAGACCTGCGCTAATCCAGTGTCTTCCAGCGCACTGACGGTCATCGCCTTGGGAAAACCGTCAGGGTCTTGTGGGCGCTTGCGAAGCAGGCGCAACGCGCCCGCGTAATCCGCACATGTGCGCGTCGCTGTCGCCTTTAAATCTCCATCCGCCTTGTTGACCACGATGATATCCGCCATCTCCATGATGCCGCGTTTGACGCCCTGCAACTCATCCCCACCCGCCGGAGCCAGCAACAACAAAAACAAGTCAGACATTTCGGCCACAGCCGTCTCTGATTGTCCCACACCCACTGTTTCAATCAGCACCACATCAAAACCGGCCGCTTCGCACAGGCGCACCGCTTCGCGCGTGCGGCGTGCGACGCCACCCAGATGCGTCTGACTAGGTGAAGGTCGGATGAACGCGCCCGCCTCCCGGCTGAGCCGGTCCATCCGCGTCTTGTCCCCCAGTATGGAACCACCAGAGCGGGCAGACGAAGGATCGACCGCCAAAACGGCAACCCGCTTGTCCTGCGCGATCAACATCATGCCAAAGCTTTCAATGAAGGTCGATTTACCCACCCCGGGAGTGCCGGAAAGTCCCACGCGCAGCGCCTGCCTGTCAGTTGGCAAGGCACCCAACAGCTGCGCGGCCTGCGCCCGGTGATCGGCGCGGCCCGATTCAACCAGCGTGATCGCCCGCGCCAAGGCGCGGCGTTCGCCGGCGGCCACCCTCTGTGCCAGTTCGTCCATATCCATGGCCGCAGTCTTTAGTGGCACAGTTCGAAAAGTCCAGTACACACCCTTGGCGCGCCCACTGCGATACCCGATAAGACGTCATGTCCTTTTCCCTACCCATCGACGCGGTCCTGCCGCAGGTCATCGCCGCCCTGCGCGAACAGGGCCGTGTGGTGCTTGAGGCACCGCCCGGCGCGGGCAAGACCACCCGCGTGCCGCTTGCGATGCGCGATGCGGGGCTGACCACCGGGACAATCCTGATGCTTGAACCGCGCCGCCTTGCGGCCCGGGCGGCGGCAGAACGCATGGCCGCAACGCTGGGCGAAAAGCCCGGCGAAACCGTAGGCTACCGCGTGCGCGGAGCCTCAGCAGTGTCCAAAAAAACCCGCATCGAGGTGGTGACCGAAGGCATCCTGACCCGCATGTTGCAATCCGCACCGGATTTGCCCGGGGTCGGCGCGGTCATTTTCGATGAATTCCACGAACGCACGCTTAATGCCGATCTGGGCCTCGCACTTTGCCTGGAAGTTGCAGGCGCGCTGCGCGACGATCTGATGTTGGTTGCCATGTCGGCTACGCTGGATGCAGGCCCCGTTGCCAAGCTGATGAACGCTCCGATCGTCACCTCCGAAGGGCGCAGTTTTCCGGTGCAAACCCGCTGGCTGGACCGCCCGTTGGGCAAGGTGAGGTTTGAAAATGCCGTTGCCGATCTGACCCTCAAGGCGCTGCAAGAGGCACCCGGCTCTGCCCTCGTGTTTCTACCAGGTGAAGGGGAAATCAGGCGGGTCGAGGCACTTTTGAAGCCGCAATTGCCTGAAGATTGCGTTCTGTCCCCGCTGTTTGGTGCGATGGATTTCAAGGCACAGCGCGCAGCGATTGCACCCGCGCCAAAGGGCCGCAAAGTGGTGTTGGCCACCTCGATCGCCGAGACGTCCTTAACCATCGACGGCATCACAATTGTGGTCGATGCCGGCCGCGCCCGGCGGGCAGTATTCGACCCCGGATCCGGCATGTCGCGATTGATTACCGAACGCGTGACCCGCGCCGAGGCTACCCAGCGTGCGGGCCGCGCAGGCAGGATCGAGCCGGGTGTCGCCTACCGGATGTGGACCAAGGGCGAAGACGGCGCACTGGCCGCTTATCCACCCGCTGAAATTGAAGCCGGGGATCTTACCGGTCTTGCCCTTGAGCTTGCGCTTTGGGGTGCCGAGGCTGATGCGCTCAGTTTTGTGACCCCACCGCACGAGGGACGGCTGGCCGAAGCACAATCCGTGCTGCGCATGCTGGACGCCCTCGATCGCAACGGCAGGATCACCGAGCACGGGCGCGGCTTGGCCGCGCTGCCCTTGCATCCGCGTCTTGCACATATGGTGGCCAAAGGCGGCCCCCGCGCCCCGCAGCTTGCAGCACTGCTGGCAGAGCGCGATCCGCTGCGCGGCGCTGGTGTGGATCTTACCCTGCGGATGGACGTAATAAGTGGCAAACGAAAAGATCCAAACGCCCACGCCCCGACCGTCGCCCGGATCCGGCAAGAGGCCAAGCGCCTGGCGCGCGGTCAAGCCTCGCGTGGCCAAAACAGCCTCGGCGTGCTCGCAGCGCTTGCCTACCCCGACCGCATTGGCCTGCGCCGCAAAGGCGAGGCCCCGCGCTATGTCCTCTCCGGTGGCAAGGGGGCCGTGGTGCCCGACAACGATCCGCTGGCGGCGATGCGCCTGATCGTGGCAACCGATCTGGACGGCGACCCCCGCGAGGCGCGCATCAGACAGGCCGCGATTCTGACAGAAGCTGAATTGCGCCATGGCTTCTCCACGCAGATCCTGTGGGAAGACGTTTGCGAATGGTCGCGCCGCGAGGGCCGCGTGCTGACCCGCAGTCAGGAACGCTTTGGCGCGCTGGTGCTGAATGATCGCAACTGGACGGACGCGCCGTCCGATGACGTTGCCCGCGCGATGCTCGACGGGGTCAGGCAGACAGGATTGTTGCCTTCCCCTGCAGCCCGGCGCTTTTTGGCGCGCGCGCGGCTGATGGGTCCGGAATTCCCCGACTTTTCAGATGTGCACCTCATGGACACGCTCGAAGACTGGTTGTTGCCGCATCTTATCGGGGTGCGTTCCACAGCGGATTGGAAAGCGTATGATATCCTGCCCGCCCTCAAGGCCCGACTGGATTGGGATGCTACCCGGCACCTGGACACGGTCGCACCTTCACATTTCGAAACACCATTGGGCCGCCGTGTGACCATTGACTACGCAGGCGCACAGCCAGCTATATCGCTACGCTTGCAGGAACTCTTTGGCGTCACGCGCCATCCCAAAGTTGCCGGTGTGCCCGTCCAAATTACCCTGCTTTCCCCTGCCCAGCGTCCGGTTCAAGTGACAACCGATCTGCCGGGGTTCTGGCAGACCTCTTATGCTGACGTGCGCAAAGACATGCGCGGTCGCTATCCGCGCCATCCCTGGCCCGAAGACCCCACCCAAGCCGACCCGACCCTGCGCGCAAAACCTCGAGGGACCTGAAGGGGCACATCGGAGGCGACGATCAAAAGGGGTGGTGAACGCGCGCAAGGCTAAGGGCAGGCTCGAAGTTATGCGGCCGACCCAGGGACTTTGATGTCGGGACCGTGAAAAAGATAGAAGAAATCTAATCGTTATCCGTCAAACCCGCTCCGGCGCCTGCCAACCGCGACGCCTCGCTTTCCGGCACCAGAATACGCGCGGCCAACTCTGAAAGATGTGCGGTGGTATCTGCGGTCAGCTCAACCCGCGCGGGCGGGATCGGGGCTGCAGGCTCTGTCAGGTACAGCGTAACGGAGAAATGCTCTCCGTCCGCCATGACCTCCTGTCTGAAAGGCAACGCCTCCACATAGCTTTGTGCAAGTGCGGTGGCGGTCATCCTCCCTTGTGCGTTGTCACCATTGCCATCCTCCAACAGGCGCAGCAGCACCAGCGGCATCTCCAGAATGGGCCCGCCCGGCAAGGCATCCAACGCAGAAACCAAATCATCCAGGTCCCGCCCGCCCAACACATGATGCAGCGCAGCACGACCAAACTGAGAGGCCTGCTCAGGGGGGGCACCTGCCCCGCGCGCGGCCTTGGCCATCAGGCCCATGATCTCATTGCCCGAAAACGTCACGCCTTAAATACCGGCAGCCACCAGTCATCGGCCCCGTCCTTCAGATCGTCTGCCAGTGGCGCGCCCTGACACAGCGTGATGCGCGTCCAGCGGTCGGATTTGGGATCAAACTTGGAGGCCCCAAAGAACGACAGCTTGCAGCGCAACATGTCGATGGGAAGGCAGGATGTGGCAATCAGATTGTCGCGGATTTCCGCATAGGGATACCGTTCCGCCAGCAAAACACGGGACACCGCCAGCGCGTGTCCCGGATGCCGCGCCAGAAAATCTGAGACGCGCCCGTCTTCCCCCTCAAGTGCGGTATAAAGCGCTTTGACGCGGCGGCCCACGTCGAGCGGGCTTTCCAGCTCTGATCCGGCTTCGGAAAATCGCAGGCCCAGACGAGGTTCCTGTTTGGCTTCAGAGACATACCAGAATTGGCCACATCCATCTTTGGCGTCATAATCCGGCATCAGTGCCCAGTCAAAATGGTCCTCTATCGTCGCGCGCATTGCGCCGGTCTCCCGCATCGGCGGGCAGAACGCGCCAAAAGGATCGCCCATGCAGTCGGCCAAGCCATCCACCACATCGCCAAACGGCTCGATGACCAAGGACACCATCAGTTCCTGCACATCCTCCGACATGTCCTGCACAACGCGGACCGCATGATCCAGCGGCAGCGGCGCGTCCAGATCAAGCCTGCCGCACGCGATATTCCAGTCCGCCCGCAGCGTCACGATACGCGCCTGATGTTCGGCATCCGGAACCGTCCATTCCTGCAAATGCTGCGCCGCACGGTCGGCCAATGCGACAAGCCGGGCCTTCTGCCTCTCTGTCAACACCTCGATCGCTCGCACTCGCGCCAGCGCGGTTTCACGCACCATCATCCAGTTGTTCAATAAAACCGGATGGTTGACCAGAAAGGGCGCCATGCCCAGCCCGGTGGAATTACCAATCCCCAGATGCCGTTTCAGCGTCGGATCCAACGACCCGCGGCCCACATGTTCTACCAGTTCATGGGTGAAATGCCGGATCAGCCAGACGGTCAGCATTTCAGCGGCAAAAGGCCCTTCCAGACCGGGACGGCTTTCGATCACGGCCCGATCGGCAATGCCGAACTTGCCGTTGCCATAGACCGCCGTCGTGCGCATCAGATAGCCGACGCTACGCACCATCTCTGCATCAGGTTGCTGCCCATCGCGCAGCGCCTGCACCACATGCGCAAACAGCCGGACGGATTTGTTGGCGCGGCTCAGCACCAGGTCGGCCCCCGTAAAGCGTGCGGCTTCCTGCTTTGGGGCTGACGCCACAATGCGCGCAACCTCTGAAGCATTCGGAACCCCATCGTACAGCACATACGCGCTGTCCCAGGCCTCTGCGATCACCCGGTCAGTCCGCATCTCAGGCGGCAGATCGTTGGAAACGGCCACCAGCGAATAGTCATGGCCGCCCAGCGTCACGGTATAAACCGCATGACCGAACCCATCCGCATCCATCTGCCAAACCGGGCGGCGCACAGCGACATCCTCTGCTGCCAGCCTGCGCATCAGAGATCGCAGGAAACTCAGGCGCGTCGGAAACATCGAGCCCATCCGGCTAAGCCGCATTACCGTATCCGGTGCGCGCAGGGGCATTTGGGGCGGTTGGGGCGTATCAAGCATCGCTCAATTCCTCAGGCCCGAAAGAGGTTTCGTAGAACCGCAGCCAGTTCCCGCCCATGATGCCATCCACGTCTTCGCCGCTGAGCCCGGCGGCGGACAGACCGTCCCGAATGTTGCAAAAGTCCCGATTGTCGTTGAACCACGTGGGCATGGGAGGAAAGCCTGCATTGCTGGCCGATCCTTCACCATAATCAATTCCCTTGGTCCAGCGCCCGACACGCATCCATTCCACGATGCTGTCAGGCTGATCCTGACACAGGTCCGTGCCGATCCCGAGGTGCTCTGCGCCGTATCTGTTGGCGGCCTCAGCGATCATGCCGCAAAAGCTGTCGAGGGTGCAGTCTGTGCCCCCGGCCAAATGATGCGGATAAACCGAAAACCCCAGCATCCCGCCCCGTGCCGTCAACGCCCTGAGCACGGTGTCTGATTTGTTGCGCAACGCCGGGTGCCACCAATGCGGATTTGCATGCGTGATCGCGATGGGGCGGGATGAATGGTCAATCGCCTCAAGCGTCGAACGCTCAGCAGAGTGGCTCATATCCACAACCATGCCAACGCGGTTCATCTCCGTGACCACCTCGCGACCCATGCGCGTCAACCCGGTGTCATCATCCTCATAGCACCCCGTCGCCAGCAGGGACTGGTTGTTGTAGGTCAGCTGCATAAACCGGACGCCCAGCTGGTGACAAATTTCCACCAGCCCGATGTCGTCTTCGATGGGGCTGGGGTTCTGAAACCCAAAGAAGATCGCCGTGCGCCCGGTTTCCTGCGCGCGGCGCACATCTGCTGCGGTGGTGCCCTTGAAAATCAGATCCGCGTGATCCTCGAACCAGCGGTTCCAACGCTCAAGGTTCAGCACCATTTCGCGGAAGACTTCGTGGTAGGCGATGGTGACATGCACCGCATCCACCCCCCCTGCCCGCATTTGGGCAAAGATCTCGGGCGAGAAGTTGGCGTATTGCAAATTGTCGATCAGCGGGCTTTTCATGGGCGCATCATCGGGCTTTGTGCGCGCAATCTCAATCTAGAATGCGACACCGGCCACGTCATTTCGAACGCTGCGTTGGGCAAATTGCCAAGGCAGGTCCCCTGTCCAGATGTCGACAGGAACACCAGACCAAGAATTGCGACGAAACGGCCGGATCCAGGTGCACCTGGATCCGGCTCATACTCGTCACAAAGGGACAACACCCCGGCACTCGTAAACCACTCTCACCCAGGCGCTGCGCGTGATACATCTGGTACGCGGGAAAGACTGCGAAAGTTTCACCCGTGACAAAAAGAATGCCGCTCTTTTGGATCAAATTTTCGACAATACGCCAGCGACCTGAATGTCATCCCCAGGCGCGACCTGCTCTACCCTAACGGATAACCCGCGCTCAGGTTGATCTCTGTCAAGGCGCGGAAAGCGCGGAGGTGTCAGAATGACAAAAGCCAAGAGGGAGGTGCTGATATGGAAGACTTGGTCAAGATGGGACGGGACTTCGTCAAGGCAATGCGCGATCGTCAGGGCATCGCGCATGTCGATGACATCTATGCTGAAAACGCACAATCGGTTGAAGCGGTCGTACCGCCGGGCCGCGATGTGCGTATCACCAAAGGACGTGACGCGATCAAGACAAAGCGCGAAGACTGGCAAGCCCTGCACGATCTGCACACGCTTGAAGTGGACGGACCCTTTGTGCATCCCCCGAACAGTTTCGGCGTCCGCTACGAGGCCGAAGTGACACACAAAGCCACGGGAAAGCGGATGACCCTGAGCGAGATCGCGATCTACTCTATCGAAGAAGGGAAGATCGTGCGCGAGGAATTCTACATGCGCCCAAGGTAAATCGCCGCGCGGGCGCTGCTGCCTGCGACCTGCCAAGGTATGGTCACTGCGACAAATGGGGGGCATGCAATGCCCGGGCCGAGGCTAGGGTGACAAAAATACTTCTGCACGCACCAAGCGCCGCTTCAGGGCTGCTGGGAAAGAAACGCTTCATAATCTTCAATCCACCTTTGCTCACACCAGGCGTTTTCACCAAACCTCTTGATCTGCGATAACTCGCCTTTCTCAGTGATTGTCTCAAGCCACGGTAGAATGCGCGCTACGACCGTTTTCCGGAGTTCTCTAAGATGGCTCCTGACCATCCCTTCATCACCATTGGCGTAGTTGGTATCGTGAATTCGCCAGCGCCCAGAGTTTTCGGGTCGGTAGTTGAGTTGGGACGGATTCCAGCCATCAAAATCGTCAAAGATCAGCTTTCTCGAACAGTCTTGTACATAAATTGGTGACTTTTTCGGGTCATCGCTTGCGATAGGCCTCAGGAAGGAGTGGCGGAAACAAATGACGGAGCGCGCAAATCCGGGCCGGGCAAGCCGCCCTCCTTGTCTTAGTATCAAGAGTTCCCGGTTTCCGGAGGCATAGCGCAATGAGTTGCCACGTCCAATCAGACAAAACCCCTGCTCAATCAGTGGCTCGACGAACTCGGTCGTGAACAGTTTGTGGAACTCTTCGTTTTTCATTTGGCTGCAATTTGAACCCAAACAAGCGGGTGGCTGTCAACTATGGAGGCGGCACGGTCTGTCACACCGGACACTGGTGAGATCGCAGCGAAAACTCACTTTGTGCCGCTGAGCCGCTGTTGCCGCCGCGCTCAAGGTGCCCTGGCGCCTCGAGAGCGCCAGTGTCCGGTTTGAGCCCGGATTGACCGATCCAGAGCCTAAAAAAGTCCGATTCAGAGAACGAGCTTACTCCGGCAAACCAGCGTCGCGGAGACTGGTGAGCCACCTTCGCCGGTTTTCCGGATGGTTTTTAGAGCCTACAAATTGCCTTTGCATCGCTGTGATCGAAAGCTTTGGATTAATCTTTAATGCGGCGGCAACGGCCTTTTGAGCCTCTTCTGGCACCCCGAGTTCGCTGAGATTTGCGGCACGTAGCAAGTGATAAAAAACCCGCCAAGTATCACTTATGGCAACAGCGCCCAAATGGCGCGCCGCGTCGAGCGCGTCCTCATGTCGACCAAGATGAAAGAGAATATGCCCCTGATAGAAATACATATTCTGGAGCATCGGATCACGGGGGCTTAGTTTCAGTGCCATCTCGATGTGGGGCAAGGCTTTGCTTTGCATGCGAAACCAATCATACGTATGCGCCAGTTCCAGGCGAATGCGGGCATTGTTTGGATTAAGAACCACCGCACGCTCAAGGTTTGCAATCGCAGGTTCGGCCTCACCGGTAAACCGATAGATATACCCCAAGGCTGCGTGGGCTTGCGCGTCCTTGTCATCCAATTCAATGGCCCGTTTCGCCGCCTCTGTTGAGGACACAAGTGTGTCCTGTGGTGCATCGCTCCACTGAAAGAAGAATATGGTGCCAAGTGCCCTCGCCTTCAGGCTATGCGCTGCCGCGAATTCCGGATCACGGGCCAGCGCCTCTTCTGCAAACTGCAAGGCCTCTTCCTGTGCTTCTTTGGAAAACACAGACTGTCGAACACGGCCACGCAAATAAAGATCCCACGCGCCAAGATCATCTGTCGGCTTGTCAAGTCCCTGCAAACTGTCAGATTGATAAATTTCAGGCAGAAGTCTGCCCGAAATCGCTTGGCTAATCTCCTCCTGAACAAAGAAGATGTCATTCAGTTCATGCTCGAAAGCCTCCGCCCAGATTGTCTCGTTGGCCTCAACATCGACAAGCTCTCCACTGACACGTACACGTTCATCTTCGCGTCTAACGCTGCCTCGAACCACATAGCTCACACCGAGATCACGGGCGATTTGGAGAGCCGTGTCCGTTTGATCGGCGTAGGAAAACATCGTCGCGCTTGAGACAACAAACAGATCTCGATTGCGCGAAAGGTGTCCGGTAAGTTCATCCGTCAAACCCTCTACAAAGTATCGGGTCGACGGGTCTCCGCTGAGATCATCGAAACGAACAACGGCGATCGACGGCTTTTCTGTATCCAGCACCAGCATTTCTTCACCGGGTAAAGCAAGCCAGACAACGCCAGACAGGGCGACAAAAGCTGCAACCAGGCTCAGCAGCCGCCGTTTGGGTTTTAAAGGTTTTTCCCCGGCCTCGTCTGTGGTTACCCGCGCAACGAACTGAAACCCGCGCTTTGGATATGTCTTGATAAATTCGGAGGTAGAAGCGGTATCGCCCAGGGCCTTTCTGACAGAATGCACACGGGTGTTCAGTGCCGCGTCGGTTATTGCCTTCCCATCCCAGATTTTATCAATGAGGTCCTGCTTGCTGACGATGCCTGCGCGATGCTCGATGAGATATCCCAACAACAGTAGCGCCTGTGGTTCAAGCGCGACGGCAACACCATCCCGGGAAAGCCCCCGATCGGGATGAAATTCAAAGTCCGCAAATTTGTACATACAGAGACCTTACAATCGGCAAAGCATGGCGCTCAACGGTTGATCGTCTTTGTCATCTAAATGTCAGAAAAAATCAGGTTCCGATCAAGCCAGTCAGGATTGGCCACTTTATGCATTCGAATTGGGCTTTGCCCGCGAACACGTAATAGATTGAAAAGGAGACGAACATGACATTCTCAAAAGTAGCGATTGCGAGCTGTGCAGTTGCATTGGTGGGCGGTATCGCAATGGCGGAAACTGAGCTCGATGCAGCGCTCAAGGACGGCGGTGAGCGACTGAAGTCTGATCAGATAGCGGAACTTTTGGTCGGCCATGTCGTGACAGCAAAGTCGGGCGAAAAGATGTTTCGATTCTTTTATGACCCAACCAATGTAGTAAGCGGCGAACTGACCAACGGTGGTTGGGAAGGCAGTGGCGTCTATGCCATTACCGATACTGATCATGTCTGTGTATCGATGGCGGCAGACAAGGGCCGCTATCGTTGTTTGTCCGCCGTGCGGAATGGGGATGTTGTTCAGAAGTTCAATGCGAAAGGCAAGATGACATTCGAACTTCTCGATTTCGAACCTTCGTCAGGACTCTAAGGGTCGGTCGGTCAATCTCTGCCATTGGCTCGCATATGGCCGATGGCAGCAATGTCCCCCGACCTGCCTTCCTCTTAAACAGGTTCTTGCGTGTACTTCTTCAGCTCTGCGCGCGCGACCTGACGGCGGTGTACGGCGTCCGGTCCATCGGCAAGGCGCAATGTACGGACATGGGTCCACGCGATGGCCAACGGCGTATCCTGAGAGATGCCTTCGCCCCCGTGCATCTGCACGGCTTCATCGATGACTTTCAGCGCCACGCGCGGCGCAATGACCTTGATCTGGCTGATCCACGGGGCAGCGGCGCGTTTGTCGCCCTGATCCATGTACCAGGCGGCCTTCAGGCACAAAAGCCGCGCCATTTCGATCTCCATCCGGCATTCTGCGATGATGTCATAGTTGGCGCCCAACTTGGCAAGGGGCTTGCCAAAGGCTTCGCGCTGCAAGGATCTGCGGCACATCAGCTCCAGCGCACTTTCCGCCTGTCCGATGGCGCGCATGCAATGGTGGATACGGCCCGGCCCAAGGCGGCCTTGTGCGATCTCAAAGCCGCGCCCTTCGCCCAGCAGCAGGTTTTCGGCCGGCACGCGCACATCCGTGAAACGGATATGCATGTGCCCGTGGGGCGCGTCGTCATGGCCGTAGACCTGCATGGGACGCAGGATGTCGATGCCGGGTGTCTCAGCATCGACGATGATCATCGACTGGCGACGATGCTTGGGGTCCTCTTCGGTGCCGGTGCGCACCATTACGACATAAACCTTGCAGCGCGGATCACCCGCACCCGATGCCCACCATTTTTCCCCGTTCAGCACATAGTCATCGCCATCGCGCACACAGCTAAGTTTGACATTCGTGGCGTCTGACGACGCGACATCAGGCTCTGTCATCAGATAGGCGGATCTGATTTCACCGTTGAGCAGCGGCTTGAGCCACCTCTCTTTCATCGCCTCGGACCCGTAGCGTTCGAACACCTCCATGTTGCCCGTATCCGGTGCCGAGCAGTTGAAGGTTTCGGCTCCAAGAGGCGTCTTGCCCATCTCTTCGGCAAAGTACGCGTATTCAACCGTGGTCAGCCCGAACCCCTTTTCACTGTCCGTCAGCCAGAAGTTCCACAGCCCTGCATCCTTGGCCTTTTGCTTGAGCCCTTCGAGGATTTCGGTTTGCCGCGCGGTAAACTCCCAGCGATCGCCTGTGCCGATTTCAGTCTGGTATTCCTCTTCCATCGGCATGATTTCGTCGCGGATCATGGTCGCGACACGGTCCAGCAGCTCTTGATATTCGGGGCGCATGGAAAAATTCATGGGATGTTCCTTTGGCGTGACGTGACGGTGGGGTTTCGCTTGGGCGGCAGAGTTGCTTAGATTGCCTGGGCTGTCCATGGCGGAGTGGCCCTGACCAAAGGAGACGTTACGTGCACCAGTATGATCGCGCCGAATTGGAAGGGTATCTGCAGGCCCATGTCGACGGATTTGGCCGCCTGGATGCGATCGACAAGTTCTCTGACGGGCAGTCGAATCCCACTTACAAGCTGACGTCCGGGGCCAAGCAATTTGTGTTGCGTGCCAAGCCGCCGGGCAAGTTGCTGAAGTCTGCCCATGCCGTTGACCGTGAATTCCGCGTGATGCAAGGGCTGGCGAAAACGAATGTGGCAGTGCCGAAAATGCTGCATTTGTCCGACGACGACAGCCCGATGGGCACACAGTTCTTTGTGATGGAAATGGTCAAGGGTCGCATATTTTGGGATCCGGCCCTGCCCGATCTCGACAATAACGCACGCGGGCGCGTTTACGACGCCATGAACAACACGCTGGCCGCCCTGCACTCAGTCGATCCAGAGGCCGTGGGTCTGGGAGATTATGGCAAGCCCGGCAATTACTTCGAACGGCAGGTGGGGCGCTGGTCAGGACAATACCGGGCTGCCGAAACCGATAAGCTTGAGGATGCCGATTGGGTCATGGACTGGCTTGAGGCCAATATGGTGCCTGACGATGGTGCATCTTCAATCGTGCATGGAGATTACCGTATCGACAACATGATCTTTGCCCCAAACCGCGAAGTTGTCGCGGCGGTGCTGGATTGGGAGCTGTCGACCTTGGGCCACCCGCTTGCCGATCTGGCCTATCAGTGCATGCATTGGCGGTTGCCCAATTCGGGGCATTTCCGCGGATTGGCGGGCGTGGACCGCGCCGGGATCGGCCTGCCAACCGAAGATGAGTACGTCGATCTTTACTGCGAACGCAGAGGCATCAAACGGCCCGCCAACTGGACGTTCTATCTGGTATTTTCCTACTTCCGCCTGTTGGCCATCCTGCAGGGAGTTCTGAAACGCGGGCTGGACGGCAATGCCTCAAATCCACGCGATTCAGAGATGATGCGTCATGTTATCGCGCTGATGGCGGGCGAGGCGCGGCGGCTGGCCAATGACTGATGGCGTGATCGAATATTTCTACTCGGCCCACTCGGCCTATGCCTATCTGGGCGCATGGGAACTACAGCGCATCGCTGATGATGCGGGCTGGCGGATTGATCATCGCCCCATTGATCTGAACCCGGTCATTGATGCCACCAGCGGCGATGCCTTCGGGTCCAGAAGCCCCGCGCATGAAGACTACTTTTTTGGCCGCGACATGTTTCGGTGGGCCGAAGTGCGCGACCTGCCGATGATCCGGCACCGGCCCACGTACCACGACAATGCACTGGCGCTGCCCAACGGCATGATTATCGCCGCCGGACCAGACGCCGATGCGCTGTCGCGGACTATCCTGCAGATACACTGGCGCGATGACGCGAATATCGCGGATGAACCGACCTTGCGCCGTGCAGCAGATAGTCTGGGTCTCGACGGTGCCGCACTGATCGAGGCTGCCCAAAGCGACCCAGTGCAAGCCCAGCACACGACAAACACGCGCGAGGCAATCCAGCGGTCGGTCTTTGGGTCGCCCACATATTTTGTGCGGGGCGACATGTTTTACGGGCAGGATCGGTTGGATTTGGTGGCCCGCGCCATTGCAAAACCGTTCGCTCCATAAGCCCAGCGGTCGAAAAAGCTGGTCAATCGATGCATCAGAATCTACCCCTTTGGAACAGCAGTATGCTGGTGGTCCGAAGGGGGAGACATGGACAATCAATCATATGACGTTGTGATTGTAGGCGGGGCGATCTACGGATCTTCGCTGGCCTGGTGGCTGACCCAGATGACCGGCTTTGACGGCAAGGTTCTGGTGGTGGAGCGTGACCCGACCTACGAATTCGCCTCTACCAGCCACACTAATTCGTGCATCCGCCAGCAATTCTCGAATGCCACGAACATCCGCATTTCTCAGTTCGGGGCCGAGTTCATCAAGAATTTTCGCGCCTTCATGGGGGGTGACCCCGAGGTGCCCCATCTCGTGTTGCAAAGTTATGGTTATCTCTATCTTGCAGACACACCCGAATTTGCCGCCACATTGAAAGAAAGTCAGCAGATACAGGCATCTCTTGGCGCACACACCAGGCACATGACGCGCGAGGACATCGCGGCGGCATACCCGTTTTACATGCTGGATGACATCATCGCGGCCAATCATAACCTGGTCGACGAAGGATACTTTGACGGTGGCACAATGTTTGACTGGTTCAAGCGCATGGCCAAGCGCAACGGCGTGACCTACATCCACGACGAAGTGGTTGGGATGACGCTGAACGCCGCAAAGGCCAACGTCGATAGCGTCACCCTGAAATCCGGCGCAACCATATCTTGCGGCACCGTGGTGAACTGCTCTGGCCCACGCGCCAACGATACGGCACAGATGGCGGGCATCGACCTGCCCGTCCGACCCCGCAAGCGCTATACGTTCATCTTTGATGCGGCCCACCCGCTGAACCGCGACCTGCCGTTGACGATTGATCCCTCGGGCGTGCACATGCGCTCGGAAGGGAAATATTATCTCGCCGGGTGCCCCCCGGATGACGACCCCGACGTGGCCCCCGACGATTTCGAGTTTGATCATTCGATCTGGCTCGAAAAGGTCTGGCCCGCGATCGCCACCCGTGTGCCTGCGTTCGAACAAGTCAAGGTGATCAATCAATGGGTGGGTCACTATGCCTTCAACAGCCTCGATCAGAACGCCATTCTGGGGCGCCACACGAGGGTCGAAAATTTCGTCATGCTCAACGGTTTCTCAGGCCACGGCCTGCAACAATCCCCGGCCATGGGGCGCGGCATTGCCGAACTGATCGCCTATGGTGCTTACCGGTCGCTTGACCTTTCACCTTTCGGATACGAGCGTATCGAAACAGGGCAGAAATTCGTGGAAAGGGCCATCATATGAGACTTCGCGAAAATGCCTTTCTCAAGGCGATCCGTGCGGGTCGTCAGCAGGTGGGCCTGTGGGTCAGTCTCAGCAATGCCTATGCCGCCGAAGCTGTGGCACCCGCCGGGTATGACTGGGCCCTGTTGGACATGGAACACTGCCCAAACGAGTTGACCTCGTTGCTGGGCCAGTTGCAGGCTTTTGAGCCGACCCCGACCACCCCCATCGTGCGCCCCGACTGGAACGATGCCGTCAAAGTCAAACGCCTGCTTGATATGGGCGTGCCGGGGCTGCTTTTTCCCATGGTCGAAAGCATCGCAGAGGCCGAAGCCGCTGTAGCGGCCTGTCGCTACCCGCCGCGGGGCAACCGCGGCGTGGCGGGCACCATGCGGGCCAATCGGTTTGGCCGGGTCACAGACTATTTCACCGAAGTCGAAAACCAGACCGCGATCCTGATCCAGCTCGAAACCGTGCAGGCCGTCGAAAACGCAACAGCCTTTGCGGAGATCGACGGCATCGACGGCATCTTCTTCGGCCCCGCTGACATCGGCGCGGACATGGGGATCCTGGGACAGCCAATGCACCCCGACATCTGGGCTTTCATCCGCCCCGCCGCACGCAAGCTGATGGATCGGCGCATGCCTGTGGGCACGCTGGTTTCTGATCCGGCTTTTGCAACAGAACTGCTGAACGACGGGTTCAGCTTTGTCGCCTGCGGATCGGACGCGGGGCTTCTGGCCAAGGCGGCCGACACCCTGCTCAAAACCGTCAAAGACAATCTAACCTGAGGAAAAGCCCCATGAAACTGAAGAAACTTGTCCTGACCGGTGCCGCTGGCCGCCTTGGGTCCTACTTGCGTGAACCACTCAGCCAGATGGCAGATGAACTGGTCAGCACCGATATCGCCGACGACATCGGCACGCTTTATGCGGGCGAAAGCTACGTGCAGGCGGATCTGGCCAAATACGACGAAATATTTCCGATCCTCGAAGGCGCCGACATGGTGATCCACTTTGGGGCTATTGTCGATGAAAAGCCGTTTGAAGAGCTTTTGGGCCCCAACTTCATCGGCTCTTACAACATCTGGGAAGCCGGCTATCAGCAGGGCGTGCGCCGGGTGGTCTATGCGTCATCCATTCATGCGGTCGGCATGCACAAGAAACGCGATTTCATCGGCATCGACGCCCCCCACCGCCCCGATACGTTCTACGGGCTGGCCAAATGTTTCACCGAAGACCTCGGCTCCATGTACTGGGACAAGCGCCAGATGGAGAGCGTGCACTTGCGCATCCTTTCCGCAGCGCAAGTCAACAACGCGCGCGCGCTGGGGTCCTGGCTCAGCTATGATGACCTCATCCACCTGGTCGAGCGCGCGATTGACACGCCCTCGGTGGGGTTCTCGATCATCTATGGAGTGTCAAACAACGACCGCGCCCCGGTGGACAACACGCTTGCGTCCTTCCTGGGCTACAAACCCAAGGACAATGCCGAACAATTTGCTGAAAAGGTCCTGGCCGAAACTGGTCCTGCGGATGTCACGGACCCGGCGGAAATGTTGCAGGGCGGGCCGTTTGCCAAGGTCGATCTGGGCGAATCCGGCATCGCTCAGATGACAATCGTCAACGACAAGAAAGAGACCTGAAGCGAGGGTCGGGGTCATCCCCGCCCGACAAGACGTGCCATGCCCGGCGTCCTCCAAGGCTGGTCCGGCCCAAAGGTATCCTGCAAAAAGAGGCCCCGCGCGGCGGCCCCTCTTCATCTTTCAATTTAAACTCAGTGAAACCCCGACACTGCGCGGCGCATTCGCCTGAGGACGCATAGGACTGGTCCTGGTCTTGCTTACACTCAAAGACTGTCGCGAATTTCCCAAAGTTCGGGGAAGAACCGGTGCTGGGTCACATGCTGCAACCACCCGACCCCTGCTGACCCTCCCGTACCGGGTTTATAGCCGATGATCTTGTGGACGGACGTGAAATGCCGCCAACGGTAAAACGACATCTTCTCATCAATCGCAATAAGCTGTTCAGCCAACAGATAAAGCGGGTTATCCGGCGCTGGATTCTGATACACCTCCGCCCATGCAGACGCGACAGAGGCGTTCGACTGATATGTCTCCGCCCAGTCCCGGTTGAGTGCTGCGTTGTCTACCTTGTGCCCCGCGTTGTGGATCACGCTGATTGCTGCATCATATAGACTGGGGCTTTCCAGCGCCTCCTTCATCGCGGGCCAGACGTGCCGCACGTTCTTGTGCGCCGTGGCCAGCCGTTTGCTCTTGTTCCCCAAGATAAATTCCACGTGCCGATACATGAAACTCAGCTGTCCTGATGCGGTCGACAGGTGGTCCCGGAATTCGTTGAAGCCCTCGGTCGTGATCGTGTTGAGGATATTCCACGTATCTGCCAGATGATCGACATAGGCGCCAGCACGGTTCAAAATCACCAATGCATTGGTCACCGCGCCCTCACGCAACTGCGCCCTGGCGTTGAAAAGCTCAAAATGCAAACCGCGAAACAGCAATTCCTTCACCTGCCCCATGACAAAGAACGACATCTCGTCATAGCCATCCGACCGGGGATGTTGCAGCGACAACAACAAGTCAATGCTCTGGTAATCTATGTAGGGGTTGGTCTTGCCTTGGAATTCCACCATCGGCTCGCCGCCGGTCTGTTCTGCCATCTCGGCGCGGGTGGCATCGGTGGTCATCCCCATCGGGCGCGGATGCACTGATGCCTCAACCTGAGAGGCATCGATCAAATTGGGAAAAACAGGCTTGTAACTGGGCATCAGTGCTCCTTTGGTCGCGCCAGCCGGGCCAGCCAGCCGCCCAGCGCGCTGTCGCTGGCGATGTCATGCACGATATCGAAATGATTGCGCCCGGCAACCTCGCGCGTGTCAGTCGCGCATCCCGCCTGCTGCAAGAGCTCTGCGAAATGCAGACTTTGGCGCTTGAATTCGTCGGTTTCATTGTCGCCCCAGGCAACGACACTGGGCGGAAAGCCCGAAAGGTCGCACAGCGCCGGGCTGAGAGCGGCGGCGGATTTGTCGTCCATACCAATGGCATCATTGATGTACGTCCCAACTAAGGGGCGCAGATCGTAGATGCCAGACAGTAACATCAACCCCGCCGGTCGCTCAGACGCCCCTAGTCTCAGCGTTGCCATCGCTGCCAGATGTGCGCCTGCAGAGCTGCCAGAGATCACGACCCGGGTGGGATCAAGTCCATAGGCATCTGATTGCATGATCAAAAATCTGATCGCAGAGATAACTTCATCGACAATCTCACCAAGTGCCGCGCCAGGGGCCAGCGTATAATCCACTGCAGAAAACGCGATGCCCTGCGCCAAAGTCCCGGGCGCCGCAAAGAAGCTCTCTTTCTTGGAAAGCGCCTGCCAATAGCCGCCGTGGACAAACACGTGCAGCGGGTGTGGCCCGGCCCCCTGGGGCACGACAAGATCAAGGGTCTGTGTTTCGGCTTGCCCGTAGTGCAGTGTTTGCAGATCAGGGCAGGTCGCATAGGCGGCACGACTTTGTTCCGCATAGGATGCAATGAAGCGGCCCAGATCGCCACCGACCATCGTGCTGGGTGAATAGGCGTCTTCCCGTTCAGCCGCCGTCATCTCGCGCCAACGGGGTTGCGTGTCGGCATCCAAGTGGATCGCCTTATGTTACGGCCGAACGGGTCTGGAAACGTTCCTCTTTCCAAGTTTCATTCTTCAGAATGTCCGACAGAATATCCACGGCACCGCGAATATCGTCCTCATCAAGGAAAAGAGGCGTGATCCCAAACCGCATGATGTCGGGCGCGCGGAAGTCGCCAATGACCTTTTTCGCAATCAGCGCCTGCATGCAGGGATAGCCGTGCTCGAACCGGAACGAAACATGGCTGCCGCGCGCATTCATGTCACGCGGACCGGCAAGCGTCAGACCGGGGCAACGGGCTTCGACCTCTCCCACAAAAAGCGTCATCAGTTCAATTGAGCGGGCGCGCAATGCCTGCATGTCGACGCCGTCCCAGGCGTCCATCGCCGCCTCAAGAATTGCAAAGGACGCAATCGACGGCGTGCCGATGCGCATCCGGTCGATCTTGTTGGGCATCGGGCGATAATTGAGATCAAAATCAAAAGGTGCGGCGTGGCCGTACCAGCCGGACAGCGCGGGTTCCACATCTGCGATCAGTCGCGGTGCCACGTAGATGAACGCGGGCGCGCCGGGACCACCATTGAGGAACTTGTAAGTGCAGCCCGCAGCAAAATCCGTGTCACAGCCAGACAGGTCCACAGGGATCGCGCCCGCAGAATGGGCAAGATCCCAGACCACCAGTGCGCCATGCGCATGGGCCTTGTCGATGATGGCCTTCATGTCGTGCTTGCGGCCAGTGCGATAGTCCACCTCGGTCAGCATCACGCAGGCAACCTCGTCAGTGATCTGTTCCATCACGTCATCAGGATTGGGTGTGCGCAGATCGTATCCCGCTTCTTTGAGCTTCAGCAACCCCTCGACCATGTAAAGGTCTGTGGGGAAGTTACCATTGTCGCTCAGGATCACCTTGCGGTCTGGACGCAGAGCCAGGCAGGCGGCCACGGCCTGAAAGATCTTGATCGATAGCGTGTCGCCCACAACAATACTGTCTTCTTCGGCCCCGACCAGCGCGCCAATGCGGTCACCAAGGGTGTTGGTCTGCATGAACCAGCCTTTGGTGTTCCAGCCCTTGATCAGATCAGTGGCCCATTCATTGTGCATGAAATCGAGGATCCTGTCGGGGGCCGACTTCGGCATCGGGCCCAGCGAGTTACCATTTAGATAGATCATGCCCTCGGGGATCTGAAAGAGCGCTTTGGTCTTGGTAAAATCTGTCATCAGGTCGTTCTTAGCCTTCTTGTTTGCGCGTATCGTGCCGCCAGTGGCGCAGGCGTTTTCTTTCAAAGAAAACGGTCGGAAACTTTGAAAGTTTCCGCGCGCCCAGCCAGCGGGACGATCTGTTATCCCGTCAAGAGTTACGGCCTTAGACCGCAGCCTTCGAATGCCTGTCGGGTCGCATCCTTTTCGGCCTGAGTCAATTCCAGCATCGGAAAGCGAACGTGTCCGCCAACCTGTCCGAGCAGCTCTTGCCAGTACTTCCCGTGCGCCGTTGGTTTCCCCGCAGGCTTGGTCGACTTGATTGCCTGGCGCACCGGATCAAGACTGGTGCTGATCTGATGCGCGGTCTTGAAATCCCCCGCCAGGGCGGCTTGCGTGTACTCATGCATCCGACGATCTGTCGCCGTTTGCAATTGATAGGGTGGCGAGGAACACAGGTACAAATCCCACCCCAATTCTTCGATATTGCGCAGCCAGTCGTCCTCGAGCGAGGTTGAGACCTGTATCTTGTCGCCGACCATCTGCGTCAAACGCACATACATCTCGCGCGGGACGGAATACTTGATGGCAACGATGTTGGGCAGCTCAGCAATGCGCGCGCAGGTTTCGGGCGCCATCAGATAGCCGCTGTCGGGATGGCTCCACATGGCGATGCCGATATCCAGATTATCGCAAAGGTGTCTGTAATAATTGTGCAGAACCTCATCGCGATCATGGCAAAAGCTGAGCATCGGGGCATGCACGACGATGTAATCCGCACCGATATTCTGTGCGTGGCGGCCAAGGTCCAGTACCGTATCCACATTCTGGTCCGACGCTGACATGATCGTGGCGGCCTTGGCCCCGCATTCATCGACCGCGATCTCCATATTGCGTTTCCGCTCCTCCAGCGACATGGCCCAGAACTCGCCCTGCTTGCCCGCAATAAACAGGCCCGCAATCTCCAGGTCATCGATCCAATGGCGGATGTTGGACCGCAGCCCGGCCTCATTGAACGCGCCATCCGCCTCAAACGGGTTGAGGGCTGCGGCCCAGATGCCGCGCATGTGCTCCTTGGCATAGGCCTTGGCATCCGCCTTTTGATATTTCATGTCGCCTCCCCCGGCATTGCGTCTTGTATCGCGTCCCACAGCCTATGCGGCGTCAGCGGCATTGTCAGGTCCTCGATACCCAGCGGGCTAAGCGCATCGATTGCTGCGTTCAAAATAGCGGCGGGCGCACCAATGGTGCCCGCCTCCCCCACGCCCTTGGCACCCAACAGGTTCGTTGGGCTTGGCGTTTGCATCTTGTGGATATCAAGCGGGGGCACGTCCGCTGCGCGCGGCATGGCATAATCCATGAACGACCCGGTCAAAAGCTGACCGTCCGCGTCATAGACCACCCGTTCCATCATCGCCTCACCAAAACCTTGGGTAAAGCCGCCGATGATCTGTCCCTGCACCTGCGCATCGTTGATGATGCGCCCCGCGTCGTCGACGCAGGTCACCGCCTCGATCGTGGGTTGACCGGTCTCGGCACATATCGACAGCATGACCAGATAGGCACCATAGCCCCACGCCTGCCCCTTGTTGCAATAAACCACTTCGGCGGTCAGCGGCAGGTCTGCTCCTGCTGCCCTCGCTGCCGCTGCCTGTTGGCAGGCGTCCAGCACTGCCGATCCGCCAATGGCAGTTGCCCGGCTGGCCAGCGCCCCGATACCTGCCGGGGTCAACCCGGTGTCTCCCATCACCACCTCAATGGCATCAGCGGGCAATTCGAGGGCGCCAGACGCGATCTTGGCATAGGTCGTCTCGCGGCCATGCCCCTGCGATGAGCTACCACTGGCGATCACAGCATTGCCGTCTGACAGCGTGACCCGCGCACTTTCCCAGCCTTCCCCCGATGGCTCCAGATAAAAAGCAACGCCCAGCCCTACGAGCGCGCCCTGTGCCCGCCGCGCATCGCGCTGGCGGATCAGATCGGCATAGCCCGCCTGTTGCATCATCATGCACAGCGCGCCCGAATAATCACCTGAATCCAGCAGATTACCCGTCGGTGTCTGCCGCGGTAAGGCCTCCGCAGACAGCAGGTTCTGCAGCCGCAGTCGCACGGGGTCGACATTCAGTGCACGGGCGGCCTTGTCCACCAGACGTTCCATCAGGCAATTCGCCTCCGGTCGCCCCGCCCCGCGATAGATCCCGGTGATCCCGCCGGACGCTCGCACCGCGCGGGTTTCAATATCGACCGCCCCGACCGCATAGCCTGACGGCAACATACGGCCCGCATTCCACGCCGGGATAAGCCCGCTGTTGGGCACCCAAGGGCCTATCGGGGCAACAATTCTGGCCCGCAGGCCAAGAAATTCGCCCGCCGCATCAACTGCCAGCGCCCCCTCGCTTTGGATGCCCCGTCCTTGCGTGGCCGACAGAAATTCTTCTGACCGGCTTGCCGTCCAGACAAGCGTCTGGCGCAGTTGCAAGGCCGCCCAGACCACAAAGACCTCTTCAGGATAGATCGAGCCCTTCATGCCAAAGGCCCCACCCACATGCTGCGCAATCACCCGGATGCGGCGGGCGTCGACATTGAGGATCGCTGCCAGTTCAGAGCGGCTGCGATGGGGCGTTTGGGTCGACTGCCAGACCGTGAGACTGTCGGTCGCCGGGTCAAAGGCGGCGCAGACCGCGCGCGGCTCCATCGGCGACGGGGCCAGCCGGGGGTGCGTAATTGTTGTTTCGACCACCAACGCCGCTGCGGTAAAGGCAGCATCGATATCACCATCCGACCAGCTTTGGGCCGCGATCTCCTCATCCGGCACCGCAAGTTCGTCGATCTCGACGATGACCTGCTCGACCGCATCCGCCGCCGCCATCGCAGTCCGGGCAACGACGGCGGCAATGGGTTGGCCCACCGCCCCCACATCCGGACCGGCAAGCACCGGATAGCGTGGCAACGCCCCGGCCGGGATCACCTGATTGACCGACAACTCGCCCAGATGCGCAACGTCATCAGCCCTATAGACCCCCAGCACATCCGGCGCGGCAGCGGCCAAAGACGTATCAAGCTCCACAATCTTCCCCGCCCCAACGGGGTTGCGCACAAAAGCCACATGCAAGGCGCCCCGTGGGGCAACATCGGCAGCATAGCGGCCCTGCCCTTTGAGAAATGTCGGGCTTTCGCGGTTCGGGGTATTGGACAACATGACGCTCCGACAAAGATGGATTGTGCTATTCGATCAAATCCCCGCGCAGAAGCCAAATTCAAAGTTGCAGAGTGTGGCATGATACCGAAAGACTGCCTTCCACGGACAAGGAACATACCCATGAACATTGCGCTCATTGGCAATGGTGCCATCGCTAAATATATCGTCAACGCCCTGACCGGCACGAGGATCCGCATCACCGCGCTACTAGTGCGGCCAGAACGCGCGGCCGCATGGGATGGCACCGGACCCCGCCTGATATCGACCACGGCTGAACTGCCCGAGGACACGCAACTGGTGGTCGATTGTGCAGGTCACAGCGCCCTACGCGCATTTGGGCCTGCGATTCTGTCAGGTGGTCGCGACCTGATCACCGTGTCCATAGGCGCGCTGGCGGATGCGATGCTCTTGGCTGAACTGACCGCCGCAGGACAGGCCGGTGGCGCGCGGCTGCATCTGGCCAGCGGTGCGATTGGCGGCCTCGACGTGCTGCGCGCCGCGCGTGCAGGCCAACTGCGGCACGTGCACTACACGGGCCGCAAACCACCCAAAGGTTGGGCGGGCTCCCCTGCCGAAAAGGTGCTGGACCTTCCCGCCCTGAAGAGTGGCAGCGCGGTGCACTTTGAAGGCACAGCGCGCCAAGCAGCACTGGCTTACCCCAAGAACGCTAACGTCGCCGCTGCTGTCGCTCTTGCAGGTCTGGGTCTGGATGATACCCGCGTCACCCTGATTGCCGACGCCGACGCAACCGGAAACACCCACCAGATCGAAGCTCAGGGCGACTTTGGCGAGCTCTCTCTTACTCTCACCGGCCACACTCTGCCCGACACTCCGCGCACCTCCGCCCTTGCCGCGATGAGCGTGCTCTGCGCCATCCAAGACCGCCGCGCGACAATCCATTTCTGACAAGATGGTTGACCCCTTTGCCCGCCCGGCCCAAGCTTGACCCCATTGCTGAAGGAGGGGATGCGATGTCCAGACTAGCCGCGTTCAATTTCAACAAGTGGATTGATGAACATCGTCATCTGCTCAAACCGCCTGTCGGCAATAAGAAGGTCTTTGAAGACGCCGATCTGATGGTCACCGTCGTCGGCGGCCCCAACAAGCGCACCGATTATCACGACGACCCGGTCGAGGAATTCTTCTACCAGCTTCAGGGCGACATGCTGCTCAAGATCTATGACGGAACAGAATTCTACGACGTCCCGATCCGCGAGGGCGAGGTGTTCCTGCTGCCCGCACACGTGCGCCATTCCCCCCAGCGCCCGCAGGAAGGCTCCATCGGGCTGGTAATCGAACCCAAACGCCAGACGGGGGAACTGGATGCCATCGAATGGTACTGTTTTGAGTGTCATTCGCGCGTGCACCGCGCCGAGATGCAGCTTGTCTCTATCGTCGATGACCTGCCGCCAGTGTATGACGCTTTTTACGCCTCGACCGAACAGCGCACCTGCCCGGATTGCGGCACGGTGCACCCGGGCAAAGAGCCGCCCGAGGGGTGGGTTCAGCTTTGACATATATTCACCTTCAGGTTGCACCCCGCGACGCCGACCTACGGGGCGACCGGTCGCAGGGGATATGTCATACATTAACCTTGCTGAATAAAGTGAGCCTGCTAAGGTAGTTACCGAAGGGAACCTGGGTGGGAACAGTGCCAAAGAAAGTCGCCATTATCGGCGGCGGTTGTGCCGGTGTGGCCGCCGCCTTTGAACTCACGCGCCCAGAACGGCGCGGCGAATTCGACGTGACGGTCTACCAGATGGGCTGGCGACTTGGCGGCAAAGGTGCCTCGGGCCGTGACGCTGAGACAGGCCGCATCGAAGAACACGGCCTGCACCTGTGGATGGGTTTTTACGAAAACGCCTTTCGCTTCATGCGCGATTGCTACGCTGAACTTGACCGCCCCGAGGGCCACCCCCTGCGTGACTGGAGCGACGCCTTCAAACCCGACAATCACGTCGGCGTCACAGAAAAGATCGGCGAAAACCAGTGGCTCAACTGGTCGGCCTATTTCCCGCCCGCGGCCGGATTGCCCGGTGATCCGCTGTCGGACCGCAACCCGTTTTCGGTGCAGGGCTATCTGACGCAATGCCTGCGTCTTGTGCGCACGCTGCTCCTCAGTGTGCAGGACAGGGGCCACGAGCCCCCCCTGGCCACTGACGATTCCGGTCTGGCCAAGGCGGTGACCTCTCTGATCAGCAGCCTGCTGAGCACCGCACGCTCTGACATGACGGGCACCGCAATGCGCGCGGCACGCTATGGGCAACTGGCGGTTGGTGCGCTGGTCCTTGAGGCCATCGGCGCGCTGCAGCGCATCCTTGATACCCTGCGCCCCGGCACCGACCCGCAAGGCCCGGCCTCTTTGCTGGACCGCCTGTCTGCAACAATCCGCTATCAGTTCGAACTGCTGATCGCCTCAGACGACGAAGTGCGCCGGGTCTGGGAAATCGTCGACACCGTGCTGGCGATCGTGCGTGGCGTACTGCGAGAAGGCGTGCTGTTTTCCCCGCAGGGCTTTGATCTGTTGGACAAATATGACTGGCGCGAATGGCTGTTGTCACATGGCGCGTCACCCGCGACCATCGACAGTGCATTCATCCGCGGCTCTTACGATCTGCTCTTCGCGTTCGAAGACGGCGATGTCGCGCGACCTCAGCTTGCGGCGGGTCAGGCACTACGCGGTGCGATGCGCATGTTCTTTACCTATCGTGGCGCGCTTTTCTGGAAGATGCAGGCAGGCATGGGCGATGTCGTTTTTGCCCCCGCCTATGAAGTGCTGGAAAAGCGCGGCGTGAAATTCGAATTCTTCCACCGCCTCGACCACGTGGCCCTCAGCGCCGACAAAAGCCACGTGGCACGGCTCGATATGTCCGTTCAGGCAGAGGTCAAGCGGGGTGCCGACTACAAGCCGCTTGTTCCGATCAAGGGCCTGCCGTGCTGGCCCAGCTTGCCCCTTTATGACCAACTCAAGGACGGCGCGAAGCTGAAGAAGGCAGGCTGGAACCCCGAACATGGCGCGGACGGTGACCGGGCGGTGAACCGCAAAAAGCTCAAAGTCGGCAAGGATTTCGACTTTGCCGTGCTGGCCGTGGGCTACGGCGCCGTGCCGGACCTCTGCAAGGAACTGATCGCGGTTGATCCCGCGTGGCAGCGCATGACCCAAAGCGTCAAGACCGTCGCCACACAGGCCTTCCAGGTCTGGATGGACGACACGGTCGAAGATCTGGGTTGGGGCCAGCCCCCGATCAACATATCCGGCTATGTCGAACCCTTTGATACCTGGGCCGACATGCGTCAGCTGATCGCCGTTGAAGACTGGAAAACCGACCCCAAGGCGATCGCCTATTTCTGCTCTGTCCTGCCCGATACCATGACGGGCAAAGACGCCCATGCCCACGTGCGCCAGAATGCGGTGACCTTCCTCAACCGGGATGTCGCGCACTTCTGGCCGCAGGCGGTGGATGAGAAGGGCTTTCGCTGGGACCTGCTGTCGGGGGGCAAGGGCAAAGGTGAGGCGCGCTTTGACAGCCAGTTCTGGACCGCGAACACATCGCCCACCGAACGCTACGTGCTGTCTCTGCCCGGCACGCTGGAGCACCGCGTCTCGCCGCTTTACAATCGGTTCGACAATTTCACAATTGCAGGTGACTGGACAGGATGCGGGCATCAGGCCGGCTGTGTCGAGGCCGCCGTGATGTCCGGTTTGCTGGCCGCAAGCGCGCTTTCGGGCGCACCAAACCTTGGCCATATCGTAGGGTATGATCACCCATGAAAAAACCAGCAAATACCGCTGATGCCCCTGCCCGCCTGCGACGCCCCGAACCTGAGCGAACCGAACCAAATCGCGGGATACTCGGGGTATTTGGTCAGTCTAGCTGGGGCGCACCGCCACAAGGCAGCCATCCGCTGGGCTTTGACGAAGACACAGGCACCCCGGTTGAGCCGACCGGCCATGGGTTTCTTGACGACAGCGTTCAGGAAGCCTCCGAACTGGTGGATGCGCATATCCGACAGGGCCTCAAGGAAAGTGCAGGGGCCGACGAAAGCCTTCTGGGGCGGATGGCGGCCCTCTACGGCAGCGCGCAGGCCAATGATCTGACGGCACTGGCCACGCAATTCACCCGCGTCTACGCCGACATGGCCACCCAGTGGATCGATATCGCCGGCAGCATCCGGGATCAGCTTGGTAATCTGCGCGGGGCAACGGCCAGCGCCCCGGCGGCGAGCACGGGCATCGCGTCCCCCTCAATGGTCCTCCGCGCGTCAAAGCCAGTGGAGACCCGGGTCGACATGTTTCGCGCAGCAGGCAGCCTCAGCGCGCAACCGCTGACATCCGAGGACGCCAATCAGGACCTTCGCATCACAACCGTCAGCGTCGAGAACGGACAGCTGCGCATCACAATTCCCGCCGACCAACCTGCTGGCACCTATCACGGGCTGCTTGTGGAAAAGGGCGCAGGCCCGGCCGGAACCGTCACCGTGCGGGTGTTTGAGACATCGGAGGACGGATCGTGAATATCAACAGCATCGATACTGTCACGCCCGTGCTGGACGAATATGGCGCGCTGACCCGCAAGGCCATGGCAGAATACCTGCCCAAACGCGAACCGCTGGATTATCTCTACGCCCCGCTGGCCGATTACCCCACGCGTGGTGGCAAGATGATGCGCCCGTCGCTGTGCATCGCGACCGCCTCTGCCTTTGGCACACCGCCTAAAGAGGCTGCGAAGGCCGCCGCCGCCATCGAAATGCTGCACAACGCCCTGCTGATCCATGATGATATCGAGGATGAAAGCGATGAACGGCGCGGCCAGCAGACCCTGCACAAGCTGCACGGCACGCCCATTGCGCTGAATGCGGGCGACGCACTTGCGATGATGAGCATCAAACCAATGCTCGACAAGGCCAAGGAACTGGGACCGCATCTGGCGATGCACATCCTCAGCGACTGGGAGCGCATGGCGCGCGAATCCGCCGAAGGTCAAGCGATGGAACTGGGCTGGCGCGCCAATCCGGCCAAGGTGGTGACACGCAATGATTATCTGGAAATGGTCCTGAAAAAGACCTGCTGGCTTGCCGCGATCTTTCCCTGCCGCATCGGCGCGACGCTTGGCACCTCAAACAAGGGGCTAATTGCACCCGACGCCTTTATCCGCTTTGGCTTTTTCTTCGGGGCTGCGTTTCAGATCCACGACGATGTGCTGAACCTCAAGGGCGACAAGGTTTATGGCAAGGAAAGCTGCGGCGATCTTTGGGAGGCCAAGCGTACGCTGATGCTGATTGACGTGGCCGAACGGCTGAAGGGTGACGACAAGAAACGCTATGACGCCTTCATGATGCAATCGCGCGACGACCGCTCAGAGGCTGACGTCGCTTGGCTGCTGGATGCCATGAATGAGGTCGGCGCGATTGACCGGGCCTTTCAGTACTCGCAAAGCCTTGCCAGTGCCGCGATCCACGAATTCTCGCGTGCGTTCAAAGACATACCAGATACGCGCGACACGGTTTTTATTCGCGACCTGATCACCTGGACCTTCCGGCGGGATCATTGAATTTGAGCGTCTCAGCCAAAGCAATGACGCAGGTCGCTTCGCCTCGACGCGGAGTGCAGGATCATCGCTAGGAAAGAACAGAAACGTGCCCTTGTACTGGGCGGTACCGGGCATATCGGGTCTGCGATTGCACGAAAACTGGCCACGGACGGATGGACCGTCACCGCCGCCGGGCGCAGCGCGGAGCCCCGTCCCAATCTGGAAGGCACGAAGGTCAAAATCGTCGGTGGCGATGATCATCAACCCGCTGCTGTTGCGGGCTGGATTGCCGACGCAGATCTGGTCGTTGATGCCGCAACGCCCTACCCGCTGTGGCTGCATGACCGAGACCGGGTGCGCATCGTGGCAAACGCCGTCACGCGCGCCCGACATCTGACTGCGATGACGGCCAGGTCAGGCGCGGCATTCGTGCATATCTCTTCTTTCACGACCCTACCCCGCCCCAAAGGGCCGATTGCGCAACTCTCACAGGGTATCCTTCAGGGACTGCACAGCTATTTCGACCTCAAGGCCAAGGTCGAAGCGGCGGTGCGCGGCGCGCTGCGCGATGGCCTGCGGGGATGCGTGGTCAATCCAGCGACGTGCTTTGGCCCCTATGACCTTAAGCCGATGGAACATGCCTTTATCCCGATGCTGCTGGCCGGCAAGGTTGGCGGGTTGGTGCGCCATGATCTGAACGTTGTGGACGTGCGCGATGTGGCCGCAGTGGTCAGCGCGGCCTGCGCGCAAGATTTCCCCACATCCCAGATCCCGGTATTTGGTCACACAGTCTCGCTCCCTGAGCTCGCGACCCGTATCTGCCAGCTGGGTGGGGTGAACCCGCCGCGCCTGCAGGTGCCATCCCTAATGGGATTGGCCAGTCTCTACTGGGTTGAAACAGCCTATGCTGTGGCGGGGCGGAAGTCGCCCTGGCCCAGCCTGCCGATGATGCTGGTGCGGGCCAGCTATGCTGCGGCACCCAGCGCGGCCCAGATCAGCCTGGCGGGTCATCCCCGACCACTGGCCGACACCCTGCAAGACGCGGTTGCGTGGTATCGCAAGATCAACCGCGTCTGAGCCTACGATGCCTCGTCCGCGACCTCTTTCGTCATGATCCTCTTGAGGCGTGCGCGCATTTCCTCGTGCGGCAGGCCGATCGAGCCGTTGGTCACAATAGTGCCGTCAGGTTCCGCTCGTTCAATCCCCTGCATATCCCGCATGTTGTATTCGGCGCGTTCGATATAGGTGTAAAAATGGTGGTGAAAATGTTGGTCGAAAGAGTCGTCTTTCATCAGCTTTGTCATCTTTTCACCGATTTCTCTCAGTGAAGTGACCAGTGCCGCCCAATCAGCGGATGGCACCAGCTTGTCTGCGGAACCTTGACCATTTTCCATCAATTCGTACATGGACCGACGCATGTTCTCTTCGCTGACACGGAATGCTGCGGGCAAATGCGCATCGACAAATTCTCTTACGATCTGTTCTGATGCACGCGCCAGACCATCGAAATCTTCGTCGTTTTCGATCCTCTCGATGACCGCGCGTGTGCTGTCATATGCGGCTTGCTTCTTTTCGTCGTCCAGCATCCCGAACAGACCTTCGGTCAGCGTCGTGACAAAACCGTCGATGGCCGTTCTTCCGTCGGCACCAGCCGAACTGGCGGGAACCAAGTTATCCGATGTAAGCGCTGCCGGATAGATAAGCGCCAGGATCTGGACAGCCGAGTTTAGCTCATACTTAAAGGCCGTCGCCTCGCTTTCCCGCTGGGCCATTGCGCTGAGGTACTGCCGTGTAGTCTGAGGCCAGTAAATGCCTGCGCGCTCGTGTTCCGGAAAAAGATCAAGTGCGATGCGCTTGGGCACAGATGTCGCGGGCACGCAGAAATCGGGCCGCCCAAATCGCGGCAACTTGGTGCCCTTGACCACGCCCCAGCCCCGGGACAATACCTTGTCCAGCACGGTTGCGGGGCTGAACCGTTCCATGTTTTCGGCCATGTCTTCCTGTTTGAAACCGGTTTCCTTATCCTGCATCTGGGCATTCCAGGCGGCGATATCGATGCCCTTGCCGGGATCGAGTTCGTTCAACAGTTTGGGATCACACACCACCGACACGATATCCTTGAAGTCACGCCGCTTGGCCTTGATATCCTTGGCCTGACCGGTCTGGACGCGGCCCTCAAGAAACGTCTCTTCGAGGTATTTGCGCTTTACCTCCTTGAACCGCTTTTCCATGGTGGCGCCGGTCTTGGGATTGGTGGATTCATAGGCCAGCGAAATGTGGGTGCTCCCTTTGACGGCTCTGACCATGTCAGCCACCTCGCCGCGCGGAATATTGCGCCAGCCGAAAATCTCCTCGGTGATGTCGACGCGGCTCCATTTCTTTTCGTTAATACGCTCGAACAGGGTCACACCGGCCCCGCGCCGCAGGTCGGCATTCAACGAAAACGGGCGCACGGCCTCGTACACTTTGATCAGGCGATCCGGGCCGGGATAGCTGAACTTGGGCTTCAGGCCCAAAATCTTGCTGATCGGCTGTGTCGGATAATCAGTAATGCAGACATGTAGCGGCGCGTCGATCTCTCGGAAGTCGCCGAGCTTCAGAATATGGTGCCGCCGCAGCACAAGGCCCTGATAGCAGGCATTCTGCGTTTCACTGCTATGGCGGAATTGCTTGAGCGAGAACTGATTCAATGGCAGCATGCCGCCCAGAATCTTAAGCGCAAAACCCTGCGCCGCACAGATCGCCTGCTTTTGATCCGCTGCTGCCGCGCGGGGATCGACCTGCAAGTCGGAACGGCAATCCTCTTCAATCTTCTCTTGCAGGTCGTCGGCCAGTACACCAACCCAGCGGTTGACGGCCTCATCTTCTGTCTCCTGCACCGCTGCGTGATGCGGATGGTGCGTCGAGACATCAACAATCGTGCGATCCACAGACTGCGCGCCCACGCCAAGTGCCGGCAGCACCGGCGCCTTTAGGGTCAGGATCTCGTGCTGGTCCTGCTCGCGCGTGTAGTCCCGGCTCAGCCATTCATTTTCGCTGGCGCGAATTGTGGACCCAAGGCTCGGCACGCCAAACACCTCATTGGCGGTGATCGCGGTGCCAACATCATCAACAAACGTGAACGCGTTCACGAAACCGGTCGTGACCAGCTTTTCCTTGCCGCGTTTGCGGCGCATCTTGGCGTCCTCGTCTTTCTTGCTCGCGCTGTAGTCGAGCGGATAATCTTCATCCTTGAACCACTCGTAGCATTTGACCGGGACCAGCAGGCTCAGCTCACGCGCGCGCCGCTTTGCAATCGATGTCGTCTCCGAATTCATCTGCTTGAAGTCGCTGATCACAAGATAGACAAAATCCCCCCAGGCCTCGAACCGCAGCGCGCCTTTGAAGCGCATATATTCGCCCACGAACTTTTGCAGCGTTTCCGCATCTGCCTTGAGCGGCAGCACCCTGACCGAAGCATCCGGCACAGAGAACGATCCCCCGATCGCCTCGCTTGCACCGCGCGCCGTGTTGAACGCGTTCATCGCGCGAATGTAGTCAAACCCCTGCCCATCATCGAGCTCTTTGGGTGGATCATACGCCTGGCTATCTTGCGCGGCACTCTCAGGATCAGCGCCGGTGGAACGCGGTTGCAGCTCGTCTTCGCCAAAGCTGAAGGTCTTTTCATCCTGCGCACGCTGGGCCTTGCTGGCGGCCTTGATTTTGGTCAGCGTCTCACCTTCCTGCCATTCGCCCGACCGTCCGCGCCAGATCAACGTATCGGCCAACCCATACATCATGTCCACGCGCATCCACAGCGGGGCCACAGGTGACAGGGTCGACACCGTCGTGCCATTCGCCTCGCGCGTCTCCGCGACCTCCAGACCAAGGCTTTCCACGATGGGCAGCCCGGCCAGATGATGGATGTCAATCCTGAAACCGCCGTCGATTTGGCCCAGCATCATGTTCTGCGGCCCAAGAAATCCGCCTTCTTTCAACGATGTAACTGGCATCTGCGCGGCAGTCAGGGCTTGATAACACGTGCCACTCGGATTGGCCGCATCCCGGAATTGCTTGAAGTTTATCGTGTTCGCATACATCCGCGGATAGAGCGACCACAGCGCATCCTTGATTCCTGGCAGCCATTCCTTTGTATCGCGCCACTTGCCCAGGTTTTCCGGCGACAGCTGATTGCGCAGCGTGCTCAGATCCATCAGATTCGGCAGCATTGCAGAGCCGGTGATCCGGTCGCTGGCCATGCCCAGAAAGGTTCTGGTCAGATCCGCACCCAGCCGGGTCAACCCGGCGGCGGCGTTCGACATCTGCGACAGCGGCTTGACGATCGCATCAAGGCTCGGCGGCACATCCATGAGCCCCGCCGTACGATGCTGAAAGACACTCAGCAAGGGGCGGTAGCTGTTGGTTTCCCCTGCAAAAGCCTCGCTGGCCCCTTTGGTTGAAACCTGAAATACCCGCCGCGCCCCGTGCGGATCACGCACCCATTCACTGACTGACGGATCAAGCCGCGCCAGCAACTTGGGCCAGCCGTAAACTTCGCGACCCGTGCTCATCGACAGTTCATTGTCTACAAAGATGAAAGGCGATGAGAACGCCCAATCATGAAAGTGCAGCCCGTCCTCTTCGGCATTCAGCCACCGCAGCGGCACGCCAAAGGCGACCTCGCGCTGCGAAATCCACCCCATATTGGCCGCCTCGATCGACATGCGGCCATAATCAAGGATCACCAGATAGACAAATGGCATGAAGGGCTGGAACTGAATCTTGCCCGGCGCCTGATTAAGATAATTGCGGCAGAAGTTCTCCAAAGTGGGCAGACTGGCCCGCAACGGAAAGACAGACATCGTAACATCACTAAAAGCAAAAGGTGGGGCCATCTGCAGCGAACTTGCTGCACCCCGCGCTGTGTTGAATGGAACACCTTGCATTTGGTGACCCCCCCCAAGGAATAAATTTCTTCTATTGGGAAACCTTAGGCACTGTGCCATTTTCGAACAAGCGGGAATGCCAGTTAAAGCCAATGAAACAAAGGCTCAACTGCAGGTAGTATGCCCGTAAGTAACGATTTGCGGGGTCGAAATAGACACCCCGTCAGCGGTGATACTATCAGACGCATAAGACGGAACGGCACCATCGATACTTCACTTTTTAAATTCATCTGGACCTATTCCAAACGCCAGCAAATCCTCCTGCTCTTGGTCACGATGCTGCTGTTCCCGTTTCTCTACCTGACACTGGAACTGCCAAAACGCATCATCAACGATGCGATCGGCGCAGCCCAAAACGTTGTCGTGGTCTTTGGCGTCCCGCTTAGCCAGACAACGTTCCTGTGGCTGCTTTGCGGATTGTTCCTGTTGTCGGTTCTGGGGCACGGACTGCTTAAGGTGCGCATTAACACCATGAAGGGCGCCCTGTCCGAGCGGATGCTGCGGCGGTTCCGCTATCTGCTGGTGACCCGGCTTTTCAGGTTCCCCAAACCCTACTTCCAGCGCACCAGCCAGGCCGAGATCGTGTCGATGATCACGTCCGAATCCGAACCGATGGGCGGCATGATGGGCGATGCAATTTCCCAGCCCGTGCTGCAGGCAGGTCAGATGGCGACGATCCTGATGTTCCTGTTTCTGCAAAGCTTCTGGTTCGGGTTGGCCGCGATCGCCCTCATTCCGCTGCAGGCGTGGCTTATCCCCATGCTACAAAGGCGGATAAACGTCCTGAACAAGGCGCGCATCGGCGAGGTGCGCAAGCTGGCCGCCGAAATCGGAGAGACCGCCGCAGGCACGCCCACACTGCGGACAAGTGGCGCGCATTCCTATCGCTCGGCCATGGTCACACATCGCCTGGGGCGTTTGTTCTTCATCCGGCTGGATATCTACCGCAAGAAATTCTTCATGAAGTTTCTCAACAACTTCATCACTCAGCTGACACCGTTTTTCTTCTTTTCGGTGGGTGGGTATCTGGTCATCCGCGGCAACGTTTCTCTGGGGGCCCTGGTGGCGGCCCTTGCCGCCTACAAGGATCTCTCGGCACCTTGGAAAGAGCTGCTGACCTACTACACCAGCTTTCACGAAATGTCGCAGCGCTGGACACTGATCACCGACCGCTTCGCCCCGGCAGGGATGATGGAAGATGGTCTTTTCGACGACCCTCCCGAAACAATCGGCCGGCTCACAGGGGACATCGTCTTTGACCGGGTCAGCGCCCGTGACGTGGACGGTATCCCACTGGTAGAGAACCTGTCCTTCACGATCCCCGGCGGCGGCGTGGCCACCATCAGCTGCGTGACCCCCGAAGAACGGCAGGTGATTTCCGAGCTTCTCACCCGCGAGATAGTGCCCTCCGAGGGGCGCATCACCATCGGTGGGCGCGACCTGGCCAGCCTGCATCAGGCCGAGATCGGCACGCGAATCGGCTGGGCTGATTCGGCCCCCTACCTCTTTGCAGGCACCATCGACGACAACATGATGCTCGCGCTCAAGTCGATGGGTCGTGTTGGCGATACCGAATTGCCTGAACTGGCTATGGAAAGGCTTGAAGCCACCCGGTCGGGCAACAGTACGGTGTTGCTCGAAGACAACTGGATCGATCCTGCGCGGTTGGGGATGCAAAGTCTGAGTGACGTACGCGCTTGGTGGCTCGACATCATTGAGGGCATGGGCGCAGATCGCGAACTGGTCCGCCGCGCGCTCGGCCTGCGGATCGCTGCGCAAGAGGCCCCTGAAGTGGCACAGCACCTTGTCGATCTACGCGATGAAGTGCGCGTGCGGCTGGATGGCGACGGTCTGCTCAGCACCATGCGCCCGTTTGAGCACGAAACCTACAACAAGGCAGTCCCCCTGCTGGAAAACCTGCTCTTTGCGGCTCCATCAGAGCCTGTTACCCAGCGCGAGTTGGCCGAACACAACGGCTTTCTGCCGCTGCTTCGGGCGGTCGATCTGGTGGCCGAAATTGCCGAGGTGGCCCAAGCCGTCACTGACCTTTTGCACGATACTTTCGGCGCAGATGGCACCGATCACCCGCTGTTCCGGCGGCTGGGTATCGACCAGACAGACTTTGACGCAACCTTGCGCATCTCCAACCGCGCCAAGTCCGACGGCCTGAGCGGCGTCAGTGACGAGGACCTGGCCCTGCTGCTGGCCCTGCCCTGCCTGCTGGCACCTGATCAGGTCGGCTCTTTCGTGCCCCTGGCCCTGCAGGATCAGGTCGTTGCCGCCCGTCAGGCGGTGCCGCAGGACCCTGCCAAACGCCTGTCTGAGCTTTACCAGCAACTCGACCCGACCAGCTTTTCTGACGGTTTGTCGGTGGTGGAGAACATGCTGTTTGGTGTGGTCAATAAGGACGTCGGAAAACGCGTTGATCTTCTTTTCGAGACCATCGCCGCGATCCTGGACGAACAGGGGCTCAAGTCAGAAATCGCCACCCTCAGCCTGAGCGAGGAAAGCCTGCTGGGTGGCACAAATCTGTCGCCCCGGGTGCGCGAACGCGTTGCCTTTACCCGTGCCGCAATCAAACGCCCCGATGTGCTGGTGCTGGACAAGGCGCTGGCAAGCTACGAGGCAGAGACCCGCGCGGCAGCCGTGTCGCGCCTGCATCAGGCCCTGCCGGACGCAACGATCGTGTTGCTCGACAGCAGCTTTGACGAAACGCAGCAGTCTGACGTGTCGATCGAGATTGCACAGGGCCGCCTTGCGCATGAAGGCCGGGATAGTCCCGATCAGGGCAAGGAAACGACAAGCGGCAGCGCAACCGATCTGGCGACCAAACTTCAGGCCCTGCGACAGTCCGTCTTCTTTTCCGAGCTCGATCAAAAGCAACTTCGCCTGCTGGCCTTCTCTGCGAAATGGTTCAACATCCCGCATGGCGAGGTCATCTTCAGCCAGGGCGAAGATTCCGCAAGCGGCGTCTATCTGATCCAGAAAGGTGAGGCCGATTTCATCGCACCGGGCAAGGACGGTAAAGAGGACGTTCTGATCCGCATCGCAGGTCCCGGCAGCCTTGTTGGCGAACTGGGTCTCATACTGGGCGTGCCCCGGACGCTGACGATGACCTCGCGCACCGACCTATCGGGCCTTGTGATCGGCGGCGAGGAATTCCTCTCTGTCATGCAACACGATGCGGGCACGACATTTAAGCTGATGCAGCTGATCGCCGGTTACTTATCCAAGTCCGCCGCTGAACAGACACAAAAGTAGGTCCGCTCAGGACGCCCGTTCAAGAAAGGCGTTCACCTCGCGCACGGCAGTTCCCTGATTGATCCTGCGGAAGGTCAGATCAAGACCGCCTTCAACGAGGGTCCGGTGATATTCCTGGATCTCATAGGCGCCTTCTTCGGCGATGAACATCGAATAGAGCGACAGCGTATCCCCTTCGAGACGGGCCCAGACAAAGGGCTCCCCCTTGAGCGGATCAAGCGGGATCTGTTTGCCGAACATGTTGGTCTGCATGGCTGAGCCATAAATGGACTCGCGCTGGCTTGGCGTGAAGTTGATCGTATAGGTCTTTTCCTTTGAGCGGCCATCACTCTTGTAGGTCACCGAAGTCCAGCTGACGCTGAACCCCTTGTCCTGAGCTTCGATGGTTGTGCTCATGTCCCGCAGCCGTGCTTCGCCTGCCACAATCTCTTCAGCACTGCCCTCATACCGGCCAAAGAACTGATCAATCTCGGCGGCGACGGCGCTCAACGGTAGGGCCAGAAATACAAGGCCAAGGACGAAACGACGCGTAAATGAATTATGTGTCATAGGGTTAAGATAATCCTCCTGCCTGATAATACCACAATAACCGCCACTTGTGATGCTTAATGTGTGCCTGCGCGCTTCGGGACCGATGCCGCTTGAGGCGCTACCGCATGATGTTGCGGCCCGACGCGCGGCGCGGGCTATTTTCTGGCGTTCGGAAAGAAAAGCGACGCCAATCCAAGGATCGCCGAAATCACGATCAGCAGCAGCGACACGGCATTCAAAACCGGGGTGGACCCCTGTTTGAGCTTGTCGAACATGGTGATCGTCAAAGGTGAATCCGATCCCACCAGCATCAACGTGGTGTTGAAGTTCTCAAAGCTCATCAAAATAGACACGATGGCCGAGGCCACGATCGCGGGCATCAGGAACGGCAGCGTGATCTGCCGGATCGCACCCCATTGACTTGCCCCCAGATTGAGGGCGGCCTCTTCAAGGCTGGGGTCAAACTTTTGCAACCGCGCAGAAATGACAAGCGTGGCAAAGGTCGTGATAAACGAAAATTGACCGAGAATGACAAGGATCAACCCCGGCCGCAGCCCATCAAACCAAAGACCCGTGGCATCTTCCAGCGTGTTGGCAATAGCGCTGGAGAAGACAAGGATCGAGATGCCCAGGATCACCCCCGGAATGATCAGCGGCAAAAGCATCAGCATATACAGCAGTGCCTTTCCCCTGAACGTATGGCGCACGAACAAAAAGGCATTGCAGGTCCCCACCGCAACCGCTAGCGCGGATACCCAAAGGGCCACAAACGTCGAGGTCCCGATGGCGCGCAGGATAGACCGCTCGTGAAAGACACCGATGTAGGGCGCCTCAGTGCCGAAAAACCACGCTAGCGTGAACCCTTCCCACGGCGGCGACGGGAAGACACTGTTGTTGAACGCGAATACGCACACCACGCTCAGCGGTAGCGCAAGGTAGATGAAAAAGGCGGTCACATAGGCGCGGTAACACCATTTGGCAAACGCTGGCTGCGGGACAGTGGGGATCATGCGCGCCCCATCGTATCAGACAGCGATTGACGGGACAGCTTGAGCCCCAGAAACACAATCCCCGATGACAGCGCCAGCAGCAGAAACCCGAGGGCTGAGCCAAGCTCCCAGTTAAAGCGGGTGATGAACTGCGTATAGATCATCCCCGTGAACCAAAGACTGTCCTTGCCGCCCAGCAGGATCGGGGTCAGGTAGTTACCGAGCGACAGCATGAACACGACGATGCCCCCCGATACGATACCCGGCATCGCATGGGGAATGACGATCTCGCGCATGATAGAGGTGCTGGTGCCACCCAGATCATAGCCCGCTTCGATCAGGCTGTTGTCCAGACTGTCGAGGGTCGTCACCAGCGGCACCACCATGAACAGGATCGACGTGTACACCAGCCCAACCATAATCGCCGCATCGTTGTACAAAAGCTCAACCGGCCCACTTATCAGCCCAAGGTTCTGCAGTGCGGTCGATATGACTCCGGTTTCCCGCAGCAGGATCATCCAGCCAAAGGTGCGCACCAGCTCAGAAACCCAGAACGGGATCATGCACATCAAAAAAAGCGTGGTTTTCGTGCGACCCCGGGTCAGCTTGGCAATGTAATAGGCAATCGGAAAGCCTAGGATCAGCGTCAGCGCCGTGGCAAGGATCGACATGATCGCGGTCCGCGCGAACGTGCGCCAATACAGCGGCTCACCAAAGAACGTGGCGTAGTTGCCAAACCCGGTCTCGAATTCACGTGGGCCGACCTTTTCGCTTATCGACACGATGAATAGGCCGATATGCGGCAGGATGATCAGCACAATCAGCCACAGCAGGATCGGCGCCAGCAAAAGATAGAACCCGAGCCTGGATGTGTCAGAGCCCATCGGCTCAGACCTTGCCCGCTGGATAACAGCGCGCCTGTTGCGGGTCCCAGCAGGTGAACACCGTGTCGCCCGCGCGCAGATGTGCGTGTGTCCCTGTCTGCGGCACGGCCACGTTCATCAAGGTGCCGCCCGCATCCCGCACAATGACCGAACTGTTCGCACCATTGAACAAAACCGCATTCACCGTACCGGGGCTGACGTTCTGCCCTGCACCGACGTCCTCTTGCGATGTAGACAACGTGATGGATTCGGGCCGCAGGAAGACCTGCGCGCCCTGCCCTTCGGACAGATCCGCCCCGCCCGCCTCGACATGCATCTGTGTGCCTCTTTCCGAGGTCAGCGTCAGCCTGCTGCCATTCACGCCGGTCACTCTGGCCTCGATCCGGTTGGCATCGCCGACGAACCCGGCAACAAAGGCGGTCGCCGGCTTTTGATACACCTCATCCGGCGGCCCAATCTGCTCGAACCGCCCCTTATTCATCACCGCGATGTTGTCGCTCATCACCAGCGCCTCTGACTGGTCATGCGTGATGTAAACAAAGGTTGTGTTAAACGCTGCCTGCAGCGACTTCAGCTCAACCTTCATGTGTTCGCGCAGTTTCAGATCAAGCGCGCCCAGCGGTTCATCCAACAGCAGGACATCCGGTTCCAGCACCATGCAGCGCGCGATGGCGACCCGCTGTTTCTGCCCGCCCGACAGCTGATCGATCCGGCGCGCCGACACCCCCGGCAGGCCCACGCGCTCCAGCACCGCCTCGACACGGCGGGCAATCTCACCGCGTGCCACGCCCCTTTGGCGCAGGCCGAAGCCCACGTTGTCACCAATGTTCATCGTCGGAAACAGCGCCAGATGCTGAAACACCATCGACACCGGGCGTTTGTTGGGGGGCACACCGATCATTGATCTGCCCTTGATCAGCAGATCGCCACTGGTCGGCGACTGAAACCCCGCAATCATGCGCAAAAGCGTTGTTTTCCCGCACCCTGACGGTCCAAGAATGGAAAAGAACGACCCCTGCGGCACATCAAAGCTGACATGATCCACAGCGCGAAAGTCATCGAAATCCTTGGTCAGATCACGGCAGATCAGATCAGGGTTGGTGTCGGTCACAGGCACTGCCTCACAGCATGAAGAGAGGCACCATCCGGTGCCCCCCTTCCTTTCTTAGCACAGCTCAGTTTGCCGCGTTGATACGGTCAAGCGTCGCCCCTTCGAGCGCTTCGAGACCCGCAGGCACCGGCGGATACCACTTGATATTGTCAATCGCCGCCTGGTCAAAGCTGCCCTGATAGCGCGCCTTGAGATCAGCACTGACACCGCCATCCCCGTCCACGGCGGCGGTAAAGTTACCGGCCGTATTGGTGATCATCGCGGCGATATCGGGCCGCATCACAAAGTTGATCCAGTCATAGGCCGCATCATCCGCACGCCCCCGCGCAGGCAGGACAAAGGTATCGATCCAGCCCAGCGCACCCGCTTCGGGTGCAACAAAAGTGATGTCGGGGTTGTCCGCATTCAGCTGCCAGCCGCCTGTGTCCCACGCCATCGCGGCCACGACCTCACCAGACCGCAGCAGGTTCTTGATCTCGTCACCGCCACCCCAGTAGGTTTTCACGTTGGGCTTGCACTCAGTCAGCTTGGCCTCGACCTGATCGAGGATGTCCTGATAGGCCGCCGTGTCGCTGTAGGCGGCAAAGGGATCAAGCCCCATCGAATAGGCGAACCCGATCAGCGTTGGCCGCTTGAGGCGATAAGACACCTTGCCTGTTACGGATGCATCACACAGATCTGTATAGTCCTGCACGTTGCCCGCCATCGCGGTGTTCACCACCAGCCCGCTGGTGCCCCAGACATGCGGCAGGCCGTAAACCTCACCATCGTATGTCGTGTTCTTGGCAGTTGCGGACAACATGGAGGGGATGAACAAGGCGGCATTCACCTTCGACATGTCGAGGGGTTTGTAGATGCCAAATTCTTCCTGCGCGCTGGTGATCCGGTCCTGGCTGGGTTGGGCAAGATCAAATCCGCCGCCATTCGTGGCGCGCAGCTTTGCGATCATCTCTTCATTGTTCGAGGTCGTCACTTCGACCGTATGGCCGGTTTCGGCCTCGAATTTCGCGATGACATCTTCCGGCGCGTAACCACCCCACGTGAGCAAGCGCAGTGTGTCAGCCTGAGCCAATGACGCAGAAAGCGCCGTGGCCGCCAGAAGGGACGTAAGGAATGTGATTTTCATGATTTTCACCCTGATCAGTATGTCTGCCGGTGCAAGTTACCCGCAGTTCGTTGCAGTATTAAGTCGAAGGCGCCCAATATTGTCCATGCTGGCGCAGCGGCCCACGGGCGCAATTTCTGAGCCGCTAAAGGATTTTCAGAAGAAGCTCCCTCGTGTTGTCGCGGGTCATCTCAATCGGGTTGCCGCCAGTGCTCGGATCCGCCAAAGCGCCCTCAACTACACGGTCCACGTCCAGGTTTTCGATACCCAGCCCCGACAACGTCCGGGGAATACCCATGCTGGCGTTCAGATTGTCGACATAGGCGCAAAAGCCGTCAAACCCGCCCGGGATGCCCAGATAGTTGGCCGCCGTATCGAACCGCTCGACGATCGCGGTGCTGTTGAATTGCAGGACCGCTGGCATACAAACCGCATTCGTGGTGCCATGGTGCGTATGATAGATCGCCCCGATCGGGTGCGACAGCGCGTGAATGGCCCCCAGACCTTTCTGAAACGCCGTGGCCCCCATGGCGGCGGCCGACATCATCTGCGCGCGCGCCTCCAGATCGGTGCCATCGGCATAGGCGCGCGGCAGATACTCTTTAACCAGCCGCATCCCCTCGAGCGCCATGCCCTGAGACATCGGATGATAATGCGGCGACGAATAGGCCTCGACGCAATGGGCAAAGGCATCCAGGCCCGTGCCCGCCGTGATGAATTTCGGCATGCCAACGGTCAGCTCCGGGTCGCAGATCACCACGCTGGGCAGGAACTTGGGGTGAAAGATGATCTTTTTCTCTGCTGTCTCGGAATTGGTGATGACGCTCGCACGTCCAACTTCCGAACCGGTGCCAGCGGTCGTCGGCACGGCCACAATCGGCGCGATGGCATCGGCATCGGCGCGGGTCCACCAATCTCCGATGTCTTCGAAATCCCAAAGCGGTCGCGTCTGGCCCGCCAGAAAGGCCACCAGCTTGCCCAGATCAAGGCCAGATCCGCCGCCAAAGGCCACGACCCCATCATGTCCGCCGTCCTTAAAGGCGCGCACGCCTGCTGCGGCGTTTTTTTCGTTGGGGTTGGGATCGACATCTGAAAAGATCGCGCGCCCCAGACCGGCGGCCTCCAGCAGATCAAGCGTTCTTGTCGTAATCTGCATGTCGGCGAGCCCCCGATCAGTGATCAGCAGCGGCCTGGACATGCCTGCCGCGGCACAGGCGGATGCAATTTCATCAATGCGACCTGCGCCAAAACGGATGGCCGTCGGATAGGACCAATTTGCGGTTAGCGACATAGGCGTCAGACCTTCTTTCAGAGGTGGATATCAAATGCGGGCGACCCGGCCGGATCAATGCAATGGCCCGCGCGGCACTGGCAACAAACGGTCATTCCTCAGGCCCTCTCAAAGCCACGGGCAATTTCCCAGTCGGTCACCACCCGGTCAAATTCTTCCTGCTCCCACTCCGCGGCGCGAACGTAATGATCAACCACCCGGTCCCCAAAGGCAGCGCGCAGAAACTCCGAGGTGCGCAGGGTTTCGGTCGCCGCGCGCAAGGTCTGTGGAATGTCAGCAGCGCTGCCATCGTCATAGACATCCCCCGAGGTCGGCGGCGCAAGCGTCATCTTGTCCTCGATCCCTTTGATCCCGGCCGCAAGCATGGCCGCCTGCGCCAGATAGGGGTTCAGATCAGACCCCCCTATGCGGCATTCAACCCGGATGCCCTTGGTCCCATCGCCACACAACCGGAAGCCTGCGGTGCGGTTGTCCACGGACCAGACCGTCTTGGTCGGCGCGAAAGTGCCCTTGGCAAACCGTTTGTAGCTGTTCACGTAGGGCGCCAGAAAGAACGTGTAATCAGGGGCATAGGTAATCAGCCCGGCCATGTACTGCGCCATCACCTCAGACATACCCAACTCTGCATCGGCGTCGTAGAAGACTGGCGTACCATCGCGCCACAAGGACTGGTGCACGTGGCTGGAACTGCCGATCTTGTCGCGATGCCATTTGGGCAGAAAGCTTGCCGCATGGCCCTGCTGCCATGCGATTTCCTTGACCGCGTTCTTGGCAATGGTGTGATGATCCGCGCAGTCAAGGGCGGCGGCGTACCTGATATTCAGCTCTTCCTGACCGGTCTCGGCCTCTCCCTTGGTGTTCTCTACCGGGATCCCAGCGTCGAACAGATGATTGCGGATCGGCCGCATCACGCTTTCTTCTTTGGTGGTCTGCAGGATGTGATAATCCTCGTTGTATCCGCTGATCGGCGCGAGATCGCGAAACCCCTCCTTGCGGATTTCGTCAAAGCTTTTCTCGAACAGAAAGAACTCAAGCTCAGTCGCCATCATGGCGTCAAAACCGAGGTCCTGCAGCCGCGCGATCTGCTGCTTGAGCATGGCGCGGGGCGAATGCGGCACCGGATCATGGCTGTGATGATCCAGCACGTCGCACAACACCATCGCAGTGCCCTCCAACCACGGCACGCGCCGCAGCGTGGTCAGATCAGGCGCCATGATATAGTCGCCATACCCCCCCTGCCAGCTTGAGGACGCGTAGCCCGGTGGCGTGGCCATCTCGAGGTCGGTGGCCAGCAGATAATTGCAACAATGGGTTTCCTCAAACGAGGTTTCAACAAAGTTCACCGCGTGAAACCGCTTGCCCATCAACCGGCCCTGCATGTCCACAAGGCAGGCCAGCACGGTGTCGATCTCACCCGCTTTCACGGCGTCTTTCAATGCGTCAAAAGTCAATTGTGCGGCCACGCGTTCGGTCCTTTTTGTCAAATCGGCGCCCCCGGGTGCGGGGGCGCCTGCGGTTGCTTGCTCAGCTTACTCGAAGTTGTAGGGCGCGCCGGCCTGGTTGATGACGCTGTTGTACTCCTTGAAGATGTTCACGATCTTCTGATGCACTTCACCTTCCTGCGCCACTTCTTCCCAGAACGCCTTGGCCGCGTTCTCGACCTCGGCCCATTCAGAAGCCGGAACAGAGCGCAGCTGCAGTTTGTCGCCATTCGCGCGCAACGCCGCTTCGCCGCCCCAGTACCACTGATTGCGATAGGTGTGACCAGCCTCTGTCGCGGCCATGACCACAGACTTGAGGTGATCAGGCAAGTCGGCCCAGCGCTCTTCGTTAACAAACCACGACCCGATCCAGGCACCTGAGATGTTGTTTGTCAGGAAGTAGTCGGTCACGTCCGCCCAGCCCACGGTGTAATCCTCGGTAATGCCCGACCATGCCATACCGTCAAGCTCGCCAGTCTGCACCGCAACTTCAGCGTCTTCATATGGAATGTTCACCGGCACCACGCCGAACTGGGCCAGGAAACGCCCTGCTGTCGGGAAGGTGTATAGCTTCAGACCATCCAGATCAGCGACGCTTGTGATCTCTTTCTTGGTGTTAAAGTTACACGGGTCCTGCCCGGCCGCCGACAGCCACTTGACCCCGACCTTGGCGTATTCCTCTTCCCAGATTTCCTTGAGACCATATTGGTTGAACAGCACCGGCACGTCGAGGATGTGCTTGGTCGCAAAGGGAAAGTACCCGCCAAACTGACGCAAAGGTGTAGGCGACGCCATTGAATCGTCGTCCGAATGCACGCCGTCAATAGTGCCGCGCTGCAGAGCCTGGAACAATTCGCCCGTTGGCACGATCTGGTCGGCATAGAACAGCTCGACCTGCAGTTCCCCGTTTGCATTGGCGTTGATATAGTCGATCACCGGCTTGGTCACATGCTCGCCCAACGCGCTGCCCGCGTAGGTCTGAAAGCGCCAAGTGATCGCCGACTGCGCCTTGACGATCGCGGGGGAGGCCAGCGTGGCCGCCGCGCCGATACCGGCAGTGGATAGAAACTTACGTCTTGTCGTCATTGGTTCGTCCTCTCTGTTGACGCTCTTTCTCAATGTGTCCCGAAGTTAGGGATCTTTTATTGTTAATTTCCATAGACATACCCCGGCAGCCACAAGGCAATTTCGGGGAAGGTCATGATCGTGGCCAGCGCCACCACCATCACCAGTACGAATGGCAGGATCGACGTATAGATGTCGCGCAACGTGATCTCGGGCGGGGCCATCGCGCGCATCAAAAACAGATTATACCCGAACGGCGGGGTCATATAGGCGATCTGCGTCGTGATCGTGTATAGCACACCGTACCAGATCAGATCGAAACCCAGCGCGCCCACCAGCGGCACGTAAAGCGGTGCGACGATCACCAGCATGGCCGTGTCATCCAGAAACGTGCCCATGAGGATAAAGCTGAGCTGCATCAGAATCAGGATCATCCACGGGCTGAGGCCCAGCTTTTCAGTGAACAGGCTCTCAATCGCCTTGACCGCGCCCAACCCGTCGAACACCGCACCAAACGCCAGTGCCGCAAGGATGATCCACATGAACATGCACGAAATGCCCAACGTCTTGACCACCGATGTCTCAAAGACCTCGCGGGTCATCCGCCCCTTGAGAACCGCCGCCATAAACGCGGCAATGGCGCCGATGGCCGAACTCTCCACCAGCGATGTCCAGCCGTTCACGAAAGGCACCATCATCGCAAAGAAGATAAAGAGCGGCAGCAGCCCCGCGCCCAGCAGACGGATTTTCTCAGGCAGGGGTATGTCGCGTTCTTCGGCCGGCAACACCGGGCCTAATGCCGGATTGATGCGGCAGCGGATCACGATATAGATCATAAACATCGCCGCCATCATCAACCCTGGCAACACCCCGGCCAGCCAAAGCTGCCCCACCGGCTGACGCGCAATCATCGCGTAAAGCACCAGCACAACAGAGGGCGGCACCAGAATGCCCAACGACGATCCCGCCTGGATCACCCCCGTCACCATCCGCTTGTCATAACCGCGTTTCAAAAGCTCCGGCAGCGCAATGGTCGCACCAATCGCCATGCCGGCCACCGACAGCCCGTTCATGGCCGAGATCAGAACCATCAACGCAATCGTACCCACGGCAAGACCACCCGAAAGCCCCCCCATCCAGACGTGAAACATCCTGTATAGATCGTCTGCAATCTTGGATTCCGACAACACGTAACCCATGAAAATGAACATTGGCAGCGTCAGCAACGGATACCATTTCATCAGCTTGATCGCGGCGGAAAACCCAAGGTCAAATCCCCCCCGATCCCCCCACAGGAAAAACGCGGCGATCACGGCCACGAAACCGATGGCGCCAAAGACGCGCTGCCCGGTCAGAAGCATCAGCATCATCGACGAAAACATCAAAATGGCGATGACCTCGTGCGACATCAGATCTTCTTGCCCATGTCATGACCCCGGATGCGCAAAATGTCCTTGAAAAACTCCGATATCGCCTGCAGCAACATCAGAAAGATGCCAATCAGCATGATCGCCTTGATCGGCCAGAGATAGGGCCGCCACACCGACGAACTGCGCTCTCCTCCGTAGCTGATAGAGTACTGGAAACTCTCCCATCCGCCCCATAGCAGAAAGATCAGATAGACGATCAGAAACATCACCGTCATCGCATCGACCTGCGCCTTGCGGCGGTCATCCCATTCGCCATAAAGCAGATCCATGCGCACATTCGATCCCATCTGGATCGAATAGGGGCCGCCCAGCATGTAATAGGCCACCATCGCGAACTGGGCGACTTCAAGCGTCCACAGCGACGGCACAAAGAAGGTCTTGCTGACTGACGACCACAGTAAAATCGCCATCATGACAAAGATGCCATACATCACGATGCGCCCAATCCGGTAGTTCATCGCATCGACAAAGCGGATGTATTTCAAAACAGCGCTCAGCATACGGTGACCTTGAGGTCCGCCAGCGCCGCTTCGATCCAGCCCGCCAGCATATCGGCCATGGCCGCCTGCGCTTCCGCATCCGCTATCAGGTCATTGCGCACTTCGATCATCACATTGAGAAACCCGCCGGGCAAGGCATGTACCTTCAACGTATGGGTCACCCCGTCTGCGGGGCCATAGGGCGCATTGCGGCGCACAACATAGGGCGGGTCGCGGCGGGCCAAAAGCGCGTCTGCCAACCGCGCGTCACTGTCATGCAAGATCCCGATCTCGACCTCGCGGCGCGTGCCATAAAAGACCGGCGTAAAACTGTGAACCGTCACAAGCACAGGGTCTTCGATGCCTGCAAGTATGCCTGCAACTGCGGCGCGAAACGGTTCATAATAGGTCCTGATACGGTCCGACTTTTGCGCATCGGTCAAATGCGCGTTTCCGGGGACCTCACCAACTTCCGTGCGCGCTGGCATCGCGTCCGCCGCATCGGGCGGGCGGTTGCAGTCATAGACCAGCCGCGATGTCTTTGCCGCAACCAGTGTGGCCTGCAGCCGTGCTGCCAACTGCTCTGCCAGGCCCATGGCACCGGGGTCCCAGACCACATGGCTCAAAAGCGCGTCATCGGCCAATCCAAGGTCGCCCAGCGCCAGCGGAATGTGCGCGCTTGCATGCTCGCAAACGATGACCATCCGCGACCCGCCCCGGACGGCGCGCAGATCGACGATGGTCTCATCCAAAGGGCCGTCGAGGTGATTCATTGCAGCTCCCACCTTGGAAAAGTCTTGCCACAGGCGGGTTCTGTCAACACAATTGTGAAAATAATATCACAGACGACACCGCTCTGTTAAATTTCAGCGCAAAAGCGAGGCATCCCTGATGACCGATGCAAAGCAGACAATCTCGGACCGCATCCAGGAACAGATGGACGCCCTGACCCGCGCTGAGCGTCAACTGGCCCTGTCGATCCTCGAAAACTACCCGGCCTCTGGCCTTGGTCCGCTTGCCGCGCTGGCAAAGGGCGCGCATGTCTCGGTTCCAACCGTCGCGCGCATGGTCCAGAAACTGGGCTACAAGGGCTACTCTGATTTCCAGGCCGATCTACGCGAAGAGCTGGGCGCCATCGCAAAGGGCCCGATCGCAAAGCACGAAACCTGGGCTGGCGCCGCCCCGTCAGAGCATATTCTCAACCGCTTTACCGACGCAGTCATCGACAATATCCGCAACACGCTGGCCCACATTGATCCCGCAGAATTCGACGCCGCCAGTGCCCTTGTCGCCGACCCGTCCCGCCATCTCTATATCGTCGGGGGCCGCATCACCCATACGCTTGCCGAATATCTGTTCCTGCATCTGCAGGTCATCCGCCCCCATGTGACCCACGTCCAATCCACATCCAATACCTGGCCACATTACCTGGTGAACGCGAAACCCGGCGATGTCTTCGTGATTTTCGACGTCCGCCGCTACGAGAACAACACGCTCAAACTTGCCGAACTGGCAAATGCCCGTGGCGCAAAGATCGTTCTGTTCACCGACCAATGGCGATCACCGGTCCACCGGATGGCCGATATCAGCCTGACCAGCCAGATCATCGTGCCCTCAGCCTGGGATTCCGCGACCACAACGATGCTGCTTGTGGAAAGCATGATTTCAGCCGTCCAGACTCTGGACTGGGAAAAGACGAAGGATCGCATGGAAGAGCTGGAAGATATCTTTGACCAGACCCGGCTTTTTCGCAAGTTCACGTAAGCCGTCGGCGGTCATCAAGCCTTAACTGTCAATGTGGATCACCACCCGGTCATGACATGCGGCACCGTAATGTGGAACGCTCTTGCCGAAATTGCATGCGTTCCGCCCAGCGGATCACCATTGCGACGCACCCTAATCCGGTCCGTCAGCCAAATTACTCTTGGATGGCCACCGACGACCGCCTGAGACCCAACAAACCTTACACCGACACTTCGGACAGCAAATCTTCGCGGCGGATGCCACTCTTGGGAGCATTTCTAATGACCTTCCCGCGCTGCAACACAATGATTTGATCAGCCAGCGAAAAGGCAAATTCAAAGTATTGTTCGACCAATACAATCGCCATATCTCCCCGGTCGCGCAGCAGTTTGATGACATGTCCGATGTGCTGGATGATGTTGGGTTGAATGCCCTCCGTCGGCTCGTCAAGAAGAAGCAGCTTGGGTTTTGTAATCAACGCTCTGGCGATGGCCAGTTGCTGTTGTTGGCCGCCTGAGAGATCACCACCGCGCCGCGCCTCCATTTCTTTGAGAACCGGAAAAAGCTCGAAAATGTCCGGGGGAATGTGATGGTCGGACTTGGGCAGGCAGGAAAATCCGGTTTGCAGATTCTCGCGGACGGTAAGCAGCGGAAAGATATCTCGCCCTTGCGGCACATAGCCCACGCCCATCCGCGCCAGGCGGTCAGCGCTCGCGCGGCCAATGTCGTTGCCGTCAAAGGCCATGCTGCCTCCCGTGCGCGGGTGCGTTCCGGAGATCGCTCTGAGCAAGCTGGTTTTGCCAACTCCATTCGTGCCCATCACGCAGGTCACCTCACCCAATTGGGCGCGCAGGCTGATGTCATAAAGGATTTGCGATTTGCCGTAATGAAGGTTCAGGTTTTTGATGTCCAACATGTCTTAGCGCCCCAGATAGACATCAATGACATCTTGGTTCTTGGTCACGTGATCCAGCGATCCTTCTGCCAGAACCGCGCCTTCGTGCAGTACGGTGACCTTGCAGTTCAGCCGGCGCACAAATTCCATGTCATGCTCTACCACGACCACCGCACGGGTCTTGGCAGCCTCCACAAGGATCGCCGTTGTCTTTTCCCGCTCTGCCGGGGTCATCCCGGCGGCAGGTTCATCCACCAGCAACAGCTGGGGTTCCTGCGCCAGTAACATGCCAATCTCCAGCCATTGCTTCTGACCGTGGCTCAACTCACCGGAAACCCGTGGCAAAGTGTCTGTCAGACCGATCTGGGCGGCCAATTCAGCAATCCGATCGAGGTCCGCCCTTGATGGTCGGAAAAACAGCACGGCCAAGGGTCCGCGATCCTTACGCAGGGCCATCAGCAGGTTTTCCTGCACGGTCTGCTCTTCAAACACGGTTGGTTTTTGAAATTTCCGCCCGATCCCAGCCTGGGCAATCCGGGCCTCTGACATGCCGATCAGCGAGACGCTCTTGTCGCCCCACAGGATCTGTCCGGTGTCAGGCCGCGTCTTGCCGGTCACAATGTCCATGAAGGTCGTCTTGCCCGCACCATTAGGGCCAATCACCGCCCGCAGTTCTGCTTTGGCGATCTGGAACGAAAGGTTGTTGATCGCCCGAAAACCATCAAAGCTGACGGTGACACCGGAGACTTCAAGCAGTGTGCTCACCTGTCTGCCTCCATGGTTTTGCCCGCCAGCTTGTCGACAAAACTGCTAATGCCACCCGGTGCATAAAGTGTGACCAGAACAAAGCTGAGCCCCAGAAGAACCAGCCACCAGTCCACCCATTTGATTGCATAAAAGCCGAGGTCGATATCAGGTGCCTGACCGCCTGTGAACCAGCTGGACACAAGGCTGACAAAGGCCGTGCCGATCACCGCGCCATACAAGCGTCCGCGCCCGCCAATTGCCACCCAAACGGCAAGGTAGATCGAAGCAATCGGTGCAACCTCGGCCGGATTAATGATGCCTGCCTGTGGATAGTAAAGCGCCCCTGCGATACCCGAGATGCACGCGGTCAGGGTAAAGACCGCAAGCTTGTAGGTCTCAACCGAATAGCCCAGAAACCGCACCCGCGCTTCGTTGTCGCGAATGCCGCGAATGACAGAGCCGAACTTGCCTGACACCACCCAGGCGACCAGCAGGTACCCCAGCCCGAGCGCCAGTGCTGATGCCCAAAAAAACCACAACGAGACCACCGATTGCGGGGCGGTAACGCCCGGAAGGTTCTGCAGCCCGGACAACCCGTTATTGCCGCGCAGACCGCTCGCGTTCTGGAACAGATACAGCGACAGGCCCAATGTCATGGCTTGGGTCAGGATCGACAGATAAACGCCCGTCACGCGGCTGCGAAAGGCCAGCCACCCAAACACCAGCGCGAGAAGCCCCGGAACCAGCACCACGAACGCCAGTTGCAGCACCAAGCTGTCCGCGAAGGCCCAGATCAGCGGGAAGTCACTGCTGCCCACAACGCCAAAGATCTGATTTCCGATACCTGTGGATATCTCTTCTGGGGTTGGCGGCAGCACACCCTCAGAAAGGGCATTCTCAACAATTTGGCGCGTACGCTCGTACATCAGCCACATGCCGATCATGTATCCGCCCAGCCCGAAGAACGCGAAATGGCCAAGCGACAGAATGCCGGCATAGCCCCAGATCAAATCCATCGCGATGGCGATCAGGCACAGGCACAGGGTCTTTCCCAGAACCTTCACAAAACTGGTTGAGAGGAGGCCGACACCAAAGCCCTCAGACAGGATTGTCACGACAAGCGTGAAGAGGCTCAGCAAGACAAGGAAGATAAGCACTGATGGATTGCGGACGACAAAGGACCTGTTCATTTTCTCAATCCCCCGCAGCACGGCCTTTGAGGGCAATGATGCCCCTGGGCCGGAATTGAATGAAGATGATGATAAAGATGATCATGTAAGTCTGCGCGGCCAGCGTGTTGGAGGGGTTCAGCCATTCGACCCCTTTTTGAAAACCGCCGATCATCGCGGCGCCCGCCAGCGTTCCCCAAATGTTGCCAACACCGCCCACAACCACGGTCATGAAGCTTTGCACGATGTAGTCACTGCCCATTTCAGAGGTCACTTTGGCAAACAGTCCTATCGCCACGCCCGCAATCCCCGCGATGCCCGATCCAAGCCCAAAGGTCAGCATGTTCACCCGGTCCGGGTTGATCCCCATGCTGGCCGCCATGCGTGGGTTTTGCGTCACCGCGCGGGTTTCCAGCCCCAGCCGGGTGCGTTTCATGATGAACAGGAAAAGTGCAAGAAACAGCAAAGCCAAAATGAAGATCGCAATGCGGATATAGCTGATGGCGACCACGTCGTTGATGACCCAAGCCCCGTCCAACCATGAGGGCGAGGTCAGCGGACGTGCCTGGGTGCCGAAAATGTTCTTCGCCAGCTGTTGCAGGGCAATCGAGACACCAAAGGTCGCCAACAGGGTCTCCAGCGGGCGGTGGTAGAGCCTGCGCACAACAAGGCGTTCCAGTGTGACGCCCGCACCGAAGGTCACCGCAAAGGCCAATGGGACGGCCAGCAAGATCGAGGCCGTATGATTGGGCACGTACTGCTGTACAACAAACCCAGTATAGGCGCCCATCATGATAAACTCGCCATGCGCCATGTTGATCACGCCCATCACGCCAAAGGTGATGGCAAGGCCAATGGCCGCCAGAAAATAGATCGAGGCAAGCGACAGCGCATCCAGACCCAGATCAGCCGCCTGGCCGAAAGCAACACGGGTCTCAGACGCGGCAAGGGCAGCCTCGGCCGCGCTTGTGACCGCTGGTGAGGGGTCGTCGTAGACATCAAAGAAGCGATAGCTGGCAAGGCTGGCGTCAATGTCGGTCTGCGTGACCCGGGGCGGGGCCAAACCGCGCGTTACCAGAGCGTCGTACGCCTGATCGCGCACCGCCTCACTGGACAGTTGCGCCACAGGAAAACCTGCGATGCGGCCCCCGTCGATATGTGCCTCAAGCGTTGTATCGCGCGCGTCCGCAGTGATCTCAACCGGTGCACCCCCCGCTGCAACCAAAAGCGCATAGGCCGCGCTGTGCGTCAGCGCATCGCTGCCGACGATGACCTCGCGCGCGATGTTTCCGTCCGGCGCGGTCGGCGAGACAACCCTTGAAGTGCTGAGAATCGGATTGAGGGTTGCGCGAAAATCAACGCCCAGATCACCCGACATATCGTTGATTGCGGCCACGCGTGATGGCACGTCGGTGTCGTAGGCCATCGTCATCAGCCGTTCCAGCCGGACCTTACGTGCCAGAATGTCCGGGTCTGTTTCCCCCTCGATTGATGCGCGCAGCGGTGCCAGCAAAGCCGCCTCGGGATCGCGCGATATGGAATCCAGCGCATCTGCACGTTTCGTGATATCCGTATCGGTCAGTTGAAACCGCACCAGCGCGGTTGCGATCATCGCCCGCACCCCGCTGTTGGGTTTAAGCTGTTTGATCTCGGCACTGCTGACGGTCGCTACATCAGCGCCATCCTCAAAATCCTGCAGTATAAATGTTCCGTCGTCGTTCTTGCGTGCCGCAAAGAAAAACCCATCCCCCTTGCGCTGCCACATTCCCTTGGCTTGCCAGGCCTCCAGCACATTCTGCATCTGTGGCAATCCACTGGCCACCAGCGCGTCAATCGCCGGGCCGATAGTACGTCGCGAGCTTTTCTCGATCAGCGCACGCTGACTTTGCAGTAGGTCCTGGACAGTTGGGGACTGCGCCAATGCCCCATTGGGCAAGGACAGGACAAGGCACATTGCGAGCAGCAAGCTCTTCATTTCATTCTTCCGGGAAATCAGAGGTAGAGGGCGCGTCGCAACGCGCCCTCGCTGATAGATCAGTAGTTGGACAACGTCTGTACGCAGGACTTCGTCTCGGTGTTGTACATACCGCAACCCAAGTCTTTCCAATCCGACATCAGCTTGGAAGATTCGGGCAGGAAATCGGTCCATGCGTCGCCGGGCACTTCACTGGTCTGGCTGATGATATCGAACTGGCCGTCTGCCGTGATCTCGCCAATCAGAACGGGCTTCGCGAGGTGGTGGTTAGGCAGCATGACAGCCGTGCCGCCGGTCAGGTTCGGAAATTCCTGCCCGTACATCGCGGTGCGGACCGCATCGACATCCGCACTTTCTGCTGCGGTAACCGCATTTACCCACATGTTAAAGCCGATGTAATGCGCCTCCATCGGGTCGTTGGTCACACGCTCGTCGCCCATGCGCTCTTTCCATGCCGCGATCCATTCCGCGTTTGCGGGTGTTTCAGCGGACTGGAAATAGTTCCACGCCGCAAGGTGACCAACCAGATTACTTGTATCCAGACCCGACAGCTCTTCTTCACCCACCGAGAAAGCCACAACCGGAATGTCATCCGCCGAAATGCCCGCAGCCGCGAGTTCCTTGTAGAACCCGATGTTTGCGTCCCCGTTGATGGTCGAGATCACACCGACCTTCTTGCCATCCGCGCCAAGGGCCACGACATCGGCAACGATCTTGGACCAGTCGGAATGGCCGAAGGGCGTGTAGTTCACAAAGATGTCGCTGTCCGCGATACCCTTGGACTGCAGATAAGCTTCAAGAATGTTGTTGGTGGTGCGGGGATAGACATAGTCGGTGCCCAGCAGGGCAAACTTTTCAATGCCAAGTTCATCAAGGAAATAGTCCGTCGCGGGAATGGCCTGCTGGTTCGGAGCAGCCCCTGTGTAAAACACGTTTCTCGAGCTTTCCTCACCCTCATATTGGACCGGATAGAACAACAGCCCATTCAGTTCTTCGATGACGGGCAGCACGGATTTGCGGCTGACACTCGTCCAGTTGCCAAAGATCACATCGACTTCCTGAACCGTCAGTAACTCTCGCGCTTTCTCGGCGAACAATGGCCAGTCAGAGGCCGGATCAACAACAACCGCCTCTAGTTGACAGCCTAAAACGCCACCCTTGGCGTTTTGCTGGTCGATCAGGGTCAGCATCGTATCTTTCAGCGTGGTTTCCGAAATCGCCATGGTGCCCGACAGGGAATGCAGCACCCCCACTTTGATTGGGCAATCGGCGGCCATGGCAGGCAGGGCCAGGCCAAATGTAACGGCGGTGGCAAGAGCAGTGGTCGTTTTCATCTGATATCTCCATGCAGAGACAGCCACCGCATCTTGCTCTTGCAAGACATGGGCATTAGCTAATCCCTGCAACTTAAGTGTTGCAAACCGTGTGGCGGCTGGTCTGAGATCCAATTCATCCGGTCGTCACACACCCCATTTCCCGCATTTCACTGCAGTGATCGAGGATGAAGTGACGTTGCTGCATCGCAGCGACGAGGGCAATTCTGACCCACAAAAAATCCTTGAATACCACGGCGCTGTTCAAATTTTAGGCAATGACGCTTTTGACTGCCAAATAATTGGTCGCTGCGCCATGCCCCGGCATTCTTGGCCCGCAAAACCTGCCAACTCTGCATAGTTTGTGATCGAAAGGATGAATAAGCCATCACCTTCGGAGCCGCGCCATCAATCAGTCTGCCGTCATTGAGTTGCGCGACAAAACCGCGCCGCAACCCCGGGCAATCGGTGCGGCAAATCTGTCGGTTTTTGGCGACGACATGGGCCGGACACGCCTGCGAACCCTGCGCCAATCGGGATCGCTGAAGCTTGTTTTCCCAAAGCGGCACACGCAAGACGTTGAGGCTGTTTTGGTCAACACAGCAGGTGGCATAACCGGAGGCGACCGTTTTTCCCTAGATGTAGATATCCGCACCGGCGCTGCCTTGACGATCACCACGCAAGCTGCCGAGCGTGTCTACCGCGCGCAACCCGGCGAGGTTGGCCACGTGACAACTAGAGTGTCGGTGGCAGATGGTGCCAGTCTGAACTGGTTGCCACAGGAACTGATCCTGTTTGATCGCTGCGCACTGCGCCGTCGGCTGGAAATTGAGCTTGCCGCAACCGCACGCCTGCTGATGGTCGAACCCGTCGTCTTTGGCCGCGCCACAATGCCGGAAATACTGCGCGACGTGATGTTTCAAGACCGTATCAGGATAACGCGTGGCGGCCGCCCGCTCTACATCGATGGTATGGACCTGCAGGGCGATGCGGCGACTCATTTGGCCCGCCCTGCAATCGCAGACGGTGCTGGGGCCATGGCAAGCATTGTAGTGGTCAGACCGGACGCTGAGCGGCAGTTGAAACCTGTGCGCGCTATGTTGCCACAAACCGCCGGGGCCACCACATTGGCCGACGATATCCTGGTGATCCGCCAGCTTGCCCCTGACAGTTTCGCGCTACGCCGCAACATGATCCCCATTCTCGAGCTTCTTTCTAACGGCACCTTGCCCACATCATGGAGGTTATAGACCATGCAATTGACACCCCGTGAAAAGGACAAACTCCTGATTTCAATGGCCGCCGAGGTGGCGCGCAAGCGTCTGGCAAGGGGGGTCAAGCTGAACCACCCTGAGGCCATCGCATTGATCACCGATACGGTTGTTGAAGGGGCACGCGATGGTCGCTCTGTCGCAGATATGATGGAGGCCGGAGGCCATGTCATCACCCGCGACCAGTGCATGGAGGGCATCGCCGAAATGATCCACGAGGTTCAGGTCGAGGCGACTTTTCCAGACGGCACCAAACTTGTCACCGTCCACAATCCCATCAGATAGGAGCACACAATGATTCCCGGAGAGATTTTCCCTGCTGATGGAACGCTCACGCTGAATGCAGACGCAACGCCGATCACTCTGATCGTGTCCAATACAGGCGACCGCCCCGTTCAGGTCGGCAGCCATTACCATTTCGCGGAGACCAACCCCGCGCTCGAATTTGACCGCACAGCATCGCATGGATGTCGTCTTGATATCGCCTCTGGCACGGCAGTGCGTTTTGAACCCGGGCAGCGCCGCGAGGTTCAGCTGATCCCAATTGGCGGCAAGGGTCGCATCTTTGGCTTCAATGGCCTCGTAATGGGAGACCTCTAGTATGCCTCACGAAATCCCCCGCCCCCAATATGCAGCCATGTATGGCCCCACCACAGGGGACAGGCTGCGGCTTGCCGATACCGACCTGATCATAGAGGTGGAGCGCGATCTCACAACGTATGGCGAAGAGGTCAAATTTGGCGGCGGCAAAACCATCCGCGACGGCATGGGGCAAAGCCAGGTCACCCGTGCAGACGGTGCAGTTGATACCGTGATCACCAACGCGCTGATCGTGGATCACTCCGGCATCTACAAAGCTGATGTGGCACTGAAAGACGGGCTGATCCAGGCAATTGGGAAAGCAGGCAATCCCGATACGCAGTCCGGCGTTAACATCATCATCGGCCCGGGCACCGAAGTGATCGCGGGCGAAGGGCGCATCCTGACTGCAGGAGGAATGGACAGCCACATCCACTTCATATGCCCACAGCAGATGGAGGATTCCCTGCATTCGGGTATCACCACCTGTTTTGGGGGCGGTACCGGGCCCGCCCATGGCACGCTTGCCACCACCTGCACGCCGGGGCCCTGGCATATCGGGCGGATGTTGCAATCCTTTGATGGCATCCCGATGAACATTGGTCTTTCAGGCAAAGGCAACGCCAGCCAACCCGAAGCCTTGGTCGAAATGGTCAATGGTGGGGCCTGTGCGCTTAAACTGCATGAGGACTGGGGCACAACACCCGCCGCCATTGATTGTTGTCTCTCCGTGGCTGACGACATGGATGTGCAGGTGATGATTCACACCGACACGTTGAATGAATCCGGCTTTGTCGAACACACCGTTGCTGCCATGAAAGGCCGGACAATCCATGCCTTCCATACCGAAGGCGCAGGTGGCGGCCATGCCCCCGACATCATCAAGATCTGCGGGGATGCCAACGTGCTGCCCTCCTCGACCAACCCGACGCGGCCCTTTACGGTCAACACGCTCGAAGAGCATCTGGATATGCTCATGGTCTGCCATCACCTGGACAAATCCATTCCTGAAGACATCGCCTTTGCCGAAAGCCGGATCCGGCGCGAAACCATTGCCGCCGAGGACATCCTCCATGACATGGGCGCTTTTTCGATCATTGCGTCTGACAGTCAGGCCATGGGGCGTGTGGGCGAGGTGCTGATCCGCACATGGCAAACGGCAGACAAGATGAAAAAGCAGCGCGGTGCGTTGGCCGAGGAAACCGGCGACAACGACAATATGCGCGTGCGGCGGTATATCGCGAAATACACCATCAATCCGGCAATCGCGCAGGGGGTCAGCCATGTGCTTGGCGACATCTCTGTCGGGAAACGTGCTGATTTGGTGCTGTGGAGCCCCGCGTTCTTCGGCGTAAAACCCGAAATGGTCTTAATGGCGGGCAGCATTGTTGTTGCGCAAATGGGCGATCCAAATGCCTCGATCCCGACGCCGCAGCCGGTTTATACGCGCCCGATGTTCGGCGCATTCGGCAGTGCGCTGCGCCACGGCTCGGTCAGCTTTGTGTCCCAAGCCGCGCAAGACGCGGGCATTGCTGAAACGCTGGGGTTGTCCAAGCAAACGGTTGCCGTCCGAAAGACCCGAAACATCGGCAAACAGGACATGATCCTGAATGACGCATTGCCGCAGATCGACGTAGATCCCGAAACCTACGAAGTGCGCGCAGATGGCACCCTGCTGACCTGCCAGCCCGCCGAAGTGCTGCCCATGGCCCAACGCTATTTCATGTTCTGAGAGGATCCTATGACCACCCTTCCCATCGCGCAAACTCTGCACCGCAAGGGGCATTGGAACGGCACTGCCGAACTTTGTGAACTTGACTATGCTGAACGGTTTCTGCGTCGCAAAAGACTGATCACGACCTCCGGTTCGTCTTTCATCGTCGATCTTGCCCAGACAACCTCACTGGATGAGGGCGATGCGCTGGAATGCGACAACGGGGATCTGGTCAAGATCGCCGCACGCGTTGAGGCACTGTGCAAAGTGAGCGGACCGGACCTCGCGCGCCTTGCCTGGCATGTCGGCAACCGTCACACGCCTTGCCAGATCAACGCGGATCATCTGCTCATTCAGGCCGATCCTGTCATCACCCATATGCTTGAACATCTGGGGGCCATGGTCGAACCCGTCACCGCCCCGTTCACCCCCGAGGGCGGCGCCTATGGCCATGGTCGGACGCATTCGCACGCGCATGTGGCGACGGCACATGAACACTGAGCAAGATATTCTTACGATGGCGCAATGGTTTTCGCCCTCCTTCCCAGTTGGGGCCTTTGCCTATTCGCACGGGTTGGAGACTGCCATTCAGTCCGGGGCCATCGTCACCGCGTCGGACTTGCAATGTTGGCTTTCGGATGTCTTGATCCACGGCAGTGGGCGCAACGATTGCATCCTGCTGCGTGCGGCTTATGCCAGCACATCCGATACCGAACGAGCGCTGATCCATGAAACCGCCCTTGCAGTCGCCGCTTCGGCGGAACGGCTGCTTGAAACTCAGCTGCAGGGCGCCGCATTCTGCGACACGACTGCCAAGGTATGGGACATGGACGGACAGCACCTGTGTTACCCTGTCGCGGTCGGTGCGGCTGCGGCCCAAATGCAATTCGACGTCGATCTTGTGGCCATGCTGTACCTGCACAGTTTTGCGGGCAATCTTGTTTCTGCCGCCGTCCGGGCCGTGCCGCTGGGCCAGACCGACGGTCAGTCCGTGCTCGCCGCCCTCACTCCGCTTTGTGATCAGATCGCAGGTGCTTCGCGCTTAGCATCCCTGGACGATCTGAACAGCACAGCCTTCCTCTCTGACATTGCCGCGATGAAACATGAAACGCTTCAGCCAAGGATATTCCGGTCATGACCAATCTCAACGGCCCCTTGCGGGTTGGTATCGGTGGCCCCGTCGGGGCAGGCAAAACCACATTAACTGCCTGCTTGGCCCGCGCCTTGCACCCGAAGGTATCGATCGGCGTGATCACCAACGACATTTATACTCAGGAAGACGCCGAAGCGTTGATGCGGATGCAAATTTTGCCCAAGGACCGGATCATCGGCGTTGAAACCGGAGGGTGCCCGCATACCGCCATCCGCGAAGACGCGTCCATCAATCTGGCAGCAGTGGCTGAGATGCGCGCCCGTCACGCAGATCTCAACATCGTCCTGATCGAGAGTGGCGGCGACAATCTGTCAGCAACCTTCAGCCCGGAACTCGCTGATCTGACGATCTATGTCATCGACGTTGCCGCAGGCGAGGATATTCCCAGGAAAGGCGGTCCGGCCCTGACCAAGTCTGACGTATTGGTGGTCAACAAATCCGACCTGGCCCCGCATGTCGGTGCATCACTGGAGGTGATGAGGCAAGATTGTGAAAAGATGCGCGCCGGGCGGCCATTTGTCTTCTGCACGCTGCGTCAGGACGAAGGGTCGGAAGAGGTTCTTGACCACATCCTTGAATTGGGTGGCCTGAGTGCGCGGTAGAGTGCCATCCGATAAGGCGCACTTGAAACGTAAGAGCCCACCTTAACGTGATATTCTTTTCTAGATGGCCTGTCCGCCAGTCACAGCTCGAAATCTGTCGACAAGGAAATCCTCAAGGGCACGGAATTTGGGGGCCAGATGACACCGTACGGCAAACACTACGACAATGCCTGAACTTGGCGGGGCATATGAATATAAGCCTTCCGGCCAAGGCCATAAGTTCCTAACCAAAGCGGAAAATCAGCGGCTTGTGGCGGAGACGAAGGGATTCGAACCCTCGAGACGATTCCTCGCCTACTCCCTTAGCAGGGGAGCGCCTTCGACCACTCGGCCACGTCTCCGCTGACCGCTATACAGGGGGGGTTTGGCGACAAACAAGAGCAAAACCGCGCCAGGGGTGAAAAAACAATGTGCCCACAACGCGGCACCCCGGCGTCCATAATACCCGGGGGTTTATTTCAACCAACGCACGCGCGGTCCCGTTTACGCACGCAGGGGTGAACAGACTTGCTTTGTAAGTGTGCGGGCGATCACCCAGATTGAGGTGAGTAACAACAGCGCCTCCCCCAGGCCCAGAAAGGAACCGACATGAAACTGACCCTCTCCACCGCACTTGCGCTTGTGGTCGCAACCGCGGCATCGGCAGGAAACTCAGACCGCTACAATGATCTGCGCTTTGATACGGCGATCGGCCACATTGGCGTGACCGGATTTGCCACAGACTTTGCCGCCGACACCGCTGCGGCCCCTGCGCCGATTTCATCCGTGCGCTTTTCCAGCCAGAGCCGCAAATCAAACTCCTCGGGCAAGGGCTATGCCTACGACAGCCCCTATGGCGTTGGCCCCAACAACGACAGCCGCTGAAACGGCACCGTCCCCTCCCGCGAAACGGACCTGATCCCACAGGGGTCGGGCCCTTGCTGCGCGGCCTGTATCGGTTTCCCTGACCTCACGAAAACCCCACGATTTCGTGACCATCATTTCAGCAACCTTTCGGCGCCTGCCGCAGTTGTCCCGTCATACAACGAGCGACGCACTGTTGCTCTGGTAAACCAAAGACCGAAAGGACGACCAAATGAAACTCGTACTCACATCCGCCGCCGCCGCCCTGATCAGCACCGCAGCTGTGGCTGACGAATCCGACCGCTACAATGACCTGCGCCTCGACACATCCACCAGCGCTGCTGTGGAAGACGTGCGCAGCACCGATCTGGACGATGCCCAGCGCGGCCGCGAAGGCCAGTTCAGCACAGCTGACAATGCCACAACCCCAGACGTAACCCTGTCCACCCGCTCAGAAACGCGCACGAATGGCGAAGGGTACATCTATGGTGGCTTTGGTCCCGGCAACGACAGCCGCTAAATCCACACGGATTTAATCAGAAAGGCCCGGCAGCAATGCCGGGCCTTTTTCCGTACTCCCCGCAGCACCGCTCAAGGGGGGCAGCATCAGGCGGGAAAGACCGGGTATTCCTCTATAACAAAGACCGACACATCAAGTTCGGCCATCTGCACCCCATCAAGGAGCACTGTGTTCGAGATGCCATAGCTCAGCACCGCACCGGCACTGGTCTGGCTAAGCAGGTCCGCCACATCCGGGGCAGCGTCACCCTGCTGATAGAACAGGGTGACTGTGTCCGCGCTGTCGTCAAAGTCAGTAATCGTATCCTGTCCTTCATCCGCAAAACTCAGGAAGATAAAGCGGTCCGCCCCGGGACCACCGGTGATCAGATCGTTCCCGGCACCTCCCACTATGATGTCGTCCCCTTCCCCACCGTCGACGGTGTCGTGCCCGACGGCATCAGGGGCGTTAAGCTGGCTGGGCGCAAAGAGAATGTCGTTGCCTGGCCCGCCCATCAGAACCGCAGACGACAGCCCGCTGTCCAGCGAGTCATTCCCCGCGCCTCCCTCCAACGTGACCGTCTCGCCCGCACCTTGCACCCATAGCCGATCATCGTAATCGGTGCCGATCATATGTTCGATGGAGATAGGCTCAGCCGACGCATATTCTTCGAGCATTCCATTGCCGACAAAGAAAGCAAAACCGTCGTCCTCTGAGGGGTGAAAGCCATCTGGCACCTCGCTCAGGAACACAAGGCCTACCAGTCCTGTGGGTCCGGCTTCGGTGGTCAGCCCGCTGAAGTCTACCAGATCGACACCCAAACCGCCGTCGTAAATATCGAGGCCTGTGCTGGCGATGATCGTGTCGTCGCCGCCACCCGCATAGATGCGGTCCAGTTGCGGCGTCGTCAGAAAAAGTTCATCCGCCTCGGTGCCGAAAACCTCGGGTTGCCACCACTAAAGTTGCAAGGACTCCAGTGTGTAGCTGAAGCCATCGATCTGGAAATTTTCTACATTGGTAAAGACATACTCTTCGCCGTTCGCGTGCGTAAAGCTGACCGTGTTTTCCGCGATGGTCGTCATCGCGTATGCGCCGCGCAGGCCATCGACAATGGCGGTATCCTCTCCTGCGCCGCCATCGATGTGACCCCCGTCCTTGCCGGGCATCAGCACGTCATCTCCGGCGCCGCCCAACAGGGTATCGACGCCCGCACCGCCTTCCAGCAGGTCGTTGCCCTCGCCCCCCTCCAGCAGGTCGTTGCCTGCCCCACCGATCAGCGTGTCGTCGCCCAGTCCGCCGAAAAAGGTATCGTCGCGCCCGCGCCCCTGCAGCAGGTTGTCGTGCTTGTTGCCTTTCTTGGTGAAACCCGCCGGGGGGCCGGTAAATTCTCTGCCCATCCCACGCATGACCTGAACTCCAATAAACTAACTAATAATCTATTAAGTATCGGCGGTGCCGTTGACAGGTGTCAACAACCGCAACCGCCGGGCGCACGGAGACCTGTAGGTTAGGATTTCGCAAACGCCGCACCCGCCGCGTTACCGTGGCCTCACACCGCCCTTCCACCGACGCGATACCGACGGAGCACCGACACGATACCGACGTTGGAAAATGGCGCGGATCGCCCATTAACCTGTTGAAACCACGCAATTCGATGCGGATAGGGCCATCCCCACCGTCCGCAGGGGTCAGACCCCGTTAACTCAGGTATTGAAGAGAAAGTGCAGCACATCGCCGTCCTTGACGACGTACCCCTTGCCTTCCGCGCGCATCTTGCCCGCTTCTTTGGCCGGGCCTTCGCCCCCCAGCGTGACGAAATCATCAAACGCAATCGTCTCCGCCCGGATGAACCCCTTTTCGAAATCACCATGAATGACGCCCGCCGCCTTGGGCGCCGTTGTGCCAGAAGCGATGGTCCAGGCCCGTGCCTCTTTGGGGCCGACGGTAAAGTATGTCTCCAGGTGCAGCAGCTCATAGCCCGCCCGGATCAGCCGATCCAGACCCGCCTCCGACAGACCCATTTCCTCAAGAAACATCTGTGCTTCCTCAGGCTCAAGCTGGCTGATTTCCTCTTCGATCTGAGCCGAGATGATCACATGCGCATTGCCCTGAGCCGCTGCCATCTGGGCAACTTTCGCTGACAAATCATTGCCTTCCGCCGCGTCGCCTTCGCCCACGTTGCAGACGTAGAGGACCGGCTTGGTGGTCAGCAATTGCAGCATCCGCCAGGCCTTGAGGTCTTCGGCATCCACGTCAACGACGCGCGCGGGTCTGCCGTCTTCCAGCACCGCCAATGCCATCCTCATCAGGCGTTCCTGCTGCACGGCCTCTTTGTCGCCGCCGCGCACCTTGCGCACGATATTCTGCAAACGTTTCTCGATGCTTTCGATGTCCGCCAGCATCAGTTCCGTCTCGATGGTTTCCGCATCGGCCACCGGATCCACGCGCCCCTCCACATGGGTCACATCCCCATCTTCAAAACAGCGCAGCACGTGGGCGATGGCGTCGACTTCACGGATGTTGGCAAGAAACTGGTTGCCCAGCCCTTCGCCCTTGCTGGCCCCCTTCACGAGCCCGGCAATGTCCACAAAGGTCATGCGCGTGGGGATGATCTGTTTGGATTGCGCGATGGCGGCCAACTGGTCCAGTCGCGCGTCCGGCACAGCGACCTCGCCCACGTTGGGTTCAATCGTACAAAATGGAAAGTTCGCGGCCTGCGCCGCGGCGGTGCGCGTCAACGCATTGAAAAGCGTGGATTTTCCGACATTCGGCAATCCAACGATACCCATCTTGAAACCCATGACCGGCCCTTTCCCAAGAAAACTTGGGTCGTCCTAGGGCGTCACCGGTCCAAGCGCAAGGGTCGCTTAGGATGCGCGACGTTCGCGCCGATCCTCACGGGCCTGAAAGATCAGGATCCAGGCCAGGATGATGAACATCGGATGGGTCAATCCCCCCGAGAACACCAGCGCCGGGATCCAGATCAGAAAGGTCAGGATCGCAACAATCGGACGTCCCGTCAGCAGGATCGACAGGGGCGGAAGCAGTATAGCAAGCAAATAGTTCATAGGCTTCAGATAGGCCTCGCCAAAGAAAAATAAAGGGCTGATCCCGCAGGCACACGCATCCTGCATTGCCTTTCCCGCCCGTTTTCGGCATTCCGGCGCAGACCACGCTGGAAAGGCCCGCCATGACCCGCATCGACGCCAAATTCGCCGACCTCAAAGCCCGGGGGCAGAAAGCCTTTGTGGCCTATGTGATGGCGGGCGATCCCGACTATGACACCTCGCTTGAAATCGTGCGTGGCTTGCCCGGTGCAGGCGTTGACGTGATCGAACTTGGCCTGCCCTTCACAGATCCCATGGCAGATGGCCCGACGATCCAGCTGGCCGGTCAACGCGCACTGGAAGGTGGCATGACGCTCGCCAGAACATTGCAACTGGCCGCGGCATTCCGCGAGGGTGATGACACGACGCCAATCGTGTTGATGGGGTACTACAACCCGATCTACTCCATGGGGGTTGACGCCTTTCTTGCCGCCGCCAAAGATGCCGGGATCGACGGGCTGATCATCGTCGATCTGCCCCCCGAGGAAGACAGCGAACTCTGCTTGCCGGCCAATGCAGCAGGCCTCAATTTCATCCGACTTGCCACGCCCACCACCGATGATGCCCGCTTGCCACGCGTGGTCGAAAACACGTCCGGCTTTGTCTATTATGTCTCGATCACCGGCATCACCGGCGCGGCAGAGGCTGACGCAGGTGATGTCGCCCCCGAAGTGGCGCGCATCCAAAAGGCCAGCGGCTTGCCCGTGATCGTCGGTTTCGGCATCAACACACCCGAGAAAAGCCGCGCAATCGCCGAGGTCGCAGATGGCGTTGTGGTGGGCTCAGCCATTGTCAGCAAAATCGGCAATTGTGACAGCCCGGGCGATGTGCTGGCCTTTGTGAAAACCCTGGCGAACGGTGCCCATACCACCGACTAGGCACACCCCATTGCTTCATCTTTCCAGTTAAACTCAGTCCCGACCGGCCCCCCTGTCCCGCCGCCGACCGGGCACCGCTACTTGGGATCCCGCGCGGCATCCAGAAAGATGCGCAGTTCTGTCAGCACGGGCTTGATATCCATCAGCTTTTCGCTCTCGAATTCCCGCGTCAGCCTGCTGAGTTCGGGTGCCAGCGCCGCGATGGTACTGTCACGCAGCATCCGCCCCTTGTCTGTCAGCCAGACCTGCTTTGACCGCCCGTCCTCGGGATTGGGCTTCAGCACCACATAGCCGCCCTTTTCCAACCCCTTCAGCGTATGCGTCATCGATGTCTTCGGCACCTGGAACGCCCGCGCCATATTGATGGGCAGGGCCCCGTCACCACGGCGGATCAAATGGTTGAGCACGCTGAAATGCGGCGCGATCAACCCCTCGGGCAGCTGCGCCTCAAGCAAGTCGCGGCTGAGTTGTTCGATGATCCCGATCTCGTTGAAGACCTCGAAAAGCAGCATGGGATCGCTGTCATGCGTCAATCAGTTTCGCCTCCAACGGCCAGCGCGGGGTGCGCGGAATGCGCGGACCATAGCCGACCCGCCCCAGCATTTGAACCGTGTGGCCCTCACGCGCAAGCAACGTATGCGCCGCCGCGTAATGCGGTGCCATTTCGGGGTATTCCTGAAGCACCTGACTGACCGGATGCAGGCTTAGCCCCATGGCCGTGGTCTTGAGGTTCAGCCGCAACCAGCGCCGCCCCGCCTCGATCTGGTCCGCCCGCGTGTTGCCCGCAGAAGTCAACGCCGCATAGCCCGGCGTCGCATGCAGCATCTCGTGATAGATATCGATGCCCTGCTGATAGCTGATGCTGTCGGGGTCAGACAGATCCTCGCGGTTCATCATCCCCGCCAACATCAGACCTTCCAGAAATGCGCCGCCCAGATCGATACCGTCCGGGCTGGCGTTGATTTCCGCCTTGCCCATGCGCATCAGGTCCACGCTTTCTTTCAGCGTGCGCGGGGTTTCATATTCGACCATCCAGGCTTCCCAGGTCAGCGCCTTGAGCGCCTCGACCATGGCCTTGTCCGTGTAGATGTCGGCGAACATCTCTAGCTCATTGGCCTGCGCCCCCGTGACCTCCTGCGCGGTAAAGGGCTCTTTGCACGACCGGCGCTCCATCATATGCGCGGCCAGCGGGTCCGGCATCCCACCTTCGGCAAAAGTGGCGCGCGCAACTGCGGGTGCATCTTCACCATCGGGGAATAATGTAAGATCAACCGCATAGCCCGCCGCCCCTGCCGCCAGCACCATCTGTTCCACAAAACAGCCAAAGCCGATCATGATCTGGCGGTCAAACGGGTCGGTTTCAGGCAGGCGTTTGGTCTTGTCGTGATAAATCGTCAGCGCATCATCGCCGTCCAGCCCGACCTGCCAGGGCTGCAGATTATGCGGATTGGGTGCCAGCAAGCCGTAGCTCAGCGCATTCTTGCGCGGATCGCCGTAGGTGCCCGCAAGCGCCCAGGGCTGTTGCGCAACACCCGGCGTGCGCGTCCCGACAAAAGCGGCCCCGGCACCGCTGGCCGCAAGAATCGTACCGCCGCCAATCAGGGCAAGGGTTTTTCGTCTGGAAAGGGTCATGTCTCACTCCTATTGTTCGATATCGCACTATATATGGTGCGATATCGCACTAGTCAAGCCCTTCCCCGCGTTGATTTCGGATGGCCGGATTGATAGGCAGCATAAACAGTTGCCAGCCAAAGGATTTATCATGCCCGTCATCACCAATATTGACGACCTCAAGCAGATATACCGCCGCCGCGTGCCGCGCATGTTCTATGACTATTGCGAATCCGGCAGCTGGACCGAACAGACGTTCCGCGAAAACTCATCCGACTTTGACAAGATCAGGCTGCGCCAGCGCGTCGCTGTCGACATGACGGGTCGCAGCACCGCGACACAAATGATCGGCCAGGACGTGGCCATGCCTGTGGCGCTGGCCCCTGTGGGCCTGACGGGCATGCAGCACGCCGATGGCGAAATCAAAGCGGCCACAGCGGCGCGCGACTTTGGCGTGCCCTTCACCCTGTCCACGATGTCCATCAATTCTATCGAGGACGTCGCCGAGGCCACCCAGGCCCCTTTCTGGTTTCAGCTCTATACCATGCGCGACGAAGACTACGTACACCGCCTGATCCAGCGGGCCAAGGACGCCAAATGTTCCGCGCTGGTGATCACGCTGGACCTGCAAATCATCGGCCAGCGCCACAAGGACCTCAAGAACGGCCTTTCCGCGCCGCCCAAGCTCACGCTCAGCACCATGGCGAACCTGGCGACAAAATGGGGATGGGGACTGGAAATGCTGCGCGCGAAACGGCGCGAATTCGGCAATATCGTCGGCCACGTCGAGGGCGTATCCGATGCTGCCGATCTGGGTGCCTGGACGGCAGAACAATTCGATCCCTCGCTCGATTGGGCCAAGGTTGCCAAGCTCAAGGAACTCTGGGGCGGCAAGGTGATCCTCAAGGGCATTCTGGATGCAGAGGACGCGCGCATGGCGCTGAAGGTCGGCGCGGATGCAATCGTGGTGTCCAATCATGGCGGCCGCCAGCTGGATGGCGCGCTCAGTTCCATTGCCGCACTGCCGTCGATCCTTGATGCCGTCGGCGCGGATATCGAGGTACACATCGACAGCGGGATCCGGTCCGGCCAGGACGTGCTTAAGGCGATGGCGCTGGGGGCCAAGGGCACCTACATCGGGCGCGCCTTTATCTATGGTCTGGGTGCCATGGGACAGGCCGGTGTCACCAAGGCGCTGGAGGTGATCCACAAAGAGCTCGACGTGTCGATGGCGCTGTGCGGTGAGACATCCGTCAAGGACCTGAGTAAAGATAACCTGCTGATTCCGAAAGACTTTGGCGGTGTCTGGCAAGATTAACCGGGATCGGAATTTTTCAAAAATTCCGGCCCGATTTCTTTCGAAGAAATCGCTCCCGCCTGCCGCGCCATGGCCGGAACAAGGGCCAGCGCGACAAGCGCCAGCAGCACCGCCACCGCGACAAATGCCGCGCGCAAACCGAACCCTTCGGCGACCAGCCCCATCAGCGGCGGTCCGAAAAAGAACGCGCCGTAGCCCAGCACCGAGGCGCGGCTGATCGCGGCCAGTCGCGCCTGTGGTGGCACGATGCGGCCGACCAGCGACAGCGCAAGCGGTGCCACGACGGAAATGCCCAGGCCCCCCAGCGAAAACCCAAGCAGGGCCATCGGAATGCTCGTGGCCACCCCCGCCAGCGCAATGCCCGCCGCCGACACCAGCGTGGCCAGCAATATCAGCGTGGTATCGCGCATCCATCCCACCAGCACATGCCCAAACAGCCGCCCGAACCCCATCGTCAGCCCCAAAAGCGCAGGCCCCAGCGCCCCTTCGCCCGCACTGCCCCCCAGCGTGCGTTCCAGATGCAGCGCGGACCACCCCTCAGAGGCAGATTCAGCCAGGAAACCGGCCATCACCACCAGACCACACAGGATCACGAAGAGATGCGGCATCTGGCCTTTGGCCAGCGTAACGCCCGACTCTTCCAGCGTAGGCGCGCGGTCGCGCGAAAGCCACGCCAACAGACATATCAAGACAAGAAGCAGCCCAAAAATCAGCACCGTCGGCATCTGGGCCTCGCGCAGAACCCCCGTCGCCAGCGCCGCCCCCGCATAGGCAAAGCTGTAAAGCGCGTGATTGATGTTCATCAGGCTCTGACCGGTCTCGGCCTCGATCTCGCTGACGCGCGCGTTGATCAACACGTCCACAATGCCCGACCCCATCGCCGCCAGCGACATGCCCAGCACCATCACCGCAATGCTTCCGGCCAGTCCGGCCCAGAACATGCCAAACCCCACCATCAGAATGCCAAGCCCAACGGCGCGCCCGCCCAGCACCCGTCGGCAAAACGGCGCCAGCCACATAGCCGCAATCGACGCCAGCGACGCCACGAACATCACCAGACCATAGACACCATCCGACGCGCCCACATTTGCCTTGATATCCGGCATCTGCGCAAAATAGGTGGCCCAGGCCACGCCAATGGCCACAAAGCCCATCAACGGTCTGCGCGACAGGATGATGTCGTGTTTCCAGCTCATCCCGCAGCCGTCGCACGGGCCCACCGGTTTGCCAAGTGCTGTGTTTGGCATAGGGTGATCTGCAAGTCCGGGGACACAAATTTGCAACCCCGCATTGGACCATTCGGAACGGCCGCCATAGACTACCCAAAGCCGCACGCACCCATTTGCAAAAGGAACATCACACCATGGATCTTGGCGCATTTTCCGTCAGCCTCGCTGTCAAAGACCTGACCGCGTCCGTCGCGTTTTACGAAAAGCTGGGGTTTGAACCCTTCGGCGGCAATCCAGAGGACAACTGGATCATCCTCAAGAACGGGGATCATATCATCGGGCTCTTTCAGGGCATGTTTGACGGCAACATCCTGACCTTCAACCCCGGGTGGGACCAAAACGCCCAGCCCACAGAGCACTTTAGTGATGTCCGCGAGATACAGCACACCCTGAACGAACGCGGCATCACGCCGGATTCCGAAGCCGACACGACCACAACTGGCCCCGAAAGCATTATGCTGACCGACCCCGACGGAAATCAGATCCTCATTGACCAGCACCGATAGGGTATTGTCCCTGCCCCGTCGGCTCTTTGACTGTGCAGATTGACCCTTTTCTTATGACCCAATCGCGTCTATAGGCAGCGCTTCACGCGGGGATACAGCCTTGGAGGATTCCCGCCCTAACCAATTGGAGACTAAAATGGCCGGAGAGATTCCAGATCTTGAAGCCCAGGTACGGACGGGGACAGGCAAGGGCGCCGCTCGTCAGGCACGCCGTGATGGCATGGTACCGGGGATTGTTTTCGGGGGCGACACAGACCCGCTGCCGATCAACATCCCGTTCAACAAACTGCTAACCATGCTGCGCAAGGGCCGGTTCAAATCGACGCTCTTCAACATGAAGGTTGATGGTCACGACGACGTCCGCGTCATCTGCCGGGACGTTCAGCGCCACGTGGTCAAGGACTTGCCGACGCATGTCGACTTCATGCGCCTCAAGCGCACCACAAAGGTGAACCTCTACATCGGTGTCGAAGTGGCAGGCGAAGAGGATTGCCCGGGCCTGCGTGCCGGTGGTGTTCTGACCCTGGTCCGTCCCGAGGTCGAATTGATGGTGACCGCCGCTGATATCCCCGAAAGCATCACCGTGGATATCTCCGGTCTTGAGATCGGCGACAGTGCAACCATTGCAAACGTCAATCTGCCCGCCGGTTCCAAACCGACCATCGACCGCGATTTTGTCATCGCCCAGATCGCCGCACCTTCGGGTCTGGCGTCGCAGGATGACGACGAAGACGAAGATGTCGCAGCAGACGAAGTGCCGACCACCGAAATGGGCCCGCCCGACGGTGAAGAAGCCGGCGACGACACATAAACACAGGCTGCACAGCCTTACCGGAACGGGGTCGCCTTGGCGGCCCCGTTTCTTATTTGAAGGATCCCAAGCGCCCAAACGTCACAGTTCGCGTTAGGCGGGCGTGGCAGCGGCACATGCAGCCCTGTGACCCGCACCTTGTAATTCTATCCACAACGCGCTATAACCTCCTTTGTTGAAAGAATAAAAAACGATCTATTGAGTGGTTTCGTAATGAAGAACACGTTAAATGCAGTCTGGGAGTCCTTCCTGGGCCCGATGATGCAACGCCCCAAAAGGTTGCAGATGGCAGCGCTTTGCCATCGTGGCGAAGGCGCGGACAGAGAATTTCTGCTTGTCACCAGCCGCGACACAGCGCGCTGGATCATTCCCAAGGGCTGGCCGATCCGGGGGTTGAACTCGCGGGAAACCGCCTTGCGCGAAGCCTGGGAAGAAGCGGGCGTGAAAAGCCGCAAGATCACGGATCGTCCGGTTGGCAGCTATACCTACCAAAAGCGGCAAACGGGCGGCATGGAAGTCCCGGTGGAAACACAGGTCTACTCGGTCGCCGTGGACGAGGTCCTCGCAGAATTTCCCGAGGCCCATGAACGCAAGCGCAAGTGGGTTGATGCCGAAACGGCAGCGGAGCTTGTGAACGAGACCGAACTGAAGGCAATTTTCCGCAATCAGTGACAATCTTTGCGCCATCACTATTCAACATTTGATTTCCGGTTCGATTGAGCGGTATGCGTCCCCACCAAACGGGGGGACGAACTATGGCCGACCAACAGGGCGATCTGCGCCATCTTGAAACGCTGGACCGGGATCTTGCGCGCTATTCGACGCTTGAGATGGCGACGGCCTATGTGTCGCGACCCATGGTGGGGATCGGCATTTCGCTTGTATTTGTCCTGCTTGCAGGTGCTGCCGCGCTGCTGTTCTTCGGCCAGGACAATAACTCTGCCATTGTGATCATCGCCGCCTGTCTGGGGGCCTACATGGCGCTGAACATCGGTGCCAACGATGTGGCCAACAATATGGGGCCGGCGGTGGGGGCGAATGCGCTGTCGATGGGCGGTGCGATTGCAATCGCGGTCGTCTTTGAAAGTGCCGGTGCGCTGATCGCGGGCGGGGACGTGGTCAAGACGGTGGCCAAGGGTATCATCGCCCCGCAAAGCATGGGCACGCCAGAGATTTTTGTCTGGGCCATGATGGCGGCGCTGATGTCGGCAGCCCTTTGGGTCAACCTTGCCACATGGATCGGCGCGCCGGTCTCTACCACCCATTCTGTTGTTGGTGGCGTCATGGGCGCGGGCATCGCGGCCGCAGGCTTTGGCGCGGTCAACTGGGCCACCATGAGTGGTATTGCCGCAAGCTGGGTCATCTCACCCGTGCTCGGCGGGGCCATTGCGGCCCTGTTCCTGTGGCTGATCAAATCGCGCATCATCTATCGCGAGGACAAGATCGCGGCGGCCCGCAGATGGGTGCCCGTGCTGGTGGGCATCATGGCGGGCGTCTTTTCCGCCTATCTTGCGCTGAAGGGTCTCAAGAAGATCATCAAGATCGACATGCCCACGGCCCTGATGATCGGTGCCGCCATCGGGATTCTGGTTTGGATCACGATGATGCCCATCATCAAGAAACAATCCGAAGGCCTTGAGAACCGTAACAAGTCTCTCAAGATCCTCTTTGGGGTGCCGCTTGTGGTCTCTGCCGCGCTACTCAGCTTTGCGCATGGGGCCAACGATGTGGCGAACGCGGTCGGGCCGCTGGCCGCAATCGTGCAGGCCTCGCAATCGGGCAGCTTCACCGAAGCCATCAGCATCCCCTTTTGGGTGATGGTGATCGGGGCCTTCGGCATTTCCTTTGGCCTGTTCCTTTTCGGGCCCAAGCTGATCCGTATGGTCGGCGGCCAGATTACCAAACTCAACCCCATGCGCGCCTACTGCGTGGCATTGTCGGCGGCCATCACCGTGATCGTTGCAAGCTGGCTTGGCCTGCCCGTCAGTTCCACCCATATCGCTGTTGGTGCGGTTTTCGGTGTCGGTTTTTTCCGCGAGTGGGACGCCGAGCGGCGGATCAAGAAAGCCCGCCTGGCCATGCCGGACCGCACCAATTTTGCCCCCGAGGAACGCCGCCGCCGCAAACTCGTGCGCCGCTCGCATTTCATGACAATCATCGCAGCCTGGATCATCACCGTGCCCGCCGCGGCAATCCTGTCGGGCGTCATCTTTTTCCTGCTCAACGCGGTGGCAGGCTGAAACACCCAGCGGAGGCCATTCCCCTTGGTCTGATCTGCCGCTATCATGCCGCAACGCAGCAGGAGCCGCCCCATGATCCTCATCGCTGGCCTTGGCAACCCGGGCGCGAAATACGCGCGCAACCGCCATAACATCGGCTTCATGGCCGTTGACCGGATCGCCGAAGACCATGACTTCGCGCCCTGGCGCGGCAAGCATCAGGGCTCTGTCAGCGAAGGGCGGTTCGGATCCACCCGCGCCGTGCTGCTCAAGCCCGAAACCTTCATGAACAAATCCGGTCAGTCTGTGCAGGCCGCTATGCGGTTCTACAAGCTTGAGCCCGACGACGTGATCGTGATCCATGATGAGATTGACCTCGCCCCCGGCAAGATGAAATTCAAACAAGGCGGTGGGCACGCGGGCCACAATGGGTTGCGGTCAATCCACGCCCATATCGGTCCAGACTATGGGCGTGTGCGGCTTGGCGTGGGCCACCCTGGCCACAAAGACGCGGTGCCGGGCTATGTTCTGCGCGACTTCCCAAAAGCGGATGACGATTGGCTTGACGATCTGCTGCGCGGCATCAGCGATGGCGCGCCCTATCTGGCGGATGGGGATGCGGCGAAGTTCTCAAATGCCGTTGCGCTGCGGGTGAACCCGCCGCGCGCCAGCACCGGAACACGCGCACCAGCTGCTGCCAAACCGGAACCGCCTGCGCCGGAACCTGACACCAGATCGCCCCTGCAAAAACTGATGGAGAGATTTCGGTGACCCTGGCACAGGCCTTTGCCGATCAGGCGGAAAGCTGCAGCCAAATGGGGTCCCCTTTCATGGGTCGGCTGTTGCGTATTCTGGCCTCCCAATGGCCCCAGAGCAGTGCACTTGGACAAAAGTTCGCAGGCTTTGAGGGCGATATCGGCCCGGCGGGCCATTCCCTCCCCCTGCGCATCGCGGGCGGTCTGCATGCTCTTGTTCTCAATGGCACCGCACCGGAACTGGCCGCTGTCTATCCGCCAAACAACGCCAGTACAGCCGATCTTGAGACCAACGTTCTGCACGCGTTGCACACCCACGAAAAGTTCTTGCTGGATTGGACCGACAGTGCCCCCCAAACCAACGAAGTCCGCCGCTCTGCTGCCCTGATCGCCGGTGCGCGGGTCGCAGCACAGCACTTTGATCTGCCCCTCACCTTGTCCGAGCTGGGCGCCAGCGGCGGGCTGAACCTGATGTGGGATCACTATGCGCTCGACATCCACGGCCACAGGTTTGGCCCGACGGTTCCGGCGCTGATCCTGACACCGGAATGGAAAGGTGCCCTGCCCCCGGACATCGGCCCCGTGATCGCACAGCGCGCAGGTGTCGATCTCAACCCCCTCGACCCGCAGGCCGGTGCGGATCTCTTGCGTCTCACCGCCTATCTCTGGCCGGACCAGCCGGACCGGCTGCGCATGACCCGCGCCGCAGCCTCGGTGATGACCGCACCCCTTGCGCAAGGCGATGCGATTGACTGGCTGGCAACGCGACTGGCAGAGGCACCAAGGGGGCATCTGCACCTCATCCAGCATACCGTAGCCTGGCAATACTTCCCGGCAGCCGCGCAAGCCCGGGGGCGCGCACTGATTGAGGCTACTGGGGCCAAAGCCACAGCGGACCGCCCCCTTGGCTGGCTGTCGATGGAAAGCGATGGTGACACCACGGGCAAGGTGGGTGCCGCGCTGACGCTGCGGCTTTGGCCGGGGGACATCACGCTTGATCTTGGCCGCGCCGACTTTCACGGTCGCTGGATCAACTGGACTGCGACACCCTGAAGTCAGGTAGCACTGGCGCGCCGCAAGGCCATATGATTGGATGCACCCGAACAAGGGAGCACGCATGCGCACATTTCTAAGATGGCTGGGCCGGGGCCTGCTGGTTTCGGTGATCATCCTGGTCGCACTGGGCCTGTGGAAACGCGAAGAACTTTCGCGGGTCTGGGCCGTTATCACGCTCTTTGACGAGGAAAAGATCGTCAGCAATTTCAGCAACATGGATGCCGCCTTTCTGACCACGCCCGTGCCGCGTGGCAACGGCCCCACGGCCGAGCTGAGCTATGGCGCGGAAACCGAATTGCCGCCGGCGGTTGACGACTGGATAACTGAGCGTGATGTGACGGCACTGGTGGTGCTCAAGGACGGGGCGATCGTCTATGAGAACTACTTCAAAGGCACCTCTGCCGATGACCTGCGTATCAGCTGGTCGATGGCCAAAAGTTATCTTTCGGCGTTGGTGGGCATCCTGCTGGACGAAGGCCAGATCGACAGCATCGACGATCCGGTCACGAAATACGCGCCTGAACTGGCAGGTGGCGCGTATGACGGAAGCACCCTGCGGGACGTTCTGCAGATGTCCAGCGGCGTTGTCTTTAACGAGGATTATCTCGATTTCTTTTCCGATATCCAGCGTATGGGTCGGGTGCTGGCTTTTGGGCGGGAAATGGATGATTTCGCGGCCGCTCTGACGGAAACCTACATTGCCCCCGGCACCGAATGGAAATACGTGTCGATCGACACCCATGTCGTTGGCATGGTGGTGCGCGGCGCCACCGGTCGCTCCGTCACCGATCTGCTGAGCGAGCGGATCATCATACCCTTGGGGGTAGAGTATGCGCCCTACTATGTCACTGACGGTGTCGGTACCGCCTTTGTCCTTGGCGGGCTGAATTTTACCACGCGCGACTATGCACGCTTTGGTCAAATGTATCTGCAACAAGGGCAATGGCAGGGCCAGCAGATCGTGCCCGCTGACTGGGTCGATGCCTCAACCGCGCCAAGTGCGCCAACAGCGCCGGGCAAGATCGGCTATGGCTACCAATGGTGGATCCCGCAAGGCGCTGATCCCGGCACCTACATGGCGCGCGGCATCTACGGGCAGTATATTTACGTCGACACGGGCCGCGGTGTCGTGATCGCCACCAATGGCGCTGACCGGAAATTCCGCGAGGACGGCGTCTCACAACAGAACGTCGATATCTTCCGCACCATCGCAGAAAGTCTTTGACCCATGGAACCCGAGGACAGCATCAACGTTCTGGACACGTCCCTGGTGCTTTGCGGCACCGACCCGGTGACCGGGTTCTTCCGCGATGGCCACTGCAACACCTGCGCGGCGGATCAGGGCAGTCATACGGTCTGTGCTGTCATGACGGCAGAGTTTCTGGCCTTCTCGAAATACGTCGGCAATGACCTCAGCACCCCGCGCCCGGAATTCGGTTTTGACGGTCTCGACCCCGGCGATGCATGGTGTCTGTGTGCCAGCCGCTTTCTGCAAGCCGCCGACGAAGGCTGCGCACCGCAGGTACATCTGGAGGCCACCCATAAGCGCGCGCTGGACATCGTCCCGCTTGAGGTGCTCAAGGCCCATGCGCTGCACGATGGCTCTGAGGAATGAAGAGCGGGTGGGCCATTTTCCTGTTGCTAGCGCTGAGCCTGCCATCAATCGGTTCCGCCCAAACTACCCTGCGCCCGGACGATGCCGCGCGTCTTGACGGTTTCACGACATCCGCGGGAAATGCGCTGTTACAAGCACTCTCTGGCGGCGACAGCCAGGATATCGCGGCCCTGACCAAAGCCCTCTCTGGGGCACCACAGATAGCCTTTGATGAAACCCTTTCCGGCGACTGGCGCTGCCGGACAATGAAACTGGGTGGCATTTCCCCGCTGGTGGTCTACACGCCCTTTGGCTGCCGTATCACGGCAACGGATACCGGATTTGGTTTCGAAAAACTGACCGGCTCGCAGCGCACCAAAGGCACTATCTTTTTGCGCAATGGCCGCGCCATCTACGCCGGGGTCGGCTATGTGGCGGGCGAAACAGTCCCGGATTACGCCGATCTGCCTGCCGATTTTACATCCGATGGCCGGATACAATCCGACGTCGCCGTGTTTGAGCGTATCAGCCCCACCCGCGCGCGCCTGATGTTCCCGTCCCCCGCCGTCGAAAGCGACTTCGACATTCTGGAACTGACACGCTAGCTTTCTCTCTTCTGGCTGAAAATATCCCGGAGGTTTGGAGGCAAACCCTCCAAATGCGCCGTCAGGCGAATTCGCCCATTTCGAACCCAAGGGCACGGGCCACGGTAAAGATATCCTTGTCGCCACGCCCGCACATGTTCATGCAGATGATATGATCGGCAGGCAACTCCGGCGCGATCTTCATCACATGGGCCAGCGCGTGACTTGGCTCGAGCGCTGGGATGATACCTTCCTGAAGGCAACACAACTGGAACGCCTCAAGCGCCTCCACGTCGGTGATCGAGACGTATTTGGCGCGCCCGATCTCGTGCAGCCAGGCATGCTCCGGCCCGATCCCCGGATAGTCCAACCCCGCCGAGATCGAAAACCCTTCCAGAATTTGCCCGTCATCATCCTGCAGCAGATAGGTTCGGTTGCCATGCAAAACTCCGGGACGTCCGCCGGTCAGTGACGCGCAATGCTCCATCTTCTGATTGACGCCTTTCCCCCCGGCTTCCACGCCGATGATCCCGACCTCCTTGTCGTCAAGGAATGGATAGAACAGCCCCATGGCATTTGACCCGCCTCCGATGGCCGCAATCACCGTGTCGGGCAAGCGCCCTTCGGCTGCGGTCATCTGTTCGCGCACTTCCTTGCCGATGATGGCCTGGAAGTCGCGCACCATGGCCGGATAGGGGTGCGGGCCTGCGACCGTTCCAATGCAGTAAAAGGTATCGCGCACATTGGTCACCCAATCGCGCAGCGCATCGTTCATGGCGTCCTTAAGCGTGCCGCGCCCGGATGTGACGGGCACCACCTCTGCGCCCAACAGGCGCATCCGGAACACATTGGGCGCCTGCCGCTCCACGTCATGTGCACCCATATAGACCACGCATTTCAGACCAAACTTGGCACATACGGTGGCCGTCGCGACCCCATGCTGACCTGCGCCTGTTTCGGCAATGATACGTTTCTTGCCCATGCGGCGTGCCAGGATAATCTGCCCCAGCACGTTGTTGATCTTGTGCGCGCCGGTGTGGTTCAGCTCGTCGCGTTTCATGTAAACCTTGGCGCCGCCCAGATGTTCGGTCAGCCGTTCGGCGAAATAAAGCGGGCTGGGGCGGCCCACGTAGTGGGTCCACAGATCGTGCATCTCGGCCCAGAAACTGTCGTCTGTCTTGGCCTTTTCATATTGCGCTTCCAGCTCAAGGATCAGCGGCATCAGCGTTTCGGAGACAAAGCGCCCCCCAAAGTCGCCAAAGCGGCCCTGCTCATCCGGCCCGGTCATGAAGCTGTTGAAAAGATCGTTTGCCATGCTGGTCTCCCCCGTCGCGGTCAGATCCGTCTAACGCAAGGCGTAGAGGGGGAAAAGAGCGATGTGGTCGCAGGCGACAGTATCCATTCCTTGGAAGGAATGGACTGAGACCTTTCCAAAGGTCTCAGCCAAATCCTTGCAAGGATTTGGCCTCACTCGATCAGCCGAAGCCTCTCCGCATTGCAAAATACAACGTAGTGCTGCCCGTTCTGGACCGCGCGATAGCCACGTCTGCGCACTTCTGCCTCGAAAGCGCCACTGCCGATGATCCGCTCCACGTCCCTGACCTTGCGGCGCACCACGCCGCCATCGCGCGCGGATTTGGAAGAAAAAATGTGCCGAATCCAATGTTCAGCATTCATATGGCGGGGCATATTGTCCATGATGTCAGCCTGTCGCGTTGTGGTAAACATTCCTTTAACGCGGCTGCTGCTTGCCCTATAGCCTGCGGCATGAGCACAAATCCCCCAGACCTGCGCCCCGATATCGCGCCCACCGCGCACCTCAGCGAAACCCGTCGTGACGGTCAGCCAATGATCGGCATGGTATCGCTGGGCTGCCCCAAGGCACTGGTGGACAGCGAACGCATCCTCACGCGTCTGCGCGCCGAGGGCTACGGTGTTTCGCCCGATTACAGTGGCGCAGACGCGGTGATCGTGAACACCTGCGGGTTTCTCGATTCAGCCAAGGCGGAATCCCTGGATGCGATCGGCGAGGCGCTTTCCGAGAATGGCCGTGTGATCGTGACAGGCTGTCTGGGGGCAGAGCCGGAATACATCACCGGTGTCCACCCGCGCGTTATGGCGGTCACCGGTCCACATCAGTACGAACAGGTGCTCGACGCGGTCCACGCCGCCGTGCCGCCTGCACCCGATCCCTTTATCGATCTTTTGCCCGCACAGGCGGTCAGCCTGACCCCCCGCCACTACAGCTACCTGAAGATCTCGGAGGGATGTAACCACAAATGCAAGTTCTGCATCATCCCCGACATGCGCGGACGCCTCGCGTCGCGCCCTGCGCACGCCGTGATGCGCGAGGCTGAGCGGCTGGTCGACAGTGGCGTCAAGGAACTGCTGGTCATCAGTCAGGACACCTCGGCTTACGGTGTGGACATCAAACATACCGAGGCCGACGGACACCGCGCCCATATCACCGATCTGGCCCGCGATCTGGGCAGCCTGGGCGCATGGGTCCGCCTGCACTACGTCTACCCCTACCCGCATGTCCGCCAGTTGATCCCGTTGATGGCCGACGGGTTGGTGCTGCCCTATCTGGACATCCCGTTTCAGCACGCGCACCCGGATACGCTCAAACGTATGGCGCGGCCTGCCGCTGCGTCCAAAACTCTCGATGAAATCACCGCATGGCGTGCGGTTTGCCCGGATATCACCCTGCGCTCGACTTTCATCGTTGGATACCCCGGTGAAACAGAAGCCGAATTTGAAACCTTGCTCGATTGGCTGGATGAGGCGCAGTTGGACCGGGTCGGCTGCTTTCAGTACGAGAATGTTGCCGGCGCGCGGTCCAACGCCCTGCCCGACCACGTACCCGAAGAGATCAAACAAGACCGCTGGGATCGGTTCATGGCACGTGCGCAGGCGATATCAGAAGCAAAGCTGGCCGCAAAGGTAGGCCGACGGATGGAGGTCATCGTGGACGAGGTAGACGCCGAAGCGGCCACCTGCCGCACAAAGGCCGACGCGCCGGAAATCGATGGCAATCTTTTCGTGGATGAGGGTTTTGAGGGGCTGTCGGTCGGGGACATCGTGACGGTCGAAGTGGAGGAAGCCGGGGAATATGACCTGTGGGGGCGGGTTGTATAGGCTTTGACCACCAAAAACTATTGATCCAACGTTCTTCGTCGACGATCACTTCGCGAAACCAAGAGTAACTGTTTGACAATCATCGCATTTTTCCCTCAGAGCGAAGAAGAGGCAAGTGAGGAGCAAATTGCCCCTACAGGGCAATCGCCAAGGAACACTAGGTTGATTTTCTGATTACGATCTCGACCCTATTTGCGACCCCGCCAGATGAGCATCCCCTCGAGACGGTTTCCAAAAGCCGGTCAAAACCTCGCAGAGTGGAGAAAGCCGGCACCGCGGATTTCTAAGATGTCTGAGGCCGTCGCGGAGATTGATCTTGACGGTATTGCCGAGGATATCTCAAATCCAGAATGATCGCTGCGATGTAGTTTTCAAAGCAACACCCCAGCTGGCTGGCCCGCAGGCAGAACGGGCCAGCCTTTGGGCGCGTCAGATCAGCACTTGCCGAACGACTGTTTCACAACGGTGGCGCCTGCGATTTTCACCGTCACTTCGATGCCTGTGGGAAAGCCCAACGTGGTGCAAATATGCAGGCAGGCCTCAGCTGCGGTGCCATTAGGCAGCCCCCCCGGGATCGGCAGGCAGACCTTGCCAAACCCCAACGGCAGGCTGAGACAAACTTTGCCGTTCTCCACCGTCACCTTGATACAGCCCCCGGCCAGCAGCATGTGAGTGTTCGAACTGATGTCTGCGGCCGCGTCCATTTTCGTGGCGCTCTGATCTGAAAAATGATCACGCGCGGCATCCAGCGCTGCGTTGATCTGTTTTTGGTCAAATTCGTGATACGTAGCCATGTCAAAATTCCTTTCGATGCAATTGTTCAGGTTGGTGTGCACGAAATATGTGCGGGCAAAATGTACCACGAAAACGCTCTGCGCCCAACGATTCTTTCTACCTGAGATAGAATACTTCCCGTCAAGATAGAATATTTGAATTATGTAGTAGATCCGATGTGGGGCACATCTTGCGTCAGAACGCCCGGAACCTACATCATGTGGGACAGCTGTAAGTGCCTATTGTTTTTGTTCCTGTTTTGTTCCATATTGACGGAAACCTTCTTGAGAGAACCACGGTCATGACGTATCAGCCCGCCTTCCCCGGCCTCTTTACCCCCGCTCAGGGGGCCACACCTGTGCAGCCGGACCTGCCCCTTTCCCATCCTGCGACCGAAAAGCAGATCAGCTTTGCCCGCATCCTTGCAGCACGGACGAAGACCCCTTTGCCAAAGGGGATTGAGGCGGACCGCACCGCCCTGTCGCAGTGGATTGATCAGCACAACACATCCGCGCCGCAGTCCCGGTTCAGCAATTATCCTTCGTCGAAACAGGTGGCCTTTGCCGAACGCATTGCCCGCTTGAAGCGCCGCGAAGTGCCGCAGGAGTGTTTTCGGGATCGCCGCCTCATGTCGCGCTGGATCGACAGCAACAAGCCGCGCTAAGGCTTGTTATTCTGCCGCGCGCCCTAGGTACAGGGCATGGCTGATACAGAAGTTCTTTATAATGACAGCTGCCCCGTCTGCCGGCGCGAGGTGCACCACTATGCCCGGCTGAGCACCGCCGCTGGCCTGCCCATCGCCTACGATGATCTGGGCAATCCGGACCGGTTGCAGCAATGGGGGCTGACACCGGATGAGGCCGCGCGACGTCTGCATGTGCGCAAAGACGCAAAGACCTACGCAGGCATTCCGGCCTTTATCGTGCTGTGGCGCGAAATACCTCGGTATCGCTGGCTTGCGCGCCTCGTGAACACGCCAGGCATCCGGCAGCTTGCCATCTTGACCTATGATCATGTACTGGCCCCGTTGCTGTTTCACTGGCACAAACGGCGGCAGGCCCGGCAAAAATCCGGCAGAGAATGACCTGCGGTTAACCACACTTTCTTCATATTACTCTGCTAAATACCGCTTATGGCCTATCCGACCTCCAGACCTGAGACCCTTGCAGATGGCGTTGTTCATCTGACCGGGCTTTTGGTGTTGGGGCCTGCGTCGATCTATCTGTTGATGGTTGCACCGGTGGACACAAGCGTCTGGTCTGCGACGGCACTTTATGTAGCAACCCTGATCTTCGCTCTCGCGGCCTCGGCGCTCTATCACATGCTGCCTTTTGACGGCACGCGCGCCACACTCGGCCGGATCGATCACGCCTCAATCTATTTCAAGATCGCGGGCACCTATACGCCCCTTGTGGTGTTGATCGGGAGCGGATTTGCCTATGGCGTTCTGGGTCTGGTTTGGGCGTTGGCCTTTATCGGCGCTTTTGCAAAGCTGTGGTTCTGGCGCACGGACAGTAAAGGATCGCTGGCGCTCTATTTGGGAATGGGGTGGTTGGCGCTCCTGCTGATTTGGCCGATGTGGAAACACCTGCCGGGCGCGACGCTGGGGCTGGTTGCTCTGGGCGGGGTGATCTATTCACTCGGAACGATCTTTTACGCCCATCCAGGCATGCGGTATCAAAATGCTGTCTGGCATGTCTTTGTCCTGATCGCCTCTGCCTGTCTGCTGGGGGCGATCGCCATCGGGGTTCAGGCACCCGGCATCTGATCAAGATACTGCCGAACGCAAGCCTGAACATGGCGAAACCGGTCTCCGCCAAGGTGCTTGCCACCATACCAGCGTGTCACCACGATCAGATGGTCGCGCACCACGTCCCGTTCCAGCATCCGCAGAATGACCATCCCCGCGCCCTTTTCCCCGTCGTCAGCCTTGACCGCCCCCTCAGATGACAGCACCGCCGCCCATGTATTGTGGGTAGCCTTTGCATAGGCCTTATCTTGTTTGAGGACCGCAAGCGCTGTGTCGATCTCGACACGACTGGTGACGCGGCAGCCTGACACGGCATACCGCGATCCACGATCGGTCAGCACTCGGCCCAGGATGATCCATTGCGTCACACCGCTACTGCCGGATCAGCCGCTCCAGCGCGGTGCCATCGTTCCATGTGCCATGCAGGTCGCCTGATGGCATCACGACATAGACCACCGGCAGCGGCTGGCCCCAGTTCACGACCAGAACCCTTCCATCCAGAATGCCGCTGCCCACATAGGTCTCGTTACTGATGGTCCAATTGATCTGCACCGCATTGCCTTGTTGTCCGATCACGACCGTGCCGGAATACGCGGACCCATTTGGGTTGCGCCCCTCGGCCCGGTAGCTGCCGGTCAGGTTCGGGGTCTGCGCGGCGACCGGTTGCGCCAGTGCCACCGTCAGCAGGCCAATCAGCGTGCCGCGGCGCGTGATGTGAGAGACAGAAATCATAAGCAAATCCCATTATCGGAACCAAAATGTACAGCCTGCGCAAAAGCCGCAAATTCAACGCAGGGTAAGGAATACCTCAATTGGCCGCTCAACGCCAAGACGCTAGCGTCGGGGTATTGAACGCACCAAATATTTTTCAAAACCGGAATTCATCCATGACCTTCATTTCTGTGCCACCACTCATATTCGAAATCATAGGCGTCGCCGGGTTTGCGATCTACGTGATCAGCTATTCACTGCTGACGCTGCGGGTCCTGCCCGGCCCATGTCTGGCGTATTTTCTGCTTAACCTGCTGGCATCCACCTGTGTCCTGATCGGCCTGTCAGCCAGCTTCAATCTGGCCTCGGCGCTGATCCAGCTGTTCTGGGTTGCGATGTCACTTGTCGGAATCACGATGCAGGTGATCCGCCCACGTCGCCTGACATAGCCGTCCGGCGGGGTCCGACGTCAAAGACCCGCCATGGTCTCGCGCACAATGTCGATCCGCGCGGCATTGGGTGGATGAGTGCCAAGGAACTTGTCGCCGGGATCTGGAATGCGGGTGAAAAACTCTGCACCGCGCACGGGATCATAGCCGGCGCGGTGTGTGATGATGGTGCCCAGCGCGTCGGCTTCCAGCTCGAACTCTTTTGAGTAGGTGCGCGCGCCAACCTCCGCGCCCAGCCGCTCGGCTGAGCGTATCGCCTCCGCATCGCCGCCCCTGAGTGTGGCAAGGCCCGCGAAGATTACCGCGCCAGCCACGGCATTTTGCTGCTGACGCCCGATATGCCCTGCAATGTGGTGCGCAGCCTCGTGGCCCATGACAAAGGCCAACTCATCAAGATTGCGCACATCCTCGATCAGCGCGAGGGTGAAGAAAATCACCGGCCGGTTCTGGCGATCGACAGTCTGGAAGGCATTTGCGGGCTGGCCCGGTCGATCATCGACCGCGATATTGAAGTCGCAGCTGATGCCCGTGGTGCGCGCCCTGCATTCACGCTCCGCAACAGGTTCCACGGTGCGGACGACATCAACAAAGTTTCGCGCGGCCTGAGTTCTGCTGAATGCCTCCACCTCGGGGCGCATCTCAACAGGTGGTGTGGCGTCCGGCGGCGCTGGCAGCACGGTGCAGCCAGCCAAAGCGCCCAGCACTGTCAGCAGTGCAAGCCCGTATCTGATCATCTGTTGCGTCCTCATGGTGTCCGCCATGATGTGGCTTCTACCATGCAGATTTCCAGTGGCCACCCCGATCACAGGCAATTGACGCCGCGGTGCAGCCCGCTTGCAATGATCCGCCGAATTTCACAAGGTCGCCCCATGTTTACCATCGAGCACGAATTTGACGCCACTGTGATCACGCTTGTCGACGAAGGCGATGCGCCCCTGCGCGAGGATGTAACCGTGTCTGCCTTTGCAGCCGAGATCACATTCGAGCAATGGGACCCCCGCACGGACCGCGTCAGCAAGATCACCCTGTCCCCTGAACAGCTGCGCGACCTGACCGCGGCGTTGAACCTGCCCGAAGGCATTTATCGCAGCGCACCCTGACCAAAAGGAACCGTCATGGCCACCGGAACCAACATCCGCACCTATTTCGAAGGCACCTGGCACGAGGGGGATGCCAAGATCATGAACGCCGCCGACCACGGATCCTGGCTGGGAACGACCGTTTTTGATGGTGCGCGCTATTTCGAAGGTCTCGCCCCGGATCTTGAGGCGCATTGTGCGCGCGTCAACCGATCTGCCGCAGCACTGATGATCACCCCGACCATCAGCACGCAGGACATGGTCGCCATCGCGCGCGAGGGTCTGGCACACTACAGCGCCGATGCGGCAGTCTATGTTCGGCCCATGTACTGGGCGCTGAACGGCGGGCATCTGGGTGTTATTCCCGAACCGGACGCCACTGGCTTCGCGCTGTGCCTCGAAGAAATCCCCATGGCACCACCAGAGACCGCCAGCACGCTGACGCGCACCCGGTTTCGCCGACCCGTGCTGGAAGATGCCGTGGTCAACGCGAAGGCGGGCTGCCTGTATCCCAACAACGCGCGGATGCTCGCCGAAGCGCGGCAGAAAGGCTTTGGCAACGCACTGGTGGCCGATGCCACCGGAAACGTCGCGGAAACCGCCACCGCAAACATCTTCATGGTCAAGGATGGCGAAGTCTTTACCCCCATCCCCAACGGTACGTTTCTTGCAGGCATCACGCGTGCGCGGCACATCAAGCATATGCATCAGGACGGCATGAAAGTGCACGAGGCCGTTTTGACATTTGAAGATTTCCATGCAGCAGATGAGGTATTCATGTCCGGCAACATGATGAAGGTCACCCCTATCTCAGGCTTTGACGAGACACGTTATGGTGTCGGTCCCAATGAAAACCCCGTCACGCGACGCGTGCGCGAGATGTATTGGGACTGGGCCCATTCCGAAAACTGATGCGCACAACGCCAGCCCTGCGCACCTGGCAGCGCTGGATTTGAGTTTAGGGGAAAGATGAAGCAGGAGACCTTTCTTCATCTTTCCACCTAAACTCATAGCCGACCACGGCTCCGGGCAAGGCGGTTTGGTTTGTAGGACCCGCCCGATAGTATATGCATATAGCGATTGCTCTGCCGCGCCTTGCGCGCCATGATGACCGCCCAAGGGAGACCAAGATGCGCAAGTTCCTCGTGGTGCTGGACGACAGCCAAGAATGCCTTAATGCCATGCGGTTTGCAGCGCTGCGTGCCGCCCATACCGGTGGCGGCGTTGCGGTGCTATCCGTGATCCCGCCGGATGAGTTCAATCACTGGATCGGCGTCGGCGACATCATGCGCGAAGAAGCCCGCGAACGCATCGAGGTGCATTTCGAGGTCTTTGCCAAATGGATGCGCGACAAACAGGGCGTCGAGCCCGAATTGGTCATTCGCGAAGGTGTTGCCGTTGATGAGATCATCCAGCAGATCGCCGAGGATGAAGAGATCGGTGTGCTGGTGCTGGGCGCAAGTTCTGACAAGAAACAGGGCCCAGGCCCGCTGGTCACAGCCATGTCACGCAGTGCGGGCACCCTGCCTGTGCCGATCACCATTGTGCCGGGTGATCTAAGCAAGGAACGGCTTGAGGCGATCACCTGAGGGGACCGCCAGCAATTTAGAATCGTTCCAAACCTTGACTTGGGCAGCACCGCTCCGCATATCGGGGGGGCGCCATCCGAGGAAAGCCAATGTTCATCCAGACAGAATCCACGCCGAACCCCGCCACCCTGAAGTTCCTGCCCGGGCAGTCCGTGCTTGAGATGGGTACGGCGGATTTTCCTACATCTGACAGCGCTGGTGGCTCACCGCTGGCCACGCGGCTCTTTGCGGTTGACGGCGTGTCCGGCGTTTTCTTTGGCACCGATTTCGTCACCGTTACCAAATCCGACGACGTGGCGTGGGATCACATCAAGCCGTCTCTGCTGGGCGCCATCATGGAGCACTACCAGTCCGGTGAATCGGTCATGGCATCGGATCATGCGCCAACCTCTGGTCATGCGGACCATGACGGTGAGGATGGCGAGGTCGTCGGCCAGATCAAGGAATTGCTCGACAGCCGCGTGCGTCCGGCAGTGGCTCAGGACGGGGGCGATATCACCTTTCACGGGTTTGATCGCGGCGTCGTCTATTTGCACATGCAGGGCGCCTGCGCGGGTTGCCCGTCGTCCACACTCACGCTGAAGATGGGCATCGAAAACCTGCTGCGCCACTATATCCCCGAAGTCACCGAAGTCCGTCCGGTCGCCTGACCGTCATGCCGGTCACGGGGCAGTGCTATTGTGGGGCCGTGCGCTTTGCGACGGCGGAAGACCCGCAAACGGTGGCCTATTGCCATTGCGCCGACTGCCGCCGCTGGACAGGTGCGCCGATGCCCGCCTTTGCAGCCTTTGCTATTGAAGATCTGAGGCTCAACGCAGATGTGACCGAAATCACGCACGCGTCCGGCGTTGCGCGTCGCAACTGTCCGGCGTGCGGTTCTCCACTGACGGCGCGGTTTCCCTATCTGCCAGACCAGATCTACGTGCCGGTCGGCCTGCTTGACGATGCGAAAGACCACCCGCCAGTGGTCCATTGTCATGTCGACGCCGCCTTGCCATGGGTGCACACAGACGATGATCTGCTGAATGAAAATGGTAGTGCGCGCGATACGCTAGGCCTCAGCCGCAAATGAAGAACCTGCCGTCATGATCCTCGGTTTCAGTACATCGGGCCCCTATTGCGGGGCAGCGCTATACGCAGATGGCGATGTGATTGCCGGCCTGCACGAAGAACTGGCCAAAGGGCAGGCAGAACGCCTGATGCCTATGATTGAAGAGGTCCTGGCCGATGCCGGTGCCTCTTACGCGGACCTCGATGCGATCGGCGTCGGTGCAGGTCCGGGCAATTTCACTGGCATCCGCATCGCGGTCTCGGCGGCGCGCGGATTGGCGCTGGGGCTTGGTATCCCGGCGGTGGGCGTTTCCATGCTGGAAGCGCTGGCTTTGGGTCATTCCGGCCCTGCCCTGACCAGCATCGCGGCAGGCCGCGACCAGCTTTACCTCCAGCGATTTGCACCCGGTGCGGCGCGCGGACCGGAACTGGTGCCCTTCGATGCCATTGAGGGATGGCACCTGCCCGACCTGACGTGCATCGGCAACCGGGCGGCAGATATTGCGGCCCGTCTTGAGGTGGCGGATGGCCCCGCGCCGTTCTATCCAGCCTCCGCCGTGGCGCGCATTGCCGCGTCCCGCTGGCAGGACGATCCGCCCCGACCTGCACCAATCTACCTGCGCCCTGCAGATGCAGCACCGCCCCGCGATGCACCACCCAAGATCCTGCCGTGACACCACGGGCGCTTGCCAGTCTCCACCGTGCGGCGTTTACCGTCGATCGGGCCTGGTCCGAGCGCGAGTTTGCAGAGCTTTTGGACGCCCCGCACGTCGCACTGCACCCGCATTCCCACGGATTTGCCCTGTCGCGCACCGTTGCGGGCGAAAGCGAGCTTTTGACCCTCGCCGTCGATCCGGCCTGCCAGCGGCAGGGAATCGCGTGGGAGCTGCTAAAAGACTGGTTGGCCAGTGCCACGCCGCATGCCGACACGGCTTTCCTTGAAGTCGCGGCAGATAACGGCCCGGCGATTGCACTCTACCTGCAGGCAGGCTTTGCCGAGATCGCCAGACGCCCGTCGTATTACCACCGTCAAATGGGCGAAAAGGTGGATGCGTTGATCTTTCAACGGGCGCTGACCCGTGGTCACAGCCCTGAAACCGTGTTCTGAGACCATAAAAGCGGTTGACCCTCCCCCCCGGCTACGCCCTAAATTGGGGCAGATCATTTGATCCTGGGCAAAAGGCCGCTGCTGGCCCTGCCCCAACATGAAAACCTGGGAGTTACCTATGACCCTTATGACCAAATTTTTGGGCGCTGTTGCTGGCGTTGCGCTCAGCGCAGGTGCTGCACTGGCCGAACCCGCGCTGATCTTCGACCTTGGCGGCAAGTTTGACAAATCCTTCAACGAGGCGGCCTTTAACGGCGCCCAGCGTTGGGCCGAGGAAACCGGCGGCACCTTCCGCGAGATTGAGCTTCAGTCCGAAGCCCAACGCGAGCAGGCGCTCCGCCGCTTTGCCGAAGCGGGCGCCAACCCCGTGATCACCACGGGCTTTGCCTTTGCCGATCCGGTGAACGCGGTTGCGGGTGACTATCCCGACACCAAGTTCGTCAACATTGACGGCTGGATGCCCGAAGTGCCTGCAAACGTGCAGTTGATCGGCTTTCAGGAACACCAGGGCTCGTACCTTGTTGGCATGATGGCCGCGATGGCCTCCAAGTCCGGCAAGGTCGGCTTTATCGGTGGCATGGACATTCCGCTGATCCGTCACTTTGGCTGCGGCTATGCCCAAGGTGCCAAGGCTGTGAACCCTGATATCGAAGTCATTGCGAACATGACCGGCACAACACCATCGGCATGGAATGACCCGGTGAAAGGGTCCGAGCTGACCAAGGCGCAGATCAGCCAAGGCGCTGACGTGATCTATGCCGCCGCGGGTGGTACAGGCGTGGGCGTGCTGCAGACAGCCGCTGACGAAAACATCCTGTCCATCGGTGTCGACAGCAACCAGAACCACCTGCACCCGGGCAAGGTCCTGACCTCCATGCTCAAGCGTGTCGACGTAGCGGTGTACGATTCCATGAAAGCGGGCGTTGACATGGAAACCGGTGGTTTCACTACGCTGGGTCTGGCCGAAGACGGTGTTGGCGTGGCGATGGATGAAAACAACGCAGAGCTTGTCAGCGCCGACATGAAGGCTGCTGTGGAAGAAGCGCGTCAGAAAATCATCGACGGCGAGCTTGAGGTCGTAGCCTACTACGCAAACGACAGCTGCCCGGCGCTGGACTTCTAAGGCCGAATTGCACAAGGTGAACCTAGGGCCGCGCTGAGAAATCGGCGCGGCCCTTTGCCAACGGGGGACACGACATGGCTGGCAGCATCGAAAACTTCTTTTTTGCCTGGGGCGCGCCGGATGACCGGCGCGACGCGATCATCAAAGAGGCCGTTGCCGACGATGTCGCCTACGAAGATCCACGCGGCGCGGTCGCTGGCGTACAGGCGCTTTGCGACTATGTGGCCCAGTTTTCGGCAAACGCCCCCGGTGCGGCGGCCGAAGTCGCTGACACAAACGAAACAGATGGAATACACGCGGTGCGCGTCCGGTTCTTCGGCGAAGGTTGGGAACAGTTCGGTCAGTACAACGTGCATCTGAACGACGAGGGACGGATGTCGAAAATCACCGGCGTGGCGGAAAAGAACGCATGACCAGCACCGCCCCCGCCATTGAACTCAAAGGGATTTCCAAAGCCTTCGGCCCGGTTCAGGCCAACAAGGATATCTCCATCCGCGTGATGCCCGGCACGATCCACGGGATCATTGGTGAAAACGGCGCGGGAAAGTCCACGCTGATGTCGATCCTATATGGCTTCTACAAGGCCGACGCGGGCGAAATTTTCATCGGCGGGCAAAAAACCGAAATTCCGGACAGTCAGGCCGCGATTGCCGCAGGCATCGGCATGGTGTTCCAGCACTTCAAGCTGGTTGAGAATTTCACGGTTCTGGAAAACATCATTCTGGGGGCTGAAGACGGCCGGATGCTGCGCCCGTCGCTGGCCAAGGCCCGTGCGAGCCTGCTGGAATTGGCCGAAGACTATGGGCTGCACGTCGAACCTGATGCGCTGATCGAAGACATCGGCGTGGGCATGCAGCAGCGGGTGGAAATCCTCAAGGCGCTCTACCGTCAGGCCGATATCCTGATCCTTGATGAACCAACAGGTGTCCTGACCCCGGCAGAAGCCGATCAGCTTTTCCGCATTCTGGGCCGCCTGCGGTCCGAGGGTAAGACCATCATCCTGATCACCCACAAACTGCGCGAGATCATGGATATCACCGATACCGTATCGGTCATGCGGCGCGGTGAGATGACGGCAACCGTCAAGACCTCTGAAACCTCGCCGCAAGAGCTGGCAGAGCTGATGGTGGGCCGCAAGGTTCTGTTGCGGGTCGACAAGACCCCAGCCAAACCCGGCGAAGTCGTCTTGGACATCAAGGGCCTGAAAGTCGTTGACGATCAGGGCGTTGAGCGATTGCGCGGCATTGATCTGCAGGTCCGTGCCGGCGAAGTTGTGGGCATTGCAGGGGTCGCTGGCAACGGACAGTCAGAGCTGCTGGAAGTGTTGGGCGGCTACGAACAGGGCACAGGAAGTATCACCCTGAACGGTCACTCGCTTGATCTGACCGGCAAGGAATCCGATGGCCGTTCGCGCCGCCGCCGGGGCATCGCCCATGTGCCCGAAGATCGCCAGCGCGAAGGCCTGATCATGGATTTTCAGGCTTGGGAAAATACCGCCTTTGGCTATCACCACGATGACGCCTACCGCGCCGGGATTTTGATGAACAACGCCGCCGTGCGCGCGGATACCGCCACCAAGATGGAGCGGTTTGACGTTCGCCCCCCAATCCCATCTTTGGCGGCCAAGAATTTTTCGGGCGGCAACCAACAGAAAATCGTGTTGGCGCGCGAGATTGAGCGGAACCCCGATCTGCTGCTGGTGGGTCAACCCACACGCGGCGTGGACATCGGCGCGATTGAATTCATTCACCAGCAAATCGTCGCGTTGCGCGATCAGGGCAAGGCGATCCTGCTGGTCTCGGTCGAGCTTGAGGAAATCCTGGCACTCAGCGACCGCATCGCCGTGATGTTCGATGGCCGGGTCATGGGCGAACGCCTACCCGCCGAGACTGATGAGAAAGAACTTGGCCTGCTGATGGCCGGGATCACCGACACCGATCACCCACATTCGGTAGAAGAGATCGAAGCGAATCTCGCCCACGCGGGCGGCGACGCGCACAAGGAGGTCTAAGATGGACGTCATGCCCAAGTGGGCCGAAGTTGTTCTGGTTCCGCTGATTTCGCTGCTACTGGCGGCTGTCATCTCTGCCCTCGTGATCCTTGCCATTGGCGAAGATCCGATTGCCGCGGCGTCGCTGATGGTTGAAGGGGCCGTCGGCTCTGTGCGCGGCTGGGGCTATACGCTCTATTACGCGACCAACTTCATCTTTACCGGTCTGGCCGTTGCTGTGGCCTTTCATGCCCGGCTCTTCAACATCGGTGGCGAAGGTCAGGCGATGTTGGGCGGTCTGGGTGTAGCGCTTGCGTTGCTTTATGTGCCTTGGCCACACTGGACCATCGGCCTGATCGCCGCGACCGGCATGGCGGCGGCCTTTGGCGCGCTGTGGGCGCTGATCCCGGCCTATCTGCAAGCCAAGCGCGGCAGCCATATCGTGATCACGACCATCATGTTCAACTTCATCGCCTCGGCCCTGCTGATCTGGATGTTGAACGAATTCCTGAAACCCGTCGGCTCGCAAGATCCCGCTTCTGCACGGTTCGCCACGCATCTCGACCTGCCCACGCTCAATGGTTGGCTGGCCTCCATGGGCATCAAGGCATCAAAGGACGATAGCGTGAATGTGACGTTCCTGGTGGCGCTGGCCTGCGCTGTGGGGGTCTGGGTGCTGATGTGGAAAACGCGCCTGGGCTATGAAATCCGGGCCTTCGGGCACTCGGAATCGGCGGCCAAATACGCCGGCATCAACCCGGTAAAGATCACCGTTGTGGCGATGCTGATTTCCGGCGGGCTTGCCGGGCTCATGGGCATCAACACCGTCATGGGAGAGGCAGAGCGGCTGGTCCTGAATTCGACCGAAGGGGCAGGTTTCATCGGCATTGCCGTGGCCCTGATGGGGCGCTCGCACCCCCTTGGCGTGGTGATCGCAGCCATATTGTTCGGTTTTCTCTATCAAGGTGGTGCCGAACTCGCGCTTTGGACATCGATCCCACGCGAACTGATCGTGGTCATTCAGGCCCTCGTGATCCTGTTCACTGGCGCGCTGGACAACATGGTGCGCATGCCGCTTGAGCGGATGTTCCTTGCCTCCAAACGTCGCCGGGAAGCAGCTAAGCCGGAACGCAAGCCAGTGGAGCCCGCGGAATGATGGAATACCTCCCAAACCTGCTGCTGGCCTGGGGCCTGATGAGCATGGGTTTCATCAGCCCGGGGCCAAACATCATGGCTGTCATCGGCACGTCGATGGCAAAGGGCCGCCGCGAGGGGCTGGCACTGGCCACCGGCATTGGGTGCGGCACGGGTCTATGGGCCGTACTGACCGTGCTCGGCTTCTCTTCGCTGATCTCACAGTATGCCTACGCCGTTCTGGCGTTGAAAGTGCTGGGCTGCGCCTATCTGCTCTACCTCGCGTGGGGCGCATTCAGTTCGGCCATGCGCCGCTATGAGCCTGAGCCAAACGCGATCGAGCTTGCCTCGACAGGGCTCTACCTGCGCCGCGGGCTGACGGTGCAGATGACCAACCCAAAGGCCGCGTTTTACTGGATCGCTATCGCAGCGGTCGGTGTGCCGCAGGGCGCGCCGCTGTGGGTGCCCCTGCTTCTGATCGGCGTGGCGGCGGCGCTTTCCATTACGGTACACTGGCTTTACGCGCTGGCGTTCTCCACCAATCGGGCGGTCCGCCTCTACACGGCGAGCCGACGTCCGGTTCAGGCAGGCATCGGCGCGTTCTTCGTCTTTGCCAGCTACAAACTTGCCACGTCAAAGGTCTAAGCCATGGATTATCTGACGCTTATTCAATTGCTCGACAGCACGGTGCGCCTTGCCACCCCGCTGCTGTTGGCCTGCCTTGCAGGGCTCTTTAGCGAACGCGCGGGCATCTTCGATATCGGTCTTGAAGGCAAGATGCTGGCAGCGGCCTTTTTCTCTGCCGCTGTTGCGGCACTCTCGGGCAATGTCTGGGTCGGGCTGCTGGCGGGCATCGGGGCCTCCATGGTGCTGAGCGCCGTGCACGGGCTGGCTTCGATCACGTTCCGGGGCAATCAGCTGATCTCGGGTGTGGCAATCAACTTTCTGGCTGCTGGGATGACCGTCCTCATAGCGCAGGACTGGTTCCGCCAGGGTGGGCGCACGCCGTCTCTTTCCGGTGGTGCGCGCTTTGATTCCATTACCCTGCCGGGGGCAGATGCGATTGCGGACACACCGTTCATCGGCCCGCTTTATGCTGAACTGATCTCGGGTCATTCCATTCTGGTCTATATGGCACTGGCAGCGGTACCGCTGACCTGGTGGCTGCTGTTTCGGACCCGCTTTGGGCTGCGTCTGCGCGCGGTTGGCGAAAATCCGGCTGCGGTTGATACGGCTGGCGTCTCTGTGGTCGCACTGCGCTATGCGGCCGTCGCGATCTGCGGCCTTTTGTGCGGTATCGCCGGGGCCTATCTGTCAACAGCGCTACAGGCCGGTTTCGTCAAGGATATGTCTGCAGGACGCGGATTTATCGCACTGGCGGCGTTGATCTTTTCCAAGTGGAGACCCTGGCACGCGCTTTACGCCTGTCTGCTGTTTGGCCTGTTCGGTGCGCTGGAAACCCGCCCTGATGTGATCGAGGCGGTGACGACGCTCAAGGTCAACAGCGCGCTACTGGGGGCACTGCCCTATGTGATGACCGTGATCATCCTTGCGGGGTTCATCGGCAAGGCGATCCCGCCGCGCGCAGGCGGAGAGCCCTACGTCAAGGAACGTTGACCGGTGCCGCGCAACGACATGCCCTGATGGCAATAAGGCCAGATCAGGGGGCACTATCGGTCCTCTTTGCTGCGCAGCAGCACCGATGGTTGATTTCATCTGAGCCTTTGGGATAAGGGGGCACATGCAAATCTATCTGCCCATTGCCGAAGTATCGGTGAACGCCTTCCTGCTCCTCGGCTTGGGCGGTCTTGTGGGCGTTTTGTCGGGCATGTTCGGCGTGGGGGGCGGCTTTCTGATGACGCCGCTCTTGTTCTTTATCGGCATCCCGCCTGCCGTGGCCGTGGCGACCGAAGCGAACCAGATCGTGGCGTCCTCCTTTTCCGGGGTTTTGGCACATTTCAAGAGAAAGACGGTGGATCTCAGGATGGGCACCGTCCTGCTGATCGGGGGCCTGATCGGGGCCGGGCTTGGCGTTTATGTCTTCAATATTCTGAAGGCGATGGGACAAGTCGATCTGCTGGTCAAACTGTGTTACGTGCTGTTTCTGGGCATCATCGGCGGGTTGATGTTCTTTGAATCCCTCAACGCCATTCGCAACACCAAGAAGGGCAAACCGCCCCCGCGCAAAAAGCACAACTGGATCCACGGCCTGCCCTTCAAGATGCGGTTCCGGACCTCAGGGCTTTATATCTCGGTCATCCCACCGGTGCTGGTGGGTATCAGCGTGGGCGTGCTGGCCGCCATCATGGGCGTCGGCGGCGGGTTCATCATGGTTCCCGCGATGATTTATCTGCTGGGCATGCCGACCAAAGTCGTGGTGGGCACCTCGCTTTTTCAGATCATCTTTGTCACGGCCTTCACGACCATGCTGCACGCCACCACCAACTATACGGTTGATGTGATGCTGGCTGTTCTGCTGCTGGTCGGAGGCGTCATCGGCGCGCAGGTTGGCACGCGCATCGGCGTCAAGATGAAAGCCGAACAACTGCGCATCCTTCTGGCGATCATGGTGCTGGCGGTCTGCGGCAAGCTGGCGCTGGATCTGCTTTTGCAACCGGCAGAGCTTTATTCGCTGGGCGCGGCGGGCCACTGATGCGGTTCCTTGCCCTCATAGCCTTCTGGATCTTCACCGCAACGGCCCTTCTTGCCGAAGACGTGGTGCTGGGCATGAGCAGCGATCAGGTATCAATTAACACCAATTTCGATGGCTCCGAAATTCTCATCTTTGGCGCGATCAAGCGCGAGGAACCCATTCCCAGCGGCAAACCGATTGAGGTCATCGTCACTGTTTCCGGCCCATCCGAACCCGTAACGGTGCGGCGCAAGGAAAAGAAGCTCGGAATCTGGGTGAATACGGATGCCGTCGAGGTGGACGAAGCGCCATCGTTTTACGCGATTGCGACCAGCACGTTGCTGGGCCTTTCGCTGCGCGACACCGAAGACCTGCGGCACCGGATCTCTATTCCGCGCGCGATCCGGTCGGTTGGCGCACCGATGAACATCGAAAACGCCGCCGCCTTTACCGAAGCCCTGATCCGGATAAAAAAGGCCACCGACCAATATCAATTGGTCGAAGGGGCTGTGAAAGTGGACGAACAAACGCTGTTTCGGACAGCCGTTCAATTGCCCGCCGCGCTAACCGAAGGCAACTACAAAACCCGCATTTTCCTGACCCGCGACGGCGAGGTGATCTCAAATCACGAGACCAGCATCTATGTACGCAAGGTGGGTTTGGAGCGCTGGCTTTATCGGCTGAGCCGCGACAACGCGCTGCTCTACGGACTTATGTCGCTGGCGATTGCCATTGCAGCAGGCTGGGGGGCCTCGGCGGTCTTTTCGATCTTCCGGCGCTAGCGCGACCCAAAAACGGCGCGCGTGGCGCGGACCACGCGCATCAGGTATTTGCAAAAGGGTGAATGGCAGGAAGGTGTCAGATTTCGTCTGGTGCGTCCAGTGTGAGCGGGGCTGCGGGGGTTGCCTTGAGATCATCAATCATCAATGGCCCTGTGGGCTTGGACAGGCGATTGCGTACCACCCAGATCAAACGCTCCTGCGCGCGGGTGATGGCAACGTAAGCCAGACGCTTCCACAGGGGCTGTCCGGCCTCCAGACGGCCCATGCGGGCGGCAGCATATAGATCGGGGGCAAAGACCTGTACCGTTTCCCACTGCGATCCCTGCGCCTTGTGGATGGTCACCGCTGCCCCATGCAGGAACGTGGCCCCCATACGCGCGGCAAACGGGATAAAGGGCTCTTCTTCGTCCGGTTTCTCGATCTTCACAATAGAGGCGGCGCTGACCTGCGGATCTTCGGCACCGATCACATGAAGGCGTGAAAAGCCCGGCTTGCGCCCTTCGCCAAGGTAGATGACCTGCGCGCCCTTGATCAGCCCGCGCGCCTCAAGGTCCAGCCGCTTCTTGCGGTGCTTGAGCGGCAGCTCGATCCCGTCGCAAATCAGGGGCTCCCCCGCCAGCAGGGCATCGTCCGGCGCGCCATGGACCGAGCGGAAGGCGTTGATCAAGCGGATGCGCGTGGCGTTGCGCCAGACCAGTACCGGGCTGCGCGCCATGAGATCGACTTCGACCCGGCTTCCCCAGACAACACGGTCGTCTTTGCGGGCAAAATCTTCGATCATCCGCTCGAAATCTTCAAAGCCAAGGTCGGGATCACCCAGCGCATGGGCCAGATCGAGAATAGGATTGTCCGCATCCTGCCGGTGCACCCGGCTTAAATCCAGCACGCGCTGTTCTGGCAATTTTTCAAAGACCATCGTGCCCGATTGGTTGACCGGGGCCAACTGTGCGGGATCACCGAACAACAGCAGCGTTGGAAAGATTTCCCGCAAATCTTCGTATTGCTTGTCATCCAGCATCGAGGATTCATCGACAAATCCGATATCCAGGGGCTCTTCCCGACGTTTCCAGCCGGTGATGAAATCAGACCCCCGCAGGCCGGCGGCGGCCAGTGCGCCAGGAATGGATTTGTTGCCCGCATAAAAGGCCGCGGCACGGTCCAGCGCCAATTCTGTCAACCCCTCGATCTCTGGCCGTTCACCGGCACCTGCCAGCCACTCGGCGATACGCTCGTATTCCGGGTCATAGACGGGCGTATAAAGGATGCGATGGATGGTCGTTGCGGGCACACCGCGCAGGCGCAAGACAGATGCCGCCTTGTTGGTGGGTGCCAGGATCGCCAGCGTGCGCTTTTCGCGGCGCTTGCGGGACTCGTAATCGCCCGAAACGACATCGACCCCGGCCCCTTCCAGCGCCTTGTAAAGCTCGGCCAGCAGCAGCGTCTTGCCCGATCCGGCCTTGCCGGTCACCGCCATCACCTGGTCCGCGCCTCCGGGGGAGGGCATCAACAGGCTGTCCTCGAGATCAATGCCAGCGCTCCGCAGCATTTCCGTGACGCTGTCAAAGGCAGCGGCCTGATCATCAGAGTAGGTAACGGCGGGAAGAGTCATGGCGCGACACTACGTGAGCGCCGCGCCGGGGACCAGCGGGGTTCACCCCGTTTGAGCCCATTCACCCTGCCCTTTTGCGCCGAATGCATGATTGAACCACTGGCGAGACTGATCCGGGCTGATCCCTGCCTTTTCGGCCACACGCGTCTGCACGTCGTCGCCAAAGCTCCACAGGCCGACGGCTATCGCATCGCGCCCTTGACCCTGGCTGCCCAGGACCTCAGGTGAGGCCCCGATCATGCGGTAGATCCGCACCATTCGCGCATCAAATACGCCGACGAAATGGCGGACGCCAAAACCCCTCATGATTTCGCCGCCCCCCAGCATAAGCGCCGCGGCCACATGTGACCCTGCAGATCTGCTCAGGCAGAATCGGGTGCATTCCCAAATGTGCGGGCTTTTGATCGGCCCGCTGATCAGGTCGCCAAAATGATCGTTCACCATCACGCTGCCGGTGGTCGGCAAAAACCGCATCGATCCACCGTGACTGCCGTCCGGCTGTTCCCAGATCACATAAAGCGGGTTCAGCGCGTCATACCTGTCACGCTCCGCGCCGTTCTCATCCACCAACACGTCCCATCCCAGTCGCGTCTGAAACTGGTCCGCACGATCGCGGAACATGGTTTTTGCAAGCCTGGAATGGTTGTGGAGTTCTGATCCGTAGACATATCGCAGCATTCAAAGCCCTCTCGACCGTTAACAAGAGGGACGCTATGCGGATGGGTTTAAGGTGCATCTGACCGACCGCGCGCTGGGGCCGGGATGCGCGCAACAGGCACAACGCGCCCGTCAGACCACGATCAATCCGCGGGTCAATGCACGCGCGACGGCATGAGTGGTGTTGAGCGCGCCGAGTTTGAAACGCGCGCTTTCGATGTAAACCCTAAGCGTATGTTCGGAAATCGACAGCGTGTCCGCCACCTGCGCGCGGTTGTATCCGATCGCAAGCAACGTCATGGCATCCACCTCGCGCGGGCTGAGCGCCTGCGCGATATCCGGTGTGCGGCTGGGTTCGAATTCCAACGCCTTTTCATTCAGATAATGGGCAATCAGGATCAGCTCGCGCCGGTGGGTTTCCGTAAAGGTTTCCCACATCGCATCGTCGCAAGAGTGATTGACCGTAAACAAGGCGAACTGGCCATTAGGGCCACGCACCGGAACCGAAAAGCCCTGATTGCCGATTCCGTATTCGATGGATTCAGTCTGAAACGCGCGCGTTGCCTTCGATGACCAGTCAAGCTGCTTCCAGTCTACGGGGTGAAACCGCTGGTAACATCCGCTGACCACCGGATCGATGCGCACATAGTTCTGATCTATGTAGCGTTCCTGCCAGGCGATCGAATAGGTACCACATCCATATTGGTCCCCCGCTGAATCGACCCAGTGATACGCAACATGGGCGATTGCCAGATGGTCGCGCAACGCAACCGAAATGTCCTGCATGGCTTCAAGCGTGTTCGCTTGCGCCAATCTCTCCAATATCGCGTCGAGCTGCGATGATGTCCCCCTGAGCCTGGCCAGCTTTCTTCTCCTCCGACGCGGCGATCTCGGCCAGAGCAACAAGGGCGGTATCATCCAAATGCTCCGCAAGGGCGGGCAAATCGCGTGACAACGCAAATGTTTTCAGATCGGCCAGAACGTCCAGTATCCAGTCACTTTGCATCATCAGACTCTCTCTTAAATAGTTAATTATTGGTTAACTCAACCTTAGCATGTGCCAAGGCATTCATAAAATTCGCGGATTTCAACTCCCCCAAAATAGTGAGGGCACCAAAACCAAGTCATTGAATTCAAACAGGCGGGACATGGGCCCATGACAAAGCCCGCGAACCGTCTGGCGATTCGCGGGCGATTGTTCTCGTTCTGGAAACAATAAGGCTTAGGACCGTGCAGCCAGCGCGTCTTCCAAGGTGCGCAACCCGGTTGTTGGGGCCTGCACCAAAACGGACATATTGCCCGGCTTGTGCTCATTGCGCGCCATCTTCATGTGCGCGTCCGGCAGCTCTGCCCAGGGAAACACTTCGGACATGCATGGATCCAGCCGCCGCTCAAGCATCAGCTGGTTGGCCGCTGCGGCCTGCTTGAGGTGCGCAAAATGCGACCCCTGCAGGCGCTTCTGGTGCATCCACATGTAGCGGACATCAAACGTCAGATTGTAGCCGGTGGTACCGGCGCAAATCACTACCATACCGCCCTTCTTGACCACGAAGGTCGACACCGGGAAGGTAGCCTCGCCGGGGTGTTCAAACACCATGTCCACGTTCACGCCCTTGCCGGTGATGTCCCAGATCGCCTTGCCGAACTTGCGCGCTTCCTTGAACCAGGTGCCATATTCCGGCGTGTTCACGGTTGGCAATTGACCCCAGCAATCAAAGTCCTTGCGGTTGATGACGCCCTTGGCCCCCAGATCCATCACGAACTGGCGCTTGCTTTCATCAGAAATCACGCCGATCGCATTGGCACCCGCGGTGTTGATCAACTGGATCGCGTAGGACCCCAGACCACCGGAGGCCCCCCACACCAGCACGTTCTGACCGGGCTTGAGGTCATGCGGCTCGTGACCAAAAAGCATCCGGTAAGCCGTGGCGAGCGTCAGCGTATAACACGCCGCCTCTTCCCACGTCAGGTGCTTGGGCCGCGGCATCAACTGCTGGGCCTGCACATTGGTGAACTGCGCGAAAGAGCCATCCGGTGTCTCATAGCCCCAGATCCGCTGGCTGGGCGAATACATCGGGTCGCCGCCGTTGCAGAACTCATCATCGCCGTCGTCCTGATTGCAGTGGATGACCACCTCGTCGCCCACCTTCCAGCGCTTGACCTTGTCACCTACCGCCCAAACGATGCCCGACGCATCGGACCCGGCAATGTGGAATTCAGCGCCATGCCCGTCAAAGGGGCTGATCGGAATGCCGCGCGACGCCCAGACGCCGTTGTAGTTGACCCCAGCCGCCATCACCAGAACCAGCACTTCGTTGCTGTCCAGCGTCGGCACATCAACCACTTCCTGAACCATCGCCGTATCGGGATCACCATGGCGCTCGCGCCGGATCGTCCAAGCGTACATCTGCTTTGGAACATGGCCCATCGGGGGCATTTCGCCCATCTCATAAAGATCTTTCTGGGGCGCATCGTATTGTGCGATTGTGGTGTCGAGTGCCATGCCGGCCTCCCTTGCTGTCCTCAAATTGCCGCAACGCAGAATCGCGGGTGCTGGGCACTGGAATATGAATGGTTGCGCAATAATGCAACCCACAACGCAGCGTTTTTGTAATTTTATGACTTCGCAGTTGCAGAAAGTACCTTTGCGACCGCAGCATTTTCAGGCAAAAGGTGCGCCACCGATCTGGCATAGAACGCCAGAACGTCTTCGCCACCGGCTTTGATCTGCCAATAGCCATGATCCAACTCGATGATATCACGCCGTTTCAGGCCAATCAGGCCGCGCTGAACCTCTGCACCAAGATCCTCATTTTCTGAGGTCCTGTTCTGTGGGGGGGCCTGCTCCATAAGTGCACGCGCGTTTTCAACCATTTCGCTTACCTCCACGCGCTGGTCGCGCAACAGCACCGTTGCGATCAGAGGAACGGCAAGTATCGGCATGACGTCTGATATGCGGTCGATCAGGGCGGTGGACAGCGCGTCCACATCCGTCATCTGCGCGTCTGCCAACGACAACGGTGTGCCAAAGGCCACGGCCGCAGATCCGAACCGCGTATCCTTGCCCCGCACCCGCTGCCAGAACTTCTTGAAAAACGCAAAGACGACGACGCTGATCCGCGCCCCGAACCGCCTGTCCCCACGCTTGCCCGCAGCGATCAACACCCGGTCTTCCAGCACCCGGTCATAGTTGATGGCAACCGGCACAAAAACCAGATCACGGCTAGAGTCGGCCTCATAGGCCTCAACCACATAGGCCAGCAACCCCATCTTAGGCGGCTGCAGCGCGCCCGTTACACTCAACCCTCCTTCGGGAAAGATCGCCTGTGTCACGCCAGCATGGGTGGCCATATGCACATACCGCGCCAGCACCTTGCGATACAGCGCCCCGCGCGATTTGCGCCGAATGAAATACGCCCCCCACAACTTGATCATCATCGACAGGGGCCAAACCCGCGCCCATTCTCCGACCGCATAAGACATCGTGGTCGCGCGCGAGGCCAGATAGGTCACCAGCACATAGTCCATGTTGGACCGGTGGTTCATGATGAAAACGACGGTACTTTCCTGGGGGATGCCCGCAAGGATGTCGTCATTTTTGTCCGACGTCTTGATCCGGTAGACCGCGTTGGCCAGAAGCCGCGCAATACGCATCGCAAAGCTGAAATAGGCAAAGGCCGAAAACCCCGGCACGATCTCGCGGGCATATTCCTGCGCCTTCTGGAACGCGACGTTTTCTGGCACGCCATTTTCCTGCGCGTAGTTCACGATCTCGCGGGTCACCTCGGGATCGTAAATCAGCCGCTGAATCATGTCGTGTCGCTGGGCCAGCTTAAATGGCTCAATGGGGCGCGTCAGCCGGGTATTGAGCCGCGCAACCGCCCGTTCAAACCGGCGTCTGAAAAACCAGCGCACCGACGGGATCAGAAAATGGCTCAGCGCGGTCACAGCCGCAAAAAGCACGATCAGAATGAATAGCCAAAGCGGCAGCTGCACGATTTGCGTCATGCCGCCCACCCTTGCAGCAGGGTGGCGCAAGAACAATATCAATCTTGGACCCGCCCGCGACCCAGCCCGCCGGGCGCACTTGTATTCAAGCGAAATTGCCGCAACGCAGCGAATTGACACTTGGCTAAAGTTTCCCGTATCAACGCCGCAACGCAATATTATTTCTCAAGCAACGACACGAGGCCCCCATGTCGACAACGCAGAAAGACCGCCCCTGGCTGATCCGCACCTATGCGGGCCATTCCACCGCCGCTGCCTCTAACGCTCTTTACAGGTCGAATCTGGCAAAGGGTCAAACCGGTCTTTCCGTGGCTTTCGACCTGCCGACCCAGACAGGCTATGACAGCGACCACATTCTTGCGCGGGGAGAAGTCGGCAAGGTCGGTGTGCCGGTCAGCCATCTGGGCGACATGCGCACGCTTTTTGCCGATATTCCGCTTGATCAGATGAACACATCAATGACCATCAACGCGACCGCGCCGTGGCTGCTGGCGTTGTATATCGCCGTAGCCGAAGAACAGGGTGCCGACATCACAGCACTTCAAGGCACCGTACAAAACGATCTGATCAAGGAATACCTCAGCCGAGGCACCTATATCTGCCCCCCCGCCCCTTCCATGAAGATGATCGCGGACGTGGCCGAATATTGCTATTCGAACGTGCCGAAATGGAACCCGATGAACGTCTGTTCCTATCACTTGCAAGAGGCCGGTGCCACGCCCGAGCAAGAGCTGGCCTTTGCCCTGGCCACGGCCACCGCCGTTCTGGATGCCCTGAAACCGCGTGTCCCGGCAGAAGATTTCCCGGCGCTCGCGGGCCGCATATCCTTTTTCGTCAACGCAGGTATCCGGTTCGTGACCGAAATGTGCAAAATGAGGGCATTCGTCGATTTGTGGGATGAAATTCTGGAAACGCGCTATGGCGTCGAAAATCCCAAGTACCGCCGTTTCCGGTATGGCGTGCAGGTCAATTCGCTGGGCCTCACCGAACAACAGCCCGAAAACAACGTCTACCGCATTCTGATCGAAATGCTGGCTGTGACGCTTTCCAAAAAAGCCCGCGCCCGCGCCGTTCAATTGCCCGCCTGGAACGAAGCCCTTGGCCTGCCCCGCCCCTGGGATCAGCAATGGTCCATGCGGATGCAGCAGATCATGGCCTATGAAACGGACCTACTGGAATTCGACGATCTATTTGACGGCAATCCGGCGGTGGACGCCAAAGTTGAAATGCTCAAGCAGGGCGCGCGCGCCGAATTGGGCAATATCGATGATATGGGCGGGGCCATTTCTGCCATTGATTACATGAAGGGCCGTCTGGTCGACTCCAACGCCGAACGCCTTGGCCGGATCGAGGCGGGCGAAACTGTCGTTGTCGGGGTGAACAAATGGCAGCAGGGCGAACCTTCGCCGCTGTTGACCGGCGATGGCGGCATTATGGTCGTTGATCCCGCCGTAGAAGCCGAGCAGGTGAAAAAACTGAATGAATGGCGCGCCGACCGCGACGAAGGCATGGTAAACGCTGCCCTGACCGATCTGCGCAAGGCAGCCGCTGACGGGACAAACATCATGCCCGCCTCTATCGCGGCGGCGAAGGCGGGGGTGACCACCGGCGAATGGGCCGCGCAAATGCGCAGCGTACACGGCGAATACCGCGGACCAACCGGCGTGGCTGCCGGACAATCAAACAAGACCGAAGGGTTGGATGATTTGCGCGATGCTGTCGATATGGTCAGCGACAAATTGGGCCGCCGTCTGAAATTTCTTATTGGCAAACCGGGGCTGGACGGCCATTCAAACGGTGCGGAACAGATTGCCGTGCGTGCACGCGACTGCGGAATGGATATCGCCTACGAGGGCATTCGGCTGACCCCGTCCGAAATTGTCGAAGCCGCAAGAAAAGACGATGCACATGTTGTCGGGCTTTCCATTCTGTCGGGCTCACACATTCCACTGGTTGAGGAATTGATGACCCAAATGCAAGAGGCAGGCCTCAGCCACGTGCCTGTCATAGTGGGCGGTATTATTCCCGATGACGACGCCGCACGCCTCACAGCCATGGGTGTCGCGCGGGTATATACCCCGAAAGATTTCGAGCTGAATACGATTATGAAAGACATTGTAACGCTTGCCGATCCGGCGGCTGTTGCAGCAGAATAACGCCTGACACAAATTCAACGTTGTGAATTATTCCTCTTTTTTGATATTGAAAAAAACATCAGGGAGAAGAAAAGGAATACTCAATGACGAATGAGCTCAAGACAATGAGCCGAAAAGAGCTGGAAAAGCTCTTGAACGACGTGAAAAAGGCATTGCAGAATGCCCAGGCCCGCGACCGCAGAGATGCCCGCAAGGCCGCTGAAAAGGCCGCTGCCGAATTCGGGTTTTCGCTGGGGGATCTCGCGGAAGATGCCAAACCAGCCCGCAAGACGCGGAAAACAAAAGCGAAAAAGACCGGGCCCAAATCCGCGCCAAAATACGCCAACCCCGCCGACGCGTCCCAAACATGGACAGGCAAGGGTCGCCAGCCAAATTGGTTTCGCCAAGCGGTTGAAAAGGGCAAGGATCCTGAAAAAATGCGGATCTAATTCGCTTTCCCGATTTACGAGAAATGGGCCGCAGATTTTGCGGCCCTTTTTGATTCTCATTCGTGATTGCACAAAAGGGTATTTGAACACGCTATAATTGTGCTGGCAGTTCTATTTCAAATTTTCGCAGGTATCCGGCCTCTGATTTCTGAAGATCAAAAGTACGCCCCCGCAGAACTCATAGTGACCTGACATCCCCAGTATGACTTGCCCCTTGTCCCCGCTTCCCCACGCAGGCAGGTTGGACAGACGCTATTGAAAGGAATTGTCTATGACCGTTCACATTGGTGCCAAAGACGGCGACATCGCCGAAACTGTTCTGATGCCCGGCGACCCCTATCGCGCACGCTGGGCCGCTGAGACGTTTCTGGACGACGCGCAGCTCGTAAACGAGGTGCGCGGCATGCTGGGCTTTACCGGCACCTGGAAAGGCAACCGCGTCACCATTCAGGGCTCCGGAATGGGCATGCCGTCCCTGTCGATCTACGCCAATGAACTGATCTCGACCTATGGCGCGCAAACGCTCATCCGCATCGGATCCTGCGGCGGGATGCAGCCTCATGTTGGCATCCGTGACGTGATCATTGCCATGACGGCAAGCACGATCACATCGCCCTCTTCCGGCATTTTCAAGGAATTCAATTTCGCCCCCAGCGCCGATTACGCCCTGCTTGAAGCGGCTGTGAAAGCAGCAAAAGGCAAAGGCAGCACCACCCATGTAGGCGGCATCTATTCGTCAGATGTGTTTTATGCCGAACGCCCCGATCTGGACGAACAAATGGTCCGTCACGGCATTCTTGGCGTCGAGATGGAAGCGGCTGAGCTGTATACTCTTGCGGCACGGCACAACCGGCGCGCGCTGGCAGTTCTCACTGTATCGGACCATCTGCAAACCGGTGAGGCGCTCCCGTCAGAGGATCGCGAACGCAGCTTTGGCGATATGGTGGAGATCGCGCTGGAAGCGGCCTTTGCCAGCCCTTGAGGGCGCGGCAACAGCCGGAGGGTCACGGGGATTGTCACGCCCCGTGGCTACGGTCGTATCCGTTAGCTGGGGGCGGCACCCAGCCGTCCAGCGCGCCGTCAGCGGGGGCAAACGTCTCAACCAAAAGCGGATAGCACGCAGCGCTGTCTGACGAATGCTCTGCTGAGCAATCTCCACCCGGACAAGCGCTGAGCGCACCCAAAAGATCAATCTCGGCGAAAAATTCAAGGTAATCACCGGGCCTCACCGGGCTGGCTTTCATGAAGTATTGGCCGGTATCGCGCGTGAACCCGGTGCACATAAAGACGTTCAGCACATCGTGCACGTGCGTCTCGGCGTCTTGCGGGGGCATTTCCATGTAGTCGCCCACAGCACGGGACAAATTGGAATGGCAGCAATGATGATACTGCCCGCCTTTCAATAGGTTATGCGTGTAGGGATCACAACGCGTCCCGATCACATCATGCACGGAACCGCCAAATTCATCGATCCCGTACCAGCCCAAGGTGTCATGGGTCAGCGTCGCCATGGCGCGCAAGGTGGGAAAGGACGACCACATCCGCTCTCCGGTGGTGATATGCGTGCCATGCAGCGCCCGGGTCTTGCCGGAATAGAACCGTTCGCTGAGATCGTTCCTATTCCACAGGTTCAAATCCCCCACCTGCGGCCCGTCTACGGATGTAATCCGAAAGAAATGGCCAGCCGGAACCTCGAAAGTCGCGGCCTCGCGCGGGGGCACCAGCACTTCGCCCGTCTTGCGCAAATCCGCGCGCGCGGCCGTATAAAGCGCCATGTCCGGTTGCGGCAGGGTTTCCACAGGATAGCAGATCACCGGCGGCACCGCCCGGCGCGCCTGCGCATCAGAAGGGTCTCGCGTCATTGGCTTCTCCGGCTTTGAAACTATGTTAAGCGTGGTACATGCAATCGGATGTGTAAAGAGAGGTCACAGCGACAGAATGCTCAGGCAGGTGATCCGCGCAGGCACGCTTTGCCTTTTGGCCGTGATGGCAATGGCGCTGGTGCGCAACCCGCAACACCCCCTGATCGAGAGGGCGCTGACCTACGGCGTGCTGCCCGCCTTCCTGATGAAGCTCAACGACGAACAAGCCCGCCTTGCCGAGCTTCGCATCGTGTCGACCTCGCCTCTGATTGTCATAAAGGTGTCAAAGGATCCGACACAGCCCGCCCGGACAGTCCCGCCGAACCGGACCAACGTCGCTGGCGGCGAAATGGATCGATAGCGCGACAGACCCCGCGAGCAGGTTCAGGCGTTCTGCCCTGCCATCCGCCCCGAAAAGATACAACCGCCCAGAAAGGTGCCTTCCAGCGCGTTGTATCCGTGATATCCGCCTCCGCCAAAGCCACAGACCTCGCCCGCTGCATATAGCCCCTCCAGAACGCCACCATCCGGGGTCAGCACCCTGCCCTGAATGTCGGTGTGCACCCCGCCCAGTGACTTGCGCGTCAGGATATTGAGCCGCACAGCTATCAATGGCCCGTTCATCTTGTTGAGGATCGCATGCGGCTTTGCTGTTCGGATCAACCGATCCCCCCGGTAGGCCCGCGCACCCCGGATCGCCGTCACCTGCGCGTCCTTGGAAAACGGATTGGTCAGTTGCATATCGCGTGCCCTGATCTGCGCGCGCAGGTGATCGGCAGATAGCGGCGCATCCGGTGTGATCTTGTTCATGCCCTCAACAAGCGAGTCAAAATCCCGGGCAACCACGAAATCAGCCCCCTCGCGCTTGAATGCTTCAACCGCCGGGGTCGCGCCCTTGCCCAAACGCGCCTGCAGGACATCGCGCCACCCCCCGTCGGTCAGGTCCGGGTTCTGCTCTGATCCCGACAGGGCAAATTCCTTTTCAATGATCTTTTGCGTCAGAATGAACCACGAATGCTGTCCGGCCTGCAGGATACGCTTGAGTGTGGCCAGCGTATCAAAGCCCGGCAAACAGGGGGCCTCCATCCGGTCGCCCTTGGCATCAAACCACATCGACGACGGTCCGGGCAGAATGCGAATGCCGTGATTGGGCCAGATCGGGTTCCAGTTTTCAACCCCCTCGCAATAGTGCCACATCCGGTCTTCGTTGATCAGCCCGGCCCCTGCGGCGGCGGCAATAGCGTGCATCTTGCCATCCACATAATCCGGCACCCCAGCCACCATCTTGTCTGGCGCGACCCCAAGACGATCCTCTGGCCAGTGTTTGCGCACCAGGTCATGGTTGCCACCAATGCCCCCCGTGGTCAGCACCACCGCCTCAGCACTGTATTCGAAGTCGCCCTTGACTGCCCGTGACGTGCTTTGCCCCCGCAGCGCGCTGGTGTCTTCCAGAACATCCCCGCGCACGCCTGTGACGCGCCCGTCTTGGGTGATCAGCTCCGTCACCCGGTGGCGAAATGCAAGCCTCAGCTGCCCCGCCGCTGCGTACTGCGTCATAAGCTTGACGAAGGGTTTGACCACACCGGTGCCGGTGCCCCAGGTGATGTGAAACCGGGGGACTGAATTGCCGTGCCCTGAACCACTCGCGCCGCCCCGTTCGGCCCAGCCCACCACAGGAAACCAGCGCATCCCGATATCGTGCAGCCAACTGCGCATGCCGCCAGCAGACCACTCGACGAATTTCTCGGCATAGGCACGCGGGTTTGCATCTTCCGCGCGATCAAACTGGGCCGAGCCCAGCCAGTCGTTCATCGCAAGCTCAGCGGAATCCGTGATCCCCATCCGACGCTGCTCGGGCGTGTTCACCATGAAGAGCCCGCCCAGCGACCAGAACGCCTGCCCGCCCAGTGACTGCTGCCCTTCCTGATCCAGCATCAGCACGCGACGCCCCCGCAAGATCGCCTCATGCGCGGCTACCATCCCGGCCAGCCCCGCGCCTACGATGATCACATCTGCCTTGTCGTTTCCGGTATCCATGCGCGTGTCCCCATTTCCTGCAAATCTACGCCCTGCTTAGTCAACATGTCGAGCAGAACGCGCCGTTAGCTTCCATCCGTCCGTTCATGGCGCCGCCGCCATTGGCGAGCATAGACAGATTCCTCGCCATGCTTTCGACCGTGCGCCGCGACGCGCGCATCAACTTCTGCGGGGCTTTCTGCGCGCACTTCGAACCTGCGGATCTGCGACGCGCGCTCGAAAGGGATGATCTGGATCATCGGGGTCCCCGCCGGGAGGCGCAGCGCCGGGCGCGTGCTGGTCCACAGGAAAGGTACATTCACCGGCACATCCAGCGCATCGCAATCCACAGTGCCATTGAAGGCACTGAAGGGCAGTTCGAAATGGTTGACCGGGTGCACAAAGCTCGCCGACCAGCCCACGGGCAGTGCGACCCGCCAGGGGTTCATGAACTTCAGTGGAATACGCCCCTCGAACGGCGGATGGCGCGCGCCGATCTGGTCGGGATGATGCATCTCAATGGGCCGCAGCGGTGCGTCGGGCGGCCAGTGAAAGCGTATCTCGCCCGTGTCCTTGTCGGTCGTCGTCCAGATATCCACCGGCGTGGGGATGATCCAGCCCTGTGCCATCGCGTCCGCCACTGGCAGGCAGGCGCGCACCGTCAGCCCGGGCAGGCCATGGGCATCGGGGATGCCCATTTCGCGGTCGAGATCTCGAAACCATTCCGGAAGAAAGCGCGCCGCCGGGGCGGGCTCTGGAATGCGCCCTTCAAGCTCGGGCGGGCAGAGAAACTGGATCACGTGTCATCCTTGTCCGGATACATCAGCGCGTGCAGCCCTGCCGCAAGCTCCTCGCGGCCCAGCTTCCCTGGGGTGTAGCCATCGCCGTAAAGCGCCTGCACCGTCGGGTCGTCACGCTGCTCTTCGAAGGTCGCGCCCAACCTTTCCAGCGTCTCGGCAACCTGCCAGGTAAAGCCACATTCCCCCATCGCTACGCGGTTCAGATAATGCAGGCGCATGGCCAGCTGGTGGCAGGTCAACCTGAATTCTTCGGGTGATTTGAAATCAAGACGGGCCTGCGGTTCATCCTCGCTCATGGCAGCACTCCTGTGGGTCAAAGTCCGGGTTTGTTCAATCGTGACAGACACGTGTCCGGTTTGCCAGTGCTGCGAAAGGCCTCTGCCCCGCAGGTCACGCAGTTGTACTTGATCAGCGCACCTTTCGACCCGGCGCGATCCTCGCGCCAGCGGCAGTTGCGGGTCATGCCATGCCGCCTGTTCCACACCAACACGGCGCCAAACACGACCAGCGCGATCAACAGGTAAAGCACCGCGTCGGATCCGTCAGACAGTACGTTCGACCATCAGTTTCTTGATCTTGGCAATCGCCGCGGCCGGGTTCAGACCCTTGGGGCAGGTCTTGGCGCAGTTCATGATCGTGTGGCAGCGATACAGTTTGAAGGGGTCTTCCAGTTCATCCAATCGCTCGCCTGTTGCCTCATCGCGTGAATCGATGATCCAGCGATAGGCATGCAGCAATGCTGCCGGGCCCAGGTACCTGTCTCCGTTCCACCAGTAGGATGGGCACGAGGTCGAACAGCAGGCGCACATGATGCACTCATACAGCCCATCAAGTTTTTCGCGATCCTCTACCGATTGCTTCCATTCTTTCTTGGGTGCAGGTGTCTCGGTTTCCAGCCACGGCTGGATCGACGCATGCTGGGCATAGAAATGCGTCAGATCAGGGATCAGATCCTTGACCACCGGCATATGCGGCAGCGGATAGATTTTCACCACGCCCTTGACTTCGTCCACACCGTACGTGCAGGCCAGCGTGTTGATGCCATCAATGTTCATGGCACAGGATCCGCAAATCCCTTCGCGGCACGAGCGCCGGAAGGTCAGCGTCGGATCGATCTCGTTCTTGATCTTGATCAGCGCGTCCAGAATCATCGGGCCGCAGGATTCCATATCGACGAAATAGGTATCCAGGCTGGGGTTTTTGCCGTCATCCGGGCTCCAGCGATAGATCTGGAACTCCTTGATATCGCTGGCGCCTTCCGGCTTGGGCCATGTCTTGCCCGTGGTGATCCGGGAATTCTTGGGGAGCGTCAGTTGTACCATGCGGTCTGTCCTCGTCTCATCTGCGGCCCTGACGGGCAAAAAGCGTGTTTCCGTCCGCTTCAAAAGCGGTCTCAAATCCAAGCGCGGTGATCTCTCCGATCAGATCTCTGTTCCAGTCGGCAGCGTGACGTGTCTCCATCAGGATGACATCCGGCAGCCAGCCGCCGCCCTGCACCATCGGAGACAGCGCCAGTTCTTCCGCGCCTTCAACGTCGATCTTCAGCACGCAAATCTCATAGGTGTCGGCATCTTGCACAAAGTCGGTGATCACGCGCACCGGCACCAGTGTGCCCCCCGTGCGCTGCCGGGGTCGGATCGGCATCAGCGACGCCTGACCATAGTTGCCCCGTTTGAAATTCAGCATCGCCTCACAAGCGGCCTGTCCCAGCGCACAGCCTTCGATCCGCACCACATCGCCCAAACCATTCAGCGCCACGTTATGGCCAAGGCGTCCGATCATCACCGGGTTCGGCTCGAACGCAATGACGCGACTGCCGTCGCCAGCGGCCAGCGCAAGCGGCACGGTGAAGGCACCACAATTGGCCCCCACATCAAGAACCAGCGCGCGGCGGCCCTCAATCCGTTCCACCAGCGCCATCAGGCTGTCCATCTCGGGCGGTTGACCGTCCAGCCAAATGCGCCGTTCGGTATAATTATCCCGCGGATCGACAAACATCCGCACCCCGGCAAAAGCGATTTCAGCGGGTGGCAGCAACGGCACCAGCTTGCGCCGCGTCGGCTTGTCTGCCGTCCGAAACGCAGCACGCAGCGCATCAACGCTTGGGTCGGACATGACCGGGCTATGAGGCGATTGCGCGTTCATGATCAGAGCACCACCTGCACCGTCCCACCAACGCAAGAGACCGTTTCAGGACGCGACAACGCAGAGCGCACCGCCGCCACTGTCCCATCGTCAACACCGCGCACGGCGGCCTTGACGTATTCCTGCACTTCGTCAGCGGTGGAGTTATCGATGATGCAATCGGTAAAGGGCGTGATCAGCTCTTTGGGCACCTGCGGAAACCGCGTGGCCAGCACCTCGGTCACCACACCCTTGGCGCCTTTGCGCGCAGTCTGGTCAACCGCCTGCTCCACTTCGGTACAGGCGACCAGGAACAGGCCACAAAGGACAAGCGCCAGAAACCGCATCAATAAACCCGCGCCTTCGGGGCGATCTTTTTGAGGTCGATACCGCCGTCATTGTGGCTGGTCAGCGGGTTCAGATGAACGCCGCGATAGCCCAGCGACGCCTCGTTGCCCTTGAACCAGACAAGGCTGTGTTTGCGCCAGTTCTCATCGTCGCGATCTGGATAATCCTCGTGCGCATGCGCGCCCCGGCTTTCCTTGCGCGCCGCTGCGGCCGTGATGGTGGCCACAGCATTGGGCATCAGGTTGGTCAGCTCAAGCGTCTCCATCAGGTCAGAATTCCATACAAGGCTCTTGTCGGTGACATGCAGGTCCTCCAGCTTGCCGGCGACGTCCTTCATCTTTTCCTCGCCCTCGGCCAGCGTCTTTTCAGTGCGGAAAACGGCAGCATCGGCCTGCATCGTCTTTTGCATCTCAAGCCGCAGATCGGCGGTGGGCACATGACCCTTGGCATAGCGCAAGCCGTCAAACCGGCTGAACGCGGCCTCGACCGACCGTTTGCTCGGCGTCGGCACAGCACTTTCAGGGTCGACTACATCCTTGGCCCGGATCGCCGCCGCGCGGCCAAAGACCACAAGGTCAATCAGCGAATTGGATCCCAGTCGGTTGGCGCCATGCACCGATGCACATCCCGCCTCGCCCACGGCCATCAGACCGGGGCTGATGTTGTCAGGATTATCCTTGGTTGGGGCCAGCACCTCGCCCCAGTAATTGGTCGGTATGCCGCCCATGTTGTAATGCACAGTGGGTGAAACCGGGATCGGCTCTTTCGTCAGATCCACACCCGCAAAGATGCGCGCGCTTTCCGTAATCCCCGGCAGGCGCAGATCCAGCGTTTCAGGCGGCAGGTGGTTGAGATTGAGATGGATGTGATCCTTTTCATCCCCCACACCGCGGCCTTCGCGAATCTCCATTGTCATGCATCGGCTGACCACATCGCGGCTGGCCAGATCCTTGTAGGTCGGCGCATACCGCTCCATGAACCGCTCGCCTTCGGAATTGGTCAGGTAACCGCCCTCACCGCGCGCGCCTTCCGTGATCAGACAGCCCGCGCCGTAAATGCCGGTCGGGTGGAACTGCACAAACTCCATGTCCTGCAGCGGCAAACCGGCGCGCGCGGTCATGCCGCCGCCGTCGCCTGTGCAGGTATGGGCCGATGTCGCGGTGAAATAGGCCCGGCCATATCCGCCTGTGGCCAGAACGGTCATCTTGGCGGCGAAAAGATGCATGGTGCCGTCATCCAGCTTCCAGCACAGCACGCCCTGACATTCGCCATCTTCGGACATGATCAGGTCGATCGCGAAATACTCGATAAAGAACTCCGCGTTTTGCTTCAGCGATTGCCCATAAAGCGTGTGCAAAATGGCATGCCCTGTCCGGTCCGCGGCCGCACAGGTGCGCTGCACGGGCGGGCCTTCACCGAACTCGGTCGTGTGGCCCCCAAAGGGTCGCTGGTAAATCTTACCCTCTTCGGTGCGCGAAAACGGCACGCCATAATGTTCAAGCTCGTAGACCGCCTTGGGCGCTTCACGTGCGAGGTATTCCATGGCATCCGTGTCGCCCAGCCAATCCGACCCCTTGACCGTGTCATACATGTGCCACTGCCAGTTGTCGGGGCCCATGTTGCTCAAGCTCGCGGCGATCCCGCCCTGTGCAGCCACTGTGTGCGACCGCGTCGGGAACACTTTGGAAATACAGGCCGTACGCAGCCCCTGCTCTGCCATCCCCAGCGTGGCGCGCAATCCGGCACCGCCTGCGCCGACAACCACGACGTCGTATTCGTGGGTTTCATAATCATATGCAGCCATGTTGTGGCCTCCCGTTCAGGCGAATATTGGTCAAAATGCAAGCTTGGCGATGGCAAAGATGCCCACCGCCGCCGCACCATAGCTGAGGCAGGTCATCAGGATGATCGTGATCTTTTGCGCGATTCCATGCACATAGTCCTCGATTAATACCTGCACCCCGTCATTGAAGTGCTTGAACCCCACTGCCAGCGTCAGCGCCGCGATGATCGCGGGGAAGGGCCGGCTGTAGTAGGCAAGAATGTCTTCGTAGGTACCGCCCAGCGCGGCCCCGAAGGTAAAGACGAACAGCGGGATCAGGATCAGCAGCGCGACTGAACTTACCTTCATGGCCCAAAAATGGGCGGTCCCGGTCTTGGCCGAACCCAGGCCCATCGCACGCTTACGGTCTGTCAGAAATGCCATATCGTGCCTCCTTATACGATCAAAACGGTGAGGATGGTCAGGACAACCGCGCCGCCGATACAGGCCCAGCCCAGCTTTTCGGCTGTGGGAATGTCCAGCGCATACCCATTGTCCCAGATCAGGTGCCGGACACCGGCCAGCGTGTGATACCACAGGCCCAGCACGCTGAAGAACAGGATCAGATCACCGAACCAGCTGGTCACAAACCCGTTTACCGTATCGAAATATGCCTGCGAGGTCGCAGCAGCCAGAAACCACCACACGATCAGCAAGGCCGCGATCAACATCGCGTTGCCTGTGATCCGCGTCAGAATCGAGGTCATAGAGGTCAACTGCGGGCGGTAGATCGACAGATGGGGTGACAACGGGCGATTGCCCCGGTTCACGTCAGCCATGTTAGGTCCCTTCTTAAGTGCTTGGACCATTGATAGCGCTTTTTGCCGGAGTGTCACGTCGCCAAACCGGGAATCCCTGCGGTTTGTTGGCACATCGCCGCTGAATCTTCAGCGAAAATCCCCCCGGTTCGCAAATGTGATCACACTTTTGAAAACTGTGATCACGTCTGCCTCATTCCGTGCCCAGCATACTCAGCTGTTTTGTTGTCTCGCGCTGCAATTTTCGCCTGATTTGCGCGGGATAATCCTCGAATCCATTCGCGGTGATCACAAAAGCGCCCTCTCCGAAAATCAGGTTCTCGAAAAAGTAGGCCGTAAGGTCAGTGCTGTCTGTTTCAATTGCCAACGCATTGACGACGACCTGTTTTTCCGCCAGTGCCGGGCGCATGGATACAGGCGGATCCCCTTCGTTGGACACGCCATCACCTGATACATCGATCACCCGGCGCGCACACGAAGGCACAGCATCAAAAACATCAATAGACAGCGCCACCGCCTCTCCGATAGCGGTCGAGAAATTGCGCCAGCGGCGCAGATCGTTCTCAATCTCATCGGCCATGTTCAGCACATCCGCCAATGACGTCATTGCCCGCCAGGGGATCGTCTGACGTTGGCGCGACGACCCGGTCCACTGGATCAACGTGACCTGCGCCTGCTGGCTGACGAGCGCATCGGCAACCACCCCATCCCGCAGCGCGGCGGCAAGGCCGTCCATCTGGATCCGGTATTCCCGCGTGTCGACAGAACCAGATACATCCACCGCCAGCACCAACGCCAGCCCACAGGCAGAAACCGGGCCAGATAGCAAAGGGGTCAACAGCCCGGCGAAAAATCCAAAGGCGCGCATAGCTGCACCCTAGCGCGGCCACCAGGCGGGTGCATTACACTTTCTGTCCATCCTCAAATGCGCGCACCACCGCGCGCCGCGCCCTCAAAGCAGATCGAAGGGCGAATTGCAGTACCTGCGACCACCCGAATAGGGCTGGAACGTCTTGGTTGACCTGCTGTAGCTGCGATATTTCTGATCGCACCAGGCATCATGCGCCCGCAAATTGGCCGCAGGGATGTGCCGCCAACCGCCATAGGCCCGCTGGACCGGCGCGTGTTGGCGAGGTTGGTTCAGCAACGCCGATCCAAGCCCAAGTACGATCAGCGGGATCACCCAATCGTCACTATGGCGCCGATATCTGCGCGGGTGATAATGGCGCGGACCGTGTCGCGGACGCACGCCTTCAGACCGCACAGGCCCTCGGTACGGATAGCCACGCGGATAATGGCGCGGCCGCACTGGACGGGGGTAATAATACCCCGGTGCGTATCCGTTCAGCCGATGGTCGACAGGCACCACATCCGGTGTCGCGGACTTGATGATCTCACCCACCGACAGGGTTGGCATGGCAACCCGCGCGCCCATGAGGCCAGCCGCCCCGACGGGCGGTGCCATCAAAGACAGTACAAGCAAAAACGTGCCGGCGCGGTTCAGAAATGTTTTGTATTTCGGCATTGAAGGACTCCTCATAATCAAAAAGTCTCTGCCCCTCGCTACACCACCAATCACACGCCAAAAGCGCAAAGGGCGGCACAGCCCAGCGCGGCAACCGATTTCTGATAGGTCACGACCGGTCTGCCGTCTGCCCTTTCAGTGTGACCCATCAGGGTCGACTATGGCAATATCAGACCCTTGTTATCCGATAACAACGCCGCCAGCGCCGCACCACCGGAGGCATAGACACAAAAAAACGCGCCCTAAGGCGCGTTTTCACTTCCCGGAAGAATGCGGCGTTACTTCAGCGAATCGTCAATGCCCTTGCAGGCCTGTACCAGCCCTTTGACCGCCTCGACCGAACTGTCGAACATCGACTGTTCATCCTTGTTCATCGAAATCTCGACAACGCGCTCAACGCCGCCTGCCCCGATTACTGTGGGCACACCGACGTAAAACCCATCAAGACCATAGGCCCCATCGACGTAAGCTGCGCAGGGCAGGACACGCTTTTGATCCTTGAGATAGCTTTCAGCCATCTCAATCGCAGAGGTCGCCGGTGCATAAAACGCAGAGCCTGTCTTGAGCAGGCCCACGATTTCGGCCCCGCCATCGCGGGTGCGCTGCACAATCGCGTCCAGCTTTTCCTGCGTGGTCCAGCCCATCTTGACCAGATCCGGCAGCGGGATACCTGCCACAGTGGAATAGCGCACAAGTGGCACCATCGTATCGCCATGCCCGCCCAGAACAAATGCTGTGACATCTTTCATCGAGACGTCAAATTCAGAGGCCAGGAAGTGGCGGAAGCGCGCGCTGTCCAGCACACCCGCCATGCCGCAGACTTTCTCATGCGGCAGGCCCGAAAATTCGCGCAAGGCCCAGACCATCGCGTCCAGCGGGTTGGTGATGCAGATCACGAAGGCATCCGGCGCGTGCTGGGCGATGCCCTCGCCCACTGATTTCATGACCTTCAGGTTGATGCCCAGCAGATCATCGCGCGACATGCCGGGCTTGCGGGCCACACCTGCGGTCACGATGCAGACGTCAGCCCCTGCAATATCAGCATAATCCTGGGTGCCGGACATGGCCGCGTCGAATTTGGCCGACGGGCCCGATTCTGCGATGTCCAGTGCTTTGCCTTCCGGAATGCCCTCAGCAATGTCGAACAGGACGACGTCGCCCAGTTCCTTCAAAGCTGCAAGATGTGCGAGCGTCCCGCCGATTTGCCCAGCGCCGATAAGTGCGATTTTGGGTCTGGCCATGGTGATATCTCCGACATGGGTTGCGTTGCAGGCGGCATAGCGAAATGCGTAGGTGCCCGCAAGTTGTGTCCGGTCAAGACCCGCAGTTGGCCTGAACCTATGCGGCCACGCGCATCAAAAAAGCCGCCCGGTGACCGGGCGGCTTTCTCGGGGTCATGCCGTCGCTGGCTTAACCGTTGTGCTCGGGCAGCTGCTCAAGCTTTTCTTCTGTGCTGTCGATGTAGATGCGGAAATCATCGCCTTCGACGTTCTTGAGGATCTGCAGCTCTTCAAAGGTAACGGCCACTGGCTTTTCGCCGAGCCCCAGGAAACCACCGACATTGATCACCACTTCGCTGACCTGGCCGTTTTCGCCCATGATCAGGCTGTCGACTTCGCCGACGGTCTCATCGTTGGCGCCATAAACATACGAGCCGGTCAGATCATCCGCCGTCATCGCCTGCACGGCTTCCATTTCGGCTTCCTGATAGCCCTCACGCTCAACGGCGGGTCGTGTCAGCGGCATGCGCTCTTCAGTTGCCGTCTCGGCATTTTCGGCCATCTGCTCGGTCTCGGCTTCGGCTTCCTGCAATTCGGCGTTCACCTCTTCGCTCATGTCGCGCTCAAAAGCTGGTGCTTTCTCAAGCATCTCCTTGGAGGTGTTCACCACCAGGAAGCGATCGTCGCTGTCGCCTTCTTCACGCAGTACCTTGATGCTGTCCATGGACACGCTCACGTCACGCTCGCCCATGCCCAGAAAGCCACCAACGCCCAAGATAACGGCGCGTACGTCGCCGTTCTGGCTCAGAATGATATCGTTGATCTCACCAATATCGTCCCACTCCTGCTCGGCACCATCCGCAACACGGGCGTCCGCGTCGAACTCGGTTTCGGAGTTATAGATCCGCATGCCGATCAGATCGGATGCAAAAAAGTCGGACTGTTCAACTTTGATGTCGCCAAAGCCCTTGTTGTCCATTTCGGCGTAAGCTGCACCAGACATGGCCAGCACGACAGCGGTTGTACTTAGGAAGCGTTTCATTTTAACTTTCTCCTCTAGGGTTGTTTATCATCTTGACGTGATACCAACTCTGGGCGGTGCTCCTGGTTCCGCGAAAATCGGAAAAAGGAGCACCGCAGTTAATCTATGACGTACCTCGCCTGGGACCCTGTTTTTTATGCCGTTGCAATACCGGCTGTCATCTTCGCCGGGGTGTCGAAAGCGGGGTTCGGATCAGGGGCCGCTTTCGCCTCTGCGACTGCGCTGGCACTAGTGGTGGATCCCGGTCTGGCACTGGGGATCATGCTGCCGCTTCTGATGCTGATCGACGTGGCCTCGCTCAAACCTTACTGGCGTAAATGGAGCGGTCGGGACGTCAGACTTCTGATCTATGGCGGCCTGCCCGGCATCGCGGTCGGGGCCGCGCTCTACAGCGTGGCATCTGCCGACCTCATCCGCCTGCTGATCGGCGGTGTCTCTGTGGGATTTGTTCTGTGGCAGGTGTCCCTTGCGCGCGGTTGGATCAGGATCGCACAACAGCGGCTGCCAGATTGGGCGGGTGTCGTCTTTGGTACGGTTGGCGGCTTTACGACCTTTGTGAGCCACGCGGGCGGACCACCGGTGGCGATGTTCCTGCTCACGCGGGGGCTGACCAAAACGCAATATCAAGCCAGCACCGTCCTGCTCTTCTGGGTGCTCAACATCGTGAAATTTGTCCCCTACGCCTACCTTGGCATGTTCACCGCCCAGACATTCATGGCCAACCTCGTCCTCGCGCCCTTCGCGCTCATCGGCACATGGCTTGGCGTGCGCGCCCACCAGATCGTGCCCGAGCGCCTGTTCTTTGCAATCACTTATATTCTGTTGCTGATTACGGGTGGAAAGCTGATCTGGGACGGGCTGACATAAAGCTTTCCCCACCCTGTCGCCCTTCCCTGGCCCGCCCTTGAAAACACGCGCCAGACTTCATCTTTCCATTTAAACTCAAACCCAGCATTCAAATTCCACGATCCCACTCGCGCTGGTGTGCACACGTCGACCCAACGCCATCGTATAAATGCAAAAAGAGCGCGCCCAAAGGCACGCCCTTTCCGGCTCGAAACATTTGTCTGTTCAGGCGTCATCGCCCTGGGGCGGCAGCGCCTCGGCCAATTGCTCATACCCCTGCCCCGAGGCAACAAGACAGGTCACCCCATTGGGCTGCGTGACGGTGATTGACCAGCTGCCGGTCTCGTCAGAGGCGAAAACCTCTATCACCGCATTGTTCGAACCCAGCCCAATGGACTGGCGCGTCTCGCCGTATCCTTCGGCCAGTCGGGTCACGACGGCCTCGCGCGGGGCGCAATTGCGCGCGCCTTCCGCTGCCACATCCGTGACGGCAAACAGGTAGAGGGCTGCAGCAGTGGTTAGTGCTGCAAGGTGAAAAATCTTGACGGTACGGTTCATGTCGATCTGCCTTTGTCTCCAAAAGGCTGCGCCCGCGATCATCTGGCCAACCGCTGTTGCGGTGACGACCGGGCGGCCCGGTTCCCAAAACGTCTGCCATTCCACGCACCGTTAGGTCTCAGCGGCCCTGCCGAAACGGCCCTCCCGGTAAAATGCGACGACGTGAAGATGACGCATCAGCCCTGAAATATTGGTTAACGCTGCGTACGCGACCTGGCGGCGTTGATTTTTGCTGCGCTGCGGCACGATTGCGCTTGAAGTTTTCTGGCAAAAATGCAGGTCTGACGCGCAACAATCTTTCGCGCCCGAAAGGACGATCATGGCCAAACTCACCCGCCCCCTGCGCTCTGTGCTCTACATCCCCGGCTCCAAGGACCGCGCGCTCGACAAGGCGCGCAGCCTGCCGTGCGACGCGATCATCTTTGATCTCGAAGACGCGGTCAGCCCCGATGAAAAACGCACTGCCCGCGACACCCTTTCCGCTGCCCTGACGCAGGGGGGCTATGGCGCGCGTATGAAAGTGATCCGCATTAACGGCCTTGACACAGAATGGGGGGCCGATGATGCCCGCGCCGCCGCCGACATGCGACCCGACGCCATTCTGCTGCCCAAGGTGAACAGCCCTGCCGACCTTCAGGCGCTGGCCGATATCGTCGGCGACATACCTCTTTGGGCCATGATGGAAACCCCGTCAGGCATGATCAACGCGCCCGCCATCGCCGCACATGCCAGCCTTCAGGCGATGGTCATGGGCACCAATGATCTGGCCAAGGACCTCTCAACGCGCTTTCGCCCCGACCGCCTGCCAATGATGACCGCGCTTGGCCTCTGCCTGTTGGCCGCCAAGGCATATGGGGTGGCCATCGTCGATGGTGTCTATAACGCCTTCAAGGATGAAACAGGCCTGCAAACCGAATGCACCCAAGGCCGTGACATGGGGTTTGATGGAAAAACCCTGATCCACCCGGCCCAATTGGACATCGCAAATGCCGCATTCTCGCCGTCCCAGGACGAAGCCGACCTCGCCCGCCGCCAGATCGACGCTTTCGAGGCCGCCAAGGCCGCAGGCCAAGGCGTGGCCGTGGTCGACGGCAAGATCGTCGAGAACCTGCATGTTGCCACGGCCCATGAAACTCTGGCAAAGCTGGAAGCAATAGAACGCTTGGCATCGGAGTAGCCCCATGTTCCTGATAATCCTTGGCCTGATCCTCTGGGCAGGTGCCCATTTCTTCAAACGGGCGATGCCCGAACAACGCGCCCGCATGGGTGAGGCCGGCAAGGGGCTTGTAACCGTCCTGTTGGTGGCGGCCATCATTCTGATGGTGCTCGGGTACCGCGGTACCGGTTTCATCCACGTCTGGTCTCCGCCCGCCTTCATGGTCCACATCAACAATGCGCTGATGGTCTTTGCTTTCTGGACGTTTGGATCTTCCGCAGGCTCGGCCGACAAGGTTTGGCCCGCTAACAAGATCCGCCACCCCCAGCTGACCGCCTTCAAAACCTGGGCCATCGCGCATCTGCTGGTGAACGGCGATCTGGCGTCGATCCTTCTCTTTGGCGGGCTGCTGGCCTGGGCGGTCGCCAGCGTGATCGTGATCAACAAGGCCCAGCCTGACTGGACACCCCCTGCGACCGCCGGTCGGGCCAAGAAGATACGCCTTTTTGTGATCACCGTGGTGCTTTTCGTGGTCGTTGCGCTGATCCACCTTTGGCTGGGTGTGTCGCCCTTCCCCTCCTGAGGATACCATAATGAAACTCTACCGCTTCCTCTCAGAAGAGGACACATCTGCCTTTTGCCACAAAGTCACCGAGGCCCTGAACAAGGGCTGGGCGCTCTACGGCTCTCCGACGCAGACCTGGGATCACAAGGCAGGCGTCATGCGCTGTGGGCAATCCGTGGTGAAGGACGTCGAAGGCACCTACACCCCCGACACAAAGCTGAGCGCACACTGATGGCAAAAACAAATCCCGGCCGCTTCTTTGAGGACTACACGCTGGGCGAGGTGATCCATCACGCCGTTCCGCGTACCGTGAAGATGGGCGAACGCGCCCTCTATCACATGCTCTATCCTGCGCGCCACGCGCTCTATTCTTCGGATCAGTTCGCGCAAACCTGCGGCCTGCCCTTCAGCCCGCTCGATGACATGATCGCCTTCCACGTGATCTTTGGCAAAACCGTGCCGGATGTGTCGCTGAACGCGGTGGCAAATCTCGGCTATGCCCAGGGCCGCTGGATCACCCCGGTCTGGCCTGGCGACACCCTGCGCAGCCAGTCCAAGGTCATCGGCCTCAAGCAGAACTCCAACGGCAAGACTGGCGTTGTCTGGGTCCGCACAACCGGCCTCAATCAGCACGACGAGACGGTCATGGAATACGTCCGCTGGGTCATGGTGCGCAAAAACAACCTCGACGCCCCGGCCCCGGAAACCGTTGTCCCGGACCTGCCCAAGGCCGTCGATGCGACCCAACTCAGCATCCCCAAGGGTCTCGATTTCACAAACTACGATTTCGCCCTCGCCGGAGAGCCCCACCGCTGGGCCGACTACGATATCGGCGAACAGATCGACCACGTGGACGGCGTGACCATCGAAGAAGCCGAACACATGATGGCCACCCGCCTGTGGCAGAACACGGCCAAGGTGCATTTCGACACCTCCGCCCGCCCCGACGGGTCGCGCCTGATCTACGGCGGCCACGTGATCTCCATGGCGCGCGCGCTGTCGTTCAACGGGCTGGCCAATGCGCAGATGGTGGTGGGCCTGAACGGCGGGGCCCATGCCAACCCCTGCCTTGCGGGCGACACGGTCCGCGCTTGGTCGGAAGTGCTGGACAAGGCCGAAACGGACGCTCCCGGCGTGGGCGCCATCCGGCTGCGGCTGGTCGCAACCAAGGGCGGAGCGCCCTTCGCCTTGCGCGGCGAAGACGGCAAATACCTGCCCGAGGTGCTGCTGGATCTGGATTACTGGGCCCTGATGCCGACCTGAGGCGCCAGGTCACCCGTAATTCTTGAGCCCGCGCCAAACCCTGCCCCTAATCCGTCGGAATATTTGATCGGCATCGGCCGAACTGACAATCAATTGTCGCGCAACCATCAAAGAAAGGCCCGCCTAAAGCGGGCCTTGCTGGTCATCAATCAAGCTGGATTTCCCCTCTGGAAAGTCAGAGGAACTCACCGGATGCCTGGGATTGAATTTCTACTCTTTCGGAGCAGCCGCAGGACCGGACGAAACCTGCCCGCCTGTCGCGCCTGCATTGCCGCCCCAGCCACCCTTCAAGCCGGCAGCAACCGATGCATCGCCTCTGTCGGCACCGCCGCCATTTGAAACGTCAGTTGCCATATCTCTGCCTTTGCCTCCGCCTTGGCCATTATTCGCCGCCGAATGACCCTCTGCAAAAGCCGATGTTGCCAAAGCCAGCGAAGCCACGGTCGATGCTACTAAGATCTTCATGTTTTAGTTCTCCCTTGTTTAAGTAAGCCTAGTACGGGCGGGGCCGGGCTTTGGATCACAACCAGACGAACTTTCATGTGATGCTAAATGACAAAGCATCGCTTCCTCCACAAATCCGGCATCCAGAAAAATCTGGGAGCAAGATTTTGTTAGATTGGAATTCCGCACAGCGCTTGCACCCGTAGCGCTGCTACAGCGCAACGACGGCACTCTGCCGCAGCCTGCAAACTGACGTACCCAAGGCAAATCAAATCAAGAAAACGCACACGCCCACTGCAATCTCCCCGGCAAACCCGCTCAAATCCCACAACAGCTAATTTTTGTGATCACAGCTTTTTCGCGTGTGATCACAAATGTCGCTTTCCGCTGGAAATGAATCCGATTGTGCGAAAGTGTCGCAGGTAAGCAAAGACTCACCCGCTCCCTACCTTGCGGGCGTCGCCAACAACAGCGGGACCGAACTGTCATGAACATTCACGAATACCAGGCCAAAGCCCTTTTGCGCAGCTTCGGGGCGCCTGTCTCTGACGGACGTGTCGTGCTCAAGGCCGAAGATGCCAAATCCGCGGCGGGCGAAATGGACGGGCCTCTCTGGGTCGTCAAGGCGCAGATCCACGCAGGCGGTCGCGGCAAGGGCAAGTTTAAAGAAGCAGACGCCGGTGACGCAGGCGGCGTGCGCCTTGCCAAATCGGTCGAGGAAGCAGCAACAGAGGCCAAGCGCATGCTGGGCCGCACGTTGGTCACCCACCAGACCGGGCCCGTGGGCAAGCAGGTCAACCGCATCTACATCGAAGACGGTTCGGGCATCGAAACGGAAATGTACCTCGCCCTGCTGGTCGACCGCCAGACCTCGCGCGTGGGCTTTGTCTGCTCGACCGAGGGCGGCATGGACATCGAAGAGGTCGCGGCCAAGACGCCCGAAAAGATCCTGAACTTCGCCGTCGACCCCGCCACCGGCTACCAACCATTCCATGGCCGCCGCATCGCCTTTTCGCTGGGGCTGCAGGGCAAGGCGGTCAAGCAGTGCGTGGCGCTAATGGGCACGCTTTACAAAGCCTTCGTCGAAAAAGACATGGAGATGCTCGAAATCAATCCGCTGATTGTCACCGACAGCGGCGACCTCAAGGTGCTCGACGCCAAGATTAGCTTTGATGGCAATGCGGTCTACCGCCACGCCGATATCGCAGAATTGCGCGATACCACCGAAGAGGATTCCAAGGAACTGGAGGCGTCCAAATACGACCTGAACTATATCGCTCTGGACGGCGAAATCGGCTGCATGGTCAACGGCGCGGGCCTCGCGATGGCCACAATGGACATCATCAAACTTTACGGCGCCGAACCTGCCAACTTCCTGGATGTGGGCGGCGGTGCGACCAAGGAGAAGGTGACCGAAGCCTTCAAGATCATCACCTCTGATCCCAACGTCAAAGGCATCCTTGTCAACATCTTTGGCGGCATCATGCGCTGCGACGTTATCGCCGAAGGTGTGGTTGCTGCGGTCAAAGAGGTGGGCCTCAAGGTGCCGCTGGTGGTCCGTCTTGAGGGCACCAAGGTGCAGGAAGGCAAGGACATCATCAACAATTCCGACGTGGACGTGATCGCGGCGGATGACCTCAAGGACGGCGCGCAAAAGATCGTGAAGGCTGTTAAGGGGTGAGGATGCGCGCCCTCCGAACCTTGCTGACCGTCGCCTTTACCGTGATGGCGACCGGCGCTCTGGCGGCGAATCTGACTTCTGGAGTTCAGGACGCCACGCAGTTCTGCCTTGGCTATCTGCAGACAGGGCAGGCGTCAGACGCGTTGCTCCGCAAGGGGTTCACGCAAAAGCGGAAGGGTTTCGAAAAATCCTTTGGCCGCGACCTGCTTCTGGGCCGCAAGAACAACGTTCATGTCAGCCTGCGCAACGGGGGTGGTATGTTGGAATGTCACGTGAAAGTCGGCAGTGGCGGCGTCAAGGCTTTGAACGGCTTTCTGCGCACCGCGCAGGAAACCGTTCTGGCGCAGGGGTTTCGTCGAGCGCAAATGACCGACAGCCGTGGCCGACAGGTCGATGTGCTGCAGAAGTCCGGCGTTGCGGTGACGGTTTCGGCCAAAAGTACAAGCGCAACCGGCAGCATCAGTTCGCTGCTGGTCTTCAAGCGGGCAGGTTAGCGTGCCAGCCGGGTGCGCATCAGATGTCGTCCCAAGGGCCAAGGGAGATCCGCATGGTGCGTCCTGAAGTGCTTTTCCTGCTTGCCGCAAGCACGGCTATGGCCGATCCGCAGCCGGCCATCGCCAGCTTCAACCAATGGTGCTTCAAGGCAGGCCAAACGGCCGCTCAGATCGAAAGCAACATCCAATCTGCTCTCACCGAACCTGCGACATTCACCCTGACCTTCTGGGACGACAGCCTTGAGCCGCGCCCTATAGATGCGCCCAAGGGTGTAGAGCGCCGCTGCAGTATCGAGTTTGACGGCGATCACACAACGCTGGCCATAGACGCGCTGCGACAGCAGATGGCGACCCCTCCGACATTCGGCACACCGATCCCTCTGCCAGACACGCACCATGTCGGGGACGCGACGGCCCTCATCGAAGGCCGGGAGTTGCTGCGCGGTCGCGTGGCCGTTGTTGAAGTCGGCACCCGTGCAAACGGCACGCGCACTTTCATGAGCGTAGACCGCCTTTATGACGGACTTGGGCTGCCAGAGAAGGGATGAAGGACATGACCGCATATCGCGCCTGTCCGAATTGCGACGGCACAACGGCCCGCCCGCTGCCCGACTATTCGCCTGATGGCTGGGCACTGGGTCAGTGCGACACCTGCGATCTGGTCTATCTGCGCAATCCCCCCGCCTATGAGGCGCTGAAAGAGGATTTCGCTTGGGAAAAAACCTACGAGGCCAAGAAAGCCAGGACCAAAGGCTCGACCCCCCTCTCCCCCTATGTCCGCAAGGTGCGCGTGGCGCTGGGCATGTCCCGCGACAAGACCCAAAGCTTTCGAAAATGGTTCAGGGATGGCCACGTTCTGGATATCGGGTGCGGCCATGGCGACAGGATCACCCCGCCCATGACCCCCTACGGGATCGAGCTTTCGACCGAACTGCACAGAATTGCCGACAAACGCATGCGCGCAGCGGGTGGGTTTTGCCTGCATGGCGCCGGTGCCGAAGCAATTTGGGACTTTGAAGCTGGCATGTTCGACGGGATCGTCATGAACTCTTATCTTGAGCACGAAGTGGACGCGATGGGCGTTCTGAAAGGCGCACATCGGGCGCTCAAGCCCCACGGCGGCGTGTTCATCCGCGTACCGAATTACGGCTCTCTCAATCGCCGCGTCATCGGGCCGACATGGTGCGGCTTTCGCTACCCCGATCACGTCAATTACTTCACGCTCGACACGCTGACGAACCTCGCAATGCGCGCCGGTTTCACCACCCAACTGATCAATCGGATCACCCGTCCGGTCGACGATAATATCTCGGTCCTGCTGCGCAAGGCGGCACCGTAATGCGACATAAGGAAAGGCAGATGCCCCCACTCTCCTCCAGAAACCGCGTCACCGCCCTGTTGTGCGGCGCTCTGCTGATGTCCGCCTGCGCCTCTGACAGCACAAAATACGAGGTGCGCAAAGGCCCCCAGGCCATCCACCCCGCCACCCTTGCACCGGGCTATAGCCCCTGTGGCACGCCGGGCCAGGCGGCCTGCATCCCCTCACAACCGGGCGACGGCTCGGTACCGATCATCGATTAACGGGCACAGACTACAGCGCCCCCTCTCAAACGCACGTCAAAGGAAACCACATGGCCGTACTCGTAGATGAAAACACCCGCGTGATCTGTCAGGGCCTCACCGGCTCTCAGGGCACCTTCCACACCGAACAGGCCATCGCCTATGGCACCAAGATGGTCGGCGGCGTCACACCGGGCAAAGGCGGCCAGACCCACCTCGACCTGCCGATCTACAACTCCGTGCATGAGGCGATGCACCAGACGCAAGCCAATGCCTCTGTCATTTACGTGCCGCCCCCGTTTGCAGCTGATTCCATTCTCGAGGCGATCGACGCCGAAATGCCCCTCATCGTCTGCATCACCGAAGGCATTCCGGTGCTCGACATGATGCGCGTAAAACGCGCGCTCGAAGGGTCAAAATCGCGCCTCGTCGGCCCGAACTGCCCCGGCGTGATCACGCCTGACGCCTGCAAGATGGGCATCATGCCCGGCTCGATCCATAAACGCGGCAGCTGCGGTGTGGTCTCCCGCTCCGGCACACTGACCTATGAGGCGGTCAAACAGACCTCCGACATGGGCTACGGCCAGTCTTCGGCCATCGGCATCGGTGGCGATCCGATCAAAGGCACCGAACACATCGATGTGCTTGAGATGTTTCTTGCCGATGATGAAACAGAAAGCATCATCATGATCGGCGAAATCGGCGGCTCAGCGGAAGAGGACGCCGCACAGTTCCTCGCGGACGAACGCAAGGCAGGCCGCTGGAAGCCCACCGCAGGCTTTATCGCAGGCCGCACCGCCCCTCCGGGCCGCCGCATGGGCCACGCAGGCGCCATTGTCGCGGGCGGCAAGGGCGGCGCCGAGGACAAAATCGATGCCATGCGCGAAGCGGGCATCGTGGTGGCGGATAGCCCGGCGACGCTGGGCGAGGCGGTCAAAGAAGCGATCGAAAAAGGCTGAGAGCACACAGGCACCGCGACCACATCAGTCCGCAGCACCAAGAGAGTATCCCCCTATGACCATGGATTTCACTACCGCCGTCAGAACATGCCTCACGCAAAAATACGCGACCTTTCAGGGGCGCGCCTCGCGTCCCGAATACTGGTGGTTCATTCTGGCGGTCGTGATCGGCTCCTTTGTGGCGCTGCTTCTTGGTCCCCTCTCGATCCTCTTCACACTGGCCGTGCTCTGCCCGGCTCTCGCCGTGGGATTCCGCCGTCTGCAGGATACCGGCAGACCCGGCTGGTGGATTGTGTTCCCCGCAGGGCTTGGCCTGATCAATTCACTGATCGCGCCCGACATGCCCGACGACGCTGCCATTGCCGCCGGGCAATTCCCCAGCACCGGGTCGGTCCTTTTGTCCGGATTGATCGGCATTGTCGGCCTTGTCGTCTCGCTCGTCTTCCTGTGGTGGCTCACGCGCCCCTCTGATCCTGAAACCAACCAGTACGGGCCGCCCCCGGCGTCCGTTTCTGACTAATCGTCCCGCCCTCGTTGAAAGGTGCTGTCATGACCAAACAAGAAGCCAACGACCAATTCCACGCCTCCTCGTTTATGGAAGGTGAGAACGCCGACTACCTAGAACAGATGTATGCCCGGTACGCCAACGACCCCAGTGCGGTGGACGAAGCCTGGCGCGCGTTCTTCAAGGGCATGGGCGACGAAGGCGACACCGCTAAGGCCGAGGCCGAGGGCCCAAGCTGGGCGCGCCGTGACTGGCCGCCAACCCCCGACAGCGAGGTCATGGGCGCGCTGACCGGTATCTGGCCCGCACCCGAGGAAGAAAAAGCCGCAGGCGACAAGATCAAGGCTAAGGCCGCTGAAAAGGGCGTGGACGTCTCGGACGAACAGGTCCGCCAGGCCGTGCTCGACAGTATCCGCGCGCTGATGCTGATCCGCGCCTACCGCATCCGGGGCCATCTGGTGGCCGATCTGGACCCACTGGGCATGCGCCAGATGACGCCACATCCGGAACTTGACCCCAAATCCTATGGCTTCACCGACAAGGACATGGACCGCCCGATCTTCATCGACAACGTGCTGGGGCTTGAGGTCGCGACGCTCAACGAAATTCTCGCCATCGTGAAACGCACCTACTGCGGCACCTTCGCGCTGCAGTACATGCACATCTCCAATCCCAACGAAGCGGGCTGGCTGAAGGAACGCATCGAAGGGATCGGCAAAGAGATCGAGTTCACCAAGAACGGGCGCAAAGCGATCCTGGGTGCCCTGATCGAGGCCGAGGGGTTCGAAAAATTCCTGCACGTCAAATATATGGGCACCAAACGCTTTGGCCTTGATGGCGGCGAAAGCCTTGTTCCCGCCATGGAGCAGATCATCAAGCGCGGCGGCCAGCTGGGCGTCAAGGACATCGTGATCGGCATGCCGCATCGGGGCCGTCTGTCGGTTCTCGCCAACGTCATGCAAAAACCCTACAAGGCGATCTTCAACGAATTCCAGGGCGGCAGCTTCAAGCCCGAAGACGTGGACGGCTCTGGCGATGTGAAATACCACCTTGGCGCCTCCTCGGACCGCGAATTTGATGGCAATACCGTGCATCTTTCGCTCACCGCGAACCCCTCGCACCTTGAGGCGGTGAACCCCGTGGTTCTAGGCAAGGCGCGCGCCAAGCAAGATCAGGTCTACGACGAAGATCGCTCCGCCGTGGTCCCCATCCTGCTGCACGGCGACGCCGCCTTTGCCGGACAGGGCGTGGTGGCGGAATGCTTTGCGCTCTCGGGCCTGCGCGGTCACAAGACCGGCGGCACAATGCATATCGTGGTCAACAACCAGATCGGGTTTACCACAGCACCGCATTTCTCCCGCTCGTCCCCCTACCCCACCGACAACGCTCTGGTGGTCGAGGCACCCATCTTCCACGTCAATGGCGACGACCCCGAAGCGGTGGTACACGCCGCGCGCGTGGCCACTGAATTCCGCCAGAAATTCCACAAGGACGTTGTCATCGACATCTTCTGCTATCGCCGTTTCGGCCATAACGAAGGCGATGAGCCGATGTTCACGAACCCTCTGATGTACAAGAAGATCAAGGGCCACAAGACCACCCTCAGCCTCTACGCCGACCGCCTTGTCAAAGACGGCCTGGTCCCCGAGGGCGAGATTGAGGACATGAAGGCTGATTTCCAAAAGCGCATGAATGACGAATTCGAGGCCGGCAAGGATTACCGCCCGAACAAGGCCGACTGGCTGGACGGCAAATGGTCTCACCTAGACAAGCAGAAAGAGAAATACCAGCGCGGCAAGACCGCCATCAAGAAAGAAACCTTCAACGATGTAGGCAAGGCGCTGACCACCGCACCGGATGACTTTCCGCTGCACAAAACCGTGGGTCGCCTGCTCGAAACCAAAGCAAAGATGTTCGACAGCGGCGAAAGCTTTGACTGGGCCACTGCTGAGGCACTGGCGTTCGGCTCCCTGCTGACCGAAGGCTACAAGGTGCGTCTTGCCGGACAGGACAGCACACGCGGCACCTTCAGCCAGCGTCACTCGGGACTGATCAATCAGGAAACCGAAGAACGGTACTACCCGCTGAACCACATTCGCGAAGGACAGGCACAATACGAGGTCATCGACTCGATGCTCTCGGAATACGCGGTTCTGGGTTTCGAATACGGCTATTCGCTGGCCGAACCCAACGCGCTGGTCATGTGGGAAGCACAGTTTGGCGATTTCGCCAATGGCGCGCAGATCATGTTCGACCAGTTCATCAGCTCGGGCGAAAGCAAATGGCTGCGCATGTCAGGCCTCGTCTGTCTGCTGCCCCACGGCTACGAAGGGCAAGGTCCCGAACACTCCTCCGCCCGGCTGGAACGCTTCCTGACCATGTGCGGCGGCGACAACTGGATCGTGGCAAACTGCACCACGCCCGCCAACTACTTCCACATCCTGCGCCGCCAGATGCACCGGACGTACCGGAAACCGCTGATGCTGATGACGCCCAAATCGCTCCTGCGCCACAAGATGGCGGTCAGCACGGCCAAGGAATTCACCACCGGCAGCAGCTTCCACCGCGTGCTCTGGGACGATGCCCAGCAGGGCAACTCTGACACCGAACTGGTGGCCGACAACAAGATCAAGCGCGTGGTGATGTGTTCGGGCAAGGTCTATTATGACCTGCTGGAAGAACGCGACGCACGCGGGATCGACGACATCTATCTGATGCGGTTCGAACAGTTCTACCCCTTCCCCGCCCAATCGGCGGTCAAGGAACTTGAGCGGTTCAAGAACGCCGACATGGTCTGGTGTCAGGAAGAACCCAAAAACCAGGGTGCGTGGTCCTTCATTGAACCGAACCTCGAATGGGTCCTGACCCGGATCAAGGCAAAACACTCCAGACCCACCTACGCAGGCCGGGCCGCCGCGGCCTCGCCCGCCACAGGTCTGGCCTCCGCCCACAAGCAACAACAAGCAGCCCTCGTCGACGACGCGCTGACACTCAAAGGAAAGTAACCCATGACCGAAGTACGCGTGCCCACACTGGGCGAATCCGTGACCGAAGCCACTGTTGCCACCTGGTTCAAGAAACCCGGCGACATCGTCGCGGTCGATGAAATGCTCTGCGAACTGGAAACCGACAAGGTCACCGTCGAAGTGCCCTCGCCCGTTGCAGGCACCCTGTCGGACATTGTCGCCGCCGAAGGGGATACCGTCGGTGTCGATGCGCTGCTCGCCAATATCTCCGAAGGGGACGCAGGTAATGCCGACGCCCCCAAAGGCAAGGAAGCCGCCGAAGACCCCGATGCCGCCAGTGGGGCCGCGCGCAATGCAGCGGATGGCGACGTGACCACCGAAAAGGAAGGCGACGACAAGAGCGAAGGCGCAACCATCGTCGACGTCATGGTGCCCACACTGGGCGAAAGCGTGACAGAGGCCACCGTCAGCACCTGGTTCAAAAAGGTCGGCGACAGCGTGGCGCAGGACGAAATGCTCTGCGAACTGGAAACCGACAAGGTCAGCGTCGAGGTCCCCGCACCCGCCGCCGGTAAGCTCACCAAGATCCTCGCCGAAGAAGGCAGCACAGTCGAGGCCGGCGGCAAGCTGGCCGAGCTTGCCAGCGGCGACGGCGCCGCCGCCGCAGCCACCGCGCAGGAAGCGGCACCTGCCCCCGCCGCTGCACCATCGGGCAGTGGCAAGGACGTCGAAGACGCCCCCTCCGCCAAGAAGGCCATGGCCGAGGCAGGCATCAAAAGCGGCGATGTCGAAGGGTCAGGCCGTGATGGCCGCGTAATGAAGGAAGACGTCGCCAAAGCGGTGGCGGCCGCGTCTTCTAAGGCACCAGAAGCCAGCGCCGCCCCGCGCGCGCCCTCGGCACCCGATGACGAAAGCCGCGAAGAACGGGTGCGCATGACCCGGCTCAAGCAAACCATGGCCCGCCGCCTTAAGGAAGCGCAGAACACCGCCGCGATCCTGACCACCTTCAACGAGGTCGACATGACCGAGGTCATGGAAATCCGGAACACCTACAAGGCAGACTTTGAGAAAAAGCACGGCGTGCGCATGGGCTTCATGTCCTTCTTCACCAAGGCGTGCTGCCATGCCCTGAAGGAAATCCCAGAGGTCAACGCAGAGATCGACGGCACTGATGTGATCTACAAAAACTACGTGCACATGGGGGTTGCCGCTGGCACACCCACGGGCCTTGTGGTGCCGGTGATCCGCGATGTGGACACGATGTCATTCGCAGGCATCGAAAAAGCGATCGGAGAGATGGGCCGCAAGGCACGTGACGGCAAACTGACCATGGCCGACATGACGGGCGGCACCTTCACGATCTCAAACGGGGGGGTCTACGGCTCGCTGATGACCGCGCCGATCCTGAACCCGCCGCAGTCTGGGATCCTTGGCATGGCCAAGATCCAGGACCGCGCCATGGTAATCGGCGGCGAAATCGTGATCCGGCCCATGATGTATATCTCGCTCAGCTACGACCACCGCATCATCGATGGCAAAGGCGCGGTCACGTTCCTGGTCCGCGTGAAAGAAATGCTGGAGGATCCCCGCCGGTTGCTGATGGATTTGTGAGGTGGCGGCGGGGAAAACCCGCCGGCCCCACGCCCACTTTGGCCAGCTGATAACCGTAGGGCGGGGTTCACCCCGCCCCCCCACTACCAAAGGTGCCTGACATATGACCGAAACGACAATCCTCGCCCTTTATGGCCTTCTTGTCCTGCTCACAATTATGCTGCAGGTCCTCGGCTCCCTCCAGTCCCTCTCGATGGGTTACCTGCTGTCCTCACGCGATGAACCCCGCGAGGTGGGCCGCATGACCGCGCGCATGAACCGTGCGCTGGACAATTCCATCGTGGCGCTTGCCCTGTTCGCCCCTGCGATCCTGCTGCTCGTGGTGCTGGAACGTACCTCCGCGACGACCCTCATGGTCGCGCAGGTCTTTTTGCTTGCCCGCATCATCTACCTGCCGGTCTACGCCCTTGGCGTGCCCGCGATCCGCACACTGGCGTGGCTGGCGGGGTTTGCGGCCACGGCAGTGCTCTACCTGCTCGCCTTGTAAGACGGCTTTGGTCCCCTCGATAAGAAAGTACTGACATGCAACTCATCAGCCACTATTTCGTGACCGACTTTGCGCCCTGGAAAGCCGCCTTTGACGCAGACGCGGAATCGCGCAGTCAGGCCGGTTTGACGGTCCTGCAGATCTGGCGCGATGCGGACAGCACGGAACACGCCTTTGTCCTCTGCGAGGTTAACGACCGCGCCCGCGCAGAGGACTGGACCAAACGCACCGATGCACTGTCCTCGGATGATGGCGGCACCGTAACCCGCGCCTCTCACTTTTTCATCGAAACCGCATGAGCGCGGAACTCACAACGCTCACGCTCGCCTCCGTGCTGCAGGTTTTCCAGTTCGTCGTTTATGCGACCCTGGCAAACCGCGAACTGGGCCCCGGGTTTACCATGTCGCCCCGCGACCGCCCGCCCTCGCGCGAGATGTCGACACGTACGGCGCGCCTGGGTCGGGCTTATGAAAACCACATCGAATGGCTGCTGCTTTTTGCGATTGCCGTCGGCGTGACGGAACTCAGCGGGCAGAACTCTGCGCTGACCGCCATCTGCGCGTGGATCTATCTGGCTGCCCGCATCCTTTACGTGCCCGCCTATGCGCTGGGCTGGCGGCCCTGGCGGTCTGTGATCTGGGCTGTCGGGTTCCTCGCGACCACGATGATGCTGCTCGCGGCCCTTGTCTGATCGGCTTGCACCCCTGGGCCTGCCCCCCTAGGCTGCGGCGGAAATACCGACGTGATACCGACATAATACCGACGTGATACAGACGCGCCAAAATCACCCAAAGGAGACCTCCCATGTCCAGCTATGATGTCATCGTGATCGGCTCCGGCCCGGGCGGCTACGTGGCCGCAATCCGCTGCGCGCAACTGGGGCTGAGTGTGGCCTGTGTCGAAGGCCGCGAGACGCTTGGCGGCACTTGCCTGAACGTGGGCTGCATCCCCTCCAAGGCATTGCTGCACGCGTCGCACATGTTGCACGAAGCCGAGCACAATTTCGCCGACATGGGCCTCAAGGGGAAAAGTCCGTCGGTCGACTGGAAACAGATGCTCGCCTACAAGGACAGCACCATCGAAACCAACACCAAGGGCATCGAATTTCTGTTCAAAAAGAACAAGATAGACTGGCTAAAGGGCTGGGGCTCCATCCCTGAGGCGGGCAAGGTCAAGGTCGGCGACGACGTCCATGACGCCAAGAACATCATCATCGCCACGGGCTCTGAGCCGTCGTCTCTGCCGGGGGTCGAGGTCGACGAAAAAACCGTCGTCACCTCAACCGGCGCGCTGGAACTTGGTAAGGTGCCGCGCACCATGGTGGTGATCGGCGCAGGCGTGATCGGGCTGGAACTGGGCAGCGTCTATGCGCGCCTCGGCACCGAAGTGACCGTGATCGAATACCTCGATGCCATTACCCCCGGCATGGACCCCGAAGTGCAAAAAACCTTCCAGCGCATGCTGAAAAAACAAGGTCTGAAGTTCATCATGGGCGCGGCTGTTCAGGGCACCGAGGCATTGAAAACAAAGGCAAAAGTAACCTACAAGCTGCGCAAGGACGACAGCGAGGAAACCCTCGACGCCGACGTCGTGCTTGTGGCGACCGGTCGCAAACCCTACCACGACGGGCTGGGACTGGACGCGCTTGGGATCGAAGTGAGCAAACGCGGACAGATCGCCGTGAATGACCACTGGGAAACCTCGGTCAAAGGCATCTACGCCATTGGGGACGCCATCGACGGCCCCATGCTGGCCCACAAGGCCGAAGACGAAGGCATGGCCGCTGCCGCCACAATCGCCGGCCAGCACGGCCACGTGAACTACGGCGTCATCCCCGGCGTCATCTACACCCACCCCGAAGTCGCCAACGTCGGCGAAACCGAGGCCACCCTCAAAGAAGCCGGGCGTGCCTACAAGGTTGGCAAGTTTTCCTTCATGGGCAACGCCCGCGCCAAGGCCGTGCACGCAGGTGATGGCTTCGTGAAAATCCTGGCCGACAAGGAAACCGACCGCATCCTGGGCTGCCATATCATCGGTCCCGGCGCGGGCGATCTTATTCACGAAGTCTGCGTGGCCATGGAATTCGGCGCTTCTGCCGAGGACCTTGCGATGACCTGCCATGCCCACCCCACCTATTCCGAGGCGGTCCGCGAAGCGGCGCTGGCCTGCGGGGACGGCGCCATTCACATGTAGCGCATGCGCGACCTTATCCCATTTGATCAGCTGTCGCGCAGTCTGGCGCCCTTTACGGACCCCAACTTCAAACTGGCTGTCCTGTCGGAACTGATCGAAGCACGTGTTCTGGATTTCGGCGATTTTCAGCAGTTTCTGCAATTCATTGAAGGGCAGGACTATGACGACAAGGTGGGGGGCCATGCCCCCTCGGCCCGCGCCTATGATTATCTGGGCCGTTACCCGCTCCAACAGCGCCATCTCGACGCCCTGACATTTATGGAGCTCGACGGCGGGCTTGTGATCTATGACTACGTCTGGCCGTACTGGGACGGCCAAAGCCGCATCTTCGACGTGAGCGTGCTTGATGATGTGCGGCTGCTGCCGAACCTTGAACGCCTCAACGTGACATCGATGCTGGCGGGCACTGACCTCAAACCCCTGCGCACCGCCCGCAAACTGGAACGGGTGACATTGGGGCGGATCGGCACATGGCAGAACCTTGACGCGCTGCTGGGCCTGCCGCGTCTGACCCATCTTTCGCTTTTCAAGTCAAACCTCAGATCACGGTTTCGCAACCCGGTGCTGCAAGCCCTCAGAGACAAGGGGGTAAATGTTACGATCCTTCGCTGATCACCCAGCCGGCAAGACAGGGTCGGCGCCTGTATCAACGACAGGGTATTGAGTTTAGTTGGAAAGATGAAAAGAAGGTCCCTACTTCATCTTTCCAAATAAACTCACTGTCCGCACCGCCGAACCAGGCGCAGCGGGCCCAGGTTTACCACATCGTTTTCTTGGCCCGCGCACCCCAGGCGTTATCATAAGGCGCGCCGCCTTCTTGGCCGCTGGTCATCTCGGCCAGGATCTCTCCGACACTGGGCAGATCGCCGCTTTCGTCAACGCCAGCCCACGTGCCTGCGCGCATCAGGGCCCGCGCGCATTGAGAGTAGATTTCACCAATAGTGATCACAATTACCGTAGCAGGCTGACGCCCCTTCTTTTCAAACCGCGCGCGCAACGCGGCATCGTCGGTCAGCACCGCATGCCCGTTTACGCGCACCACATTGTTGGATCCTGGCACCAGAAACATCAAAGACATCCGTCCGTCTTCAACGATATTGCGCAGCGAATCCAATCTGTTGTTGCCCCGCCAGTCGGGCATCGCCAGCGTCTTGGGGTCCAGCTCAGCGATGACCGGGCCGTCATCGCCGCGCGGACTGCCGTCAGTACCATTAGCCCCGACTGTGCTGAGCACGCATAGTTTGGATGCCATGATCCATTTGCGATAAAGCGGCGTCATCTGGTGTGCGACCTTACGCAGCGCAGGCGCGCCGGGGGTGCCATATAGTGCCTCAAGCGCGGCGATATCGGCAATCTTACGCAAGTTGCTGCCAGCCAGCTTCGACAAGTAACGCATCAGACCGCGTCTCAATCTGTTCCTGCAATTGGGTGATGAAAGCCTCTTTGTTCAGCCCTGGTTCAATCGGGTCCAGGAATTCCACCACAGCCACGCCCGGCCTGCGATACAGCCCCCGCCGGGGCCAGAAGTAACCCGCATTTGTGGCGACAGGGATACAAGGCTGCGCCAACTGGTCATAGAGCACTGCAGTGCCAACCTTGTAAGGCACATGTTTGCCCGGCGCGACGCGCGTCCCTTGCGGATAGATCACGATCTGCCCCGGCTCCACCTTGCCGGCGTTCACGTCATCCAGCATCTGTGCGATCGCCTTGCCACGCTTGCCCCGATTGACCGCGATCATCTGCATTCGCTTGGTGTACTGCCCGATGACGGGCATCCACAGGATTTCCCGCTTCATGATGAACTTGGCCCGCGGCAGCGCTTCGAAAATCATCATGATATCGAGGAAAGATTGATGCTTGGCCGCGATCAACACCTCGCCGTGTGGCACGTCGCCCCGCACCTCACAGCGCAGACCAATCAGCCAGCGGGCCGTCCACATGCACCAGCGCGCGTAGCTCCGGCACGCCGTGTAGGCCCCGGTTTTGGAGAACATGGCCCAGGGCGCAAAGGCCAACCCGATGATCGGCATCGCAACAATTGCCTGCACAATGTAGAGGATCGACCGAACCCATTGCAGCATTATGTCAACTCCTTCAACCTGCGCCGCGCGGCTGTGCCCGTGGCAAAGAATGCCACAGCCCCTGACAGCAATGGCACCACCAACGGCACCAGCCAATGCCAACCCTGAAAGCCAAGACCTGTCAGGAAAGTGCCCGCCTCGCCGGCATCAGGCAACAAGACCACGGCAAGAACCCCAAGCATCATGCCCGCCGCCGCCCCGAAGAGGGCCCGCAAGGTAAAGCGACGGATAAACGCCTGTGCGATGTAATCGTCGGTCGCCCCCACAAGGCGCAGCACTGTGATAACCTGCGCATTGGCCGCCAATGCCGCGTGGGCCGCGAGGGTAATCATCGCCGCGACAGCCGCAGTGATCAGCACGATCGAAATCCACCCCAAGAGCCGCAAACGTGCCGCCGCCCTCACGAGGGGCGCACGCCAGCGGGCGTGATCATCCAGCACCGCACCCGGCACCTCTGCCGCAAGGCGCAACCGCAGGCCTGCGGGGTCCAATCCGTCCTGGGTCTCGATCACCTCAATCAGGCGCGGCACCGGCAAGGCATCCAGCGCCAGATCAGGGCCAAACCACGGGGCCAGCAACGCCTGTTGTTCCTCATCCGACAGCGCGCGGGCCGAGGCCACCCCACGCGTTGTCTCCAGAATGCGCAATGCAGCATCCGTCTGTGCCGCACGCTGGTCCAGCGGTGCCACGATCCGGATCGTCGCGGACCGCGCCAGTTCTTCGCCCCAGCGGTCGGCCAGACGGCCCGCCGCCAGCGATAAAGCCAGCGCAAACACCGCCAGAAAGGCCATCGCTCCGGCTGCGAAAAGGGTCAGTTGCGCTGTAAATCCAGAGGGCGGCACGACACGATCCGCCTGCCGATCCCCGACAAAAACGCCCCTGAGACTGGCAAGAAAACCCTTCACAGGTCCGCCCCCGCCAGTTGGATACGCCGGTTGGAAATGCGCAGCACGCGGGCCTGCACATGGGCTTTGGTCGCCCGGATCAACCCCAGATCATGCGTGGCGATCAAAACGGTTTTTCCCATTTTATTCAGTTCTATCAAAAGCCTGAGCAGCCGCTGCGACATCTCCCAGTCGACATTACCGGTAGGCTCATCGGCCAGCACCACATCCGGCGACATGATGACCGCCCGTGCCAGAGCCGCGCGCTGGCGCTCTCCGCCTGACAACTCCGGCGGCAGCGCGTCCGCGCGGTTGGTCAGACCGACCCAATTCATCAATTCATCCAGATCACCGCCCGCTGCGTCCTCCGCCCGGCCAGAGACGGTAAGCGGCAGGCTGATGTTGTCAGACACCGCCAGATGGTCCAGAAATTTGACATCCTGATGCACCACCCCGACCCGGCGGCGCACAATTGCGATGTCATCACGGTCCAGTCCCCGCACATCTGCGCCAAACAGGCGCACATAGCCCGCCGTGGGCAACAACGCGCCGTAACACAGCTTCATCAGCGTGGTTTTGCCGGCACCAGATGGGCCGGTAAGAAAATGGAAAGATCCCGGTGCCAGTTTCAGCGAAACTTCAGAAAGCAACTCGCCACCGCCATAGCTGTACGCCACATTTTCCAGCTCGATCACGATCGCACCCTTCTTAACGGGCCTGTTGTGCCTCAGCACCGCTTGGGATTCAATGCACCACTTATCGCCCTCGCCCTCAGATAGCACTTTTCCTGTATGCAAACACGACATATGGTATTCCGTAACGAGCAAAGAACCCCGGTGCAGCGAGAAAAATCATGCGGCTGACCTGTCCTAACTGCGATGCACAATACGAGGTGCCGGATGAGGTGATGCCGGTGTCAGGCCGGGATGTGCAGTGTTCCAACTGTGGGCAGACGTGGTTTCAACATCACCCTGACCACATGCCCGCCGAAGACGACCAGCCACCAGAGCCGCCCGACACCCCGGTTGATGATGACCCCGGGCCAGAGCAGGACTCTGCATCGGAGCAAGAGCCAGACGAAAGCTCTGAGCAGGAAGATAAGGCGCCCGAACTACCGTCCGAAGGCCCCACCCGACGTGAGCTTGACCCGGCGGTGGCCAATATTCTGCAACAAGAAGCTGAAACCGAACAGCAAGCGCGGAAAAAGGCGGCCTCAGACCCGCTTGAAAGCCAGCCGGATCTGGGGTTACCCGATACCGACGAGGCCGACACGCCGCCAACCGAAGAACAGGAGCGGCGCACCGCCGAGGCGCGTCAGCGCATGGCCCGCATGCGCGGAGAGCCTGAACCGATGTCAGATGCCGCTGTCACGGCCGCCGCAATCTCGTCGCGTCGTGATCTTTTGCCGGACATCGAGGAAATCAATTCAACCCTGCGCAGCGAAAGCGAGCGCGGCAGCGGGCCTGACGGACAGGCCGGCTTTGATGCGCCAAGCGAAGTAAAACGCAGATCGGGCTTCCGGCGCGGATTTCTACTGATGATCCTGCTCTTTGTGCTGCTGTCGCTGCTCTATATTTATGCGCCGCGGCTGTCCCAATCCGTGCCACAACTCGACGGGTTGCTGACATCCTACGTTGCCTGGGTCGATCAACTGCGGCTTTGGCTCGATGCTCAGATCCAGGGTCTTGCCCAATGGCTTGATGCAAAAGCGTCAGAATCAGGCGGTTAAGGCAAGATCCCCTGCATCCTGCCGGGCTCTCAGAACCGCTCAAGCAACCGATTGAGGTAATCACGCTCGATCTCAGGACGCGCGGCCTCGCCCGACCGGCGGCGAATTTCGTCCAGTAACTCGCGCGCCCGATCCGATGCATCCGGCCCCATCGCAAGCGGCGCATCGGTGCTTTCCGCACCCTGTCCGCCCTGCTCGCGGCCCAGAGGGTCACGCGTGTTTGCCCGACGGTCGGATTCCTGTGCGCCCTGACCCGGCTGACGTTCCCGCTCTTGCTGGGCCATTGCCTCGCCCAGCGACCGCATGCCCTCCCTCAGCGCTTCCATGGCCTGCGCCTGATTGTCTATGGCATCTGCCAGGTCACGGTTGCGCAGGGCCTCTTCGGCGTCGTCCATTGCGCGGCCTGCACGGTCCAGCGCATCGCGCGCCGCGTCGCCCTCTGCGGTCCCTTGCCCCGGCAACCGGCCCTGCTGGCGGCGTAGTTCATCACGCAGCGCCTGCTGACGGTCTGCCAATCCCTGTTCCATGCCACCTGCGCCGTCCTCACCGCGTTCTGCCTGCTGGTTGCCCTGACCGGGTTGCTGTTGCTCTCCGTTCCCATCGCCCTGACCATTCTGGCCCTCATGGCTTTGCCCGCGTCCCTCACCACCATTGCGCCCTTCATTGCCCTGGTTTTCACCTGCCTGCGCATTGGGATTGAACTGTTCCTGCAGATCGCGGAAAGCCTGATCGCTCAGACCCTGCTGTTCGCGCAGCGTTTCTGCCAGATCATCCATCGACTGCTGACCCGGATTATTGCCACCCTGACCTTGCTGGCCCTGCGTGACGCGCATGTTCTCCATCATTTCCTGCAGCTGGCGCAGCGCCTCTTCGGCCTCAGCCATACGGCCCTGCTCCATCAGTTCCTGAATGCGGTCCATCATGCGTTGCAGGTCATCCTGCGTCATCTGCATGCTTTCGCCGCCCTGTGGTTGTCCATTCTGCTCATTCTGCTGCGCCTGCTGGCGGCTCAACTGGTTGAGGTATTCCTCAGTCGCGCGGCGCAATTCGTCCATCAGCTCCGCAATTTCTTCCTTGGAAGCGCCATTCTTGATCGCCTCATTAAGACGGTCCTGCGCCCGGCGCATCCGCTCCAGCGCGTCGGCCAGAACGCCCTCTTCCAGCTCAATCGCCAGATCCCACATATCATCGGCCAGCTTTTGCTGCACCTCGTCACCCACACCATAGCGCGCGTGGATTTCCAGCCGCTTGATCACGTCGCGCAAGCGCAGCGCAGTGGTTTGTGACCGGAACAGATCATCCGGCAAATTGGATACCGCCCGCAGCACCTGCGCCGTGCGGGGCGCATTGGCGCGCGCCCACAAAAGATCACGCCGCATCTCGATCACCGACGCTGCCGTCGGATCAAAGAACCGCCGACCCGGCAGGACCAGATCGGACGGATCCGTCATTGTCTGCTGCTCTGCCGCGTCCAGAACCGACAGGCTGATCGTGACCGGCAGATTTGCCCAAGGGTGTTCCGAGAAGTTCTCGATCAGGTTTTCCTGAAATTCGGCCCGGCTGCCGGAAATCGGCATCGGCAAAGGCACGACAATGTCCTCGCGCGGCTCAGGATCAAGGGCTAAACCGTAGCGCCTGTCAACCGAAGCCAGATCAAGCGTGATCCGCGCCTCGCCGGCCTCGACGCCGTAGTCATCCGTGGCCGCGAAGGGCAGCCGTGTCTCACCCAATGCAGAAACTTCGGGATCACCCAGCCGCTCTACCTGCGGTGCAGTATCGGCCAGAACAGTCACATCCCAGACACGCCCACCCGGGCCCTGCACGGCGATCTGCCCTGTCTCCAGCACCGTGAAATCCTGAACCGGATCTGCTTGAGGCGCCGCTTCACCTTCGGCCACCTGCTGTGCCGGGCGTCCCGAAACGCTTTCTTCCAGTGTCAGTGCGCCCACTTCACCATAGAAGCGCACGGTAATCAGCGTCCCCTTGGGCAGGTCCAGCGGCCCTTCCGCAAGATCATTGAGGTAGAGCGTCGGTTTTCCGGTATAGCGTGGCGGCTCCGCCCAGCCTTCCCAAACCGGGCCAGAGGCCAGCGCCGTGCCACCCGGCGCCATGTCGGCCACGGATCCCACGCGCCAGATCGACCCGAAAATCAGAGCCACCGCAAAAAACAGCACCGCCACAAATCGTAGCGCATAAGGATCTCGGCGCGACACCCGCAGATCCCCCGGCACCGCCTGCGCCTGTGCAGCCCGGTCCGCCATGCGCGCCTTGTGCGCACGCCACACTGCGATAGAGGCGGTATCGTCATCGCCAATGGCCTGATCATCCAGCAGCGCCTGAATGGGCCGCCCCGGCATGCTTTCATCCAGCCTGGCCATCGCCGCATCACGGGTCGGCACCCGAAAGTGCCGCGCCGCATAGTAAAGCGCACCAAGACCGGCCAGACCGGTCACAACCATCGCAACCCAGACCACCTCAACCAGCACCGAATCCTGCACGCCCAGCATCAGGGCGGCCAGGACGATCAGACAGACAGTCATCAGCGGCCAGAACGCCTGCACCACCTGTTCTGCCAGCATCCCGCCCCACGTAAGCCGCACAGGCCAGCGCAGCCCCGTCATGGTGCGTCGCAGATCATTGGGCGTGAAAGAGGCCATCGGCACATCCTGTCTCAGGGCGTCAGGGCGACATGCCCCTACAACCATTCAGGGATGGTATCTCTTTTTATCATTTCGTCAAAGGTCGGCCGTGCGCGGATAACCGCGAATTGATCACCCTTCACTAGTACCTCTGGAACAAGGGGCCGCGAATTATATTCGCTAGACATTACAGCACCATAGGCCCCGGCAGAACGAAACGCGACCAGATCGCCCGCGCGCAGGGGCGGCATCAGGCGCTGCTTGGCAAAGGTATCACCGGATTCGCAAACAGGGCCCACGATGTCGATGGGCTGCGGCTCGACCCCCGGCGCAGGCTCCAGCACGGAAATTATATCATGATAGGCATCATACATCGCGGGTCGAATAAGATCGTTCATCGCGCCGTCCAGAATGAGGAAATCGCGCCCTTCGCCCGACTTGACATAAATCACCTCGGACACCATCAGCCCGGCATTGCCCGCAATCAGCCGCCCCGGCTCGATCTCGATCTCACAGCCCAGATGGCCCAGCGTTTCCTTCACCAGTTTGCCGTAATCCGTGGGCAAGGGGGGGGCCTCGTTCGAACGCGCATAGGGTATGCCAAGACCACCGCCCAGATCCAGCCGCGTGATCTGATGCCCATCCGCGCGCAGCACCTCGGTCAATTCCGCCACCTTCTGATAGGCCAGGCGGTACGGCTCAAGCTCCGTCAGCTGAGAGCCTATATGCACGTCTATGCCAATCACCCGAAGCCCCGGCATTTCTGCCGCCAGGCGATATACCTCGCGCGCCCGCGCAATGGGAATGCCGAACTTGTTTTCTGATTTACCGGTCGCGATCTTGGCGTGTGTCTTGGCATCCACATCCGGATTGACCCGGATTGTGATCGGCGCGACCACACCCAGATCCCGCGCAACAGCATCCAGCACGGCCATCTCGGGCTCGCTTTCGACGTTGAACTGCCGAATGCCCCCTTCAAGCGCCAGCCGGATCTCTTCGCGCGTCTTGCCGACGCCCGAAAACACAATCCGATCCCCCGGCACACCTGCCGCCTTGGCGCGCAGGTACTCCCCACCCGATACCACATCCATCCCCGCGCCAGCCTGCGCCAACGTTTGCAAGACCGCCTGATTGGAATTCGCTTTCATCGCGTAGCAGACAAGGTGATCGAGCCCCTCAAGCGCCTCATCAAACAACCGGAAATGCCGCAGCAGCGTGGCGGTGGAATAGACGTAGAACGGCGTGCCCACCGAAGCCGCAATCTCGGCCACTGCGACATCCTCGGCAAACAGCCTGCCGTCTCGATAAAGAAAATGGTCCATGTTCTTTTTCTGGCTCTAATATTCCCCGCCGGAGGCTCCCGCCCTACCTGACAGGCGCAGACCTCAGGTACAGGTAAAACGGCAACCCACACGAAACTCCAATACAGAACGTGGCAGGAATGGCAATCAGCGCGCCCCAGTTCCGCCGCACGGCCACTTCGGCGACGATCCAGACCGTCAGCGTCACCGCCGCAATCGTCAAATCCCATGTGAGGCCAGAGGTCGCCGCATTGACATGCCAGGCATCGACCATCGCCATCAGGTCCCAGGTATTGGCCTGAAACCAGCTGATGAAGTAATACATCGGGTGAATGGCGCCCCAGATCGCAAGGGCCAGATAGATCATTCGCAAAGGTGACATGGTTCAGAACCCGTGTTTGATGCCGATATTCGCGTGGCCGGAAAGATGCACGCCCGGCGTCGTTGTGCTGACTTGCTGGCGGGTGTCACTGCGCCAGCGCTCCTGCCCATATCCGTCAGGCACCGGGGTCGTGCACCCCGCCACAAGCAAACAAACAAGTGCCGCGATCCGCGTCATAACCCCAGCCCCAGACTGACCCGGACCGGGCCTTGCCCAATGGCCAGATTGGTCCCGACATAGGCACCACTTGAGCTGATGGAGACATTTGCATTGCCGGTCGGCTGTACCGGTTCTCCGTCCGCCCCGCAGGCGGCCAGAAATGTCAGTGCGCAGATCACAGCAAAGATCCGTCTCATCCCAAAGTCTCCTTCCAGCGCGCGATCTGCGCGCGCACCTGCGCAGGCGCAGTGCCGCCGTAGGATACGCGCGAATTGATGGAGTTTTCGACCCCAAGAACCGTGAAAACGTCGTCCGTGATCCCCGCATGAGCGGATTTCATCTGCTCAAGGCTCAGATCGGGCAAATCGCAGCCCGCCTTTTCGGCCATCGCCACCAGCGCGCCGGTGATGTGATGCGCCTCGCGGAACGGCAAGCCCAGCACCCGCACCAGCCAGTCGGCCAGATCCGTGGCCGTGGAAAATCCGCTGCCCGCCGCTGCCGCCAAGTTTTCGCGATTGGCGGTCATGTCGCGCACCATGCCCTCCATCGCGGCCAGCGCCAGCATCAGGTTGTCGGCTGCATCAAAAACCTGTTCTTTGTCTTCCTGCATGTCCTTGGAATAGGTCAGCGGCAGCCCCTTCATGACCATCATCAACGCCGTGTTGGCGCCAAATATCCGGCCCACCTTGGCCCGGATCAGCTCGGCCGCATCCGGGTTCTTCTTTTGCGGCATGATCGATGATCCGGTCGAAAACCGATCCGACAGGCTTACAAACCGAAACTGCGCCGACGACCAGATGACCAGTTCTTCGGCCAACCGGCTCAGATGCATGGCGCAAATGCTCGCCGCCCCAAGAAACTCCAACGCAAAATCCCGGTCGCTGACCGCATCAAGGCTGTTTGCGGCGGGCCGGTCAAAGCCCAGCGCCTGCGCGGTCATCTGCCGGTCAATTGGAAAGGACGTGCCCGCCAGGGCCGCCGCACCCAGGGGGCTCTCATTCATCCGCACCCGCGCGTCGCGCACCCGGCTCAGATCGCGGCCAAACATCTCGACATAAGCCATCATGTGATGACCCCAGGTGACGGGCTGCGCGGTTTGCAGATGGGTAAACCCCGGCATCACCCAATCGGCCCCTGCGTCTGCCTGGCCCAAAAGGGCGTCGATCAGCTGCAAAAGCCCCTGTTCTGAGGCATCCAACTGGTCGCGCACCCATAGTTTAAAGTCTGTGGCCACCTGATCATTCCGGCTGCGCGCGGTGTGCAACCGACCCGCCGGCGCCCCGATCAGATCGGTCAGCCGCGCCTCCACATTCATATGGATGTCTTCAAGCGCCGTCGAAAAGGCGAACTTTCCGCTTTCAATCTCTGACAAGATTGTGAGCAGCCCTTCCCGGATCGCATCGGCATCGCTAGTCTGCACGATGCCCGTCGCCGCCAGCATGGCGGCATGGGCACGCGAGCCAGCGATGTCCTGTGCGGCCATGCGCTTGTCAAACCCGATCGAGGCATTAATTGCCTCCATGATGGCATCGGGTCCGGCGGCGAAACGGCCACCCCACATGGTGTTGGAGGTATCGTTGGTCATATTGTTAACCCCTTGGAGGGACTCATGAGAACTATAGCGCTGGTAGCGATGTATACGGCCCTTATGGCGGGTGCAAACCCCGCACTGGCCGGCAATGAAGCCCTGATGGACCTGCGCGATGGGGATATGAAAAAGCTCGTGATCCACGAGACCCCGCAATCGACCACCGATGCTTCGTTTCAGCTGGAAGATGACGGCGGTACGGCGACGCTGGCGGACTATCAGGGCAAATACGTTCTGGTGAACTTCTGGGCCACCTGGTGTGCGCCCTGCCGCAAGGAAATGCCCCAGATCAACGCCTTGCAAAAGGAGTTTGGCGGCGATGACTTTGAGGTGCTGACAATCGCTACGGGACGCAATTCTCCAACCGGTATCGTCAAGTTTTTTGAAGAGGCAGGCATCGACAGCCTGCCGCGCCATCAGGATCCGAAACAGGCGGTTGCCAGTCAGATGGGCATATTCGGCCTGCCGATCACGGTAATCCTGAACCCCGAAGGCAAGGAAATCGCCCGCCTGCGCGGCGACGCGACATGGGACAGCGACAGCGCCAAGTCGATCATCAAGGCCCTGATTGACCGTCGCACAGAAGGCTGACGCGTCGGAAATTTCAGAAAATTTCCGAACCGAATTCTTCCAAAGAATTCGCTCCCTAGGCCGCGTGCATCAACAACACAGCTTCCGACTGTGACAGATTGCGCCGTGCAAAGTCCCCATAGGTATGTGGATCCAACTCAAGCTCAGGATATGCCGCCAGCAACCGGGACCGATCCTGCCCGCTCAGGGTTGACAAGGCGGCTGATGCTGGATGGAAGCTTTCGGTTTCCACCCCGTTTGCCCAGACCACCTGATGCTGCTCCATCAGGATATGAATATAGGTGACCTCGCGGATCTGACGATCGACCCTGACCGTGTCGCCATCGACCAGATCTTTCGCAGAAACCAGCACCTCGGGCGTGTTGAAAAGATCGCGCGCTGCATCACCGCGAATGAGCACCCGATGCTCGGGCGAGACCAGCAATTCGCGGTCCGGCCGGTCATCGCCAAACACATGGGACGAGATCCGCACAGGCCGCAGCCGTGGCATCGCAAAGAGCCGCGCACCCGTCATCAGACGACTGCCAATCCACTGGATCTCCTGCGGGCCACTGTCCATCGTATCAATCAGATCACCGGGCCGCAGATCTTCGATCATTCTGGGCCCGACAGGCGTACGGATATGCGTGCCGGGCGTGAAACAGATCACGCCGCCGCTGCTTTCTGAGGTGCTGTCGCCCGGTCCGGTATCAAGGGTATGATACACCACCCAAAGCTCGCGATTGGCAGGCGGGATCTCATTGAGAAACATCAGCAGCGGGTTTGCCCTGCCGGGCACATCGATCAATGTGACAGTATAGCTCTGCGCACCATCCGTGACGACAAAGCACCGATCCATCAACGGATCGCGCCTGACATCCCTCTCCGGATCCCCAAGCAGCGGCGTATCGCGCTCAAGCGCCGCCCCCACCAGCCGTGTTACCATGTGCGCCGCGCGCCTGCGCAGGTTCTTCGCCGCGTCCGTCCGGTCCAGCCGCAAAACATCATTGGGCCCGTCCACCTGAACAGGCTCACCTTTCCAAAGCCACGCCGCACCCACTGTCAACGCGTGGAGCGGGGCCAGATCAAGGCCATCGATCTCTGTTTGCGACCAGCTGATGACGAACGTGCCTCGAAAGCCCGTTTTCATTTGCTGCCTCTGCCTCAAGTCTTCTTTTTTATTGGCAGTAGAATAGCAAAGCTGCGAATCGGCGCAAAGATCATATTTGTGTCAAATTCCAATGGGTTGGAATTTGATCTTTGTGTGGGTTTCGCGCCACATGCGCACACAGCATGTTTGGACACGCCACGCGACAGATACAAAATGTGCTCAAAGCCTTCGGCGCGGCCCACTCCGGCTTAGTCAGCACCAAGGGCTGTCTACGCCTGCGTCAGTGCGCATGCAGCCTTGGCCAACGCGGTAATCCCGTCCCAGTCGCCCGCCTCCATCATGGCCTTTGGCGCGACCCAGGATCCTCCGGCACATACCACATTCGGCAAAGACAGGTAGTGCTCCGCATTGGCCATGCTGACCCCGCCTGTCGGACAAAACCCGATCTGCGGCAACGGCGAAGCCAGGGATTTCAGAAACGGAACACCGCCCGCAGCTTCCGCCGGAAAGAACTTCAGCATGTCATACCCACGCTCCAGCAGCGCCATCGCCTCTGACGCTGTTGCAGCACCGGGCAGCGTCGGCAACCCTTCGGCCTCGCAGGCGTCCAGCAGCATTTCCGTCGCCCCTGGCGCGACACCAAAGCGCGCGCCTGCCTGCTTGGCGCGGCGCACATCCTGAGGGCTCAGCAACGTGCCTGCCCCCACAACACCGCCTGGAACCTGCGCCATCTCGGCAATCACGTCCAATGCCGCATCTGTGCGCAGGGTCACTTCAAGGGCGGGCAAGCCCCCGGCCACCAATGCCTCGGCCAGAGGCCGGGCGTGGGCCACATCATGCACCACCAGCACTGGAACGATCGGGGCAAGTTCGCAAATTTCGCGCGCAGCGGCGCTGGCGGCTTGAGGGGTCATGGTGTCTCCATTCTTTGGCTCTCAGACACAGCTTGCGCCGGTGTCAGCTGACTGCACAAGCGCGCGGAAATTGGCAAACAAAGCCCGGCCCTGCCCGTGTTCATTGCCCGACAGATCCGCCTCTACCGGGGCGCGGTCAAGAACACCTTCGGTGACAATCTCAATCTCTCCGGCAACCGCATCCACGCGCACCACATCGCCATCCTGCAGCTTGGCGATTGGCCCGCCGCTGACCGCCTCTGGGCAGACGTGAATGGCAGAGAGCACCTTGCCAGAGGCCCCGGACATGCGCCCGTCTGTAAGCAGCGCCACCTTCAGTCCCTTGGCCTGCAGGTTCGCCAGCACCGGCGTCAGGCTGTGCAATTCAGGCATCCCGTTGGCCTTGGGCCCCTGAAAGCGCACCACGACAATCACATCTTGCGTGAACTCACCGGCCTGATAGGCCGCCTTGACGCTTTCCTGATCGTGGAAAACCCGGCACGGCGCTTCGATCACGTGATGCTCGGGCTTGACCGCCGACACTTTTGAGACCGCCACACCCAGTGACCCACGCAGACGCTTGAGCCCCCCGGTAGGCTGGAAAGGCGCGCTGGCAGGTCGCAGGATCTTGTCATTCAAGGTCTCGCCGGGGCCGCCTTCCCAGTGCACCGCGCCCTCCCTGATCTTGGGTTCGCGCGTATACCGCCCAAGCCCCTTGCCAGCGATGGTCTGCACGCCCTCATGCAGCAAACCTGCCTCCAGCAACTGTCCGATCATGAATCCCAGACCGCCTGCGGCATGGAAATGGTTCACATCGGCCAGACCATTTGGATATACCCGTGCCAGCAGCGGCGTGACCTCGGCCAGTTCCTCGAAATCCTGCCAGTCAAGCAGGATGCCGCCTGCGCGTGCCATTGCAACTAGATGAATCAGCAAATTGGTCGATCCACCCGTCGCATGCAGGCCGACGATGCCATTCACAAACGCCCGCTCATCCAGCACATCGCAGACAGGCGTATATTCATTCCCCAGATACGAAATCGCCAGGGCCCGCTGCGTACCATGCACGGTCAGCGCATCGCGCAGATCGGTGCCGGGGTTCACGAAAGACGCGCCAGGCAGATGCAGCCCCATGAACTCCATCAGCATCTGATTGGTATTGGCGGTGCCGTAGAACGTGCAGGTGCCGGGACCGTGATAGGCCGCCATCTCTGCGGCCATCAGCGCCTCGCGCCCCACCTCGCCTGCCGCGAACTTCTGGCGCACCTGCGCCTTCTCGTCATTGGGTAGACCGGATGTCATCGGCCCGGCGGGCAAGAAGACCGACGGCAGATGCCCAAAGGCCTGTGCCGCGATCACCAGACCGGGAACGATCTTGTCGCATACCCCCAGATAGACGACCGCATCAAAGACATTGTGGCTCAGCCCGACCCCTGCAGCCAAGGCAATCACATCGCGCGAAAAGAGGCTCAGCTCCATGCCCGGCGTGCCTTGGGTGACGCCATCGCACATCGCAGGCACGCCGCCCGCAACCTGCGCAGTGCCACCCACGTCGCGCGCCGCGTCACGGATAATCTGCGGAAACCGCTCAAACGGCTGATGCGCCGACAACATGTCGTTGTAGGCGGTGATGATGCCCAGATTTCCGGCCGATTGCGAGGCCAGCGCCGATTTGTCCTGGCCTGCAGCGGCATAGGCATGCGCCTGCCCACTGCACGACAAATGCGCGCGCGCCGGCCCGTCTTCGGCGGCCTGTCGCATCCGTGCCAGATATGCATCCCGCTCAAGTTGACTGCGCGTGCGAATACGATCGGTGACCCGATCAACGGTGTCATTCAGCATGGGTGCCCCTTTGGGTTTATGCGACTTTTTTCTCAGGCTCAGCGGCTTCAGCCAGCAAACGCCCCATCACGCGCGCGGTGTCATTCATGCGGTTGGAAAAACCCCATTCGTTGTCATACCAGCTCACCACGCGCACCATGCCCCCGTCGGTCACCTTGGTCTGGGCTGCAGCAAAGCACGACGAATGCGGATCGTGATTGAAATCGATAGAAACCAGCGGATCGGTCTCATAGGAAAGCACGCCCGCCATCTCCCCCTCTGCTGCCGCTTGGACAGCATTGTTCAGGGCCTCCACCGTCACCGGGCGCGTTGGCATAAAGCACAGATCAACCATGGACACATTCGGCGTTGGCACCCGCACGGCAGAGCCTTCAAGCCTGCCCTCGAGATGCGGGATCACCTGTGAAATCGCGGCGGCCGCCCCGGTAGATGTTGGCACCATCGACATCGACGCGGCCCGCCCCCGGTAGGGATCGCGGTGCGCGGTGTCATGGCTCGGCTGGTCACCGGTAAAGGCATGAATGGTTGTCATATAGCCTGTCTCAATGCCGAAATGATCATCCAGCACCTTAGCCACTGGGGCCAGACAATTGGTCGTACAGGACGCATTTGACACAATCACATCGTCTGCCGTCAGCAGGTCGTGGTTCACACCGTAAACAACTGTCCGGTCAACCCCCTTGCCGGGCGCCGAAATCAACACGCGCCGGCTGCCATTCGCCAGATGCTTGGCCGCCGCTTCCCGCGTGGTGAAGAGACCGGTACACTCATAAACGATATCCACGTCGGCCCAGCCCAGCGCTGCGGGGTCCCGCTCGGCAGAGAGACGAATCGTCTGGCCTGCAACCACAAGCGTATCGCCGTCCAAATCCGCCTTGGCCCCAAGCCGCCCATGCACAGAGTCGTACTTCAGCAAATGCAGCAGTGTGTCAGGTGCCGCAAGGTCATTGATTGCAACGACTTCAATGCCGTCAAAGCCGTTCTCAATAAGCGCGCGCAGCACCCCGCGCCCGATGCGGCCAAATCCGTTGATTGCTATTTTCGTGGTCATGTCAAAGCGATCCTTGCAGATGTCTTGATTGGGTCAGGTATTTTTGTTAGCGCTAACATAGCAAATCATTGCATGCGGATCAATGCCACATGCCGTTGCGCGTTTGAGACATTCAGATAGTCTGCCGCAAGGGGGAGACAAGGCAGATGCAGATCACCAAATTGACCGGCTTTATGGGGGCCGACATAAGCGGCGTCGATCTGCGCCAGGGGATCTCTGCCGATCTGGGCGCGGCCCTGTGCGACGCCTTGCGCACCCACGGTGTGCTGGTGCTGCGCAATCAGCACCTCAGCCGCGCCGATCAGAAACGGCTGACAGCTGTCTTTGGGCCGGCAATGAAACTGCCTTATGTCGAACCGATGAAAGACGACCCAGAGGTAATCGCGGTTCTCAAAGAGGCCAGCGAAGTGAACGTTGGCGTGTTCGGCGGCGACTGGCACAGTGATTTCAGTTTCCTCGAAAACCCTCCTGCCGGATCGGTGCTCAACGCCGTTGAGATACCGCATGTTGGGGGCGACACGCTGTGGGCCAGTCAGGTCAAGGCATACGAAAGCCTGCCTGCCGATCTCAGGGCGCATGTAGAAGGGCGCAAGGCCGTGCATGTCGGCGCCCCCTATGGCGTCAAACACGCCCCGCCCAAGGACACGCAGTCCGGCGCATCGATCAAGATGACCCGCGGCGATCCAGCGGCTGACACCGAAAGACTGCATCCGGCGGTCATCACCGACCCTGTCAGCGGGGCAAAGGCGCTCTACCTCAACCCCATTTACGTCACCCGTCTGGACGGCATGTCCAAGCAAGCCAGCGCGCCTGTTCTTGCAGCCCTTTACAAACACGCCACCAAACCGGACTTTTGTTGCCGCCACACATGGCAACGCGGCGACGTGGCAATCTGGGACAACCGCATGACGATGCACTACGCAACCAACGACTACGACGGCCAGCGGCGGCTGCTTTACCGGACAACCTGGTCCGGGGAGCGCCCGGCATGAGCCGCCCAGATACCCTGTTGATCGCGGTCGATGGCGGCGGAACCGGCTGCCGCGTGGCTGTAGGCACCGCAAAAGATGGTGTTCTGGCCGAAACCAGAGGCGGGTCCGCAAATATCAGCACAAATTTCGACGATACTGTCGACAATATCACCAAAGCCGTGTCGCAGGCCATTGCGGCGGCGGGCCTTTCTGATGCCGACCTTGGCACCAGCACGGCGCATTTGGGTTTGGCGGGGGCTGATCTGGAAACCATCCAGCAACGCGCCCAACAGGCTCTGCCCTATGGCACATGCCGTGTCAGTGGCGACAGGCAAACGACAGTGGCCGGGGTGCTTGGCGATGCCGATGGCTATGTCGTGGCGCTGGGAACCGGAACGATTATTGCGCGCCAGCATGGCGGCAAGGTCCGTACAGTTGGTGGTTGGGGATTCCAGCTTTCCGATCAGGCCTCCGGCGCCTGGCTGGGGCGCTCGCTCCTGACCCGTGTGCTGATGGTGGACGACGGGATCGTCCCCACTTCCCCGCTGGCCCGGACGGTCAGTGACTCCCTTGGCGGCCTGCAGGGGGTCTTTGCCTTTAGCAACCGCGCAGTGCCGCGCGACTATGCCGAATTTGCTCCCGACGTCTTCAAATCCGGCGCGCAGGGCGATGCGATCGCGCAGGAAATCCTGCGTGAGGGTGCCGCGTTCATCGAAAAAGGGCTCTCAGCGCTGGGGTTCATACCGGGCGATGTCCTAAGCCTTGCTGGCGGCGTGGGCCCGCATTTTGAACCGTATCTTTCTGCCGAGTTCACCCAATCCCTGCGCGCGCCCAGGGGCAATGCCCTGCAGGGCGCCTTTACCCTGGCACGCCAACTAGCCGCACAGGGCTGAAACCCAAAAGGGCTGCAATCGACCGTCCGGCTCTCGGCGCGACGGCCGCCCGCCCCACCATCATACGGCTCACAGGTGACAGACGCGTTGGAAAGCGTGGGAATTGCAGCTAACCTCCGACAACCCCACAGATCGGAGCCCCCCATGTCCCACGTCCTGCGCCGCAGCTTGACCGCAACGCAACCCGTCATCGTCAAAGGCGAAGGGTCCTATCTGATCGACAAGGACGGCACACGCTATCTGGACGCCTGCGGCGGCGCGGCCGTCTCCAGCCTTGGGCATGACAACAAGGCTGTGCGCGACGCGGTCGCGGCCCAGATGGCAACCCTCAGCTATGCGCACACAGGCCTGTTCACCAATGAACCCGCCGAAGAGCTTGCCAGTTATTTGATCGCCCGCGCCCCCAAAGGCACAGGCCAGGGCCGCGTGATGTATCTTGGGTCCGGGTCCGAGGCGATGGAAGCCGCCCTGAAACTCGCGCGGCAATATCATCTGGAAAACGGTCAGCCGGACCGCGTGCACCTGATCGCCCGCGCGCCCAGCTATCATGGCAATACCCTTGGCGCGCTGGCCGTGGGCGGGCACGCCGGACGCCGCGCGCCCTTCGCGCCGATGCTGATCAATGCCCATCACATCGACGCTGCCTACGGCTACAGACTACAGCGTGATGGCGAAAGCGAAGAGGACTTTGCCCTGCGCATGGCCAATCAGCTGGAGGATCGGATTCAGACGCTGGGCCCGAAAACCGTTGCAGCATTCATCGCCGAACCGGTTGTCGGCGCCTCCCTTGGCTCGCAACCTGCACCAAAGGGGTATTTCAAACGTATCCGCGAAATCTGCGACCAGCATGGCGTTCTCTATATCGCGGATGAGGTCATGTGCGGCATGGGCCGCACTGGCAGCCTCTTTGCGCTGGAACAGGAAGGCATTGCCGCCGACATCACGACCATGGCCAAGGGGCTGGGTGCGGGATACATGCCCATCGCCGCTGTGATGGCCTCCCAAAAAGTCGTCAAGGCAATCGAGGATGGCACAGGCCGCCTGTGGAACGGTCATACCTATATGTCCCATGCCGTCGCCTGTGCCGGTGCGCTGGCCGTCATGAACGAAATAGACAGCCGCGATTTGCTTTCCCGCGTCCGCACCCTGGGCGAACGGCTAGAGGCGGGCTTGCGCAGCGCACTGGGCCAGCACGCCCATGTGGGTGATATCCGTGGGCGCGGACTTTTCTGGACAGCCGAGGTCGTCAAGGACCGCGACACCAAGCAACCTTTTGACGTAAAAGAAAACATCGCTGGCGCTATGCACATGACCGCGTTGGCCAAGGGCGTGATCACCTACCCCTCACAGGGCTGCGCTGACGGCACTCACGGCGATCATGTGCTGCTGGCCCCCTGCTTTACCTCAACAGAGGAAGAGATCGACCAGATCGTCGCCGTCCTGGCTGAAACGATTTCCGAGGCGACGGCTGGGAAATAGCGCGCCAGGCAAACGGCGCTTGGCCATTCCCGAAATCAGGTTTCGGAGAACTCGGACGTCCTGTTCCCTGAGCGCCAGACATCCAGAATGAGGCGCGCATTTCGGGCGGCTTCTTTCTGGCCATCGATCTCGATGTCATACACGCGCCCTTCATGGACAGTGTGAAAGTCCCTTGCAGCGCTGCCTATCGGGCGATCGCCGCGATCCCGTTCACGCCTCTGCAATTCAGCAACGTTGCAATGCAATCCCACAAAGACGACGTCAAAAGGGGCAAGCAGGCGCTTTAGATCATCAATCCAATCAGGATCATCCAAGATATGCTCTATGATCAGATTGTTACCGGCGCGGGCATAGGCCTCAAGGGATCGGTGAAACCCGTCGAAAAACGGCTTTCGTAAGTCAGACCACACGAAATCCCCCCGATCCATGCGCCGGTTTGGCAATACACCGCTATCGCGCAGATGATCTATTGAGATATGCCAGAAAGGGACCGCCGCCAGATCCTGCAGCGCAGCCGCCGTCGTGGATTTCCCACTGCTTGAAGGCCCGTTCAAAATGATAATGTGACCGTGCATCGCAACCGCCGGATCTAATGTGCATGTCATCGAGTGTATGCCCTGATAGGCCCTATTGGCACAACTTTCAGTCACTTTCGGAGTTCGGGATCGTCCCTAAGGGCTTTCGCGGAAACTGCGCATGGTCAAGCACCACGCAACGCCCTGCTTAGGGTCAGGACCCATTAATCTTGCACCGCTGGCGTCAAAACCGCGAAAGTTCAGCGGTTTGAGACATGCAGCGACTAAGGGGTTAATTGCAAATGGCTCAAGCCGTTGAAATGAAGCGGTTTTGTCGTCCTTCGGATTTGAGAGATTTTCCCCGTGAGCTGCGACGTATCTGCTTGAAACTCAACGAGAGTTCCTGCGCAGATGCTTCTTGTCACGAGATAAATCTGTCAAACCAGCGGCGCAAGATTAATGGGTCCTGACCCTAGGGCGTTGCCAATGCTCATCTTGTGCAGCGAAGACCAGCAAGCGCTAGCGGAGCGGAAACAGAATCGGAATGATGTCCACCCGCGGCTGCGACGCGATCCCGTAGGCCGCAGGTATACCTTTGAACAGGTCGGTTTCGCGAAACGCCGCCATGGCAGCTTTGCTTTCCCAGATATAGATCCCGCCGTAGGTATTGGGCTCATCAAATTCCAGATAATACTTCTGGACCAACCCGGGCATGGCTTCGAATTGCGGCCGACGCTCATTGGCTGCGGCCAGCACGCTTTCTCTTGGCAAGGTGCTTTCAAAACGCACGAACTGGATGACATGCGCCACTTGATCAAGCGGATTGGGGGTCTCAGCGCCGCCGGATGTCGCGGCCAGTGTCGTGGCAATTGCGGCAGCGGCCAGGGTTTTTTGAGTTTGCTTGGTCATGGGAATTCTCCTGCTGATGTGATCCTTCGATCTTGCACTGTTGTCGTTCTGCGATCTCGACCCTGAACGCCAAATCTTTGACAGCAAAGCACCCCCTCGATACCTTTTAGCTATGCAGGAACACCGTAATACCACCGCGACCGTTCGTGCGGTGCTAAAAGCAGCGGAAGCTGCAGGGGTGACCGCTGAACGCCTGCTCGATCAATCGGGCATCTCCCATGAAATCGCCTTTGATCCCGATGGTGAGGTGACGCTTGACGCCATGAAGGCCTTTTGGGAAGCGGCCTATCGCGAGACCGCCAATCCCTATCTGGCAATCGATGCCGGCATCCGCGCGGCGCATGGGTCTTACAAGACACTGGATTACCTGTTTCTGGCCGCGACCACCCCAGGAGACGGCGTCCGCAGGTACATTGAACACTTCCGCCTGATCAATACCTGGCTCAATTTCACACTCATCGAGGATAGCGAAGGCCATCATGTGGTTCTCGAATCCAAAATAGGTCCTGTCCCGTTCGCGGCAGTCGAAATCACCTTCGCCGTTCTGGTCGAACGGTTCAGAAAGAAGCTGGGGTCAGAGTGGGCCCCGCTTTCGGTCGAATTCCTGCATGAACCAAAAGGCGACCCATCATACTACCACGGATTTTTCCGCACCAAGGTCCGCTTTGCCGCGGCACAGGCACGACTGTCCTTTGATAAGCAAGGGTGGGACGCGCCAATTGCATCTGGCGATCAGGGCCTTTTTGACGTCCTCTCGGATCACGCTCAGAACCTGACCAAACAGCGCCCACAACCCGATGATCTGGTCACACGCGCCCAGCACCAGATCATGCGGAGCCTTGGCAATGGCGAACCGGAAATCGAGGACGTGGCGCAGGCCCTGTCCGTCAGTACGCGCACGCTTCAAAGACGCCTGGCGCAGCGCGATGTCACGTACCTGCAGATCGTCGATCAGGTGCGCGAAGATCAGGCACGTAACCTTGTCGCTTCTGGATCAATGTCGATCAGTGAAGTCGCCTTTTTCCTCGGCTACTCGGATCAAAGCGCCCTGACCCGCGCCTTCAAGCGATGGACCGGCCTGACGCCCCGGAAATTCCGTCTGGCACAGGGGCAATAAGGCCGGAAAAGCTGCTCTTAAACGCAGCACACCAACCGTTCAGAGCAACCGGTCGGTCAATTCCTTCAACGTTACCCGTTCCTGATCTGTCATCGGGGCCTTGCGGCTGCGCCACAGCGTCGCTTGTGAGTTCAGGATCAGCCCGTCACTCAACACCTTCAGATGATTTGCCCTGAGTGTCTCACCGCTAGATGTGATGTCGGCAATTGCCTCGGCGGTTTCATTGGCAACGGTCCCTTCAGTCGCCCCCTGGCTGTCAACCAGCGCGTAATCCGCCACGCCTCCCGATTTCAGAAAATCGCGCACCAACCGATGATACTTGGTCGCGATCCGCATGCGAAACCCATGTGCTGCCCGAAACGAGGCCGCAGCAGCGTCCAGATCATCCAGCGTGTCGACATCGATCCAGGCCCGTGGCACGGCAAGGATCAAATCAGCGTGGCCAAAGCCCAACTCAGCCATCGGCTCAACCGTCTGATCCCAAAGCGCCAGCTTTTCGCGCACCAGATCGGTGCCGGTCACCCCCAGATGCAACCGACCTGCCGCCAATTCACGCGGAATTTCACCCGCAGACAGCAGCACCAGAGACACGCCATCGATCCCCTCCACCGCGCCCGCATATTCGCGGTCCGATCCGGTGCGTAGCAGCGTGATACCGCGCGCGCCGAACCACTCAAACGTCTTTTCCATCAACCGGCCCTTTGAGGGCACGCCCAGCTTGATCGTCATGCCTGCCCCTCCAGTTCCAGCATCAGTCCCGGGCGCATGACCCCACCGACAGCGGGAATGGCACTACCCTGTCCCAGCGCCTGCGTCATCGCGTCGTAGCGCCCTCCACTGGCGATCGCGGGCAGGTCAGCGCGGGCTTCAGCCCGGAACCCAAAGACAAAGCCATCGTAATATTCCATCGTCGCCCGACCGAAACTTGCCTCGAAAACAAGCGCATCCGTGTCGACACCGCGCGCCTGCAGCGCCGCCTCGCGTGCTGTCACACCTGCAACGGCATCCGCGATCTGCGGCATGTCCACGGCCAGATCATGCAACCGGGACAGGGCGTATGGCATGGTCTCACGCACATCCAGCAACGCCTCGATCAGATCAACCTGACCCGCTGCGATGGGCGGGGCAGCGGCGTCCTCCTGCAGGGCTGCGATGCGCGCCTCAATCTCACGGGCCGACCGCAACCCAATCAGCGGCGCATCTGTCTGCGCCTGCCCGGCCAAAAGCGCGCTGCGGGTTGCAGGCACCGGCGCACGGCCCGCAAAACGCTCTAACAGGTTGCGAAACCGCCGGGGCCGCCAGATGTGGCGCATCAGCGCCCGCTTGCGCGCCTGCGTTGTCTGCAAGCCCTGCACAGCCGCCATCAACACGCCGATATCCCCCGTGACCGCGCGCACGGGCAACCCTTTGAGTGTCCCGGCAATCAGGGCGAACACCTCTGCGTCCGCAGCGGCAGGATCGGTGCGGTCAAACACCTCATAGCCCACCTGAATATATTCATTGGCGCGATCCGGGTCGTTTTCCTGACGGCGAAACACCTCGCCCGCGTAGGTATAGCGCGCAGGCTCGGCCCCCCCCTTCATGTGCATCTGCACCACCGGAACGGTAAAATCAGGGCGCAGCATCTGCTCTCCGCGCAACGCATCAGAGGTCACATAGGCGCGCGCGCGAATGTCTTCACCATAAAGATCCAGCAGCGTGACCGCCGGTTGGAGCACAGGCGGGTCCACAACCATGGCACCTTCAGCCTCAAAGAGGTCGCGCAGACGTGCCGCCCGCGCCAGCGTGTCGGAAAGCGTCGGCATCAGTGGCTGTCCAGTATCTCGCGCACTTTGGCGATCATCTCAGTGCGCGGCACTTCATATTGGCTGGGGCGCTCCATCCATTCTTCATGCGTGGCACTTTCAGCAATCTTGGCACCAAGGATCAGATCCTTGATCTGCACCACACCTTTCTCATGCTCGTCCCCGCCTTCGATGATCGCGATGGGAGAGCCGCGTTTATCCGCGTACTTCAACTGGTTGCCAAAGTTCTTTGGATTGCCCAGATAGACCTCCGCACGGATCCCCGCCTTCCGAAGTTCCGCGACCATCTGCTGATAATCCGCCATACGATCCCGGTCCATCACGGTGACGACGACCGGACCCTGCGCGGTTGTGTCCAGCCGACCCTTGGCCTCCAACGCCGCCAACAACCGATCCACACCAATAGAGACCCCGGTTGCAGGCACTTCCTGCCCAGTAAAACGTTTCACCAGATCGTCATACCGCCCGCCGCCCGCGACGGAGCCGAAATTGCGCGTGCGTCCCTTTTCGTCCTGAATGTCGAAGGTGAGTTCGGCCTCATAAACCGGCCCGGTGTAGTACCCAAGGCCGCGCACGACGGAAGGGTCGATCTCGACCCGATCCGGCCCATATCCTCCAGCACCAAGAAGGTCTGCAATAAGCTGCAATTCATCAACACCCTGCGCTCCGATCTGCGAGCCGTCGACCAATCCGCGCAGGCTGGCCACAGTCTCGGCCCCGCTTTGACCCTTGGCCTGCATAAAGCCCATTATCACATCGGCCTGCGCCTCACTCAGCCCCGCGCCATTGGTAAAATCCCCACTCTCATCCTTGCGCCCTTCACCAAGCAACGCACGCACACCCTCAACACCCAATCGATCCAGCTTATCAATCGCGCGCAGGACGATGCCCCGTTCGGCCTCCTTGTCGTCACCAGACAGCCCCGCCACCTCAAGCACCCCATTCAGCACCTTCCGGTTATTCACCCGGACGATGTAGTCCCCCCGCTCGATCCCGACCTCTTCCAGACAATCTGCCAGCATCGCGCAAATCTCGGCATCGGCTGCCACTGACGGTGCACCGACCGTATCCGCATCGCACTGATAAAACTGCCGAAACCGCCCGGGACCGGGCTTTTCGTTCCGCCACACAGGCCCCATCGCATAGCGCCGGTAGGGCTTGGGCAAATCATTCGCGTGCTGCGCATAGACGCGCGCCAAGGGGGCTGTCAGATCGTACCGCAGCGCCAGCCAGTCGCCGGGTTTGTCCGCATCCACGTCCTCTTGCCAGGCAAAGACGCCCTCGTTGGGGCGATCGACGTCGGGCAGGAACTTGCCCAATGCCTCCACTGTCTCAACAGCAGAACTTTCCAGCGCATCAAAGCCATAGCGGTGATAGACACCCGCGATTTTCGCCAGCATCTCCGCCCGATGGGTGACCTGCGCGCCAAAGTAGTCGCGAAACCCCTTGGGGGTCTCCGCTTTGGGGCGTGGGGTCTTTTTTGGCTTGGCCATGGGTCACCTTTGGGCGCGGTTTGCACGTGTGGGTGGCTCTAGCTGATGGGAAGGTGTGGGGCAAGCAACTCAGATATCTTCGCGGTCGCCGCCACGTCCCTTGCCGGCCGCAAAACGTGCAGCCCCACGCTGGCCTTCGGCAAAGAACAGCCGGGCCGAGGCCCATTCGCGTTTGAGGGCATCCGCAAGGGCCGCGGGCGGCATGCGGGCCGAAAGGTGATCGGCGCGCATACACCCTTGGGGAAATCGCGTCAGAGTGTCGGCCACTGCAACTGCCTCCTGCAGGGCAGTGCCATCCGCAACAACACGGTTCGCCAGCCCCATTGCGAGCGCCTCATCCGCAGGTACCGGACGGCCCGTGAGCACAAGTTCATTGGCCCGGCCCTGCCCGACAATCTGTGGCAACCGGAACGTGCCGCCGTCAATCAACGGCACCCCCCAGCGGCGGCAATAAATGCCAAAAATCGCCGATTGAGCCACCACCCGCATGTCGCACCACAATGCCAGTTCCATGCCACCCGCCACGGCATGCCCTTCTATTGCGGCAATTACGGGCTTTGACAGCATCAGGCGCGATGGTCCCATCGGGCCGGGGCACGGGTCAGCCTGAGGGTCGGTCCAGCTGTCAGACAAGGCGACGTCGTCGATCCAACTTTGGGCGGACCCATCAGCGGCTGTTTTCAGATCAAAGCCTGCACAGAACGCCCCATCCGCACCGGTCAGAATCGCCACATCGGCACTGTCATCCGCCTCAAATGTCAAAAACGCCTCATAAAGCGCGCGCGCCGTCGCCGGGTTCACCGCATTTCGTGCCTCGGGGCGCTGGATTGTGATGATGCGTATACGCCCCTGCGGAGCGGTGGAAATCGACATGTCTGCCCCCTTATCGCGGCCTTTGGGGCATGCTACAGCAGGCACATGGAAAAGCTAGAAGAACAGATCGCGCACCTGACGCGAACCGTGGATGATCTGTCAGAGATCGTCGCGCGACAAGAACAGGAAATCGTCACGCTCAATCGCCGGGTACACATGCTGATGCAGCGCGAAGGCGAACGCGAGGCGGCCACAGGTGGTGCCGTGGTGATGGGCGACGAACGCCCGCCCCACTACTAAGCGCCGCGGCACCATCCTGTGCCCCCCGGATCATCACTTCTCAGAGCTCTGATCAGGTGACCCCGACTAGATCTCCTCAACCTCCAGCACCCCGCCAAGCGACCGGATGGCCCCCTTGATCTGCGGCGTAACCGGAAATTCGACACCCAGATCGACCTCGACCTCACCGGGTAGGGCAGGATCCATCAAACACAGCTGCACTGGCCCCTTGCCCGCATGTCGTGCCGCACTGCGCGCCCCTTCAAGCACCTGAGACACGGCCGCTATCGCCTCTGGCGCGTCAATAAAGACCTTGAGGCCCACGCCCCCTGCATCCGCGACAGCCATATCCACCGGCGCCACCGAACGGCCCAGCAATTTCAGCTGATCCGCCTCCATCGTGGCCTCGACCGTGACAACGACCTTTGATCCCGTCTCCAGATGGTCGCGCGCGGCCTCTAACGTATCCGAAAACAGCGTCACCTCGTAACCCCCTGTCGGATCTGACATTTGCGCAAAGGCAAAGCGGTTGCCGCGCGCCGATTTACGCTCCTGACGCCCGGCGACGACACCCGCAAGCCGCGCGTTCATCGCCCCGCGTTCGCTGACTTTTTCCGTAAGGTCATCCAGTGTCATGAACGGCACGCCGCGATCATTTCCCCACTTGCGCTTAAGCGGCGTCATGTAGTCATCCAGCGGATGCCCCGAGAGGTAGAACCCCACCGCCTTGAACTCCTCGGTCAGGCGCTCTGCCGGCAGCCAGTCCTCGACCGGGTCCATGCGCGGCTCTGGCAGATCATCTCCCGCCTCTCCGAACAGCGACACCTGATTGGAGGATTTCTGTTCATGGATCGCGGCAGAATAATTGACCAAACGATCCAGCGACTGAAAGACACGGCGGCGGTTGGGATCAAGTTGATCAAACGCCCCCGAACGCGCCAGCATCTCCAGCGGTCGCTTGCCCACGCGCTTAAGGTCCACCCGTCGAGACAGATCAAACAGCGTGGCAAAGGGCTTGTCCTGTCCCTCAATTGTGCGCGCCTCAACGATCAGTTTCATCGCCTCGACACCGACATTCTTCAGCGCACCCAGCGCATAGACCAGCGCGCCATCTACCACCCTGAATGTCGCATCCGACCGGTTCACACACGGCGGCACCCAAGGCAATTCCAGTCGCTTGCGCACCTCTTCGAAATAGACCGCCAGCTTGTCCGTCAGATGGATGTCGCAGTTCATCACCCCGGCCATGAATTCAACCGGGTGGTTCGCCTTCAGCCATGCGGTCTGATAGCTGACCACGGCATAGGCAGCGGCGTGCGACTTGTTGAAGCCATAGTTGGCAAATTTCTCCAACAGGTCAAAGACTTCCGTGGCTTTCTTCTTGTCGACTCCATTCTCCATCGCGCCCTTTTCGAATTTCGGGCGCTCCTTGGCCATCTCCTCGGCAATCTTCTTGCCCATGGCGCGGCGCAGCAGGTCGGCCCCACCCAGGCTGTATCCAGCCATGACCTGCGCGATCTGCATCACCTGTTCCTGATAGACGATAATCCCTTGTGTTTCCTCAAGGATATCGTCGATCAGCGGGTGGATGCTCTCCAACTCACGTTGACCGTTCTTGACCTCGCAATAGGTGGGGATGTTCTCCATCGGGCCGGGCCGGTAAAGCGCCACAAGTGCCACGATATCTTCGATGCAGGTCGGCTTCATCCGTTTCAGGGCATCCATCATACCGCTGGATTCCACCTGAAACACCGCCACCGTCTTGGCACTGGCATAAAGCTTGTAAGACGCCTCATCATCCAATGGAATTGCGGCAATGTCGTTTTCCAACCCCTTGGGTGGGCTGAATAATTCGGTGCCATCCGCTGCGATGTGCAGATGCCGCCCCGACGCCTTGATCTGATCGACCGCGTTCTGAATGACCGTCAGGGTTTTCAGCCCCAGAAAGTCGAATTTGACCAGCCCCGCCTGCTCGACCCATTTCATGTTGAACTGCGTCGCGGGCATGTCGGAACGCGGATCCTGGTACAGCGGCACCAGCGCATCGAGCGGCCTGTCGCCGATCACGACGCCCGCCGCATGGGTCGAGGCATTGCGCAACAACCCTTCCACCTGCTGGCCATATTCCAGCAGCCGTGCGACCACCTCTTCGCTCTTGGCCTCTTCACGCAGGCGCGGCTCATCGGCCAGCGCCTTTTCAATCGACACAGGTTTGACACCCTCGACAGGGATCATCTTGGACAGCCGGTCCACCTGCCCATAGGGCATCTGCAACACGCGGCCGATATCGCGCACCGCCGCCTTGGACAAAAGCGCGCCAAAGGTGATGATCTGCCCCACCCTGTCGCGGCCATATTTCTCCTGCACATAGCGGATCACTTCCTCGCGCCGATCCATGCAGAAATCGATGTCAAAGTCGGGCATCGAGACCCGCTCAGGGTTCAGAAACCGCTCGAAAAGCAAGCTGTATCGCAGCGGATCAAGGTCCGTCACCAGCAACGCATAGGCCACCAGTGACCCCGCACCTGATCCGCGCCCCGGCCCTACCGGAATGCCCTGATCCTTGGCCCATTTGATGAAATCCGCCACAATCAGAAAGTAGCCGGGGAAACCCATGCCCTCGATAATGCCCAGCTCGAATTCGAGCCGCTTTTCATACTCTTCAACCGCTGCCGCATGGGGGATGACCGCCAGCCGCGCTTTCAGACCTTTCTCGGCCTGACGGCGCAACTCGGCCACCTCATCATCCGCAAACTTCGGCAGGATCGGATCGCGGCGATAGGCCATAAAGGCGCAGCGCTTCGCAATCTCTACCGTATTTGCCAGCGCTTCGGGCAAATCTGCAAATAAAACAGCCATTTCCCCCGGACTTTTGAAGTAATGCTGCGGTGTCAGACGGCGGCGCGCCTCCTGCTGATCCACATACGCCCCTTCGGCAATGCAGATCAGCGCATCATGGGCCTCGTACATTTTTTCGGCCGGGAAATAGACATCATTTGTGGCAACCAGCGGCAGCTCCATCGCATATGCCATCTCAATATGGCCCCGCTCCGTCAGCCGTTGCGCTTCAGAAGGGCTGCCATCTTCGCCCGGATGTCGCTGCAGTTCGACATAAAGCCTGTCGCCGAACGCCGATCTGAGCCGTGTGATCAGCGCCTCTGCCGCAGGGCGCTGCGCTTGCTGCAACAGCTTCCCAACTGGTCCCTCCGGCCCCCCGGTCAGGCAGATGATCCCCTCTGAATGCCGCTCCAACTCGGCCAATGTGACCGCTGGAATGGCGCCCCCCTTGTCGAGATAGAGGCACGAGTTCAGCTTCATCAGGTTTTCGTACCCCACCTCGGACTGGGCCAGCAGCACCACCGCTGCCGGGTCGCGCGGTTTTTCACCGGGGCCAACCTCAATATAAGTCAGATCAACCTGACACCCGATGATGGGTTGCACGCCTGCGCCCGCCATGGCGACGGAAAACTCCAGCGCCGCGAACATGTTGTTGGTGTCGGTCAATGCCAACGCAGGCATCCCCGCATTCCGGCACATCTCAGGTAGCTTTTTCAGGCGCATCGCACCTTCAAGCAGGGAATACTCGGAATGCGTGCGCAGGTGGATGAATCGGGGGCTATCAGACATGGTGGCACATTAGCTTGTGGGTCCCCGGTCAGAAAGAGGCAGATGTTGCCAATCGCGACACGCGCCGGATAATCGCCCTGCTCGCCTGCAGAATGAGATCAACGCCACGGAGCTCCACAAAAGGTAGCCAATCAACTAAGTGTCTTGACAACATCAGGCTTATCGCAATACTTAGCACTATGACTAACCAACTTGACACCTGCTTTGCAGCCCTCTCCGACCCGACCCGCCGCGCGGTAGTGGAACGCCTGGTCTCCGGTCCGGCAACGGTCAGCGAACTACACCAAACCCATGACATCGCCCTGCCCACATTTCTGCGCCATCTCAAGGTGTTGGAAGCGTCAGGTCTTGTGCGTTCTGCCAAAAAGGGACGCGTGCGCACCTGCCACATCGAAGCCGCTCCGCTGATGGAAATCCAAGGCTGGCTCGAATGGCAGCGCCGCGTCTGGGACCGGCGCCTTGATCGCTTGTCTGCGCTTGCCAGCGACATCGAAAGGAACACGCAATGAGCACCGATACCGACACATTCACGTACGCGCGCACCTATCCACTGCCGTCGAAACGCATGTGGCACCTGATGACCGATCCGACCATGCGTGAGAAATGGGGCGTTCCGGACGACGGCATGGTAATGAAGGTCGTAACCTCCGATCTGCGGGTTGGCGGTGTGGATCATCACCGCTGCGGTCCCGCAGACAATCCGGAGTTCGAGGTCGAAACCCGCTGGTACCGCCTCGATGGCCCGTCAGATGCGGTGTTCACCGAAACCATCACAGCAGGCGGCGCCCGCCTTGGCGCCAGTCTGGTCACATACAACATCGCCGGTGACGGGACCGGTTCAACCGTCAAGGTCACGGTCGCCGTGTCCTCCTTTGTCGGCCCCGACATGATCGCAGAGTTCAACGCCGGCTGGACCGGCGGCATGGAAAGCCTCGATCGTCTGGTCGCCACTCAGGCCGAAAAGGCCTGAACGATGAGGGATCTTACCCTGACACTCTCGCGCGACATGACTGCGCGACCCGAAACCGTCTGGCGCTGCATGACGGAGGCCGAGCTGCTCAAACGCTGGTTCGCCCCGGAACCAGTCACCGTGACCAAGGCGGTGATCGACCCCACCCCCGGCAGCACCTTTCACGTGGTGATGCACATCCCCGACATGGGCGAGATGGACGGCGGCGCAGGCTGCGTGCTCGAAGCCCAGGCAGCCCGGCGCCTGACATGGACAACCGCGCTGCTGCCCGGCTTCGGGCCGGGCCCCGCCCCTGCCGAAGGCGCGTTTCATTTCACCGCAATCCTTGCCCTCGCGCCGCTGCAGGATGGCGGCACCCGCTACACCGCGACCGTGCTGCACGCCGATGAGGCAGGGCGGGCCGCGCATGCCGCCATGGGGTTTGCCGACGGCTGGGGCTCAATGGCTAAGCAACTCGACACGCTTTCGCGCAGCATATAGTGCGCCTGGCCGCTTTCCACTTGCCAAGTCCACCCTGCCCCGCATAGCCTCAGCAGGTCTAAGCCCGCGCCCCTCTACGCCGCATCGAGCGGAGCGCATTTATGGGCCACCTGGTAACGCGGCGGGCGAGCGACATGGACATCACGTTTCTTCTCAACGGAGATCCTGTGTCCCTGACGGATGTATCCCCCACCACAACCCTGCTCGACTGGCTGCGCGAGAGCCGCGGCCTGACGGGCACCAAAGAGGGCTGTAACGAGGGCGACTGCGGGGCCTGCACCGTCATGATCACCGACGCAGAGGGATCGCGGTCTCTTAATGGCTGCATCCTGTTTCTGCCCCAGATCGCAGGCAAACATGTCACCACGGTCGAAGGGATTGCCGGTCCGGACGGCACGCTGCACCCTGTGCAACAGGCCATGGTTGATCATCACGGTAGCCAATGCGGGTTTTGCACCCCCGGCTTTGTTGTCTCGATGGCCTGCGCCCACCTCAATGGGGCCACCGATCACGACGTCCAGCTGGCCGGCAACCTGTGCCGGTGCACAGGCTATGCCCCGATCATCCGCGCCGCGGACGCCGCAGCCGACGCACCTGTCCCGGCCCATCTTCTTTCTCTGGCCAAAACTCTTCCCGGAGGTCCGGAGGCAGCGCCTCCGAAGTCGCCGACAGACACCCAGGGCGCACCCTCCGTGTGTGTTCCCGACAGCGCCGATGCGCTGGCCGAATGGTACGCCGCACATCCCAATGCCACGCTCATCGCCGGGGCCACCGACGTGGGCCTGTGGGTGACCAAACAGTTTCGCGATCTGGGTGATATCGCCTTTCTCAACCAATGCGCAGACCTGCGCGGCATCTCCGAGGATGACACCGCCCTGCACATCGGTGCGATGACAAATCTGAACGTGGTTGAAGCCGCCATAGCACAACGTCACCCCAGCTTTGCTGCGATGATCCGGCGCTACGGCTCGGTGCAGGTGCGCAATGCGGCCACGCTGGGCGGCAACATCGCCAACGGCTCCCCAATCGGAGACAGCCCGCCCGCGCTGATTGCGCTTGGCGCTCAGCTGCACCTGCGACAGGGCGACGCCCGTCGAAAAATCGCGCTGGAGGACTTTTTTATCTCCTACGGCCAGCAAGACCGCCGCCCCGGCGAATTTGTCGAGGCCATCAGCATTCCGAAGGGGCCTGACACGCTGCGGTGCTACAAACTGTCAAAACGCTTTGATCAGGACATTTCCGCGGTCTGTGGATGCCTCGCGCTGGATCTTGACGGACCGACGATCACCGCCGCACGCCTTGCCTATGGCGGGATGGCAGGCACCCCGATGCGCGCAGGCCAGGCCGAAGCAGCACTTGTCGGCCACCCCTTCACAGAAGACACCATGCGCGCCAGCATGGCCGCCATGGCGCAGGATTTCACCCCGCTCAGTGACATGCGCGCCTCCGCCAGTTACCGCCTCAAGACCGCCCAGAACATGCTGTTGCGCTATCTGCATGACATGGCGGGCGATCTCACGGATGTGCAGCAGGTGACAGCATGAGCGTGACAAAACCCCTGCCCCATGATGCAGCGCCGCTGCATGTCACCGGGGCTGCCCGCTATGTCGATGATATCCCCACGCCCTCGGGCACGCTGCATCTGGCCTTTGGTACCAGCGCCGCAGCGGCAGGCCGCCTTGTGGGGCTGACCCTTGACCACGTAAGGGCCGCCCCGGGCGTGCTGGATGTGCTCACGGCGGACGACCTCGAACATGACGCGGATACCTCCCCTTCGAATCACGATGAACCGCTGTTATGCACGGGCGACATTCATTTTGTGGGCCAACCGCTCTTTCTTGTCATCGCGACCAGCCATCTCAACGCCCGCTATGCCGCACGCGTTGGCGAACCTGAGATCATCAAATCCAAACCAATCCTAAGCATCGAAGACGCGCTTGCCGCCGACGCGCGGTTCGAGGACGGGCCGCGCATCTACCAGAAAGGCGATGCCGTGGCGGGCCTGAAGGAGGCGGTGCAAACCCTGTCGGGTTCCATCACGATGGGGGGTCAGGAACACTTTTACCTCGAAGGTCAGGCCGCGCTCGCGTTGCCGCAGGACAACGGTGACATGGTTGTGCATTCCTCCACCCAGCACCCGACCGAAATCCAGCACAAGGTGGCCCATGCACTGGGCAAACCCATGCATGCCGTGCGGGTCGAGACACGCCGCATGGGCGGCGGGTTCGGCGGCAAGGAAAGTCAGGGCAACGCGCTGGCCGTGGCCTGCGCCATTGCGGCCGCCAGAACCGGGCGGCCTTGCAAGATGCGCTATGACCGGGACGATGACATGATCATCACCGGCAAGCGTCACGACTTCCGCATCGATTACACCGTGGGTTTCGATGATGACGGGCGGCTCAGCGCGCTTGATGTGACCCACTACACCCGCTGCGGCTGGTCGATGGACCTGTCGCTGCCGGTCGCTGACCGCGCCATGCTGCACAGCGACAATGCCTATCACCTTGATGACATCCGCATCACCTCGCACCGGTTGCGCACCAATATGTGCTCGGCCACCGCCTATCGCGGGTTTGGCGGGCCGCAAGGGATGCTGGGTATCGAAAGGGTGATGGATCACGTCGCCCAGCATCTGGGCCGCGATCCGCTGGATGTGCGCCGCGCCAATTACTATGCCGACGTGGTGCAACAGCGCGCCGCTGGCGCGGCCATCGACAACCGTCCCATCCCCGACACCGGCGCGGACAACGCGTCGCGCGGCGCCGACCCTGCACCGACACAATACCGACGTGATACCGACGTTGCACCGACACGCCAAACCACCCCCTATCACCAGCCCGTCACGGACTGCATCATAAATGCGATGACCGACCGTTTGATGGGATCCAGCAGCTACGAAGAGCGCCGCGCACTGATCGCGGACTGGAACATGGCACAGCCTGTTCTGAAGCGAGGCATCGCGCTGACGCCGGTCAAATTCGGCATCTCCTTTACGCTTACCCACCTCAATCAGGCAGGTGCCCTGGTGCATGTCTATCAGGATGGCTCTATCCACCTGAACCACGGCGGAACAGAGATGGGCCAGGGGTTGTTCCAAAAGGTCGCACAGGTCGCAGCAAGCCGCTTTGGCGTCCCGCTGGAGATGGTGAAAATCACCGCAACCGACACCGGCAAGGTGCCCAACACGTCTGCCACGGCAGCCTCTTCCGGATCAGACCTGAACGGGATGGCCGTGCAAAACGCCTGCGATGAAATACGCACCCGGATCACGGACCATCTGGCAGAACGCCATCAGACACGTGACATCACCTTTTTGGACGGTAAGGTGTTGATCGGAAATGAGGAAATTACCTTTGCACGGGCCGCCGCAAGCGCCTATGAAAACCGTATCTCTCTATCTGCCACAGGCTATTACAAGACACCCGAAATCGAATGGGACAGGATCGCCGGAAAGGGCCGCCCTTTCTTTTACTTCGCTTATGGGGTCGCCTGCACCGAAGTGGTGATCGACACTCTGACGGGCGAAAACCGCATCCTGCGCACGGACATTCTGCATGATGCCGGGGCCTCGCTGAACCCGGCTTTGGATATCGGACAGATTGAAGGCGGCTATGTGCAGGGCGCGGGCTGGCTCACGACCGAAGAGCTGGTCTGGGATGCGGATGGTGTACTCAAGACCCATGCGCCCTCCACCTACAAGATCCCGGCCTGTTCCGATCGCCCGGACGTCTTCAATGTCGCCCTTTGGGATCAGGAAAACCCCGCCCAAACCGTCTACCGCTCCAAAGCGGTCGGTGAGCCGCCTTTCATGCTGGGCATTTCCGCCTTCATGGCCCTGTCAGACGCCATCGCCGCCTGCGGACCCGCGTTCGGCGATGTGCAGGCCCCCGCCACCGCAGAAGAAGTTCTGCGCGCCATCGCGCGGACACGCTCATGAGCGTCATCTACGTGCAAATCCTTGAAACCAAGGGCTCTGCGCCACGCGATGCAGGCACCGTGATGGAGGTGCGCACAGAAAGGACCGACGGCACAATCGGCGGGGGCGCGCTTGAGCATCAGGCGATTGCCACGGCACGCACCCTGATGCGCGAAAAGCGCGATACCCTCACACAGACCATTCCCTTGGGGCCGGGGTTGGGACAATGCTGCGGTGGATCGGTCAGGCTGCTGTTCACGCGTCAGCCGCGCATAGCAGAGCCTGATCCGTCCTTCCGGATAGATGGTCCATCACCGGACAGTCCGGTGCCGCTTTGGCTCTGGGGCGCGGGCCATGTTGGCCGCGCAGTGGTTGATGCTGCACCTGCCCGGTCCTTCGACGTCGTCTGGGTCGACGACGCCCGCGAGCGGTTCCCCCCGAAAATCCCGGATCATGTAACTGCGCTGCCAGCGCACGACATGGCGCTGCTGGCCGCACGCTGTCCCCGCGGCGCGCATCACCTGATCTTCACCTACGCCCACGACATAGACCTGGCGCTGTGTGCCGCGTTATTGCGCAGGCAGGCTGCATCGATCGGGTTGATCGGGTCGGCCACCAAATGGGCGCGATTTTTCAAACGCCTGACCGCCATGGGGCTTGACCCCGCGCCGATCACCTGCCCGATTGGGGACAAGGCACTGGGCAAGACGCCTGCTGCCATTGCGCATGGTACGGTGACCGCCTTACTGGCGAATGTGGCAAGAAAGGTTCCCGCATGACACAGACACCTCTTCTGCACCTTGCTGGTCTGACCAAGGCCTATCCTGGCGTTGTGGCAAATGATGACGTGTCGCTGACCATTGCACCCGGCGAAGTCCATGCGCTGCTTGGCGAGAATGGTGCAGGCAAATCTACGCTGGTCAAAATGATCTACGGTCTGGTCAAGCCCGACGCCGGAACGATGGAAATGAATGGGGCGGCTTTTGCCCCCCCGGAGCCACGCGCGGCACGCGCTGCGGGCGTCGGTATGGTGTTTCAGCACTTCTCGCTTTTTGACGCCCTGAGTGTGGCGGAAAACATTGCATTGGGGATGGAAGACGCCCCCAAAATGAGCGCGCTCAGCCGCCAGATCAGGGAGGTGTCCGAAACCTATGGTCTGCCATTGTCACCTGACCGCGTGGTGGGTGATCTGTCCGCCGGTGAGCGGCAGCGTGTCGAAATCATTCGCTGTCTGCTGCAGGAACCAAAGCTTTTGATCATGGATGAGCCTACGTCGGTTCTGACGCCGCAAGAGGTTGAAATCCTTTTCAAAACACTCCGCAAATTGAGCGCCGAAGGTACTGCGATCCTGTATATCTCGCACAAGCTGGAAGAGATCCGCAGCCTGTGCGATGCCGCGACCATTCTGCGGTTGGGCAAGGTCGTGGGCCATTGCACCCCGTCCGAGACGTCCGCACGGGACATGGCCGAGATGATGGTGGGATCAGCGCTCAAGACCCCCACACGGGCAGGAAAGACGCCGGGCGATGTGGTGTTGGCACTGGAGGGGCTGAGTGCGGCCTCGCCCAGTGCTTTTGGGATGCCATTGCGCGACATAACGGTCGAGGTGCGCCGAGGTGAAGTCTTGGGTATCGGGGGTGTTGCGGGAAACGGGCAGGATGAATTGCTGGCTGCACTGTCAGGCGAGATGCGCACCCGTCCGGGGTCGGTCCGATTTCAGGGTCGCGATGTCAGCCTGCTGGGCCCCAATCCGCGCCGCGCGATGGGCATCCTCAGCGCGCCGGAAGAGCGATTGGGCCATGCAGCCGTGCCGGATATGTCGCTGACGGAGAACGCGTTGCTGACTGGTGCTGCGCGGGAAGGGCTGGACAGGGGCGGGATGTTGAACTGGTCGGCGGCGCGCAAATTCGCTGAGCGCATCATCGAGACTTTCGATGTGCGCACCCCCGGTCCCGCCAATGCAGCGCGGTCGCTGTCGGGCGGGAACCTGCAGAAATTTGTCATCGGTCGCGAGGTCTTGCAGCGCCCGGAATTGCTGGTGGTGAACCAGCCGACCTGGGGCGTTGACGCGTCCGCCGCGGCGGCCATTCGTCAGGCCTTGCTGGATCTGGCAGAGAACGGGACAGCGATTGTGGTGATCTCACAGGACCTTGATGAGCTTATGGAGATCTCGGACCGGTTTGCGGCACTGAATGAGGGACGTTTGTCACCACCACGGCCCGCACAGGGGCTGACCGTGGAAGAGATTGGCCTGATGATGGGCGGTGCCCACGGTATGGAGGTTGCGCATGTTTGAAGAAGCGCGGAATTTTATGAAAATTCCGGACCGTTTTCTTTCCAAGAAAACGCACGGTCATTGTTGGACGGGCGCAGCAATCATGAACAGTGTTTCGTGCGGCACTGTTGCAATAGGTATTTGCAAAAGGGTGAATGAAGGGGGCGCATCATGATCCGGCTTGAAAAGCGGCCCCAGCCGAGCCGGGCGTTTTCACTGGCCACCCCGGTTCTGGCGGTGTTGGCGACAATGTTTTTTGGTGGCTTGCTATTTGCCGCTTTGGGCAAAGATCCGTTGGTGGCGATCAAGACCATCTTCTGGGATCCATTGTTTGGTGAGTTCGCTTTCTTTTACCGCCCACAGCTTTTGATCAAGGGCGCGCCACTGGTGTTGATCGCCATAGGGCTGTCGCTTGGCTTTAAGGCGGGTATCTGGAACATCGGCGCGGAAGGCCAATATATCATGGGGGCACTTTTTGGCGCCGCTGTTGGGTTGGCATTCTATCCGGCACAGAGCGTGTTCATCTTCCCACTGATGGTGCTCGCCGGGGCCTTTGGAGGGTGGATTTGGGCGATGATCCCCGCGCTCCTGAAGGTGCGATTTGGGACCAATGAAATCCTTGTCTCGCTGATGCTGGTGTATGTGGCTGAACAGTTTCTTGCCTCCATGTCCTTGGGATTACTGAAAAACCCCGAAGGGTTCGGCTTTCCTGGGTCGCGAAACTTGCAGCAGTACGAGAGCGCCTTTAATGCCGACATCATTGAGGGATCCGGCATGCATTGGGGTGTCGTGGCGGCGTTCATTGCCGTCATTCTGGCCTACGTCCTGCTGACCAAGCATCGCCTGGGGTTTGCCATACGCGTGACCGGTGAGGCCCCGCGTGCTGCGCGGTTCTCGGGCGTGAACCCTGCGCGGCTTGTCTTGTTCTGCCTGGGCATGTCGGGGTTGCTGGCGGGGCTCGCGGGACTGTTCGAGGTATCGGGACCTGCAGGGCAGGTCACCATTGATTTCAATGTGGGCTATGGGTTTACCGCGATCATCGTGGCCTTTCTGGGCCGCCTGCATCCGGTGGGAATTCTGCTGGCAGGGCTGTTGATGGCGCTGACGTATATCGGGGGCGACATCGCACAATCCAATCTTGGCCTGCCTGCGGCGGCCATTCAGGTTTTTCAGGGGATGCTGCTGTTTTTCCTGCTCGCTCTGGACATGTTCACGAATTACCGGTTGCGCTTTGGCCGGGGGGAGGTTGCTTGATGGCGTTTCTTGGCGGACTGATGCAATCTTTGCGACCTCTGATCGTGGTGGGTATCCTGCTGGGGTTCCTGATGGTTTATGCGACGTACGGTTTGCCGGGCGTTTGGCTGGTGACAAAACTGGTGGCCATCGGGATTGTGATGAATTTTGCGGGATGGCTGTTGCTGCGCTTTGTTCTGCAACGCGCAGGTAAGTGGGGGGCAAAGTAATGGACCTTTCAGCTATCAACCCAGTCCTTTTCATCGCGGGATTTCTGGTCGCCGCAACGCCGCTGATCTTTGCGGCTATCGGCGAACTGGTCGTGGAAAAATCAGGTACGCTCAACCTGGGTGTGGAAGGCATGATGATCACGGGGGCGATCTGCGGGTTCGCGATCGCCGTCGAAACAGGCTCCCCCCTGCTTGGGTTTGTCGCGGCCGCAGTCGGCGGGGCCTTGCTAAGCCTGTTATTTGCGTTTCTGACGCAAATCACGCTGGCCAATCAGGTTGCGTCGGGCCTGGCACTGACGCTTTTCGGGCTTGGGTTGTCTTCCCTGCTGGGGCAATCCTATGTGGGAATCAAACCGCCACGGCTGGGCGACATTAACTTTGGGCCGCTGGCAGATATCCCGGTAATCGGACCGATCCTCTTTACCCACGACATCATTTTGTACCTTGGTTTCCTGCTGGTTGCTGCGGTCTGGGCGGTGCTGAAATTTACGCGCGCGGGGCTGGTGCTGCGCGCGGTGGGCGAAAGCCATGATGCGGCCCATGCACTGGGCTATAAAGTGGTGCGCATCCGCACGCTGGCGATCATGTTCGGCGGAGCCTGCGCCGGTGTCGGTGGCGCCTATATCAGCCTTATTCGCGTGCCACAGTGGACCGAAGGGATGACAGCCGGTGTGGGCTGGATCGCGCTTGCGCTGGTTGTGTTTGCCAGCTGGAAACCCTGGCGGCTCCTGCTCGGTGCCTATCTTTTTGGCGGGATCACTCAATTACAACTTAATCTGCAGGGGGCAGGCGTTGCCATTCCGGTGGAGTATTTGGCAATGTCGCCCTACGTTATCACGATTGTTGTTCTGGTGATTCTGAGCCGGGACAAATCTGCTGCACCCGCCTCACTGGGGCGGACTTTCCACGCCTCTACCTAGGGGCCAACAACTGCCCCGACGGGGCAACAAAAACGGGGATGTTTATGAAATTCGGAAAACTTCTTGCCGGTGCCACGCTGGCGCTTGGGCTTGCCACGTCGGCTTATGCCGATGGGCATGAAAAAACCAAGGTGGGCTTTGTCTTTGTCGGCCCCATCGGGGATGGTGGCTGGACCTATGAGCACAACAAGGGTCGCGAAGCGGTCGAGGCAGAGTTCGGCGATGCGGTCGAAACCGTCTATGTGGAAAATGTGGCCGAAGGCCCGGACAGTGAGCGGGTGATGACCCAAATGGCGTTGGATGGCGCAGATCTGATCTTTACGACGTCCTTCGGCTATATGGACCCCACGATCAACGTCGCCAAGAAATTTCCGGATGTGAAATTCGAACACGCGACCGGGTACAAGCGGGCGGACAACGTGTCGACCTATTCGGCGCGTTTTTATGAAGGCCGTGCCATCCAAGGCCACATCGCGGGCTCCATGACCAAGTCGAACATCATCGGCTATATCGGTTCCTATCCGATCCCCGAAGTAATCCGGGGCATCAACTCCGCCTTCATCCACGCGCGCAAGGTCAACCCGGACGTGCAGTTCAAGATCGTCTGGGCCTACACTTGGTTTGATCCCGCAAAAGAAGCGGACGCGGCGAAAGTTCTGATCGAACAGGGTGCCGATGTGATCCTGCAACATACTGACTCCACTGCCCCACAGGCGGCAGCACAGGAAGCAGGCAATGTGATCACCTTCGGTCAAGCCTCTGACATGTCGCAGTATGCGCCCATGCCACGCGTGTCTTCGATTATTGACGATTGGGCGCCATACTATATTGCGCGCACCAAAGCTGTGATGGATGGCACCTGGGAAAGCACGGACACATGGGATGGCATCGGTGCCGGCATGGTGGGCATTGGTGAAATTTCAGACGCGGTGCCTGCAGATGTCAAAGAGCAAGCGCTGGCAATGAAGGCCGCCTTGGCTGACGGATCGTACCATGCATTTACCGGCCCGCTGAAAAAGCAGGACGGCAGCGATTTCCTCGCAGAGGGCGAAACGGCTGACGACGGCACGCTGGCTGGCATGAACTTCTACGTCGAAGGCCTTGAAGGCGATATTCCGCAATAAGCAGTTCTGAAAGAACACACGTGAGAGGCTCCGCAGGTGATGCGGGGCCTCTTGCCTTTCGCGCATCCAGGTAGGTGCTTGCCCTTGTGAGGTTGCTTGCCACCCCGTAGATGCGGGGCATGTCAGCCAGATGACAAAGGAAACCGGCGATGAACACCCACGACACGCTTGAGGCGCAGGCGCCTCCACATGCGCCCAAACTCTTTGCGCCGCTTATCTTCAAGCGCGGGCCACAGGCCCCGAACCGGATCCTCAAATCCGCGATGAGCGAGGTGCTGGCAAAACAGGGCGTTCATCTGCCGAACAATGCGCACCAAGAGGTCTATGAACGGTGGGCGCGTGGTGGCACCGGTATATTGGTCAGTGGCAACGTCATGATCGACCGGACCGCCCTGGGCGAGCCCGGAAATGTGGTGCTGCAAGACGGCACGTCGCTGGACCCGTTCAAGGAATGGGTCGCCGCCGTCAGGCGGGGCAATCCGAAAACCCTTTTCTGGATGCAATTGAACCATCCGGGGAAGCAGATACCGAAGTTCCTGTCACCCGAACCTGTGGCACCAAGCGCCGTGCCGCTTGGCAAAGGGTTGGACAAGTCATTTGCCCCGCCGCGCGCCCTTGAAGATGCAGAGATCGAAGCGCTGATTGCGCGCTTTGCCACATCCGCACGTTTAGCGCAGGAAGCAGGCTTTGATGGTGTGCAAATCCACGGCGCGCACGGCTATCTGGTCAGTCAGTTCCTGTCGCCTCACCACAACCGCCGGACAGACCGTTGGGGTGGCAGCGCCGAAAACCGCCGCCGGTTTGTACTGGAAATCTATCAGGCGATCCGCGCCGCCGTAGGCGAGGATTTCCCAATTTCCATCAAAATGAACAGTGCGGATTTCCAGAAAGGCGGCTTTGCAGAGGACGAGGCGCAAGAAGTTATGAAAGCGCTGGCAGACGCGGGGATCGACCTGATCGAGATTTCGGGCGGCAATTACGAGAACCCTGCGATGACCGGACACAGGCAATCCACCCGCGAACGCGAGGGCTATTTCCTTGAATTTGCCGCACAGGCGCGGGCGCTTTCAGAGGTCCCTCTTGCGGTCACCGGTGGCTTCAGATCCGTCCGCGCGATGGAGAATGCGGTGGCCTCGGGCGCCTGTGACATGGTCGGGCTGGCGCGCAGCCTGACGCTTGACCCCGAATTGCCCCGCAACGCGGCGTGTGATCCGGCGTATACCCGAGACGTCGGCACGCCCAGCACGGGCTTTAGGGGCATGGACAGGATGTTCATGCTGGCGATCACGTATTACGAAAGCCAGATCAGGCGGATGGGACGCGGGCTTGACCCCAAACCCGGTATGTCTGCCTGGCACACCGTGTGGGAGAACGTGAGCGCCATTGGCGGTCAGGCATTCAGGAAACGGCGGCAGTAATACCCGGTAGATCCAAGCCTAGTCCAACCGCCCATAAAAGGTCTGTCGCGCACTTTCCGACAGCGCGACACCCGGCGCGTCGTTGTACGCAAGCACCGCCAGCATACGCGTGCGATCGCTCTCGTTGGGCGAGACACGGTGCAAGGAATTGCGCCCCCGAAACAGCACCAGCGTGCCAGGCTCCATGGTCAATACCTTTGGCTGGGCCCTGCCATCCAGCACATCAGCCACGCCGTCATAGTTCATCTCTCCAGCGACTGAATCGCGCAGGTTTTGCACGTATTCGAAATGCGCACCGGCATCGGGTTTCTGGATCAAAAGGGTGATTGCGAAGGACGAATTGTCAAAATGCCATCCCAGCTCCTGACCTCGCTCCGCATAATGGATGTTAATAGACGACAGGGGATCCGCATAGGGGTGCAACGCGGTTTGCCCGGTTACGCCAGAGACGAACCCACGGAAGTCCGGGTGATCGTACAGCAGACGCAGCGGTGAATTTGCCGCGATATGATCATCACAGATGCATCCTTTTGACGAAACCACCTGCCGGTTTGCAGGATGCTCTGCCGCAAAGCGATCATCGGGTGGGGTCAGGTAAACAGAGTGGTTCTGCGCACAGAAGTACGCGCTCTTGCGGCCTTCGCGCGCTTCGATCACCATTGCTGCCAGCGCATTGGGTAAGATGAAGTCTTTCAGCACCAGCACGCCCTCACGATCCAGGGTATCGGCGCCAGCCTGTTGATAGGTGCTGTCACGGATCTGGTGCGTGGCCAGATCAACGATCTTGGACAACGACAGCGATGCGTTTTCTTTGTTCACAAGCTAGTCCTTTCTGGCTGCATAAGATCCGTCCGGTCCATGTACTTCATCGCCCTCCAGCGCAGGGGAAAAGACACAGATCAGATGCAATGGCCCGCCACCTGCAGGCACATGGATCTCGTGACGATCATGCATATTTGGAGCATATAGAATACCGGCGCGAATGATATGTTCGGTTCCGGCATCAACCGCGTGCACCGTGCCGACGCCGCCGATACAATAACACGCTTCAATGTGATGCTTATACTGCAGCCTGAGCACCGCACCGGGCAACACCTGCGTTTCGGTCATGGAAAACCCCATGCCATCGGATTTCACCAGCAACCGGAGCGATGTCCAGCCATCTCCAGCCGCATCACGGGCGGTGCCGCGCAGGTCGTTCCTGTCCTGAATAATCATCCGTCCCTCCCCTTTGCGCAATCAGATTGCCAGTCTTGAGCGTTCCGCGCTAGGTTTGTCAGATGATTACCCTGCATCATCTCAATCGCTCACGCTCGCACCGTATCCTCTGGCTTCTGGAAGAGATCGGCGAACCCTACAAGGTCGCCGCCTACCAGCGCGACCCCAAGACCAATCTGGCCCCGCCAGAACTGGCACTGGTCCACCCTTTGGGCAAATCCCCGATGATCGAAATCGACGGCGAACTGGTGGTCGAAAGTGCCGCGATCGTCGAAGTTCTGTGTGAGCGTTTTGCCCCGCAGATGATCCCCGAACGCGGCACGCCTGCATATCTGCGCCATCTTGAGGCCATGCATTTTGCAGAAGGTTCGGCAATGACACCCATCCTGCTCAATCTCTACGTCAGCAATCTGGGGGACGCAGGCAAACCGCTGCATCCCCGCATCACATCAGAGCTGGACCGACACTATCGCTATATGAACGATATGTTGCGCCCGTCCGGACACTTTGTGCAAGACAGCCTGAGTGCGGCGGATATCATGCTGAGTTTCCCAGCAGAAATTGCCATGCGCCAAGAGCGCGGTGACGATTACCCGGCTCTTGCAGGCTTTGTAGAGATGATTCAGGGGCGGGAAGCCTACCAACGCGCCACCCAGAAGGGCCGTTCCGCGCAAGGTGACAACTGATGCGTTGCGCACGAAAGCACGCCATGCCAAATCGACGCTTATGTCCAAGTTGATCACCAGCCCCGGTGGCCTCCCTGCCAGCCGACTTGCCTTTGGGACCATGCAGTTTGGTGGCAAAGCCGATGCAGATCAGTCACGCGCCATGTTCGAAACCTGTCTAGAAGCAGGCATCACCCATTTCGATACCGCGCATGTCTACACCGATGGCAACTCAGAGAAATTGTTGGGTCTGTTCGCCAAGGACAAGCGCGATGACCTGATTATCGCGACCAAAGCAGCGTATGACAAACCCGCGACGGCAGAGAATATCCGCGCCAGTGCTGACACATCGCGCCAGCGCATGCAGATGGATAGGCTTGATGTGCTTTACCTCCACCGTTTTGACCCAACGACCGACCTGCGCGAAAGTTTTGAAGCGCTTGCAGGACTGCGTGACACAGGGGTGATCCGTTATGTTGGGGTCTCAAATTTTGCAGCATGGCAAGTGGTCAAGGCTGCGGGCATCGCGTCCGAATTTGATCTGGCGATTTCGATACTGCAGCCAATGTACAACCTCGTAAAGCGACAGGCCGAAGTGGAAATTCTGCCGATGGCTGATGATCTGGGCATTCTTGTCGCGCCCTATTCGCCCTTGGGTGGCGGCTTGCTGACTGGGAAGTACGCGCAAGGTGCCGTCGGACGATTGACGGAGGATGATCGCTATGCTGCGCGATACAGTCAGGATGCGATGCATGAAGGCGCCAGTGGATTGGCACGTTTGGCTGACGAAATGGGCGTCTCGCCAGCAACTTTGGCGGTCGCTTGGGTGGGTGCGCACCAAACCGGCCCGACACCGATCATATCGGCCCGCACTGTGGAACAGCTTGGACCGTCCCTTGCAGCGTTCGATTTCGAGATGACACCGGAGCTTTATGCGCGCATCGCCGCGCTTGCTCCCACGCCACCACCTGCGACAGACAGGACCGAAGAACAAGAATGATCGAATTCATTGTCATCGGTGGCGGCATCGCCGGGATTTCCGCAGCCGCACGCCTATCGCAGGACGCCAGTGTCATATTGTTGGAACGCGAGGACGCGCTTGGCTATCATGCCTCGGGCCGGTCCGCCGCCTTGTTCGAGGAAAACTACGGGCTGCCCAGCACGGTCGCGCTCAACAAGGCCAGTGCGGCCTATCATTTCGAGGCAAACGGCGGTTACACCAGCGCACGCGGGCTGCTGATTGCCGCGCGGGAAGATGAACGCGACGTGTTCGAGCATGACCTCAGCACCATGGGGCTCGCACGGATCAGCGCGGGCGAGGCCTGCGATCTGGTTCCCATTCTTGACCCTGCACTGGTCAGCCAGGCCGCCTATCATGCAGCAGCCTATGATCTGGATACAGACCGGATGATCCACGATTTTCGCCGTGTGGTGACGGGCAATCAGGGTCAGGTCGTGACCCAGGCCGAGGTTTCTGACGTACGCCGCGTGACTGGCGGCTGGCAGATCAAGACGGCAACCGAAACCTATGAAGCAAAACGTCTGGTCAATGCTGCGGGGGCCTGGGCTGACCAGATAGCGGTCTTGGCCGGAATCCGGCGCATCGGCCTGCAACCGTTGCGCCGTTCGATGGCGCGCATTCCGGCACCCGGCGGTCATGATGTCAGCGCCTGGCCTATGTTCTTTGGTGTTGGCGAAAGTTGGTACGCCAAGCCAGATGCTGGTGCCTTGCTGGTATCCCCTGCAGATGAAGACCCGGTAGAACCGCACGACGCCTGGGCCGATGACATGGTGCTGGCCGAAGGGTTGGCGCGCTACGAGGCGATGGTGACCACGCCTGTCGACCGCCTGCTGTCCTCGTGGGCCGGGTTGCGCAGTTTTGCACCTGACCGTGCGCTGGTGTTGGGCCCCGATCCTGCAATGCCAGAATTTATCTGGTGTGCCGCACAAGGTGGCTACGGATTTCAGACAGCACCCGCCGCGTCGCAATTGGTGGCGGATCTCGCGTTCGGGCGCAGCCCTCAGATCGCGCCAGAGGTCGTGGCCCAGTTGCGCCCCGAGCGCTTGCGCTGATGGCCCAAGGCTTGCCGCCCAGCGCATCTGTTGTGCGCGCACAAGAGGGTCAGAAACTTCATGCCCCGGCGGCGGCGCGGAATGCCGCCGCACTGACGGACCTTTTGCGAAAAATAGCGCCGACCCGTGGCCGCGCGCTGGAGATTGCCAGTGGGACGGGCCAACATATCACAGCTTTCGCCAACGCATTGCGGGATATCGAATGGCAACCTACCGACGTTGATCCGGCCCGGCTATATAGTATCGATGCCTATAGAAAAGAGGCAGTACTGGACAATATCCTGCCAGCACAACACCTGGATGCGACAGTTCCGGGATGGTACACAGACCACGCCAGAAAAGACCTGATTGTGCTGATTAACCTGCTGCATCTGATCTCGGTATCCGATGCTCGCACAGTCGTCTCCGAGGCCGCCAAGGCGCTCGCCAAAGGTGGCGTGCTGTTTCTTTATGGCCCCTTCAAACGTGATGGCGTGCTGACCAGCGCTGGTGATCAGCGGTTTGACGCTGAGCTGCGGGGCGCTGATCCGGCAATTGGCTACAAGGACGATCTCGACATCGTGGCGTGGCTAGGCGATGCTGGAATGGCCACCATCGAAAGCGTGGAAATGCCCGCCAACAATCTGGCGCTTATCGCCCGGAAAGAGTGACCATGTTGCCCATGCGCCGTTTTGCCCTGCTTGCCCTTCTTGCCCTTGCCGCATGTGGTGCGGCACCCCGTGCCAGTGCGCCACCAGCAGAGCCCGGTGTCATTTTTGCCCCTCGTTTCAGCGATGCCGATCCGGTTGATTTCTCAGGCCGCGCGCCCGGCAATTTTCCTGTGCACGGCATTGATGCCGCCCGCTTTCAGAAAAGCATCGACTGGAACACAGCCCGGCGAAATGGCGTGAACTTTGCCTTCATCAAGGCCACTGAGGGTGGTGATTTGCTGGATCTGGAATTCAAGAACCACTGGCGCGGCGCCGCCCGCGCGGGGGTTGAACGCGGGGCCTATCATTTTTACTACTTCTGCACCTCGCCCGAGGTTCAGGCCCGCTGGTTCATCCGCAATGTGCCGCGTGGCAATATGCTGCCGCCGGTGCTGGACATGGAATGGAACCCATTTTCGCCCACCTGCGCCACAGTGCGCCCGCCTGCGGCCGAGGTACGGCGACAGATGCGCACCTGGCTGCGGATTGTCACCGATCACTACGGGCAAAAGCCCATCATCTACACAACACCCAAGTTCTATCGCGAGAACGATCTGCGGCGGATGACAGGGTGGGAATTCTGGTTGCGTTCCACCGCAAAGCAAGTGTCCGACGTCTATCCCGGCGAACGCTGGACCTTTTGGCAATATACCGCAACCGGGATTGTGCCGGGGATCTTGGGTGAGGTCGACCTGAACGTCTTTGCCGGCAACCGGGCGGAGTGGCAACGGTGGGTGGCGGCAAGAAAGCGCTAGGTGCCAATCAGCCTGTCGATGATTACAGCGGTCCAGGTAATGCCCGGTACGAAAGTCGACATCAGCACAGCGAGCGAGCCGAGATCTTTTGCTTTGCGCGACAGCTCATGCCGCTCGGGTCCGATCCGGTCAATCGCGGCCTCAATGGACGAATTGATCACCTCGACGATCAGCACAAACAGACCTGACACGATCAGTAATGCAGTCGCGGCCGCTGTTTGCCCCAGCCAGACCGCGATGGGGATCGACACCAAGAAAAGGATGCACTCAAGACGAAATGCTTCCTCATCACGCCATATGTCACGAAATCCAACGCTGGAGTTTCGCCACGCGGCACGCAGACGTTCCAAGCCTTTAAGCGGTTGATTGGCCACAGGTCATCCTTTCTGCACAGCCTGACATGCTGCGCTGGCCCTACAGATAATGCAAGGCAAAGATCAGGTTGAGAGTTTCGTCGGTCGCGCCCGCGCAAAGTGGCGCGCGATGACAAACATACCACCAATCAACAACAGCGGCAGGATCAGCAGACCAAAGACATGCACACCCAACACCATCAGCAATGCGCCGATTAAGTCATCTGCCCGCGCGGCGATGTTACCAGCCAATTCACGATATTCCGCAAATCCGGGTTCGTCCTGTTCAAGCACCTCGGTTTTGCCGAACTTGACCGTGATGTCGTCGATAACGGCTATATTCTCTCGATAGGTGTCACCAGTCAAAACGCTTGCAAGAGGTGCTGAGATGATAAGCGCAACCGGCAGCGCCAGTCCAAGAAATGCGCCATACCAACCCAGCTTTCGATCCAGCCCATCTTCGCGCCCTTGAAGGAACAGTCGCAGGGCCAGCGCTACGGCCAGCAACGCCATCCCGATCGCACTGACCGGACCAAGCGCAACGGCCAGTATGCCGGTCGCCACCATGATCCCGAAGACCAGCGAGGCGATGCGTTCCACCGTGTCGTCAATCGGCTCCAGCCACTTCAACGGCTGGGCAGAGCCTGATGCGATAAAGGACAGGCCAACTTCGAACTCCTGCGCCGTGGACAAAAGCGCGTTGAGGGTGCGCAGGGTCACATAAGTGGCCCCTGCCGCCACGGCCACGGATTGCGCGTGTCCCTGCGCGGCCCGGGTCAGTGGATTGTCTCGAAACACAGCCGCGGCCAGAGCTGCCAGCAGGCAGATCGCCAAAACGGTTGTCCGAGGTGTCACCCGTCTATCCGGATATTCGCATTCCTGGGATCGTAGGGACTGTCCTCGACAATCTCGGCATCCCACAATTGATCGAACATCTTGACCTTCAGCTTCTGGCCCACCACGGCGTGTTCGGGTTTGACATAGCCCATGCCAATGGATTTGCCAAAGTGCACAGAATAGCCCCCCGATGTCAGGCGTCCGGTACGATCATCCCCCACATACAGAACCTCGCGACCCCAGGGATCAGCGTCGTCGGGCCCGTCAATTAGCACGGTAACGCATTTCGCGTTGATGCCGTGATCTGCCATGGCCTGCTTGCCATGAAACTCCTTCGACATATCCACAAAGCGGGGCAAATCAGCCTCAAGTGGCGTCGCGTCACGGCCCAGTTCTGTGCCAAAGGCGCGATATGATTTTTCCTGCCGAAGCCAGTTTTGTGCACGCGCGCCGACCAGCTTCATCCCGTGCGTCTCGCCTGCTTTTTCAAGCTGATCAAAGAGGTAATTCTGCATCTCGATAGGGTGATGCAGCTCCCATCCCAGCTCTCCGGTATAGGCCACGCGGATCGCGCGCACCGGGCACATGCCAAGCTCGATATTGCGCATGGTCAGCCACGGAAAGCGCTTGTTGCTGAGCACTGTCGCCGGGTCGGCGTCGACCACCAGTTCGTTCAGCACATCGCGTGATTTCGGTCCGGCAATGGCAAAAACGCCCCACTGCGTGGTCACGTCATGACACTCGATATAACCGAACTCCGGTGCCTTATCCTCAATCGCCTTGCGCAAAAAGTCAGCGTCATAGGCTGTCCAGGCACCCGCCGAGACAAGGTAGTATTCGTTCTCTGCCAACCGCACGATCGTGTATTCCGTCCGTGTCGTACCGGCCTGCGTCAGGGCATAGGTCAGGTTGATACGCCCCACCGACGGCAGCTTGTTGCAGGTGAACCAATCCAGAAACTGCGTCGCGCCGGGCCCTTTCACCAGATGCTTGGTAAAAGCCGTCGCATCGATCAGGCCCACACCTTCACGGATCGCTTTCGCCTCTTGGGCGGCATACTGCCACCAGTCACCACGCCGGAAGGATCGGCTTTCCAGATCGTTGAACCCTTCGGGGGCAAAGTAATTGGGCCTTTCCCAGCCATTGACCCAGCCGAACTGCGCGCCGCGCGCCTTCTGGCGATCATAGGCGGGTGCCGTGCGCAACGGGCGGCAAGCTTCACGCTCTTCATCCGGGTGGTGCAGGATATAGACGTGGCTATAGCATTCTTCGTTCTTGCGCGCTGCGAACTCGGTGGTCATCCAGTCGCCGTAACGTTTGGGATCAAGCGACGCCATGTCAATCTCGGCTTCACCATCGACCATCATCTGAGCCAGATAGTAGCCTGTTCCCCCTGCGGCAGTGATACCAAAGGAAAAGCCTTCGGCCAGCCACATATTGCGCAGCCCCGGTGCAGGGCCAACCAGCGGATTGCCATCTGGTGTATAGCAGATCGGTCCGTTGAAATCGTCCTTCAGACCGCTTTCCTCACAGGACGGGACCCGGTGGATCATCGCTGCGTATTGGTCTTCGATCCGGTCCAGATCCAGTTGGAACAGATCCGCCCGAAAACTGTCAGGCACCCCGTGTTCGAACCGCGCAGGCGCACCGTGCTCATAGACACCCAGAATCCAGCCTCCCCGCTCCTCGCGTACATAGGACTGGGCATCGGCGTCACGGATCACAGGGTGTTCGACATTGCCGTCCCCGCGCCATTTCACCAGTTCCGGATCCTGATCCATCACGATGAACTGATGCTCCACCGGGATCGCCGGCATCTTGATCCCAAGCATCTTTGCCGTCCGCTGCGCGTGGTTGCCCGACGCCGTCACAACATGCTCCGCAGTGATCACCACCTGTTCGTCAGTGGGCACCAGATTGCCACCTTTTTCGACCATTTTCGTGCAGGTCACGTCCCAGGCTTCGCCGTTCCACTCAAACGCATCCGCCTGCCACTTACGCTCAATCGCCACACCGCGTTGGCGCGCCCCCTTGGCCATCGCCATCGTGACATCGGCGGGGTTAATGTAGCCATCGGTATGATGGTAAAGCGCTCCTTTGAGGTCTTCAGTCCGAATGAGCGGCCATTTCGCCTTCACCTCATCGGGCGTCATGAAAACATACGGCACCCCGCAGGTCTCGGCGGTGGAGGCGTAAAGCATATATTCATCCATCCGCGCATCCGTCTGCGCCATGCGCAGGTTGCCAACCACGGCAAAGCCCGCATTCAGCCCGGTCTCTTCTTCAAGCGTTTTGTAGAACCGGATCGAATAGTCATGAATATGTGTCGTTGCATAGGACATGTTGAAATAGGGCAATAACCCCGCCGCATGCCACGTCGAGCCAGATGTCAGTTCATCGCGCTCCAGCAGCATCACATCATCCCAACCGGCTTTCGCCAGATGATAGGCAATTGACGTCCCCACGGCGCCGCCGCCCACAACCAATGCTTTGACGTTCGTTTTCATGACATGATTCCTCTACCCGTCTGGCCCCTGTTTTAGGGCCGCACACAGGTTTCGCGCGGGCACCAGCCGACGCAAATACGCAGAAAACCGACCTGCCAATCCGGGCGACTAGACACGCTATGCGGGAAACTGGTTAACTGATGGCATTTCACAACCTCAATTGCAGCCAACGGAGTTGCCGACATGTCCAAGATTTCCCTGCTCGATGCCGCCGAAATGATGGCGCAAACCTACGCCCGCAGCAACACAAGTGAAGTTCATACTGCAATCGACGTGGCGGGTGTGCAGGCGGTTTATCTCAAGAATGGTACCCTTGTCATTCCCGGCACAAATGAATTTTCCGACTGGTTTGACTTCAATCTGAACATGGGCGGCGCCACTACGGTGGACGGCCACGGCTTCGAAGTTGTTGCAGGCGACAGCGGCGCGCTATGGCACGCTGGATTTCTGCAACATGCCCAGATGGTCTACATGTTCGCCAAGGGCCTGAATCCCAAATTCATCGTGGGCCATTCTCTCGGTGCGGCATCCGCTCAGATCGTGGGCATGTCTCTGCGCACCCCCACCATCGCCTTCGCCTCACCCCAGACCTGTCGCACCCGTGACCGGCTGCCGAATGAAGGCTGGGTGATCAATGTCTGCCGAATCGACGACGCGGTCTGCCACGTCCCACCCAAATTCCTCGGTTTTCGCACCATCGGAAGCCGCTACTGGCTGCGCCCGGATGAACTGGACGCGGACGAAGACCACAAGATCCACAACTACGCGGATCTTCTCAAACTCAAACGCATCAAGGATCGTGTTCCCACGTCCTGGCCCGCCTGATCCAAAATCGGTCCAAACGCCGAAACCGCGTGGTGCCTGCCCTTTCTCTGGCCACAATATTCCCAGAGCGCGAGACAGCGTCTCGCAAAGCGATTTCGGGGACCGAAATCAATAAGATCACATGCGGGCGGCAGCCCGCCCAGCCAGATCACCCGGGCAAAATCTTGCCTGGATTCAGAATGTTATCCGGATCCAGCGCCTTCTTGATCGCTCCCATCACATCGACGGTCCCCTGCCCCAGCTCTTTCACCAGGTAAGGCCTTTTGCCCTGCCCGATGCCATGTTCCCCCGTGCAGGTCCCATCCATGGAAATCGCCAGATCATTCAGCCAACTGATAAACTCAGCCGCCCGCGCCTGTTCATCCTGATCCGCCTTGTCGATCAACAGGGATGCGTGGAAATTACCATCCCCCGCATGGCCCACGACTGGCGCGATCAAATCCATTTCGCGCGCCATCTCATCGCAGGCTGTCACGGCATCGGCCAGCCGAGAAATCGGCACGCAGACGTCCGTCGCAACCGCGTCGCATCCAGGCCTTAGTGCCAACATGGCCCAATAGGCGTCGTGACGTGCCTGCCAAAGCTTGTTGCGTTCTTCCAGCGACGCCGTCGCCGCGAATCCCGTGCCGCCCTCTTCCTCCGCCAACATGCCAAAGGTCTCGGCCTGTTCTGCCACGCCCGCGTCCGACCCATGGAATTCCAACAGCAGCAGCGGTGTTTCAGGTAAGTCCAGCTTTGAATACCCATTGAGCGCTTGGACCACCATCGCGTCCAACAGCTCTATCCGCGCCACCGGCAGACCATACTGGATCGTTGCCATCACGGCACGGGACGCCGCCTCAACCGTCGGAAACGAACAGCGTGCCGCCGAAATCGCTTCGGGTATGCCCTGCAATCGCAAAGTGATCTCGGTGATCATCGCAAGCGTGCCTTCCGACCCCACCAGCAAGCGGGTCAGGTCATATCCGGCCGAAGATTTTCTCGCCCGCGACGCCGTACGAATGACCGTGCCATCCGCCATCACGGCTTCAAGGCTCAGGACGTTGTCTTTCATGGTGCCGTATCGCACGGCGTTGGTACCGCTTGCCCGCGTTGCGGTCATCCCTCCGATAGAGGCATTGGCCCCCGGATCGATCGGGAAAAACAGCCCCTGATCGCGCAGATAGGTATTGAGTGCTTCGCGTGTAACCCCGGGCTGGACCCGACAGTCAAGGTCTGCGGCATTGACCTCCAACACCTGATCCATCTGCATCAGGTCAATGCATATCCCGCCCGCAGGCGCATTCACATGCCCTTCCAGCGACGTGCCGGTACCATAGGCAATGATCGGCACCTTATGATCCGCACAGACCCGCACCACGTCAGAAACCTCTTGGGTTGAGGTTGCAAAGACAACGCCATCAGGCGGCTGGTTTTCAATCCAAGTGGTGGTGTGGCCGTGCTGCTGCCGAATGGCCTCACCGGTTTGACACCGTTCTCCGAACTGTTGCTTCAAAATACCAAGGACGGTGCCGATGCCATCCTCATTGCGCGCAAGCGCTGCAACCTCAACCATTGATCACCCTCCCAAAGCAATACCTTCACGGCGCGGGTCGGCGCCACCGCGCAGTTCCTCACCGATAGCAATCATATGCAAACCCGAGGTCAAGGCCCGAGTCCCCACCTCAAAACCCATCTCGGAGAGCCCCCCTTCAAGTTCCGCAGCAGCGGTTCCCTCCTCCAGGTCGTATTTGCCAAAGCGATTGACCGCATGCGGCGCGCTCACCGCAGCCTGCACATTCATCCCCCAATCTAGATAGGCAATGATCGCCTGTGCCGTATACCCAATGATCCGACTGCCGCCCGGGCTGCCCACCGCCAGCACCGGCTTGCCGTCCTTCAAGACGATCGTCGGCGACATGGACGACCGTGGCCGCTTGCCCGGCTCCAGCCGATTGGCGATCGGCACCCCGTCCCGGTGCGACCGAAACGAAAAATCCGTCAACTCGTTGTTGAGCAGGAAGCCACCGACCATCAAACGGCTGCCAAAGCCGTTCTCAATCGTCGTCGTCATGCTCGCAACATTCCCTGCCGCATCGACAATGGAAATGTGACTGGTCGAGGGCAGCTCAAGCGAAACATCATCGGCCCAATGCAACGCATGATCAAACGCCGGATCGCCCGGTGACACCTCCGGCAGCGCATCGTCACCCGCCAGCAGCTTGGCGCGCTCTGCCAGATAAGCCGGATCCAACAAGCCCTGCACCGGCACCGGCACGTAATCGCTGTCCGCCAGATAGCGCCCCCGATCCGCAAACGTCAGACGTGCCGCATCGCCCATCAAGCGGCGCACCTCGACATCCTGCGGACCTGCTGACAAATCATACCCCTCCAGCAAGCCCAGAATCTGCCCAACCGCCACAGCGCCCGACGATGGCGGACCCATGCCGCAAACGTCATGTCCTCGATAGCGCGCGCAGACAGCTTCGCGCTCTTTTACGCTGTAGATCGCCAGATCTGTCTGAGACAGCACACCCGCGTTCTCGGCACCCTGCACCGTGGCGACGATGCTTGCTCCAATCTCACCGGTATAAAACGCAACTGTGCCCCGGTCGGCCAGCGCCCTCAGCGTCGCGGCATAGGGCGCGTTGACCAGCCTGTCCCCTGCCTGCACCGGCACCCCGTCCGGCAAGAAATACCCCGCCGTCACGTCAGAGCTTGCCAGCCGCTCCTGATCTCTCTCAACCAGCCCGGCCAGCCGGGGTGAGACCGAGAATCCATCTTGCGCAAGGGTAATGGCTGGCTGCAGCAAACTGGCCCAGTCCTGATTTCCCCAGCGCGCATGCACTTCCGCCATCAGCGCAGGCGTCCCGGGCGTTCCGACAGATCGTCCGCCGACCACGGCATCGAAAAACCCCATCGGCTCGCCCTCATTGGTCTGAAAAAGCCTTGGCGTGGCGGCCAATGGTGCGGTCTCGCGACCGTCCAGCGTGGTGACATGCCCTGAGGCGGCATCATACCAGACCAGAAATGCCCCGCCCCCCAGGCCGGAGGACTGCGGCTCCACCAACCCCAGCATTGCCTGCACTGCAACCAGCGCATCTGCGGCAGTTCCCCCCGCCGACAAGACATCGGCACCCGCCTTTACGGCGTGCGGATTCGCCGCCGACACCATCCAGTTGTCAGAGACGACCGGTACACCCGCAGCTTTCGCGTCAAGCGAAGCCGCTACTTCCTCAGGAAAGCCGGCAAATGCGCCCGCACCAGCCGCTTCAGGGTCGACCGCATCAGCCGCCTGTTGCGCACTCACCGCACCGGCAATCAGACACCCCAGAACATAAACCGTAGATCGCATGACTTTTCTCCTGTGCTTTCTCTGGCCGCAATAGTCCCAGAGCGCGAGACAGCGTCTCGCAAAACGATTTGGCAGGGCCAAATCCAAAAATCGTGTGCGGGCCTGCCCGCACAATCTGGTCACAACATCGATGGAACTACCTGATCGGGAGGGCGATGCCCGTCATCGAAGGTCTTGATGTTGATGATCACTTTCTCGCCCATCTCGATCCGACCTTCGAGTGTGGCAGATCCCATATGCGGCAAGAGTACCACGTTTTGCAGGGCCTTCAATCTCGGGTTGATGTCAACGCCGTGTTCATAAACATCGAGACCCGCCCCTTTGATCTCACCCGCACGCAACATCCGCGTCAACGCATTCTCGTCAATAACCTCCCCCCGTGATGTATTGACGATCACCGCCTCGGGTTTCATCAGTTTCAGCCGCCGCGCGTTCATCAGATGAAAGGTAGAGGGCGTGTGTGGGCAGTTCACACTGATCACATCCATCCGGGCCACCATCTGATCAAGGCTTTCCCAATAGGTGGCCTCCAGACCCTGTTCGATTTCTGCATGCAAACGGCGGCGGTTGTGATAGTGCACCTGCATCCCGAAGGCCTGCGCCCGCCTTGCCACGGCCTGTCCGATCCGACCCATCCCCAAAATGCCCAGACGCCGTCCCCCGACGCGGCCGCCCAACAGTGCCGTCGGAGCCCAGCCTTGCCAGTCGCCCTTTTGCATGACGGCCATGCCTTCGGCCATGCGCCGTGTCACTGCCAGGATCAGAGCCATGGTCATATCCGCGGTGTCATCCGTGAGCACACCGGGCGTGTTGGATACCAGAACACCGCGTTGGCGTGCCGTGGCGACATCGATATGATCCACCCCGGCCCCGTAATTGGCAATCAGCTTCAGGCGATCTCCCGCCTGCCCGATGAGGGCCGCGTCAATCTCGTCGGTCACCGTAGGGACCAGGACATCCGCCGCAGTTATCGCCTCAGCCAACTCTGCACGGGTCATTGGCGTGTCATTTTCACGTAAAGACACGTCAAAGAGTTCAGAGAGCCTTGTTTCAACCACGTCGGGTAACCGTCGCGTGACTACAACACTCAACCGTTTCTTTGACATCTCGTTCTCCCTGCTCTTGGCGCGCGTCGCACCCTTGATGCATGGTGTCGTAAGCGGCGACGAGGCACAAGAACTTCGCGGCGCAAAAGAGACATGAACTCTCGTGCAGGCAGGCACCATGACCTTGAAGAATTGGATCACCGTTCTGGCGGTTTGTATCGTGTCGCTGACATCGACGGTGTCAGCAGCAGATGCGGACACCAAAGGATCTGTGACCAATCTTCCCCTTCCCCGGTTCGTGTCAATGAAAGCATCCGAGGGCAATGTGCGGCGCGGCCCGTCCCTGACCCATCGTATCGACTGGGTCTTTCAGCGCCGCAACATGCCTTTGCGCATTACAGCTGAGCACGGCCATTGGCGCCGGGTCGAGGACCGCGATGGCATGGGCGGCTGGGTGCATTATTCGCTTTTATCCGGCGTCCGGACTGTATTGGTTGAAAAAGACATGTTGCAACTGCACGCACGTCCCGATCCCAATGCACCGGTCATGGCCGCGCTTGAACTGGGCGTTGTCGCGCGCCTTGGCAAGTGCAAGGCGGAATGGTGCGAACTGCGCTCGGGTGGCTACAAAGGCTGGGCCCCCAAAGCGCGCGTTTGGGGCGTAAAGCCGGACGAACTCCGAGACTAAGTTACCGCGATAAACGCGTTGATCCGACGTGCCAGTTCTGGCCCCACATCCTCTTGCAGAAAGTGTGCCGCGCCGGGCAGCACGACGTGATCCTGCCCCGCAGCGCCTGGCATCAACTTCTGAAACACCTTTTCAACCCCGGCCATGATCTTGTCGTCCGCCCCAAAGGCTGTCAGCACAGGCAGGTCGAGCCCGCGCAAAACCTGCCAGGCCGCCCGGTTGGGTGCCGCCGCAGGATCGTCCGGGCTGTCTGGTACCAGCATCGGAAACTGCCGCGCACCAGCCTGATAACTGGCATCCGGATAGGGCGCGTTGTAGGCGGCGATTTCATCTGGTGAAATTTTCGAGGTTGTCCCGCCAAAGACAATTCGGCCCGCATCAAAGGGCTCTGCGGTTTGCGAATACTCACGCCAAGCGGCAAACTCAGGCCCCATTGGCTGGTCTCCGGTCGGCAAGGCGGTATTTCCAATGACCAAGCGTGCGAACCGCGTCGGCATCGCGGCCACAAGCCGCAACCCGATCAGCCCGCCCCAATCCTGCGCAAAAAGTGTCACCTCTTTCAGATCAAGCTGCCCGACGACATCCGACATCCAGTCCACATGACGCTGATAAGTGTAATCGCTTCGTGCGGCAGGTTTGTCGGATTTTCCAAAACCGACCAAATCGGGGGCGATCACCCGGTGACTTGCAGCGACCAGCGGCGGGATCATGTGCCGATACAGATAGCTCCACGTCGGCTCCCCGTGCATGAGCAGAACCGGGGCGGCCTCTTTGGGGCCTTCATCCAAGTAGTGGACACGAAGCGCGCCACCATCAGTGTCGTCAACTTCGACGTAGTTGGGATCAAATGGATAGTCGACTAGGGTGTCAAACCGATCGTCAGGGGTACGCAGGAATTGCATGGGCGTCTCCTTTGCAGCAGACTAGGCGCGCTGCTCTCAAAAATTCAAGGTTCCTGTGCCATGCGTGCCATCACATATTCCGTCTTCGGTCCCGCACGCGACGTGCTTGAACTGCACGATGTTGCCCTCGCAGAGCCTCAGGCGGGCGAGGTGCGCGTCCGACTCGCCTTTTCCGGCGTGAACCCATCAGATGTCAAAGCGCGCGCCGGCACCCGGCCCGGTGTGATCAAACCCGCCTTCCCCACCATAATCCCACACAGTGATGGTGCCGGTGTGATCGAAGCAGTTGGCGCCGGAATCGACCAGGAACGGGTCGGTCAACGGGTCTGGATCTGGAATGGTCAGTGGCAGCGCCCGTTCGGAACGGCCGCTCAGGCGATCACCTTGCCCGCGCATCAAGCCGTTCCGCTGCCAAATGATATCAGTCTGGAAACCGGCGCGATCCTTGGCATTCCGGGCCTCACCGCCTGCCACGCAGTGTTTGGGGGCGGGGCAGTCGCGGGGGAAAGCGTACTGATACAGGGTGGTGCTGGGACCGTCGGCATGCTCGCCGTACAGCTGGCAAAATGGGGCGGTGCGCGGGTCATTGCCACCTGTAGTGAGCGCGATCACGACCGTGTGGTGCGCGCAGGCGCCGATACGGTGCTGCCCTACGGCACGCAGGATCTGGCAAACGCCGTTGTTGACGCCAACGAAGGCCATCCGATTGACACCATCGTGGAGGTTGAGTTTGGCCACAACATTGCCGTCGACGCCGACATTGTCGCACCCAACGGCCGTATCGCGGTGTATGGTTCTGCAAAGGAAATGAACCCGACGGTGCCCTTTGGTCCGCTCCTGTTCAAAGCCGTCAACATCGACGTTCTGTTGATTTACCTGTTGCAAGCGGGACCGCGCGAACAGGCAGTCACCCGGCTGCATGATGCATTGCGCGAAGGCGCGTTGGACTGCCCCGTGCAGCAAATCGTTGCCCTGTCTGAAACCCCTGCTGCTCATGAAGCGGTCGAGGCAGGCGGACGCACCGGCGCGGTTTTGATAGATTGCCAAGCTTAGGGATCGGGTGCGGTGAGATAATCCTGGCGCACCCGCAATCCAAATTGCCAACCGCGTGTGACGCGCCTAGGGTAATGGGATTGCCACGCCACGGATTTCGATGATGCGCCTTTTTCTCCTTCTGCTCTGCCTCAACCTTACCCTGCCGATCACTTTGTATGCCCAGTCGGATCAGCCCACTGGCACCATCACGGTCGATGACAACGCAGAAACCGACGCGGCAATCGCCAATCGCATCCGCGATATCATCGGAGAGCTTGACGGATACGGCGACGTCTCTGTCACCGTATCGTCAGGTATCGTCACCTTGCGTGGCACCACATTGGACGCAACCAAAGCGACTGCGCTCAACGATCTGGTCGGGCGGGTGCAGGGCGTCGTGGCCATCGAAAACAATGTGGTTGAATCGACCGAAGTGCTGGAGCGTTTGAACCCTGCGGTTGAGCGTTTCATGGCCCGGTTCTGGCAGCTGCTGGCGATGCTACCGCTGATCCTGATCGGAGCCGCGGTATTTTTCCTGGTGGTCATGCTTGGCTTCTGGCTGGCACGCCGCAAGCAACCCTGGGAACGTCTTTCACCAAACGCGTTCATCGCCGATATCTACCGTCAGATCGTGCGGCTTATCTTTATCGTAGGCGGGCTGGTGATCGCGCTTGATATCCTCAATGCCACGGCCCTCTTAGGGGGCATTCTTGGTGCCGCCGGTATCGTGGGTCTGGCCATCGGTTTCGCCGTGCGCGACACAGTTGAGAATTTCATCGCCTCAATCATGTTGTCGATTCGGCAACCGTTCCGCCCCAACGATGCGATTGAAATCAACGGAGACGAGGGCAAGGTCATCCGCCTGACTAGCCGTGCGACCATCCTGCTCAGCTGGGACGGCAACCATATCCGCATTCCCAATGCAACTGTCTTCAAAAGCCGGATCGTCAATTATTCGCGCAATGCCGAGCGGCGGTTTCTGTTCGAAATTGGCGTGGACGCGGGCGAGGAAGACCTGGCCCGGGTGCGCGATCTGGCGGAAGATACCGTCTCTGATCTGCCGTTCACGCTGGAAAAACCCGCCCCCAACGTCTGGGTGGATCGCATCGGTGACGGCTCAATGGTGATGAAAGTCACAGGATGGATTGATCAGACGGAAACCTCCCTTTTGCGCGCCAAAGGCGAAGCGATCCGCCAAGTCATGGCCGCCGTCGCAGCCGCAGGCTATGACATGCCCAACACCACGTACCGGATCGAAGTGCCGGAGGGTCTGAAAGGCGCGCTGACCAACTTTGACGTCACGACAGCAGACGACGAGCCCGAAGGGCAAACACCGGCCGACACAGGTCCTGCGCAGCCTCAGGAACCCGCCCCGCCCAAGGCCGCCGAGACCCTGAGCGCCCAAAGCGTCGAGACCCGCGAAGACGAGCTGGACGAGATCGTCGAGATCGAACGCGCAGAAACCGAACGCCGCGACCTGCTCAAGGAGAACGGCGAACAGGAATGAGGATTTTGCCAAAACGGGGCTTGCGCCTCTGACGCTTGCGGCTTAATTAGCCCCTCGTTGCTGGGGTGTAGCCAAGCGGTAAGGCATCGGTTTTTGGTACCGTGTATCGTAGGTTCGAATCCTACCACCCCAGCCACACACTTCCTTGATTGCAGACGGTGCGCGTGTCTCGTGACATAGTCGCGTGTTTTCCGTGGGCTGTGGGTCCTGATCTCAGACACCCGTAGCGCTGCGTCTAAACGTGACTTTGCAGCCCACCTATCTGTTCGGTCTGTTCATTCGCGTGACGCAAGAACGCCTGATGAATGACGAACCCGACCTGCGCGTCGAACGTCATAAGGATTGCCGCAAACCGCCCGGAAACTTCGCGAATATTCTGCAGGCGCAGTCGCTTCAGGAATGCCTCAACCCCCATCGTGCAGAGGGGGGAGGCGTAGGCGTCCTCAATCCCGACGCGAAACGTTCTTCGCCCAAGCAAAAGATCACGCGCGAGAGCCTCGACCTGATCCCACTGGCCGCGAATTTCCTTTCGCCTTTGCCAAGCCAATTCTGCTTCTTCGACTGCAGCCAGGGGGTCGTCTTCGGTCGAATGGTATCCATATTTCTTGTCCTTGTGGCGGACGAGCCAGAAGAGGGTGCCGTCTGCCAGTGCGACCCCACGATAGGCGGTTGTCCGATTGCCGTCGAAGCTCGCGCTATTGCCATAATCGATGTACGCATTGATCCAATTTTCGCGTTCATAAACAAGGTCGTCCGAGAGGGTGAGCATTTCCCTTTCCATCAGCGACGTCATCTGGCGGACCATGGCCAGCCGCTGGCGTACTCTGGGAATGCGGGGTGGGTTGGTGAAAAACATCATGAATGCTCCTGTCAGGACCAATCCGGAATAGAAGCGGCCCTTGCAAAAGCTTATTCAGACGTCTGTTTTCGACCCATCCCCCAAAATTTGGGGTCTAGGGTGCAATCTGGTTGAGCACGTATGCTCTGACAACGGCTTGCGTTCGATTGCCCGCACCCAGCTTACGCATCGCCGATGTGAAATACTCGTTCACCGTGTCGTCGGCGAGATGCAGGATGTCCGCTATTTCCTTGGTCGTGCGGCCGGTCGCTGCCCAACTGAGGCAGTCTCGTTCCCGGTCGCTCAGCCTGCCAAGCGGCGCCTCGCGCGCCAGTTCCTGAATGTGCAACCCCTCGACAAAGTACTGCGCAGCCAGATAAAATTCGGGCAAATGGTTTCGGCAGAGCTCGCTCAGGTCCCCACTGCCGCAGGCGGTTTGGTTGAGCATAAGAATGGATTGACGCGCCGTACGACCGTTGAAGTATGACATGCTCAACGTCTGGCGCATACCGAATTCCACCGCCAGTTGGACGAACCCGGCCTCATCCTTTGTCATGGAGGTCGCGGGGAACGTTTCAGGACGCCGGACGTCTACAAAATGAGGTACGCCAGACACGAAAAGGTGCCGTGCCATGATGTCATGCTGAATGAGATGTTGGTTGTTGCTGTAAAAGTCGTGCCACTCCGGATTTATGAAGTGACCGAACATTTGGTCTGCCGTTGGAAATTTCCCAAAGCTATTGGGCATCTCGAAGACAACGCCGACGGAATCCCCCCCAAGCTCGCCCACCGCACGATTGAGGCGCACGCCTGCCTCTTGGAAGTCTGAAGCGGTCGCGCCAGAGATCATCCAGTCCATGGGAGCCAGGTGTTTTGAGAGGCCTTTCGTGCGCATAGACTTCCCCCGTTTCGATACCCTCAAAAGTGTTCCAGACACGATCAATCATCATACCGGTAGCACGGTTTTCGCGGTTTTTCGAATGGAGGTTTGTTTCTTGGACCCAGTCGCCATGGATCGCAGGCTGAGAATTAGACGCATTAGGTACACGATCGCAGTTTCAATTGCGACGCGCCGGCACCAAGATTCCGCTGGGTAGGCGAGGCAACCGCTGGTCCTCATCGGGCGCTCCTTGATTTCCCCTTGGTCCCTTAAGCGTAATGGACGCATTGGCCCTGCCAGGGGCCATGAAGCTCTAATCCGGGCGTCTCGAATTCATCCAAGGCCCTAAGCTGATCCTGGATCATGTCCAAATCTGCTTGTCAGATCCCTGGTAGCTGTCATTCATTCATGCATGCCGCCGGATATTGGAGCGGAACTGATCACCCGGTGATGAGATAATGGTCTTGCGCACTCATATTGCTTTCTGACGCAGAAAAGCACTGCATCCTTGTTATTGCGCAGCCCTCAAAGGGTTGAACGAATCGCGGAGATCAATCCATTGCGGTCCCGCAAACTTGAGTTTTGAGTGGCACGTCTCTTCAGGCAGGTAACCTTCCCAAATGTCCTGCGCCCCGGCGCCGTGCGCCGGGGCACTCGGTGCGACAGCGTTAGTTCAGCGACTGGATAAATGCGTTGACCTCTTCCAGCGGAATGTACTGCCGTTCGTCAATGCCGGTTTCGGTAAACACCCAGGACACAGCAGGGGCAGAAACGTCGCCGTTTGCGTCAAAGGTGACCGCACCAGTGCCGCCCTGAAATGACACTGACTTGCCTTCGCTCAGCAAGGCCATCGCCTTTTTGAACCCTTCGACGTTGGCATCGACTGGCTCGCCTGCGGGGTCGGTTACCATCGGCACTTTGGCCGCAATCTCTGCGCCCGTCGCTCCGTTGCCAGCGGCGTGATAGGCCAGCAGCGATATGGCGGCTGCGTCAAAGCTGTTGGGCAGGCCCGGGCCGCTTGGCTCGCCGCCGAATTTGGCCTTGTAGGCCTCTACGAAGGCTGAGGCCGAGGCCGTCCGCGGCGAGGACGTGTCAGCTCCGATGAAGTCGCCAAGATACTGCATGCCGACCGCATCACGGAATTCCTCGGACCGCAGGGAATTGGCACCGACCATCTTGGTCGTACCCCCCAATGATATCCATTCGCGGGTCACGGCAATGCCCTCTTTGGGATAAAGCGCGAGGATGACCGCATCCGGATTGCCCCCCAACGCTTCGGTCACTTCGGCGCGGTAGGATGGCTGGTTGTCGGTAATTGCGATGGACGCTGCCACCTCGATCCCCGACGCTTTCAGCGCATTGTCCAGCAGGCTGGCCATGTCCTGGCCCCAGTCGTCGTTCTTGTAAAACACTGTGACCTTGCCGTAGCCTGCGTCCTTGGCGAGCTTTGTCAGGACGGCGGACTGCACATTGCTGGTCGCAAAGGTGCGGAACCAAAGGCCCTTGGTGCTGCCTTCTTCTGCAAGACCGGTGATCCGGGTAGAGGAAGAGCAGCAGGAAATCTGCATCACGCCAGCAGGAACGGTCACCGACGTCAGGATCGGCAGCGTCACACCCGATGAAACAGCGCCCATCATCAGCTGCACCTTGTCCAGATCGACCATCGCCTTGGCCGCATCAACGCCCACTTTGGCGTCCACTTGCGTGTCGCGCAGGATGGTTTCCACCGGGCATCCGTCAACACCGCCAGCCTCATTGATCATATCGGCAACCCATAGCGCGGTCTCAGCGATTGGTTTGCCCCAGTCGACAGATGTTGGCAGGGCGACGCCAACCTTGACGGGGCAATCGGCCGCCGCAACGCTCGCGCCGCCGACTGTCAAAGCCGCGGCAATGACGAGTTGTCTTAGATACTTGGTTTTCATGGATCATATTCTCCCGTGTTATCCTTGCGAAGCAGTCTTGCCGGGTGCTTCGTTCCCCGTCTTGGTTCTTTCGATGCGCTCAGGCAGCAATCCCTGAGGGCGCCAGAGCAACATGCCAACGATGACCGATCCGATCATGATGTACTGGATCGGTCCAGTGTAGATTTGAACGGCTGTCGGCGCAAACTTGGCAAGTAAGAAGCCGCTCGAGGTCCATGCGCCCCAGATCAGGAATGCGCCGAGGACCGCGCCGCGATTGTTGCCCGCCCCGCCTACGATCAGCATCGCCCATATCTGGAAGGTCAGGATCGGCGCCATATCCTGTGGACTGATGAAGGCGTAGAAACTGACGTAAAGCACCCCCGCAGCGCCGATGATCGCCGAGCCCAGAACGAAGGCTTCGAGCCGCAATCTGGTGGCGTTTTTGCCAAGCGAGCGCGCCGCGATCTCGTCTTCGCGAATGGCGCGCAACACGCGCCCATAGGGGGATCGAACCAGACGTTCGAGGCCGACATAGACCGCGATCAGGATGAGCACGACAAAGGCAAGGAAGGCCAGGTTGTAGGTGAATTGATCCTCAAACAGCCCCTCGAAGGGGCGGGGAAAGCCGCGCATCCCCTTGGCCCCGCCGGTCAGCCATTCGGCGTTGCGGGCCACCGCCTCAAGTGCGACAGCCACGCCAAAGGTGGCGATGGCAAGGTAATCGTGCCGAAGACGCAAGGTCAGCAGCCCAACGGCCCAGGCCACGAGTGCGGCAAGAAATATACCCCCGGCAAAGGCGATGGTGTACGGCAGCTCAAAGGCACCGAATTGCAGCGGATCAGCAGGCCCGCCAAGCATCATGGCGCCGTACGCGCCCGCACCAAAGAACGCTGCGACACCGCCGTTAAAAAGACCGGTGTTGCCCCATTGCAGGTTCAACCCAAGCACCGCAATCGCCAGGATCGATGCTACGGTACCAAAGAATGCCAGATAGGAGATGATGCCGATCATGTCTGCTCCGCCTCGCCGAACAGGCCCTGCGGGCGGACCAGTAGCACGGCCAGAATGATAAGGAAGGGCATCGCGGGACTGTACCCCGAGGGCAGGACCTGCAGTGCGAGGCCAGAGGCGATTCCAACGATGAACCCACCCAAAAGCGCGCCGTAAACGCTGCCGATACCGCCCACGATGGTGGCCGCAAAGACGGGCAACAGGAAGTTATGTCCAATGAGCGGGGACAGGTGATTGGTCAGCGCATAAAAAACACCGGCGGCGGCCGAAAATGCGCCACCAATCATCCACACGACGATGATGATCCGCGCAAGCGGCACGCCCGCCACCTGCGCCAACGCCGGGTTTTCCGCCACGGCGCGCAGGGCAAATCCAAAGGTCGTGCGCGAAAGCACGAGATGGAAGATCGTCATGAGAACAAGAGCCGCTACAAGGACGAAGACCTGATCAGGCTTTATCAGCAAAAGTGGATCGCGGCTCAGGACCATCGCAAAGGCGATGTCGTTCGAATATAGTTCTGCCTTTAGTCCGAAGATCAGGGTGATCACATTGCGGATGATCAGGGCGACACCGAAGGAGGCAAAGACCATCGACAGCGCATCGGCCTTTTGCCTGATGCGTTTGAAGATCGCCCAGTCGATCAAGACGGCAGAGAGCCCCGTGATCGCCATCGCGGCAAGCGTGGCCAAGGTCAGTGACCACGTCAGGCTCAGCCCGCCAAACGCCTGATCCATTACCGGCACCAACGCGGCAAAGAGGCGGTCAAACACCAATGCCGCATAGGCGCCGATGGCCAACAGTTCGGCATAGGCGAAATTGGCAAAGCGCAGCATATGCATGACCATCGTCAGCCCGATGGCCCCAAGCGAAATGATGGATCCGGTCAGGATACCGTCCATGAGGTTCTGGATCATACGTCGTTCATCCTGCGTCGTCCCAGATAGATTTCGCCCACGATCGGGTCGGCCAGAATGTCTGCGGCGGGGCCGTCGAGCTGGTTGCGCCCTTCCGCAAGAATATAGCAATGATCTGACACCCTGAGCGCCTGCTTCACATTCTGTTCGACCAGCAGGATCGACACGCCATCGCGGGTCAATCTGTGCGCAAGATCCAGCACCTCGGCCGCCGCTTTGGGTGCCAGCCCGGCGGAGGGCTCATCCATCAGGATCAGCGACGGTTCCCGCGCGAGGGCCATTGCCACAGCCAGCATCTGGCGCTGTCCTCCCGACAGAGAAGCCGCCCGATCCCCCTGCTTGTCCTTCAGGGGCGGGAAAAGGTCGAACAGTTCTTCCAGCCGCGTCTCTCGCCGACGGCTAAGCCGCAGCACAAGTGCCAGATTTTGGCGGATCGTGAGGGTTTTGAAGATGTTGTCGGTTTGCGGCACATATGCCATGCCGAGATCGGCCATTCGGTCCGCCCGGATGCCGGTGATCGGCGTGTCATCCAGTGTGACAGTGCCGGCAGAGACAGGCACCAGACCTGCTATGGTCTTGATCAGCGTGGATTTTCCAGCGCCGTTTGGGCCGATGATGGTGGTCAGTGCATTGCGCCGGACCGCAAGGTCAATGCCGCGCAGGATCGGCAGATCCTTGACATACCCAGCCACGATACCCGCAACGGTCAGAATATTGCCGCCGCTCATGCGACGCCGGTCCCAAGATAGGCGTCCAGCAATCCGGCATCTGCCTGCGCGTCTTGCGCTGTGCCCTCAAACACCACCCGGCCTTCTGCAAGCGCAATGATAGGTGCACAGTGGCGCATCACGAAATCCATGTCGTGTTCGATGATAAAGAACGTCATGCCCTGACGGTTCAACGCCTTTATCCGGTCGATCAAGACGTTGGTCAGCGATGGGTTCACGCCCGCCGCAGGCTCATCCAGCAGGATCATCTGCGGCTCTCCCATCAGGGCGCGCGCCAGTTCAAGCAATTTCGTCTGTCCGCCAGAGATTTTGCCCGCTGGCTGATCAGCGAGATCAGCCAACGTCATAAAGTCCAGGATGCCCATCGCCTTGTCACGCAGTGCGCGTTCTTGCCGGGCCATCCTGCGGCGCTGGAAAATCGCGCCTGTCAACGTCTCACCGGACTGTTTGGGTGGCGCCAACAGCAGGTTTTCCAGCACGCTCAGACGCCTGAAGGGGCGCGGGATCTGGAATGTCCGGGCAAGACCAAGGTGAAACAGCCTGTCCGGGCTCATTCCGGTCACATCCGAGCCGTCAAAATGGACACGGCCCGCGGTGGGCTTCAACGCCCCGGCAAGCAGATTGAAAAAAGTGGTCTTGCCAGCCCCATTAGGGCCGATCAGCCCCGTCATCGTCCCCGGCTGAATATCCAGTGAAACGCTGTCCACCGCCCTCAGTTCACCGAATGCACACGACAGGGTGTCGGTTGACAGCATAGGGGGGTCATTGCTCATCTACGGTGCCTCATGACTGGCCGCGCGCGAACTCTGGCTTTATCCGGTCCGCGCACTGCGCCCCCATTTCTGTGACAGTTGGTTCAAGCTACGTTAGACCAGCAAAAGGCAGGTGGGAAGGTGATAGGCACGTGAGGACAGTCTCAGTTATCGGACACGGGGAAATCGGTGGCGCGCTGGTCCGCGGTATCGCTGATCTGAACGCATGGCAGTTGGGCCGCGTGCTGACCCGGCACGCGGTGCCGGACCTTGAGGAGCAGACACAAGACGGGAACAGGTTTCTTGTCCATCCGGTCGATCTGATCATAGATGCGGCGGGCCCCGACGCGCTGCGTGCCCTCGGGCCAAGGGCGTTGGCCATCGCACCGGTCTGGTCGGTAGGGGCGGTTGCCATGGCAGCGCCCGAATTTCAGGCGCGTATTGCCGCCGTCTCAGAAAAATCCGGCCACCCGCTGCGGCTTTTTGCATGTGGCATGGCGAACATGCCGCTAACGGCCCGGCGCCTGCGGATCACCATGCGCTCTGCGGAAATCGAAGCGTCCTGGACCGGCCCCTTGTCGCAGGCGGTCGCGCGCTGGCCGGATATGCTGAATTCAGCAGTTGCGGTGGCGTTGAACGGGCCGGGGCTGGAGGCGACTGTGCTGAGTATGCAGGCCGGTGGTACAAATGGGGTCCATGAGATCGAGATCGAAGCGGAGGAAGACGGCATTACCTGGCAGCGCACGATAAGATTTGACGCGTCATCGCAAACGTCACACCCGGTCGCCCGCATGCTGTTAACCGAACTGGCCCGCGCAAACCGACGCTGGCGGGGTGTCTGACCTTTTCAGTCGCCCTTGGCCGCGAGAATCTTGTCGTCGGGATTGGTGTTGAGGTTGTACTTCATGATCCGCCCGTGCCTGCCGTTGCGGTCGCCCTCAAGCCCAAAGACTGGCCCATTGGGTCCTGCCGACTGCGCCAGTACGGCACCGATCTCTTCCCGGTCCGCATCTGTCAGGGCAAAGTCGAAAATTTTCAGGGTTTGGGGCAGGTGGCGGGCATAGCGCGCACCGACGATGGCCGCCGCCACCTTCGGCTGATCCAGCACCCAGCGTACGGCAACCGCACTAAGCGGCACATCATGCCGCGCGCCCACAGCGTTCAGTGTTTCAAGCAGTGTCTGAAACAGGTTCCAGTCGCCAAATTCGTCAATGATCAGCCGGTACTTGATCAGCGAGCGGTTGGAAAACGTGAAGCCGGGATCAGGCGCGCCCAGCCACCGCTCGGTAAGGAAACCGCCGGCAAGCGTTCCAAAGCTCAGCAGATGCACGTTGTTCTCAGCCGCCCAAGGCGCCAGCGTGTGTGACGGGCGACGATCCAGCACCGAATATTGTACCTGAGCGGCAGCGATGTCGAAACCGGCCTCGGTGAAATGTGCAATGCTATCCGCGTCCCAATTGTTCACGCCAAGATTGGCGATCTTGCCCTTCTCCTGACAGTACTTGAGGGCCCCCAAAGCATCCAGCGCGTGACCCCGGCTCATATCCCACCAGTAGAATTGAACCAGATGCAGCCGTTCTATTTGCAGGCGCTGCAAGGAGCGATCGACAATCCCCTCGACATCCGCTTGAGTAAAGACCTCAAGACGGGTTAAATCCGGCACCAGCTTGGTTTGAACAACCACACGATTGGCGATCTCTGCCCCACGCCGTTGGCGCAGGTCCGCGATAAAGGCACCGATCATCTCTTCAACACCGGTATAGATATCGGCGCAATCAAACGTCGTTATACCGGCGTCGACAAAGGCCTCCATGTCGGCGATGGCGGTGGACCGATTGACCTCGCCATGATCGCCAGCAAGCTGCCAGCCGCCCTTGATCACCCGCGAAATCCTGTGGCCGGGCCGCAGATCTGTGGTTTCCGGTTCCGTCATGCCTGGCCCTTCCAGTAGGGCGTGCCGCGCGCATCGGGCATGCCGGTGGTCTCGGCATGAGAAAACCAGCGCCGCTCTTCGCGCACGATCCGAAACCGTCCGCCGCAATGAGGATCAGGGCAAGCGACCTCTGCATCGGTCGACATCCAGTCGCCCGGTGCCGTGTCCCGCTGCTTGGCCGGTAATAGCGGGATCAGTCCTGCCAGCGCATACATCGACACCTTCTGCTCCGCCCCGAACATCAGATTTTCACCAACGACGCGGAAGCTCTCTCCTTCCACGTGGCGGCACACAGGGGTTCGGCCATCCAGCACGGTTTCCACCCTCAGATCGTACAGCCAGAAACCAGCTTCTTCAGAGTCGTCTGCCATGCCAATCCTGCCCCTTTGGTTCGTATCAGGTTTGCACTTCCCGAAATTGTCGTCAATCTGGGGCTGCGATGAAGGATGATGATGGAAAGTGGGAGAAAAGACATGGCGACCCAAGCAGCAAGGCCCGAGCGCACCGAAATTGCCCCCGGGATGAGCATATGCCGCGTCCTGACAGGGCTCTGGCAGGTTGCAGACATTGAGCGTGATGGCACTACGATCGACCCCGATGCCGGGGCAGATGCACTGCAATCCTATGTCGATGCCGGGTTCGACACATTCGACATGGCCGATCACTACGGCAGCGCCGAGATTCTGACCGGACGGCTGTTGTCGCGCGGGCCTGACCCAAAGCCGCTGGCATTCACGAAATGGGTGCCAACACCCGGCCCACTGGACGAAGATACCATCCGCGCAGGGGTACAAGCACGGCTGGACAGGTTGGGCACCGACCGTGTCGATCTGCTGCAATTCCATGGCTGGGACTATCTGGATGATACGTTACTGGAAAGCCTGCATGCGTTGAGCCGTCTGCGCGAAGAAGGCCTGATCGCCGAATTGGGCGTGACTAATTTCGATGCTGCGCATTTCAATCTTGCTTTGTCAGACGGCGTGCCGCTGCGCACAAACCAGGTCAGCTTTTCCCTGATCGACCGTCGCGCAGCGGGCGACATGGCGACGGTCTGCGCCAAACACGGGGCCCATGTACTGGCCTATGGCACGCTGTGCGGCGGGTTCCTGTCGGACCGCTGGGTCGATCAGCCGGAACCTGCTGAGATCACCGACTGGTCCAAGATGAAGTATAAGCGCTTTATCGATGCCGCCGGCGGCTGGGACGCATTGCAGGCGATTCTGAAGGCCGCAAAGACGGTGGCCACCAAGCACGACGTTTCCGTGTCCAACGTCGCTACCCGCTGGGTGCTCGACCAGCCACAGGTCGCAGGTGTCATCATCGGCGCGCGCCTTGGCGGAAACATGCACGCGGATGACAACTTGAAGCTGTTCTCCTTTACCCTCGATGCCGAAGACCGCGCCTGCCTAGAGGCAGGTTTTCAAGCAACCCAACCGATCCCCGGCGATTGCGGCGACGAGTACCGCAAACCGCCCTTCCTGACCGCCTCCGGTGACCTGTCAGATCACCTGAGCGAGATGCCACCTGCGCAAACAGCGCATCCCGTGCCGGGGCGTCCGGCAGAGACACGCGTTCTGACCGGCTCGAAATGGGAAGACATCGCGGGCTATTGCCGGGCACGACGTATCGGTGACCGCATTCTCGTCGCTGGTACCACAGCGGTTTCAGGTCACAACCGGGCCGTTGCCCCGGATGACGCTGGTGCGCAAACCGTCTACATCCTGGACCGCATCATCGCCGCCATCGAAGCGCTTGGAGGCTGCGCAGAAGACGTTGTGCGCACCCGTGTCTACATCACGGACGAAGCCGACGTCGTAGATATCTCAGAAGCACACGGCCGCGTTTTCCGAGACATCAAGCCTGTAAATACACTTTACCGTATCGCCGGGCTGATCGACGCTCACAAAGTAGAGATCGATGTCGAAGCGATCGTGCGTGAAGGTTGAGAATGACTCAAGCCGCCCTGGATTGCGTAAGTGATATGCAGTGTCAAGAACATGTGTGCGGCGATCGAGGGATTACAATTCGGCATTCTGAAGGTCTGCTTCCGCCATCGCAGTGGGCCTATCACGCAACTGCAGCAAAGATCACCTGTCCGCCGAACTTGCTGGCTCGATCAAAGCAGCTCTTCGTGTACCGCCTGACCTGCGCCACTGAAATGCCCGGGGTTTCAGGTTGGCCTGTTCTCTGACTAGGGAAACAAAAGTCCACAACAGACTTCGACCCAACCCACTACTGGATTGCGGCCTGTAAAAGGAAAAGCATTCTCTGACCTCTCCGAAAAGTACGTCATCGAAGCGGATCACGGGGCTATTCTCAACGACGAAGCAACGGTGTCGATTTTCCAAATTGACGTCCGGATCACAAAAGCCAAGCTGGATCAGGGACAGATTCACCGATGGCACCATAACGGTCGATCGCGCATACGGTCCATGAACGGACCCGCGATTAGGCTAGGGTTTGGATCACAACATCGCGTCCTAAATCCCGGTCAACGACCAAATCGGCCCCATCGACGGCATAAGGTTCAGTGGGGGAGAATCAGATAACTTCCTATCTCGCGGCCATGACCTGCAGCATAGTCCGACGCGAGCTGGCGCCAGTCGATCATCGCAGCCCGTGACCATTCAGTGCTGCTTTCGCCGCTGACGGCATCGGGGTTGCGAAAGGCCGTGGTATCGGCCTGTGAATAATCGGCCAGATGTCGCCCTTCGCGAAATGCATCAAGGTGCTGGTCCCATTTTGCGCCAGCCATGGAGAGCAGAAGCGACCGCGCTTTCGGATCATATTCTGCCGTAAACAGCGTCCCGAAACCCTCAGCATAGCGATCCTGCCGCAGAGGTGTTCTCAGGAAATGGTCACCCAAACTGCGCGGGGAGACCTGCAAGGATTTCAGATGCGCCAGCCGCTCAAGGGTTTGGGTAAAGCCGGGCCGGTCGGCCCCCCTGCCCTTACTTTGATGATTGGTCGCAATCGCCTGTGGCATCAGTGTGGCACCCCCACCGGGGGCCAGTTCAATGCTGGCAGTTTCGCCTTCGGCATCCGCTATCACCACGTTGTAGGCCATATGAGACGGTATGCGCCTGAATGCCGCGAGTGCCTCTTGAACCGTGTCACAGGTTTCCAGAACGTAGCGGAGGATCGTCGCAATGCCGAACCCTTCGCGCGTTTCACCTGTGCCGCCATAGGCCAGCGCAACGCTGAGACCAGCATCATTGATGCCGTCCGACAGACCCCAAAGAAATTCGACCATGCCCATGACCGCACGTCCCGTCCATTCCGTGCGCAACAACAGCCCTTCATTCAAGTCTGGCGACAGGTCATAGTTGCGCACCAGCCGGACATCGTCGCGGTCAGCAACAGCGGCAAGCGAACACCCTCCAAGATAGGAAGGCGGACACCACGTCGACAGGAACCGCGCCGCCCGGTCAGAGCCACCCGCAAGATTGATGAGCCTGTCGTAGGTCGCAATCAGCTCAGGCATATGGGTCCTGAGCGCCGCACGGCACGCGGTACGCGATGGCCCGGCATCTCCGCCACGCGCAACGAACCACGCCTCATACGCGGGCCACGACCGCGTCCAGCGGGCCGCCCATTTCGGGCCGGGTATGGCCTCATCCACCGCATCGAAAGTCAGCGTCATGTTGGTCATCTCAAATGTCCTCGCGCGCGTTCTCAAAGAAAAAGCGGATCATCTCGCTGCTGGCATCGGGCCCCCTGGGATCGGTGTAAGACCCGTTTGGCTGCCCGCCTGACCAGGCATGTCCCAGGCCCTCGACAATCCAGTGTTCAAGGAATCCACATCCACCCGCGTCGCTGGATATGTTTCTTGTGTAGGTACGACCTGCGGTTTCCCCGGTCATCGACGTCTCCACACTTTGGCCTGAACCTGCGTTGCAGACACGCCGCGCAATGCCATCGGCGTTTGACGGATGCACTGTGCGATCGGCTGATCCGTGAAACAGGATTGTCCGCACACGGTGACAGGATGCAACAGGATCAGGGCTGACAAGCGCACTCCCTGCCATCGCGGCAAAAGCAGAAGGCACATCCTTGGCTGATCCCATCGGAAGACCGGAATGGGCGCCGACGGCAGAAAAGACATCCCCATACGTCTCCCCCAGGATGACCGCCATGGCCGCACCGGCAGAAAGACCCGCAACAAACGTTTCATCGCGGGTGACGCCGTATTTGGCAGAAACCTGCTGCGCCAGGCCAGCAAGAATCGCGGGTTCCCCCCTGCCACGGCGCTGATCGCCCCGGCTGAACCAATTCCAACAGGACTGCGCATTGTCGCCGCGCGACTGCGCGGGATAGACCACCACGAACCCATTGAGATCGGCCAGGGCGTTCATGCCGGTTCCGGCCGCAAAGTCCTCTGGCGTTTGGGTGCAGCCATGCAGCATCATGACGACGCCCTGCGCACCGTCCGACGCAGAGGCCGGAACATAAAGGCGATATCGGCGACTGCCTGATGCGCACGCGAACGTGTCGCCCTGGAACACCGCACCGTCCGGAACCGGATCATGCAATGATCCGGACTGAGGGCGTGCGCCTGAGAGCTTTGCCAGCATATCGTTGACCCAAGGCATATGGGTGACGTCCGTCTGACCGGCCTGCCCTACCGGTGCGGCAAGGCCATGTTGAGCGAGGGTGCGCTGTACCAGATCGTTGGCAGCCGAAGCCCGTGCGAGATTGATTGCCGGGCGCGCCGCGCCGACATTGAAAAGTTTCATTGTGTATCCTTTGTTATGCGAGAAGCGACCTACCTGATGCGGTCGCCAAGTGCCTTCTTGATGTCCGCACTGGCCTGCAAAGCCCCCAGCACGGTGATCGACCCAATGGTTTGACGCGCAAGCTCGGGCGAGACGTCGGAAGCGATCCGCGCCAATCCCACGACTTTGACGTGAAGCATCTCACCTGCGGCCCTCAGCGCCTCGAGATCAGAGACGCTATAGTCCCGAAGACCAAGCTCCATGGTGTGGCGTTCCAGCGACTTGCTGACGACCTCACCATGACTTTCCAACTGGTTGCGGATCGCTGTCCGGATCAGATCGCTGCGGTTGGAATAGAAGCCTTCCTGTACCAGTAGGTCGATCCGGCCCAAGTCGACAAAGCCCAGGTTGATCGTGATTTTTTCATTGTCCGGCTGTCTATCACCGAGCCGTGTCACGTTGCTCATTGTCAATCTCCATCTGTATGGATGGTATATGGATGTTTTAGGCCATCTACAACTGCAATTTTGAGTGCCGCAGGGTAAACACCGCCCCCACATCCGGAATCGAAGGTTGAGACCCGCGCCCAGGGCCCCTCTCAGGATCGTCGCCATAGTCCATGCGCTTGGAAGACATCATCAGCCCTTCAACATCGCCTTTGCCTGCTATGCATTGCACTTCGTCAGCATCCGCAATCAATTCGATTGCCCCCCTGACGACATCCCTCGGATCAGTTTGCTGCCATCAGGTTTGGCACGCAGATCGGCCAGAGTGTTCAATTGCGATTCACTGGTGCCTGTGGACGATTTGATCCGCTTTCGTCCATCAAAGAACTACCACAACTTAGCCGGGATCGTCCGCACGCTGAGCTACCTCCCAAAAGTCGGGCACTGGCGGAAGGTTCGATTTGTTGGTCGCTGATCCTGAACACGAAGGAGATCAGGGATGTCGAAGCAGAGACAACATCATCCCGTATCCCAGGCGAATGTCGGTTTAGGACTCACCCGACGATAACCCCCCAATGGAAACGAGCGTTGCGTGAGGGCGCGTCGGGCCCCTTCGAGCGTGCCAGTCATGGACAGGCGTGGTTTGCAGAGCCGCGGCACTTGGACGGATGCTATTGCGCGGCCTCGGCCAGCACACCATCAAGCGTTGTCACAATCATGTCGATGTCGTCTGAACCAATGGTCAACGGAGGGCGGATTTTCAGGATATTGTCGTAAGGACCCTCGCTGCCGATCAGGATGCGCCGATCGCGCATCCGGTTCTTGACAAACGTGCAGAGTTCGGTCGCCTCCGATCCGTCCGACCGGACAAGTTCAACGCCAATGAACAGACCCATGCCGCGCACGTCTCCGATGCAATCGTATTGCAATTCAAGGGCGCGCAGCCCCTGCAATAGTTGCGCGCCAGCGCGCTGGGCGTTCTCTTGCAGGCCTTCATCCTCGATGATCTGCAGCACCTCACTGCCGATCCTGCAAGACAAGGTCGAGCCGCCGAATGTCGAAAAGAACTCGATCCCATTGTCGAAACTCTCGGCGATTTCGCGCGTGGTGATCACGACGCCTATTGGATGGCCATTGCCGATTGGTTTTCCCAGCACCACCACATCGGGACTGGCGCCTTGCTGTTCGAAACCGAAGTAGTGTTTGCCCAACCGGCCCAGTCCTGTCTGAACCTCGTCCGCGATGCAAATGCCACCTGCCGCGCGGATCTTGTCATAGACTGCAGGCAAATACCCCGTCGGCGGAATGATCTGGCCCCCGACTGACGGGAATGTTTCAGCGATGAAACCCGCCACGCCCTGCTCCCGGAGAGTCAGCGCTGCAATGGCAGGATCGACCAGATCGGCGTACTTCCGGGCCCGGTCAGGATCATCCCGCCGGAAGGACCCGCGATAGTCATCTGCCACCTCGACCAGTTCGACCCAGTCCGTCTTGCCCACGCCACCCGGTTTGTTGAACTTGTAGGCCGAAATGGCGACGGCACCGGTGGTGTTGCCGTGATAGCCGTGGTCGGGGGTGACCATACCCTTTGCGCCGGTGTGGGCCCGCGCCAGCCGCAGCGCCAGTTCGTTCGCCTCTGACCCGGAATTTACGAAAAAGCAGACCTCCAGATGTCCGGGCAGCCGGGACAGGAGGGCGTCGGCAAAGGCGGTTTGCGCGGGATGCAGATACCGCGTGTTGGTGTTGACCCGACGCAGCTGATCGGCGGCCACGGCCTGAATGCGCGGGTGGGCGTGCCCCACATGCGGCACGTTGTTGTAGGCGTCGAGGTACGGCCGGCCCCATTCGTCGAAAAGGTAATGCTTCCAGCCGCGTACCAGCATCACCGGCTCGGCGTAGGTCAGGCTGAGGTTGCCGCCAAAATGCGCGCGGCGTTTCTCCAGCACGGTGGTGCGGTCCGTCGGCGCATAGCGCACACTGGCGTCCGGCAGGTTCAATAGGGCCGCAGGATTGGGGCAGACAGCCTCCCAAAGTGCGATATCATCGGGATCGCAGACCCCCGGCCAATCGTCGCCGATCCCATCAATGGTTAGGGCCAGTTGCAGGTGCAGATGCGGCGCCCAACCGCCGTTTTGATGCCGATCGCCCAAGTGGCAAAACACCGCGCCGCGCTTGACTTTGTCACCCGGTTTCAAGGTATCGAGGCAGGCCGGATCAAGGTGACCGTAAAGTGTATGGAACGCATCGCCATCGGGTGTCACGTGGCGCAGCACGATGACGCCGCCATAGTCCAGATTGCCAGTGCGGTTCTCGATGGCCGCTATTTCGCCGTCCAGCGGCGCATGAAGCGCCGTACCTGCCGGGGCGAAGACATCGACTGCAAGATGTACCGTGCGTCTGTTGCTGGCCTTCCACGGGCCAAGTCGGAAGGCGGGCGCGGTGTAGATCAAGCGCGGTTCCAGATAATATCCCAGCCAGATTTCTTCAGCCGCGCCGCTCTCTTCACCAAGTAGCGCCGCCTCGGCTGCGGTCATGTCAAAGGGGTCCTGCGGGCAGGCGCTTGCCTCGACCGACAGTGCGCGCAGGGGCGCATCGCTGATGTCGACACCAAGGATCGGGGCAAAGCCACCCCGCGCGGTCTCGAGCCAATCAAGAGCACGCCCGGCCGCATCGCTCACCGGATGACCACAAGCCGCGCGCAGGCGCGCGGACAACAGATCAGGGATCGCCGGAAATCCTTCAAGGAATCTCCACGCCGGGGCCTGCGAGATGACGACATAGGGGTCGTCCGGCGTCTCAAGCGACATCAGCTGAGAGTTCACCACGCTTACAGCCAGTCGCGCACGGACCAAAGGCCACAAGAGGTCAAGCTCCGGCCCGGTCAGAGGGAAGACCGCATGATATCCCGCCACCAGCGCTTGGAGCGTGCGGTCAGGTTGCGGTTGGTCAAGTACAACATAGGCCGCCGCGATGGCCAGATCGCAGATGCGCGGACCCGTGCACATATCACCAAAGTCGATGAGGCCTGTTACCCGCAAATCCCCCGGGTCCCCCGCAACGAGGATGTTGTAATCGTTGGCGTCATTGTGAATCGCCTGTTTGGGTAAGGCGTCTAACACTGGTCTGATCGCCTCAAAGGCCGCAAGATCGGATTCCAGCAAAGTCTTGCGTTGCGGATCAGCGAACGCATCAAGATGCCCGGCAATCCAATGCGCGCGCATCAGGTCCCATTTGAAGTCGCGTTCCAGCCGAGCATGGGAAAAGTCTGCCATCGCCCGGGCCGTGCGGCCCAAAGCCACGCCCAGTTGCCGCATGAGTGACACGGTTTTGGGTGTCACCTGTGCATAAACGCGCCCCGGTAGGCGCGCGATCAGCCAGACCAGCCGCGCAGCACCGGTTTCGTCCTTCAGGGTCAGAACATCTTCACCGTTTAGTGAGGTAATCACCCGCGGAACTGGCACGTCAGGATCACGGGCGGCGATATGGGTCATCGCCCCGATCTGCATCTCGACCAGCCACGCGGGACAATCGGGTCGCATTGCCTTGAGAACAAACCCCGCGCCTGTTGCCGTCTCTACCAGAAAGTTCAGGTCAAATTCGCCATCCAATTGCGTCAGTTCGGCTGTGATGCCCCAGTGACGGCGCAGGACCTCTTTCCAGTGGTCCATGGTCAATACGTTTGGCTGTAGGCTGCGCAACGCTCAACGATGTCCATTTCGATCACATGGGCAATTTCTGCCCGCTTGTGTGCAAGATATACTGGCGCAAAGACATCAGGGAACCAGCCCCGCACGATATCGTTTGCCTCGAACAGGTCCAGCGCGGTCTCCAGCATTTCTGGCAGACGTACAAAACCGCGAGCCTCCAGATCGTCAGGAGAGAGCAGCGACAGGTCTTCTTCGGTCGGCTCGGGCGGCGTGAGCCCCTCTTCGATGCCCTGGCATCCGGCGTGTACGATCGCCGCCAGCGCCAGATGCGGGGAGGCTGCGGCATCTGCTGCGCGGTATTCGATGTTGAATTGACGCGCGATACTTATGGGGTCTTTGGCAGTGATCGGGCAGACCCGCAGAGATGCTTCGCGGTCGCGGAAGCCAAGGTTGTTGTAGGCAGCAGACCAGCGATGCGGGATCAACCGCAGATATGAGACGACGGAAGGCGCAGTCAGGGCAAGGATACTATCGAGGTATTTCAAAACACCGGCAGAGAAGGCTGCCGTCACTTCCGACATGCCGCAGGGGCCATCTGCGTCATAGGTTGCAGGCTCGCCGTCCGCATTGAGAAAGCTCATGTGAACATGCACGCCATTACCGACGCTGGCCGAATCGAGGATCGGCGCAAAGGTCGCATGCTGGTTTGCATGACGCGCGGTGGCGCGGGTCAATTCGCGAACGATGACAGCAGCATCTGCAGCACGCACACCTTCCTCGGGCCCGATGACAACTTCGTATTGATTGGGGCCATATTCTTTCATGATGCTGTCCGGGCTCAGCCCCGCCCCTGCGAGATGGGCCATCAGCGCCTCACATAACCCGCGCTGCGCCTCAAACCCCTGGAGGGTATAGGCCTCGTTCGGCAAATCGTTGCCGTCGATCAGCTGAAACTCGTGCTCGAATGCCGCCAGCAGAGACACGCCCCCGACACGCTGCAGCCGATCCAACGCCCCACGTAAAAGAGAGCGCGTGCACAACTCCCATGGGTCCCCTTCAAGCGTAACAATATCCCCAAGCATGAAGCGTTCCGTGCCACCCTCGAATGCTGCGGTAACACCTGCCTCGCTGTCCGGGATCAACAACAGGTCACCCAATGCGCCAAAGGGGCTTTCGGCGATGGCGTCAAAACAGGTGATCTGCACGTTCGTCGGCGTCCACCCCACGCCGCGCTTCAGCCGTTTGTCGAGCTGATCAGCTGGGAAGGCCTTGCCCCGAACCTTGCCCGCCAGATCGCAGGTCGCAGCAAAAATCAGATCAGTCATGTCGTCGTCTCCGTAGTCAGGGCGCGGGTTGCATCCCACAATTCAATGCGTTCGCTTGTCTCGTCCCATGTCAACTCCGCGATCCGGGCGACAAGGGCCTCAACAATGGCAAGGGCGGCAGCATAGCTGTCCCAGACCGTACCTGTTTCGATTGGTACGGCAAGCACCTCTGCTGCGTTGCGTTTGACCGGGGAAATCCAGCTGTCTGTCAGCAAGACGATCTTGACCCGTTTTGTTGCCATTGCTCGCGCCAACCTCTCGAGGGAAGGTTCGTAACGGCGAAAATCAACCAAAAAAACCACGTCTCCGGGCCTCATCCTCAGTAAATGACCAGGCCATGATTCTATATCGCGAGACATGTGCTCGACACCTTCCCGGGACTGGGCAAGGTGAAAGGTCAGATGCCGTGCAATGGTGTCACTGATCCTGCCACCCAACGCAAAGACCTGCCTGCGCTGGTCTGACATGAGGGCCGTGATCCGATCAAACTGGCCATCTGTTATGGCATCATCGGCCGATTCAATCTGTGCTGCGGCGCGTGCAAGGAAACCTGCCAGAAAACTGCCCTTGATTCGCGTGCTTCTGGCGTGCAGATCGACAGGAGACAGATCGCCCCGGCGCAACTCATCGACCAGCTTGCGCTGCATGTCAGCGTAGCCATCCAACCCCAACTTGGTCGTAAAGCGCGAAATGGACGCAGTGGAGACACCCGCCTCTTCGGCCAGCTCTTGTATGTTGAGTAACCCTGAAAAGGGATAGTTTGACAAAAGTGTCGCCGCCAGCTTGCGCTCGGATTGGGTCAGGCTGTCGGAGACGGCACCAATGGTCATTCTGACTGTCATTTAATCAGAATGATGAAAATGAATTTTCAGTCAATAAAAATTTGTTGACAGCGAAAACTTATTTTCCAAAGCTTAAATCATGACGCTTGCCGAAAACCCTGCGATTCTGCGCCAAACTGACCCTGAACCAGTTACCATCGTGAACGAACAATCTCGGGCACCACTCTTGTTGTTGTGCGAACACGCCGGACAATCGATTCCGCAGTGTCTGAACCGGTTGGGCCTGCCCCAACACGTCATCGACAGTCATCGCGGCTGGGATATCGGGGCTCTGGCCGTGGCCCGCGAAGTCGCCGCACGGTTAAGCGCGCCATTGGTCATCCAGAATTACAGTCGACTGGTGATTGATGCGAACCGTCCTCCGGATGGTGCGCATGCCGTGCCAGCGGAAGTCGATGGGGTGACCATTCCTGGAAATGTCGGAATCACACCCGCAGAGCAGCGACAACGCGCAAAGGAAATCTTTGCACCGCTGGATGCGGTCATTACTGACCTTGTCCATCGTCTGAAACCGCGGGGCTGTTTCTCCATTCATTCCTTCACACCTGTTCTGGGTGGCGTGCCGCGCCCTTGGCACGCGGGTTTTCTCAGTCGGTGCGATACACGTTCCGCTGAGACCCTGATGAAGGTCATTGCCTCCCGACAGCCCGACTTATTGATGGCGGTCAACGAACCTTACCGGATCGACGATGAAACCGATTGGTTCATCCCCCGCCACGCAGAGCCCAGCGGTGCGGCCCATTGCCTGATCGAAATCCGCAATGACCTGATCTCCTCACCCGAAGGAGTTACGCAATGGGCCGATTGGGTTGCTGAGGCGATTACAGCCGTCATGCAGGAGGCAAAAAAATGACCCTCACCCGCGACATACCGCTTGACCCAGCCCAATCGGCTTTATTGTTCATCGATGTTCAGAACTTCTCGGCCGAACGCGATGGGGCGGAGTTCAAGGATCTCGCCCCAGAAGTCGTTGAAGAAAAATACGGCTGGTACTTCAGCCAATTGGACAACCGCATCGTGCCCAATATGCAGGCCATCCAGAAAGCGGCGCGCGCGGCAGGGGTCGAGGTGATGTATACCACCATCGAAAGCCTCACGCTTGACGGTCGGGACCGTTCTCTTGATTACAAGATCACGGGTTTCAACGTGCCCAAGGGCAGTTGGGACGGCAAGGTTATCGACCGCATCGCCCCGCAGGGCGACGAGATCGTGTTACCCAAATCCTCGTCCTCGGTCTTTGTCTCGACCCATATCGATTATATCCTGCGCAACCTTGGTGTGCGCCAGGTGGTCATGAGCGGTTTGATCACCGACCAATGCGTCGAAAGCGCAATTCGGGATGCCTGTGATCTGGGCTATCTGGTCACTCAGGTGACCGATGCCTGCCTGACCTATTCGCAGCAGCGCCACGACAATTCACTAAGCGCGATCAGGGGCTATTGTCGTCAGGTAACCACTGCCGAACTGGTTGCCGAACTTGGATCGCCGGACTGATGTCAGAGGTCGCTCTCTACGCCCATCCCGCCCGGCTGCGCGCGGCGAATTGGCTGCGCACATTGGCGGCTCTCGGCGTTCTGATCGGAACCGTTGCGGTTCTCACGCTTGTCTTTGGGCGCACGGGCGAACGGATTGCCCTCTTGATGTGCGTCAATGTAGCGGCGGTGGTCGCATTGGCGGTCTTTTGTGGCAATACCGGCATTGTGTCATTCGGGCATGGGGCCTTCATGGCACTGGGAGCCTATGCATCGGGCATTCTGACAATGCCAGCCGGATTACAACGCAGCGCCCTGCCGGAACTGCCGGGCTGGCTTTCGGGGTATGAGCTGTCGGTGCTGGGGGCCCTGCCGCTGGTGCTTCTTGTCGGCCTGTGCTTTGCTCTGCTGACGGGCAGCGCGATCTCGCGGCTTCAGGGAGCTTCGGCAGCAATCGCGACGTTGGGTCTTTTGATCATTGTGCACAGTATCGCCATCTCTGCTCGGGAATTCACGCGCGGCAGCCAGACTTTTTACGGCGTACCCCGGATCACCGACCTCACATTCGTGTTGTTGGCCGCGATCGGCGTCGTCATCGTCGCTCGTCTTTACCGGGAAAGTCGCTGGGGGCTGTTCGTACGCGCCGCGCGCGATGACGAAGACGCGGCCTCGGCGCTTGGCATCTATCCGCGCCGCGCACGGCTGGTGGCCTGGACCCTGTCGGGGACACTCGCCACGCTGGCAGGTGCGCTTTACGGGCACATTCTGGGCGCGTTTTCCCCCGCGTCATTTTATCTCGGCCTCGTCTTCGCCCAGGTTGTGATGATGATCGTAGGCGGGATGAGTTCGGTGGGAGGTGCCGTCGTGGGCGTTGTTGCCGTCACGATTTTGCAGAACACCGTGCGAAACCTTGAAGGCGGCATTACCGTGGTCGGTGTAACCTTGCCTGAAGTCTTTGGCCTGACGACCGTATCACTGGGCATTGCCATCCTTCTGGTCATCTGGCTGCGCCCGCAAGGTCTTGTTGGTGGGTTCGAACTGGGTCCCGGCGCGGGTGCACGACTGCTTGACCGCATCAAGCCCACGGTTCCAGTGACACCCACGCCGCGCCCCGTCACCACCGAAATTCTCAAAGCGCGGGGTTTGTCGCGATCATTTGCCGGGGTCAAAGCCGTCACGGATGTCAGTTTCGATGTACCCGCAGGCCGTATCACCGGGTTGATCGGCCCAAATGGCGCAGGCAAATCGACGTTTGTGAATCTAATTACCGGCCAATACGCGGCCGATACCGGCACCGCTGAAATCGACGGTGTGCACCTGACCGGACTTCTTCGTCACCGCATCATCGAACACCGGGTCGCACGCAGCTTTCAGAACCTGCGACTGTTCTCGGGTCTGACGGCGTTTGAAAACGTACTGGTCGCGGCACTGGCCGCCGGCTATGGGCGCAAAAATGCCAATGCCGTCGCCCTGCGCGAATTGAAGGCCTTTGACCTTGGCGGCATCGCTGCGATGCGCGCGGACAACCTGCCGTATGGTGCGCGCAAGCGCCTAGAAATCGCTCGTGCTCTTGCTCAGGACCCTGCCATTCTACTGCTTGATGAACCCGCCGCCGGCATGAACCCGGCAGAGACGGATGATCTGGCTGACAGGCTGATCCGCATTCGCCAAGACCGCAACATCGGCATTCTGCTGATCGACCATGATCTGCGCTTTGTGAATCGCCTGTGCAGCCACATCGTCGTGATGAATCGGGGTCAGAAGATTGCTGAAGGCACGCCAGAAGAGGTGCGCGCCAACCCGGAAGTTATCGAAGCCTACATCGGCCGTGGACGCGTGGCCCGCGCCGCCGATGCATCATCAACCCAAGATCAAGTCCTCGCCAACTGAAACCAGAAAGGAAACCACATGAAACTGAAGTCACTCTTACTCGGCACAGCCATTGCGGCAATCGGCACTGCCAGTCTTGCCGAAGAATACGTTATCGGCGTGATGTCAGCCCAATCAGGCTATCTGGCCCCCTATGACGGCCCCGCATATGCCGGATTCAAATTCTGCATGGACGAAAAAATGGCCAATGGCGGGCTGAACGGCACCACACCCGTCAAGCTAATCGTCAAGGACACACGATCCGACATCGCCTTTGGTGTACAGGTGGTGCAGGAAATGCTGGATCAGGGCGCGCAATTTATCGTCTCCTCCGCTGACGCGGACCCGACCATTGCCGCCGCACAGATCACGGCGGCCGACATGGTTCCCACGATGACATTTGCCGGCACTGCGCCGGTGCTGACCCAGGTGGGTTCCCACGTCTTTGGCAGCTATCCAGGGGACAACCAACAGGGCGCGGTGCTTGCGGCCTATGCGAAAGATCAGGGGTTCGAGAAAGCGTGGCTTCTGACATCACCCGACAGCGCCTATACGCTGGGCGGTCCGCGCTATTTCGGTGAGGTCTTTGAGTCACTTGGCGGCGCGGTTGTGGGCGAAAGTACCTTCAACCTCAACCAGCCAGACTTTTCAGCGATCGTTACCAACATCCAGAACGCAGAAACAGCGCCCGATGTCATTGTCACCTGGGCCTGGGAACCTGATTTTCCTGCTTTCATCCGCGCGCTACGCGGTGCGGGTGTCGACACTCAGGTGATGGGTGGTGATGTGCTGGACACGCCAACTGTGCGCGGTCTGGGGGATGTCGTCGATGGTGTCGTGCACACCTCGGGTGGCTATCCTGAGGACGGCTCCAAGTATGCTGATTTCATCGCGCGGTTCGAGGCAGCAACCGGCACGACGCCTGACAACAATTACTATGTCAACGGATGTGACATCGCGGACATGATCGAACAGGCTGTTGCCGCCGCAGGCACCACTGACCCGGCAGCCGTAAGTGCTGCCATGGCAGAGATCGAGAATGGCGAAGGAACCATGTCAAACTTCACCTTCAAGGGTACCGACCGCATGCCACTGCGCGACGTCGTCGTGGCGCGGATCACGGCGGATGGCGGAAAGGAATTTGTCCTGCGCCAGATGGCGGATCCTGAAACCCTGCCAAAGCCCTGATCCGTTGACCAAGATGAGCGATACGGTTCTCGACGTCGAAGCGCTTGATGTTCGTTATGGCCCTGTCAGGGCGGTGCGCGGCATAAGTTTCGACGTCGCCCGTGGTGGCATCACGGCGCTGCTGGGCGCCAATGGTGCGGGCAAATCCAGCACGCTGATGGCCATTGCCGGTGTCGTGCCGGTGGCATCGGGGCGCGTATCGCTTTTTGGTCAACCCACCACCAAATCCGCGCCCGACGCCATTGTGCGCTCGGGCGTTGGCATCTGTCCCGAAGGGCGCCGGGTCTTTGCCTCGCTGTCGGTCGAGGAAAACCTGATCGTGGCGGGCACCGCACTGGCCCCGGCACCGGTCGCTGCCGCCCGCCGCGATGAGATGATGCAGCGTTTCCCCATTCTGGGAGAGCGCCGCCGCCAGCTTGCCGGCCTTTTGTCGGGGGGCGAACAGCAAATGCTTGCCGTTGCCCGTGCATTGATGGGCGCGCCGAAACTTCTGCTGATGGACGAGCCATCGCTGGGGCTGGCCCCTCAGATGGTCGACACCATCTTTTCCATCATCGAAGAGCTGCAACGGGAGGGGATCTCCATCCTGCTGGTCGAGCAAAACGCGGCGCTGGCGCTCGAAGTCGCCAGCCATGCAGTCGTTATGGCAAATGGCGAGATCGCGGGCCAGGGCACGCCGGCGGATCTGGCAGGCGATACCCTTTTGAAATCAGCATATCTGGCGGCATGAGAGATGGATCAACTTCTACAACAACTCATCAACGCACTTAGTCTAGGCGGCATCTACGCGATGCTCGCACTGGGCCTGGCCATTGTCTTTTCGATCATCGGGCTGATCAACTTTGCCCACGGCGATATCATGACGTTCGGCGGCTATGGCATCTTTTTGTCAATGGTCTTTGGCTTCCCGCCTGTCGCCGCCCTGTGTATCGGACTTGGGGCAGCCGTGGTCATGGCATTGGCGATGGAGCGAACGGCTTTTCGGGTGATGCGCGGCGCCGATGTAATCTCGCTTTTGATCACCAGTTTCGCGGTTTCCGAAATCCTCAAGGTATTCTTCCAAAATGGCATCTCGGCACGGCCCGTACCGATTTCCTTTCCAGCCGCCTGGTCGGGGTCTTACCAGATTGGCGGGATGACCATCGGCGTGGCACCCACGGCCTCGATCCTGGTAACGATCATCTCGCTTGGTTGCCTGACTTTTGTGCTGCGTCATCTGGCCATCGGAATGGCAATGCGAGCCGCCGCCGAAGACTTTGACATGTTGCGTATGTTGGGCGTGCGGGCCAATCGGGTGGTCGCGGCAGCCTTTGCAATTTCAGGCCTGCTGGCCGGGATCGCCGCCGTGATTTGGACGGCGCAGCGGGGCTCTGTTGATCCAATGATGGGTTTCTTTCCAGTGCTGAAGGCTTTTATCGCGACCGTGCTAGGTGGCCTCGGAAGTCTCGGCGGCGCGGTGCTTGGCGGTTTTGTGGTCGGCACGCTGGAAGTCCTGACCCAGGCATTTCTGCCCGACGCACTTGCGCCGTACCGAGATGCAATCGTGCTAAGTGCGGTGATCGCCGTGCTGTTGGTACGTCCCGATGGCCTGTTGCCCGCCCGCACTAGCGCCCGGTCCTGAAACCAGTCTGGGCCCGACCGCCGAATTTAAAGGAGAGCACCATGTGCAAGACCTGCGATTACACCATCCACGGCGCGCAGCACCATTTCGGCTGGGACAATGCGCTGGCGCCCGTCGAGACCGTTGCGCCAGGGTCGACGCTTCTTTTCAAATGCATGGATTCTTCCGCCGGGCAGCTTGGACCAAAGAGCACCGTGGAAGATGTGACAGCGCTGGACTTTGGCAAGATCAACCCAGTGTCCGGGCCCATCTATGTGGACGGGGCGGAACCGGGCGACGCGCTCAAGGTCACGCTTGAAGGCTTTGCACCGCGCGAGACCGATGGCAGCGCCTGGGGTTGGACGGCCAATATCCCCGGGTTTGGCCTGCTGTCCGATCAGTTCGAAGATCCGGCCCTGACGATCTGGACCTATGACGCAGCAACTATGGCACCTGCTCTCTGGGGGGAGATGGGTCGCGTCCCGCTCAAGCCCTTTGCCGGCACCATTGGTGTTGCTCTGGCAGAGCCCGGCGTGCACTCAATCGTGCCGCCACGGTGCACGGGCGGCAATCTCGATATTCGCGATCTTTCCACCGGGACAGATATCTATTTGCCAGTGGAGGTGGACGGCGCGCTTTTTTCAGTGGGTGACACGCATGCTGCACAAGGCGACGGTGAAGTCTGTGGGACTGCCATCGAAAGCCCGATGGACGTGACGCTGACCCTTGATCTTGTGAAAGGGGCCAACCTCAGAATGCCGCGCTTTACCACGCCTGGCCCGGTCACAACACATCTGGACTCCAAGGGGTATGACGTCACGACCGGCATTGGCCCCGACTTGATGAGCGGAGCACGGGATGCGGTCGCCGGTATGATTGATCTGTTGACTGCGCGGCACGGCATGTCCCCCGCGGATGCTTATATGTTGGTGTCTACCTGTGGCGATCTCAGGATCTCCGAAATCGTCGACATGCCAAACTGGGTCGTCTCGTTTTACTTCCCACGCATAGTTCTGGAGTAGATGACAGATTTGCGATCAGCGCCGAGCAGTATGTTCTTATGGCTTGGACAGTCATGAGGTTGCCTCGTCAGCTCAAATTGAGCGCGCCGAGAGACAACCCGAATGCCCGGATGTGTCGGGGGCGCCCGCACGCATTTGGTGGGCCCACGCAAGTCCAGCGCCCAGACGCCCTTTACGCCACCCGCCCCATCGCGCAAAATCAAGGACCGGGATCACAGGGAGACCCACATGCCCAATCCGCTTTTTGATGCCCTGTTTGGTCGGCACGTTGGCAAGGACACACCGTTCTTGCTTTTGCCCACCGGGCAGATCATCAGCCATGGCGGCTTTCTAAAGGTCGCGGCGCGCTATGCGAACGTGTTTGAAGAACTCGGCCTTGCCCCCGGTGACCGCGTGGCGGTTCAGGTCGAAAAGTCCCCTGATGCGCTGGCGCTTTATGCCGCGTGCGTGCAGGGGGGCTTGGTGTTCCTGCCACTCAATACGGCCTATATGCCAAGTGAAGTCGATTATTTCATCGGCAACTCTGGCGCAAGATTGTTAATCTGTGATCCCGAAAAGTCCGGCGGATTGCAGGCTTTCGCGGACAAGGCGGGCGCGCAGTTGCAAACGATGGGCCCGACCGGCAAAGGCAGCTTGCGCGACAGGGCCGAGCAGCAGACCGACGCCGTCGCGACAGTGGACCGTTCTGGCGATGATCTGGCGGCATTTCTTTATACGTCAGGCACCACGGGCCGCTCCAAGGGGGCGATGCTGAGCCAGAACAATCTGCTGAGCAATGCGCAGGTGCTGACAGATCACTGGGGCTTTACGAGCAAGGATGTGCTGCTGCACGCGCTGCCGATCTTTCACACGCACGGGCTGTTTGTGGCATGCAATGTCATGCTGCTTGCCGGGGGGCCGATGATCTGGATGCCAAAGCTCGACGTGGACCAACTCGTCCGCTTCATGCCAAAGGCCACCGCGCTTATGGGTGTGCCCACATACTACACCCGGCTGCTGGATAACCCCGATTTCACTCGCGATCTGGCCAAGGACATGCGTCTGTTTATCTCTGGTTCTGCGCCGCTGCTGGCCGAGACGCATCGCAGTTTCGAAGACCGCATCGGCCATCGCATTCTTGAACGCTATGGAATGACAGAGACAAACATGAATACCTCAAACCCTCTGGATGGCGCGCGACGCGCAGGTACCGTCGGGATGCCGCTGCCCGGTGTCGAGCTTAAAATCTGTGATCCCGACAACGGCGAAGAGCTGTCGCAAGGCGAGATTGGCGTGATCGAGGTACGTGGGCCGAACGTGTTTCAGGGATATTGGCAAATGCCTGACAAGACCGCTGCCGAATTGCGCGAAGACGGGTTTTTCATCACCGGCGATCTGGGATTAATCGACGATCAGGGGTACGTCCAGATCGTGGGGCGCGGCAAGGATCTGATCATATCCGGGGGCTACAACATCTACCCCAAGGAAGTCGAAACCGTGCTCGACGATCAGCCCGGCGTCCTGGAAAGCGCGGTGATCGGTGTAGCACATGGCGATCTTGGCGAAGCACCGGTGGGCGTCGTGGTTCCCGTGAGCGGTGCGACGCTTGATCTGGATGCGATCAGCGGTACGCTAAAGGCGCAGTTGGCCCGGTTTAAGTGTCCTCGCAAGCTGGTGGTGGTGGATGCCCTGCCGCGCAATACGATGGGAAAAGTGCAAAAGAACATTCTGCGCGAGACCTACGGAAAGGTATTTGCGGGCTAACCGATAGGCAAATCGGCGCGATGGTATCCTTGACAGAAAGTCTGAGGTTTCTGCCGTTACTCGGCAAGTAATTCTCCGCTGCCTCCCCATTCTGCGGGCATATCTTTTAACTTCGGCAGACCATCCTTTACGGGAAGGACTGTATTTTCGTAGTTGATATGCACTGTTGGCGTGAATTTCAGGTCCGACAAAAGGCCTGCAAATATATCAAAAAGCCCGGCCTCGCCCAAATCAATCCCGACCAGTCCATTGCAGACGCCGCACGAGAATAGACCACCGTCAGGATGCCCCTTGTCCGAATAGCGCCTTAGCTTATCTTCGCCTGCTGCGAACCGTACCTTTGATCTGGGCCATAAAACTGGCGCGTTGATCGGGCTGCCAGTGCGGCCTCGACAGGTGTTACAGTGGCAATAGCACTGCACAACCGGCTCTCCCTCAGCTTCGATCCGAACGGTGCCGCAAGAACACTGCGCATGATAGATCATTTCTCGTCTTTCCATAGATGTTTCACCTTTGGAAAACTCTCACAAGTGAAACTCAGAACCCAGTTTGGCACGTCAACCAATGACCACCTAGGAACGCAAAGGTGCGGCCCCCAGCGCTCAGGTGATCGGCACCTACCCTTCAGGTCCTTCGCTCAACACGCATAAAACCCGTGACTGCGCATCAAGTCCAAGCGCTGTCTTTTGATCGCCCGACATAGCCAGCAGCCCTGATATCCCGGCCGCACCCGACGGTGTGCTCGCCAGCCCAGCAACCATCGCTGTGCCGGCGCCCACCTGCGCCTCGTCTTCAGAGATAAGCGCAAAGGCGTCCGCGTCGCGCGCCAGCCCTTTGAGCGCGATAAGCGATGGCATTTTGCAATCCAGGCGCCCCATTTCGCTGACCGGTCCGCTACTTTCGACCGGGCTGCCTGCTGCGATAGAGCCATGAAGCGCGGGCGCGACCTCCGGCTCCACCACAATAATGCGCGGCGCGTCGCCCCAGACCTCGCGCACATAGGCGGCAGCGGCAGCGGCCAAACCGCCAACGCCTGCCTGCAGAAAGATATGGGTCGGCGGCGCGGCCATCTGATCGACAGCCTCTGCCATCAACACAAGGTAGCCTTCCATCAGCCGATGAGGCCGCTTGGTATATCCGGGCCAGGAACTGTCCGACAAAAGCGCCCAATCGTTGTCTTCTGCCGCCTTTTGCGCGGCGGCCATGGACGCCTCGTACATCTCCCCCTCGCGCACGACCTCAGCGCCCTGGGCGGTCAGACGATCCGCAAAGGCCTGGGGCACGGTTTCGGCGATGTAGACTACGGATCGCGCACTAAAGGCATGAGCCCCTGCGGCGACAGACATGCCGTGATTCCCGGCGCTGGCAGCGACATAGGTCCGGCCGGCAATACGGCCCTCAGCGGCGTCATCGGCGACCACATACGCCGCTCCCAGCGCCTTGAAGCTGCCCAGACCCATACGGCCGCGTTCGTCCTTGATCCAGACCTCGGCAACGCCTGCCTCTGTCGCAATCGCTTGGGAATTGACCAGCTGCGTTTCAGCGGCAGCAGGACAGCGTTTCAGCATCTCTGCTGGCCGTGCAGCATCGACAGAAGGGTACGGAATGTCGTCGACCCCTGCAATCGCGACGGGACGGGTGGTGTAAAGGATATCCATGGCGCTACGGGACAACGCTGACACGGCGCCGTCAAGCGTTTCGCGCCAAAATTTGCGCCGCAGTGTTCGCGCGTGGACAAGCAAAGATGTCGCTCATGTGCCAATTTGTCTTTGACCGACAACCTGGAGCGCTGTGATGACCATCGATGCCCTGCCCCGCAAACGCTCAGGTGGCCGCGCTGCACGGCGCGCACTGCGCGCGGCACCTGACTTTCAAATGCTGCCGGGTCTGCACAATAAGATACCGACCTGCGAAATCATGACAGGCAGTCAGGTGGAGCGGATCGACGCGGCCTCGATGGATATTCTGGAAAACATCGGTGTCATTTTTCGGGATGACATCGCGTTGGCCGACTGGAAATCAGCGGGTGCAAAGGTGGAAGGTGATCGGGTTTTTCCTGACCGGGGGCTGGTGCGTGATCTGATTGCGACGATCCCTGCGACATTTACCTACCACGCACGCGACCCAAAAAAGAACGTGGCGTTGGGTGGTGACAAGTCCATCTTCGTTCCCATGACGGGCGCACCCTATCTGCGGGATCTGGAGGATGTACGCCGCAACCCGACGCTTGATGATCTGGCGATGTTTCACAAGCTCGCCCACATGCTACCAGCGCTGCATTCTTCCGCTCACCACATCGTGGAACCTTACGACCACCCCATCAGCCAGCGCCACCTGCGCATCACCTATTCGTCGATGAAACACTCTGACAAGACGTTCATGGGAATGACCACGTCACCCAAAAACGCTGAGGATGTCATTGATATGTGCCGGATCCTCTTTGGGGCGGACTTCATTGAAAGCCATCCGGTTGTGACGGGCAATTGCAATGGCAACTCTCCACTGGTGTGGGACGAAACCATGCTGGGGGCCATGCGCGCGTTTTCCCGCGCAAACCAGCCTGTGCTTTGCTCTCCCTTCGTGCTGGGTGGGGCCAACACGCCGGCTTCTGTCGCGGCCTCGGTCGCACAGCTGAATGCGGAAGCCTTAAGCGCGCTAGCCTATACGCAGGTCATCCGCCGCGGCGCGCCTGCGATCTATGGCCATTACCTGTCCACTGTCTCAATGAAATCCGGCGCTCCGATGGCGGGCACGCCAGAGATTTCCCTGATGAACTTTATGATTGGTCAGATGGCGCGGTTCTATGACGTGCCGTGGCGCACTTCAAACACGCTGGGCGGAGCCAAGACGTTTGACGCGCAAGCTGGCTACGAAAGCGCGACAACGCTCTCTGCCGTCATGCACGCAGGCGCCCATTACATTTGGCACTCCGCTGGCTGGAACGAGGCGGGCATGCATTGCTCGGTTGCCAAGTTTATCGTGGATGCCGAACAATGCGCGATGGCCCACCGCATGGCTTCAGGTGTGAATTTCGATGACTTCGACGATGCTCTCGCCGCAGTGCCAGATGTCGGTCCCGGCGGGCACTATCTGGGCCACCCGCACACGCAGGAAAACTTCCAGACAGCGTTTTTCATGCCAGAGATGTTTGACAACAATTCTATCGAGCAATGGCAAGCCGAAGGCGCCGTGGAGATTACCGAACGCGCGCTGACCCAGGCCAAAATGCTGCTGCAAAACTATCAAGAGCCGGTCTTGGACATCGCAAAAGACGAGGAATTGCGCGCCTATATTTCCCGGCGCGAGAGCGAAATCCCTGCGGCGGATGAACTGAACCAGAGCTATTGATCCCCGCTGAACCCAGATACGTTCAGTCGAAGTGGCACGGCATACCTGCCACACCCCAGATCAGCAGGTCATCTACATGCTCTTGCAGTGAATAGGGCGCAGCTTCGCGTGTCCCGCCGGGATTCCATGCCCAATGCAGGATGACGTCGTGTCCCAGATGGTCGGCCAGTTCCATGAAGGTGCGGCCATCGTTGCGCTCCGGATCGCGCAGTTGTGCGCAGATCTCGTCGCTGGTCCGTCCAAACCAATCGGCTTCGACTGGGGGTAATTGCCAGGCATCAGCAACCTGAGGCGCGCCGTGGGGCATATCGTTGCCGCCGGTCTCATTGGTGACATGACAGGTGCGACAGGGGATTGTCTCTGCACCGATGCGGCTGTCGCCGGCGCGGATGTTCATGCCATGCGGGCGCGGTGCACCGTAGCTGGGACCTGACCACATGGGTTGGTCGCTGTCGCCGACGTGGCAATTGGAACAGCGCGGGTGCGACGCGACCTCATAGATGCGGTCCCACGCCGCAAGGCCCGTTTCCAAATTGACCGACCCTTCTGCTGGGGGACTGATCACAACCTGATCTTCAGCAGCCATCAGCGGGGCCGCCGCAGCAAGCAGGCCAGCGATCAGGAGAATTCGCATCAGATGAACCTCACGTGACGGTTGAACGGCATTTCGCGCAGCCGCATGCCGGTGGCCGCAAAAATTGCATTCGCAAGGGCCGGGGCCGCTGGCGGAACGGGCGGCTCTCCGATGCCGCGCACTGCAAAATGTGTTTCCAGACCGCGCACCATGATCTGAGGTGCCTGATATAAGCGCATCCCCTCGGCGGCGTGATAATTACTCTGTTCTGCCATGCCGTCACTATATGTGATCTCGGAATTCATGGCATGGCCCAGCCCCCACACGACAGCGCCCTGGACGTTGTTTTCAAAGTTGACCGGATCCACAACAGTTCCGACGTCCGCCGCGACCCAGACCTTGTCGATCCTGATGCCATCAGGGGTATCGGTCACTTCGACTACCTCGGCCACCGGCACGCCAAAACTTTCGACCATGGCCACGCCACGCCCTTTGCCTTCAGGCAAGGATTCCCCCCAATTTGACATCTCTGCAACCGCCTCAAGCGTGCCTCGCGCGACGTCCCAGTCACACAACCGCAGGCGCTCTTCCAGCGGATCCGCGCCGGCGGCATGAATCACTTCGTCCAAGAACCCTTCGATAAAGAACCCAGCGCCAGATGCCCCGACGGAACGCCAACTGGATACAGGCGCCACACCGGGCGTCGCGTAGGCCCGCACACGAAAATTCTCGATACCGTAAGGGGCATTCCATGCGCCTGCAGGGATCTGGATGTCGGGCCCAGCCTGCGGCAATCCCAGCCTGCCGATCATGCTCCCGATTGGCGAGGGCGACGCGATGTCCAGCGCCAGCGCGCGCACCTGACCGCTGTCAACGTCCCCCGCACCACGCATCATCCCCAACGGACGGGGAAAATCCTGCGCAAAGTCTTCTTCCCGGCGGAACGTCATCTTGACGGGGGTGCCACGGACTTGATTGGCAATCTCTGCCGCGACGGCGACATACTCGCACTCCAACCGGTTTCCGAAACTGCCGCCTGCATATTGGTTGTGCAACACAACCTGACCGGACTTGTGCCCGGTTACACCCGCAACCTGTTGCTGCAGAACACGTGGCAATTGATGTGCCGTCCAGACCTCGACCTGATCATCCGTCACCCGGACCAGCGCCATCATCGGCTCAAGCGGCGCATGAGCCACATAGGGCACACGGTATTCGGCGCGCACAGCATCGGCCGCCAACGCACTCTCAACATCGCCATCGTCCCGCAAGCTGGTATCAAGGTGCGCATCCGTAAAGGATGCCTCGACCGCCTTCCAGTGATCCGCCTGTTCTGCGGGATAGGCTGCATCCTGCCATGTCACGTCAATGGCCTCAGCTGCGCGAAAGGCACGCCACGTGTTGTCCGCCAGCACCGCCAGCCCGTTGGTGATCGGAAAAACATCCACCACACCGCGCATCGTCCTGGCGGCTTCGGCATCAAAGGACCTGACACCAGAACGTCGCGGGCTCAGCCGCACGGCGGCATGCACCATACCGTCCAACTGCAAATCGATCGCGTAAGATAGAGTGCCAGTCGATTTGGCACGAATGTCGCTGCGCTGCGTCGGTTTGCCGATCAACCGCCAGTCACTGGCCGCACGCAGAGGAACGTCGCGGACAGGATCAATGGCCGCTGCATCCGCCGCCAGATCGACATAGGGGATGGCGGTGCCATCCGGCAGGATGACCGCACCGCTTTTGGTCGTCAGGTCGGCACCCTCAACCCCGTGCTTTTGCGCTGCCGCTAGTTTGAGCGTCTCGCGCGCGGTGGCGCCAGCGGCGCGCAGCTTGTCGAAACTGTCAGCTACCGAACTGGAGCCCCCGGTTCCCTGAAGACCGATGATCTTGGCCAAACCGCCGATGGTGGCCAGCGTCCCGCGGGCCACGACCCCTTGATCTGTGATGCGATAGGGCGTGCCCTCTCCGGCAAGGGCGGTGTTATGATAGGCCGGTGCCGGTTCCCCGAATTCGGTGTCGAACTGGCCAAGGTCCAGATCAAGCTCTTCGGCCAGCAGCGTTGCCTGCATGTGAACCGCGCCTTGCCCGATGTCGGCATGGGGCGTGATGAGCGTGATCTTCTGAGCATCAATTTTGACCCACGGGTTGAAAGTCGCGGCACCCGGCCCCAACCCATCCGCCAGCGGATTCTGGGGATCACGCCGAACCAGATAGGTGCCAAAGGCAACGCCACCGGCGATGGCCACCGCTCCGGTCAGGAAAGTCCGTCTTGCGATGGTTCTTGCGCGCCCCATCCCTTACGCCGCCGCCATCTTGCCAGCAGCTGATCTGATCGCCGCGCGAATGCGTGGGTAAGCCCCGCAGCGGCACAAGTTTCCACTCATCGCCGCATCAATCTGGTCGTCCGTGGGTTCTGGGTTCATATCCAAAAAGGAGGCTACCTGCATGATCTGCCCCGACTGGCAGTAACCACATTGGGCGACCTGCGTCTCAACCCAGGCCTCCTGCACCGCATGCAGGCTTTCCGGTGTACCCAGCCCTTCAATCGTGGTGATGTCACCGTCCACGTCTGCGGCGGCCAACTGGCACGACCGTACCGCAATCCCGTCCATATGCACCGTACAGGCCCCACATTGGGCGATGCCACAGCCATATTTGGTACCCATCAGGCCCAATTCATCCCGCAGCACCCAAAGGAGCGGCATGTCGTCTTCGACATCGACGTGGTGATCTTTTCCATTGACCCGCAGCTTCATTGTTTTCTCCCGCCTGACCCGGCCGACTGCGCTATTTTGACTGCATGTCGCCAACCATTTTCAACACCCAACGTCGCGGCAACAACGGAATGATCCAGTTCACCATAAAGCCAAGACCGCGTTCATTGACCGTCACCAGATCACCGCGCCGCATGGCATCATAGCCATGCTTTGCGACCTCTTTGGCTGTGGCGCCCTTTTGGGCCACCAGTTTCGTGCCGTCTAAATCAGCAGCTTCAGCAAATCCGGTTCTCACGTATCCCGGTGCCAGCACGGTGCATGTGACACCATCCTTGCGCAATTCGTGATCGACCGCCTCGCTGAAGGATTTGACGAATGCCTTGGTCGCAAAATAGATCGCCTGCATTGGCCCCGGCATGAAGCCCGCCGTTGAGCCAACATTCAGGATTTTACCCTTGCCCCGCTTTGCCATCTTGCCCCCGAAATGATGCGTGAGAGTGACCAGCGCCTTGACGTTGAGATCGATCATCGCCTGTTCTTGTTTCAGATCGCGGTCGATGTGTCGGCCATGCCCGCCAAAGCCGGCATTGTTGATCAGCACATCCACCTGCAAACCCGCCTCGTCCACACGCTTGCAAAGGTCATCAGCGCCGCCTGCCGCGCCAAGGTCCAGCGCAAAGACATGCGCCGCGATCCCATGCTCTGCCTCAAGCTCTGCCTTCAGGTCGTTCAGTTTGCCCTCGCTGCGGGCTGTGAGGATCACATCGCCCCCTTTGCGGGCGTGATAGCGTGCCATTTCTGTGCCGATGCCGGACGATGCGCCAGTGACGAGTGCTGTATTAGACATTCTAGAGGGCCTCCAATCATAGAATTCAACAAGTGTTGACATGAGGAATAAGGGATTCCCCCGCAAAGTCAACACGCATTGACAACTGGGCGGATATCTATAGGAAAACGGTATGAAAAAAGCGGATGCAACCCGAGAAAAACTGCTGACCGAAGGGCGGCGCCTGATGTGGATGCGCGGGTACAGATCGGTTTCGCTGCGCGAAATCGCACAGGCCGCGAAGGTCGATGTAGCGTTGGTGTCACGTTACTTTGGCGGCAAAAAAGGGTTGTTCGAAGCCACGCTTGTCGGGGCATTCGCCATAGAAAACTTTGAGGCAAAGTCGCATGAGGCCCTGGTCGATACGGCTGTCAGCATGTTTGTCAGCGCGCCACGCGAGGGGGACGAGCCCTCCATGATGCGCATGATTGCGATGAATGCCCATGATGACGACGTGGGAGATCTTGTGCGTGCAGCCCAGGCCGAGCAATTACAACAACCTCTGGCAACGTTGCTGGGCAGCTCAGAGCGTGCCGCGTTGTTCATGGCAGCCGCACTTGGGCTCAGCGTCGCAGAGAAATCATTGCATTTGGAGGGCATAACCGTCGCAAGCCCGCATTATGAATCACAGGTGCGGCATTTGCTTGAGACAGCGTTGACCTACCCTGCCTAGTGTGGCGCGCGGCGTACCAGGTACACAACGGCGCCCGCCAACAATCCCCAGACCGGCGAACCGATCCCAAATAGCGTGATCCCCGATGCGGTGATCAACAGCGTCACCACCGCTGCATCCCTGTCAGCCGCCTGCGTAAAGGCCGCCTGTGCCGCATTTGCCAGCACGGCCATCAGCGCCAGCCCCGCCAACGAGGCCACGACCATCGGTGGCGCCAGGGCGGCGAAGGCCGTGACGAGACCCGCAAAAAGCCCAAAGAGACAATACCCTACCCCCGCAACAACTGCTGACCAGAAACGTAACGCCGGGTCGGCATGCGACTCCTCTCCTGCGCACATCGCAGAGGTGATTGCCGCAAGACAGGTGCTGTGGGCCCCAAAGGGTGCCGAGATGATCGAGGCCGCCCCTACGCCTGCCAGCATCGACCCTGCTGGTGGTGCAAAACCATTGCTGCGCAAGATCGCGATGCCGGGGATGTTCTGCGTGGCCATTGTTACAATGAAAAGCGGGACGCCAATGCTTATGGCAGATGCCAGTGTGAACTGCGGTGTTGTCCAGACCGGGACTGTGATCAGGCCGGTCATTGCCACATCCGGAACCCCGCCCCACCATGCAACCAGCACGGCGGTCATCGCGACTGCCCCCGGTACGGCCGCCAGCCGGTTCCACCATCCGGCCAGCAACCACGCAAGAAAGATCGGGATCACGAACTGGGGTATCTCAGGCAACGCGCGAGCCGGGGCAAGACAGATCGGCAACAGCACACCCGCCAGCATGGCCTGTGCCAAGGCTGGCGGTATGTTCGCTGCAAAGCGTCCGATGGGCCGCCAAAGCCCGGCCAGCAGGCAAAGCAGACCCGCGAAAACAAATGCGCCGATGGCCACGGCAAACCCACCCTCGGGCACCGCAAGAACCGCAAGCAAGGCCGCCCCCGGTGTTGACCAGGCCACAGAGATCGGCGCGCGAAACCATAGGGCCAGGCCGATGGCTGTCAGTCCCATCGCAATTGCCGCCATCATCAGCGCCGACGCCGCCTGCGCATCTGTTGCGCCCATCGCATAGACACCCTGAAGGACGATGGGAAACGAGCTGAAAAAACCGACGATAGCCACCACCAAACCGGTGGCCACTGTCTGCGCCGGAGGGAATCCGGCATGCGGCGGTTTTGTTGGGCCTGTCATAGCGAAAGGCGCGTTCGACCTTGGGAGAGACTAGGCCTTTCGATTTAGATCAAACGCGTCATGCCCTAGAATTCGACAACGGCGCGGATTGATTTGCCCTCATGCATCAGATCAAAACCGTGGTTGATCTCATCCAGAGATAGCTTGTGCGTGATCATCGGGTCGATCTCGATCTTGCCGCCCATGTACCAGTCCACGATCTTGGGCACATCTGTACGCCCCTTTGCCCCGCCAAAGGCGGTGCCGCGCCAGACGCGGCCGGTCACCAGCTGGAAAGGACGGGTCGATATTTCGGCCCCAGCGGGTGCAACACCGATGATGATGCTTTCGCCCCAACCCTTGTGGGCGCATTCCAGCGCATCACGCATGACCTTGGTGTTGCCCGTGGCGTCAAAGGAATAATCCGCGCCTCCCCCGGTCAATTCGACCAGATGCGCCACCAGATCGCCGTCGATGTTTGAGGGATTCACAAAGTCCGTCATCCCGAAATAACGGCTCATCTCTGCCTTGTCGTCGTTAAGGTCCACGCCCACGATCTGGTCTGCACCGGCCAGCTTGAGCCCCTGAATGACGTTCAGGCCAATGCCGCCCAGCCCGAAGACGACACAGCGCGCGCCGATCTCTACCTTGGCGGTGTTGATGACCGCGCCGATACCTGTCGTTACCCCACAGCCGATGTAGCAAATTTTGTCAAACGGCGCGTCCTTGCGCACTTTGGCCAGCGCGATTTCGGGAATGACTGTGTGATTGGCAAAGGTCGAACAGCCCATATAGTGATAGATCGGCGTGCCGTCCTCCAGCGAAAAGCGGGTAGTGCCATCGGGCATCAGACCTTGCCCTTGGGTGACACGGATCGCCTGACACAGGTTCGTCTTGCCCGACAGGCAGTATTCGCATTCGCGGCATTCGGGGGTGTAAAGCGGGATCACGTGATCGCCCGGCTCTACCGTCGTGACGCCCTCGCCGACTTCCAGTACCACGCCGGCGCCTTCGTGGCCCAGAATGGCCGGGAAAATGCCTTCGGGATCGTCGCCTGAGCGGGTGAACTCGTCTGTATGGCACAGGCCGGTGGCCTTGATTTCGACAAGAACCTCGCCCGCTTTGGGGCCCTCGAGGTTCACCTCCATGATTTCAAGCGGTTTGCCGGCTTCCATGGCGACGGCGGCGCGGGTTTTCATCATGGTGGTTCCTCCCAGTTTCCTTTGCGGCAGGAAGCCCCGGCACAGGCCTGCTTGTCAAGGCATCACCGGATCGGCGCGTTCGCTTTGATCCGCCGCAGGATGACATTGGTCTGTGCAGAGTTGACGACCGATTGGGTAAACAAGAAACCTTCCAGAAACTGGTTGTAAGAGTCGATATCCCGGCACAGCACCCGCAAGTGGTAATCCGCCTGCCCGGTCGTGGCAAAACACTCTGTCACCTCATCGCGTTGGCGCACCGCATCAATGAACCGGGTCAGCGCGTCACTGTCATGTCGGGTCAGGTGCACGTGCACGATGGCCTCGAACCCACGACCCATCGCGGCAGGATCCACGATGGCCGCATAGCGGCTGATAACTCCGGAGTCTTCCAGGGCTTTGACGCGCCGCCAGCAGGCAGAGGCAGAGATGTTCAGCTTGTCAGCAAGCTGCGCGTTGGGCAGTCGGCTGTCGGTTTGCAAAAGATATATCAGCTCTTGATCAATCGAATCCATTTTGCGGCTCCGGACATATTTTCCGATCAAGGAACTTGAAGCGGTCAATTTACCCGCAATTTACCGCATTCGATCCGAGTTTAGAAGCGCAATTCCACCGCTGCTGCGCTATCTTGTCAGGCAAGGAGAACACCATGACCAAAGCCGACCACACCTTTGAGACCTACCAGTTGGATGACCGCTATGCCCGTCCGACAGGCCGGGTGTTCATGACCGGCACGCAGGCGCTGGTGCGGATCATGCTGGACCAGGCGCGACGCGATCGGGATGCCGGGCTGAACACGGCGGGTTTTGTCTCCGGCTACCGCGGGTCACCTCTGGGCGGTCTGGATCAGGAAATGTGGCGCAACCAAAAACGATTGGATGAGGCGCGGGTCAAATTCATGCCAGCAGTGAACGAAGATCTTGGCGCCACCGCCGTTCTGGGCGCACAGCAAGCGCACCTTGACCCGCATGCGGAAGTCGAGGGTGTCTTTTCCATGTGGTACGGCAAGGGCCCGGGCGTCGACCGGTCCGGCGATGCGCTCAAACACGGCAATGCCTATGGCTCAGCGCCCAAGGGCGGGGTGCTGGTAGTTGCGGGTGATGATCACGGGTGCGTTTCGTCGTCAATGCCGCACCAGTCTGACGTAGCGTTTATGGCGTGGTTCATGCCAACGCTGAATCCGGCCTCTGTCGCCGAATACCAGCAGTTCGGGGAATACGGATTTGCACTTTCCCGCTTCAGCGGCACGTGGGTAGGCTTCAAGGCGATTTCCGAGACGGTGGAAAGTGGTGCATCGGTCGATCTGCACGCGGACCGGAACTTTGAGCACCCCGACTACACAGCACCGCAGGGCGGCTTGCACGTGCGCTTGGGCGATCTGCCTTCCCCCGGGATCGAGGCCCGCATTCACGACAAGCTTGAAGCCGTACAGGCCTTTGCCGAGGCGAATCCAATTGATCAACACATCTATGGCACGGGCGAGGCACCTTACGGGATCGTGACCACCGGCAAAGGGCATCTTGATACAATGGAGGCGCTGCGCCTGCTGGGATTGGATGCGGATCGGTGCAAGGCTCTGGGAATCGACATCTACAAGATCGGGATGGTTTGGCCCCTTGCCCGCAGGGATGCCCTGCAGTTCGTCAAAGACAAGCGTGAGGTGCTGGTAATTGAGGAAAAGCGCGGGATCATCGAAAGCCAACTGAAAGAAGCGTTCTATGACTGGCCGGGCTCCAAGCCCGCGCGGATGGTGGGTAAACATGACGAGAAACTCGACCCGCTGGTGCCCTGGACCGGAGAGCTGTCGCCGCTTGCGTTGGTGCCCCTCATCGCCGCGCGGCTTGACGCGTTCTTTCCCGCCGAGGGTTTGATGGACAAGGCGCGCGCCCTGACCGATCAACCACCACAGCTTCTCAATGTCGAAGGGGCAACACGAACGCCCTATTTCTGCTCGGGTTGCCCTCACAATACATCCACCAAAGTGCCAGAAGGGTCATCGGCCAATTCCGGGATCGGCTGCCACGTAATGGCCAGCTGGATGGACCGTGAAACCGCCGGTTTTGCCCAGATGGGTGGTGAGGGGGTGCCGTGGATTGCCACATCGCTGTTCAATGGCGGCAAGCATGTGTTCCAGAACCTTGGTGAGGGCACCTGGTACCACTCGGGCTCGCTGGCCATTCGCCAGGCGGTCGCGGCGGGGACAAACATTACCTACAAGATCCTTTACAACGATGCCGTTGCCATGACCGGCGGGCAGCCCGTGGATGGACCCGTCAGCGTGTCAGCCATTGCGCAGACCTGCCGTGCCGAGGGGGTTGAACGGATTGCGGTCGTCTCCGACCAGCCGGAAAAGTTCCTGAAGACAGATTTTCCAGCGGGGACGTCTTTCGACCACCGCCGTGATCTCGATACGATACAGCGCGAGCTGCGCGATATTCCGGGCGTAAGCGTGTTGATCTACGAACAGATCTGCGCCACCGAAAAACGCCGCCGCCGCAAGCGCGGCACCATGGAAGACCCCCAGCGGTTTGTGATGATCAACGATCTGGTTTGTGAAGGGTGCGGCGATTGTTCGCTGGAAAGCAATTGTTTGAGTGTGGAGCCAAAGAAAACGGAATTCGGCACCAAGCGGCAGATCAATCAGTCCACCTGCAACAAGGATTATTCCTGTCTGAATGGGTTCTGCCCCTCTTTCGTCACCGTTGAAGGGGCGGCACGCCGGAAAGTAACAGGCCCGGATATCGACCTGGATGCGCTCGTTGCCGACCTGCCAGAGCCCGCCCTGCCCGACCTCGCCCAGCCCTTCAATCTGCTCGTGACAGGCGTGGGGGGCACGGGGGTTGTGACAGTGGGCGCGTTAATTTCAATGGCCGCTCATCTGGAAGGAAAAGGCGCCAGCGTGCTTGATTTCACGGGCTTTGCGCAAAAGTTTGGTACTGTCTTGGGCTATGTGCGGCTGGCGGCGCGCCCGGAAGATCTGCATCAGGTGCGTGTTGATCAAGGCTCTGCTGACGCGGTGATAGGCTGCGACATGGTTGTCAGTTCAGCGCCCAAGGCATCCGCCCATTACCGTCGGGGAACGGAAGTGGTCCTGAACCGGGCCGAGATGCCGACCGGTGATCTGGTATTGAACCGGGACGCCGATTTGCGCATCGACACGCGTGAGGCCGGGATCACGCAGGTGGTCGGGGCCGATCATGTCGCGGCATTTGATGCCAACCTCATGGCTGAGCGGCTGATGGGCGATAGCGTGTTCGCCAATGTGATGATGCTTGGATTCGCCTGGCAAAAGGGCCTAGTCCCGGTCTCGCGCACCGCCCTTTATCAGGCGATTGATCTCAATGGCGTGGTGCCCGCGCGGAACAAGGCGGCATTTGCCGCCGGGCGGATCATGGCAGAGCGGCCCGATGCCCTGTCGGAAAAAGACAAAGCTACCAGCGGCGAAACCCTCGAAGGTCTCATCGATCGCCGCATGGCCTTTTTGACGGATTATCAGAACGCGGCCTATGCGCAACGCTACAAGGACCGATTGGACAGTTTCGCGACCGCCCTTGGCGCGGGGTCAGATGCGCTGGTCATGGCTGCTGCCAAATCGCTGTTCAAGCTGATGGCCTACAAGGATGAGTACGAAGTGGCCCGCCTGCACAGCGAGACCGGATTTGCTGAGTGGATCGCACAAAGCTTTGAACCCGGTTTCCGCGTCAAATACCACCTTGCACCGCCGATCTGGCCCACCGGGCAGGACACGCGCGGGCGGCCTTTCAAACGGGCATTTGGGCCATGGATGGGCCACGCCTTCAAGGTTCTGGCACGCATGAAGGCGCTGCGCGGCACGTGGGCGGATATATTTGGCTATAGCGCAGACAGGCGGTTGGAGGTCGCGCTGATCGCTTGGTTTGATGAGGTGATGGAGCTGGTCCTCAAGGCAGATATTCCGGAGACCGAGCGGTTGGCGATCCTGTCCGCCCCGATGGAAATCCGCGGATATGGGCCGGTCAAGGAACAGGCGGTTGAGAAGGTTCAGGCAGAGGTTTCTGCGCGGCTGCAACAGCACAACCCGATCGCCGCATAGCCACGCTGGCAGACGGCATGGCAACGCAGTCTGTATGCAAAAACCCCGCGTGAGGTACAGCCGTCTGTCTCGGTGCTTAGTCCCGACCTTGCGCTTGGATCGCATAGGCGATCAGCGCATTCACCTCAGCATCCTTCGCTTCCTGCCCGGTAAAGCTAAGCACATAGTTGCGCACGCGCTTCATGCGTTCTGCCAGCGGCTCTGACAACTCAAGTGCGTAGTATCCTACCTGCATGAAATACATTACGCGCGCCCGTACCTCGGCCTCATCAGAGCCGTAGCCAAACCTTTCGAACATGGCGGTGAACGCATCTACCCGGGTTGCATCGGTCTGGTCGATCACGCGCCGCACGGCACCATCGCGGCGCGCCCATTCGCGGATCGCGAAGTCGAGCTTGTGATTGAAAAGTGCGGTATCGACCCAACATCTTGCAGTGTTGCAGACCGCCTCGGTGATTGTGGCTGCCGGCATCTCGGCGTGTCGCACCAACTGACCGGTATTGGTTTGTTCCCACCTCTTCAGCAGGGCGTCGAGCAGATCCTGACGGCTTTTGAAATACCAGTAGAAAGATGACCGCGAGACGCCAAGACGCTCTGAGATCGACAGCACCTTGACCTCGCCGACGCCTTCACTGACCAGCAGGTCCATCGCGACGGTCAGCCAATCGGCACGGGTGACTTTGGTGTTGCCATAAAGCGGCGTTGGATCTGTCACGTGTCTACCTTCCCTCGTGCGATCGCCAATTGGCGCTTGAAGGGTCTAAAGTCAGGACCCGGCAGCGCCTGGACCCGGTTCTCAGCGTCCCCATCAGCTTTCCGGCGGCGCGCCGCCCGCTTCGGTACGTCGCGCGATAAAGTCCTGCAAGGCCGCAAGCTTGTCGCCGTCCACGTCCGGTCGCACGTCCTTTTCCAGGATGTCCTGCCAATAGCGCGTCGCCCGCACATTAATGTCCTCTGCGCCCCGGTCCGTCCAGGTGCCGAAGTTGGCGTAATCATGCACGATGGGGTCATAAAAAGCGGTATCATACCGCGCCATCGTCTGAGGCGCTGCAAAGAAATGTCCGCTGGGGTCCACATGGCTTAGCGCATTGTCGTACCCGATCTCGTCCGGCCCGGCCTGCGCCCCGGCGCAAAGCTCTGCGACCATGTTCAACACCTCAGCATCGGTAATCAGTTTTTCGTACGAGACGCTCAGTCCTCCTTCCAGCCAGCCTGCCGAATGGATCACCACCGTTGCCCCAGCCATCAGACATCCCCACAATCCCATCTGGTTCTCATTTGCTGCCTGCACATCGTTGAGATTGGCGGCCGACCCTGCCGCAGAGCGCCATGGCAAGCCAACCTGTCGCGCCAGTTGTCCGGCAGCGACGGAAGCCTGAAAATGGCCCGGTGTACCAAAGGCAGGCGCGCCGGATTTCATGTCAACGTTCGAGGTGAACGTGCCATAGCAGACCGGCGCGCCGGGCCGAGCCAGTTGCGTCAGCGTGATGCTCGCGAGAGCCTCTGCATGGCTGAGCGTTATCGCCCCTGCAACAGTGATCGGCGCCATCGCCCCCATCAGCGTGAAGGGCGTGACAATGGACAGCTGTCCCGCCCGGGCAAAATCGATCAGCCCCTGCGCCATGGGAATGTCGAGCGTGCGGGGGCTGTTGGTGTTGATGATGGTGTAGCAATGGGGGGCCGCCTCGAAACCGGCATCATCGAGCCCGCGAAAATCACGCATCATCTCGAAGCATTCCATCACCTGCGGGGTGCCGCGGGCAAAAACGAACGGAAACTTGTCGGTCAGCATCAGCACTGTCTCAGTGGTGAAATAATGACGCAGATGCGTCGGCACGTCCTGTGGCTCCACCGAGGGAGACATCATCTGGAAGACGTCAAAATGGTTTGCGATCTGGGTATACTCGCGGAAATCCTGGGCAGAACCGGGGCGACGTCCACGCACCAGATCGGTGGCATGCGGCGCACCCGCACCAGGCTGGAACACCAGCCGACCAAGTTCCAGTGTGATATCCTTTTCGCGCGATCCTGCGCGGCCAACGATGCTGCGCGGGGCGCTGGTGATGGCCGCCTCGACGATCTCGCGGCCCAGAAAGACCATGTCATCTTCGACCCGCGCGCCCGCGGCCTTATAGTACGCGACCGCCTCAGGCAGCAGGACCTTGAATCCCAGTTCTTCCAGCGCGCGCAATGCGGTGTCGTGCATGTTAGCGATTTCATCATCGGAAAATACCGACATCGGCGGAAACGGATTGCGCAGGTTGTGATAGTCAACCTTACGCGCGTTTTCACCCGATGCCGCAGCCGCTGCTGCGCCCCGACGACCGCCTCGCCGTGTCCCACGGTTGGTCATCGGCGCATCGCAACGCCGGAGGGATCATAAGGCGATGCCGGAATAACGGTCGCCTGTCGCTGGACTCCGACCACATGCACCGAAAGAGCTGTTCCTTCGCTGGTGTGTTCCGGGTCGATTAGCGCCATGGCAATTGATTTTCCGACGGTATGCCCGTAGCCGCCTGAGGTGACAAACCCGATTTTCTTGTCGCCCGCCCAGACCGGCTCGTACCCTGCCGCATCCGCACCGTCCGCGTCGACTTCGAGCGTAACCAAAAGCTTGGTCGGCGCATTCGCGTCGCGCTCCTTGACTGCCGCCTGCTTGCCGATGAAGTCCTTGGACCAGTCGATCCAGCGGTCCATCCCTGTCTGTCCCGGCGTATAGCCCTGCGTGAATTCCGCCGACCAGATGCCAAAGGATTTTTCAAGCCGCAGGCTGAGCAGCGCGTTAAAGCCATATTCGATAATGCCGTGATCCGCACCGGCCGCCAGCAGCGTGTCCCGAAGCGCCTTCAGATCACCCGCGCGGCAATGCATCTCGAAACCAAGCTCGCCTGCGACACTCAGCCGGCCCACATGGCAGCGGACAAGACCCACATCCATCTGCGCGCAGCCCATGAACCTGAGGGAATCGGCATCGCCATCAGTCAGCGCGGTCTGCAGCACGTCGCGTGATTTTGGCCCCGACAGTGACAACCCCGCCATTTCGTCCCCAAGATCACGGACATGCACGCCGTCTTCCATGTGGTCGTTAAACCAGCGCATGTGCCATGTCCGCAGGTAGTAGGAACCGGTGATCCAATAGCGGCCGTCGCCCCAGTTGAATACCGTCAGATCGCCCTTGAGCCGCCCGTCATGACCCAGCATCGGCGCCAGCTTGGCACGCCCCGGCGTCGGCAACTTTGATGCCATCAGCTTATCCAGCCAGCTTTCCGCCTTTGGCCCTGTGACTTCGAAACGCGAGAAAGCGGTGATGTCCAGAAGACCGACCCCTTCGCGCACGGCGCGACATTCCGCGCCCACGATGTCATGCGCATTGGACCGCTTAAGCGACGGGGTCTCTTCAAATCCCTCAGGTGCGAAATACAAAGGCACTTCCAAATCCCAGCTTTGCCCCCAGACCGCCCCCGCAGCATCCTGATCGCTGTAGATCCCTGTCATCTTCAAAGGCCTCCCGGCAGGAAGTTGTTCATTGGGATAGGTCATCACAAATCTGCGGGAATAGAATTGTCCTGTGGTTTCTTTGATGTACTGCTTATTCTCTGCCCAGACGCCATAACGCGCCACGTCCATGCCGTAGACATCCGCCTCAGGCTCGCCATGGATCATCCATTCTGCAAGGCTCTTGCCGACGCCCCCGCCCTGCAAAAAGCCCGCCATGACCGCGCAAGCGCTCCAATAGCCGCGCTTACCCGGCACTGGACCCACTAACGGGTTGCCGTCAGGCGAAAAGGTGAACGCCCCGTTGACCCAGGTCTTGATACCGACGTTTTCCAGCGCGGGATAGCGACCATACCCCATCATCAACTCATTTTCGATGCGGTCCGTCTGCTCCTGAAACAGCTCCATCCCGTAATCCCAAGGCGCGCCATCCATCGCCCAATGCTCGGTATTGACCTCGTAGATCCCCAGCAACAATCCGTTCTGATCCTGCCGGGTATAGGTGAACCCTTCCAGGTCGACGGTCATCGGCACCTCAAAGTCCAGATCTGCCAGTTCCGGCACGGTGTCTGTTACAAAGTAATGGTGTTTAAGTGGTGAAACGGGCAGCTCAATCCCCGCCATGCGCCCTACCTGCTTGGCCCACAGACCCGCTGCATTGACTACGTGCTCGCACGAAATCGTACCCTTCTCGGTCACCACCTCCCAGCCTTCGAGCGTTTGGTTCAGCTCAAGTACGCGGTTGTGTTCAATCACCTCTGCGCCATACTTTTTGGCAGCCCCCGCATAGGCATGCACGGTGCCAGTGGTGTCGATATACCCCTCACGGTCAGCCCACATACCACCCAAAAGCCCGTCACCGGACATGATGGGGTTGAGTTCGACCGCCTCTTCCACGGTAACAAGGCGGCAGTCCTCAATGCCAATGGACTGAAACGTACGATAGGCCGACTGCAGCCATTCCCACCGATCCGGCGTACCTGCCATCGTCAGACCGCCGGTCATGTGCAGTCCGATACTCTGGCCGGATTCCTTTTCGATCTCGCTCAGCAGATCGATCGTATAGGCCTGAAGCTGCGCAATATTGGGATCGGCATTCAGCGCATGAATGCCGCCTGCCGCATGCCAACTTGAGCCTGCGGTCAGAACCGAACGTTCGACAAGTGCGACATCAGTCCAGCCCATCTTGGCCAGATGATAAAGGACCGATGCCCCAACAACGCCCCCGCCAATGACGACTACCCTATAATGCGATTTCATAGCGCTATTCTCCCCATGATCAGCTTGGAATAGACACTCCTGTCCAGTAGCGGGTCAAGACCGTTCGCGACATCACATGCCGTGTTCGGCTATTGGATGTCGAATTGAGCTCGTTTGAGGGGCGAAACAGGCGTCTCACAATGCGAAATCCAGATGGGAAGCTGTAACCGCAAAGCAGATTTAGACCCCAATACTCGCTGTTTGGCGAGTTGCGCCCAATCCCAGAAAACACATTGTGCTGGCCTGCGCGCAAAAAAACGGCACCCGATTGCGCGAGTGCCGTTTTCCACATTTAGAAGACAACTCATGCCAGATCGTAGCGATCCGCGTCCATAACCTTGGTCCAGGCTTTGACAAAGTCCTGGACGAAACGGTCTTTGGCATCGTCCTGGGCATAGGCCTCGGACAGCGCCCGCAACTGGCTGTTGGAGCCAAAGACAAGATCGACCCGCGTGCCGGTGCGCTTGACCTCACCAGTGTTGCGATCGCGCGCTTCAAACACTTCGCCCTTGTCATCGGTTGCGACCCATTCAACGCTCATGTCCATCAGCGTGGTGAAAAAGTCGTTGGTCAACTGACCGGGCGTGTCCGTCCAGACACCATGCGCCGCGCCGTCGTGGTTGGCCCCTAGCACCCGCATACCACCCACCAGCACCGTCATCTCGGGTGCGGTCAGCGTCAGAAGTTGCGCGCGGTCGACCAGCAGTTTTTCGGTGGGCACGGCATAATCGGCCTTGAGGTAGTTGCGGAAGCCATCGGCTTCGGGCTCAAGCACATCAAAGCTTTCGGTGTCGGTCTGATCGGCGCTGGCATCGCCTCGACCGGTGCTGACAGGCACCGTGATGTCGTGACCGGCATCCTTTGCCGCCTTCTCAACCGCGGCAGCACCACCCAGCACAATCAAATCAGCCATGGAAGCGCCGGTGTCGGCCTGCACACCTTGCAGGGCGGAAAGCACCTTGGACAGCTGCGCGGGCTGGTTCACGTCCCAGTCCTTTTGCGGGGCGAGGCGCACGCGCGCGCCATTGGCACCGCCGCGCTTGTCAGACCCCCGGAATGTCCCGGCAGACGCCCAGGCCGCGCCCACAAGCTCGGAAACGCTGAGGCCTGTGGCCATGATCTTTTCCTTGGCGGTGGCAATCTCGGCGTCAGACATTGCCCTGCCAGCCGGGACCGGATCCTGCCAGATCAGATCTTCTGATGGCACTTCACTGCCCAGATAGCGGTCCTTGGGACCCATATCGCGATGCGTCAGCTTGAACCAAGCCCGTGCATAGGCATCGGCAAATTTATCGGGGTTGGCATGATAGTCCCGTGCAATTTTTTCGTAGTCGGGATCCATGCGCAGCGCCATGTCAGCAGTGGTCATCATCAGTGGCACCGTGCCGTTGCCGTCCACCTGCGGGGCCTGCGGGCAATCGGATGACTTGGGTTGCCACTGGTTGGCGCCTGCGGGGGATTTCGTCAGCTCCCAATCACAGCCAAACAAGACGTCGAAATAGCCCATGTCCCACTGTGTCGGCGTGGCGGTCCACGGACCTTCGATACCGGAGGTGGTTGTGTGCACGCCGCGCCCGCTCTCGAATCCGTTGGTCCAGCCCAGCCCCATCTCGGAAATGTCAGCGCCCTCGGGTTCCGTACCCACCAGGCTCGCATCCCCCGCACCATGCGCTTTGCCGAAGGTATGGCCACCGGCGACAAGTGCCACGGTCTCTTCGTCATTCATCGCCATCCGGGCAAAAGTCTCACGAATGTCGCGCGCAGACAGCAACGGATCGGGGTTGGCATCGGGCCCTTCGGGGTTCACATAGATCAAACCCATCTGCACCGCAGCAAGCGGGTTTTCCAGATCGCGCTCACCTGAATACCGGCTGCCGGGCGCGCTGGAATCTGCCAGCCACTCGGTTTCCGTGCCCCAGTAGACATCTTCTTCGGGTTCCCACACATCGGCGCGCCCCCCGGCAAAGCCGAATGTCTTGAAACCCATCGTCTCCATCGCGACGTTGCCGGCGAGGATCATCAGATCGGCCCAGCTGATCTGATTGCCGTACTTCTGCTTGATCGGCCACAGCAGGCGGCGCGCCTTGTCGAGGTTGCCATTGTCCGGCCATGAGTTGAGCGGCGCAAAACGCTGCTGACCAGCGCCGCCGCCGCCACGGCCGTCCGCCGTGCGGTACGTCCCGGCAGAGTGCCATGTCATCCGGATAAAGAACGGGCCGTAGTGGCCATAGTCTGCCGGCCACCAATCCTGCGAATCTGTCATCAGCGCGGCGAGGTCTTTCTTCAAAGCCTCCAAATCCAGCTTTTTGAATTCTTCAGCATAGTTGAAGTCATCGCCCATGGGATCGCCCAGCGGAGAATTCTGGTGCAGGATCTTGAGGTTAAGCTGGTTTGGCCACCAGTCCTTGTTCGACCGCAGATCGTTGCTGACATGCGCTGCACGACCGTGCATGACCGGGCATTTGCCGCCTTGAGGGGTGTCGTTGCCGTCCATGATACTCTCCTGTTTTGGATTTATTTGGAATGGTTCTAACAAATCGGTTGGGCGGGTTTAAGTTGTAAAAACTGATTGCAGCGATAACCTGAGATTATGACAAACCTGACGCTCAAGCAGATGCGCTATTTCGAAGCGCTTGCAGAACACCGCCACTTCGGCAATGCGGCTGCAGTCTGTGCGATATCGCAACCTGCCCTGTCGGTGCAGATCAAGGAGATGGAGCGCGAGTTAGGCACCTCTTTGTTTGAGCGCAGCGCGCGGCAGGTCCGCCTGACGCATTTCGGCGAAGCGCTGGCCGTACGGGTCCGGGATATTTTGCGCAGCGTGGATGAGCTGGGCGATTTTGCCCGCACAGCACAGGGCAAACTTGTGGGCCGCTTCCGGCTCGGAATCATCCCGACGATCGCGCCCTATCTTTTGCCCCAGGTGCTGCGCAATCTGAGCCAAAGTCATCCGGGCCTGGACATTCATGTGCGCGAAACGCTCACGCCCCGGCTGGTTCAGGAACTGACCCAAGGCAAGATCGACTGTGCGCTGGTGGCGCTGCCCGTCACGGCGCCCGGGCTTGCTGAAATGCCGTTGTTTGATGAGGATTTTCTGCTGGTGCGACCCGCGACAGAGCAAAAAGAACCGGCACCCGGGCCCGAAGATTTGCGCCAGATGCGCCTCTTGTTGCTGGAAGAGGGTCACTGTTTTCGCGAGCAGGCCCTGGCATTCTGCAACACCGGTCCCAAGCTGCCGCGCGACGGGTTGGACGGCAGTTCGTTAGCCACGCTGGTGCAAATGGTCGGCGCGGGCATCGGGGTCACGATGATACCCAGCATGGCAAAAGCCGTTGAAACGCGATCTGCAGCGGTGGACTGTACCCGGTTCAAGGGCCAACAGCCGTCGCGCACGATCGGCATGGTCTGGCGAAAGACCTCGCCGCTGGAAAGGCAGTTGCGCGACATCGCCATGGTCGTGAAACAAGCGGGCACGGTGCATGAAAAACCCGTGGCGCAAGACGCATTCTTTGAAGAATTTGGTGTGGAATTTTCAAACTTCCGGCGCTTGCCTTGGCAATGGTATGCAGTCTTAATCGCGTGACCCAAAGAAGGACAGCCATGACCGAACCTGCACCCCCCCGTGGTTTCCCAACATCAGAGTATCAGACCCGGTTGAACCGGGCACAGACTCTGATGGCCGATGTCGGACTGGCCGCGCTGTTGCTGACGACAGAGGCCGAAGTGCGTTATTTTACAGGCTATCTGACCCGGTTCTGGGAAAGCCCGACAAGACCTTGGTATCTGGTCGTGCCCGCCTGTGGTGATCCCGTTGCCGTGATCCCGTCCATCGGGGCTGCGCTGATGGGTCAGACCTGGATCACGGATATTCGCACCTGGTCTGCGCCGGATCTGAGTGACGATGGCGTAAGCCTGCTGGGGGAGACGCTGCGCGAAGTCTGCAAGACCGGGAAGATCGGCGTCCCGTCGGGGCATGAAAGCCACCTGCGCATGCCGCTGGTCGACTTTGACCGGCTGAAGGATGGGCTGGGCGCGGGGCAGGTGACCGATGACGCAGGCATCATGCGCCGCCTGCGTCTGATCAAATCCTCGGCCGAGATTGCGAAGATACGACAGGCCTGCACCATCGCGGGCCGCGCCTTTGCACGCGTGCCCCGGATCGCGACCGCTGGTACGCCGCTGGAGCAGATCTTTCGCCGGTTCCAGATGCTTTGCCTTGAGGAAGGGGCGGATTGGGTGCCGTACCTGGCAGGCGGCGCGGGGCCGGATGGCTACGCTGACGTGATTTCCCCCGCAACCTCTGCGCCCCTGACGAACGGGGACGTGCTGATGCTGGATACCGGGATCGTCTGGGACGGATATTTTTGTGATTTTGACCGAAACTTTTCGGTCGGACACCCTTCGACGATCGCCGCGCACGCTCATACTCAATTGATGGACGCTGTTGCGGCCGGGCTGGACGCAGCACGCCCCGGCCAGAGAGCCGCCGACATTTTCCACGCGATGGATCGCACTACCACGGGGGGCGCAGGCGGCTCGGACGCCGGGCGCAACGGGCATGGCCTGGGCATGCAGTTGACCGAATGGCCGTCGTTCATTGCGCACGATCATACCGTCATCGAACCTGGCATGGTTCTGACGCTGGAGCCCGGTGTCGAGACACGCGATGGCCGGATCATGGTGCACGAAGAAGACATCGTGATCACGCAAACCGGTGCCGAATTCCTCTCGCCGCGGTCCGGCAACACGCTTACGGTGATTTGAATGACCCATTTCAATTACACGCTTGAAGGCCCTTTGGGCAGTCGCGCCACGCTTGGCATGATCGTCCTGCAAACCGATGAGACCCTAGAGCACGACCTGCGGCGCAGCTTCACGGCTGGAGACATTGCGCTGTACGTGTCTCGGGTGCCCAGCGGGGCGGATGTAACACCTGAAACGCTGGCACAGATGTCTGCCGCCCTGCCTGCCGCCGCCCGGTTGCTGCCACCTGATCTGACCTATGATGTCGTGGGCTACGGATGCACGTCCGGCACGGCGGTGATCGGACCCGAGAAGATAGCAGAGCAGGTGCGCGCAGGCTGTGACGCGCGGGCCGTGACCGACCCGCTGAGCGCGCTTGTCGCCTTGTGTCAGGCCAAGGGAATTGCGCGTCTGGCGTTTCTGTCCCCCTACATCGAAAGCGTCAGTCGCACGTTGCGCGACGCGCTGGCGGCACGCGGCATAGAAACCCCGGTATTCGGGTCCTTTGACGAAGCAGTGGAAAGTAAGGTTGCCAAGATTTCACAGGCCTCGCTTTACGAGGCAGCCATGGCGCTGGGTGCGTCAGACGCCGTTGAAGCGGTCTTTTTGTCCTGCACGAATCTGCGCACGCTGGATGTCATTCCGCGCATCGAGGCGGATCTGGGCAAGCCCGTGTTTTCGTCCAATCAGGCGCTTGCCTGGCACATGGGTGTCCTTGCCGGTTTGAACGGGTAGCGCGAGACGGACCGATTTGCGCAATGGCGCTGCAACACTCAGCTGGCAGGGACAAGAGGCGTGGTCTGGAATGAGTTTTTTGGAAAGATGAAGCAGGCCGGTGCTGCTTTGTCGCGGGCCGGTGATCAGGCTTTGGCCAAGCTTGCGGCGACCCCTTGCAGCATCTCCACGCAGGCCGCCAGTTGAGTGATGTCGAGATATTCGTCAGGCTTGTGCGCCTGCGTGATTGAGCCGGGTCCGCAGACCAGCGCGTTCATACCCAGTGACTGGAAAATACCTGCTTCGGTGCCAAAAGAGACCACGTCGGTGCTGTTGGCCCCGGTCAGCGCCATGACCAGATCGCGTGCGGCGTTTCGGGACATGGGTGTCAGGCCCATGACTTCGCCGATCACTTCGGTTTCGATCCGGGCATCCGGCCAGATGGCGCGCATTTCAGGCTGCAGCACATCGGTGATGTAGGTTGCAAGACCCTCTTTGACAAAGTCCGCGTCACCCGCCCCTACAGGACGCATTTCCCAGTTCACCCGTGCCTTGCCGGGTATCACGTTGGTGGCGATACCGCCCTGAAGCGTGCCGATGTTGATGGTCGCATGGGGCGGGTCAAAGGGGCTGTCAGCGGGCGCGCGGGCCTTTAAGGCCTCGCGCAGCTCCAGCAGTCGAGAGACATATCTTACCGCGTATTCGACCGCATTCACGCCTTCATCGGGCAAGGATCCATGCCCTTCCCGGCCATGAAAATGCGCGCAATACTCGTAACATCCCTTGTGACCCTCGATCACGCGCATCTCTGTGGGTTCTCCGATTATGGCCATGGCTGGAGTGTCATCGCGTTTGGCCAGATGTTCGGTCAGAGCCTGTGCACCGAGGCATCCGGTCTCTTCGTCATAGGTAAAGGCGAAATGGACAGGCCGGTGTGTGGCATGGCGGGCGAATTCGGGGGCCAGTGCGACGCAGGCCGCGATAAAGCCTTTCATGTCACAGGTGCCGCGCCCGAAAAGCCTGTCTGCCTGCCGTGTCATCACGAAGGGGTCGCAGCTCCAGTCCTGATCCGTCACCGGCACTACATCCGTGTGGCCCGCCAGCAAAATGCCACCGGCGCGCGCTGGTCCGATTGTGGCATAGAGGTTTGCCTTGTGCCCCGTGTCGTCACGGTAAAGATCGATCTGCGCCCCGGCATCCTTGAGGCGTTCTGCCAGATCGTCGATCATGGTCAGATTGCTGTCGGAAGAGACCGTCGGATAGGCAATCAAATCGCCCAGAACATTTATGCTGCGGGTCAGAGCCGACATCAGCCGTCCTTTATGAAGAGTTTGCGGGGGATGCTGCAGAAGGTTTCTGCGGGGCCGTCTTCGGTGATCAGGATGCTTTCGGTGATTTCAAGCCCCCAGCCATCCATCCAGAGGCCGGGCATGAAATGAAAAGTCATCCCCGGTTGCAGCACGGTTTCGTCTTCGGGCCGCAATGACATCGTGCGCTCGCCCCAGTCGGGTGGATAGCTCAGACCGATGGCATAGCCGCACCGCGCACCGCGTTCGATGCCGGCACGTTCCATCACATCGCCAAGCGCATTGGCAATGTCACAGGTTCGGTTGCCCGCGCGGGCCTGTTCCAGCCCGGACTCAAGCCCGTCAACCAGCGCCGCCTCGCCGTTCAGGATGTAGGCAGGTGGTTTGCCCAGAAAGACAGATCGCGACAAAGGCACGTGGTAGCGACGATAACATCCCGAAAGTTCAAAAAAGGTTACCTCACCGGTCTGCATGGCCTCACCGTTCCAAGTGAGGTGCGGTGCGGCGGCGGATGCGCCTGAGGGCATCAGGGGCACGATGGCGGGATAATCGCCCCAGATGTCGTCCACGCCTGCGATACCGGCGGCCATGATTTCGGCGGCCAGATCGTTCTTGCGCACACCGGGTGCGGCGCGGTCGATGGCGAGATTCGTGATCTTTTCCGAGATACGCGCAGCGCGGCGCATGAATTCGATTTCAGCCGGAGATTTTATGGCGCGTTGCCAGTTCACCAATGCCGTGGCGTCCCTCACTTTTGCGTGCGGCAGGGCGTCGACCAATGACGTGTAAGCCTTTGCGGAGAAATAATAGTTGTCCATCTCGACACCGACACAGGCAGTACCCAGACCGCGATCGCGCAGCTTGGCTGCCAGATCCTGCATCGGGTGGCGCACGGTCGATTGAACGTAATGATCGAGGTAGAATTCGATGTCCGTGGCATCGGGATCGACGGTGCGCTGCGCCCCGTTGGCGTCTTGCCGTCGCCCCCACCAAAATGGCTTTCTTTCCAATGGGATAACCACAGCCTGATGCACATAAAAAGACCAACCATCATAGCCTGTGAGCCAGTTTTGATTGGACGGGTCCGTGACCACCAGAACGTCCAATCCGGCCTTGGCCATGGCCGTGCGGACGGCGGTCAGACGGCCTGCGTATTCGGCGGGGGAAAAGGCCATTTGGGCGGCATTTGGCATGTCGGAATCCTGTCGGTATTACGTCGGTATAACGTCGGTACTGCAGTGCAGCATCAAGCCCATCGGGTTAACTGTTGTCTCCTTTTGCGCGCCGGTCAATTCATTTGACTTGCGGCCATACCAGCCGCTAAGACTCGCCCACAGCCTGCGATGGCGTCGCATCGGCCCGTGAACCTGCCGCCCCAAAGCGGTTTTCATATCAGATCCTGTACGCCCGGATTTTTTCTAGTTTCCGGGCTTTGTCATACCCCCGGACAGACGGAGGAGACCTGGATGCTTGACCAGACCACAATCACCCGCCCGCAGTTTTTCACTCGCCAAGACGGTGACAAGGCCCCGCTGCCGTTCTCTGAGGCAGAATACAGCCGCCGTCTTGCCGGGCTGCGCGCCATCATGGCATCTCTTGATGTGCCTGCGGTCTTGCTGACCTCGATGCACAATATCGCCTACTACAGCGGTTTTCTGTATTGCGCGTTTGGGCGGCCCTATGCCTGCGTTGTTACCGCAGAGGCCATTACGACCGTCAGCGCCAATATTGACGGCAGCCAGCCGTGGCGCCGGTCTTTTGGCAAGAATGTCATCTACACGGATTGGGAACGGGACAATTACTGGCGTGCTGTTCAACAATTGGTTGGCGGCGCGCGGCGCATCGGTGTGGAGGGCGACCATCTGACGCTTGCCGCACGCGCGACGCTTGATGCGATGCTGGAAACACCGGATGTGATCGATATCGCGCACGCCACCATGCAGGCGCGGATGGTCAAGTCGGCAGAGGAAATCGCGCTGATCCGCGAAGGTGCGCGGATCGCCGATCTGGGCGGCGAGGCGGTACGCGCGGCCATCCGCACCGGCACACGGGAGATTGACGTGGCGATGGCGGGCCGTGACGCAATGGAACTTGAGATTGCGCGCGCCCACCCGACTTCCGAGCTGCGCGACAGCTGGGTCTGGTTTCAATCCGGGCTCAATACCGATGGCGCGCACAACCCGGTGACCACCCGGGCATTGGCGCCGGGCGATATCCTGAGCATGAATACCTTTCCGATGATTTCGGCGTATTACACGGCGCTTGAACGGACGCTGTTTCTTGGGGCGCCGGATTCGGCCTCTCTGAAAATGTGGCGGGCCAATGTGGCGGCGCATGAACTGGGGCTGAGCCTGATCAGGCCCGGCGCGCGGTGTTCGGAGATCTGCGCGGAAATCAACCGGTTCTACGAAAGCGAGGGATTGCTGGACTACAGATCGTTTGGCTACGGCCATTCGTTTGGGGTGCTTTCACACTATTATGGTCGTGAGGCGGGGCTGGAGTTGCGCGAGGACGTGGATACGGTGTTGGCCCCCGGGATGGTCGTGTCGATGGAGCCGATGCTTTGGGTGCCTCAGGGGACACCGGGCGCTGGCGGCTATCGGGAACACGACATCCTCGTGGTCGGCCAACAGGATGCCGAAAATATCACCGGATTTCCACTTGGTCCCGAACATAATGTAATCGACTGAAAACATGATCATTTTCAGCAATAGCCAAAAATTTAGACGTGCCGCTCGTGCCTTTATTCTGTTGGGGTCATCGGGGCAGCAGAATGGTTGCAAAGCGACACGCGGTGTGTATTCTCTGCCCACTTTACCGCCATCACGTGCGGCACTAACACCTGGGGAGGTGCGGATTGCTCGATAATCAACCGAACGACGGCTTCGTCGTATTCGACCGTGTGCAGAAAAGCTACGACGGTGAAACGCTGGTTGTGAAAGATCTGAATCTTTCCATCGGTAAGGGCGAATTTCTAACCATGCTCGGGCCGTCGGGGTCTGGCAAGACGACCTGCCTGATGATGCTGGCCGGGTTTGAGACGGCGACGCACGGGGACATCCTGCTGGATGGGAACCCGATCAACAATATCAGCCCGCACAAGCGCGGCATCGGCATGGTATTCCAGAATTACGCGCTGTTCCCGCATATGACGATTGCCGAAAACCTCAGCTTTCCGCTTGAAGTGCGCAACATGGGCAAGGCTGAGCGTGAGGAAAAGGTCAAGCGCGCGCTTGATATGGTGCAGATGGGGGAGTTTGGCGGGCGCCGTCCTGCGCAGCTTTCCGGTGGTCAGCAGCAGCGTGTCGCGCTGAGCCGCGCGTTGGTGTTTGAGCCCGACCTTGTGTTGATGGATGAACCGCTGGGCGCGCTTGACAAGCAGTTGCGCGAGCACATGCAGTTCGAGATCAAGGCAATTGCCGATAATCTGGGCATCACGGTGGTCTATGTCACCCACGACCAGACCGAGGCGCTGACCATGTCGGACCGGGTTGCCGTTTTTGAAGATGGTCGCATTCAGCAACTGGCCCCGCCGGATCAGCTTTATGAAGAGCCGCAAAACTCTTTCGTTGCGCAATTCATCGGTGAAAACAACACGTTGGAAGGCACCATTCAGGAGATCAAGGATGGTATTGCGCTGGTCAAGCTGGACGATGGCAGTCTGATTGATGCCAAGCCTATCAATGTCGACAAGGCCGGAGATCGCACGCAGATCTCGATCCGGCCCGAGCGGGTCGAGATCAACCCCGACCTTGGCGCAAGTGCGCACACACTGAAAGCTGAAGTGCTGGAGTTCATTTATATGGGCGACGTGTTCCGCACGCGCCTGCGGGTCGCTGGCAATGACAACTTCATCGTCAAGACCCGAAACCGAGCGGATCAACAGCGGCTGGAACCCGGCACGCAGGTCGATATCGGATGGTTGCCACAAGATTGCCGCGCGTTGGACGCCTGACGCGCGCCTCAGATGTCGCGGAACCTGAATGCCTCTGCGATGAATACGAAGGGGGTCGGTCAAACCCGACGCCGCCCCTCTTTTTCAAGATAAGATACGGGTATTATGGGAGAAACCTGAATGAAACTGACCAAAACACTCTTGGCCTCCACGGCCCTGACTGTCGCTGGTGCATCCGCGTTTGCGGATGGCCATATGGCAAACGAAATGACCATCGTGTCATGGGGCGGCGCCTATTCCAAGTCGCAGCAGCTGGCCTATCACGACCCCTACATGGAAAAGACCGGCGTCAGCATCATCAACGATGAAAGCTCTGCCGAGGCGGTGTCCAAGCTGCGCGCGATGAACGAAGCGGGCAATGTCACATGGGATGTGGTTGACGTGGTTGCGGCAGACGCTTTGCGTCTGTGTGACGAAGGTCTGGCGATGGAAATCGACGCAGACGAAGTGCTGGCCAATGGCGATGACGGCTCCACTGCGACGGAAGACTTTGGCGAGCTGCTGGTGGGCGATTGCTTTATCCCGCAGATCGTCTATTCGACAACGTTCGGCTATCGCACCGACATGGTCGGTGACACGCCGCCCACAGATGTCTGCGCGGTCTTTGACACCGAAACCTACCCCGGCAAGCGGGCACTGGAAAAGCGGTCGATCAACAACATGGAATGGGCGCTGATCTGTGACGGCGTGGCCAAGGACGAGGTCTATGACGTGCTGGAGACCGAAGAAGGTCAGCAGCAGGCGCTCGACAAGCTGGCGACCATCAAGGACGATGTGATCTGGTGGTCTGCCGGTGCGGACACACCGCAGTTGCTGGCCGATGGCGAGATCGTCATGGGGTCGACCTATAACGGCCGCCTGTTCAGCGTCATCGAAGAGCAAAATCAGCCCGTCGCCATGCTGTGGGACGCGCAGATCTTTGACCTTGATGGCTGGATCATCCCCACCGGTCTGAGCCCCGAGCGTCAGGCACGCGCGCTGGACTATGTGCGCTTTGCGACAGACACGCAGCGTCTGGCGGATCAGGCCAAGTACATCTCGTACGGTCCGGCACGCAAGTCCTCTGCGCCGCTGGTCGGCCAGCACGCCGAACTGGGTATCGAGATGGCGCCACACATGCCAACAGATCCCGAGAACGCCAAGAACACGTTCCTTTATAACTACGAGTTCTGGGCCGACTATCGCGACGACATCGAAGCGAAGTTCCAGGCCTGGTTGGCACAATAAGGATGCAAGGTGCGCCCCAAGCGGCGCACCTTTGCGAAAAGGACAAGGGTGGGCAGCATTGCCCACCCTACATATCAAGGAGACCGCTATGCCCAAAGGCTACCTGATCGCATTCGGCACCGTGTCGGACCCCGAGGCCTACAAGGGCTACGCGTCAAAGAATGATGACATCTTTGGACGCCATGGCGGCAAGTTTCTGGTCCGTGGCGGCCAGAACAGGCGCCCCGAAGGCGCCAGCCACAACCGGCAGGTCGTGGTCGAATTCCCCAGTTTTGAGGCCGCACAGGCGGCCTATGATGATCCTGAATATCAGGAAAACCTGAAGATCAGGCTTGCCGCGTCGACCTCTGATCTGGCCATTGTCGAGGGTGTTGAATGACAGACCGCAGCGCAGCCGAAACAACCGGCCCCGATCAGTTCATCGGGGCGACCCCCGACAACGCCCTGCGCAACGCTGAGCGTGCCGATGCGGGCCCTGTATTGGCCGCTGATGGCACCCCGCTGAAAAAGTCGCTTAACCGGGCGCTGCGGCTGAGCAAGCTGCGCGCCCTGATGCTGATTGCCCCGCTCCTGATCTTTGTGGTGGTCACCTTCATTGCGCCCATTGCGGACATGCTGTTCCGGTCGGTCGAGAACAACATCGTCGCGGACACCCTGCCCCGGACCATCGCCGCCCTTGACGACTGGGACGAGACCACGGGCAACCCGCCCGATAACGCGACATTTGAGGCGCTTTACAAGGACATGTACCGCGCGGTGGAGGCCAAGGCCCACACACGTCTGGGCAGTCGTCTGAACTATGAATTGACCGGAATGTCGTCCCTGTTCCGCAAGTCTGGCCGCAAGGTCGAGGACATGGGAGAGGTCTTTCAGGATCAGTTCGAGGATCTTGACGGTTTCTGGAAGGACGGCGAAAACTGGAACGCCTTGATGGGCACGGACAGCTGGCTTGCCGCCATGGAAGGTTGGGACACCAGCGACAAGAAGGGGCAGCCGCCCTTTGAGATGCGCGACGGCCTTGCAGCAATGCTGCCGCAGACCGCCACGGCATTTCAGGACTATGCGCAGTTTATCCAGCGGGTCGATGAAAAGAACCTCGCCCGGCAAGACCCTTGGGCGCTGGTGTACTCCGCGCTGTATAACGATCTGACATCCGGCGCTGATGTGTCGGGCTACACCGGCCCGGCCGTCGCAGAGTTGCAAGCAGCCGCCGCGGCGGTCGACGGCTTTGAAACGGTTGATTACCGCGCGGCCTTTGTAGATATCGACGAGGACTGGGCCGATCCCGAGGTGTGGAAGACCGTGCGGCTTTACGGGCCTAACCTGACCAACGGGTATTTCCTGAACGCGGTCGACATGCAGAAGACCCCTCAGGGTGTCGAAATGCGCCCCGAAAACCAGCAGATCTACATCACATTGTTCTGGCGCACGCTGGTCATGTCCCTGGCCATCACCGGCATGTGCATTTTGTTGGGATATCCGGTGGCCTGGTTGCTGGCGAACCTGCCTGCCCGGTCCGCCAACCTGTTGATGATCCTGGTGCTCTTGCCGTTCTGGACGTCGCTGCTGGTGCGGACCTCGGCGTGGAAGGTGATGCTGCAGCAACAAGGCGTCGTGAATGACACCTTGGTCTGGTACCATTCGACGGCGGTCGGCAAGATCCTTGATCCGGTCGTTACACTGTTGATGAACGTCGTCATCGGCGCGCTGAACGCAGTGGTCTGGATCTGGAACCTGCTGAGCGGCATCTGGGGTGCCGTGGACGTGGAACTATTCACCTATGCCGCACTTGGTTTTGAGCGGCTGGCGCTGATCAACAACGTCACCGGCACGATTATCGCGATGACGCACATCCTGCTGCCGTTCATGATCCTGCCGCTTTATTCCGTCATGGCAACGATCCCGCCTGTGTATCTGCGGGCGGCAAAATCCATGGGGGCGACAAACTGGACCGCCTTCTGGCGGGTCTATTTTCCGCAGTCGGTGCCGGGCATCGGGGCGGGGTCGATCCTCGTCTTTATTCTGGCTATCGGCTACTACATCACGCCTGAAATTGTGGGCGGCACCAAGGGTGTATTTATCTCGAACCGGATTGCCTATCACATTTCCAGCTCTCTGAACTGGGGATTGGCGGCGGCCCTAGGATCGATCCTGCTGGCGGCGGTGCTGCTTCTGTACTGGGCCTATGACCGGATCGTGGGCATCGACAACGTGAAACTGGGGGGCTGAGGATATGGCAAAACGTTCCACTATCTCAAAAAGCGCGCCCTGGATTGGCGCCGCCGTGCTTGCGGTTCTCGGCCTTGTGACAGCCGGGCCCGCCTATGCGATCCTTGGGGCCCTTTCGGGCTTTGTGATTGGCTGGCTGGTGTTCTGGATCGCGGAGCGGCGCTACCGCGATGCGGTGCCATCCTACTACACGGCTGGTCAGACGCTGTGGCATTATGCGTTTCGGGTGATTTGTGGCGGGATATTCGTCTTTCTGATCACCCCCATTCTTGTGGTGATGCCGCTGAGTTTTAACGCCGAAGATTTCTTTACCTTCACGCCCGAGATGCTGGCCTTTGATCCCGAAGGGTATTCGCTAAAACACTACCGCGATTTCTTCAGTAATTCAGACTGGCAGAACGCGGTGCGCAATTCGATCCAGATTGCGCCGATGGCGACGCTGCTGTCTGTCAGCTTTGGCACGCTGGCGGCCATCGGTCTGAGCCAGCCGCACGTGCCCTTCCGGCGTGCGATCATGGCGATCCTGATCTCGCCGATGATCGTGCCGCTGATCATTTCGGCGGCGGGCATGTATTTCTTTTACAGCCGGATCGGGCTTCAGGGCACCTATCTGGGTGTGGTGTTGGCGCATGCGGCCCTTGGCATTCCCTTTGTGATCATCACTGTCACGGCAACGCTTGTCGGATTTGACAATTCGCTAACCCGTGCGGCGGCCAACATGGGGGCCTCACCGGTGCGCACGTTTTTCAAGGTGCAGATGCCGCTGATCCTGCCGGGGGTGATTTCGGGGGGGCTTTTTGCGTTCATCACCTCGTTTGACGAAGTGGTTGTGGTGCTTTTTGTCGGCTCTGCCGGTCAGAAGACCCTGCCCTGGCAAATGTTCACCGGCCTGCGCGAGCAGATCAGCCCGACAATTCTTGCCGTTGCGACGCTGCTGGTCGTGATTTCGGTTCTGTTGCTGATGACGCTGGAATTGTTGCGGCGCCGGTCTGAGCGTCTGAGGGGCATGTCGCCAGGATGAACCAACCAGTCGTCGACCGGGCGCTGCCTGTCTGGCGACGCGTGCTTGGCCGCAGTTGCCCGGACGAGACACCTCTTTGTACCACAACGCGTGACGACCAGCCCGGATACGCAACCTCGGCGGACGGGAAGGACCCGTGGCCGCGCCTTTGAAAGGATCCCGCATGACAAGCACATTTGACGAAGATCTGTTCCTCAAGGGGTTGGAGCAGCGCAAGGCAACACTTGGCGCTGACTATGTGCAGAAATCGCTGGATACGGCAGATGACTTTACCCGGCCGTTTCAGGAGGCGATGACGGCGTGGTGCTGGGGATTTGGCTGGGGTGACGATGTGATCGACGCCAAGACGCGGTCGATGATGAACCTTGCGATGATCGGGGCCCTTGGCAAGATGACCGAATGGGAACTGCACTGTCGCGGGGCGATCAACAACGGGGTCAGCCCCGAGGAAATCCGCGCGATCATTCATGTGATTGCGATCTATTGTGGCGTGCCGCAGGGACTGGAATGTTTTCGCGCCGCGCGCAAGGTGATCGAAAGCGATCCCGGCTGAGGCCACAGCGCACTGCAGGCGCGGTCTGGGTTGTCTGCGCCTGCCCGCCTGCACTGACCTAACGGGGATCACCCTACAGCGCTGTCATCGGCAAGGCTTGAAGCCCGCCGTGACAGCCTATACCAGATGCCTCAAACCCGCCCTGCAATCTCGATCATGAAAGGCATATCCATGTCCACCGACACCAACGCCGATATCATTTACACCGCCACCGACGAAGCACCGCAGTTGGCCGCTGCATCGCTGTTGCCGATCATCCGGCGGTTCGTTTCCGAAGTCGGGTTGAGCGTGGAAGAACGGGACATTTCGGTCGCGGGCCGTATCCTTGCCGCCTTTCCAGAGCGCGCGCCGGACGGCGCACAGGATGATCTGGCCTGGCTTGGGGATCGGGTCAAGGAAGCGGATGCCAATATCATCAAGTTGCCCAACGTGTCGGCCTCGGTGCCGCAGCTGAACGCGGCGATTGCAGAATTGCAGGCACAGGGTTTCGACATTCCCGACTATCCCGAAGCGCCTGAGACAGATGCGGAGAAAGAAACCCGCGCGCGGTATGACGCGATCAAGGGATCTGCGGTGAACCCGGTGCTGCGCGAAGGTAATTCGGATCGGCGGGCACCTGCAGCGGTCAAGGCCTTTGCCAAGGAACATCCCCATTCGATGGGCACCTGGTCGAAGGACAGCAAGACACGTGTCTCCACGATGTCGGCGGGCGACTTTCACAGCAACGAGAAATCGGTGACGCTGGATGCGGCCCAAACCGTACGGATCGAACATGTCAGCGGGGACGGCACCAAGGTGCTGGCCGATGGGCTGAGCTATCCTGCGGGCACGATTCTGGACGCGACGTTCATGTCAAAGGCTGCATTGCTGTCCTTTCTGGAAGAAGCCATCGCCACCACGGCGGCGGACGGAACGCTTTTCTCGCTGCACATGAAGGCCACGATGATGAAGGTGTCGGACCCGATCATCTTTGGTCATGCGGTTCGCGTCTATCTCAAGCCGGTCTTTGACACATACGGTGACGCGCTGGCCGAGGCGGGTGCAAACCCGAACTCTGGTCTGGGCACCATGCTGGATGTGATCGCCGATATGCCGCAGGCTGATGAGATCAACGCCGCCATCAAGGCCTGCCTGTCCGAGCGCCCGCCGCTCTACATGGTCAATTCAGACCGGGGCATCACCAACTTGCATGTACCGTCTGATGTAATCATCGACGCGTCGATGCCCGCAGTGCTGCGCGCAGGCGGCAAAGGCTGGGGCCCGGATGGCAAGGAAGGCGACACCAATTGCGTGATCCCCGATAGCTCCTACGCCGGGGTCTATGCGGAATCCGTGGCGTTTTTCAAAGAGAACGGCGCGCTTGATCCCACGACGGCGGGGACCGTGCAGAATGTCGGTCTGATGGCAAAGAAGGCTGAGGAATACGGATCCCATCCCACCACCTTTGAGATGTCCGCGAGCGGTACGATGAATGTCGTAGCGGAAGGCGGTGATGTGTTGCTGTCGCACGACGTGGCGGCAGGCGATATCTGGCGCATGGCGTCGACCCGCGCCGAAGCCATTGAGAATTGGCTGGCGCTGGCCCTCGAGCGGCAAAAGCTCACAGGCTATGAGACGGTTTTCTGGCTGAATAAGAACCGCGCCCATGATGCCGAGATCCTGCGCGCCATCACGCCGATGCTGGAGGCCGCAGGCGCGATGGACAAGGTTCAGATCATGGCACCGTCAGAAGCCACCCAACACGCGCTGAAGGTCATCACGCGCGGTGAGAATGTGATTGCGGCCACAGGCAACGTTCTGCGGGATTATCTGACGGACCTGTTCCCGATCCTTGAGGTCGGCACCTCGGCCAAGATGCTGTCGGTGGTCAAGCTGATGAACGGGGGCGGGTTGTTTGAAACAGGCGCGGGCGGCTCTGCGCCCAAGCATGTTCAGCAGCTGATGGAGGAAAACCATCTGCGGTGGGACAGCCTTGGTGAATTCTGCGCCTTGGCTGAAAGCCTGCGCTTTGTCGGTGAGGCGCGTGGCGATGCTGACGTACAGGTCATGGGGGATGCAGCCGATGACGCGATCACGCGGCTGTTGTCCGAAGGCAAGAGCCCGGGCCGCAAGGTAGGTCAGGACGACAACCGCGACAGCCATTTCCATTTTGCCCTCTATTGGGCAGAAGCATTGGCGGCGCAGTCGAAGTCCCCTGCCCTTTCAGAAACCTTCGCACCTGTCGCCGCGCGTCTGCGTGACGACTACGACACGATCCGTGCGGAGCTGTCGCAGGGCCGTGGACAGGCCGTTGATCTGGGCGGGTATTATCGCACCGACCCCGAAAAGGTTGCTGCCGTGTTCCGACCATCTGCGACCTTTAACGCGATTATGGATCAGGCGGCGGGCTAGATCAGCCAGACATCCACTGAAGGGGCGGCAGCCGGCATTCCGGTTGCCGCCCTTTGTGTCTTCAAATGGACTTAGCTGACCTGTCGTCCCGCGCTCCAGACGCCGGCGACCAGTGGTACATCCCGGTGCAGCCGGACCCGCAGCAGATCGCCGCGCGGCCACGACCAGCGAGGCACAGGCGCTTGCGACCCCAACGCGGTCCACAATTTGCGCCTGTCGTGGGGTATCCTTGTCTGACGGCGTGCCCATCGCCTGTTTTGAAAGCCTGTTTCCACTGGATCGCCTGCCCGGCATCGATGATGCGCTGACCAGGACAAACAGCGTCACGCAGGCGTTGTTGCAGGCCGGAGTGGCCGATTACACCCGCGCATCGACCCGGCTGACCGCGATATTGGCAGATGCAACGCTGGCCCTGCAACTGCAAGTGAACGAGGGCGACCCGCTGTTGCGGTCGACGGGGATCAATGTGAATGGGGATAGTGTTCCGGTTGAATACGGGCGGACGTGGTTTGCAGGGGACAGGGTGACGCTGACACTGCAGGACACGGATCTGGATGGCTGAGAATGCGTGCCGCCCCGCGCGTCAGATCGCGGCGGAATGCGCGTCGCTGTCGGCCACGTAGGTATCGAGGTGATGCGCAAGGATGCGGACAAGGGGTTGAAACCCGTCATTGATCGCAATCCGGTCTGCGCTGACCGACAGCGCGTCCGGGAAGGCATCTGACAGGGGGGCAAATCTGGCCCAGACCTCTGCAACACGGTCTGCCGGTAACGCGGATAGCGCGGCGCGGTCGATGGCAAAATAACACATCAGCTGTTCTATGCAGCGTGCGATCACCTGATCGTCGATGTCCATCACGAACCCACGCATACCTGCCAGCCCGTCGTTTGCAACGCGTGCCTGATAGGCTGAAGTGGCCGCAGCATTTTGTGAGAACCCGCCCGGAAAGGTGGAGATCGCGGAGGCGCCGAAGCCGATCAGCGTTTCGGCGGGATCATCACTATAGCCCTGGAAATTGCGTTTGAGCTGTTGGTTGGCCTGCGCCTGGGAGAGGCTGTCTTCGGGGCGGGCAAAGTGGTCGATGCCGATGGGCACGTAGCCCTCAGCGCTGAAGGTGTCGCGGGCGCAATTGGCAAGTTCAAAGCGCGCCTTGGGGCCCGGCAGCGCCGCCGTAGGGATCATCGTCTGGCGTTTGGACATCCACGGCACATGGGCATAGCCGTATATCGCAAGCCGTGTCGGGGCCAGGGTCATCACCTGCGCGAGCGTGGCGCGGAACCGCGTGCCGGACTGCCACGGCAGGCCATAGAGCAAATCAAGGTTGATGTTGTGAACACCCTGACCTCTAAGCCAATCGATCACGGTTTTGGTCTGCTCGAAGGTTTGCGTACGCCCGATGGCCTCTTGCACCTTTGGATCAAAATCCTGGACGCCGATGCTGACGCGGGACAGCTGGTTGGCAACCAGTGCCTCCAGCACCTCGGGGGCGGCCTCGGTCGGGTCGATCTCGACCGAAAATTCAAAGTCGTCGCTGCGATCAAAGACCGCGTCGATGGCATCGATGAGCCGCTGCAGCAGCTCTGGCGACAGCAAGGTTGGCGTACCGCCCCCCAGATGCAGCCGTGCCATCTTGATCCCATTGGGCAGGCGTTGTCCGACTGCGGCGATCTCGGTCAGGACGGTCTCGAGGTAGCGAGCGACGGGGCGCAGCGTTTTCGTGCCCTGCGTGCGACAGGCGCAAAACCAGCAGATGCGTTTGCAGAAAGGAATATGAACATAAACCGAGACCGGTTTGTCAGCGGGAACCGCGTCAAGCCACTGCGCCTGATGCCGCAGCCCCGTTTGCACGCCGAACTGATTGGCGGGCGGATAACTGGTGTAACGCGGCGCATTTACGTCAAACAGACCAAATCGTCGCAGGTCATTCATCTTTTCCATGCGGTTCTGTATAACGGGGGTGCGAACAGGGAATTTTGACACAGATCAAGCTATGGCAATTTTATTGGACAGCCACCTGCAGTGCAGCGAGTGCCCTATTCGGCATCGTGCTGTCTGTGCAAAATGCAGCACTGATGAGCTGGGTGAACTGACCGAAATCAAGACCTACCGGTCCTTCCGCGCAGGTGAGCCGATCATGTGGCGCGGAGATCCGTTGGAGTATGTGGCGTCCGTCGTCGGGGGTGTTGCGTCGCTTTCCAAGACGATGGAGGACGGCAGGACCCAGATGGTGGGGTTGCTGTTGCCGTCGGATTTCATTGGGCGTCCGGGGCGCTCTGAAATCGAGTTTGACGTGACGGCCGCCACGGACGTGACCCTTTGCTGTTTTCGACATCGCCCGTTTGAGAAAATGGTCGGAACAACGCCGCATCTGTCGCAGCGGCTGATGGAACTTGCGCTGGACGAGCTGGATGCGGCGCGAGAGTGGATGTTGTTGCTGGGGCGCAAGACAGCGCGCGAAAAGATCGCGTCTTTCATCGAAATGCTAGTGATCCGTTCGAATGTAGATGGAGATGCAGCCAGATCGCAGATGCTGGAGCTGCCCCTGACCCGCGAACAGATTGCCAATTTTCTTGGCCTGACCCTTGAGACAGTCAGCCGCCAGCTCAACGCCATGAAGAAAGAGCAGATACTGGAGTTCAAGGACCGGCGTCGTTTCAAGGTGCTGGATTTTGGGCGTCTGCATGACGAGACGGGCGACGATTCCGATGGTGGTGTCATTTACTGACGCGTGAAAATGTCTTGATCTGCATCAAGGCACCCATCCGACAAGCCTGACATTTGTGTCCTATCACCAACGATAGGAGACGCAGATGTACAATCACATCCTGATACCCGTGAGCTTTGACGAAAACCGCGATGCGAGCGGCGCCATTGAGATTGCGAAAGCCTTGCTGAGCGCCGAAGGCCGCATCAGCCTGGTTCACGTGATCGAACCGCTGCCGGTCCACGTTGAGGATGCGCTGACTGCCGAGATTCGCAAATCCCACCGGGACAGGGCTCAGTCGAGGCTGGATGCGCTGTCCGAGGAGAATGGCATCACCGATACCTTCCTGCTGAAAGGTCACGCCGGGCGGACCATTGCGGACTGGGCAAAGGACAAGGATGCCGATTGCATCGTGATCTCGTCACACAAGCCTGTGTTCTCAGACATCTTTCTTGGATCGACCGCAAGCTGGGTCGTGCGCCACGCCGGCTGTGCGGTGCATGTGCTGCGATAGCGGTCCGTTGATCCAGATCAAGGTTTTGCCCCGAATCCTCATCTAAAGGTGCCCCAAAGGTGCGCAGAGCAGGCTCTGCGGCTGCCAGATTGCAAGAAGGCGACGCTATGACATACGTAAAAATTTTGCTGCTTGGGATAATTACCCTCCTGGCCTTGCTGGCCGCGGATTGGGGAAGAGATCCGGCTTACATCCTGCATGCCTGGATCATTGCAGCGATTTCCTTTGGGATGTTCATCTACCAGCTGCGCAAGGCGGATACGCCCCAGCTTGCTGACCCCGAACACGGGTCTTATGCGGATGGTGTGATCCGCGCAGGCGTGATTGCAACCGCCTTTTGGGGGATCGCCGGATTTCTGGTGGGCACGTTCATCGCGTTCCAGCTTGCCTTTCCGGCGCTGAATTTTGACTGGGCGCAGCCTTTCGCAAACTTCGGGCGGCTCAGACCACTGCACACCAGTGCTGTCATATTCGCCTTTGGCGGCAACGCGTTGATTGCAACGTCGTTTTACGTGGTGCAGCGCACCTCAGGCGCGCGTTTGTGGGGGGGAAATGCGGCCTGGTTCGTGTTCTGGGGCTATCAGCTTTTCATCGTGATGGCGGCGACGGGCTATCTGCTGGGGGCGACGCAGTCCAAGGAATACGCGGAACCTGAGTGGTACGTCGATCTGTGGTTGACTGTCGTATGGCTGGTCTATCTGGCTGTCTTTCTAGGGACGATCTACAAACGCAGAGAGCGCCACATCTACGTCGCCAACTGGTTTTACCTGAGCTTCATCATCACCGTTGCGATGCTGCATGTGATCAACAACCTGTCGATCCCGGTCAGCATCTGGGGATCGAAATCCGTGCAGGTCTTTTCAGGCGTGCAGGATGCGATGACGCAGTGGTGGTACGGCCACAACGCTGTCGGTTTCTTCCTGACGGCGGGTTTTCTGGGCATGATGTACTACTTTGTGCCCAAGCAGGCCGAACGCCCGGTTTACTCTTACAAACTGTCAATCATCCACTTCTGGGCGTTGATCTTTCTCTATATCTGGGCGGGTCCGCACCACCTGCATTACACGGCTCTCCCTGACTGGGCGTCCACGCTTGGGATGGTCTTTTCGATTATCCTGTGGATGCCCAGCTGGGGTGGCATGATCAATGGCCTGATGACCCTTCAGGGCGCCTGGGACAAGCTGCGCACGGACCCGATCCTGCGGATGTTCGTGCTGTCGCTGGGCTTTTACGGCATGTCGACCTTTGAGGGGCCGATGATGTCGATCCGCGCGGTCAACTCGCTGAGCCATTACACCGACTGGACCATCGGCCACGTGCATTCCGGTGCTCTGGGCTGGAACGGCATGATCACGTTTGCCTGCATCTACTTCCTGACACCCAAGCTGTGGGGACGCGCGCAAATGTATTCGATGTCGGCCATCAACTGGCACTTCTGGCTCGCGACGCTTGGCATCGTGCTGTATGCGGCCTCGATGTGGGTGACCGGCATCATGGAGGGCCTGATGTGGCGCGAAGTCGATGACCAGGGCTTCCTCGTCAACAGCTTTGCCGACACCGTGAGCGCCAAGTTCCCGATGTATGTCGTGCGCGGTCTGGGCGGTGTCCTGTTCCTGAGCGGTGCGCTGGTCATGTGCTGGAACATGTGGATGACCATCCGCGGTGCCCAGCCGGCACGCACCCCCGCCCCCAATGCAATTGCAGCAGAATAAGGAATTCGGCACATGGCCATTCTAGACAAACATGCCATTCTCGAAAAAAGCCCGACGCTGCTGCTGACCGCTTCGCTGCTGGTTGTCACAATCGGGGGGCTGGTGGAAATTGCCCCGCTGTTCTGGCTGGAAAACACCATCGAAGACGTTGAGGGTGTGCGCCCCTACTCTCCGCTGGAACTGGCCGGGCGCGACATCTACATCCGCGAAGGATGCTATGTCTGCCACAGCCAGATGATCCGCCCGATGCGCGACGAGGTCGAACGCTACGGGCATTATTCGCTGGCGGCCGAAAGCAAGTATGACCACCCGTTCCAGTGGGGGTCAAAACGCACCGGGCCTGATCTGGCGCGCGTTGGGGGGCGGTATTCGGATGCCTGGCATCTTGATCACCTCATTGATCCGCAATCGGTGGTGCCTGAAAGCGTGATGCCGAAATACAGTTTTCTGCTGAACGCGACACTGGATGGCGATGACATCGGTGATCTGATGAGCGTGCACCGGTTTGTGGGCGTGCCCTACACCGACGCGCAGATCGAAGCGGCCTATGCCGACTTTACTGCGCAAGGGGATCCAGACAGCGACTATGACGGGCTGATCGAACGCTATCCTGGCGCGGTAGTGGCCAACTTTGACGGCCAATCTGCGCTGACGGAGATGGATGCGCTGATTGCCTACCTGCAGATTCTTGGCACGATGGTCGATTTCTCGACCTTCACGCCCGATGCAAGCCGATAGGAGGAAATGGCAGATGGAAACCTATTCAATGCTCCGCGAAATTGCTGATAGCTGGGTGCTGCTGGCGATGTTCATCGCCTTTCTCGGGGTGGCCGTGTGGTCGTTCTGGCCGAGCCAGAGTTCCGCCCGAAAGGACGCCAGCATGATCCCTTTCCGTAATGAAACAGCGCCTGCACGCGCCAAAGACAACAAAACCGGCGGCCTGGGCGATAAGACCAAGGCGTTGAAGGTGGAGACAAAAAATGTCTGACAAGAATATCGACGAAACCACCGGAACCGAGACCACCGGCCATGTCTGGGACGGCATTCGGGAACTGAACTCGCCCCTGCCGCGCTGGTGGCTGTGGACGTTTTATGCCACGATCGTTTGGGGCATCGGGTATGTGATCGCCTATCCTGCCTGGCCGATGATATCTGGCGCGACGGCTGGCGTGCTGGGCTATTCCACCCGGGCCGAGTTGGCCGAGAGTGTCGATGCCCACGAATTGGCCAACGCCAGCCTTGTAGGAGAGTTGGTGAAGGCCGACATCACCGGTCTGGCCCCGTCGGACGATTTGCATCGCTACGCGGTGGCGCGCGGTGGTGCGGTGTTTCGCGCCCACTGCAGCCAGTGTCACGGGTCGGGCGCTGCGGGCGCCAAGGGCTATCCCAACCTGCTGGACGACGACTGGCTTTGGGGTGGCAGTATGGCGGACATCGAATACACCGTGCGCCATGGCATCCGCAATGAGGCCGATCCGGATGCGCGGTATTCGGAGATGCCGCAGTTCGGCGAGATCCTTGAAGAGAACGAACTGATGGCCGTGACTGAATATGTGATCAGCCTGTCCAGTCCAGAGCATGATGCGGCGCTTGCGGCCACGGGTTTAGAACTTTTCGCCGACAATTGTTCCAGCTGTCATGGCGAGGCCGCCCTGGGCGATCCTGAACTTGGCGCCCCCAATCTGGCGGATGCGATCTGGCTTTACGGCAGCGACCGCGACGCCATCGAATACTCCATCCGGAATGCACGGTTCGGTGTGATGCCGCCGTGGCAGCCGCGCCTGACAGAGCCCGACATTCGCGCGGTTTCTGTCTATGTGCACAGCCTGGGTGGCGGCGAAGAGTAGATCAGTTGGTTCGCCTGTCTTTCAATGGGCAGGCGGACCTGCCCCCGGAATGACCCTGTTCGCACGTTGCTCATTTCCGGGGGCACATTGACCCAGATCAAGGCCCAATTCTCCAAGCTCGTCTAACAAGACAGGGCGAACAGGATGACCCAATGACCAACCCGTCCCTTTATGCGGCGCAAGAGCCGATCTTTCCACGCCGCGTCAGCGGCCGTTTCAGGACGCTCAAGTGGTGGATCATGATTGTCACGCTGGGCATCTACTACTTGACGCCGTGGCTGCGGTGGGATCGTGGGCCGAACCTGCCAGATCAGGCGGTGCTGGTGGATATGGCCAACCGTCGGTTTTACTTTTTCTGGATCGAGATCTGGCCGCATGAATTCTATTTCGTGGCCGGGTTGCTGATTATGGCCGGGCTGGGGCTGTTCTTGTTCACCTCGGCGATGGGCCGGGTCTGGTGCGGCTATACCTGCCCCCAGACCGTCTGGACCGACTTGTTTCTGCTTGTGGAACGCTGGATCGAAGGGGATCGCAATGCCCGCCTGCGTCTGCACCGCGCCAAATGGGACGTGCGCAAGGTGCGCCTGCGGATCACCAAGTGGACAACATGGCTGTTGATCGCGATTGCTACCGGCGGGGCCTGGGTTTTCTATTTCACCGACGCGCCGCAGCTTGCTGTCGATCTGGTGCGCTTTGAGGCGCATCCCATCGCCTACGCCACCATCGGCGTTCTGACAGCGACCACCTTTGTCTTTGGCGGGTTCATGCGCGAACAGATTTGCATCTATATGTGTCCCTGGCCGCGCATTCAGGCCGCGATGATGGACAGCGATACGATCACTGTGGCCTACCGAGAGTGGCGCGGAGAGCCGCGCGGCAAGGGCAACGTGCGCAAGCGTGACAAGCTGGCCGCACAAAAGGCCGAAGCCGAAGCGCAGGCAGCGGGGCCCGGTGCCGCGCGCTACGCCCCGACGCCCTACCCCAAGGCCGCGCTTCAGGTGGGGGGCACGCCACGGATCACCGCCGAGGTGCAGGAACATGGCGATTGCATCGATTGCATGGCTTGCGTCAACGTCTGCCCCATGGGCATCGACATCCGCGAAGGCCAGCAGATGGAATGCATCACCTGCGCGCTGTGCATCGATGCCTGTGACGATGTGATGGACAAGATCGGCAAGCCGCGCGGGCTGATTGATTATCTGGCCCTGTCGGATGAACCCAGGGAACGCGAAGGCCAGCCGCCCCGCCCGGTCTGGCAGCACATCTTCCGTTTGCGGACCCTGCTTTACACCATCATGTGGGGCGCGATGGGTCTGGCGCTGATTTATGCGCTGTTCATCCGCACGGATATCGAACTGACCGTCAGCCCGGTGCGCAACCCGACCTATGTGATCCAATCGGATGGCGCGGTGCGCAATATCTATGACGTGCGCCTGCGCAACAAGACCGGCACCGCGCGCCCCTTTGGCCTGAGCCTGACCAGCGAGGACGTTCTGCGGATCGACCTCGAGGGGGCCAACGATTTGCTGCAGGTCACTGTCCCCGCAGACAGCACACTGATGCAGCGCGTCTATATCACGTCGCGCCCCGGCGATCCTGCAGCCACGCGCAACCAGACGGCCCTGCGGCTGTGGGTCGAAGACCTTGAAACAGGCGACCGCGCCAGCCGCGCCACCACCTTCCACGGGAGAGAGCAATGATCCGCGAAATCAAGGGCTGGCATGTCGCCGCCACCTTCGTTCTGGCCTTCGGCACCATCATCGCCGTCAACCTTACCCTTGCGGTGAATGCGGTACGGACCTTCCCGGGGCTTGAGGTCAAGAATTCCTATGTGGCCAGCCAGACCTTCGATGCCGATCGCAAGGCACAACATGCGCTGGAGTGGGTTGTCGCAGCGCGCCTTGAGGGCAACGAGTTGATCCTTGATGTGCGCCGCGACGGCACGCCGGTCAATGCGCAGATCGAGACCGCCATCTTTGGCCGCGCCACTCACCGCGCGCAGGATCAGACGCCGGAATTTGTCTTTGACGGCACGGCGTTTCGCGCGCCCGTTCAGGCGGGTGCCGGCAACTGGAACCTGCGCATCAAGATGCGTGCGCAGGACGGCACGCTGTTTCAACAGCGCATCATCGTGAGGGTTGCCGCATGATGGCCTGTGCCGCCTGTGCGTCGGTATCGCCGGACATGTCGGCGGTCAGCGATGGTGCAGCGGCGCAGTTTTCCCTGCCGACGATTCACTGTGCGGGGTGCATCGGCACCATCGAGCGGGCACTTGCGGGCGTCAACGGCGTGCGCGAGGCACGGGTCAACCTATCGCTCAAACGCTTGAGCGTCACCGGCCCGATCCAGCCTTCGGATGTCCTGCGTACGATCAAGGGACTGGGATACGAGATCTTTCTGCTTGATGCTGCGGTTTTGGACAAGGCGACAGACCGCAAGGGCCGCGATCTGTTGCTGAGGCTTGCTGTAGCAGGCTTTGCCATGATGAATGTGATGCTGCTGTCGGTTGCCGTGTGGTCCGGGGCCAGCGGCGCAACGCGCGACCTCTTTCACCTCATTTCGGCAGGAATCGCGGTTCCGGTCGTGGCCTATTCTGCGCAGCCCTTTTTCCAAAGTGCCTTTGCGGCGCTTAAGGGCAGGCGGCTGAACATGGATGTGCCGATCTCGCTCGCAATCCTGCTGGCAACGGGCATGTCGGTGTTTGAAAGCCTGCAGGGCGGGCGTCACGCCTATTTCGATGCCGCCTTGTCGCTGACATTCTTTCTGCTGATTGGTCGTTATCTGGACCACCGGACCCGCAGTGCCGCGCGGTCTGCCGCCAAAGAGCTGACAGCGCTGGAGGTCCACCAGTGCAAACGCATCAGGGGTGAGCGGGTGGAAACCGTGCCAACTTCTGCAGTTGCGATCGGGGATATTCTGCTGATTGAAAGCGGGATGCGCGTGCCTGTCGATGGCACGCTGATGTCAGAAAACGCCTTGATGGATCGGGCCTTTCTGACAGGCGAAAGCGAAGCTGTGGACGTGGTTCAAGGCGCGGCACTACAAGCGGGTGAAATCAATCTTGGCGCCCCTGTTGAACTGCGCGCCACCGCCGTGGGCGAGGATACAACTCTGCGCCGCGTCGCAGCCTTTGTCGAAACCGCCGAGAACAGCCGCAACAGCTATACCGCACTTGCAGACCGTGCCGCGCAAATCTACGCACCCGCCGTGCACCTTTTGGCGTTCGTGGCCTTTGCGGCGTGGTGGCTGGGCTCGGGGGATGTTCGGCTGGCCCTCAATATCGCCATTGCCGTGCTGATCATCACCTGCCCCTGCGCGCTGGGTCTTGCGGTACCAGCGGTTACGACGGCGGCCATCAGTCGTCTCTTTTCGAAGGGGTTTCTGGTCAAACATGCCACGGCGATAGAACGGCTTGCGGATGTCGACCATATCGTTTTTGACAAGACCGGCACGCTGAGTTCGCCCGCTGTCGACATCCCCGAAACACTGTCGCCGCGCGCGCGGTCAATCTGTCTCAGCCTTGCGCAACACTCTAACCACGCGCTGTCAGCCGCGCTGGCAGAGCGTTTGGCGGGCGTGCCGCCTGTTGCGCTGGACAGCATCGAGGAACATGCCGGTCAGGGCATCAGCGCCCGATTGGACGGTCAGGTTGTCCGGCTGGGTCGCGGCGCCTGGATCGGGGCGGATTTTCGCGGTTTTGGCCTGCGGATCGGCGAGAGCGCACCCATTGAGCTGCCGTTTCATGAGGTTCTGAAGCCGGGAGCACAGGAGGCGCTGAGCGACCTCGATCTGCCGAGCGAGATTGTCACCGGGGATCATGCGGCATCCGCCCGGAGGTTTGCGGATCTGGCGGGCCTGCCTGTTCTCGCTGATGCCCGCCCCGAGGACAAATCTCGACGACTGGATGCACTGGCAAAGGAAGGCCGAAAGGTGCTGATGGTAGGCGACGGTCTGAATGACACGATGGCGCTGGCCCGCGCCCATGCGTCGCTGGCACCAGCCTCTGCGTTGGATGTGTCGCGCAGTGTTTCGGATGTGGTACTGCTCAAGGAAAGCTTACAGGACCTGCCGTTGCTGATCCGCGTCGCGCGCCAGACCCAAAGGTTGTCCAAACAAAACTTCGCCATCGCAGCCCTTTATAACCTGATCGCCATTCCAATTGCGCTGGCAGGGTTTGCGACCCCCCTTGCGGCCGCGCTGGCGATGTCCGCGTCGTCGATCACGGTATTGCTGAACTCTGGCCGCATTGGATACGTAAAATGAACGTTCTGGTTGTGCTGATCCCCGTTTCCCTGATCCTTGGCGGTCTTGGCCTTGCCGCATTTATCTGGTCGGTTAAGTCGGACCAGTATGAGGACCCCGAAGGCAACGCCAGCCGCATCCTGCTGGATAATGACAAGGGACCAGACGCGTCCTGACGAGGCGGATTGGTAGTTGGCATGTGGTTCGGTTGACCCCCTGACCTCTTTGCCAACTGAATTTAGCGATGTGCTGGATGGTTAAGATGTCCTCGCTTCATCATCGCCACCATGACCCGAGAGCTACCCCTGCTCTGATCTCGTTCGACCTTTAGCCCCCCATTTCCAGCCTTGCTGGTATGGCTTTGGTGCAAAACGTTGTCCGGTCAAGATCGGACCAAAACCTGGACAGAGCTAACCTAAATTAGCGGATTCAATGGGGAGCAAGTCACGGGTCACATGCTACCCCAACGACAAGGGGCAGCTGAAATCATAACGATACCAGTTCGCTACCCGTCAACGCTTTCAAGGTTCCAGGCGGCAAGCAACCTTGGCAGCGCCACGTCCCAGGGCAGAACGCCGGTCTTCTGGGCCCAGTCGTCGAATTGGCGGCGCATGTCGCGGGCCCGGGATCTGTCTCCGTGAATGAGGTTTTTTAACTCAGTGCGGTCGGCTTCCATGTCATAGAGCTCCCAGTCCTGACCATGCAGCCGCACCAGTTTGAATTGCCCCAACCGAACAGCGGCATTGCCTTCATGCTCAAAGAAGATGGGGTTTTCGCGGGTCCAATCCTTCCCCTCGAACACCGACATGAGGCTTTCGCCCTGCAGGGATTGCATCTCATGGCCGTCAAGGTCGTGCAGCGGCGTCACCCCGGCCGCGTCCAATATGGTTGGCAGAAGATCGACCACATGACAGGGCGCATGCACAGGTTTTTGCGCCACAATGCCGCGTGGCCAATGCGCAATCAGGGGCGTCGATATCCCGCCCTCGTGGACGTAGTGTTTGAACAGCCGGAACGGCGCGTTGGACACGTTCGCCCAGGGCTTGTCATAGCTTTGAAAGGTGCAGGCGTCGCCGGGTGCCAGATCGGGTACGTTGCCCATGGTGATCTGTCGGCCATCATGGGTCAGATCGGGATAGAACTGGGCCCACCCGTCCTCGGCCATGAACTCCGCACAGCCGCCATTGTCAGACAGAAACAGGATCAGGGTGTCGTCAAACTGATGCAATCGTTTCAACTCGGATACCAGCCGCCCGATGGATTGATCCAGTCTGTCGACCATCGCGGCATAGGTTGCCATCTTGTTGGCTTCCCAATCCTTGTGTTCCACCGTTTCCCACGGTGGCACGTCCGCATCTCGGGCCGAGATATCCCAGTTGGCCTGCAATGCGCCCGATCCGTTCAAGGTCTCATGCCGGGCTGTCCGGATTGCGTCCCATCCGGCGCGATAGACGCCGTCATAGCGGGCAATATCCTCGGGCCAGGCATGTAACGGCCAATGCGGAGCCATATGCGCAAGATAGAGGAAAAACGGGCTGTCTTCGGCCACGGCATCCTCGATCATCGCGACGGCTTTGTCGGTGATCGCATCCGTGATGTAGTAATCCTCCGGCACATCCAGCACCCGGGTGTCATCCTCCATGACATAATGCGGGGAAAAGAAATGGGCTGCGCCATCCAGAAACCCGTAAAATCGGTCAAACCCGCGCTGGCGCGGGGTGGGGTATTCCAGATCACCGGGGCGCCACTGATCGTAATCGCGGGGCTGGAAATCACCCGCGACATGCCACTTGCCGGACATCAGGGTGCGGTATCCCCCGGCTCTCAGATGCTCGGCAATCGTTGCGGAATCGTTGCGCAGGAAACCCTGATAGGCGGGTGTGCCCAGATCAGTGCCCATATGACCCACGCCCGCATTGTGGGGGTAAAGCCCCGTCAGAAGGGACGCGCGGGTGGGACAGCAGCGCGCACAATTGTACATCGCCGACAGCAACACGCCGTCTTGCGCCAATTTGTCGATATTGGGCGTTCGGATCTCGGACCCGGTGCAGCCCAGATCCGCAAACCCCATATCGTCAACCAGCACCAGGATGACATTGGGGCGTCGACCGGCCCCGTCCATCACGAGGCCTTATCGTCTTGCACAGACCTGCTGCGTGTCTTGAGCCGCTCTTTCATCATGGCTTTGCCGTCCTCGGATCCATCATGGAGTGTACCAAAGACTTTGTCCCATGGCACCTCAAGCGTGCCGTAATTCACCTCGAAAAACCGGTGGTGCAGTTGGTGGTGGAACGCGCCCAGTTTTAATCTGCGTCTTCCGGCGATCCAGATGCCATCGAATCCGGTATGTGTCAGAATCGGATAGACCGCGAAGAACAGCAGATGACAGATCAGGTGGACCGGGCTGGACGGCACCACGAAGTGGATCAACGCCGTCCCGAAATAAAGCACATGTTCAATCGGGTGCATCGACAGGCCGGACCATGGCCCGACATCGGTGTTGCGGTGGTGCAGCGCGTGATACCGATAAAGCAGATTTGTGTGCAAAAGACGGTGAATCCAGAAGAAATAGAAGCTTTGCCAACTGGGGATCAGAAAAAATACCGCCAGATACCAGACCCATCCGTCAGACCAGGTCCAGACCGGTGCCCAACCCGTGGCCATGGCCCAGAGGATCAAGATTTCGAACAGACTCCAGATCGGCACGCCCGAGGCCAGCGCCCAAAAGGTATTGTCCAGATACTGGTCCCCAAAGGTAAACACCCGCCCCTTGCGCGGAAACGGGCGTGGATCGTATTTCTTGTCATCTCCTTGCAGCGAAGTTCGATGAAAGAGCGTGTGCAGCGTTTCTGCGATCAGGACCGCGATTACCAAATTCCGCAGAACGATCGCCACCATCCAAAAGCCTGGTGACGCCATTGCGGTCAAGGGTGGCAGCGTCCAGATGACGATGCCGTATGACAAGGCCACTAAAACCAGATTGACCGAAATTGGAAACCAGCTGCCCCAATACCAGGCCAGTATCTTTTGGGGATCAAGTGGCCACGTGAACAGCGGATTGACTGTCAAAGGCAGGCTTTCCGGTTCGTGGTTCCATTCCTTCCGCGCCATTGGCGAAACTCCTCTTCAGCCTGACCGGGCCGTCGCGAGAGGGGAAATACGCTCAGGCAATACCCCCGGATTTTAGCCACGGCCCTTTTCATGTGGCCCAGATGCGCGCGGCTTTGGCGGGCACTGGTCGTCATGAACTTTCAAATAGATCTACGTCATAGCTTGGGGGCCTCTTCAACTTGCTGTTTTTCGATGCATTGCATAGAATTTTCCTATGCCGTCACTAAAACTTGCCAACCGTCACTTGCTTACAGCGCTTTCCGTGTTCGAGGTTGCAGCGCGCCATGCAAGTTTTACCCGCGCGGGCGAAGAATTGGGCCTCAGCCAGCCGACGGTTAGTCAGCACATTGCTACGATTGAAAACCGCCTTGGGGTCAGGCTCTTCGAACGGCACCATAACAAACTGGTACTCACGGTGGCCGGAACGTCACTGTCTCAAGCAGTAAGTTTGGGATTTTCACACGTCGACGAGGCCCTTAGGAAACTGCGGCTGCATGAGCGCCGCTCAGGCCTGAAACTTGTGACCAGCATTAGCTTTGCCTATGGCTGGCTGCTCCCGCGATATGGTGAACTGTGCGAGATCGCAGGTGAGCAGATTGATCTGGTCATCGTGCCATGGATTGATGAACCACCGACCGATACTGCTGATATCGTCCTGAACTGGCGATCAAGAAATCAAACGGGCTGGCCCACGGCAGACCTATTTCGCGAAGTGATCTATCCCGTGGCAAGCCCTGCGCTGGCGACCGAACTAGGATTGGTTTCTGGGGACGACACCATGCCCGATGCCCTGACCGGCGCGAAGCTTCTTTCTTATGACGAACGACCCAATGAATTTCTGTCCTGGGACCAGTGGTTCTTTCAGCTTGGGTCCGAGCGGCAGTCATCCTCGACCGAAATTGGATTTTCAAATTATCAGGCTCTCATCCAATCGGCGCTGCATGGCTTTGGAGTGGCGCTTGGTTGGCACCACCTGGTCGCCGATCTGATCCGGGAGCAAAGGCTTGTCAAATGTGGTCCAGCCATTGCCACGAGCGACTATTTCGTCGCTGCGACCAACCCACAATCAGACCGGTCGCAGACAGCGGCCGCAATTATTGAGGACATGAAAAGGATGTTTGTCGCCTAAATCACGAAATCAGAACTGAGCCCCCTTATCTGGCCTTCGGCAATGCTTAGAATACCCTGCATTTGCGGGCCGCTTGGCCAACAGGCTCTGCAGATGCCAATATTTTTGCGAGCTGAGCTCAGATGTTGCGAAATAATGCTGACATCTACTTTCGGTGTCGAAACGCAATTTTGAAGTTGATTGGGGGCTGTTGACGCCATTGATCAGGCCTTCGTGGGATTGCATCCGCACGTCGTATTGTATCGATGGACAGAAACCGCGGCACCGAGGCCCGGATGATCAGCCGTGTTCAGCATACGCTCGGCATCTTGGACAGCCGCGACCACATACTGGTCTATTTGAGTGCCGTTCCGCATCTTGCGGAGTTGCGTATGTGAGCCAAGATCGGAGCTTGCAAAACCTATGGGTTTGAAACCGATACACCGCCCGGTTGGACGGAAGTTTGTGATACAGGGATTTGGCGCAGCCGGTCCGACACAAGCGCCCAAGGCCTATGCCAATCCCCCGCCGGGCATATAGCCTGCGACTTCAGCGCGTTCACGATCTGTTAGCTTTTCATGGCTTTCCCGCAGATCCTGATCGCATTTCACATGGTATGGGAAGGTCGTCTGTTCACACGAATGCCCCGCGATCTCGACCGTAAACGATGCGCGCTGTTCAAGCGCAGCCGTCCGATTTGCCTGCATCAGTGGCGCATAGGTCACCGCGACTTCGCTCAGGAGCGGGCGCAAAAGGGACACGTCGCCCTTCTCTTCCTGCGCCAGTGGTTCAACGCCTGACATGTCCTCCATCCGGTCCACCCAAGCACGCACCCTTGGGGCCTTGGCCGAGACTAGGGCGGTTGGCGTCGGATCGATCTGGACCAATTGCGTCAATTGCCCGAACAGCGCAAAGTCAGCTGCGTGGGGGATGTTTCCGAAGAGAAAAGGCTGCTGTTCGATCAAGGCGTCAAAGATGTCGATGAACCGCACGAAGCTTTTTTCAATGACACTGCTCGTTTGATCGGTGGAGCCAACCACCGCACGGCGGGATATCTGCCGCGCTCCGATCTGCGCGGCCAGGGTTGCCGCCTGATCGGCACGCGTCGATGGGTTCATATGATGAATAAGCAAAGGGGGCGCTTGTTGGGCATCCTGCGCATAAGCCCAGCGGTAGTGAAACATCGCCTTGGTCAGCCATTCGTCGGCATAATCTTCGATAAGGTCATTCAAGTAGGAACGAACCGGATCTTTCGGAAGGACGGACCGGTCGGGAAAGGCCTTATCTAATCTGCGAATGATCGGGGTGCTGTCGACCAAAACCTCCGGCTCTTCCCTGCCTTCGGTCCACCATGCGAGCATGGGCAACAGTCTGACCTTGGGCTGAGGGTAACCGGCAGGCAGCGGGCCGTAGTGCCAGTGCTGGCGAAACAGGATGCGCTTGTACCGCAAAACGGAAACCAGCTTGCGGGTGTAGGGCGAGCTTGGCAATCCAAATACTTCGAGCAGCGCGGGGCTGTCAGCCATCTAGACCCCTCCGAAGCTGTTTCGCAAAGCGGCCTCGGCAATCTCGGCACCGAACTCCTGAACGAAATGGCCGCCCTGTTCCACGGGCATGAAAGGAGGGCAGCCGCGGATCTGCGCGCGCAGCCGTTCCATATGGTCGCCCCCAAACACCGGGTCCTGCATGCCCACAGCCATAAAGGTTGGGCCATCCCAGTCGTTACGCCAGAACTTTGCCGCGCAGCGCATGATTTCAACGCCGTCCATTTCCGGTTCCGTCATGACAAGTTCGGGGAAGCGACGCACCGCCGCCTTGTATCGGGCATCCGGGTAAGGCGCATTGTAAGCGTCCACTTCCTCCGGGGTCAGATGCGGATTGCCCCGATGGATCAACTTGCCGATATCCATGTCCGGCGTCCGGCGGCTGTAGGCCCGCCAGTCCGCGAAACCCTGCCCCTGCGTTTCGCCCACTGGCATCGCGGTGTTCATCACCAAAAGCCCACTCAGCCGGTTCGGGATCGCTTCGGCAAAGGAGAGCCCCAGAATGCCGCCCCAATCCTGACAGACCAGCACGAAGGACCGCAAATCCAGCCGCTCCACCACGGCAAGCAGTACCTGGCGGTGATAGGTGAACGAGAAGAAGTCCTCGTCCGCCGGTTTGTCGGACTTGCCGAAACCCACCATGTCGGGTGCGACGACCCGGTGCCCGGCTTGGGTGAAAATCGGAATCATCCTGCGGTAAAGATAGCTCCAGGCTGGTTGCCCGTGCAGACAGAGAAATGTCAGCGGCGCATCGCGCGGCCCTTCGTCCACATAGTGCACCCGCGCGCCCATCGCCTCGGGCAAGTCGTCCAGATAGTTTGCGGAAAAATCATAGCCTGGAAGCTTTGCAAACCGCTCATCAGGCGTGCGAAGTATGTCCATTCAAAATCATCCGATCGAGGAAATGAAATCCATCACTGTTTCATTGAAAGTCTCTGGTGTCTCAAAATACGGAGAGTGCCCGGCACCCGCAATAACTTCGAACCGGCTGTTCGGGATTTGCGCAGCGATCAGCTGAATAGAGGCCGGCGGCCAGATCGGATCATTCTCGCCTGCAATCATCAGCGTTGGGCAGGCGACATCGCTCAGACGCTCTGGTGGAAGCAGGCCGGAACCGGTGAACCGTTTGGCGATTTCAGGATCGTTGGGGCGGTTCCCAACGCCCACAGACCGATAGAGATGTGCCATTTCAGGTCGGTTGGCAACGAACTCTGGGGTCAACGCCAGACTGGGAATGTTACCGTTGACCGATGCCGCAGCCTGACCCAACGCCTGAAGGGCAGGCATATGCGCGACGCCCGCCATGGTGTTACACAACACCAGTCCGCGGACACGCTCTGGCGCTTCGACCGCGGTGCGCAAGCCTGCCCATCCGCCCAGCGACTGGCACACCAGAACCGCACGATCCACGCCAGCAGCATCAAGAACCGATACGACGTCAGCCGTCAGATTTGCCGGGCTGAAATCGGGGGCTGGATCTGGCGACGCGCCATATCCGCGCAGATCTAATGCTATGGTCTGAAAAGTCTGGCGAAAACCATCGATTTGTTGAAACCAGATCGACGCATTCCCCCCGGCACCGTGAATAAACACAACAGGATCGCCGGTACCTGTACTGAACCAGGACAACGGCGCGCCCTGCGCCTGAGCTTTGGTCGCAATGCCGGACGCCCCGCCGCCAATCAGCATTGCGCCTGCCGCACCTGCTAACAAGCTACGCCGCCCGATTTTGGCGTCGAAAAGTGTTTGCGGCTCTTCTTCAATCCATGCTTCCGGATCATTTGACATCATTATCTCCCTTTTGCCGACAGCTTTGCGTACCAGCCCACAGCTTTCAATTACGTCTGAGGTAAGTGTGTGGGGCTGAAGTCAGATAAATGGCCGTTGGTCATTGGTCTTTTGCAGGTGTCCACATCGGGCCGACGACCGCGAAAAGAACCAAGATATTCCACAGCGCGTTTGGCCAGTTTCCAGACGTGACAGAACCAAAGCTGTCAACTACGAACCATGCCAACACTCCGTAGAGAACAGACTTTCGGACACCCTCGGGCGCTTGATCATAAACAAAGACGGACAACATCCAGATCATGACTGCCCAACCTACCAAAAAGCCACCTGTCAGTGCGGATAGGAACCAAATCTCTTCAGATTGATAGCTTGGAAAGCCATCAATCGGCCAGCTGAGTATGTCCAGCCCCAAGCGGGCCAATTCATTTGTCGCGGGCATTGTGCCCAGTGTCAGGGCGGGGCCGAAAAACCCGATGACGATTGCCGATACCTTAAGCCAGAACTTGTGCGCTGCATGTGTCCGCATTTCTTTCTCTTCCATTTTCTTCTGCCAATTCGCTCGGCAGCCTAGGTGCGCAATCAGACCGGAACAATTACCAGAGAGGTAATGGACTGACGCTGCGCCAAGATGTAATTTTCGATGATGGAAACCTTCAGTGATACCTTGCGGCATTGGCGCACAGTCCGTCGCTTTTCCCAGCTGGAACTGGCGGTGGAAGCGGGGGTATCGTCCCGCCACGTTTCGTTTCTTGAGACCGGCCGTGCCAGTCCCAGCCGCGAGATGGTGTTGCGGCTGGGCGAAACGCTTCAGGTGCCCTTGGCAGCCCGCAATCAGATGCTCACAAATGCCGGTTTCGCGACGCGCTACCCGTCATTGGTCTGGACCGATGCGGAACTCTCGCCCTTGCGCAACGCGATTGAAACCACACTGGCCAATCACGATCCCTATCCGGGACTTGCTGTTGACCGTCTTTGGAGGATTGTTGCCGCCAACTCCGCCGGGGTGGACCTTTTTGCGGCCTTTGGCGTCGGTGTCGGCGACAGCATATTGGATCTTCTTTTGTCTGATGCGCTTGCACGCGCTGTCGTGAATTGGCCTGAAGTGGCCTACCAGGCGGCGTTGCGGTTGCGCGCGGAAAGCGCTGCCGAAGGGGGCATTCCTGAATTCAAAGCAGCGATCACGCATCTTGAGAAAGTTGCAAAAACAATGCCTGCCACCCGCTCACCGGTCATTCCGACAATCCTTCGGGCAGGCGACAAAGAGCTGTCGCTTTTCGCGACGATTGCTCAGTTCGGAACACCCGAAGAGGTCTTTTGCGGCGATCTCAGGGTCGAACTGTACTTTCCGATGGACGATGTAACGACCAGGCATTTCAGCACGGCAACCGGCGCCGACGGGGTCTGTCTTTAGGCGCGATAGGTTTTTTGGATGAATCCGTCGGGCACGGACCGTCACCGCCATCGGGGTGCCGGTCCGCCCTTAGCGTCACATGCGGTTGGGTCCGATCAACATCAGCTTCACGTCGCCTTCGCATTTATAGCTCAGGTAGATGAGATACGGCAGTAGCACCACAGCCCCCAGCACGCTCGCCACCAGGCCAAACACGATGCCGAAAGCGGAGAATTCATTGCGCCACATGATCCAGAACATTGACAAGTAGAGATAGATCGCGAAGTCGAGCGTGAATTGGCCAGGCCATTTGAATTCGCTCAACATGCCGATGGCCACCTGAAGGAAGATGGGCCCTTCGGTCGCGATCACCCAGACCGTGTAAGCAAGGATCGCTGCGAAAGTTACAAATAGATAGATACGAAAGAGTGCCATTTTCCGGCTCCTTTGATGTTTTGCGCATCATTAAGAGCCTTAGTGAACCCAATCAATTACATCAGAGGTAAGTGACAGCACTTAATTCTCGATCTAAGTCTTCTGGTGCAGGCATGCCAATGTCGGCTCGGTAAATCTTGAAAGAAGGGAACCGCAATGACCTTTTTGAAAACCCTTTCCGCCGTGATGTTCGTCGCACTCCTGTCCTACACGCTTGTGACCGGTGCCACTTACGGCTGGAACCTGTTTGAGATATTCTTCACCGACATGTTGGCAATGACATGGCCCGGCCAGTTCAATTTTGACTTCACCGGCTTTCTCATACTGTCGGGCCTTTGGGTGCTGTGGCGGCACGAATTTTCGGTCGTCGGGTGGGTTCTGGCACCGGTCGCTTTTGTCGGCGGCATTCTGTTTCTTTCCGCCTATCTGTTTTATCTGACCTCCAGGCGGGTCACCACAATGCCCGAGCTGTTACTGGGCGAGGCGCGGACAGCTGCCTTGATGAAAGGTGCCGCAGCTGCACATTGAACGGAACCTCACACATGAGGAATAATCATGATACGAGACGGTATGAACGCCCCCGCAAATACGTTTGCAAGCCACCTGAAGCTGTGGCGCAAACGACGCCGGATGAGCCAGCATGACCTGGCCATGAGCGCCAGCGTCTCGGGCCGGCATGTGTCATTTTTGGAATCCGGCCGGTCCCAGCCCAGCCGGAACATGATACTCCACCTGTCTGAAATTCTTGACGTGCCCAAGCAGGGCCGAAATGCGATGCTGACGGCAGCAGGAATGGCGCAAATCTATGGATCGCGGCCATTGGACGATGCAGAGCTTGCCCCGGTCCGTCGGGCTCTGACGTGGATGCTGAACAGACATATGCCCTACCCCGCGTTTGCCATGGACCGGCATTGGACCATCATCGACTTGAACGATTCAGCGCGGTCGCTCTTTTCAGCGTTTGGCGTTGCCGAGGGTGACAACCTACTTTCCACAATGCTGGAAAACGACGTCGTTCAGAATGCGATTGAAAACTTTTCGGAACTTGCCGAACATCTGAGAGAGCGCGCGGTGCTTGAAAGCGCGTATCAGGGTGGCGATCCTGTACTTGATGCCTTTGCGGGCCGCCTCGACGCGCATATCGACGAGAGCAAGGCGCATGAATTCGGCACGCTTCCCCCCTTCTCGACCACGAAGCTGCGCGTTGGTGATCAGTCTCTTTCGTTCCTGACAACTCTGGCGCAATTCGGTTCTGCCAACGATATCGCACTCGCGGATATCAGAATCGAACTGATGTTCCCTGGCGATGACGAAACCACAAAGTTTTTTGCTGAGCCCCATGAGAAACGCGAGGCGTAAGGCGCCCCCGCTGGTTTTTCTAGATGCTTGGCGAGGCCACCAATTCCTGCATCTCATCAATGAAAGTCCGTGTTCTCTTGTTAAGCCGTCTGTTGCCAGAGCACATTGCCGCAACGCACCAATCGGGCACCTTGTAGCCCTTCAAAATCTCGACCAGATTTGCTTTCGTTTCTGCAGGATCAACTATGAAATCCGGTAGTCTTGCAATTCCGAGACCGGCTTTCGTCGCCTCAAGCAGAAAAACGCCGCTGTTGCTGTTTAGCGCAGGTTGAAATTCAACCGAATCCATTTTTCCGTTCGGCGCTATCATGTCCCACGTTGCGCGGCGACTTCGCCCAAAATTCAAGAGCCTGTGTGCTGCAAGCTCGGCCAGCGAACCGGGCTCTGGATTTTTCCTGAGATAGTCACGGCTTGCATAGAAGCGGTGCTTGATTGTGCCCAGTTCGATCACATTTTCAGAAGGTGCAATATCGGGCGCGATGCGGATAACGAGGTCAAAACTTTCGCGTTCCAAATCAACGCGCCGGTCGTCAAAATCTATGATCAACCGGATCTGTGGATGCCTCTTTTGAAAGGTTATCAGTCCATTTTTCAGAAACTCCAGTCCAAATTCTCTGGGCACCGAAATCGTGAGCGGCCCGGAAAGTAAACCGGAGCGGTCAAGAAAGTCCTCTTCAATTTCGTCAAATTCTCCAACTGCGCGGAGCGCGCGCTGGTATAATTCCATGCCGCTTGGTGAAAGCCTCCACAATCCGGGACCACGCTCGATCAACTTAACTCCAAAACGAGTTTCCAGCAGGGCCAGACGTCTGCTTACGGCTGACTTTGCAACATTGTTTGCTTCACCGGCACGAGAGATACTTCCCTTTTCGACGATGCTGATAAACATGCGGAGGTCTTCAATCTGACCCACTGGACGTTCTCCAAATTAGAACACAACTGGCGATATTATGCATCTATGCTACGATATTAGAATGGATAAAAGAGAACCTATCATGGCGGTGGGCCGGGGATTGCGAGATGCAGGACAACTGCAGGACTGATGCCTCGGTCGCCGAATTCTTAACCTCTCGGCATGAGAAACGGGTCAACCTTGTCCAAACCCGGCATATCACCTTCAAGAGCCGCCAGCATGTGCCCGGGCACATGGCACGGTCATGTTCCGGGCGCACAACGGTCTGGTAGAAACGACCGAAAAATCCTGTGCGCGTCGGCACATGGATGAGACCGGATTGACATGAGCGGCGATGGCAGCGCCAGGCCACCGGGCGACAGGGGCAATGCCGTGTACGAGGTGCGACGGGATCCATTGCCCACAGAAATGCGGATCTTGCTGGAGCAAATTCCCCGCGAAAGCTGGGCGGCGCATCCCGGCTTCAAACAGGCCACAAAGAACTGGCTTGGCGCGCATCAAATGTTCAGGCGACTTGCGGAAACGCTTCGTCTGGATGCAGAACGAGTGCTGGATGGGAACGCCGACAAGCGCAGATATGCCGAACGTCTAAGTTACTACGGCGACGCTCTTGTGAGAAACCTGCATGGTCACCATCACTTTGAAGACACAAGCTATTTCCCAGAGCTCGGCGCCGCCGATCCGCGTTTTGTGGCGGGGCTGGAAATTTTGGAAACAGACCACGAGGTTCTTGATACGATCCTTGATTCATTTGTTAGAAACGCGAACCTGGTACTGACGAGCGATACTGCAGGTGCTGATGACTTCCGCAATAGAGTCGGGGCGGTGCACCGCAGCGCTCTGACCATTGAGCAGCTTTTGGCCAGGCACCTCGCCGATGAGGAAGAACTTGCCGTCCCCATCATCCTGCACCACCGTCTGCGGGGCTAAAACAGCGTCGGAAGAGGCGACTTGCCAACCGATACGTCCAAGGTTGAAGCGGCGCGTTCCCGGCCGAGCCCGGACGTAATCATCTCTTCGTGACGCTGAAGTGTCCCTGGTGCCATTGGATGACCCTGGCCCGCAACGTGCTGGGTTTGGCAGACAGCGGGTGTCGCCGAGAGCAATTCCTTGGTGCACTGTCGGTAAGGCTACTTCGGTCGTGGAATAACGTCATTCCGATAGGGCCGCTGCGTTCCATGCTCGACCCTCGGGCCTATTTGCGCGCAAAACTGGCTAATCGTTGATATACATCCCGGCACAGTCTCGAGGTTTAGCCATAACGCACCAACAGGACGCCCGCAAAAGTCACCAGGATACCGCACAACCGCATCGCCCCAATTTCGCGTACCGCAAGACCGAAGGCGCCGTAGTGGTCAAGCAGAATTGATCCAGCCAGCTGCCCCGCAATCAGGCACACAAAGAAGATTGCGACACCTGTTACAGGCACGATGACGACCCCGCCGCCCACGACCAGCACTCCGATCAGCCCCCCGATGACGACCCACCAAGGCAGGCTGGTCACCGCGGCCATTGAAGGCGTCGTCCGACCCAGCACCATAATGACAATGCTGGCGGCCAAGGTAATGGCCACCGACATTACTGTTGCTGGGATGGGGGACCCCAACACTTTTGCCGCCGCCGCATTGATCGCCGGCTGGGTGGCAAAGGCCGCGCCGATCAGGCAGGCAGCCATCAGATAAAGTATCGGCATTCACGGATGTCCCATGTTGTTGACGCGCAGATTAAGGGCAGTGATGTGGCAGTCGCTCCAGACATCCGCTTGCGCCATAGGATCGCTTTCAAACAACGCCTCTACGCTCGCCCGATCCGGCGCGTCGATAAGAAAGAATGAGCCCTTCATGGGGTCCCCACCATCTTCGATCAAAGGGCCAGACAACAGTATCTTGATTTCCAACCGGTCGTTGACTTCGGCAAGATATCGTCTGTGAGCGTCAAGCACGGCTAGGCGGCGATCGAGCGCGTCTGGCTGGTCGAGTGCATGAACAACAAAGTGCAATTTGTGATCCTATTCAAAGAAGAGACTGAGCGCGGGCACGAAAGTGAGCAGCAGCGTGACCAGCGTCATCATGATGACAAAAGGAAAGGTTCCGGCAAAGATGTCGCCAAGCGTTGTGTTCCGGTCCGCGATGGTGGCCTTCACGACATAGACGGTCAGACCGAAAGGTGGCGTCAGCAAGCCGATTTCGACCGCGATTACGGTGACGATCCCGAACCAAATCAGATCGCCGCCCAGTTCTGTCACAATTGGCAGGCACAGCGGTAACAGGATCAGCATGATCGACGTGCTGTCCAGGATCATGCCCATGACCACGACAAGAAGCAGGTAGATCAGCATGAACCCCATCAGCCCGAGCCCCATTTCAGAGAAAAACTGTGTGGTCTCTTGCGGAATGGTCGAAAGGGTCAGCATGCGCGAGTACATCGAGGCCGCGATAATCAGCATGAGGATCGAAACAGACACGAGGCCCGTATCGACCAGCACGCGCCAGAATTTCGCCCACGTCAGGCTTCGTTTGACAAGCGCCACGAGGATCGCCGCCGCAGCCCCGGCAGCGCCAGCTTCCGTCGGCGTGAAAAATCCGGAATAGATGCCGCCCAAAACGATCACGACAAGCGCGGCGATTGGGGCGAGTTTTTGCGCCGCCGTCCCCCATGTCTCGCCCTCAATGATGACAGGCCGTTCCGACTGCATCACCAGTTTCGGCCGAAAAACCGCCATCAAATAAATGCCCAGTCCAAAGACGAAAGCCAGGATCCCGCCCGGTACGATGGCCGCCAAAAACAAGGCGCCGACGGATTGTTCGGCCAGGACGCCATAAATGATCAACAAAAGGCTGGGGGGGATCAGCATACCCAGCACAGAAGACCCGGCGACCACGCCAAGGGCAAAGCGGTTGTTATACCCGTTTGCGACCATTTGCGGCACAGCAACCCTTGAAAATACCGCTGCCGAGGCGATTGAGATCCCTGTAATGGACGCAAATACTGCGTTGGCGGCGACTGTTGCGATACCAAGTCCGCCCCTCATTTTTTGCAGCATCCAGGCCGCGACACGGTACGCATCGCGACCGATATCGGCGGCATCGACAATCAGACCCATAAGCACAAACAGCGGAACGACACCGAAGAGATAGCGGTTGATCGCACCATCAGCGGCAAGCGCGAGCGAGCGCATCGCAACTTTCGGATTGTCGCGAATGAGCCAAATGCCAAGAAAACTCAAAAGGATCAGCACAACCGCAATATGGGCACCCGAGAAGATGAGAAGCAGCATAAAGGCAATGGCAACCAGACCGATCTCTACCCGACCTAAATCTGCCCAGAATATCGCATAGCCAATCAATAGTGCGACCGCGAAAACAATAACAAACGGCCACCCTTTGGGCTTTGTCGTCACTGAGTGCCTTACTTTGAGTGGCGATACGCGACCGGCGTTTGCCAGCGTCTTGAGGTCAATCAGCACCTGCGATGCGAAGGCAAGGCAGGTCAGAAGCGCCCCACCGAAGAGACACGCTTTGATCGGCCAAACCGGTGCCGTAAACACCCCTTGCGCGCCAAAGAACTCACCTTCGACAAAAGCGCTGACAAGCTTGGGCCAGGTGCCCTGAGCAATCAACGCAAAAACCGCAACCCCGGCCAGATGAAAGGCAATCCGGACGATGCTTGCAGCGAAGGGCCGTTCGGCCTCAAGCCAGCCTACCAGAATGTCGGTCCGGGTCATGCGACCGCTCATCAGCGCATGGGCGGCCTGCAGGAACACGATCGCGACAATCGAATTCGCGACAATTTCAGCCACGCCCTGCACGGGCGCGTTGAAGAACGAGCGCCCGATGATGTCCGAGCAAATCAGGATCATCAGACAGAAGATCCAGATCGAGGCAGCCCCGCTGATAAAACCTGTAAGCGCGGAGACCGCGCTTACAATAGTGTCAACGCCTCGGCGGAAGGAAGGTGAGGTAAGCATGCCGGGGCGGTCCATGGCGGTTACTTCTCAGACCAGTCGACGCGGGCTTCGAGGTTCGCTTCCTTGACCTTTTCCATGTAGGCGTCCAGCACGGCATCGGCGCCCTTGCCGGCATTGGCATCGGCCCATTCGCGCGCAAGGTTCGGCAAGCCGTCTGCCCAAGAGGTGACGTCAGATGCCGGAAGTTCTGTGACAGTTGCACCGACCTCGGGAAGCTGTGCAAGGAACTTCTCGTAGCGGGCCATCACCTCTTTCGCATGGGCGACCGTGTACTCTTCACCAAGCTCAGTCAGAACCTGACGAACTTCATCGGAAAGCCCTTCCCAAACATCTTTGTTGATGCCAAGGCCACCGGTCATTTGTGCACCGATGCCGACAAGCGTCACGTAAGGTGCGACTTCGTAGTGCTTGTTGGGAAACGCGCCGGTGAGGATGATGACCATTCCGTCCGCAACACCGGTCTGCACCTGATTGTAGTAGGTGGGAAGCGCGCCGTTAACGGGAACCGCACCAAGATGTTTGATCCAATTGGCGGAGGGACCGGGGGCCAAGATCTTTCGGCCCTTTAAATCTTCCAGCGAGTTGACAGGGAAGTTTGTCATCAGATGATAGGTCTCGACCCCGCTCGCACCCAGAAAGACAACGTTCTGATCGTCCCAGGCTTTTTGCAGCGCTGGCACCTCGCGGTGGAGTTCGTTCATGATCTGAAGTGTTGCAACCAGATCGTCCGACACGAACGGGGTAAAGTAGGTCACATTCTGCAATGGCATCTTTGAGCCCTCCCAGAGTGTTCCCACCCAGCCTGCATCGGTCAGGCCATCGCCCACAGCCTCAAGCGTGTCCTTGAAGCCATAAAGGGAACCGCCATAAGCCTCGGTCCACTCAATCCGGTCTTCTGACCCCATAGCTTCGAGGCGGGTATTCGATTCAGCCACAACGAGCGTTGAAAGCTGGCCGACCCATGGAAGAACCGTCGGATGGCTGGACGCCATTGTTAGTTCGAATGTCTCTGCCTGACTGACAGATGCCGCGGCGCAAATCGCCAATGCTGTAAGAGTTCTTTTCATAGTTTCCTCCCCGGGGGTTGTTTTGATTATTTTACGTGATGTTGGCCGGTCGAAAAATCGACCGTGACAGTGATGCGGCCTTCGTTCAGCAGCCACGGGCGTACCGAAAAGCTGCGCGCGCCAGAGCTGTGCATCGGGTCGGTCGCCGCGATCTCTTTGGCATGATCAAGGCTGTCCGCCCGGATGATGACCATCCCTTCACCGTTCCATGTGTGTTCATCATCGGCCCAGAAGGGACCCGCACCCAGCATGATGCCTCTCTGCTCCAGACTGACCTGAAACTTCAGATGCTCTTCAATATTCTCCATCACTGGCCCGAGCCCATTGGTGGGATTCGTGAAGACAACGAACAGCTGTTTCTGGAGCATGCCCTTGGACGCTTCGAGGATGTCGTTCTTTGTGACAACTGGTCCCGACATTTTGGTTCCTTTCCGTTTAGATGGTTTCGCAGACGGTCTCGTAATCGAGGCGCGGCAGGCGGCGGAATATCTTCGACGTATCGGCGTATCCCAGGTTCACCAGGAAGTTCGATTTGAGCGAAGTGCCGTGGAAGAATTCCTCATCAAGCTTTGCATTGTCAAAGCCAGACATTGCGCCAACGTCGAGCCCGACGGCACGTGCCGCAAGCATCACATAGGCACCTTGCAGCGTGCCATTTCGAAACGCGTTGACCTGTGCCGCTGTTGCGTTGTTCTTAAAAATCTCCTGCGCGTCGGGATTAGGAGGAAACACATTCGGCAGCTCCTCCCAGAAGTTGAGATCATGCGCGATGATCGCGGTCACCGGGGCGGAACGCATTTTGGGGCGATTTGCCTCAAACAGAGCGGGCTCCAGACGGTCTTTCGCGTTTTCAGAGCGCACGAAGAGAATACGCATTGGCTGCTGGTTCATGGAGGTCGGACCCATTTTGGCGATCTCATAGAGCGCGCGCAGGGTTTCGTCTTTTACGGTGCGATCTTGCCAGCCATAATGCGTGCGTGCCTCAGTGAATAAAAGCTGAAGCGTCGCATCATCAGCGGTCAGTTCTTTCGACTGAAAGTCAGCGGCAGCTTGTCGCGCAATGTTGTCAAGTGTTTCGGTGTCTTGCATTGGTCTGCCCCTTAGGCTTGCATTAGGCCCAGGATACGTCGCGCCTCGGCGGCTGTGGCGACAGGGCGGTTGTGATTGGCACAAATCTCGGCCGTGCGCCGGACAAGTGCTGCATTCGACGGCGCGAGGGTGTCGCGATCAAGGCGAATGTTGTCCTCAAGCCCGGTCCGGGCGTGGCCGCCAGCAGCGATAGCCCATTCATTCATTTTAAGCTGATCGCGGCCGATCCCAGCCGCGCACCAGGCCGCTCCAGGGAAAAGCCGCTCAACGGTCTGCACGTAAAAATCAAATACATGCCGGTCGGCGGGCATGGCATTTTTCACGCCCATGACGAACTGGATGTAGGGGGTGTCGGCGATCGCGCCCTGCTTGTGCATTTCCGCGGCCTTCAGGATGTGGCTTAAATCGAAGGCTTCGATCTCGGGTTTCACCCCGTATTTACTCATTTCCGCGGCAAGCCAATCGACCAGGTCAGGTGCGTTCTCATAGACCCGGGTGGGGAAGTTGTTCGATCCGACACTAAGCGAAGCCATATCGGGCCGCAGCGACAGCATCCCGCCACGCTCGCGTCCCGCGCCAGACCTCCCACCGGTCGAAAACTGCACAATCATGCCGGGGCAGTGTTTCTCCAGCCCTTCTTTCAAGCGCGCGAATTTTTCGGGATCACTTGAGGGGGTTTCGTCTTCATTGCGGACATGCGCATGACAAATCGCCGCCCCGGCCTCGAACGCTTCCTGCGTGCTTTCGACCTGTTCGGACACGCTGATCGGCACCGCGGGGTTCATGCTCTTGCGTGGCAAAGAGCCCGTAATCGCGACACATATGATGCAAGGGGTGCTCATGTCTTCAGACTTTCGGTGCGAGGATGAAGTCAAACTCAACATCCCAGTAGAACAAGCCGTCAAAGCCGACCTCAGCAATCCGATCACTATCCTCCACCCTTACAAAATCGGCGATCAGGCTCTCTTTGACACCGAAGACTGAATCGCTGTCGATATAGATGTCGTCAGGATCGAAGATGTGTGTGGTGACTTCGTCATATCCATCCTTTGAGATGATGTAGTGTAGGTGGGCGGGGCGGAAGGGATGACGGCCCAGTTCCGCCAGGAGCGCACCGACCGGCCCGTCAGCCGGGATAGAATAGTGCTTTGGGCGGACGGCCTTGAACCAGTAGCTCCCGTCGTCGCCGGTGCGAAAGACGCCGCGCAGATTAAAGTCCGGCTGGATGCCCTTTTGCTGAACGTCATAGAAACCTTCGTCATTTGCCTGCCAGACATCGATCTTAACGCCAGAGATCGGGTTCCCGTCGACATCAAGAACGCGACCGCGGACAACCATGTCATCGCCCTTTCCATCGAGGCAGATGTTTGTTCCCATTGGGTATTCCGGTGCATCGCCCACATGGAACGGGCCTAGCACGGTATTTTCGGACGCACCTTTGGGGCGTCTGGAGTTGATGGCGTCGACCAGCATTGACACGCCCAGAACGTCGGACAGAAGAATGAACTCCTGCCGCCAATCGTCCGACATGTGCCCTGTTTTTGTCAGGAACATGATCGCCTGCATCCACTCCTCTTGCGTCGGTTCAATTTCCTTGATCGCGGCATGCAGATGATGCGTGATGCTATGCATGACTTCCTTCAGCCTTGCGTTCTGAGCATTGGCATTTTGCCCGACGACGACATCGGCACTGTTTTCTTCAGTGAAATGTGCTTTTGGTAATTCTTCAGACATTGTTGCCTTCCTTCAGTCGTTCGCCGCACAGACAGCTATGGGGTAAATTAATCGCCGCTTTCCGGGCTGATGTGTCATTTGTCCGGTGCATTCCCATGCCAGGCATCTTCAAGAAGAGATCGAATACCGGCCGGCGTCAGTTCGCGCGGATTCCAATAGGGGTTTTTCGTTGCAAGTTCAGTTGCATGGTCAAGGTCCTCCAGCCGGAGACCCAGATCGCGAAGCGCCAGCGGGGCGCCCAGCTTTTTTGAGAATTTCCACAGTTCAAGACCAGGTGACTTGCCGCCAAGGAGGTCTGCGATGGGCGACAGCAGATCAGCGACAGTCCGGGCGTTGAAATGAATGGCGTGGGGCAGGATAATCGCATGTGTCTCTGCATGCGGCAGGTCGAAAGTGCCGCCCAGCGTATGGCAAAGCTTGTGGTGTAGAGCCATGCCAACCTGGCCCAAAACCGCGCCGCAGGCCCAGGCGCCGCGCAGCGTTTCTTCGCGGGCACTAAGGTCTTCGGGATCCTCAAGGACCCGAGGCAAGGCATGGATAAAGGCCGCCAGCCCCTCTTGGGCAAGTTTTGTGCTGTGCGCGTTCCGGTCTTTTGCATAAAGCGCTTCGGCCGCGTGCGCCATGGCATTGAGTGCGGAGGACACTGTCATGTCTCTGGGAAGACCGGTCACCAGTTCGGGGTCATAAAGGATAACTTCCGGCAAGACCTTCTTATCAGTGAGTGTTTTCTTTACGCCGTCTTGTGTCTGACCCAAGATCGGCGTCGCTTCGCTGCCCGCGTAGGTGGTGGGTATGACAATCTGTGGGAGGTCCGTACGGTAGGCAATTGCTTTGCCCAGACCAGTTGTTGACCCTCCCCCTATAGCAACGACGCAATCGGCGTTGACCTCATTGGCATGTTTTACGGCCTCGTCCGTGACAGACACCGGCGTGTGCATGGTCGCCCGTGAGAACACGCCTGCCGAGGCTCCGTTCAAAAGCGACGCAATATCCAAGGCGGATGAAGACTGATGTGGCGTCGAAAGAATGAGGGCGCGAGAACAGCCGAGGGATTTCACCTCGTTTAGGACCTGTCGCCGGATACCTGCACCGAACAAGACCTTCTGATCATTTGATGACTTCGACATATCGAGTCCGATCGATTTCCCTGCATTCTTCACTACACTAGCAGGCCAGGTCGGGCGACTTGATCGATTGTCTGCGCAGTAATATACCAAATCCTTATGAAGTTAGACCCACGTCACTTGGAAATCCTTGCAGCCATCGTCGAAAAAGGCGGACTGACCGAGGGGGCTGTAGCGCTGGGCAAGTCTCAGCCAAGCATTTCCAGAGCGATTGCTCAGCTTGAGGAAAGACTTGGCGTAAAGCTTTTCGAAAGCAACAAGCGTCCTTTGCAGCCCACAGACTTTTGCGCTCAGCTTGCTCAATACGGCAGAACCATCTCCTCGGCGAACCGAGAGGCGGGAGCCTTTGTCACAAGGTTCAAAAATGGCCAGGCCGGAGCGTTGCGTGTGGCTGGCTCTCCGATTTTTATGGACGGCGTTGTTTCGCCGATACTCGCTGCATTTCAGGCAGAGTATCCTTCGATTGAGATTGTGCAAAGTTATGGGTATGCGACCAATGTCCTTGATCGGCTGGCGAGCGGGTCGCTGGATCTTGGCGTTGTGCCCATCCGAAAATCGACGGCCCCCAAAAGTGTGAACGTCAGTACAGTTTTGCCCGGCAAGAATGTCATTGCCTGCAGAATGGGTCACCCATTGACGAAGGAAAAGGACCTGTCCGCGGAAATGATCTCTAATCAGGCCTGGATTGCGCCACCGCCCGAAAGTCCGTTGTATCAGGACCTTCGGGCCGTTCTGGACGGCATTGGCATCGAAGATATCAAAGTCAGTTTCTCCGGTGGCTCGTTGTCATCCATTCTCAATTTCCTGAACGAATCCGATGCATTGACAATTCTTCCGCTGTCGGTGGTCTATAGACTGAAACGCCAGAATTCCCTGGCAGCTTTGCAAGCGCCCGTCGGTGATCCGGACAGAAGCTTATGCGTCGTGACCGCGCAATCCAATCTGGAGTTTCCGGCCCGCGAGCGCCTGATCAAGTATCTGCGAAACGAGTTATCATCGCTCAATGAATTGATCAGCCTCCATGAAGGGCAGTAGCGCAGGCGCCCTTCCGTTTCCTGTCTGGAACGTGCCTAAATCAAGGACCAGTGCAGAATGTCTAACGGCGGCATCCACCAACGCTATGTACTGGTTCGTTCAAGCACGACTCAACGCAGCTATTGGATAGAGAGAACTTTGCGCATCACTCTGTGTAACTCTGCCTGCGGATTGTCTGGTAAGCCCTTGATCCGCCAGGCGACATGGTGATCCGGCCTGACCAGAATGCATCCACTGTCAGAGATCTCTGAGGCGCGGGCCCAATCGCCCGAGTGATCGGCAATCGGCTGACGGGGTCCGATGATATGAACCTCGATTTCAAGGCCCAGAGCGTCATTGATCTTGGCAGCCGCATCTGCCCACGGCTCACCGCCGATACCGGTCAGAATCGTGAACCGCCCTTGGCCACAGAGGTCCAGTGTTGAGACGCGCTGTCCGGTATCATGATCGTATAACCAAACATGGGGTACCCGGGCGCCCGGCCAGGTTGTCGGCTGGTAGTGAAGTTCTGCATCCTGTGCAAAGGCAGGCTCAGCTTGGCCATCTGTTTCAATCGCGTCGGACCGGTAGCGCTGGTTCATTTCCACGCCATGAGCATCGAACTCATACTTTTTGAATGCAATCGCTTCTCGGATCGCAGTCCGCTGTTTTTCAGCATCAGCAGTTGCGTTGCACCGCGCTTCAAGATTCTGCTGTATTACTTCCGGATCGCCCCCCTCGGCCATGCCAAGGGATTCAAAGATTGGTCCGAATTCCTCTATCGACTGATTGGCGCGCGTTACGATCTGTTTGGCTACAGGCGTGCGTTCGGAGCTGTAGCTGTCAAGCAGCGCCTCACCCGCTTGTCCTTTGATGACCGCGGCCAGCTTCCAGGCGAGGTTGAAGCTGTCCTGAATCGACGTGTTCGACCCCAAGCCGTTCGATGGCGGATGCCGGTGGGCGGCGTCTCCCATGATGAAGACGCGGTCCTTTTGCATATGGGTGGCGTACATGTTGTTGACCGTCCAGGTGTTCGCGCTGAGAAGCTCGATTTCAAGCTCCGGATCGCCGACAAGCTGACGTGCGACCTGCGTCGCCATGGCCTCGTCCACCTCAGGCGCTGGCGCATTAATGTCGTAGCCCCAGACAATCAGCCATTCGTTCCACGGGCGCACCATCCGGACAAGCCCCATACCGATGCCGCCCACGTTTGAACCGGGTTGCATCACCCAATAAAGCACACTCGGACGATGGGCGACGTACTTCGACAGATCGGCGCGGAAGACAATGTTCATCGATCCGCCGACGCCCATCTGACCCTCAAAGGGTGTCTCGATATGTTGAGCAACAAGCGAGTTGCCGCCGTCAGCACCAACCAGGAATTTCGATCTGATCGTCACTTCCTCGCCTGACAGGCGGTCCAGGCAGGTTGTCGTCACACCGTCCGCGTCCTGGACATGGCTGAGGTACTCAGTTGACATCCGCGCTTGCGTGCCACGAGAGCAGGCCGTCTTGAACAGCAGTGGCTCCATGAAGGTCTGTGGCAGGTCATTCATCATTGTCGGACTGGACAGGAGATGCTCTGCTTTTGACAAAGGGTGATTGCCCCAGCTCTTCAGCCTGCCGATTTCCTCTCCCGCGAGGCTTTCGCAGAACACGTTTTCTCCCATTAGCTCCTGATCAGCCGCAAAAAGATAGGCTTCATCTTCGACGCTCTGGCCCAGGTCGCGCAACACCTCCATCGTGCGTTGGTTGGTGATATGCGCGCGGGGTGTATTCGCAAGCCAGCGGTACCGGTTCACGGCCATGTTCTCGATGCCGTAGCTCGACAGCAGCGCCGCTGTTGCAGACCCGGCGGGCCCGGTGCCAATGATAAGTACGTCGGTTTCAATTCGGGCCATGACAGCGCCTTTCTTTCTTGGTTACTTTACGAACGCGGATCCCAGAGGCGGTTGTCGAATTCGGCCTCGTAGGCCTTACCGTCCGGATAGCTCACAAGCTCAAGCTGCATGCCCCACGGCGCCAGAAAATAGACCCAGGTCTCACCGGCGCTTGGTCCCTCGGTCATTGTCGTCGGGGCGCCCAATACTGTGACGCCGTTCTCTTTGAGATACTCAACTGCGGCGGGCATGTCGGTTGTGTAAAATGCAATGTGATGTCCCCCCACGTCTGAGTTGCGGGGCGGTGTCAGCCTTCGCTCGGGCGCGGTGTAGTCAAAGATTTCAAAGTTTGCGCCATTGCCGCAGCGCATCAGTCGCATTGCTGGGATTGTCGCTTTGGCATCGACATTCAGGTGATCGGCCATCCACGTGCTGTCCCCGCCCGAAAAAGGGCCAAGCGGATAAAAGGACGCGCATCCGAGCACGTCACCAAAGAAGGTCACCGCCTGTTCAAGGTCGGGAACGGTAAAGCCGACATGATCAATACCGGTCATCCCCGGCAGACCGCCATGCCCTTCGGCGAAAGCAGATGTGGCAATGGCCGAAAAGGCGGCGGCGGCAAACAGTTTACGCATGGTTCAGGTCTCCTTGTCAGAAAAGCGCCCGCCGGTCAGACGGCGGCGGATGGGAAAAAGGTGCAGGCCGGTGCGTTCGGACAGCAGCCCCCAAAGGCCGCGTGGCGCAAACAGCATAATCGCGATTCCGATCAGTCCGAGGATCATCAGGTACCAGCTGCCGAAATCGGCCAGCAGGCTTTGCAATAGGAAGAAGATGAGAACACCGATGATCGGCCCTTCGATGGTGCCGATCCCGCCGATGACAACGATGAATATCACGTAGGCCGTCCAGTCGGTCACGCTGAACGCAGCATCGGGCGAAATGCGTGCCTTTTGAAGATAGATCAGCCCGCCGGCGAGCCCGGTGCCAAAGGCAGATACCAAAAACACGATCCATTTCATCCGGCTCGCGTCCACGCCGACGGATTTTGCCGCTTCGGCGTTGTCTCGTACAGCCGCAAGTGCCAGGCCGCGCTTTGTTCTCAAAAGCCAGTAAATCCCCGCGATCGTTGCCACTGCGAGCGCCAGTGCTAACCAATAGGCGAGGATATCGCGCGCCGCCGAGGACCGCACGCCCAACAGGGTTTCGATGGCTTCGACACCCCACATCTCGCGCATGGCCGAACGCGGTAGGGATGTGCCTGTCCCGCCACCCACAGCTTTCCATTGCGCAATTGACAGGCGCGTAACTTCGGCGATGACCCAGGTACCGATGGCGAAATACGCACCTTGAAGTCGAAACGCAAAATAGGCCGTGGGCACAGCGAGGATCAGTGCCGCAATGCCCGAGACAAGAATGGCCGCCACCGGATCGAGACCAAGCAGTATGACTGCACCAAAGAGCGCGTAGGCGCCCATGCCTACAAAGGCCTGCTGACCGACCGAGACAAGCCCACCATAGCCCGCCAGCAGGTTCCAGAACTGCGCAAGCGTCAGCATCGTCAGAATGAAGAACAGATCTTGTATCATGCCGCGTCCGACGATCGCGGGTGCGACCACAAGCAGACCAGTCACGATGACCGCGCATAGACCGAAAACCGTCGACGCGGGCGTGCGCGTTGTGACCGTATAAGTGCTCATCAATCGTTCCCCCTGGGAAAGAGACCGCGTGGGCGCACCAAGAGCACGACCAGAAACGCAACATGACCTGCAAGGATCTGCCATTCTGGGTTGATCGCAGCTCCGAGTGTCTGCGCGACACCGATGATCACGCCCCCCGCAAGCGTGCCCCAAAGGCTGCCGAGCCCGCCGATGATGACCGCCTCGAAAGCGTAGATCAGGCGGGCCGGACCGATTGAAGGATCAAAGTTTGCCCGTGTCCCCAGATAAAGCGCGGAGATCGTCACCACGATCATCGCAATGCCGGTGGCGGTGGCAAAGACCCGGTTCGGCCGGATCCCCATAAGACTGGCGGTGGTGGCGTCATCAGACGTCGCGCGGAAGGCCCGCCCGATCCCCGTGCGGTAAAAAAGCTGATTCAGGCCGAGAATGACGCCGATGGCAGACGCGAAGGTCAAAAGCGGTATGACGCCAAAACTCAACGACCCGACGGAGACCGATGCCGTCTCAAGCGCGCCGAGGCTGATCCGCTGACTGTCGGCGCTGAAACCTTCCAGCAGCGCGTTCTGCAGCACGATTGACAGACCGAACGTCACCAGAAGGGGCGGCAGAATGTCGTCGCCCAGCGTTCTGTTCAGAACGAACCGTTGCAGAAGCCATCCAAGGGCAAAAAGCACAGGTGCCGCCACAATAGCAGCGACAAACGGGTTCATTCCTGTCGCCGTAACGAGGATGAGGATCAGATATGACGCGAGGATGATGAGGTCACCGTGGGCGAGGTTCACCAACCGCATAATCCCGAACACAAGGCTGAGCCCGGCGGCAAAGAGGGCATAGAGGCCGCCAAGAAGAATCCCCTGAATAATCGTATCAACCCAGATCATGCTGTGGCCCCGAAATAGGCCTCGTGGATCGCCTCTCGGCTGATCTCCGAGGACCTGCCGGATAGCGTGACCCGACCTTCCATCATGCAATAGACCCGGTCGGCCACCCGCATCGCCTGTCCGATATCCTGTTCAACGACGATCACGCTTGCGCCTGTTTCTTTGATTTTGGGCAGGGCCGCATAGATGTCCTTGATGACGACAGGGGCCAGACCCAGGCTGATCTCATCACACAAGAGCACGTCAGGATTCGACATCAGTGCACGCCCGATGGCGACCATCTGCTGCTGACCACCAGAAAGGGCGGTGCCTGGAGTATGTCGCCGTTCGCGCAGGATCGGAAACAGCTCGTAAATAGTGTCGAGCGTCCAGTAGCCTTGCCCGTCATGGCCACCGGCAAGCAGCGCGGGGTCAGGTGCGCCGGTGATCCGGGCGATCAGACTGTCGAGCCGGTCTCCGAAATCGGCGCCCCCCTTATGCTGGCCACCGATCACGAGGTTCTCCTCGACACTCAGGGACCGGAACAGCCGCCGCCCCTCGGGCACCATGGCGATGCCGCGTTTCATGATCGTGTCAGCGGGCAGGGCACCAACCGGTGTTCCCTTGTGCTGGATCTGCTCCGGCGCGTTCTGCAGGACGCCAGACAGTGACCGCATCAGCGTTGTCTTGCCAGCACCATTGGCACCGATGATGGCCACCGTTTCGCCACGCTCAAGCGTAATATCGACGCCGAAAAGGGCTTGGAAATCGCCGTAATTTGCCGTCAGCGCTTGTGTTTCAAGAAGTGCCATCAGACCTCAATCCCCAGATAAATTTCCCTGACCTCACGGCTCTCCATGATTTCCCCGGGTTCGCCGATGCCGATGACGCGCCCGAAATCAAGCACCAGCAGACGTTCCACCACCGAGGTCAGCGCATGGAGTACATGTTCGATCCAGATGATCGTCACACCGCTTTTGTGAATGTCGCGGATGGTCTGGATAAGCGACTGACACTCCGCATCGGTCAGACCCCCGGCGATCTCGTCAAGCAGCAGAAGCTTGGGGTCGGTTGCCAAAGCGCGTGCAAGCTCCAGTCTCTTGCGCTCAAGAAGGCGCAACTGACCGGCTGGCACATTGGCCCGATCAATCATTTCGGTCCGCTCAAGGATTTCGGCGCAAGCCTGCGTGACCTCGGCCTCAGACGTGTCGCGACCAAAGGCGCCCGCAACGACGAGGTTTTCAAAAACGGTCAATTTCTCAAACGGCTGCGGTATCTGGAAGGATCGCCCAACACCGTTCAGGCACCGGCGCATAGCTGGGACGCGGGTAACATCCCGACCATCGTAGAAAATCTTGCCGTTGTCCGACATCAGATTGCCAGTGATGAGATTGAAAAGTGTCGACTTCCCAGCCCCGTTCGGTCCGATGATGCCAAGAGCCTCGCCCTTTGGAACGTCGAACGAAACGCCGTCGGTGACCTTGAGCGACTCAAAGCTTTTCGACACGTTTTGAAGCGAGAGAATGGACATGAGTATCCTTTGACCGGGGAATCGGAAAATAGGTGTGATTAGGGTGATGAGTGGCCCCCAGCAGGTGCACCGGGGGTTCAAAAGTTTAGGTGATAGCTTCCATGACGCCGCCTGTAGGGACGTCCGGGGCTGTCTTATTGTCGACAATGACGAGTTCGTAGCCGCCGCTGTCCTTCAATCGCCACTGCCCACCAACCAGCGGAGTCTTGGCGACATTTTTCGCAGCAAAGGGCGGCAGCCCCGCACCGTTCCATGCCAGAGGCCCAACGATGGTTTGCATATCCGTCGCACCAATCGCCTCGCTGACCTCATCTGGGTCGGAGGCGTCGCTGACGCGTCCCATCACGTTGGCGGCAACCTCGAACAGCGCATGCGCGAATCCGATGGGCTGGGTCCATTGCCTGCCGGTCGCGGCCTCGAAACCTCGGGCAAGATCGCCCGAACTTTGCCCGGTCAGTGACGAGGCAAACGGGTGCGTCGGAGACCACCAGACTTCCGAAGACAGGTTGTGACCGGCATTGCCAAGCGCCTCGACAGCCTGTGGGAACAAGATCGCCTTGCCGATTGATGCAGCTTTCGGCGTGAAGCCTTGTTGCTTTGCCTGTGTCCAGAAGGTCGTGAAATCGGGCGGGATGACAACGCCTGTCACGATTTCTGCATTCGCCTGTTTGAACGCGTTGATCTGGGCCGAAAAATCGTCCGTCAGGTTCTGGTATCGGCCAGGATCGGTCAATGTGTATCCCTGGTCGCCCAGGACGGGCGGGAAGCCGACATTGGGGTCGCCCCAGGCATTTCCATCCCCGTCATTGGGGAACAGGGCACCAACGGATTTGTTGGTGTCGAGCTGCGCCCACATGTTGGTAAAGACCGCGATCACGTCTTCCAGACCCCAGAAGAAATGATAGGCGTAGTTAAACGGCTCCCAGGAGCCGGGATCGCCGGGATTCCCCTGCTGGCCGATAAACCACGGTTGCCATGGCGCAACGGTAGAAATCACAGGGATTTCCTCGTTTTCGCAAGTTGTTGCGACCGGGTTCGTCGTTTCAGGTGTGGAGGCCACGAGCATCAGGTCGATGCCGTCGTCGATGATAAGCTCCTTGGCGACCTCGGCCGCGCGGTTTGGATTGGACTGACTATCCTTGACGATGACTTCGAAGTTTGCGCCGGCCTCTGAGGCTGCGAAACCGTCAAGTATAAACTGGTCAGCCTCAGCAAAAGCGGCCAGCGGACCTGATTGCGGGCTGACATACCCAAGTCGGATCTTTGCCCCCTGCGCGATGGCTGGTGCGCTCAGACCGCCTGAAGCAAGGGCTAGACCACTTGCGGCTGTCGTTTTCAAAAGCTTGCGTCTTGTAAGCATGGATAAGCCTCCTCCCTAAGGCGTCGATATATTCATTTTTGGTTGATCCGTTTTCCTGTCACCGGATGCAACTTGATGACTTTCGTGGACTGACAGGATCCGGAAACACGCCGGTTCCAAAAAGCAGTCGGCTGTCTTTTTTTTTGAACAACCGCCTGAATGTATCTGCCCTCCAACATGGGCTCTTGAGCTGCATCAACATGATTCCGCTCTCGTATGTTTGTCAGTCCCATCCTCCTTTCTGAAACAGGCTACTGTGATTCATCATGTATTGAATCGAGTCTGCGCTCGTTAATATGCCGGAATGATATATTGTACGCCCCCCTAGAGCTTGCGTTTGACCGGCCTGACAACCGCCGCGTTGGATCCCCCGCATCAAGCGTTTTTCGACCAAGTTTGAATCGCCGGTGCGCATCTCAACCCGACGAAGGCGTGCATAGAGCCAAAACTCTGCACCCCTTGCCCAGCACCAAGCTCCGTTTTGGCGATTAGCGACAGTGTTGCCTGACTACGCCAGCGCAATTCGGATCAGCCGATGCCATCTTGTTGGCAAACGTCCGGATCAAACTGATGTCTACCTGCGCTGTCAAAACACAAGATTTTCTCTGATCCGCAAGACCGTCAGAAGGCACAAGGCACACCCGGACCTTTTTGTCGGTGGCAGTTCAGGCACTGCCGCGTGGGTCCCGGCAATCCGTCACGTTTCACCTATCGGGGACACGAAATGACGGACCACTGGTCCAGACGCCCGTTGGTCGAAAGTGCGCAACACCTTTTGCAGGTCAGCGTCGTCTTTCGTCATTCGCTCGTGCTGCTCCAGATGCTCCGACCAGCTGGGCAGATGAAAGGTTTCGACCCAGGTGCCGGGCTCTTCAACGCTTTCATGGATAAACCACCGGGTTGCGCCATCCCTGAATCGCTCCTTCGCGAACGTATGCAGCGTTGCAAGAAAGGCATCACGGTTGTCATCCTTGATCTTGTACTCGACCGTGACCATCGCTTCGCGATCCGACGCCTGACCTTCGGCCAGATCAGGGGCCTGGGGCCAAGCAGCGGCCGGAGAGAGGTCAGCCTTTTCGCCCTGCCCCACCTTGAACTTGCGGGTTAGAACGATCCCCAACCCCAAGCCAACCGTGGCCGCCAGCAGCGCCGTCTGAACAGAGGTCGCATTGGCCACCTGCCCCCATACGATTGAGCCCAAAGCCATGGAGCCGAAAAACACCATCAGAAAGACGGCCAATCCCCGTGCCCGCACCCAATCGGGCAGAGCCATCTGGGCAGAGACGTTGAACGAGGTCAGCACGGCGATCCATGAAAAGCCGCCGACGAAGGCGGCCAGCATCAGCGCGGGTGGCGTCGCGGACAGGGCCATCGCGCAAAGCGCGACCATCGTGCCGAATGTGCCCAAGCGCACGATCATGTCCGACGACACCTTCCGCGCCAAGCGCGGCAACAGCAGTGCACCGGTTACGGCGCCTGTCCCGATCAGGGCCATCAAGATCCCGTAAAGCTGGGATCCCCCGCCCTCGGCCTGCCGGGCAATCAGGGGCAAGAGAGACCAATAGGCGGAGGCAAACAGGAAAAACGCCATCGAACGATAGGCGGTTTGCTTCAGTGCGTCATTGTATCTGACGTGGCGCAGACCCGTCGCCATGTCGCTCAGAATCGGGCCGTGATAGCTTTTCTTTTTGGCGACCACCGGTTTCCACAAGACCAGCGCAATAATGATGACCACGTGGCTGGCCGCGTTCAGCGCAAAAGGCGCGGCCAAACCGACGCTTGCAATCAGCACCCCGGCCAGGGCAGGACCAATCGCGCGGCTGATGTTGATCCCCATTGAGTTCAACGCGATGGCGGGCTTCAGTTTTTCGCGCGGGACCAGCTGCGGCACGACGGCTTGCCAGGCTGGGGCCATAAACGCAGCCCCGGTCCCCATCGCAAAGGTGAAGAGGATCAACAGGACCGGCGTCATCCATTCCTGCCAGACGGTAATGGCCAATACCGTGGCAACACCTGTCATGAATATATTGATCGTGATCAGCATGCGGCGCTTGTCCAGCCGGTCCGCCAGGGTCCCTGCAAACAGCGCGAACAGAAATACCGGCAGGGTCGTGGCCGCCTGCACCAGAGTAACCACCGCCGGGCTGGAATTCAGCGTGGTCATCAGCCACCCGGCACCCACATCGTGCATCCAGGTCCCGACATTCGAGATCAGTGTGGCGGTCCACAGCAAGGCAAAGGCAATATGGCCAAACGGTGAAAAAGCCCCCGGTGCCGGCTGTCCGGATGTTGCATTTTCAGAAGGTTTGGACATGGTTTGTTGCTTTCATTTTGTAGGGTTCGCCAGACGGGGCATCGCCCTTGTAAAGAGCGTCCCGCAGCAAAGTGCTGTGCGGAACGCCCTGTCGATTCTCAGCCGTTAAGGACATCCAGGACACGGTCCGGTGTGAACGGCATATGCCGCAGACGCCGCCCTGTCGCTGCATAGAACGCATTTGCGATTGCAGGCGGCACAAAGGGCAATCCCAATTCTCCCACGCCAGTCGGATGGGCATCGACCTTTGCCATGTACACTTCGATGGGCGGCACCTGATTGGCGCGCGTCACCTCGTAATCCCAGAAGTTGCTTTGCAAGACCTCACCGGCTTCGATGTCGATCCGTTCGGTCAATGCACACGAGATGCCGAAGACGGCGCCTCCCTCGATCTGGTTATGTGCATTGTCCGGCGATACGATCAGGCCCGCATCCGCCGCGATCCACATATTGGTCAGGCTGATCTCACCACTGTCACGGTCCAGAGCGATCTCGACCACGCCTGCCGCCATCGATGAATGATAGCCCGCAAATGCAAGACCCATGGCACGGTCGCCGCGATTGCGCCAATCCGACATTTCCGCGACCTTCTCCAACAGATGCCGCCCGCGTGGATTGTCCTGGACCAGATCCAGGCGGAAATCGAGCGGGTCGCGCCCGGCCGCATCGGCCAGTTCGTCCATGAACGCCTCTGCCGCAAAGCCCGTATAAGCCGCGCCGATGCCGCGGTAGGGCGACAACCGCGCCTGCCGTTCGGTGATGACGTGATCGGCAAGAAAGTCCGGGATGTCGTAGAACTTGCTTTCGGCACCGCGCATCGAAATCACGTCGTTCGGTCTGACCGTGTTCCAGCGGCTCAGGTTGAAAAACCCGATAACCGTCGGTGTTGCAACTCGGTGATGGAACCCGGTCAACTTCCCGTCCGACGACAGGCCACCTGCCATCCGTTGCACTGCCATCGGGCGGAAGACCCCGTTTTTGACGTCATCCTCACGGGTCCAGATGACCTTGACCGGTCTGCCCACTGCCTTTGAGCACAAAAGCGCATCGCGCACGTAGTCTTGTACAAAGGCAGTGCGGCGTCCAAATCCGCCGCCCATCGTCATCATGTTGAGCCTGACGCGATCCTTGGTCGTTTCCAGAACCTCCATCACGGTCTGTGTAGTCCAGGATTGGGTCTGCGTTCCGGCCCAGACCTGGGCACCTTTTCCGTCCGCATCCACATGCGCCACAGCGGCCATCGGTTCGATCTGGGCATGGTAGGCGTAGTCGGACAGGTAGGATTGACTGACGCTTTGATCCGCGTCGGAAATCGCCCGAGGTGCATCACCCTTTTCCGCCCAGACCGCCGGGGCCTCCGGCGGGGTCTCCGCCTGGCTGGCATAAAGCGCCAGGGTATGCTGGCTGTGGTACGCCCGGTGCGGAGAATTCTGCGACCAGGTGATGTCCAGCGTGCCGCGCGCCATGAGCGCGGTCCAATAGGTTTCGGCAACCACGGCGACCCCGTCGGGCAGGACCACAACGTCCACAACCCCCGGGATGGCGCGCGCGTCCGCATCGTCCACAGCCACCGCGCTTTCACCTTCGACCGGAGCACGCTGCACGCAGGCGAACACCATGTCAGTCAGGGTCACATCGATGGCATAGACCGCCCGGCCGGTGGATTTGTCGAACACGTCGCGACGTGGAATGTCATGTCCGATGATCCGGAAATCCTCGAAGGATTTGAGAGTAAGGGTGTCGGCGTCCGGGATAACGATCCCTTCTGTCCCCATGCGGGCCAATTCGCCATAGCTCAACCGGGTGCCGTCCTGCGCCACGACTGCGCTCGGCTCAGTTACCAGTGTGCCTTTGTCGACGCCCAACTCCCGCGCCGCAATTTGCAGCAAAACATCGCGGGCCTGCGCGCCTGCCTTGCGCATCGGGTCGAAATATCCCTCAACGCCGGTACTGCCCGCCGTATAGAGAATGCCGCCGAACGACGGGTTTCCGAACGTCCGATCATCGGCGTTCAACTGCTCGATCACGACATCATCCCAATCCGCATCCAGCTCCTCGGCCAGGATTTGCGGAAGGGTCGAATAGCTGCTTTGACCCATTTCGGTCGATGGAAAGACGATTGAAATCTGACCGTCGGCCTGGATCTTAAGCCATGGGTTCACGTCCAGTACGGCAGCGGTGTCGGCATCGGCCCGCACCGCAGCCAAACCGCCGGTTCCCAGAAGGAAGGTCAGGCCGGTAGCTCCTTTCAGAAAGCCACGGCGCGACAAGGTTTTCTCTGCTTGACCGGTCATCTCACACCTCCCGCGCGGCGCGTTCGACCGCCTTGAAAATCCGGTTGTAGGTGCCGCACCTGCACAGGTTGGCACTCATATGATCGACGATCTCCTCGCGGCTGGGGGACGGGTTTTCAGATAGAAGCGCAGCCGCGCGCATGATCTGGCCTGACTGGCAGTACCCGCATTGCGGTACCTGTTCGGCCACCCACGCTTTTTGCAGCGGATGGGTGCCGTCGTCTGACAGGCCCTCGATGGTGGTGATCTCGGCCCCTTCGATATCGCCGACGGACAATTGGCAGGAAAACATCGCTTCGCCGTCCACGTGGACCGTGCAGGCGCCGCACATGGCGGCACCGCAACCGTATTTGGTGCCTTTCAATCCGATTTGGTCCCGAATGACGAGCAACAGGAGCTCGTCGGGGGGATTGTCCACGTCTACGGATTTCCCATTCAAAGTGAACTTGGTCATTCTCGGTTCCTCCTGTTCAATTTTGGTTTGTCGATCCTTTTCTGCGCTGGTTCATGTCAGGCCCACGACAGTCAGGTCTTTGGCTGTATGGGCCAGGGACCAAGAGCCCGGTGTGGCCCCAGCGCCTGGCACCCAGACCGTCCGCGCGCAGTTGCGCGCGACACCATCCGCCGCGTTTGCGCATCTCCGGACCTGCCTCATGCCATGAAACATGAACATCCCAGCGCGCCCCAAAAGGCCGTCTTGTCCCGCACCGGAATCGGATTGGCCCAGGCGATCTGATGGTTATGCCCGTGCATGCCACAGCCAGAGGCACAGCCGTCAGCGCAGGCCCGCATTGCCATGGGTGCCGGTGCCTGAGGGACGTCGCGCATGGCGGGCGTGGCAAAGGTCGCCGTGGTGCCCCAGTCCGGGCTGGCCGGGGGCAGCGGGGGTGACATGTCGGCGAAGTCATCAGCGGCATAAACGACCTTGCCGTCCACCATCGTCAGAACGGAAGTGATGCCCCTGATCCTATCCTCGGACACAGTCATCAAATCATCTGACAGGACGGCAAGATCGGCGTACATGCCCGGAGCGAGCGTTCCCTTGACATCCGTTTCGCCCGAGAACCAGGCCGAGCCCGTCGTCCAGATGGATACGGCCTCTTCACGGGTGAGCAGGTTGTCGTCCCCGTAAAGCTGCAGGCCGCCCATCGTTTTGCCTGTAGTCAGCCAGTACATGGCCACCCATGGGTCATAACTGGCCACACGGGTCGCGTCAGTGCCGCCGCCCACAGGCAGTCCCGTTGACAACATGTCCCGTATGGGGGGCGTTGCCTTGGCCGCGTCCGCGCCATAGCGGTCCACGAAATACTCGCCCTGAAATGCCATCCTGTGCTGGGTCGCGATCCCGCCGCCCAGTGCCTTGATGCGGTCGATGTTCTTCTGGCTGATGGTTTCCGCATGGTCGATGATGAAGCGGGTTTTGAACGGCGTGTAGCCGTTCACACGCTCAAAGACATCGAGGAACCGCTCAATCGTTTCATCGTAGGTGGCGTGGATGCGGAATGGCCATTCGCGATCCGCCAGCAGCGCGACGATCTTTTCAAGCTCCTCCTCCATAACCGGTGCCAGATCCGGACGCGGCTCAAGAAAATTCTCGAAGTCAGCCGCCGACCAAGTCAGGTTTTCACCTGCGCCGTTCATCCGCAGCATGGCGTCGCCTGCACCCGGTTCAGTCATTTCGACCCATTTTTCATAATCGCTGAGTTCCGAGCCAGGTTTCTGTGCAAAGAGGTTGTAGGCGATGCGGACGGTCAGTTGCCCGTCCTCGTTGAGCTTGGACACAACATCGTAATCGTCCGGGTAGTTTTGCCCGCCGCCGCCTGCGTCTATCACTGAGGTCACGCCAAGGCGGTTTAGTTCGCGCATGAAGTGGCGGGTTGAATTGATCTGGTCTTCAGGCGGCAGCTTGGGGCCCTGTGAGAGTGTCGAATAAAGGATCAGCGCAGAGGGCTTGGCCACCAGCATGCCCGTCGGATTGCCGTGGGCATCCCGCTCAATCTCTCCACCGGGCGGGTTTGGCGTGTCCTTGGTCATGCCGATGGCTTTGAGGGCGGCCCGGTTCAGCAGTGCCGACCCATAGAGGTGCAGGATGAAAACGGGCGTGTCAGGCGCGGCCTCGTTGATCTCTGCCAGTGTCGGCATGCGGCGTTCTGCAAACTGAAATTCGCTCCACCCGCCGACCACGCGCACCCATTGTGGCGCGGGAGTAATTGCGGCCTGCTTGCGTAGCATCGCCAGGGCGTCCGACACCGAGGGCACGTTTTCCCAGCGCAGTTCCATGTTGAAACTGAGCCCGCCGCGGATGAGGTGGGTGTGGCTGTCGTTCAGTCCCGGAATAACCCGCCGACCGCCAAGGTCGATCACCTGTGTGGCGTTGGTCTTCAGCTCCTGGACCTCGCGGTCGGACCCGGCCTTGATCACCTTGCCATCGGCGATGGCAATGGCGGTGGCGTCTGCTGCCAAGGGGTCCAGCGTGGTTATCTTTCCATTAAAGAGTATCGTGTCTGCCATGCAGGGGCCTCGGATCATATAAGGAGCTTAGGATGGTGCCCCGTCATCAGACGGGGCACCGCGACAGGGGCAATTAGCTGCCTGCAGGGACCGGATCCAGAACCGGTCCGGAATGGTGCGTGCGCACCGGCGCATCGTGCACCATGGTGTAGGCGTAATCGACGCCCATGCCGTAAGCACCGGAGTGTTCCTGCACGAGGCTGATCACCGCGTCGTAGGTTTCCTTGCGGGCCCAGTCACGTTGCCATTCCAAAAGCACCTGCTGCCAGGTCATCGGGATGACGCCTGCCTGCACCATGCGGTCCATGGCGTAGTCATGGGCCTCTTTCGTCGTGCCGCCAGAGGCGTCTGCGACCATGTAAATTTCGTAGTCGGTGTCGTTCAGGCAGGACAGTGCAAAGGTTGTATTGCACACTTCTGTCCAAAGCCCGGCGACCACGACTTTCTTGCGGCCCTCGGCGGCAATCGTGGCCAGCGCATCACGCACCTTCTGGTCATCCCAGGAATTCATCGACGTGCGTTCCAGCAACGGCGCGTCAGGCAAGATATCCAGAATTTCGGGATAGGTGTTGCCGGAGAACGCCTTGGTCTCGACGGTGGTGATCGCTGTGGGCACGTCGAAAATCTTGGCCGCCTTGACCAGCCCAACCACATTGTTTTTCATGGATTGCCGGTCCATCGACTGGACGCCAAAAGCCATCTGAGGCTGATGGTCGATGATGATCAGTTGGCTGTTTTGTGGTGTCAGAACTTCTGTATTAGACATGGTCATGGTCTCCTGATTAGGTCGGTCGGGACGGTGTTTCAGAGGCAGGTTTGTCGGCCTCCGATATCGCAAAGGACTTCTGGTGCAGGCATTTGGCCACGATATCGGGATGCCCGCGCAGCCATTGTACGGCGGCCTCACCGGCCAGCATGCCAAGCAGGCCGATCAAGGCGATGATCGGTGGAGCGGGGGATCGCACTGAGATCAGGCCATAGATCACGCCGACGCCAATGCCTGCGGCAAGTGACAGCAGGTATGGGGTCCAACTCATTTTATGTTCTCCTCATAATCCTCGGCATCCCGACAGGGCCGTGCGGCCTTGTCGTAACAAGGCCATTGGTGCAGGTGCGCAGTTTTGGTCGGACCATTCTTTTCGAAACGGCTTGGAGTGCTTTTCGATAGAGGGTCATTCTGACAGGAAGGCGGCAAGCGCCTCTATCTCTGATTGCCGAAGCTCATGACCGCCCTCATGTGCCTCGACAGTGACCGCCGCGTCCTGCTTTTCGAACCATTCGATGAGCGCTGTGGTCCTGTCCCACAGCGCGATCGGATCGTGCCGGCCGGCTGAGATCAGCACCGGTGTCTTGGCAAGGCCATCGACACGGCCAGGGTCCCAGGTGATCAGCGGGTGCAGCAGCGCGACCCTGTCGAAAAGGTCAGGGCGCGCCATGACAACCGATGCAAGAATGTTCGCGCCGTTTGAATAGCCGAACCCGAAGACCTGCGTGTCAGGTATGTCACGCTTATGCGCCTCGACATACTCGACCATCTTTTGCGTGCGCGCGGCCAGGTCGTCCATATCGTAGACACCCTCGCCCGTTCGCTTGAAGAACCGCGCCGCACCCATTTCCGACACGTCACCGCGGGGTGAGATGACGCCCCCGCCGGGCACCAGTTGCTGGGCAAGGCCGTAGAACTGGTTCTCGTCTCCGCCCGTTCCATGAAAGGCGAAGACAAGTGGCCGACCGGGGTGTGGCTTTTCAGATAGCCCTTGATAATGCGTGATGGCCATGAAGCTGCCTCCTCAGGCCGCGAGAGGGGGCAGCAGTTGTTCAATCTGCTCGCGGTGCGGCTCATAGCGCGAGGGAAGCTTCAGGGCCTCGCCCAGATGTGCGGTGTCTTCATCGCGGTCGAAACCAGGCTCATTGGTGGCAACCTCAAACAGAATGCCGCCCGGCGTCCTGAAATAGATCGCCCAGAAGTAGTCCCTGTCGATCACAGGCGTGACTTGGTAACCGGTGTCCATAAGCGCCTGACGCACCCGCAGCTGTGCGTCCCGGTCATCCACCGCAAACGCGATATGATGCACTGAACCCGCGCCCTGATCCGCAACCGGAGCTGCCGCGGATATCTGCTCGATGTCGATGGTGTCCGCGGCATTACCACCTTCGATGAGGTAGCGGGAAATGGCGCCTTCGGTCTCTGCCTTCTGGTAGCCCATATAGGTCAGCAGCTCACCCGTCGCTGCCGCGTCACGCACCCGGAAACGCGCGCCGCTGAAGCCCAGAATGCCGGTCTCCTGCGGAATGCCGCCGCCCGTCCATGGCGCACGGTCGCGGACTTCGCTTTCGACAAGGGCAAAGCCGTCCCCATCGGGGCCGTCAAAGTTCAACCGATGCTCTCCAAAAACCGTTTCGTCCTTCAACCCGGTGACGCCCTGTGCTGCCAGATGGTCTTTCCAAAAGTCCAGACTGCCGGTCGGGATAGCGAATTCTGTGATACCAACTTCGCCTGCACCGCGACGCCCCTTGGGCATCTGGCCGAAGGGAAAATAGGTCATGACCGACCCCGGGCTTCCAACCTCATCACCATAGTAGAGATGGTAGACTTCGGGTGCATCGAAATTCACGGTCTTCTTCACCCGGCGCAATCCAAGTGTACCGGTAAAAAACGCATTGTTCTGGCTGGCGTCTGTCGCCATCGACGTCACGTGGTGCAAGCCTTTGATGTCCTTGATCATCTTCGGATCCTTATCCAGCGTTTCGATTACTGAAGAAGATAAGGCAGTCCATAATGATACAGAATAGTAATTGTTATGCATTTACTATTGCTATTTATGTAATAAAACTTTGGGCATGACAGACTTAAAGGCCATCCGTGTTTTCCTCGAAGTCGCCGCTCATCTGAGCTTTGCGAAGGCGGCTAGATCGTTGCAAATGACGCCCGCGTCGATCACCCGCATCGTGTCCAAGCTCGAAGAGGATATGGGCCAGCAGCTGTTTGTGCGCACGACGCGCCAGGTGTCACTGACCACCGCGGGCGCGATCGCTGCCACCCGATATCGGCCCCTGGTCGAGGAACTGGACCGCGCAACCGACGATATCACGCGCGCCACAAGTCCGGACAAGGGGCGATTGCGACTGAACGCACCGATGTCTCTAGGCATTCGCGTCATGCCACGTCTGGTCGAAAGTTTCCGCCTAGCTTATCCGCGCATCGACCTTGAGGTCTACCTGACTGACACGCTTGTCGACATTATCGCGGGCGACTGCGACTTGGCCATCCGCGTTTCAGAAGCGCCCAAGGACAAGTCGACAATCTGGCGCAAAATCTGTAAGGTCCCGCGCCATGTCATCGCTGCTCCGTCTCTGTTTCAACGGATCCCGAAGCCGCTGGCGCCGGACGATCTGCGTCCGGAGACGCTATTGGCCTATAGCGACGCAGGCCATGGCGAAACGTGGAAGTTCAGCAAAGGGGCGCAAACCCGCGATATTCGGACGGCCACGACAGTGGTCTCGAATAGCGGCGACTTCCTTTATTCCGTCGCAGCGGCGGGGGGCGGCATCTGTATGCTCCCGGACTTCATCGTGCGCGCTGGCATTGAAAAAGGTGAAGTTGAAAGGCTGATGCCAGATTGGCAAGTATCGCCTTTATGGCTGACACTATTCTACCCTCCCTACGAACAGTTCCCGCCGCTTGTGGCGACATTCACCGACTTCTTTGAGGCATACATGCGCGAACTTGAGGGCATGGAATTCTGACGAGGCTACTCTGCATCGATCGCGGAGGAACCGGTGCATCATAGGAGGCGCCATGCCAGTATTGGATCTTCGAGGGGGAGAACACCGCGCAGCTCCCGAACCGACCCGTCAAACCTGGTCACAGACATCACGAGCTGCCGCGTGCGATGGGTGATCTCTATTTATCCAAATTCTGTTCGAAGTCACCGCAAGACTGTGGGGCGACAAAACCAATTAGCCTTGTATTTTCAGTATAATGCAAAACCCGCAAATCCAATAACTCGCGAGACATTCAGGCGCTGTTTCCTTGCGCCTTCCCAAACCACTTCTGCAACGCTTCAGCGACTTTTATTACAGGGCTGCCATCGGGTTCATCAGAGCGAAATTCGCACTTCCAGTTCACTACAATTGGGTTCGGCGATAAGGGCAAAGCAACAATACGGTTGGATTCGACATGGGGCTCAACAGCCCATCGTGCAAGGATGCTCGTCCCCTGATTTGCAGCGACAAGTTCTATGATTGCTTCAGGGATCTCGACAGAAGCTGTCCAAGTCGGGTAACGGCGTTCGGGCCGGAACAACCGCGCAAACTCCTGATCAGGTTCGGGGATCTTGGTAAAGGTGATAAAGTTCTGACCTTCGATGTCTCGCGCAGAAACAGTTTTAGATTTGGCCAGCGGATGCTCGGGGGCGCAGATACACACCAGCGGATCCTTAAATAGCGGCAGGGTTCGCGTGGCCGGATGACCCTGTTCACCAGAGGTAATCGCAAGATCCACATGCCGATCCAGCAACGAAGGGATCAATCCACGCCGCGTGTCGGACATGATCTGGATGTCAATCCGCTCGGTCTGGGTGCGAAAGCTCTCCAGGAAGCCAGGAAACCAGTGAAAGGCGCTGTAGTTTTCAACGGCAATGCGCACCACATGGTCGATACCGGAATTCATGCGCCGGACTTCGTCTTCGATCAGGAACAACTCTTCGAGGAATTTCTCGCTAAAATTAGCGAGATACTCGGCTGCGGCCGTCATGCGCAGTCGTTTGTGGGTGCGTTCGAACAGAGGCACGCCCAGGCGCCGCTCCGCTTCTTTGATACGGTGCGACAGGGCTGAGGGCGTTAACCCGAGGCTGTCGGCTGCATCCACGACGCGTCCGGTCCGCCCAAGCGAGCGGATCATCTGTAGGTGTCTGATGTCGAGACGGGGTTCTTGCATGAGTCAGCTTGCATGAATGAAATTCACTAAAACCATCAATATACAATATTGAGTCTCAGTAAACAGTGTTGGAAGCTGGTATAGAAAATACTGAGGTCACCCCATGAACAAACATTTGTCTACGAATTCACCCCGCACATTTGATCGGCTGAACCACGTCCACGGGCAGACGAATTTGCGCGGCCATCAAGACAACGGCCCGACTGCGATGGTTATCAACGGTCGTGGGGTGAGGTTCGTAACGGATGAGGGTCAGAGCATCATTGACGGCTTTTCCGGTCTGGGATGCGTTTCGCTTGGCTACCATAATGACCGCCTGGCCGAGGCTGCGATGAGACAAATGCAAGAGCTGCCTTTTGCCCCGACATTTTATGGCCGCTCACACCCCAAAGTCGCCGAACTGGCCCACACGCTGACCTCAAAGGCCGCCGTGCCGTTCGAAAAGGCCATGTTTCAATGCTCGGGCTCTGAAGCAAACGACACGATGATCAAGTTCATCTGGGCGCGCAATATCGCGCGTGGCCAACCCCAGCGCCGTCGCATGATTTCGCGGTGGCGTGGCTACTATGGAAACACGGTCGCCGCCGTGGCGCTTTCAGGCCAGCCACATATGCATGCCAATTTTGGCCTGCCGATGGATGATTTCCTGAAGCTGTCGACCCCGAATTACTATCTCAATGCAGCGGATGGTGAGAGCGAGGAAGAATTTTCTGAACGCATGGCAACTGAGTTTGAAAATGCTGTGCTCGATGCAGGGCCGGACACGATAGCGGCCTTTTTTGCGGAACCCATGCAATCAGGCGGCGGCGCCATTCGCCCGCCGCAGGGGTACTGGGACGCGATGCAGGCTGTCATCCGCAAGTATGACATCCACTTTCACGTGGATGAGACGGTCACCGGATTTGGCCGCACGGGTCACTATTGGGGCGCACAGGCGTTTGATTTGATGCCGGACAGCACGACATGTGCCAAAGCGCTGACGGCTGCGTTTTTTCCAATGTCCGCCGTTATGTTCCGGCAGGATTTGTATGACGATCTGATGAAGAACTCTGACGCAGCCGGTGTCTTGGGCCACGGGTTTACGTATGCAGGCCACCCGGTTGGCGCAGCTGTCGCGCTTGAGGCTTTGTCGATTTATGACGATATCGACCTTGTGGGTCACGTGCAGCGTGTCTCCAAGCCGTTTCTTGCAGGATGTGAAGCGCTGCTGGATCACCCACTGGTTGGAGACGTGCGCGGTATCGGTCTCTTTTGTGGGATCCAGATTGTTCAGGACAAGGCCCGCCGCGCCCTCTGGGACCCCAAGTTGAAGGTCGGCACGATGGTTCAGGATCGCGCCCATGCACGCGGGCTGTACCTAAGATCCATCCCACCGGACCGGATCAGTTTCATGCCGCCGCTGATCATTTCGCAAGACGAAATCAGCGAGGCCACGGCCATTCTGAAGGCTGCCCTTGACGATGTCTGGGAAGAGGTGAAAGGGCGCGCGTAAGGCTTCAAGGTGCAATAACGCTCGGCAATCATGCCTATTATGCAGGTCGATTCCCTGTCAGGCACACCGGCGTCGGCTTAGGAAGAAGTGCTGTTCGTTTCAAGGGCTCGAACGGCTTTTGTGGATGGCTCCTGCATAGCAAGACATTTTTGATCCGATTAGTGCATTTGTCAGAAGCAGTCATGTGTCAGGCCTGTTTGCGCGGTTCTGACCGCTGGCCCTGATGGGTTCCGCCAACCAAGTTCCTATCAGCTTTACGGGCTGTTATGCCCGCGCCATTCGGCGGGTTGTCCTGGTTTTGGCGGCAGACTTATGCACCATCATCTCGCGGGTCTTGCTAGTTCATTGTTCCTTTCGTCTCAGACGGCAGCACGTGGGATGTAGGGTTCGTTGCGGGTGAGCACTGCCCAGACGATCCGGGCGGTCTTGTTGGCCATCGCGACAGTTGCGACGCGGGCGGCTTTGCGTTCCAATAATCCGGTCAACCACTTGCTGGCGCGTTCGGGGTGCGACCGTGTTTGTCTGACCAGTGATGTCATGCCGACGACGAGAAACAATCGTAAATACTGGTCGCCCATCTTGGTGATCCGTCCCAGCTTCTCCTTGCCGCCGCTGGACTTATTCGCCGGCGTCAGGCCCAGTCAGGCAGCGAACTCCCGACCATTGCGGAACTGATGCCCATCACCGATACTTGCGATGATCGCAGAGGCCGTCACCGCGCCAACACCGGGGATCGTGCGAAGAAGACGAACACGCGCATCCTCTCTGGCGACTTGTTTTACACGATCTTCGTACGAGCGGACCCGTTTGTGCAGGGCCATGAGCTGCTCGCACAGATTGTGGATCACTTCATTGGCAATCTCAGGCAGATCGAGAACTTCGCCAACTGTAATGCCTTCGGCAAACCCAATCACGCGGACGAGGCCACGTGGGATAAAGATGCCAAACTCGGCAACCAGACCACGCAGGTTGTTGATGAGTTGCGTTCTCTGGCGCACCAGAAGATCACGCGCCCGATGTAGCGACAGCAGGGATTGCTGCTCGACGGTCTTGATCGCGACAAAGCGCATGGTCGGACGGGTCACGGCTTCGCAGATAGCCTCAGCATCAATTGCGTCTGACTTGCCGCGTTTGACGTATGGCTTCACGTACATCGGGGGGATCAGCCGAACCTCGTGACCTAGAACCGTCAGTTCACGAGCCCAATGATGCGCACTGCTGCAGGATTCCATGCCGATCAAGCAGGGCTCCAACTTCGCAAAAAACGATAGAAATTGCGCGCGTCGCAGCGGGCGATTGAATACTACTTCTTCGGTGGCTGTGATCCCATGAACTTGGAAACCGTTCTTAGCCAGATCAACGCCGATTGTGGTAACTTGCATGGGGTGGCTCCTCTCATAAGCAGACTTTGACACCTGCACTATGGCGCATCGCGACGCCGGTTGGAGCAGGAGCCATCCACCCAATCAATTTCGTCCGGAGTCTGTGTGGAAACTGCCGTTGTTGCCATAGAGATGGTATGATTTCTGGATTCGCTGCGGAGGCGTTCCATGGGGCAGTTTATCGAGGGTGTGGATCGATATCAGGCGATGTTGCTGCGGGAATA
>NZ_JACTAG010000010.1 GCF_014763045.1 Sulfitobacter aestuariivivens
CGGCAGGCGATTGCAAAGCAATCTGCCGAGAGGGGACCAGCCAACGACACGCCGTGAGAATAGATCGATGACCACTGCGAGATACGACCAGCCTTCATGGGTTCTGATGTAAGTAATGTCGGTCACCCAAACCCGATCAGGTAAATCGACATCAAACTGCCGATCCAATGTGTTGTCCGCAACAACAGCAGGCTTGCCGCCATAACGACCAGGGCGGCGTTTGTAGCCGATCTGTGCTGCTATGCCCGCCAAGCTGGCCAAACGCGCAACTCGGTTCTCAGAACAGGTCTCGCCCGCATCGCGCAAGTCATCAGTCAGCTTACGATATCCATAGACCTTGCCGCTGTCGGTCCAAGCCTGATGGATCAGTTCTGTCTGACGCGCATCTTCAAGCGCACGCTGGCTTAACGGTTCTTTAACCCATGCGTAGAAGCCGCTGAAATGTACAGCCAGCACACGGCACATCGATCGCACCGAAAACTCGGCACGGTGAGCCTCGATGAACGCGTACTTCACTGAGACTCGCGCGCGAAGTACGCGGTCGCCTTTTTTAAGATTGTACGTTCCTCTGTCACGCGGGCCAACTCGCGCTTCAACCGCTTAATCTCAGCAGCCTGTTCCGCAACCTCTGATCGCACACGAGGTGACTTCGCAAATTGTGCCTTCCAAGTGTACAGCGACTTGGTGCTAATCCCCAGCCGCTCAGCCACTTCGCTGACCGCATATCCACGCTCAACAACCTGCGCTACAGCGTCCTGCTTAAACTCATCCGTAAACCGTATTCCCTTGTTCATATCCGTCTCTCCTTGGTCCCAAAATTACCAAGCAAAGCGTCTACAAATCTAGGGGCACCTCA
>NZ_JACTAG010000011.1 GCF_014763045.1 Sulfitobacter aestuariivivens
GGGACTGTTGCATTAATCGGTTGGCTTGGCCACTTTCGCGCTTTTGAGGTTGGACATGCCGCGTAAATCCCCGTTCAAGCATCATCGCTTTCCGCGTGAGATCATCTTGTGTGCTGTGCGTTGGTACCTGCGTTACCCATTATCCTATCAGGATGTGGTCGATCTCCTGGCAGAGCGCGATGTCACCTTTAATCGGTCGACCATTTATCGCTGGGTTCAGAAGTTCGGCCCCGAATTGACCAAGCGCACCGAAAAGCATCTGCGCCGCGCCAGCGTCGATTGGCACGTGGACGAAACTTACATCCGTGTGGGCGGCAAATGGCGTTATCTCTGGCGGGCGGTCGACGCAAATGGTCAGATGATCGATTTTCGCCTCACCGCGCGCCGGGATGCGAAGGCGGCCAAAGCCTTTCTGAACAAGGCGATTGAACGTGTACGCCTGCATCGGCCTGTGACCATCTGCACGGATAAAGCGCACGCCTATCGGCGCGTCATCCGCGAGATCAACCGCCGTTATGACCCGCATTTTGACAGTATCCGACACGTCGACAAAAAATGGCGCAACAATCTGATCGAGAGCGATCACGCGGCCATGGAACGGCTACTCGGATACCGGCAGAGCTTTCAATCCTTGCGATCGGCCAAGGCGACTCTCAGCGGCATCGAGACAATCCGGACCATCAAACGCGGGCACATCCATCACAAGACACCAGGCGTCAAAGGCGAGATCGAATTCATCCGCGGGCTGTTCGGAAATGCTACGTGACCATGGTGCCTTGCTGCGCTACCGTGCACCAGCAGAGATAATGCAACAGTCCCC
>NZ_JACTAG010000012.1 GCF_014763045.1 Sulfitobacter aestuariivivens
GAGTCTGTGTGGAAACTGCCGTTGTTGCCATAGAGATGGTATGATTTCTGGATTCGCTGCGGAGGCGTTCCATGGGGCAGTTTATCGAGGGTGTGGATCGATATCAGGCGATGTTGCTGCGGGAATATCTGGACGATTACGTGGGCGAAGACAGTCCTGTGCGGGCAGTTGATGCGTTCATCGACATGCTCGATTTGGCCGGACTGGGGTTCCAATCCTCGCCAGCTTCGACGGGTCGGCCCGGCTACCATACCGGGGTGATGCTGCGGATTTACCTGTATGGCTACCTCAATCAAATCCAGTCATCGCGGAGGCTGGAACGTGAATGCGGCCGCAATCTGGACCTGATCTGGCTGACGGGCCGGTTGAAGCCTGACTTCAAGACGATTGCCGACTTCCGAAAGGACAATGGCCCCGCGATCCGCAAGGTCTGCCAGCAGTTCGTCGCGCTCTGCCGCGATATCAATCTCTTGGACGGTAATCTGGTTGCCATTGATGGCAGCCGGTTCAAGGCGGTGAACTCCAAGGCCAGGAACTACACGCGTGGCAAGCTGCGCCAGAAGCTGGGCGAGATTGACAAGGCCGTAGAGCGTTATCGCGGTGAATTGGATCGCGCTGATGAGGTGTTTGAGCAGACCGGAACTGTGTTGCCCGAGGGACGGATGGAACGCACGCTGCGAAAGCTGGAACATCTGCAAAAGGAAGCGGCGCGCTACCGTTCGATC
>NZ_JACTAG010000013.1 GCF_014763045.1 Sulfitobacter aestuariivivens
TCTAGGCGCTGCTGAACGCGTTCCAGAACGTCTTCGTGTTCCCATCTGCGAATGCGCCGCTCCTTGCTGTTGGTGCATTTGTCCTTGAGCACGCAACCTTCGCAATGGCTGGACCAGTAGGTCCGGATCGCCTTGTTGTCCTGCTGTCCAGTGAACCTGTAAATCAAGCGCTGCCCAGCAGGGCAGACATAGACGTCGGCTTCTGCGTCATAGGCGAAGTCAGCTTTGTCGAACTGCCCGCGTGCACCTGCGTTCGAGGTCTGAGGTTTGGGAACGACGACGGAGATACTGGCCTCTTCGCAGGCGAGGATTTCCTCGCTCTTGTAATATCCCTTGTCCGCGATGGCCGCGATCTGATCCAGGGCCATCGCATCGCGTGCAGCGATCGCCATCATCGACAGGGCATCTCTGTCATAGCCATGCATGGTGACTTCATGGGCGACGATCAGATGGTTCTCAGCCTCCACCGCTGTCTGCACGTTGCACCCCACGACGCGCGGCATGCGGGGTGTTGTCGCCATGGATCGCGCGTCAGGATCGCTCAGCGACACCTGCGTTTCGCCGGTTTCATCCATGCGTTTCTCGATCGAACGGTAGCGCGCCGCTTCCTTTTGCAGATGTTCCAGCTTTCGCAGCGTGCGTTCCATCCGTCCCTCGGGCAACACAGTTCCGGTCTGCTCAAACACCTCATCAGCGCGATCCAATTCACCG
>NZ_JACTAG010000014.1 GCF_014763045.1 Sulfitobacter aestuariivivens
TCAAAGGCGATGCTTGCGGTGTTCACCACGTTGTTGCCGTTGTCGACCACAGGCTGCGTCACATTGAACGTCGCCGTGTAGGTCCAGACCTCGTCCACATCCAGCACACCTGCCGTGCCGCCGTCCCCGCTCAGTGTCGGGCCAGACGTCAGCGCAACGGTATTGCCCGTCTGCGTCAGAACATCGTCAAAGTCAGGGTTCGTCAGCGACGTGTTCCCCGTGTTCGTGACGGTGACCGTATAGGTCAGAAGCTGCGGGATCGTATCCGTCGCGGAGATCGCGTCGATATCAACCGTCTTGGCAATCGTGAAGCTGGACTCCGTCTCGATCGTCGTGATCGCCTCGGCTTCCTGCACGGCCGCCTCATCAAAGGCGATGCTTGCGGTGTTCACCACGTTGTTGCCGTTGTCGACCACAGGCTGCGTCACATTGAACGTCGCCGTGTAGGTCCAGACCTCGTCCACATCCAGCACACCTGCCGTGCCGCCGTCCCCGCTCAGTGTCGGGCCAGACGTCAGCGCAACGGTATTGCCCGTCTGCGTCAGAACATCGTCAAAGTCAGGGTTCGTCAGCGACGTGTT